>JAVRCV020000046.1:0-118529 GCA_034530615.2 Aulosira sp. ZfuVER01
CTGTTTCCGATTTCCTTCCTGATTATACTCCTCCCGTAGTAACAAAAGAGGGTTAAAAGTGGTTAGCTGTGATTTTAGATACTAATTGATCCCCCCTACTCCCCTTAAAAAGGGGGAAAACTGAATCAAAGTCCCCCTTTTTAAGGGCAGGGCTGTTTCATTCCCTAAAAGGCCTGAAAATGCAAGGGTTCAGGAGATGAAAAATAAGCTTGGCATTCAATATTAGGCATCAAAATGGTCATCGATTTATGACTTTTGCCCTGATATTTATCGCCAATCGTATTGACAAAATACATACCATTATGAATGAAACGGCCCTGCTTTTTAAGGGGGATTTAGGGGGATCTAAAAGTATTTGATACATCATTAGGGACTTTTCAAACATCCTCTAAATTCTTTAATTTCTATTGCAATACGGCTATGATTTTTTTCAGCCCCAATTAAGCTACCCTCAATACTATTAGTTGTAGATTTACTTGCCCCAAGGTCAACAAAAAGAAATCTCTCACCATAGGATATTACTTAAGGGTCGTCGGTATCTTTAATGAGCCAACCATCTTTAGTAAGTGCTTGCTTGACAATTTCATGAATTGCATCCCTTGGCGGCACTATATTTCTCCTACACAAATATGCAATTAAACCACTTAAGAAACTCTCAAAACAGATACACACAAATATATATCAGTGTGCATCTGTAGTTTTTTATTTCACTCAAACACAGTTAAGTCGAACCAAAAAGTAGTACCAATTCCAACTTCACTCACTAGATTAACTTTACAGTGATGCCTTTCCATAATATTGCGCACAATTGATAAGCCTAAACCCGTGCCTTCGAGGGTGTGAACGCGATTTTCTACGCGGAAGAAGCGATCGAAAATTGCTTGTTGGTCTTCTGTAGCAATACCAATACCAGTATCGGAAATTTCCACTCGCACTTGAGGCGATTGCTTATTAGAGTTGTTAGGTTTGGGAGCTAATTGATAGGCGCGGATGGCTACTTTACCACCAGATGGAGTAAATTTGAGAGCGTTACCTACTAAATTAGCTAATACTTGCAGCAACAAATCATAATTACCTAAGACTGGGGGTAAAGGCAATGTCACTTCTTGAATTAATTCAATGCCTTTATCTTTAGCATTTAGTTGGTAAGTACGCAGGGTTTGCTCGATTGCTTGCCCTAAATCTACGCCATCAAAATTATAGTTGCGGCCAGATTCGAGTTTGGATAAATCTAAGACATCATTGACTAGGCGTGTTAGGCGATCGGTTTCATGATTAACTGTTTGGAGAAACTCTTGGCGTTGTTCTGTACTCAAGTCTTCGCCGTAGTCGTGCAAAGTTTCGATAAAAGATTTGATATTAAATAAGGGCGTTCTTAGTTCGTGAGAAACGTTGCTGATAAATTGGCTTTTGGCTTCGTTGAGTTCAACTTCACGGGTAATATCTTGCACGGTGATGGCAATACCTTTAATGCTTTCCCGTTGTAAATTGAGAACTGTAGTTAAAAGAATACGGATAGTGCGTTGGGTCGGTTGATTTAAAGCAATACGAAATTCGGCGCTTTCACATTCGCCTGCTGCCATTTCATATAAGGTACGGCTAACTTCCATTTGCACTGCTGGGGGTAAGTGATGCAGCACATTGCTGCCTACAACATCATCACTTTCCCAAGCAAAAATCCGCCGTGCTGTGGGGTTGACTAAAATCACTTGCATATTATTGTCAATCAACACAGCACCGTCAGCAATTGTCGAAACTAAAGTTTCTAGCTTGGCTTTTTCTGCTGTAAGTTCTTCAATATTTTGTTCTTCATAGCTTTCTAGACGCTCTGCCATATCATTAAAGCTGAGAATTAACTCTCCGAGTTCACCTCCTAGGGGTAAGTCAATTCGTTGCTTGAAGTTCCCGGCAGCGATTTGTTTAACACCTACTAATAATTCTTTAATTGGCTTGGTGATGGTCAAAGCGTTAATTACCCCCGCCAAAATTACCATGACCCAAATTGTGATAAAAACTGCAATGGTGACATCGCGGGTAAAATTGGTAGAGATAACGGCAGTTTGGTTAGGGTTAATGCCAATTGCCAAGACACCCAAGTATTTGTTATTGGCCATGAGAGGAACAAACACATCGGTGACAGACCCATCTGGAGTCATGTGTTGTCGCACCATCGGCTTATCGCTGTCTCTAGCGTAATCTTCTGGCAGTTGGATGCGCCGTTCAATAGTTAAGGAATTTTTCACCTCCGCTTCCCAAAAGGGAATGCCAAAAAAGATTTTCCCGGTTTCATCAGCGTAGAGCATATAACGCACGCTAGAAGTGCTGCTGTAAAAGCGTTGGGAAAATTGGGCAACTTCCGTGAGATTTTGGTCAGCAATTAGCGGGGTAACATTGGCAGCCAGCAGCAGTCCAAGGTCACGACCGAAGCGGGTATCATTCATTTGCGCATCCTGCTGAATCGTATTCACCGCCCAGAAGGTCAAACCGCTCATGATTAAGGAAACCACCAATGTGGCCACAGCTAACAGCTTGGTCTGGAGTGTGAAATCTGACCACCAATTTGCGATCGTTTCTCGGATTGTTTTCAAAGGAGCCAGCATCTTAAATAAAAGTTGTTAGTAGTTTTTTTATAAACCCCAACAACTAAAAAATTAACAGTTAATTTGACAAATAGGTCAAGAGTGGGAAAGAAAGGCAGGAGGCAAGGGGCAGATGGCAGAAGGAGGAAAAGCAAACACAATTCTCTAAAAATGTTAGTTGCCCAGGGCTGTGCTGAAAACTCTCCTGATAGAGAGCAGAATTATTTTCTACAACCTCCTGCCCTCTGCCTTCTTAACATTGTCCCTTGACTCTATGCCCGATGTCTCTACGGTAATACATCCCCTGAAAGTGAATGGATTGAATGCCGACGTATGCTTGGGCGATCGCCTGCGCAAAATCCTCACCAGTACCAGTTACGTTTAATACTCGCCCACCGTCTGTTACTACTTGTTGTTGCTCGTTCAATTTTGTGCCTGCATGAAATACGGTGACTCCTACTGCGGTGGCTTGCTCAGTGCCAGTAATCACCTGTCCTTTTTGATATGCTCCTGGATAGCCTCCCGCCGCAGCCACGACTGTAGCTGCTGCTCCCTGTTTCCACGCGATCGCGGGCATTTCTCCCAAACGCTGTTCTACACAAGCTAAAATTAACTCTTCTAAGGGTGTTTCCAATAGTGGCAGAATTACTTGCGTTTCGGGATCGCCAAAGCGACAGTTAAATTCCAACACCTTAAAGTCGCCATTGGGTGCAATCATTAACCCGGCGTAAAGTACACCCCGGTAATCTATCGCCTTAGATCTTAAAGTGGCGATCGCTCTTTCTAAAACTTCTGTTTGCACTCGTGCCATGATCTCTGGTGTGGCAATCGGCGCCGGGGCGTAGGCTCCCATTCCCCCAGTATTTTCCCCTGTATCGCCTTCACCAATCCGCTTATGATCCTGTGCTGGGAGTAAAGGGCGAATTGTTAACCCGTCAGTTAAGGCTAACACCGAAACCTCTTGCCCAATTAAGCATTCTTCAATCACGGCAAATTCGCCAGCACTGCCAAACTGTCCTTGAAAAATCGCATCAATGGCACTATTGGCTTGTTCTACCGTCTCTGCCACTGTCACACCCTTACCAGCCGCCAAGCCATCAGCTTTCACCACAATGGGTGCGCCCTGTGCTTTAACGTAGGATTTGGCAGCTGCGGCTTCTGTAAATACAGCGGCTTTGGCTGTAGGAATCCCCGCTTCTTGCATTAAAGCTTTCGCCCAAGCCTTGCTTGCTTCAATTTGTGCCCCGGCTCTGCTGGGGCCAAATACCTTCAATCCTTGCTGATTAAGATAATCTGTAATTCCTTTGGCTAAGGGCACTTCTGGCCCAACTACAACCAGAGTTATCCCATTTTCATGACAATACTTACCAATGCCCTCAAAATCATCTACCGCTAGGGGTAAATTTTGGCAACCTGCCATACTTGCCGTACCGCCATTTCCCGGTACACAAACAACTTGCTCAATTTGCTTAGATTGCAGCAGTTTCCACGCCAGAGCGTGTTCGCGCCCCCCATTTCCGACAACTAAAACTTTCACAAATTTCCTCTTTCGTCCCTTGCCAACAGCGAAGCTACTCGCGGATCAATTTTTTCATCAAGCTTGTGCTTACGCAAGTGAATGGGCATTGGGCATTGGTCATTGTTCATTGGTTAAGTTTTTCTCTCCTGCTCCCTGCTCCCTTGCTTCTTCCCCCTGCCCCCTGCCTCCTAACTGGCTGCATCAAAAATCTGCTGCACGGTGAGCTTAAGTTTGGGAAACCTGGGGGATATGATCGGCTGATTGCCTCTAAAGGCAGTCATTTTGTATTCTTCATCAACAAGTTCGCAGACAAAAATAGTTGGTTGTTTGGGATTACCAATAAAGTTGCGTCCTCCCAGTGCTTTGTAATCGACAAGCCATGTCGAACGACAAGCAGCTTCGCGTCTACACATTTTTCATAATTTCAAATTGGTATCGTGTTGAGAGTCTTCAAAGTCGTTTTGATTGGCTTCAAAGTCGTTTTGATCGGCTTCAAAGTCGTTTTGATTGGCTTCAAAATCGTTTTGATTAGCTTCAAAATCGTTTTGATTGGCTTCAATGTCATTTTGAATGTCTTCAATATCGTATTGATGGCTTCAGAGTTGTCTTGAGGTATACAATGATGGGTTTATCTGGCTTAACCCGAACTACGGTGAAGGCGATCGCTAACCTGGTAAATAAATCAAGCAATTCGCACTTATCAAATAATCTCCTTTTATCCCTTTATTTCTTCACTTCTGCCTTCTGCCACGCCACTTGCTACAACGGAGGGAACCTCCGCAACGCAGTGGCTCCCCTGCCCTCTGCCTTTAAATCATCGCAGAGATGCCTGTCACTCTCACTCAAATTAACATTAGGATTCTTTAAATAAACTTGCAACCACTTGCAACCCCGCACCAACAACTCATCTAAATTCTCCACAGGCCACAACCGCGCTGTATTATCATCTGATGCGGTGGCGATGGTTTTGCCATCGGGGCTAAAACTCACACTCCAGACACCGCCGTGATGCCCTTTGAATTCTTGTAGGATTTGCCCTTGCAGGTTCCACAACCGCGCTGTATTGTCCAATGAGGCGGTAGCGATGGTTTTGTCGTCGGGGCTAAAACTCACCAATAAGACAACGCCGTGATGCCCTTTGAATTCTTGTAGGATTTGCCCTTGCAGGTTCCACAACCGCGCTGTATTGTCATCTGATGCGGTAGCTATGGTTTTGCCGTCGAGGCTGAAACTCACACCCCTGACACTGTCCTGATGACCTTTAAATTCTTGAACTAGTTGCCCTTGCAGGTTCCACAACCGTGCTGTTTTGTCATCTGATGCAGTGGCGATAGTTTTGCCGTCGGGGCTGAAACTCACACCCCTGACACTGTCCCGATGACCTTTAAATTCTTGAACTAGTTGCCCTTGCAGGTTCCACAACCGTGCTGTTTTGTCATCTGATGCAGTGGCGATAGTTTTGCCGTCGGGGCTGAAACTCACACTATTGACACCGCCCTGATGCCCTTTGAATTCTTGAACTAGTTGCCCTTGCATGTTCCACAATCGCGCTGTTTTGTCTGAGGAGGCGGTGGCAATAGTTTTGCCGTTGGGGCTGAAACTCACACTTAAGACACTGTCCTGATGCCCTTTAAATTCTTGAACTAGTTGCCCTTGCAGGTTCCACAACCCTGCTGTTTTGTCCAATGAAGCGGTGGCGATGGTTTTGCCGTCGGGGCTGAAACTCACACCCCAGACACTGAACTGATGACCTTTAAATTCTTGAACTAGTTGCCCTTGCAGGTTCCACAACCGCGCTGTATTGTCCGAGGAGACGGTGGCGATGGTTTTGCCGTCGGGGCTGAAATTCACACCCCAGACACTGTCCCGATGACCTTTGAATTCTTGTAGGATTTGCCCTTGCAGGTTCCACAACCGCGCTGTATTGTCCAATGAAGCGGTGGCGATGGTTTTGCCGTCGGGGCTGAAACTCACACCCCAGACACTGAACTGATGACCTTTAAATTCTTGAACTAGTTGCCCTTGCAGGTTCCACAACCGCGCTGTATTGTCCAATGAAGCGGTGGCGATGGTTTTGCCGTCGGGGCTGAAACTCACACCCCAGACACTGAACTGATGACCTTTAAATTCTTGAACTAGTTGCCCTTGCAGGTTCCACAACCGCGCTGTATTGTCAGATGAGGCGGTAGCTATGGTTTTGCCGTCGGGGCTGAAACTCACACTATTGACACCGCCCTGATGCCCTTTGAATTCTTGAACTAGTTGCCCTTGCAGGTTCCACAACCGCGCTGTTTTGTCAGATGAGGCGGTGGCGATGGTTTTGCCGTCGGGGCTAAAACTCACACTATTGACACCGCCCTGATGCCCTTTGAATTCTTGAACTAGTTGCCCTTGCAGGTTCCACAACCGCGCTGTTTTGTCAGATGAGGCGGTGGCGATGGTTTTGCCGTCGGGGCTAAAACTCACACTATTGACACCGCCCTGATGCCCTTTGAATTCTTGAACTAGTTGCCCTTGCAGGTTCCACAACCGCGCTGTTTTGTCAGATGAGGCGGTGGCGATGGTTTTGCCGTCGGGGCTAAAACTCACACTATTGACACCGCCCTGATGACCTTGAAACTGGTTGCGTTCTTTAATATTGCTCAGAATGGTATGCAAAGCATAAATCGGGCTAAAAGCTGGGTATTGTTCTAGTGGGCGACCATCTTTGACAATATTTTTCAACTCTTTACTACTGTGCATTGCCGACATCAGCGATTCTAACTCGGCAGATTCAAATTGTCTTAAGGCATTAACACCCGCCCGTTCTAAGTTTGTTCCTTGCAATGCTTCTTTTTGTGCTGCTTGGGCGGCAATTTTTGCGCTTTGTGCTTGTGTAAGGTTTGCTTGTGCTTTACTTAAAGTCTCGTCAGCTTGTCTAGCTTTTAATTCTGCATCCTGTTGTTGTTTTTCTGCCAGTTTTACTTTATCTTCAGCAATTTTTACATTTGTGTTAGCCGTTTTAATACTCTCTTCTGCTTGGACGTTTTTCTCTTGTAATGTTCCTGCTTGCTGCTTTACCTTTTCTAAATCTGCTTTAGCAGTTAACAAGTTTAGCTTTGCCTGTTGCGTCGCCTGTTCTGCTAATTTTGATTTATCTTCTGCGGTTTTCTTAGTTTTTAATGCCTCTTGATAGTTTGTTTCTAAACCTTTCTTTTTATTTTCTAAGTCTTGCGCTTTTTTCTGAATTTCTCCCAGTCGCTTTTCTGTTTGTCGCTTTTGTAAATTTACATTTTCTAGATTGATATTCGCTTCTGTCATTTTTGTAAGTGAGTCTTGCTTCCCTGCATTGGCAATATTTGCTTCCTTAATTTTATTGACTGCATACAAAGCAGCCATACCTGCCACTACCAATAAAACTATTGCTAAACTAGAACTTACCACCAAACTCTTACGCCCTTGCTTAATTTTTTGTTCAGCTTCTCGGTTAGCATCGGCTAATATCTTCTTAGCTGCTTGTTCGCGCTGTAAATTTTCTTCGGCTTGCAAACGTTGCTCACGTTCCCTCGCTAATTCTTCTAACAAGTCATTTCCCTGTTGCTGGCGAATCAGATCAACTAAATAATCATGCACTAATTGATAACGTTCCGCCGGAGATTCTTGTAACAGCAATACCAACCCAGATTTAACAAAAATCTCCAATACCAAATCTAATTTCTCGGCTGATGTTGCTAAATCTGCGGCTAACTCAGCTTTAGTTTTTAAAGGACGTGTTCCATTTTCATCAGTTAATAAATATAAAACTAATCTCGCAGTACGTTCATTAACTGCACCACAATCTTTAATTACTTCCTCTAAAAATCGCTCAACTAGTTTTTCTTTAGTCCCCGCCTGACGATACTTTACTAAAGTCGTAATTTTCTCAGTTTGCAATTGCGCCCCTACAATTTGCAACTCAATTGGGCGTACTTCGCCAATATCACCCGCCAAATCTTTTACCAATTCATCAATCAGGTTAGGCTCTAAATAAAAATGTGTCTTCTCCGTCAAACTCTGAATTACTGTCTTAGCATCTTCAGATGAAAAATTACCTAAATAATAACGAATATTTTTATCGAGAATATTATTATTAATTACTTTTAAATCATATATCCTGTCTAATTCTAATAAATAGTGTAAATAATCTTCCCGCAAAGACAAAATCACCTTGACAAAAGGAATATCTAAACAGACGCGCAGAAATTTATAAAACGGTCGCCTTTGAGCTTGGTCTTTATAAACAAAGAAAAACTCTTCAAATTGGTCAAATATTAAAACTGTTAATAAATTCCGTCTTTCATTGTTCCGCAACTGCTCTAATATATCTTCCGCAGAATTTAGAAATATTCCCTGCAATCTCTCAACACTTTCTGCAAAAAGCCGTCCCAACATCCCTACCCAATCTGTATAAACTCGCAACAAAATTGGTAAAGCATCTCGCTCACCAATTGGTTGTTGTTGCAAAGCTGGGATTAATCCTCCTTGTAAAATTGAACTTTTCCCGACTCCTGACTGTCCGTGAATTACAGTTAATTTATGTTCAGTACTGCTAACTCTTTCGCGTAAACGCCGCAGATCTTGTACTCGGCTAGAAACTGCAATTTCTTGAGCAATTGTTTCTGTATTTTCTGCTTGTACCTGTGCGGGGTTAATTGCCTGTCGCTGCGGGTTAAGATAAGATGCACCAATAAAAGCACGAAAACCATATTGCTGTTCAATTTGTAATTGCTCTTGCTTGAGATGAAAAGCATCTAAATATCTAGCTTGCTCAAAGTAAAGTTCGCGCAATCTTGACAAAATAGAGATATATAATTGCGGGTTGTACTGAGGATTACTTTCTGATTTTGCGAGTTCTAAGGTATTAATTTCTGCTTCTACTTCGCCTAAACCTCTTTGAGAACGTGCTAAGAGAAATAGATATAAACTACGCTCATGGGTTTGTGCTATATCTACTTGGTTTTTAGATATAAAAAATCGTAACCATGGCATTGCGAATGGAACGAAGTGGAGTGAAGCAATCGCAATATTTCGGGATTGTTTCGCTTCGTTAATAGTGGGTTGAGATTGCTTCGCTTCGTTAATAGTGGGTTGAGATTGCTTCGCTTCGCTCGCAATGACATTTAATATAGTTAAGATTTCTAATGCTTGTTCAGCAAATTGATGAGCTTCATTCCAACGAGACTGCTGTAACGCCACCTCTGCCAAAAAACCATAATCTTGAGCTATCTGTCGCGGTTTAGCATACTCTTGATGCAGTAATAAAGATTGCTCGGCAAGGCTTTGTAAATCGCTCCATGCTTGTAAGCTGCGCAGTACTTCACCCAATTTACTAATATATTCAGCAGTTAAATCCGGCTTTTGTGCTTGCTCAAAAATCTCAATAGCTTGCTGAACATAATTTCTTGCAGCTTGCCAATAGCTTTGATTTTCTCCCCCATCAATACTAGCTTGGCGTTGATATGCTAAAGCAATATGCGCTAATAATATACCTTGCCGTTCTAAATGATTACTTTGTCGCCAAAAACCCAAGCTTTGCTGATAATGTGCTAAAGCCGAATCTATTCTGTCATGTAAATAATCATCTAAACCAATTACAAATTCTAGACTAGCTTGAATCGCTGGCTCTAAAACTTGCTCCCGGCTTTGTAAATCTTGTTGAGCAGTTGTGAGTTCCCAACAAATTTGCGGATTGGGGATAACATCACCAGCAAATATTTCATCAGTCTTTTGCCGTAAAAACTCTATTAAATTATTATTAGTATTATTAAAATTAATTGTTGTCGCCCAATTATCCAAATCTGCTGCTAAACGAATCATCTTTTGCAGAACTTGGTCATTAATCCACAACAAAGTAGGAAAAGGAAAGTTTTTTCTAAACTCTTCCCTGACTTGGTTAGCCGCAGTTAATACCGTATCAATATCTTTAACTGATTCCAAACCAAAAACCATTAAAGCTGGTGGCTGTTCATCTCCCAATTCTGCTTTAATAGCCGTGTAAAGCGTTTTCACCGATGTAGGTAAAGTAATTTCGCGGATTTCTACGGGAGATAATTCGTGCAGGCGTTGCACCATACGCTGACGCAAAGCATCATAATTACAGCGTAGGAGTATCAGCGAGAATTCGCCTTGAGAAAGGGTAATTGCTCTTACTAGCGTTCGCAATGATCTTTCGTTTTCAGCGTCTAAATTTTCCGATTCTTCATGATTCATAACATAATATGTAGGGTGGGCATTGCCCACTGAAACCCGGATATGGTTGGTATTGCTGATTATTTCAAGATGTTGGCGGTGCGTTAGATTTCTAATTGATAGGGCGCTAAAGCGCAACTACAAACATTTTTTATTACAACATTTGCTACTACGTTATTCATCTCTTTTCCAATGGCCTATGCCCATTTTCCATTACCGAAATTCTTTCGCCTCTGTCAAAATGGGATTGATATCAAACCAAGAACCATCGTCATCCCGATATTCAAATACAAACATACTGCGGAGCAAAAGGTCGTATTTTTCATGTCCTCTAAAGCTTTTAGCTTGTCCTACCTCTCGCAACAATTGCCATTCATCAGGTGTAATGCCTAAAGTTAGCTCATTACAGCGTTGTTTAATTACGCTTTCTACGCAATTACGCGAAAGCGGTGGATCTTCTCTTTGCAGACAGCGAAACAATAGCATCAACAAGTTACGCAGATGTCCACCGCTAACTCGGCAAATTCTTTCTAATGTATCTGGACTGTCAAAAACCTGAGTAATTAAGTTTAAATTTAAATTCTGGCTTTGTTCCCAACTCACCCCAGGAAAAGCTCTGACCATAATCATCTTTTGCAATAAGGTAATTCCTTCCTCAAAGTCCGAACCATCGCGTAACTGTACAGGAACCATCGGTAAAACTTTGGGATCTACGCCAAAGCGATTGGTTAACCTGCCTAAAGCGTTAGAAAATATTAATATCAAGGGAATTGTATAAATAACATGACAATTTAGCTGGTTTAGCTGTTCGCCCCGTTCTACAAATAAATATTCAGGCTGATAATAACCCGATGGCTTCAAAGAATTATCTACTCGGTCGAGATTATCAATAATTACCACCAGTCCGGCTTTACCTTTTTCCTTCAGCTTATCTCTAGCAGGTTTGAGTAATTCTTGATTAATTGCTTCTAAAATTCCATTAGTGCGTGGTTCGAGATATTGCCGCAACTGACTGCGTAATTTCGGACTATCTTTGGTTTTAGCAGTTATCTTAGCAATCCCCGCCGAAAGTTCAACTTCCGAAAGTTCCATCGGCGTGAGTAATAAATCGGTAATTTCTTTAAATAAATTTTGAAAATATCCTGGTTTGAGGTTAATTTTTATTGCTTCCAGACTTTGGCTTACCTCGCGCGCGATCGCTAATAAAATATCTGTAACATCAATATCTGCCATATCCAGGCTTTGGCTAGACTCAAAATACACTACATGAAATTCCTGTTTTTCTAACTCTGCCTTTAATCGCAGTAATTCCGTAGACTTGCCACAACCGATATGTCCCGTAAATAATTGACAGGTAGATTCTTCTGAAAGCAGGGTAATAGTTCGCCCTAATTCTTCAATAATCTTTGCACCCCGCACTTTAGAAAAATCAATATAATATTGCCGATCCTCTGGTTTGCTGACAACCAAAGTTTTGCTGGGGTTGGACGCTTGGAAAAACTTCTTTAAATCCAGTTTCATGACAAATCACCCAAGATTAGCACTCTCAGGTTAGACGAACAAAACCCGCAGTGCTTTGCTAGGGAAATCTTATACCATTTTGGATTTTAGATTTTGCGAAAAGTTGCGTGCGGGGGTTCCCCCAGTTGAGCAAACTTTTCAAGACAGATTTTGGATTGGGAATTGCTTTCTATGTCTCGCTTGTGGGAATCCATCTGTTGCATTCTTTTTTCAAATTGGTATTACAGCAGTTTTTATGTATTTAGACCTGCGTTGCTAGACGGCTTTAGATCCCCGCCGGGGATCTAAAGCCGTCTAGAATTACAAATTAATTCCCATGATTTGCGATCGCTAAACTAGAAAATACAACAAGCGACAATACGGTTTAGTTAAGGATCTTTGTAGGGAACATCCAAAAATTTTTGACAACTAGACAATCTGACTAGCGCCGTGCCCCTACTAGATGTAATCCTTTCCTAATAATCTTCCTGTATTTCCATCCCTGCTTTATTTCCTACCATCTGCCCTCTGCCTTTCTTCGGTCAAGGTCGATACTCACTACCGTCAGCACGAAAACCTTTCTGCTGCAAAATCACCTTATTTTCCTGAATAATTGTCAGTTCAGTGTCAGCACCAGGAATGAATCTGACTTGATAGGTATATCCATCTTTGGAAGCAATGTAGGTTGTCCAAAGACTATTAGTTTCAGTTTTAGGTAATTTTGCAGCCGGGGCACGATTTGTGGTTTCACTCTTGTTATCGTAGACATTTATATATGCTTGCCCCTTGCCATAAACTCTGACTGTTTTGGTATCAGTCACGAAATACACTAGCGTATCTGCTTCTGAAGGATTTTTATCTGGCGTAGGCTGTTTAGCAACTATGGAAATTACATCTTCGCGTACCCAGCCGACATCTTTTGCTTGTGTACCAAACTGCACTTTGTACCAAGTACGAGTGTCTCCTGAAGGCTTTTGTTTATCTAGAATTTTGACGCGATCGCCTGATTTTCCTTGACGTATAATATTACCGTCCTTGACTACGGGAGTCGAACGAATATTAACTACGTTCGTACTGGTAGAATTAGTCTTCAAAACGCCTTCGCTGGGGAGAACTGGGTTGGAATTTGTCATAATGTGATGCAGCCAAATTTGATTATTTTGACAATGGACGCCTCAAATGATACATCTGGGTTTCCAAATTGGCAAAAAATATACTTGAATTTCTTAATAATGTACACAGGTGTTAGCAGGGACATAGCCTGAAATTTTTCTCAGTCGGGAGAAGAATTTCATATTCAGGACTTTAGTCACAATCTTATTTAAAACCCTTGGCTGGCTTTTTTTGCCCTTTACTTTGAGGCTTAGATTTGTGAACCTCTGCTACAGCTGCTTGAAATAAGTTGTGCAGATGTAGAGGAACACTAGCAATTTCTGGTAAATCAGGCGCTAGAGGTTTGTTAAATTCTTGCAAAAGTTGATCCAAATCGCTATTTAGGTGAAAATCGGAACGTTCTAGAACTGTTTGCAAAACATTTTCTAATGTATTGGGGTATTCTTGGGCTAACCGATACCAAATAAAAGCATTAATACTTTTGTCTTCAAGATAATAG
This sequence comes from Aulosira sp. ZfuVER01, assembly GCA_034530615.2. GTDB lineage: Bacteria > Cyanobacteriota > Cyanobacteriia > Cyanobacteriales > Nostocaceae > Aulosira. Next base: position 13,418 of record JAVRCV020000046.1, read on the forward strand.
CGAATTAGTTTTTGGGCACCTTCAATATTTTGCCAATCTGCTGTTGATAAAATTGTTTTTACTTTACTGTATGTTGGTAAAAACATTTGTCCCCAACGAGGATGAGAAATGGCTGTCACTTGTTCTGCTTTCTTAAGTTCGGCAGGTAAATCCACCTTTGGCATCACCATTTTACCCTTGCCGTTATTTTGCAATATTTGCGATGCTACTTTTGAGTCAGCACCCATTTCTTCTACTGCTGCTTTGATTTCTTCTTCTCCAATACCTGCTTCTTGTGCCATTTCTGCTATAGGTTTGGAAGTATCTATGCCTGTGGCTGCCAAATATTTCTCAGTAACGATTTCCTGAAATTCAGCAATTTTTTTATTTAGTTGATATCCTGGTAAGGTGATTTCATCTGTACCAAAAAATTCCACAAATTGCTGATGGTATTGGGTAACAGAATTCCAGGCTTCTTCTAATAAATCGGGCGCATCGCTGTAAAGATTATTTTTATAGGTTTCTTTAAAATTACCAATAGCTACAGCAAGTTTTGGTTTACCCAATTTACCCATAATTGTATAATTACTGAAAAATGTCCAGTAACTTTCGGTGACAGGAGAAATCCGAGTTAGCAAGATTTCGCCTTCTTTTAACCGAGATATTTCCTGTAGTGTTTTGGCATTATTTGGTTTAACGATGTAATATTTATCTGTCAACCAATTCCTTAACTCAAAGCCATCAGGTAAGATTTTTGTGATGGCAAATAAGCCCATAAAACTACGATGCCAACTGCTAATTAAATTGCGATCGCTCTGTGGTAAATCTGGATGACTATCTATAAATAATTCTAATGGTGACTTATCGCCTACTTTACCTTCTGTAATAAAGCTATCAATAACTAAGTCTTGCTGTGCACTGTTACCATTACCAGTGCGTAACTTTCCGGCTGCATAGGTTTCTAGCGCTTGTGCTAAATCGCCTTCTGCTTCCAAAACAAAATCTACTAAGGCTTGTTTGAGTGCGTGCGATCGCTCTAATATTGCATCCACAAGTTTATCTCTCTAACCAACAGAGGTAGATTATAGCTTTTAAAGCTATTAGCGCATCTAGCAATAGCTAGATTTATTAAGATGCATACTTAGCAAATTTAGCCTTCAGCTTCTTTGTCTTTGATATTCAATCAGCAGTTGCTTCACATCAATTTGCGCAGATTCTAAAAATGCCAGCCGTTTTATTTGCTGTAATCCTAAATTTTCAAATTCTGCTAGTTCATCGTTGGACAATGGCCAGGGAGGCCCAGAGGGTTCGGCTTCTGTCTCTCGAAAACGAGTAATTACTAATAGTTTGCCACCTGGAGCCACAACTGAGGCAATTGAGGAAATAACAGAGGAACGCACACTCAAGGGTAAAGCTTGGATATTACGACATTCAAAAACCAAGTCAAAAGCAAGATGCCATTGTGAAGGAATTACCAATAAATCTGCAACTACATAGTTTACAGTCGAATGGGGAAATCGCTGCTGACACCAAGCAATAGCTGTCGGGGAAATATCAAAAGCTGTGACTTCAAACCCTTGTTTTGCTAAAGCTTCTGCATCGTCTCCCAAGCCACACCCAATTACCAGCGCTTTTTGTCCAATTGCTGTTGGTGGATGAGTAATCAACCAATCTTGCAAATAGGGATGGGGAGTTAACTTTGCCCAAGGAACTTGTGCTGCATCACCCTTAGCTGAAGCATATAGAACTTCAAACCATGCGGAAGGTTCTGATTTTTCTAAGGCTTCTTGCGCTAATTTGGCAACATAACGCTGTAAATTTTCCGGTTTTTCTTCTAACATAAAAACTTCTACTACAGGTTAAACCCGATCGCTATCTGTCTTTGTATTATGCGATCGCCTAACTAGGACAGCGTAAATCATTAAAGGTTTGTCGTCAGGACTTTAGCTTTCGTCAGCAAATTTTATTATACTACCATATAGTAATATAATAAATGTATGTATAAATTAGAAAATCTATATGTTAGAAACTTCACCTGCGGCTCTAGGGCAAATTGCTGATTATTTTAAAGTACTATCGGAAATTAGCAGACTGCAAGTGCTATGTTCTCTAAGGTCAGGTAGCAAGAATGTCACGGAAATTATTGCTACAACTGGACTGGGACAGGCAAATGTGTCAAAACACCTGCAAATTCTTACAAAGGCGGGGATGATTAAGCGTCAACCGCAAGGGGTGAGTGTGTTTTATGAAATTGCCGATCCGTTAATTTTTGAAATCTGTGAACTAGTGTGCGATCGCTTGTCGATTCGCTTGGAAGAACAGTCACAGCAGTTGAAAGAGTTAGAAATGTTGCGTAATTCGTAATTGAGAGGGGTCAGATGTTTGCGTGGGGAAAATGTGTGAACGAAGTCCCGACGACGAACTATTTTACCGATCGCAGATATGGCGATCGCTATTGTTTACATTGGGGTTATTTTGTAGGTAATCTTTGATTTGCAAGCATCCCCGCCGCCTAAGGTCATCCAAATTTAAATCCCATACTTTTACCCCAACATCTTCACTTGCACTAATTAGCGCCTTACCATCAGGAGTGAAGCTGATGCTATTAACTTTACCAGGATGACCTAATAGGGTTTTGAGTAAAGTGCGATCGCTAATATTCCACAGCTTAATTGTACCGTCAGCGCTGCCAGAAGCTAGTATTTGGCTGTTTGGCAGAAAACTCAAACTCGTTACACCAGCCGTATGTCCAGCGAGAGTGGTAATTAAAGTCCCGTCAGCGACGTTCCAAAGTTTGATATTGTTATCTAAACTAGCAGCAGCCAGGATTGTGTTATCTGGACTAAATTTTACAGATGCGATCGCTAGTCCATTTCCCTGTAAAGTTCTGACAAGACTACCATCAAGCCTCCAAAGTTTGACTGTCTTATCGTAACTGCCGGAAGCTAGCATTTGACCATCAGTACTAAAGCTAACGCTGGTTATTTCATCAGTATGTGCTTTGAGAGTTTGTAGTAATTTCCCATCTGAAATTTGCCATAATTTGATAGTTTTATCTGCATTACCAGAAGCCAGCACCTTCCCATCAGAACTAAAACTAATACTAGTTACTCGTGCTGTATGTCCTGTGAGTGTTTGCACTAGAGAATTATTTGCGATATTCCATAATTTAATTGTTTTATCGTCACTGGCAGCAGCGATAATTTTGCGATTAGGACTAAAATCTACAGCGTAAATTATCCCTTGATTTCCTAAAATAGTTTTTATAAATTTTCCATTATCTTCCCATATTTTAATTTTGCCATCCCAACCAGCCGCAGCAAATATTTTGTTATCAGGACTAACACTCACACTATAAAAACTAGTTTTATCCCGGTTTGTTGCAGAATTATTTACTCGCCAAAGTCTAACAGTTTTGTCAGCACTAGCAGAAGCGATGATTTTACCATCAGGACTAAAGCTAATCTGATTAATTTGTGCGCCATGCCCTCTGAAAATTTGCTGTATTTCTATACTTGATTTATCTTGAATACTCCATACTTTCAGTATTGCATCAGCATCACCAGCAGCGAGCAATTTACCATCTGGGCTAAAGCTGATACTGTTAATTTGATTTGTATTACCTTCAATAGTTTGTAAAAGTATGCCTTGACGATTCCAAAGTTTAATAGTTTTATCCCCACTAGCAGAAGCTATAAATTTACCATCGGGGCTAAATCTAACACAAGTCACTCGTTCTTTATGCCCTGACATTGTTTGCAATAACTTCCCATTTGCTTGCCAAAGCTTGACTAAATTATCTTCACCACCTGAAGCGATTACTTGACCATCAGGACTTAAGCTAACAGTATTTACCCAACCCTTATGAGCATTCCAGCTTTTAATTAAACTGCCATCGATACGCCATAATTTGATAGTTTTATCTCGGCTATTAGAAATAAGCGTTTTATCATCTGGACTAAAATCTACACTATTTATAATATCAGTATGCCCAGTAAAAATTTTGATTAGCTTGCTATCTATAGTATATATTTTAATAATTTTATCTGTACTTGTAGCAATAAATTTCCCATTGTGGCTGAAATTAATATCTATAAATCTACTTTGATTATCAGTTATAGTATTAATTAATTTCCCTTCTGTATTCCAAATTTTAATTGTACCGTCATCGCTAGCAGAGGCGATAATTTTTCCATTAGGGCTAAAACTTACAGCATTAACTTGTTGACTATGACCTTGTAAGCGATTAAGTTCTTGAGTTTGCTCAACAGCTTGCTGAAGAGTTGCTACAGTTGCTAACTGAATATCTTTGTCTGGTGCAAACACCCGCTTTACTTCTCGCCCAGCTTTTACACTGGCAATTAAAGCTTCTAGTTGCTGATTTGATAATAATAATGCTTCCGATGAGGCATTCAAAGCAGAAATTTCGCGTAACTGCGCTGCTTGTTTTTGAAAATAAGCTAATCCACCCAAACCACTAGCAGCAATTCCCAAAACGCTGATAACTGCAATAGCTTTTTGCGCTTGTCGAAGTCGCTTTTTCTGTTCAAATTGTTGTCGTTGTCTTTCTTCTAAACAAGCAGCAATGAAACGTTGAACATCTTGAGATAACTCATCCGTATATTTGACATAGATTTCTTCCGCCTCTGCCAAACGGATACCTTGCAACAAAAAATCAGCTTCTTCAGAATTATATTTCCACAAAGCTGCCGCTTGTTCAATTTGACGTTGCGATCGCAACCTACTGCGATTCTCCTCCAACCACCAGCGCAAAGTTGACCAATGGCGAATCAATATTTCATGCGCCACCTCAATAGTTACCGCCGACGCATTAGGACTGACACGGAGACTGTCTGACGCGGAGACGCGGAGAGATTTTAATGATAGATTACTCGAACTAGATATCACAGATTCTCCCTCATCTGCATATCTTCCCATCTCCGTGTCCCCGCGTCCCCGCGTCCCCGCGTCTCCTTTACTCTCCTCTTCCAAATTCACCACCACTAACTTCGCAGCAGTTAACACTTGCAGCGTTCTTTCCACCAACGCCGCCGGATATTTTTGCACCACTAACTCTGATTTCAGCACCCTGCGCCTGGTATCTTCTGTACCATCGCCTAATTGAGTGAGAGAGAGAAAAATCCACCTTGCACAATCTTGAGCTTGGGTATCTAAACTTTCATAAACCGCTTGGGCTTTACGTTCCAATGCGCCCTTAATTCCACCCACCTGTTGCTGATACGCCGCTAGAGTCAGTTCCCCCTCTTGCCGAAATTCCCACAACTGGTCTAGTACAAATTCTAACAGCGGTAAATCTCCCGCCGAGTGGTTTAACTCCTGTACCAGTACTTCCACCAGTTCCGGTTCTACTTTTAAGCTGACTTGTTCCGCTGGATTAATAATGACACGCCGATAATCGCGATCGCTCAAATTAGGCGGAACTAAAACACTCGATTCTTGCAATAAACTCGCCAGTGCAGGTACTTCCAAGCAAGCAGCAATAAAATCTGCCCGCAAAGTAACGACTAATTTAAACTTATCAGCAGCATATTCTATTGCTCCCAACACCAAATCTAAAAATCGCTGTCTATCTTCACTAGGCGCAAGCGTAAACAATTCCTCAAACTGGTCTACCACCAACACCACCACAGTTTCAGGCCGGCTACGCAACCAGTAAACAAAGCCTTCCACCCCCTGATACAGCATCCCCTCTAACACCAGTTCAGGAGACGAAGAATCTTCAATTCCCCCTTGTCCCCCCTTTCCCCGCGTCCCCGCGTCACTCCGTCTCCGTGTCTCCGTATCCCCTCCCAACCGCTTCGCCAACTCTTCCAACGGACGCGCACCGGGACGCAAACATTTAATTAACCAAGAATCGCTTCCCGGTAATTGTTTACCAAGACGCAATTGCGCCATTAATCCCGCTTGTACAACGGAAGATTTACCACTACCAGAAGCACCCACTACAGCTAAGAAAGATTTATGTGCTATCTGACTAATTAAATGCTGGGTTAAAGATTCTCTACCAAAAAAATATTGCGCATCTTCTTCAACAAAAGCCCTTAATCCCCGGTAAGGACAAATTTTTAAATCTAATGCTGCTTTTTTATGACTACGTGACCCAGTTGTAGCAGGAATAATTTCAATTACACCTTGAGTTCCTGATAGCCAAAAATGCAGTGGTAGAAATGGGGTACTTTGTGTTGCTAGTTGAATTTGCAATTGCGTAATCCAACCTGCTACAGATAAACCTGCTGGTTGATTAGCAGCTTTTAAAGTAGCGATAAGTATTTGCGCAAAGAATTCTGGATTATCTTTTGGGGAAGTAGCAGCAATAATACATTGCCCCTTTTCCAATTCTAACTGCAAGTCTTCCACCCATTCCTGAATGGAAGAAACAACAGTTGCGACTACAGAAAAATCTAAAATAATGATTTGCTGGGATATTTGCGAACGGCGTAATTGTTGCCTTAACCAAGAACGACTGAGCCAAATATCTTCGGCTATTAATAATGCTGCTTCTCCTGCTGGGGTTTCTTCTAAAATTCCGCGTAGATATAACAATACAGTTGCAGCTTCTTCATTTCTGGCGTGGCGTTGTTGATTTGCCGAACCTAAACATTCTTGAATAGCAGCACGAACGTCCTTAGCAGTTGTTTCCACCGAACGAGCCACATATTCTAACTCAAAATCGCCAGCATCAACCAATATCTTACTAAAATCTAGAGTTGTTTGATAGCCGCTAAATCTCTCAATTACTAGCGCTATTCTTGAAGGGGTCGATTCTGCGATCGCCGGAATTGAACCTAAAATTAATTCCCCGACTCCTTCAACGATTCGCTTAGGTGTTTGTAAGGGGTATTCGCTAAAAAGTTGGGTATCTCCTTTACCGCGTTTTTGTTGATTAATTAAGCGTAACTGTTGATTAGTTTTATCAATATATTGCAACGTTTGATGATAAACATAGCGATAAAGCCCATCAGCAAAAATTACACCTTGGGCATCAGCAGCATCACCATTTAAACCCCGCATTAAAAAATAAGTAAATACCCCATGACCCAGTTCGGGAAACTCCCAAGATTGCTGATTAATATCGCAGGAAAGTAATGCATAAAAGCCTTTACCTTTACTAGCATTACGCTGCAAAGCGTCTACTAATTGCGGAGTAGGATTTAGCAATGGTTCTGCAACTGCTCCCCTCAGAGTCATTCCCCCGCTATGGCAAGCATCCAACCACACTAACTGATTTTGTACCCCACTTTTACTTAACTGTGCTAACAGTTCTTTAACAGGTAAACCAGTCTTTTCTAAATTATCTTTGTGCGTATCTGCCAAACACAAAAATGCTTCTTGAGTATTTGGCTGTAGCATTCCATGACCAGAAAAATAAAATAGAACCGTGTCAATCGGTTGGGCATCAACAGCAATTTGCCGTAAACTTTCGCGCACAGTTGCTAATAGTGGCAACTGATGAGCAAAATCGTGATAAATTTTTACCTGTCTTTGGGGAAACTGTTCTTTAGTTGCGCTTGCTAAAGCTTCAGCTAATACCTGACAATCAACTGCTGAATAACGTAGCGAAGGAAGTTGATCGTCTTGGTATTGATTGACACCCACCAGTAACAACCACAATTTCGGGGCAATTGTTTGTTTAGCTTGACTTGAACGACTGGTAGTAACACCGCGTGGACACATGAAAATTTACAATTCCCAAATTTAAGCGATCGCACTTAACTTCACTATAGGTTTAGTGCCCTTGCTTTATGCAGGTTTGTAAACAATCTGAGTAAATTTAAGAGTCTTCTAACAACACAAGTTCATATCCTGCATCGGCGGGAGACACGACTGAAATAAACACTAATGGCTCATCACCGTTGTTGAATACTCCATGCACACAACCAGTATAAGCAACTACTACATCCCCAGCAGAAATTGGCTTTGTTGTGCCCACTTTATCTAGATAATACTTTCCCTTTCCACTTAAAATAGTCCAGGTATCTTGTCCATTCGGGTGGATATGCGCAGGGATTTCCTGTTCTGGCTTGATGTACCAGGCTACAACGACTGCATCTTGGGATTCTGTAACAACTGAACGAATAGGTTCTCCGTCTGTTGGTTGAAGAAATTGTGAACTGTTGAATATTCTGGTTGTACTCATCTTTGCAACACATCAATATATTAATAGAGGCGCAAAGCCTTGCGCCCCTAATATGATTTCACGCTCAAGTTAAACCACAGCAATTGACTCAGCTTTGACAGTATTGTAAGCCCAGTCTAACCAAGGCAGCAGCGCTTCAATATCTGCGGTTTCAACTGTTGCGCCTCCCCAAATTCTCAATCCTGGTGGTGCAGCACGATAAGGTGCAATATCGTAAGCTACTTTCTCTTTCTCCAGCAGTTTGGCTAATTGGGTAGCACATTTTGCTTGTGCTTCTGGACTCTGGCTAGTGAACCAAGAATCAATAATTTTCAAGCAGATGGAAGTACAAGAACGAGTTTCCGGCTTTTCTGCTAGAAAATCAGCCCAATCGCTTTGCTCAATCCATTTTGCGATCGCGTTTAAGTTAGCTTCACTGCGACTAATTAAGCCAGGAAGTCCACCAATGCTTTCTGCCCAAGTTAATGTATCGAGGGCATCTTCTACACACAACATTGATGGCGTGTTGATGGTATCTCCTTTAAAAATACCTTCAATTAGCTTGCCTTTTTGTGTCAAGCGAAAAAGTTTAGGTAAAGGCCAAGCTGGTGTATAACTTTCCAGGCGTTCAACAGCACGAGGCGAAAGTACAATCACTCCATGCTGTGCTTCTCCACCCAATACTTTTTGCCAAGAGTAAGTCAGCACATCTATCTTTTCCCAAGGTATATCCATCGCAAATACTGCGGATGTAGCATCGCAAATGGTCAACCCTTGGCGGTCATCTTTGATCCAATCGCCATTGGGAACTCTCACACCGGAAGTTGTACCATTCCACAAAAAAACTACATCATGACTAAAATCAACAGATTCTAAATCTGGCAAACTGCCATAGGGTGCTTTAATCAGGCGAACATCAGGTAACTTTAACTCGTCTGTGACATCTTTTACCCATTCCTGACCAAAACTTTCCCATGCCAGGATATCAAGGGGTCTGTTTCCTAACAGTGACCACAAGGCCATCTCTACTGCACCAGTATCAGATGCGGGAACGATACCCAAGCGGTAATCAGCAGGAATTCCCAGCATTTTTTTGGAACGCTCAATGACATCTGCTAATTTTGCTTTCCCATCCTTGGAACGATGGGAACGACCAACACAGGCGTTTGCCAAGTTAGAAACAGACCAACCAGGACGCTTTGCACAAGGGCCAGAGGAAAAGTGAGGATTGGCAGGTTTGCTTGCGGGAGGAGAAAGGGGTTGCGACATGCGTACAGTATTAAACAATTACTTAATGATGTACATAGTATCGGAGAAGCAGTACTTGATGATGTACTGACGCCCGATTCAACATCATATCCTTCCTGTTTATACCAAAATATTTAGTAAAAAAAACTTCATTTAATTGGGGCGATTGTGATTGTTCTTAAGTAGGGGGAACTTGCTTAATGAATGTCACAATTCTTTCTACCTCTTGAAAACCAACCTGACGATGAAATTCATAACTTATTGTGTTTTCTAATAAAGCATCTGAAGCAATTTCCACACATCCATGTTCCCGTGCCCACTGTTGGGCATACTGGATTAAGTATCTGCCTACACCTTGCTGGCGATATTCACTTTTGACATAAATCCCTTCTACAAATGCAACAGGACTTTGAGTAGCACCAGGCACGTAATCATATCTCAGCGAGAGATTCATAAATCCAATTGCTGTGTCCTGGTCATCTTTAATCAAAAATCCTGCCTCACGGGGAGATTGATGAATCTTGTTCAGACTTGCGCGCATTTCTTCTGGCGATCCACCTGGCCATAGTTGCAAAGCAAGATTTAACCATGTATCGAAGTCATCCCGATCAACTGGGACAATTTTCATTTTTGTCTCCTCTGCAAATAGCAACACATAGGGGATTTCTCGCCATTTTAGATATCGAACAACAGATAAATATCGATGTTCATCTGTTGTTCCTTTTATTCATATTCGGATTTTCGCAAGATGTCTATTAAATCAACACATAAATACCAAATATAAATGATGGAAAAAACAAACCTGTCGTAGGGGTTTAGCAGTGCTAAACCCTGCATAGCGCGGATCTATCTCCGAAAATATTTCTTGCGTACTTTAGTATATATACTCTGTGTGAGTAATTTAGCCAGACGTATTTTTGTCAACTCTGGGATATTTTGTGGTTGTTGAATTTTATGATCGAAAAATTCATTTAATTCATCCAAAATTACCCGAAAACGCTTAATAATATTTTCGTAACGATACTCTGTAAAAAACTGTTCTGTTAATGTCACATTTACTGGAGATACCAGCAATTTTAAAATACGTTGAATATCAAATTCTTGAGAATATCCAGCAATTTTATGGCAATTAAATCCCGGATCTAAGTAATCAGATAATCCGCCATTGACGCTAGAAAATACCTTACAGCCACAGGCAAGAGCTTCCATTGGTTGCAGACCAAATCCTTCACTCACGCCCTGTTGTGCCCAATATTCCGCAGAATCGTAAAGATAAATCTTAGCGCGATTGAATAACCCAGGTAAATCCTCAACATAGGAATTCACAACAAATACATGACATTTTTTCTGTAATTCGGGAATCAATGCTTGCATTAAATATTGCGAAGATTTTCTTGCCTGAATTAAAACATCAATATCTCGCTCTAGATGTAAATTTTGAAATTCGTCACTAATTTGATTGGGTAAATAATAAATTAAAGAGTTGGGAGCTTTTTGTCCCCAGTATCCCATTGTATTGCGGCTCACAGTAATAATCGGTACACTGGATGACAAGCGGAATTTGTAACCTGCACTGTGAGCATGGTAGACAACGTTATATTTTTGAAGCCTAGCAGCGAGTTTTGCTATATCAAATCCCCAACTGATGACAAAAATTACATCATCTAAATTTTTCTCTTTGAGCAAATCGTCTAGGAAAAGTTTATCTGTTTCTCGTTGACGGTAAGTGACAACATCAGCACTACAAATCTGTTGAGCCAATTTAACTGTTTTTAACTCTGCCCAAAGACCACCACAAGCAAATTTACCATCTGTCCCTGGAACTAAGAAATAAAGCTTTCTCATCACTGAACTCTCTGAAAATGGGTGGACGCGCGATCGCGTCGCGGTAAGTCACTATCTTAATAGATTCGGATCTTAACTACTAGCAAAGGTTCGCCCAGACTTTATTCTTGCCAATTTACCTTGACAAAATGAGCATCCCGTCCCCAAACATCGCTTGTACGTGTAATTTGTTCAATTTTGAGGTTAAAGGGAATGGCAGTTGTCAGGTAGCGCTGTGCCATTGAACCTAAATCGGGTGCGATTTCCGCTGCTGTTGTGGCTGCTAATCCTAAACCGATGAGTTGTTCAATTGGGCGAAATGGTAGCAATAGATACACACCTACAGATAGCCCGGCGGTTAACAGCATAGCTACTGACAAATTCGTGCCGCAACGGGGATGTACAGCTAAATCTCCTTCACCACTAGTCAGGCGATGTAAGGCCAAGGTGACTGCACGGCGTAAATCGCTAATATTGACTTCACCATAGAGATAGAATCCATGCTCTGTAGACAAACCACTTAATAATTCGTTATCAACTTGAACAGTATCTCTAGAAGTATGGACACGGTTTGATTCACTCAGAACCCAAACAGTAGCGTGTTCTAGGGCATGAACTTGTCGCAGCATCAAAATTTCTTTTAATCCAGGGACAAATGATAGCTGCTTGAGTAAATCAGCATCTTGTGAGGGTTGTGGAAAATCTGTAGAGGTGGAAAAGCTTTGACCTGCAACCTTTGGAATATTCCCAGACAGAGGTACTGTCCAATCAAAGCTAAAAAAGTCAAAGAGAGATGAGCCACTTTGAAAAGAAGCAGAAGTATTCATAGAAGCACTGCTCCCCAAACCAATGGAGCAATCTAGATTTCTTTCAAATGTAGCGCTTGCGGCAAAATATTATTGCTAATTTTTATTGAAAGCGACGGGAAACTCCATTTCTTCATGGGCATTGGGCATGGGGCATTGGGCATCTGACAGGTGTAGGTTTTTCATCAATCATTTGAACGCAGGAATCAGCTTTTTCTTCCTTGTCCCCCTTCTCCCTTTTCCCTAAATTCATAGCGATGGGAAATTGGAAGTCTCTGATGCATAGGCAGCAAAAAACCAAGGGTTTGAGTAAGGGGTGCAGGTATTCAAACCTTCACGCCCTTACACCCTTACAGTCAGCCTGCGTAAGTCCTAATCTGGTTGATTGCGACGCTAATAACAGTTTGTGGTAGAAGTTCACACTGATGAAACAAATGCGTGAAGAGTAGAACTTTTAGTTAAGCGTCAAATTTGCCTTGGCCGTAAACCAAAAGAACTTGAACATGATAACGCAATCAATGATGTCGGGGTTTAGACGCCATCGATCGCGTCTTTACTAGCAACTTGTCTAATCGTTAGGGTTAGGCAGAGGACAGCAATTGATATCATTCAAACAGACTTTGCCCCACTGTAATGCCCAGCGCACAAGCGCTACTCGGTTTTCCGTCTGGGTTTTAGTGAGAATATTGCTGATATGGTTATCAACTGTGCGTTTGCTAATTTCCAGTTTTCCTGCAATCTCTTGGTTAGTTAAGCCAGCGGCCACTAAGTCGATTATTTGCAGTTCTCTGTCTGACAGACTAACAGGGGTCTGAGACTCGCCAGCAGCCATGACTTATTCTATCCTCCTTGGTATATGTACTTAATCACTCTATCTAATTCTAGAAGATTCTTTTGTAGACAGGGGTTTCTCGTGTCATTAGCATAACAATTGCCATTATTTTCCTTTTATCTATGGTTCATAGTCATGAAATTGACAAAATCATAGTACTAAATACTACCATCTCCTAGAGAAAGTCAGCTTTTTTACCGATGCAAAGAAATGTGGGGGCAAAAGCAATACATCTTAAGATTAGTAGCAAAAATTGCTATTTCATTCTATGAAGGACGGGCGACAGATAGCACAGATTATTGTAGATTTTATACTGGAAAATCTTCCTCCCAAATCGAAACCCTAAAATGAAATGAGCAATCCCCGTGTTTTGTGTCTCGGTGAAATTTTGTTTGATTGTTTAGCCGATCAATTGGGGCTAAAGCTAGAAGAAGTTAAGTCCTGGACTCCTTACCCAGGAGGAGCACCAGCTAACGTAGCCTGTGCTTTAGTAAAGCTAGGGACGCCAGCAGGTTTTATTGGATCTGTTGGTGAAGATGAACCAGGAAATCAATTAATTAAGGTCTTACAAGAAGTAGGCGTAGACACAACAGGAGTGCAACGCCATTCTACAGCACCAACGCGACAAGTTTATGTTACGAGAGATCTAGCAGGCGATCGCACTTTTGCTGGATTCGGCAAGTATGATACCACCGAATTTGCTGATACGCGCCTGCAAGCAGAAAAATTGCCCCATCTGCTATTTCAAGAGGCGGATTTTCTCGTTTTAGGTACTTTGGAATTAGCTTATCCAGAAAGTGAAAAGGCAATTCACCGCGCTCTAGAATTAGCGGAATATTACGATTTGAAAATTTTGCTGGATGTGAATTGGCGTCCTGTATTTTGGCAAGATGCCAATATTGCTCGACAAAAAATTGAAGAAATATTTAAGCGAGTCGATTTTGTCAAACTCTCCAAAGAAGAAGCAGAATGGCTATTTGATACAAAAGACCCTGGTGCAATTACTTATCGAGCAGACTCAATTGAGGGCGTGCTGGTGACAGACGGAGAAAACGGTTGCGCCTATTGTTTGGGCGAGAATGAAGGCAAATTACCCTCATTTTTTATGCCTGTTGTAGATACGACAGGTGCAGGGGATAGTTTTTTAGCAGGATTTATTCACCAAGTACTTCAGCATGGTATTCAAAGTTTGGGGAAAGCAGAAATAGCCAAACGCATTGTCACCTATGCTAGTGCTGTAGGTGCTTTGACTACTATTAAACCAGGAGCGATCGCTTCCCAACCAACGGCGGCGGAAGTTGAGGCTTTTCTCGCTTCTCATCAACTGTAACGGGCATGGGGCAAACAAGGAGTGTGAGAGGATGGGGGAGAAAACTCCCCACACTCCCTCATCCGGAATAGTAAAAATATCGTTTGTAGCCTAGTGTGTTCTGAAACTTGATAGCGATCGTAGAATTTGTAGGTTCAAGAGACAGTATGCACACAACTGACTACATTATCCCAGTTAGCGGCAAACGAATTCCTGGATGGACTAGCGCCTATTACCCTGGTTGGAGACAAGAATATTTACATCCTGAGAATATTGATTATAGCGTTGTCACTACTATCATCCATTTTGCTGTAAAACCTGGCATTAAACAGCACGACTCGCTTTTAGACCCAGCAGGCTTGGACTTTGAGACTAATCAAATCACCCCAGACAACTCGGCGGCGCTATTGCAAGCAGCTCATATAGCCGGAACTAAAGTTCTGTTTGCGATCGGCGGAAGAGACGGTAAAGGCGAAGTAAAAGGAGCGACACGCAATAGATTTAGAGCCGCTATTAGCCCAGAAAACCTTGAAGCCTTTACTACTAATCTTGTCAAATTTTTGACAAACAATGGTATAGGCTATGATGGCGAACAATACGATGGTATTGATATTGATTGGCAACCTGTGACAGAAGACGATGAAGAGCAGTATGCTGCGTTCATTCATCTTTTAAGTCAGAAATTGAGTGCTATTGCTCCCAAGCCGATATTAACTGCTGCTGTTAAAGAGCGACCAGGACTATTTGCAAGATTACATAAGCAATTCGAGCAAATCAATATCATCAGCTATAACTTAGCCGGGAATCAACTAGGTTCAGTAACATGGCACAATGCACCAATTTATGATGGTGGTAACAAGTTTCCTAGTAATGGCGATCTGCTTCCTTCGGCTGATGGCCTTGTCAAAGCCTTTATTAATGCAGGCGTGCCAGCAAATAAATTAGCGATTGGCATTGATTTTGAGGGAAAAAAATGGGGTGGTGTTTTTGAGCCACTACAAAAATGGGATAAAACCCAGATACCTACATTGGGAGCAATCCCATATTTTGAAATTATCAATCGCTATTACAAAAAACAAGTCTACCACTGGGATACAACTGCTCAGGCAGCCTATTTGAAGATTAATACACTAGGTTCGGCTACTGATAGTTTTATCTCTTATGACGATGAAACATCTGTTAATGCAAAGATTGATTATGTGGAAAGCAATGGCTTAGGAGGCGTAATCATTTGGGATCTAGCTGCTGGCTGGCTACCCGAAGCCGAGATTCGCGATCCTCTACTTCAGGCTATTAAAAATGCTGCATACCCATTAGTTTACTGATGGGGCTGGGATATCAGTTGCGATCGCTTGATACTCCCGGCCGGAAAATGGACGAAAGTCTTCATGCCATTCTCCTGTCAGATTACACAACAAACGTAACTGAAGTGGTGTTGGTACTGGATTTATACGCTCAACGTGTACTTTGACAAGCTGTGAATTTTTATTTTTGAGTTGAGAAATATCATCCACAATATATCGAGGGCAATAACCTACAATATGATGATCCTCAGTGCATAAGAGCAATGCATGCGAGTCATAGGGATTTTGAAATTCATGAGCTAAATATAAAATTTCACCCGGTTGCAATTGATTAATTCGTTCAATTGCACAATCGGGAAGGTGTCGAACTCCGTGTGCAAAAAAGTGGATGTGATATAAACCATTCTCATCTGGTTCTGGACAGGGAAAAACCTCAAAATTATCTGTTGCTTTTCTACCACCACTGCGAGCCAGAATTGCAATTGGATCGTCTTCACCTTCTGGAATATTCAGCCATTCAATATAATTTTTATAGTCAGGGCGAGAACGTTGCATTAATCGATTGTAGAACAAGGGAAAAATTTCACTAGAAGTGTATACCTTGTTGAAATCTGGGAATGAAATTAATGGTTGAAAGCCGTACTTAGACTTAGCTTCTACTGCACCATGCGTATAAGCAAACTGGTATTTGTTTTCATCAAAATTTAACCGACCAATGGGAAACCAATCGCGACTTTTGGGATCTTGCCAAGCTAAAAATAGTGTTTTCATAGTCAGGTGTCCAGCAGCTTTAGGAGCCTTTTTTGATTGAAATCCAATATTGTTTGTGCAAATGTAATTGCTGTTTTTGATATCCGATTAGATGGTATGCGCTCAAAAAGCTCTAGCGTATCATTGCTGGACACCCTTGCTAAATTGCTTAACCACACCCTAGCTGCTTCTGGATAGCGCTGTTGCACTTCACGAAAAGCATCAAAAGTTTTAAGGCGTTTTTTCTCACCAAAACTAGCATAAATTAAAGAACTACACTTTTCCGCATAACCTATGACAGATTTGTTGTTAAGCTTTAAGTGTCGTTTTTCATCAGCAAGTTCTCGACCCATACTAGAGGCGTGGTCATAAGTTGGTGCTAGATAAATCTTCTCTTTCAAACTAATAAACGCCCAATTTTCATGGTGTCGATCAGTGTTCCCAATCCAAGCATCCAAAAGTAAATATCCAACAAAAATTTCTATTGCACGGTTTATTCCCTCTACTGGTATCCAGCCGATGGGCAAGTTAACCGAAGGATCTTCTATGGCATGAGATATATTGTGAATTGTGTGTTGAGTTAAGTCTTTAGAATCTTGTGGATAATCAGGTACTATCGGAGCCAGAATTTCATTACCAAGAATGAGATTTCCACCTTTAGCCAAAAAAGATGGTGAAATAGTGCCATTTTCACCATTGAATGTAGCTAGTTCATAATCTGCATGAGGTAGTCTCAGCAATTTGCACAACTCAGATGCAATCTTTTCTACCCAGTCTTCTCCCGTGTTTGGTCTAGCTTTCTTGTAGAGGTAACGACCTAGATTTTGATAGCGGAACCAAAACTTTTCTTTGGTTCCTAAATCTTCAATAACTTCAGGTGCTTCTAGGGGAACCTCAATTATAGAAAACTTTTCTGGCAACATTTTGATTTTGTGACAAGCCGCTACGCATTTCCCCATCAAAAGGTATTCTAAGCTGAGAGTGAAGTTTTAACTTGACCAAAACGGCGATCGCGTTTTTGGTAACTCAATAAAGCTTGATGAAATGCTTCTCTGTTAAAATCTGGCCAAAGAATATCAGTAAAGTACATCTCTGTATACGCCATTTGCCATAACAGAAAATTACTCAAGCGCATTTCACCGCTAGTACGAATCAACAAATCTGGTTCAGGAGTATCTGCTGTGTAGAGATGTTGGGCGACAAAACTTTCATTCACCTCTTCCGCACTGAGTTCGCCACGTTCCACTAGTTCCGCTACTTGACGACAAACCCTAGTAATTTCGTTGCGGCTACCGTAGTTGACTGCAACAGTAAAGTGTATGGCTTGATTGTGCAATGTCTCTGTCATTGAACGTTGCATTTCGGTTTGTAGAGACTGGGGTAAAGCCGATAAATCGCCAATAAACGTGATTCGCACTCCTTCTTGATGCATTTGGGCTAATTCCCGATGCAGGAGTCGTTCAAATAAATGCATGAGAAAATCTACTTCTTCAACAGGACGCCGCCAATTTTCTGTAGAGAAAGCGTAGGCTGTCAGCGCTTTGATTCCCCAATCCTTGCAGCAGCGCAATAGTTCTTTCAGGGTTTTTGCACCTTGGCGATGTCCGGCGATGCGGGGTAATCCTCGACTTGTTGCCCATCGACCGTTACCATCCATGATGACGGCTATGTGTTGGGGTAAGTGTTGCGGGTTTAAATCTGGGGGTAATAAAGTCATAAATTTTTAGTGTAGATGAAGAATGAAAAAGTTCGCGCAAAGAGCTGGAGATTGCTACCCTGTGGGAAGCCACTTCGTGTCTACGCTACACTCCGTTTCGCTCGCAATGACAATTGTGCATTTTTTTACTAGGAGTACTCTTACCTAACTTCTTTTTCTTCCTTCGTGTTCTTTGCGTACTTTGCGGTTCGTTAAATTAATTCTTTGGCGCAACAAGAGTAGTCCCAAACAAACCTTGCAAATACTCTGGTGTCAGGCTATTGTTCCAACTCCACAAACGATGCATTACATAAGCGAAAGTGAATAGGAGAGTAGCTTTGTTACTCCAAGACCAAGCATCCCAATTAAGTGTACCCATCATGCGGCGTAGAGTACGCATGAGGTTGTTGCGTTGATAGTTTTGAGAGCGTGTTTTGATTAAGGTACGCCCAATGCGCATCAGTCCAGTATCGGGAAAAGCCCAGACACCAAACCCCCAGAATTTAGTCATGTGGTTGATTTCGTCTTGTGCTAATTCCTCTAGAACATCCTGAAGTGGGCCTGTGGTGTAAGCCATCAGCCAAAGATAAAGACAGGTTGCACCGTATTCTGTGGCTACGCGGTGTAAGCCGTGGCGATATAGGTCTTCGTAAGGATCGTTTGTGGGAAGGTAGCCGCGAACTATGCGAAGTTTGGGAGTAATTTTTTCCCCTGTGAGTTGGGTGTAAACCTTAATTAATGCAGGTGTATGTTGACGTTCTTCTTTTTCCCATAAGCCAGGTTCTAGTAGTTCCCCATATTCACCGACACTTCCACCAACAAACCGCGCCATTTGAGGATGCAATTTTGCCAAATACTTTCTACTGGTTTGGGTATAGCCGCGAATCGGGGCTTCTGTATCCATTGCACCTATCAAGATAGATAGAAATACTTCTAGATCTATGCCGATAATTTGATTGCAATTAATCGCTTGCCAATCAATGGGTTCCCAGGGACGCGGTTGGGGATTGGTAAATTGTATCGGTAAATCCTGCAAGCGATCGCGTAGTTTTTCGACTCCGAGGTATTTATCTATTAGGGAACGAATACGGCGCTGTGTTTGTAAGTAGTGAGGAGAGGGAAAGCTTTGACCTGCTAAATCTTCTGCACCTGGGCTAAGGGTGTTAAGCATATTTTTATACTTTGTTTTTATCTCTATGCCCTAGCCTAAGCGATCGCACTTTCTTTTGTCAGTCGGTTGAAGTCGGCAGTTTTATATAATTTAGTTGCAAAAGTTGGGGAAAAAGTAAGATAAGGAATGTGTAGATTTTTAGCTAATATCAAAATATTAGTTAAGTTTTTCAAGGAAGTCTTGACTATATTCTGCTGTTTGCCAATTTTTGGCAGATTTAACTTGTTCTACAGTTAAGCCGGCTGCATTCCAAAAACTAGCTCCTTCTATATCAGCATCATCCAGCTTTGCTCCTTCGAGATTAGCATTGCCAAACTTTGCTCCTTTTAAATTTGCTTTTTGGAAATTGGCATTTTTAAGTAATGCTCCGTGAAAACTAGCCTCTGAAAAATTAGATGCTTCTAGGTTAGCGTCCTGAAGATTAACTCCCCAAAGAATAGCATTTGGAAGTTTAGCTCCTTGAAGAGAAACACCAGGAGCTATCAAGTATGCTCCCATTAATGCAGCATTAAACCCCATGGGAAATTGAGTATGCTCATCGTATAAAACATCTCTAAGGTCAGTACTTTCCAATTTTGCGGTTAAAAGAGAAGCACTGTATAGCCTAGCTCCATAAAGGTCGGCTTTAGAAAGATTAGCTCCATCAAGTTTTGCTTCCGTAAAATCCGTCTTGTAGAAATTAGCTCCTACTAAATCTGCTCCAGTTAAATCAATCTGCCTCAAGTCAGCATTGGGAGCATCTACATTTCTCAAAGAAACTCCTTCACTAGCTAAATCTTCCAAGGCAATTTTTCTCGCATAGCTAGTAACTGTATTTGAGGCTGCGGCTGCATCAATAGCCTTCCAGTATTCAAAATGTGCCCTTTTTCGTTCAGCTTTCGCTCTTTCTTCTTGCTTGGGAAGCTCAAACAAGAAAGTGATTACACCTATTAAGATACCAAGTTTACTGAGTGCATCAAGTATGTTAATAAATGCTAGCTCTTTCAGCCAATTGTTAATCGGTTTAGAATAAATTAATATACCTGCTAAAAATATCAGACTAATAAACCAAATTATCCCAATTAAAAGTGTTTTTTGTTGTAAAAAAGATTGATTTTTTTGGAGTGAATTATTGCTTTTCAAGTTATGTCTACCTTCGCTTATTATATGCTTAGTAAATATCTATACTAATCAAAAAAATAAAAATTTACAGCGTATTTCAGGTAAATGAGGTATTCCTTCTACCTTGAAAGAGTACTGAGTACAAAGTTAAGAGTAATTAATTATCCTCCTTGTCCTCCTTGTCTCCCTTGTCCTTTTTCATTGAAAGCAACGGGAAACTCCACCCACAAGGGGATGGAGTTTTTTATAAAGTCGGGAAAAAAGTCGGATTTACAGAATCTTATCCGAAAATTTGAGAAGCATAACTGTAGAGTAATTTATAGTGATTACTAAAGTCTGAACTACCCTAGTCGTTACACAATGGACGCTGAAGCAGCATTAGCATGGTTAGACACCATTATTCCTGCTCAGACCGGGGAACGGTTGAGCGATTTGCAAAAAGTTATTCTTCAGCAGGTTTGGTTGGGTAGAAAATACTTGGATATCGCCCATTCTTACGGTTGTACGGAAGGACACGCTAAGGATGCTGGTTCGCAGTTATGGCGGTTACTTTCTAAGGTACTGCGACAGAAGATTACTAAAAGTAATTGTCGTGCTACTTTGGAGCGTGTTCTGAGAAAAAGTACTACGATATCCAGTCTGATTGATTATACGCGATCGCCTCAGCAACTCACCCCAACACCAGAGGATGTTAATTTTATTGGACGACAAGATGCGATCGCTCACTTGAATACTTTGGTAAATCAAGGGTCGAAGGTGATTGTCATCCAAGGTGAGGGCGGATTAGGCAAAACGACTCTCGCCCAGCAATATCTCCACCAAGGTTTTGACTTGGTTTTAGAATTGCTGATGGCCAAGGAAACCCAAAATATCACCCCGGCGGAACGGGTAGTAGAGGAATGGCTGAAACAAGACTTTCATGAAGAACCAGGGGTAGAATTTGGGGTGACATTGGGACGACTCAAGCGTCAACTCCACAATCGGCGGATTGGGGTGTTAATCGACAATCTCGAACCAGCATTAGATCAACAAGGACGGTTAATTGCATCACACCGCAACTATGTAGAACTATTGCGGGTTTTGGCTGATGCAAGGGTGCAGTCTGTGACTCTAATTACCAGTCGCGATCGCCTGTGCGAACCTGGGTTGAATGTTGATCGCTATCGACTTCCTGGCTTGGATCTAGGTGCATGGCAACAATTTTTTAGCAATCGTGGGTTAACTATCAACTCGTCAACTCTGCAAATGATGCATCGCACATACGGCGGTAATGCCAAAGCGATGGGAATTCTCTGCGGTTCAATTCAGGAAGATTTTGACGGAGACATGGCACTGTATTGGCAAGAAAATCATGCCGATCCGCTAGCAGCCACCGACTTAAAAAATTTAGCAGTTAGTCAAATTAATCGTTTGCAAACCCTCGACCCTCAAGCCTATCGCCTGCTTTGCCGTTTGGGATGTTATCGTTACCAAGATATACCCACTATCTCAACTCAAGGATTGTTTTGTTTACTGTGGGATGTACCACCTGAACAACATCGGCAAATCATTGCTTCCCTGAGAAATCGGTCTTTAGTGGAGTGTCATAACGGTGAATACTGGCTGCATCCGGTGATTCGTGCAGAAGCGATCGCGCGTTTACGCCCCAGCGATGAATGGGAATTGACTAACTATCAAGCCGCAGAATTTTGGACAACTAGTGTTCAACAAATTGAAACTTTCAAAGATGCTTTGCAAGCTCTAGAAGCATATTATCACTACATAGAAATTCATCAATTTGAGTTAGCAGGTAAAGTCATCCTCAAAAGCCGACATAACCAATGGCAGCAGTTTTTACCTCTCGGGAGTACTCTGTATCGTATGGGTTTAATTCAACCTGTACTGGCGGCAATTCATCAAGTTGTGAACAATCTTGATGATGAGCAAAATCTCAGCGAACTTTACAATATATTAGGCGATTTATACTGGATAACAGGCAAAATAAATCAAGCGATCGCTTGTCAGGAAAAAACTATCACTCTAGCAACCCAAGCACTAAAATCATTTGTACCTCAACCAGAAAATAAACATACAGTTTACTATCTGCGAATGCTAGAGGTAGATTCTTTATTAAGCATTGGTCTGTACAAAATAGATTTGTGGGAACTAGAGGCGGCTGCAAAGTTATTTCAACAAGTAATTTACCTAGCTCAAAATACTGAGCATCATCGCTGGGCTGAGAAAGCTTCTGTGTGTTTAGCTTTAGTATATTCTTATTTAGGTTTGCGTGATGCTTCTTATGCTTTAGCAGATGTAGCTTATCGAAATATGACAACCGAAAAACTAGGGGAACAGACTGGAAGATTTGTCTATTTCATGCAAATTTTGGGACAAACCTACGTCAATTTAGGAGAATTTGAGCGGGCAAATCAAATATTTCAGCAAGCTTTAACTGTTGCAGAAGAAAGCCACTATATGCAAGTGAAAGCAAAAACACTGAATGGTTTAGCAGAAATTTATCGTCAACAAGCAGAATTTGATTTAGCCCTGGCTAATCATACAGAAGCAATTGAACTTTTGGATCAAATTGGTGCTAAGTGTGATTTAGCTGAAGCTTATTTTCAATTGGGTTTAACTTATCAACAGATGACAAAGCTTGATGAAAGTCAGATGAATTTTCATCGAGCAATGCAGCTATTTACTGAAATAGAAGCTCCCAAACAAGTTGACAAGATTTTAAATTGAGGACGATTGCATCCTATATCGCTCATCTATTCAACTTTCAGCTTCTTCAGCTTCAAACTGCACTTGTCGGTACAAATCAGCAATTGCTATTTCTACATTCACCGATTCAAGTGTCAATCTATCTTCCAAACTATACTCCGACAGCACCCATTTTCCCTGTTCGTTGCGCCGAAACACTTCCACCCCCGGTTGCGCTACTTGTACTAAGACATATTCTTGCAAGGTTGGAGATTGGCGGTATTTGGCAAACTTTTTCCCCCGATCGGCGGCTTCCGTTGAAGGTGATAGCACTTCGACAATTAAGCAGGGAAATTGCACCAACTGCGGATCGTTTTCGCGATCATCGCAAGTCACTACCACATCGGGATAAAAATACTTTTGCCCAGGTTCTACCTGTACCTTCACATCTACAGTGTATACTTCATAGGAGCGATCGCCTAAAGCATCATCTAGAAGCTTAAAGAAATTTGCAGAAACCCGATTATGGTTGCGTGTACCACCACTCATCGCCACAACTTCGCCATCCCAATACTCGTAGCGTTGTTCTTGGGTGGATTCCCAAACCAGATATTCTTCTGCACTCATCAAAATGCGATCAGGTAAAGCAACCATCGGTGCGATCGGGGAATGATTTACTGTTCTAAGATAGCGAAAAAGGACATCTTTTTTGTACAACTCTCGCAAAGGAGAGACATTGAGCCAAGCAACGCACCACGTTTCCTACTACATATATGGCTAACTATCTAAGCAACGCCGTAATCTGTGTACTGCCTTTTATACGGAGGTTGCAATCCCAAAACAATATCGTCTTTGGCAACACCCATTTTAACTAACTCCTCAGCAGGATTCTGATCTGTTAAGTTCTGCTGAAGCCATATTTTTCCATTTTTAATATCAAAATGCATCACACATCTATAAATACGATCAAATTGTTGCCAACCCACATTCATCCACTGATAATGATCTCGCTTTGTATCAAAGATGAGTTGAGTTTCTACTTCATTATTTGAAACATCATCATTGGCATAATGAGTTAGCAAGGTTTGAATATACTCTCGGTACTTTGCTATTTTATCCATTGTACAATTACCTCATTCACTGGGTCGTAGACAACTAACAAAACTTGATATTTTTGCACTGCTGTCTGCGTGAACTCAAGTTGAAAGAAAGTTCGATAGGCATCTACTGGAACTGCTAAATATAATACTCGCTCTGGCTCAGTTCCTTCTAAAGCTAGGCGATAACTAAGAAATTGACCTAAAGCCGCATAGAAATCTGTAATTGCAGAAGCATTCAGAAAGCTCTTAATCTCAACTGCTATTTTCTCACCTGCTCTCTCGGCTGCAACCAATCTTTCTGCGCCCAAATCAATCTGAAAATTGACGTTACCAAATTTAAATTTAAGTGGATCATCTGTAATTACCCATTGCTCTTTTTGCAAAGCTTGCTTGACTGATTCGTGAAAGATGTCCTTTGCTGACACAGATAAAATTAAATATTTATACACTCACGATCGTACTCTTTTTACTGAAAAAGTAAACGTCTGTGTGAACACCAGATATAATATGACATCACCTCATAAATCAATCTGTGAGAAAATAATCTTGTTGTCCTACCAGCAATGCGATCGCTTACGACTTATGATTTCTACCATCAAGCGCCGCTACACTTTAGATGAATATCGCGCCATTGAAGAGAAAGCAGAAGGACGCAGCGAATATCGAGATGGAGAAATTGTACCCATGCCTGGAGGAACGCTGAAACACAGCCGCATCGGTGGTAATATTTTTGCCTTTCTCAAGTTTCTGCTGCGCGATACCCAATTTGAGCCAATTAATAGCGATTTGCGGCTGTGGATTCCTGAATATCGACGCGGAGTCTATCCAGATGTGATGGTTTTTGATGGAGAACCGCAACTCAATGGTGAGCGTTTAGATGAAGTCTTAAATCCCTTGGTGATTGTTGAAGTATTATCTCCTTCTACCGCAGATTACGACCGTCAAAATAAATTTCGCATATATCGCTCAATTCCTAGTTTTAGCGAATATTTATTAGTCGAGCAAGATGAACCTTTTGTTGAACGCTATAGCAAGCAAACTCAAGGTTGGTTGCTTAGTGATTGTAACGGCTTAGAGAGATCTATTTCCCTAGAGTCTGTTGGGATTGAATTGCCAATGGCGGAAATTTATCGCGGTGTTGCTTTTGAGTAAAATAGTTCTGGCTGAAAAGGCGATCTCTAACGCAATGCCAAGAATCGCAACATTTTAGTTTATCTTTATGGGTTGCGTCTCGCTAATAAGCGATCGCGTATCCCAACAGGGTTAAAAGTATTGAGGATTTAGAGTTATGTTTAAGTGATCGCTAGCTTCAACATGGAAATTGCTGCAATTGTGCGATCACTTTCTGTAAGAATACATACTAGCGATCATGCTTGGTTTGCGCCTTTAGGACATTTATGCCACAGTAATTGCTTCAATTTTTTTAAGTTCTTCTACTAGCCTAGTAGCTTCACCTATTAATTTTTGCAGATATATACTTTTTGTTTGGAATTCTTTCTCTAATTTTTTAATTTCTTCTTTTTCTACATGATCTCCTTCTTTTTGCATTTGAATTTCCTCTTTTAATTTTTTCACTTCTTCTGTTCTTTTGTGTAAAATTTCTCCTAGCTGTTTAAATGCTTCAGTTATTGATGTCTCTTCTGTTAATTTTTGGGAGTTTTCTGCTGTTTCACTTGACTCTTCTATTAATTTCCAGATTATTCGATTTAATTCACTCCTCTTGGCTGCTTTTCCTTGTAGTATCTCAATTTTTTTCTCTAATCTTTGTTTTTCTTCATTTAGTATCTGAATTTCTTTATTTTTATCCTGATTGATTTTTTCTGTTATTTCATTTATTTGAAAAAGGTTAAAATTGTTGAACTCTTCCTCTTTAAATAAACCTTTTACATATTCTATAGATTGATAATCCTCACTAATAACAAGTTCTATCTTTTGTTTGAGCAAGCGATCAATTTCATACTGTTGAAGAACTCGATTCAAATCTGATTTAGCCTCATCTATATTTCCTTTAAATATATTGACCATACCACGAAATATAAAACACTCTTCTTTATCAGGCGCTAGGCTAATAGCTTGAGTTAAACTCTCCTTTATGTGATTTAAATTAGGAATTTCCTCTGTTTTCCATCTAACTTCAAAAATATTATTTTTAGATATGAAGCAAAGTAAAGGAAACATTCCTTGATATACCAGTGCGATCGCACGACACTTGTCCTCAAGCAAAGTAACTTGTAGCAGTGCCGAAAGTACCTCTACTATCTCACCCGAATGGTTTTGTGCAAGACTTTTTAGCCCATTGAGAAACTGCTGACTCCACCGTTTTATATCTTCTGAGCTAGTAGCAATCCCTGCCATGTTCATGGCTTCTGCCCATTCCTGTGCAAACTTTTGTGAAGTATCTAACGCCATTAGCCAACCATTTAATGCCATCCTCATCTGCTGCAAGGGATTTGCACAAAGACTGTGATACAACCACTCCAAGGTGTACTTCTGCCAGGTTTCATTCTTTAGCTGCTGTGTATCGGTTAAACCTAGACTTTTTCGGAGTTCATCATAATACTCAGCTAACTGTTTATGCTGCTTTGTCCATGCTTGAGGCGATATCCGACGTTGATAGCGCAACATCTGTTCTCGTACAATGTTGTGATACTGCCATCCTTCGGGATGTTCTACAACAAAAGAGCGCTCCTTCAACCACTCAAATAGATCATTTACTGCTGACTCATCCACCAGCAACGCTAAAATATCTCGATTCAACATTCTTGGAAGCGCAGCATCTAAAGCTAACTGACGCTTTGTTCCATCCGATTCCCATTTTAGAAAACGCTCTACCGCTTCCTCACAGGGATCAACTACCACATTTATACTATTTGGAGTTGCCTGCGCCATCATCCCAATCAATAATGGCAATCCCCCTGATGAAAGTCGCCAAATCTCCTGAATCACTGCCTCATTTGTAATTCCCCTATTGGTTAGATATTGCCGTGTTTCATCTTGTGTAAAAGGCTCTAATTCTGACCGAGCGATGCAGCTTTCCATGTCAGCCCAAATATTTCGGCTCAGGGGATCTCGTCCTGCAATTACTAGTAGAAAATTTGGTGTTAGATATCCATAGCGGTCATCCAAAAGAGAACGTAGCCAATCGTCTAAAAAAGCTCCTGTTTGCTCATAAGTATCCAACAGCAAAACTACAGTCTGCTTCTCTGCAATTTGGTTGAGATCCTCCAAAAATAGCGGAGTCAAAACCTCCAGTGGTTCCCGTAGTAACAACACTTCGTCTTTGTTAGTCAATTTGCGAGCAATGAACGCTAGATACTCACCTGCTTTGTTCGCTACTGCATCTGTTTCGACCAAATCCAGCACCGCCCTGCTGCCGGGAATCGACTTCGCTGCACCTAAACTTGCCTTAGTCAACATACGCCCCAGTCCTGCTGCAAATCCTTGAGGAGCATCCGGATCTGCTTCCAGTTCTTGTCGCTTTTGACGGTATGTTTTGTAGCGTTCCTGAAACTTGTCAAACTTATGCCCCTGTTTTTCAAAATCCATTGCTAGCCGATAAAGTGCTTCTGGCAAATCATCTACTCGGTTACTCTGTGCACCCTCATCTACGTAAGCAATCAATTGCTTCAAGTCTTCTGCAATTCTGCAAAACTGCTTTAGTAAAGTTGTTTTACCAATTCCGCCTTGACCGGAGATATTGAATATCACCTGATTACGCTGGTCATAGGGCGTGCTTAGAATAGCTCGAAACAATTTAATCTGAGCTTCTCGACCAATGAACGACTTTTGAGTGGCGCGATGAGCGCGCATTTCTTTCCAACTACGGGGGCGGTTGTCTTTCGACATTGTAAATTATGACAATAGTGAAGCATATTTTCTCTTCACCAGTATGTCTTATGATTCCGTAGACTATCTAGTAAAATCCTGAGATGGAAAGATGCTCACCCAAACTCGGCAGCGAAAGGATTGAACCAAAGCTAGTCTCTAACCAAACGGCGATCGCAACCAATTTAAATTTTAGTTTATGGCGATCGCTATTTAAGTAGTAGGGGTGCAGCATCCTAAATATTGTTCACAATTAGACAATCTTACTAGCGCCGTGCCCCTACAAAATATAATCCATTACAGCCTAACTGAACTGTATTGGTTTATATTGATTAATTCAATAAAAATTCTTTGACAAACATCACCGTTGCATAGAATTGAAAGTCAATATTTTTCTTCTTACTAAACCCATGTCCTTCATCCTTCGCCATCAAATACCAAACTGGCACTTGATTATTTTTCACTGTTTTCACAATTTGTTCTGCTTCATTGAGAGGAACGCGGGGGTCATTTTTGCCGTGAATCACAAATAGCGGTTTCTTAATGCTACTGGCATTATTCACAGGTGAAATCTTCAGCAAGAATTCTCGCATTTTGGGGTCGCGTTCATCACCGTATTCTACCCTGCGCAAATCACGCCGATAACCTTCAGTTTTTTCTAAGAAGGTGACGAAGTTAGAAATGCCAACTATATCTATAGAAGCACGAATTTTGTCACCATATTTAGTCGCAACTGCCAAGGACATATAGCCACCATAGCTTCCCCCTGTGACTAAAATCCGGTCTTTATCTAAATCTGGTTGAGTAGCAATCCAGTCTAATAATGCACCGATATCTTTAACTGAGTCTTCCCGTTGATAGCCGTTATCCAACTTTAAGAAGTTTTTGCCGTAGCCACTTGAACCCCTGACGTTAGGAAACAAGATAGCAACACCTAATTCGTTGAGATAGTAATTACCCCGCCCTAAGAATGAGGGAGTAAATTGGCTTTCCGGCCCTCCATGAATATCAATTATTACTGGACGCTTACCTTTAAATTTAGCTGGGGGATGATACAAAAAGCCGGAGATGGTTCTATTATCGAAACTCTTCCAACGTACTAGTTGGGCTTCGGGGTAATTCTCTGTGTTTAAGCCGCCTGTTTCGCTTTCTGTCCAGCGTTCAATTTTGTTGCTGAGGATATTTAAGGAGTAAACATCTGCTGTTGTTCGTGCCGAAACTAAAGTAAAGCCTAAATCTTGGTTATTGCGATGCCAATTAACGCCATATATCTCTCCTATTGGTAACTTTGGCAATGGCTTTTCTTTACCTGTGGCTGTTTCCAAAAGATGCAACACAGCAGCCCCATCTTCATTGGTGACGAAAGCAATGTGTTTACCATCATAGGAAAGGTCAAATTCCTCCACATCCCAAGGAATGTTACTGGTGAGATAGGTGTGCTGTAATGTTGCTAAGTCAATGTATGCCAACCGAGAAAATTCAAAGTCGCGGTCTGTAATCGCATACAAACCCTTACCATCTTTACTAAATGCGCCGCCATAATAGGCAACTTTTTCCTTACCTCCCTTGGGTGTGACTAGTTTCTTCTCACTCGACTGAGTATCAACCAACCAAAGATAACTTTCATTGGCAGAAACATATTCCTGTATCAACAATTGACGGTCGTCTGGCGACCAATCCAAAGTACCCCAACCACCGCCTTCAACTTGTGCTAACAAGCGATCGCTCTTCGGATTTTTTGGGTCGATAATGTAAAAATCATAATCTTTACCTGTACGGCGGGTAGAAGTGTAAATCATTCTATCCCCCCGATTCGCCCACACACCCCGGCTGTTTT
The DNA here is from genome assembly GCA_034530615.2 of Aulosira sp. ZfuVER01. Taxonomy (GTDB): domain Bacteria; phylum Cyanobacteriota; class Cyanobacteriia; order Cyanobacteriales; family Nostocaceae; genus Aulosira. The sequence goes on from JAVRCV020000046.1 coordinate 43,019, forward strand.
TGGACTTTCCATCAGTTAGGAGTGTAATCTCTCCTGTCGCTAATTCATAACGGTAATTTTGGTTAAATTCATTACCACCAGTATCTTTACTAAAAACAAAATACTTGCCTTCGGTGGGTTGAAAAGTTCCCCCGCCAACTCGTTCCGGGAAGAACGTCAACTGCTTGCGATTCCCTAGAGGAAATTTAACTAAGTGTACTTGAGGTACATCCCCAAAGCGCGTCGAAATCAGCATTTCCCGGCGATGAGGATGCCAACTCGCAAGACCCGCCGATCGAAATTGGGTGTAGCGGTCTACTGTTTCTGACAGTGATGCGGGTATTGGTGGAATACCTTCAGTTACAAGATTTTCTCCCGGATTAACTGTGGGGTTTTGGGCAGAAACCATAAGAATGGGCAGTAGTAATACTGCAATTAAGGTAGTAAAAAACTTGGAAAAAAATCGCATTTGCCGATTATCGCAAATTTTGGCAGCAAAATTATACCTGCAATCTCTTAGCTAAAGTTGAGAATATTTTATATAAAAGAACCACAAAGATACAAAGACAAAAATTTATCTGCGTCCATACTCTTCTTCTATCGGCGGTTAATTCTTTGTTGTTCTCACCAATGTGGGAATCACTATATATTAATTACCGCGATCGCGTTCTAATTCTGTAATCACTTTTTGTAAATACCACTCTTCTGGCATCTGCGGATAGTACTCTTTCTTTTGCTGAATTAATCTTTGGGCAATTTCCCACTGTCCGCCAACCAGACGCAACAATCGCTGACGCAGAAGATTATATTTATGGTTTTTGTTTTCAGGAAGAGATTTCTGAATTTTATTCAGGCTATTTAACACTTGTTGATAGTTGTCCCAGTCTTCTTTTTCGAGGAAAATACTTGCCGCTTTTTGATAATCTTCAATCGCCTGTTGCATTTCTTCTAAAAGAGTATGAGCAATACCGCGATTATAGTAAGCTTGGGCATCTTCAGGATTAATTTGTAGTGCTTGGGAATAATCTTGAATTGCAGCGAGATAATTGCTCATTGCTCGATAGGCATTGCCTCTGGCAACATAGACTAAGGCATCCTGGGGTTGAATTTGCAGTGCAGAGTTAAAGTCTGCGATCGCACCTTGGTAATCGCCTAACAAAGAACGGGCTTTACCTCGGTTACGATAAACAATAGCATCCTGAAAATTCAATTTTAGTGCTTGGTTAAAATCTGCGATCGCACCTTGATAGTTACCCATTTTGCAACGCACCACCCCACGACAGCAATAAGCTTGAGCATCTTGCGGATCGGCTTGCAACACCCAGTTTAAATCTTCAATCGCCTCGCGGGTGTCTCCCTTTTCTGCCTTATTTAATAGTTGCGTAAAATATTCTTTCTCGGATTTGATGGTAACACTTGGGGAATTGGATTGCTGTACAGTTGGTTTTTCTGGTGGTTGTAGCTGTTTAATTTTTTCCAAACACAGACGACAATTTTCCTTATCCTTTTGCGCTAGATATAATTCTGCCGCTTTTTTAAAATTAGCGATCGCATCGTGAATATACCCTTGTTTGCGCCGCACCATCCCCCGAAGACTGTAAGCTGCGGCATAATTATAATTAAGGCGAATAGCACGTTCCACATCTTCCAAAGCACCCGGCAGATTTTTCAACGCTACCCTAGCTAAGGCGCGAGAATAATATGCTTCAACACTTTCAGGATTCAGCTTTAGGACTTCGGTGTAATCTGACACAGCCTGGAGAATTTCCCCTGAGTCATAATATGCCAACCCCCTTTGAAAGTAAGCTTCGGGAAAGTAAGGTGTCACCTGCAAAGCACGATTAAATTCCTCAATAGCTCCAGCGTAGTCTTTTTGTTTAGCTTTTTCCAACCCTCGATTATAGAATTCTTCATTCATGGCTTTTATTAGTTATGGCTATATAAGTATTCACCGTGACTCTAGCTCATTTCCTATGTTAATGACATTAAACTAAGCTTCAAGTATAACTTTATCAAGTTCATACAGAGCACGAGGAGTAACCGTCTCTTCCTTGGCGCACTTGTCGTACTTGGCGGTTCGACATCAATGTTCGACATCAATTATTTTTTAACTATGAAAATTAGAACTATTACCACAGGAATTTCTCTGCAATCTCCTCAAGATACAGACAAAATTAGACAAGCTACTGAATTTAACCAACAAGCCAAAGAAATTTTCACACAACAAGGCTACGAAGTTCAAACAACGAGAGTAGCTACCAATTCCTGGGAAGAATATCTCCAAGGTTTATCCAAAATTGAAATTTTAAATCAAATCCAAAATATAGAAGAAATCTGCCATCATTTGAATATCAGCTTCTTCAATATTGGTTATGCTAGCCAACCGTCAACTATTGCCTTAATTCCAGAAATCAATAAACATACATCAGTCATTTACTGCACGAGCAAAATTGGCGATCGCGCAAGTGGAATCAACTTAGAAAATGCTTTAGAATCAGCAAAAGCCATTAAAAGCATTTCTCAAGAAACTGAAAATGGCTATGGAAACTTTCGTTTTTGTGCCTGGGCAAACTGTCAGCCAGGAATCCCATTTTTTCCAACATCATATCATCAAGGTAATACAGCATTCGGTATAGGTTTAGAATTCTGCGATCTAGTAACAGAGGCATTCTCTCAAGCTGATAATATTCAAATGGCAGAACAAAAACTGCAAATACTCTTAGAAACAGAGTGCAATAAAATTGCAGCTATTGCTGAAGTAATCTCCGATAAATTTGCTATTGCATATCAAGGAATTGATACTTCTCTCGCTCCATCATTAGATAAAACTAATAGTATCGCCTTTGCCTATGAAGAGCTAATAAACGGCAAATTTGGTCAACCTGGAACTTTAGCAATTTCTGGAATGCTAACCCGTGTTTTGAAAAATGTTGCCGTGAAAATCTGTGGTTACTCTGGTTTAATGCTGCCAGTTTGTGAAGATGTCGGATTAGCGGCAAGAGCTAACGAGCAAACCTATGATATTACCAATTTATTACTTTATTCAGCAGTTTGTGGCTGTGGACTAGATACAGTCCCCATAGCAGGCGATATATCAATTGAAAAAATTGCAGCCATATTAATTGATATGGCAACTTTAGCAATTAAGTTAGATAAACCACTATCAGCAAGATTATTTCCCATCCCAAATAAAAAAGCTGGAGAAATGGCTGTATTCAATTCCCCCTACCTTGTCGATTGCCAAATATTTTCAGTTAATTGAATGATCAACATTGACCGGGAACGCTTAAAGACTTATCATTAAGAACGCAGAGGAAGAAAGAGTTTTTAAATTTTTGCACTGAAGAAGATCGGCAAGATTATTTTCCATCCCAAATAAAAAAGCTGGGGAAATGCTTAGATTCAATTCCCCAGCTTGTAAATTGACAAATATTTTAAGTTAATTAAATTATTTACAAACACAGATAAGCACCGATTATTTATATTTATCTATGTTTATCTATGATTGTATGTCTCAATAGAATTAATCAGAAAGTAAACTTGGAGAAGTTAGCACAAAAACATCTCTTGTTCCTAGAGTGTTTATCTCTGGTTTAATCGGAGTAGTAAAGTGCAAAAATTCATGGTCATTAACCAACAAAAGTTCTCCCGGATTTAGAACTTTACTAAAAATGGGTTCTTTCTGGGTGTCTGTATACAAATGTGTTTCTGCGCCTTGAATATTGTCTCTATCAACAGAGAAAATCCCGATAAAATCTGTCCCATCTCTATGGATACCTTCAGGCGCAGGATTACCCAAATTATCAGGCGAACAGCTAATCCTAATTTGATGAACTCCTATTTCTGCCTCTGGATGAAGTTTACAAGAATCAGTAAATGCTAAGATAAGGTTTTGAAATATATTAAGTTCTATCATCGCATCATCTAATTCTGCAAACTCTCTTTTAATATCTCCCAATAATGGATTGTAATCTTTGCTTTGGTAGAAATAACCATGAGGTAGTTTAATCAATCTATCCCCAACAACAGTAAATCGAGATAATCTTCGAGAGCGATAATTGCCTTTGATGTAAGGATCAACAGGCAGATCGTTGAAAAATGGTTTGAAACCTTCTAGCTTAATGGAATTAACCTTTCTTAGGGTAAAAAGAAAAGCGTATTCTAATTCCGTTGCGCCCCGAACTGTTTGCATAGGATTTACCTACTTGCACATTGCAACCCTCCTAACTTTTTTTCTTTTAGGAGGCTGATAATATCTATTGTATGCTACGGTTTATTAAACTGTCGTAAAAATAACTACAAAAATTGCCAAACTATGGTAAAGAAGATTTGTCGTACTAAATCATTAGCTCATCAGTAAAGCCAAGCAAGAGTCAACAGAAAATGTCCACTTGCCCAGAGTGAAGTCTAAGGTATGCCCAGTGCCTAATTTCAATCTATCGGCTAGCTTTTTTAGCTCGCTTGCGTTGATACATTTGGATATCAGCGAGAGTAATCAACTCATCTAAAGAAACAGGCTGAGTGGGGTTATAAGAATGAGCGCCAATACTCACAGATAGATAAAACCGATGCTGTTGAGTCTGGTTGAATCGGTCGATAGAAGCTTGCAATCGCTGCTGGATTACGTCAGAACTAGGATCGTTGCCTTGAAGCAGCACTACAAATTCATCGCCGCCCAATCGAGCCAGCATATCAGATTTACGACAAGTCTGTTTGAGTAAGGTGGCAGTAGCGACAATGGCATTATCACCAATTTCATGTCCGAAGACATCGTTGATAGTCTTCAATCCATCCAAATCGATGAATAGCAAGGTTGTGGGGATATGCGATCTCTGGAGTAGCTTGATTTGCCGTTCAGCCAGCAGGAAAAAGCCACGCCGATTGTACAACCCTGTGAGTTCATCAATTAGAGCAAGGCGGCAGACTTGAGCTTCAACATCTGCGCGATCGCTAATTTCTTTTTCTAAAGCAGCAGTGCGATCGCACAATTGCTGTTCCAATTCTAAATACTGCTGTACATTTTCCATTGCCACTGCGGCGTGATCGGCTAAGAAATGTAACAGCTTGACTTCTTCTGTTGTTGGATGATGATGCTTTGCCCAATAAATCCCAATACAGCCAATCGGGTTAACGATGCGGATAGGCATCATTACCATGCTTTTGACAAATGTAGACTTGTAAATAGCATAACTAACCCTTTGATCGCTGTATACATCTTTAATAATCGCAGGCTGACGATTTCCCATCGCCCAACCTCCAACACAGATATCCATCGGCAATCGCTGACCTTTCCAAAGAGGTGCGATCGCATCTTCATCAGCATAGTAGCAGTCGCCGTTGACTTTGAGTACAAAACTGCTACCATCTGACTCAGTTAATTGTCGTGCAGCCACCAGCACAATTTCTATAATCTGCTGCAAGCTTCGGGCTTTTGATAAATCTTGAACTACTAGCAATAAACTTTCCATTGCCAGCACATAGCGCTGAGTCTTAGCATCTTCCAAACTTAATGGCGGCTGGCATTGCCGTGGTAAGTCGAGTTTAACACTCATACATTTACCTAGAACACAATAAAGTTATACTTCCCTTAGAAATTACATCTATTGAAACAGCTTTAAAAAATTTAATTACGATCAATTTATTTAAAATCTAGTTAGTTGAATATATGTTGAGTATCAGAGTTTCTCCATAAAATAAATCTTAAGTTTTCTCAGGTTTAATTGAGCGCGATCGCTATCTGTAATTTCTCTAATATTAGATGATTATTCGTCATTTAATATACTATCAACTGCTTTCTATATAGTGTGTTAAGTATCTTATAAACTTAAGATTTTCTTTATAAAGAAGCTACAATTATTTTTCAATCAGCAAAGAAAAAACCAAACAATTTTCGCGCAGACTAAGTATAAATTCTGCGGCTTGTTAACCTGATGAAATTTTAGATTTTGAATCTTCAAGTTCATTTTCCAAAATTCCCTCTTCCTTTAGGGTTAAACTTGTTTAGCTCTTAATTATCTCCTGGCTTTGATAGAGGAGAGTTTCAAAATGATGGATTGGCTTTATCGCTACCCAACTTTATATCCTGGGATTCTACTCAAGCGCTACAAGCGCTTTTTTGCTGATGTGCAACTAAATTCTGGTGAAATAGTAACAGCACACTGTCCCAATACAGGGCCGATGACTGGAGTATCGACTCCTAGTAGTGCAGTGCAGCTTTCTTTAAGTGCTAATCCTAACCGCAAACTAGCTTACACTTTAGAACTGATTCAGGTGCATGATAATGACCCAACTTGGGTAGGTGTGAATACTGCTTTGCCAAATCAGATAGTGAAGCTAGCTTTGGCGAGATATTTATTCCCAGAGTTGGGTGAATATAGCCAGATTAAGGGCGAAGTAGTTTATGGGCAAGATAAAAAAAGTCGCGTAGATTTTTTCTTAACCGCAAGTGATGAGGAACGCCCAATTTATTTAGAAGTAAAAAATACAACCTGGTGCCAAGGTAGTTTAGCACTCTTTCCCGACACAGAAACCACAAGAGGACAAAAGCACTTACGGGAACTGATGGCGCTGCTACCCCAAAGTCGCGCAGTCATGCTGTACTTTATCAATCGAGGTGATTGTACAGAGTTTGCCCCCGGAGATACGACAGATCCTATATATGGTAAGTTGTTACGAGATGCGATCGCTCTTGGTTTAGAAGTATTACCCTGCCGTTTTGACGTTTCTCCAGAAGGCATCCGTTATTTAGGTTTAGCCAAACTCAAAATCTGAATCAAAACGAAATAAACCACAGATGTAGACGCTGCGCGTCTACATCTGTGGTTCGATATCTAAAACATTGATTTATTCACGATTCATCCGAATTAAATCCGTCAAAATGCTATCCAAACTACCATTAACTTGAATTTTCTCAATCTTCTCAGCAATTCGCTCTAATACTTCCAACTCCTTCAAACGCAACGCCACAGGGTTATCCTCCATCACCTTGGCAGTATTCAACATACTGCGAGTAGCAGCAGTTTCTTCACGACGGCGGACTACATTTGCTTGGGCGGCTTTTTCCGCTTCCACTACTTTGCTCAAAATAGTCTTAATTTCACCGGGGAGAATAATATCTTTCACCCCAACTGAATCTACTTCAATTCCATAGTCTGCGGTTTTTTGGCGAATGTAGTCAGAAATACTTCTATCAATCGCGCCTTTATCCTCCAGTAACGCATCCAGAGTTCTTTCGCCAACTGCACCACGCAAAGCAAACTGTAACTCTTTGTATAAATACCCAGCAATATCCGATAAGCCATTTTTAGCTCTTAAGGGATCGAGTATACGGAAGCCAGCAGTTAAGTTTAAGCGCAAAGGCACTTTATCCTTAGAGAGGATATCTTGACCAGATACTTCCATAGCTTGTTGGCGCAGGTCAAAAACTTCCGTTTGCAAAGAACGCCCAAACACCCACCATGCGTGCTTTCCTGGCTGGAGTTGTGTTTGAAATTCTTGATTAACGTACAGCAAACCAACGTATTGTGATGGTACTTCGCAAATATGCAGACTACTGCGGCTAAGAGTAAAAGCCTCTGGTAAACCCGAAACTAACTCAGCAACTAAGCGAGATGACAACTTAGCATCATTGCTGATGTCAATCACCTCTACCTCAACACCTTGCCAGAAGAGTTTGCGACTACATGGCGCTAGGATCGAAATCACCTTACCCTGATAGCGCACAATTGCTACTTGCTGATTCTGTAATTGGACTATTTCACAGTAAGCAGCTACAAACTCCGGATGTCTCTCAATTAAGACATCTTCCAAAGGAAAGTTTGGATTGGGTAAAATCCGGCTGAGAGTCTGGAGAGAAACATCCCTATTCACAGACCAAAAAGCATACTCACCTGGTTCTAATGGCCGGACAAAGTTACCTTGCACGTACAGCAAGCCAATCTCATACTCAGAAATTTGGAACTTCTTGATACCATTTAAGGCAATTCCCCGTACTTGCTGCACAAACTCAGCAGGTAATTCCAAGCTTTCTTGCAAGTTAAACAGATGAGTTTCTACCTCAATAAAACCACGCCAAAAAGCACGTAATTGATTTGGCCCAACACTAATCCAATTTTGTCCCAAGCGCACTAAAGCAGCCTGATTGAATCCTGTCCGCACGACTATTAAGTATTGCTGTAACGCTGAACTATGATTGCGCAGCAACAGTTCTAGGTTTTCAATCTGAGCTTCTGGTTGGTTAAGATCGTAAGTTTTTACTTGCCAATGCCAACCAACATAAGTATAAGTACTAGGCTGCAAGATTTTTTTAAAATCACTGCGGTAATATAAAATTCCAATTTCGTTAGGTTTGATATAGAAAGTTTTCCACATAGAAATTTGCATAGAGAATTTAGGCAGTCGTAGCCGACGCAGAAGTTTGATAAAGACATTTATAACTTTGGCGTAGGGAATTTTCCTTAGTTAGTTTTATTTCCACATCGTATATAAACAAGAGATATAGCCACTTGTGTTACATTGCTTGTTGCAGCTATAAATAGAGTTAATTGCTATCCAAAATATAATATACTACATATAATACATTATATTTTTAAACTCTGCAAATGTCGTTTTTTACAGTTCAGCTGCGGGATAATTGCTCTTCAAAACTGGATTAAAGAGGTAACGCACTCATGAGTTTCCTTATGAGCGACGCTGCTGCTACTTTTTCTAAGACTATCCAAAGGCAATCCAGAAAAAGATAACATCTCTCAAATATAGAAATCATACTTGAATCTTGCTAAGTATACTTAGAAACAAACCTTTGTATGGCAAGCTTCTAGCTAGTCTGGTTTTTCAGAAATCAAATATGAGTCCTATATGCCATTCAGTTTGCCAGTTCCGCCAAAGTAGGATGTGTCAAACGAAGGGACATACTCAAGTTAGGGAGGAAACAATTGCACAGGCTTCTTAGCTGTGACTACTGAGTATAACGAGTATAAACAGTAGCATAACAACAACATCGCAGAGTTTACTAAACTAAAACAGATTTTGTCCGTTTCGGCTTTTTTCCCAGTCGCGTAAATGCGAAGTAGCCTTGTCCCTAACAAGGTGCCCGTACCCAGGGCGAGGGTGTGTTTGCTGAAATTACAGGAGTTTACCTGTTACTGATCGCCGATACAGCGATCGCTCTACTAAAAGAGTTAACTTTCAAAGGGTAGTAACATATCGTTCCACGGTATACACTCAATCCAAAGGTTGGCGTACCAGTTGGGCATACAGAACCCGCACTAATGCTTTGCAAAATGTCTTCCTACCTCGCTACTCAATGTAACTCAAGCAAATATGAGGAGACACGCGGTAATTACTTAATGAAATACTCACTTCAAGAGCCAAAGGTTTGAAATTATTAAGCAGCAAGCTGCCTTTGCTGGTGTAATGGAAGTGAAATCACAAATTCTGTACCTTTACCAAACATAGAATTACACTGTAATTTCCCTTGATGTTTTTCAGTGACAATTTGATAACTGATAGATAAAGCCAAGCCTGTACCTTTACCAACAGGTTTAGTAGTAAAAAAGGGATTAAATAATTGTTTTTGTAAAGCTTCAGGAATTCCAACTCCATTATCAATAATGCGAATAATTATTTGTTGGTCAATAGTAAGTTCAGTTTGAATACGAATTTGACCTTTACTTTTTCTTGATGAAGTAGACGCGCTTTCTTCATTATTAGTTACGGGACGATGAATTACGAATAACTCTTCTATGGCATCAATTGCATTTGTGAGAAGATTGATAAACACCTGATTGAGTTCTCCGGCGTAGCATTCTACTAGTGGCAGGTCAGCATATTCTTTGATAATTTCAATAGCTGTACGATCTGGTGTAGCCTTGAGGCGGCTTTCTAAAAACATTAGTGTACTATCGATACCTTCATAGATATTTACCATCTTCATTTCTGCCTCATCTAACCGTGAAAAGTTTCTCAGAGATAGCACAATTTGTTTAATTCTCTCAGCACCGACTTTGATCGAATTCAGCAACTTCGGCAAGTCTTGCATTAAGAAATTAAATTCGATTGCTTCTTCCTCATCTTGAATTTCTACTGCTGGCTGGGGATAGTGATGTTGGTAAAGTTGCAGTAATCTGAGCAAATCTTGGATATATTCATGGGCGGGAGTAATATTACTATAAATAAAGCTAACTGGGTTGTTAATTTCGTGTGCTACTCCTGCTACTAACTGACTTAAGCTAGACATTTTTTCAGCTTGAATCAATTGCGCTTGAGTTTGTTGTAATTCTCGTAAAGCTTGCTCAAGTTCTTGCGCTTGCTGTTGCAGTGTTTCTTGTTGTTGACTAAGCAACACAACCTGCATTTTTGCTTGTTGAGATAGTTGTATTTGTCGCCAAGCGATAATTGCTGCGATTCCAAGCAATCCACCCAATATAGAAGCAAGTAAGTTCAGTGCGTATAGTTGAGATTCAATGTTTTCACGCGGTATAACTAGAGCTATTGACCAATTCGCTTGTTTGAGATGACCATAAAGAACATATTTGTTAGTGCCATCAATGGAAATAAGTTCTATTCCTTGCTGTTGCTTCACCATTAGACTAGCCAGTGCCGCTAAGTTAGGATCAGTTGACTCTAGAAAACTAGGAGCAGGTTTTTCTTGTGTTGACATCAACGCTGGATTGGGATGAATAATTGGCTCTCCCTTAGAGTTGAGTGCAAATGCATAACTACCATTACCGTAATGTAATCTGTTGACTACTTGAGTAATTCGATCTACCTTTAAGCTACCGTTGATAACTCCAATGGGACGACTGTTAAGGTCATAACTTTGGCGAATAGGAGAAGCGATCGCCACAGAAGGAATTCCAGTAGTCCGACTGATGAAGGGATCTGATATATTGACTTCTCCTGCCATTGCTTTTTGAATAAAATCCCGATCCTTGTTATTGGTATCTGCTTTACCTACCTCAGTGTTGTAATAGGAACCGTTCGGCAGCGATACTGCCATTTTAGAAAATTCCCCAGTGCGCTTAATTTCTGCGTTTAAATATGGTTGAATAACTTTCCAATCTAAAGAACGCGCCACATCTGTATTAGCAATAGTTTGAATTTCAATAGAGCAAATTGCTAACCATTGATCGATCTCATCAGTTCCTTGACGAACCTGAAGCAGGGCTTTTTCCTGAAGTTGTTGAACAATTAACTCTCTGACTATCAAGTAGCTAGCAATACCAATTACCCCTATTGCTAAGGTAGAGCCAATCAAAATCAGTGGTGTTTTCAGATTAGGCAGTTGCTTTTTTGGCACAGGTATGGATTGCCTAACTTTGAAAAATTCACGTAATAGTAGATAAGGCATGATAGTCAGCAGTGAAAAACTATAGGTATACTTGTTACCTATAGTTCCCATTCCATGAAATTTCAGAACATTTTGATTTCATATTTTTCGTTAATACGTTTAATTTGTTTTTGAAACTCTGTACCTTTTTGGGGATTGACCATTGCCACAAAGTTTGCAAATCCCGTTATTGACGCAATGAGGTTACGTGAGTTGCCCCAATGCTAATTTCCATCGCTGCCGCAATTTCTTCGGCAGTGTTGTATAGCTCTAAGCCATAATTATTCAAGCATTCGATGTTTCCTTGTTTGCTATTTTTCAAACCCATTGAAACATCCTCTTAAAATATTTACTAATTTGTAATATGCAAACTCAATTTTATTTGAAAACTCTGCAAATGCAGGTGTTTACAGTTCAGTTGCGGACAAATACATCTCCAAAACTGGATCAAGATTGCTGCTACTTATCCTTAAACTACCCAAGGGCAATCTAGAAAAAGAAAACAGCGCTCAAATATGCCGTTCACTTTGCCAGTTCCAGAAATCTAGATCTAACAAGAGAAGGGACATACTCAAGTTAGGGAGAAATGCATTTGCGCTAGCTTCTTTACTGTTACTACAGACATCACATCGTAATGAGCAGTAGTAAGCACCTACATCACAGAGTCTTTACTAAAGTTAAATTAGCTACCGTGACGGGGTAGTGTCTTTTGACCCGGACAGGGTTTGTGGAGCAGAAAGTGGATTTGAACCACTGACATTTGGATACTAGTCCAACGAGCTACCACTGCTCTATTCTGCAAATTTGCCTTTTTCCCTAGACAAATGTTGGTCGAAAGTACAGGAATCGAACCTGCAACCAATCGATTATGAGTCGATCGCTCTACCAGTGAGCTAACTTCCGGGAGTTTGATGTAGGACTCGAACCTACGCCCCACCGATCGCTTCGGCTGCTCTACCACTGAGCTAATCAAACAATGGAGTAGTGACGCATTACTCGGCGATATACGCTCAATCCAGAGGTTGGCGCACCAGTCGGGCATACTGAACCCGAACCATAGCTTTGCTTATGTATTACTATTCCACTACTTAATGTAACATAGGCAAATCTTAGGCGGTAGTGAATAATTACTTACTTCCAATATTTAGGCAAAAACCATCACATCTCATGGCTGATGATACATGACGTAGCTCAAGTTTTAGTAGACTGTTCGGCAGAAAACTGGGATGCGGAAATTGCTACCCATAAAATAGGTAGCAATCTTTGGTGTTCTACACCTGATAAAAATTAAGGAAGGGTGAGAAATAACCCACCCTGTCACATTATTTACTTTGCACTGCTTTCAGCAGGCGAAGCAATCATTTTTGCAGCATTTTCTTCGCTTTCGAGAATACCGAATTCAATCAACAATTCTTCTAGTTCTTCCATTTCAATTGGTGTAGGAATTTGAAGATTCTGGTTGTTGATGATCTTGTTAGCCAATATGCGGTACTCATTACCTTGGTTGCTGTCTGGTGCGTACTCGTTAACAGTCATCCGACGCAACTCAGCGTGTTGAACAATATTGTCACGAGGTACATAGTGAATCATTTGGGTGTTCAAGCGTTTTGCCAGAGTTTCAATCAGTTCGATTTCTCTGTCAACGTTACGGCTGTTACAAATTAAACCACCCAAACGTACACCACCAGTGTGTGCATATTTCAAAATACCGCGAGCGATGTTGTTTGCAGCGTACATCGCCATCATTTCACCAGAGGTAACAATGTAGATTTCTTGTGCTTTGTTTTCACGGATAGGCATAGCAAAACCACCGCAAACAACGTCACCTAGTACGTCGTAAGATACAAAGTCAACATCTTGGTAAGCACCATTTTCTTCCAAGAAGTTGATGGCGGTGATGATACCACGACCGGCGCAACCTACACCTGGTTCTGGACCACCAGACTCTACGCACTTCACACCACGGAAGCCGGTGAGCATGACTTCTTCAAGTTCTAAATCTTCTACTGCACCACGTTCAGCAGCCAGGTGTAACACAGTGGTTTGAGCTTTACTGTGCAACATTAAACGAGTGGAGTCAGCTTTAGGGTCGCAACCGACAATCAGGATGCGTTGACCCATTTCTGCCATAGCTGCCAAGGTATTTTGAGAGGTAGTAGACTTACCAATACCGCCTTTACCGTAGAAAGCTATTTGTCTGATTTTGCTATCGATAGCCATGATTTGTGTTTTCCTAGAATTAATTGGTCGATGGGACTGAAGGTTTACCTGAGACTTAACTTTTGGTAGTTTTGGCACATAGCATTTGCCAACAAACACACCGGGCAAAAACAGTAAGAGGTTGCATAGAAGAGGATTTGATTTTTGTTGGCTGGAATATTGTAAAGAAGACTCTCAAGAGCTTGCGAGCGGATATATTTGCTAGGATTTTCTATCAGGAGAACCAAGGGCATCAGCATTGTAGATAGTGGTAACTAAATCCATCGGTTGCTCAAGCCTTTAGAGTTTTTACAGTAGCAATTTCAACCTGTACAGAGTTTTGCCCTGCACCCAACCAACCAAAATTGCAATTTACTCTTAATGGTTGCTACAAATTTCCTATTTTGCTTGTGCGATAGTTGCCACATTCGATATCCTGAAATACTGCGCGATCGCTTCTTAGTGTTTCTTCTAGTTATTCCTAAAAAATCACTGAATCCTATTCCTATGAATGCAAGGAAGGGAGTCCTCAATTACAAGGGGATTCTCTGCATTGACAACCTTTAACACTATGGTTTAGGCAGTGTATTGGTGAATTTTGACAATCTAGTTAAATTCCTTAATTTTGTGGAACGGTATCTACTCTGCTGGAAGTTTTAATTTCCACAGTAAGTAATTTCTAGAAAATAGTTAGAGCAATGAAAAATAGTTAATATTGCTTGCCCTAAGTTCAGTAACCGTTCTAATTCATTTCGGATTGCCAGGATTTACTATGAGTCTTTCTCCGTAGACTCTAAGAGTAATTAGATCTGGCGGTTTAACTAACTAGTATAGCCAAACATTACTGGCTATTACCTAAGCAAGCTATAATTGACTTCAAGTTCTTACTAAGGTGATTATCTTGCTTATCTGGCTTTTGTTTATCGTTACTAAAAAGCATAACGATATTGAAGCGGACTTACCAGAGCAAAAGGACTTTATCGAGTTTACCTCAATATTGTCTTGAAGTCTTTTTGCAGTTCTTACTTTTTGATTCCTGTTTTTAGATTAGCACAGATTTGCTAATTTGTTTTTCCATATTCAAATTATTTTTTCATTGGCCATAATATTGAAAATCCCACAATTTTTTTAAACTATTGCTCATATCTAACTTATTTAGATTTTATTAACGTTATTTGCAAGATATAAAGTAGGAATTCTAGCGATTTTTAATAGTGAAATGCTTTAGCATCGCGCTCGTATAAACTGCAAGATGCATACAAGCATGGTTATATACAATACCTTAGTGTACATAGTCTATATAGTTTAGCTTCACAATATTTACCCTAAAATTAAGGTATGAATAGAAAAATGCTCCTTGTACAATCTGCAACTCAAACCTTAGAAAGATATTCTGTAGAGTAACTGAATATCGTGTTAAGGTTGAAGATGAGAATAGAAATCGGACACAAATTTTGTTTTTAGTATTAACAGGCTTTTACTCTTTGTTATTGACAGGCTTGTCTCCGAAATTTAAATCTCTCTACACTTTTAATTTTGGAAACAATTTATGTCACTTTACGTAGGCAACCTCTCATATGAAGTTACACAAGAGACTTTAAATACTGTTTTTGCAAAATATGGTTCTGTAAAGCAAGTTTCGCTACCTACTGACCGTGAAACAGGTCGTTTGCGTGGCTTTGCTTTTGTAGAAATGGGTACAGATTCAGAAGAAAATGCCGCCATTGAGGCTCTTGATGGTGCTGAATGGATGGGACGTAACTTGAAAGTGAACAAAGCTAGGCCTAGAGAAGATAGAGGTTCGTTTGGCGGGAACCGAAATAACTCCGGCTTTCGGAACCGTTACTAAATTTTGAACTCAGAAATTTAAACTCTAACGTCTTTAGGACAGACAATGAGTCTGTCCTTTTTTTCAGATTGACTAGATAGCCTCACACTAAGCAGTAATAATTAAGTAAGGAAATAGAATGACCCAAATAATTGTGGACGATCGTGAAGGAATTGAATCAGCCTTGCGTCGTTTTAAGCGAAAAGTTTCCAAGGCAGGTATTTTTCCAGATATGAAGAAGAATCGCCATTTTGAAACACCAGAGCAAAAACGTAAGCGTAAAGAAGTTGCGCGGCACAGACAAAATAAGAGAAATTTCCGCAAATAAGTTTAAGCGGTTGCATCATCTCTCTATGCTGATAAATACTCCAGAAGCAGATTAAAAATAGCAACTTTAATACGATAAGAGCCACAAATCCCCCTCACATTGCTAGTGTGGGGGAGAAGCTTATCATTGGAGGGCTGAACAAAAAAATCCTACAAATTCAAGATTATTTTTAGTTAATGATGTGATGTCATTTATTTATGGAATCTAAAAAATACAAAATTGAGTACAAGTTTCATTCAATTCATATTGAAGAGGAATCATTAAGTAGAAAAGCTTATTACTATAAAATTTCTGGTGAGTTATGTCATAATGGTGGGTTTGTCAATTCGATTGCTGAGGCAGAAAAGGAAGCAAAAGCGAAGATTGACGAAAAATTTAATCTAATAGAAAAAAAATCTGCATTACACAGATATTGTGTAATGCGTGATTTTGAAAGCTTTGTTGAGTTGTTAACTCAACAAAAGGAAATGCCGAAAGAGGTAGCTTATCAAGTAGCTTCTCAACTAGCTTTAGCTTCAACTTTAAAGTATTTTACGAAAGAAGCACTCAATGTTGATGCAAATGGCTCAGTAGATGTTAATAGAGATGTAAGCACAGAAAACTTGCAGCAATAATCAGTTGTGTTTGACCAGATTATTTAAAATGCTGGCTGCATCATTTTTGTGAGGAGGCAAGAAGCTTCAAGAGTCCATGCATTATTACATAACTCAAGCGCTGGTACTTTTAATTCAAATGGATGAGGTGGTGACTGTAGTAGCGAGGGTGCAACTCGGTCGTGGACTTCAACTAAGCTAACTATCCAAGGAAGAAAATCTAAAATTTCCCTTGGCAATACAGTTAACTCAAAGTCCCATACCAGATTAAGTCCTCGGGATTTTTGCAACTTTTTTCCCATCATGAATTGAAGAGCACTTTTATTAATAGCTAGCCGCAGAATGAACGGGCGCAATGGGTTAAATTCGTCTGGTGCTGTATAAGCATATATATTTATATAATTCAGTTGCTGCCTATCATCTATCCAAGATGCAATAGGAGAATTACTACTATAGGATGTACTACTTATGCTCACTGGTGTCTTCATTGCAACAGCAAACAGAGAATAGAATTCATGCCTTAGTTCACTAACAATATGTTTGGTTTCTGGAGTCATGGTCACTACACCTATAATTGTGTAGATTGTATTTGTAGAAGAAGTTTCAGGGGTAATATAATTATGGCTTAAGTACCTCCCAAAAAAATGGGAGAAGTAAGAATCTCCCCGAAAAAAAGCTAAAGAAGCTTAGAAACAGCACTGCTAAATTGCTCGTAAGGAGAAACTCCTACGATGGTTTCTACTAACTCAGCATCTTTAAAAATTAAAACTGCTGGAATACTGCGAAGTCCGAATTTTTTAAACAGCGGTTTGTTATTATCCACGTCTACCTTAACGACTTTGGCGCAATCTTTATATTCTTGAGCGAGTTGCTCCATTAATGGAGCGATCAAGCGACAAGGCCCACACCAAGTAGCAGTAAAGTCAACTACAACAACTTTTTCTTCACTTAAAAGAGTCTCAAATTCACTTTCTTGAATGTAAGCAACTAGATCAGTGTCAGTAGACATTTTTTAATTCCTCAGTATTAAACTAACATTTCAAAAAAAAAGAATTTTCGGGGACATGATAGCCAACGAAGATTCAATATCTTACCTACACAGTCATGAAAAAGAGTTCATTAATAAAAGGCTTCTACATTATTTCGAAAGGCAATTAAGGCGTGCTTGCCCTGCTCTTCTTTTAGTGTCTCAAAGATAGCATCAGATACTTCTAATGAAACAAGCGTTTTGATTTCAATATTAGTGTTGTAACCTGCCATATCTGCCAAGCGTTTTCCATGTCCACCTTCACCTTGTACTTGACTAATTGTATAACCGCTTACACTATGGCTTTTTAGCAGTTTAACAATCCTTTCTTTCAAGACTGTTTCACCTATGATAGTGATAAGAACGGCGGGTTGAATCGGCAAGGTTAAGTTTGTCATAAAGAATTCCAGAAAAAGGATTTTCGCTTTTCAATCTGACATTTTCATTCGCAGTCAAAATTGTGCAGAAAAAGACTCAAGCAAAAATGCCTGAGCCGTTAATAGATGAAGTTAAGTTATTGAACTAACGGGTTAGGCCAAATAGCTAAATCAGTGAAGCTTAGTAACGGTTGCGTCCACCGTAATTGCCACGGTTCCCACCACCAAATGAACCGCCTCTGTCTTCTTTAGGTTTAGCCTTATTTACTTTGAGGTCTCGTCCCATCCATTCGGCACCATCAAGAGCTTCAATAGCCGCAGTTTCTTCTGCATCGGTACCCATTTCCACAAAACCAAAGCCGCGCACACGACCTGTTTCGCGATCGGTAGGTAGCTGAACCCGCTTGACAGAACCATATTCTGCAAACACTGCATTCAGACTATCTTCTGTAACTTCGTAAGAAAGATTGCCTACATAAACTGACATAGATTGTCTCCGAAATTGTAAATGTGTAGAGATTTAGATTTCGGAGAAAAGTTTGTAAATACCAAAAACAAAAAACCTGTCAATACTAAAAACAAACGCTGTTAACCGAATTAATTCTCATCTTATATTATGACATAGAAATCAACTTTTAGGTGAACAATGGGAAAAAGATTATATATCAGCTTACTAATTCAACTAAAGCGTCCCACTGAAACCTGACTACGCATGAGACTAAGCAGCCACGATAATGCTCACTTGTGAATACTGAGAGTGTAACATTGGTCTGACTTAGATCTAAAATTTGTTTCACCTTACAGATTTGCCGTTTGTTCTTGCAGTATGCAACGATGCGATCGCCTGCTTTGACATCTAACGCTTTAATTTTCAATTTCTACTCACTGCTACCGTTATTTAACTAAACCATAATATGTATTTAGATTTTTTTCACCTTCTTTTGGTTATAATTTCTTCTGGGTTGTATGTAACCGCTATGAGAATTCCAACGCTTTTGCGTAACCCACTATAATAAGGCAGCATTAAGCTACATCTACGATGGTTTTAGCTCTATTAATTTTCAGGCTATAACCCATCCATTCAGTACCTCTTAATCCATTAATCGCTGCTACTTCTTCGGTGTCTGTTTCCATTTCTACAACTGCAAATCCCCTCTTTTCACCAGATTTTTGCTTTGTAGATACTAGAATTCTTCTAACAGACCCATACATTAAAAAAACTTGTCTGATGTCTTCATCTTCAATTTCACTGGATAAATTACCAATATAAACTGACATATACTATCTCCCAATTAACAAAATGTAGAGATTTAGATTTGGAGAGGCGTCTATATATAATCAGTCACTTGACCAAAAATATTTCTCAATAATTTAATAATAACATAGTTTTAAATTTGAAACTTACTTAAATATGTGTGAGTCTCAAGCAGTTTATTCAGCTTAAACCTCGAACAAAATTAGAAAACCAGGCTCGTCCACACAAATAGTTTAAGACATACTTGTGCGTAAAATAAGCAACTGAGAATTAACTAAATCTTGTGAAATTTAAAATTTCTACAATTGTTGCTCAATAATATATTTTTGATTTTTAAATTTAATTAGAAATAGCAGCTATTTGTAGTTGAACCCACAACTCTTTTTTCCACTTCAGGGTTAAAATTTCTGGGTTTGTAATTCCCAAAGCTTTTAAGCAATTAGTTATGTCTTTTTTACTTAATGAGCTTGGTTCAAGTTCTGAAGCAACAAAGCGAGCAAAGTTAGCTGAGATAAATGTAGGTATTTGTAAATTCATTTCATCCTCCCGAATCACATACAGTGTAGAGAGTTAGATCCGGAAAGGTGTCACGGGCTTATTCACATAGCCGAAAATATTTCTCATTGGTCTAAACATAACACTTGAATCTGTAAGGAGATTGGTAGGACTCTACAGGTCGTTATAACTACAAGTTCATATCTTTGTAAGCTCTGCTGCTAAATGATTGTGGCTTCTAATTTACCCTAAAAAAGTTAATTATTATCTAGGGGCAGCTTTATCCATAACCCTAGAGCGTAATACAAATTTAACGTAAAATTAATATTTAGCTTATACTACAAATACTACTGCAAAGCTTATTCTTTATATATCTTTGTATTTCTTTATATTGTTTTCTGATATTTGATACCAATTTGAAAAAAGAATGCAACAGATGGATTCCCATAAGCGACACACAAAAAGCAATTCCCGATCTAAAATCCAAAATGGTATGACATCGATTTTGATTGTCAGACAATCGGAGAATTTGAGAAGGCTTTGATTTATATCAGATTGCTATATATTGTTAATTAATTTACTTTTACGTTCGCGAAACCATTGCAAACGTCTCTCAAAACGCTGCAAACTGTCGGGGTGTTGCTGCCCGATAATATAGTTCCAGAGAACTGTTTGAAATGTACGTGCCTCAATAAATAAATCCAATACCTCATCATCAATATTTAAACCATAGCCATTGATTGCTGCATCGGCTTGCTCTACATCCTTCCCAAAGACACGAGATGAGGCAACAAAACAAGCAATATCCCAAAAGATGGGGGCGATAAATGTATCCTCCCAGTCACCCCACAATATCCCGCGTGTGGTATTCAAAACATTCGACGGGTTAGAGTCGCCGTGAACAGGTTGCATGGGTAAGTCTAGTTGCTGGAACTTAATTTTTAACCGTTCGTTCACTTGTTGCAGCATTTCTGCGTCTGCGGGGCTGAATACTCTCTCGCTGCAAAGTTGGGAGAAAATCTGCTCAGATTCTGATAATGCATCAAGAACAGGAAGTTCGCCATCAAAATCTACGAGTGCTTCGTGACACTCACGTAAAGCCTCTCCCGCAGTAGCTGGATCTACTGGCTTGTCTAATTCTCGGACAAATTCCCAAAAGCTTAAAACCAAACCGTTGTGGTGATAGGGGCCAGGTGAAACGACTGTACTAGGAGGCATAACAGGTGCACCTGCTGCTGTCAGATGACTCGCAACTGCAATTTCTCGTTTTAACCATGCATCGCCTTTGCGGACTGTTCCTGTTGTCGTCGCTACCCGCGCAACTACTGGAGTTGGGTGCAGATGTACGAGCAAATTACTACGGTCTGCCAAAATAATTGCTGTATCAAATTTAATTTTTTGCTGTTGAGCAACTTCATGTACAGTACGTACCGCAGCTTGTACGTGAACTGCATGACCCTTTTGAGTCATCGTTTAACCTTTGAAATCTGCATAAACCACCATCTATTACCATATCTCTATGCATTATCAAGAAAGCGCGATGATTCTAAAGTAGAACTCGCTAACTTAAATCCAATTAGCAAAACTTTTGATGCTGTAAATGAATTATCAGCAGAGCAAAAAAGTAATAACTATATTGCAGTCAGTGCTTTTAAGATTGGTACTGCTCTGTATGAAGATATTCAAAATTTAGCTGAAGGTGGTGGACGGTTGAATTTTTCCGAAGTCATCAAACATCGGAGAAACACCATTGGCAAAGTACTAGCAGATGTAATTTAAGGATATTAACGAATGATATAGGTAGCCGTCAGTCTCAAGAGTCTGGCTCAAAATAGCGCATCTGCATATTTATGGCGGGTGCAGTGCTGCTACCAATTCACGAAAAATCTATTTGTATCATTCTTAAAGTGAAATGGTATGACTCCTAAACCTGCACAAAGACAGTCAAAATTGTGACGATATAAATAAGTAAAACTAATCACTTGTATCAGTTTTACAAAAGTATTAATACTTGATTAACTTTTGTAAAGCAGTGTAAAGTAACATTACAGACGCAAACAAAGTTGTCTGATTCATAAAACACCAAACGCATTCATAAGAAAATGACAGCAACTCTACAACAGCGCTCTAGCGCCAACGTATGGGATCGCTTCTGCGAATGGATCACCAGCACCAACAACCGCCTATACATCGGTTGGTTCGGCGTCCTGATGATTCCAACCCTACTAGCAGCAACCGCCTGCTTCGTCATCGCCTTCATCGCCGCACCGCCAGTAGACATCGATGGTATTCGCGAACCAGTAGCAGGTTCTCTCATCTACGGAAACAACATCATCTCTGGTGCAGTGGTTCCTTCCTCCAACGCTATCGGCTTACACTTCTACCCAATTTGGGAAGCAGCTTCTCTCGATGAGTGGTTGTACAACGGTGGTCCCTACCAGCTAGTGATTTTCCACTTCTTACTAGGTGTATTCTGCTACCTAGGTCGTGAGTGGGAACTCAGCTACCGCTTAGGAATGCGTCCTTGGATTTGCCTAGCATTCTCCGCACCAGTAGCAGCAGCCACCGCAGTCTTCTTGATCTACCCAATTGGTCAAGGTTCATTCTCCGATGGTATGCCCTTGGGTATCTCTGGAACCTTCAACTTCATGATCGTGTTCCAAGCCGAACATAACATCTTGATGCACCCCTTCCACATGTTAGGTGTGGCTGGTGTCTTCGGTGGTAGCTTGTTCTCTGCAATGCACGGTTCACTAGTAACTTCTTCCTTAGTTCGTGAAACAACTGAGAACGAATCACAAAACTACGGTTACAAATTCGGTCAAGAGGAAGAAACCTACAACATCGTCGCTGCTCACGGTTACTTTGGTCGCTTAATCTTCCAATACGCTTCTTTCAACAACAGCCGTTCTCTGCACTTCTTCTTGGCTGCATGGCCTGTAGTCGGAATCTGGTTTACCGCGCTGGGTGTGAGCACAATGGCGTTCAACTTGAACGGTTTCAACTTCAACCAGTCTGTAATTGATTCTACTGGTCGGGTTGTGAATACATGGGCTGATATCATCAACCGCGCTAACTTGGGTATGGAAGTCATGCACGAGCGTAATGCTCACAACTTCCCTCTAGATTTGGCTGCTGGCGAGCAAGCTCCTGTGGCTCTAACCGCTCCTGCTATCAACGGCTAATTCTTGAGAAAGGGATTATAGCTTCTCTGTGAATCAAAAGCGCTCTCCCACTTGGGAGGGCGCTTTTTCATGCTGATTTTGTATTAAAAGCGCTCACAAAATATTTGTAACGTTGAAGTTAATTTTAGAGCCAAAACTGGCGATCGCCTTCAACTGTACCCGGAGCAATTCCTTGTAACCGCCGATAAGCTATTTTGTCAGAACCGTATAGTGGTACGGGTAAGCGAGGTTCTTTCAATGCTCCGTGATGTAGCAATGTCAGTTTAAGAGTAGCTTCTATTAAACTTTCAATTGATACTTGCTGTTCATGTTCAGGATCGGGAATAACCTTTAAACGTAGAGGATAAGGTAAACCCATTTTCTCAGACTTAACTTCAGTAGTGACTAAAATTACTTCATACGGCGATAAGCGAAGAGCTAACCCTTTAGTTGGTGCTGTGACTACAGACTGCTGAAATTTATATAGTCGTGGAATCTGAGATTTTACACACTCTACCAAAATAAACTTTGAACCAATAACTTTTGCTCTTTCTCTTAAATTCTTTATTTCATCACCACAAAAACGTCCATCACGGTAAATTAGTACAGTTTTTTGTCTTAATTCAGCAGATGGTAGAAACCTCTCTAGTGTTCGTTTATCAATTGTTTCCCCTTCGGTTAAAGCATCTTCCAGTCGGTAACGAATAAACTCCCCTCGCTTGTCATAGAGACGTACACTCGCACAGACATTTCTACTTCCGATTCCCTTCTTTTTAGAAATTCTGGAAACATCAAAGCCGATAAAATAATCAGCAATTTCTAAAGGTTCAGCTAAAATAAAGGGTAAGTTTCCTAACTTTGCAAGAATTCCTGGAATTACCTGATGAAGGATATTCCCATAATTACTGGTGTTTTTTAATGTATCTTCATAAATTACTTGACTAGCAATTTCACGCCGGAGTAAGCGTGAAGAAATAAAAGAATAAAAGCTACCATCATCACTATTATCAGCCTGACGATCGCGCTGAGGGAGAAATGTCAAAACAATGTCAGTAGGAATTGCCATTAATTCATTAATAGCTTCTTTAAATTTTTTTCTATCTTCAGGAACTGCCATTAGTTTATCAACAGCTTCTTCAACTTTTTCTCTATCTTCAGGCACACTTGAACTACTTACTGTTACACCAACCCGATGAACAATTATACTTTCAAAACCATAGTATTTTAGACGTTTCTGAACTTCCCTGATAAAAGGATCTACCTTCAAATCACAAAGCTTCAAAGCTGTAATGCGAATCGGTGTTGCTTTATCTTCATATTGAGCTTGACGACGATAAACGCTTCCTTGTGATAGTCCTTTAAGGACATCTCCTCTCCTACTTATAAAATTTTTACCAGATTTATCCTTTCCAAATAGAAGTTGAGTATCTTCAAGCTTAAATTTTAGTGGCAAGAATAATTCAGAGCAATTGCCGCTCTTTCTACTATTAATACAGGTTTCTGATAACACAAATCCATAAATACTTAGAGCAAGTGCAGCTTCTTTTTTATATGAAGCCAAACTATTTTGCCGCTCTTGATAAGGAATCTTAGCCTCTTTAAGTAAATCCCCATAGTTTACATCAAATTTTTTGGCTGTATCCTCTGTGACACAAGGAATAAGAGCAGCCATTGCATAAGGATACCGTTTTTTATTCTTACCAAATTGCACAAGTACAACAGGTTGATCTCTAGGTGCTTCACGAATAGCAATTTCACTAGTTGATGCAGGCTTATACTTGAGTAGTTCTTCTTCACGCTCACCAATAGTTCCTTCAATATCTACAATAGTAGCTGAACTACCCTTTTCAATATCTCGAACATTTAAACCAATTAATAAATCTCTTGGATTTTGTCTGTAAGGATGATTCTCGTAGAATTCAGACAATTTTCCTTTATATACAAAAGAACTGCGAACGGTTATAGCAATAGCAGGGTGTAAAATATTTTTAATTTCAATTATTTCTGCCCAAATTTTCGCTTCTCGCCTAACTTCAACGTTGTTAAATAGAGTAGTAAAACATGAAAATGGTCGTCTAAATTTTAATATTCTTATAGCTAGTTCAGAAAAAATATCAGCAGATATCTGTGCTTGGCTTACCCATTGGATTGAATAGTAGCGATCGCCAATATCTTTTTTCAATTCCTCTTGAATTCCTGTTAAAGCTTTTCGCCATTCATCTAAACTTGGCATTGCTTGATCAGGTTTAGCTAAAACCCAAAAATTTCCATCTGCAAAGATCACCATAATGTCAGGAAATTTCTGACTAAACCGCCAACTTAAACGATTTCCTATTTCAGTATCTACTCTAGGAGTCAGTCGAAAGCAGATTAAGTTAGGTTGAGGAATATTGAGTAAAAATATTTCTGCCAAAAATATTGGGGATATATTAGTTTTTAAGGAGGATTGAAGCACACCAGCAGTCATGTAGAAACCTCCGATATAGTAAATTCGCAAATTGAGTTAAACGAACAGTAGCGACAACTTACACCTGGATTTTGGGGAAATATTTGACTGAAATCAGCAGAATTTTTACGGTAGCGTCTCAATTCCTCTTGATGTCGTTGAGCTATTAAAGCAAGTTCTATTTGAAAAGCCTTAAGAGTGTTAGATGTTGCGCTAATAGGTTCTGACCAGTTACCATTTTCTAAGTTATAAAAAGACGCTACTGCTTTGTGCTGGGGGTACAAATAACTAGCAGCTAGTAAGTAAATATACCCTTGTCGCCGATCAAAATCAGAGTGCCCAGTTTTGAAATCTAAAATGTGTAAAGTATCATCTTCTTCAGCAAAAATGCAGTCAATCGCAGCATAGAAGTTAAAAGACTGATTACCCTGCTTAATAAGAATTGGTTTTGGAAAACCCTCATCGCCTCGGCTAAGTTGAATAATTTTCTTCTTAGCAAGAATTGGATTTTGCTGGTAGTTTGTCAGTATCTGAACTACTCGCTGCTGAACCAAATCTGACTCTTTCCGCAATTCCAGAATCTCTTTCATTTGTTCTACAGCATCTTCTTGATGTAACATTAGGGAGTTTTCATGAAACTCATAAACCCCCCTTTGTGCTAGTAATCCAATTCGCTGAGGAGTGCTATCGCTTGCCAAGATTGCTGCAACCGCAGGTTCTCGCGATCGCGCTTTTGTAAAACCTCGTTTCATATCACAGTGTAAGTGTTCTTTCCCTATGGGTGGAGAATACTGCAACCATAGGTTGTAACTGGCAAATGGTAGCCAATTTTGGCTCATTGATGTCAAGTTCCAGAAGTCAGAAGGAATACAAGGTTTTATTTGGTGAGGATTTCGTAGATTGCTGTGCTGGTTTTGTTGGGTGTTGATATACCAATCTTGTTTGCTTGTTCAAAAGTGCGTAAGCCTAGTAACATCTGTTCCGCAGCTTTCGTTAATTGTGGATTACCGCTTGAGTTTTGAATTTCCTCAAGTAGAACTGCTAAGGGTCTTCCTATTGAAAAACATAATTGTTCAGGATTTGAGGATTGTGTCTTCATATCTTTTACCTCTATGCAAAACTTTGTAAGTCAATGAGCATAGCAACAGTCGGAATTGATATATAATTTCAACTTAGTTACCAGTCAGGTACTTATAGTTGAACTATATTATTCAACTTGAATTAATTTTGTCAACTAGTTATTTTGTTTTAAATAAATGTTGATTTTATTATTCAACACTGATATCATCTATGCACAAGTAGATAAATTGGGGTAAATTATAGCCCCATAACTCCTGGAAACCATTGATGTGCAAAGCTTTTAGCCTTATATAGCTCAAGTAGATCTAAGGCTTATCATGTATGCTTCAGAAATTGCGTCAGGTAGTTGAATGCGATTATGGATAAACAAGAGAGTCAAAGTTTTGGCAAGTGTATTTGGCAAGCTCGTAGAAAAAAAGGATTGAGTCAGCGTGAACTAGCGGTAAAGGTAGGAGTGGACTATACCTACTTATCTAAGCTAGAAAATGACCACGTTGAGCCAAGTGAAAAAGTGATCCGTTCTTTAGCAGAACATCTCAGTTTGAATGCCTTAGAGCTAATCTACTTAGCTGGACGCATGACTCAAAATGACTCAGAAGCTCTTGAGGAATTAGTTAAAGCTAACTACAAGGAGATGCCTGCTTTATTCCGTCGAGTGCAGGAAAATCCAGGTATTGATTCATTGGTAAAGGCACGAGATGAGAGAATTACAAGATTGCAAAAAGAAAATGCTGAACTGAAAGCTAAAGTTTCATCTCTGGAAAAAGAACTCCAGATTTATAACTTTTATTCAAAAAAGGAAATTGAATGTGTTGCTAATAATACTTTAAAGCTTATGCATAAAAACAACTATCCTCCAAGATGGCCTATGGATGCCTCTCGTGTAGCTGATTCTTTAGATATAGCGATCTCTTTTGCCAAAATATTTCCTGATGAGCAAGGGCCAATAGTAGCTAAAATTTTACCGTGGGAACGTGAAATTATACTCAATCAAGATATTCAAGAATTACAAGGAAAACTTCACGAATCTACAATAGCCCATGAAATTGGTCACTGGTTAATGCACGTAACACAATATAAAACAGAAAAGATAAGAAAAGAGATAAATAATAATATAGAGGTTGAAGAAACTCAAAATATATTTTTATGTCGCAGTATTATTGAACAACTTGACACATATAAAGTTAATATAAAACACGATCATATCGAATGGCAAGCTGAATATTTTGCCAGTTGCTTATTGATGCCAACATTTAAGCTAGAAGAAGTGCGAAGAGGACGCGATTTAACAAAGTGGCATCATATTTATGCAATTGCTGATGATCTTGGTGTAACAATATCTAAGCTCATCAATCGTTTGCAAGACATCGGTTGGGTTCATATTCCTAAAGGTTCTAAGCAAATATTTCTAGGAAATATAGAATCAGAATCTCAACAAAGAAATTAGTTGGTAATGAGCCAAGAAGGTGAGGAGTAAAAATGAACATCTTCAAGAAATATCAATTTTATCGCAAAGAACAAATTGAGTTGAAAGCTAATCAAGTTTTAAGAATTATGGAGGTTGAGAATTTTCCGCCAAAATGGCCTTTTGAGGCTAGTCGTGCTGCTGATGCTTTGGGAATAATGATTGACTGGCAAAGCATACCTCCTGATACTCAAGGGCCTATAGTAGCTAAGATTCTCCCATTGCAAAGAAAGATTGTACTTAATGAATCTATTCCACAACTAAGTGGAGGATTTGAACAATCTACAATCGCCCATGAAATTGGTCACTGGGTACTTCATGTCAATCAAGATGAAGCGGATGGTCTTACAGAACAGTTAGAATTAAATTTAGGGCTAGAAGATGCCACAAAATATTTTTTGTGCCGCACTGTAGACGCTAAAACTAGCCAGATAAATATAAATAGCCAGTTAGAGAATATTGAATGGCAAGCTCAGTTTTTTGCTAGTTGTCTGTTAATGCCTCTACAGATTCTAGAGGCTACAAGGAAAGGGCGTGATTTAACTAACTGGAAACATCTTTATGCTATACAAGAGGAACTTGGTGTAACCATATCTAATCTTGTGTATCGTTTGCAAGACCTTGGCTGGATTTACATTCCCAAGGGTTCTAAGCAAATTTATCCTGGTAAAGCAGCACCGAATAGGCAGACAAATTTATTTAATAGATAAAGTGCGATCGCTCTCCATCATCTCCAAAAAGCGATCACCTCACTAAACTAGAAAGTAAGATGCTGGGATAAGTTTATGGACACCGCTACAATCACTTTACCTTCTACAATCAAGTGAAAAATCGAATTGACTGATGATCAATATGGTGCAGAACGTTCTCCCGATAACTTAAAATAGTTTTTTCTGAAATTAAAAATTTAAAACTTTTGAGAAACTATGGCTATTAAAGTTGGCGATACTGCTCCTGATTTCACTCTACCTGCTCAAAACGGCTCAATGGTGAGCCTGAAAGATTTTCGGGGGAAAAATGCTGTAGTCCTATATTTTTATCCCAAGGACGACACACCGGGATGTACTGCTGAATCTTGCGCCTTTCGCGATCGCTATGAAGTGTTTAAAACCGCTGGCGCTGAAGTAATTGGTGTGAGTGGTGACTCTAATGAATCACATCAGAAATTTGCTGCGAAGTACAATCTACCGTTTACTCTGTTGAGTGACAAAGGCGACCAAGTGCGGAAGCTATACGGTGCAACTGCTGCTTTTGGTTTGTTCCCAGGACGGGTGACTTATGTGATTGACCAACAGGGAGTTGTGCAATATGTTTTCGATTCAATGTTTAACTTTCAAGGTCACGTTGAAGAGGCTCTGAAAAAGTTGCAACAGCTAGCCGCTAAGTAAAAAATCGGGGAATAGTGCAGAAGCTACAGGAGCTTTTTGCACTATTCCCCAATTGCTTCATTTAGTCAAATAGGGTTTTTCCGAAGTGACAAAATTAGCATTGGCTGTTTTACCATTTTTGCCGTTGGTATGGCCATTGTTATGGCGGGGTTGAATCACACCATAACCGCCATGATTGCGTTCATAAATTACATTAATTTCACCTGTCTCAGAATTTAGGAACATATAAAAGTCATGTCCTACCAGTTGCAGCTGTTCTAAAGCTTCTGCAACAGTCATTGGTGGCATGGAGAAATATTTAGTGCGAACGACTTCATTGGGTAGTTCGGGAGTGCGATCGCCAATTAGATCTGTAACTACTGGTTGCGGTACTACTACCTCGTTAGTTGGTTGAGCCTGAGTTTTCTTATCTTGACGTCTTTCTTTGTATTTCCGCAATTGACGAGCAATTTTATCTGCTACTAAATCAATGCTGGCATATAAGTTTTCGCTGCTTTCCTCGGCACGGATGACGCTACCATTGGCATATATAGTGACTTCAGCCGCCTGTCTTGGATTAATTCGGGGATTGCGAGCTACGCTAAGGTGCACATCCACTTCATTTGTGATGTTCTGAAAGTGACTAACTGCCTTTTCTATTTTTTGATGCACGTAATCCCGAATCGCATCGGTGATTTCAATATTTTTGCCGTGGATGACAAGCTTCATGTAAACTCTCCCGCTCAATATTTATTTGATGTGAATTGGTTTTGTATGAAACGGAATTGCGGTAAGGTCTATCACTGCCGCCAAAACAATATCTGAAGCATTTTTATGTACAACCGATTCGCCTACCATGATTGTTGTTGTATCTTCACTTGTTACCGCGCGTTCCCTTAATCAACTTCTCTATGTCTGCGCTAATAGCCAACTGTTGCCAGACAATTGACTACCTATGGAACATACCTAATTGAGTCAGCCTGAACAGCATTCCCCTGGCTTGCCCTTGCTATCGGCGCAATGTTTACATAACTATAAGTAGTTCTTTGTTTTTCCAGGGGTCGTTCGTTTCGCATAGAGAATAGTAGTGTTGTCGATGCAAACAATTTACTTTAGACGTCATCAGCCATTACATTTCTTCTTGTTATTTTGGCGTGATGCTTATTGCAGAGAATTCCTCCTAAAACCATTCAGGTTATATATTCAAACTAGCACTTTGTATTTTCTAAAGCGGGTTCCCTTGATGTTCCTTTAAAATCCTTTGCATAGCTTGACAATTTTTGACTCTAACCCAGTGACTTGAAACATAGTTTATCCCTACAACAGTTGATTTTTAGAGGAATCCGTAGTAAGCAAATGCATTTATATCGCTGTTTGTTATATAACCAAGGGTTAATGCCTTACTTAGAGGCGTTGGCATGGCAACGATCGCTGATGAGCGATCGCATTCACAACCCGGATCTAGATGATGTGTTGATTCTGCTCGAGCATCCCCCTGTCTACACCTTGGGACAAGGAGCTAATGTGGAATTTCTCAAATTTGACCTTGACAAAAGTAACTTTGATGTCCACAGAGTCGAACGCGGCGGTGAAGTTACTTACCATTGTCCCGGTCAATTGGTGGGGTATCCGATTTTAAATCTGCAACGCTATCAAAAAGACTTACATTGGTACTTGCGGCAACTGGAAGAAGTTTTAATTCGGGTATTGGCAGTTTACAGATTGCAAGGTGAACGCATACCCGCATTTACAGGTGTTTGGGTGGAAGGACGTAAGGTGGCAGCGATTGGAATTAAAGTCAGCCGTTGGATTACCATGCACGGCTTTGCCTTAAATGTCTGTCCTGAGATGGAAGGCTTTACGAAAATTGTTCCCTGTGGGATTCCTGATAAACCCGTAGCAAGTTTAGCCGAATGGATTCCTGGGATTACTTGCCAAGAGGTACGCTTCCATGTTGCACAGTCTTTTGCTGAAGTCTTTGGCGTGGAATTGGTCGAGTCAGTAGATGAAGAATTTACTGTTCCAGAATAAACCAACGCCGAATCAACTCTACCTGAAAGCGATCGCCATCACCAACTTCTTCAATTAACTCTCGCTGTAACAGTAACTTGCGGGTGGTTGTAGCGTGGGGAAACTGTTGTGATAGGGTGTGATGAAGTGCGATCGCACCTTCCCCTTGAGCAGCTATAAAGCGTAAAATCGCCCTACCATTTTCATCTACTTGGTTATTTTGGATATCAGCGAAGAAGAAACCGCCACTTTTGAAAGCTTCGGGAATTGCTGCTTCTACATCGGCTAAAGTTGCTAACCTCCGCATAGAAGGGTCTTGCTCATTTTTGAGGGCGATAATTTCTGCACAGAGTAGCTGTACTAAAAATGGGTGACAACGGGTGAGTTGCAACACTCGCTCAACTGCGTCAGGTTCATAGCGCAGGGTAAAATCTTTCACAGGGCGTTCAATGAGTTGTCGCGCTTCTGCTTCTTTGAGGTATGAGATATACACTACCTGCACATTTATGAGATAACTAGCCCAGCGTTGATATTCTGCGATCGTATGGGAACCTGCTAACAAAACCTTAAAGCGAGGACGATGTTGGATGAGGTGACGCAGCATTCCTAGAACATCTTGCTCATCAAAGCGTCCTTTGGTTATAGCGCTGTCTAGTACCTCGAACTCATCTAACATCAGCAAAGCGGTATTTTGTTCGAGTGTCTGTTCTACTGTATCTAACCATTCATCGAAGGTGGTAAAGGGGTCAGAGTTTAGCGATTCGCGGGTGAGGGATGGTAGAGTGACACCTTGCTTCTTAGCTGATTTCACCATTTCTCTAGCAAGGTTGTAGAGAAAACCTGCATGATCGCTAGCTGATGAAGGCGCGCCTTGCAAGTCTACAAACATGGGGATGATGGTATTAGGTAGCAGCTTTCCCAAGTTGTTGAGTAGGGAAGTTTTGCCCATGCGTCGCTGACCGTAAAGTAGCAAAGGTGGGCGACGGCGGTCTAGGAGTAACTGCTCAATGCGTATACCGATATCATTACGACCTGTGAAAATTTCTTGCTCCTGTGTGAGGGGTACACCAATGATGTAAGGAGAGTCAATTTCTTGACGAAGTTCAGCAGCTTTTGCCAGTTCCTCTGCATAGATGGCTATGATTTCACGCCAACTTTTGGCGATAGGATAGAAATTGATTGTGTATTTTTTACTAGTACGATTAAATTCTTGCAAGTATCCGTCTAAACGGTCGGTGACAGATCTGAGGGCTAGGCGTTGGTTGTAAGTACTTGCCTGATTCAGTGCAGCATCAACACCTTCACTGATGCGACTGAAAATGTTTAGTAGAGTGCGAACTGGGCTTTCAAGTTCGCCATTTGACAGACTACGATGAGCTTGACGGATCGCTTCTACATCCGCACAGTTTTCTAAACTTCGTGCATCCAGTTCAATTTGAATTTGAGCAGCTTGAACTTCCCAGCGTTGATTTTTGATTGCGATCGCAGCTGAAGAAGCAAGAGTTTCAATCATCTTTTTTTCATCTTCCGAAAAACTGTGAGGTCGGCGGTAATTAATAAACATTACTCCGACTATATCTTTATCAACTTCTAGCAAAACACCAGCTACGGAATGAATTTTTTCTCTATGAGTAAAGGCTGAATTCTGAAATATCGATTCTCTTTGCAACTGTGGAACATAAACGTTTTCTCCCCGCTGAATAAGCAAAAAAGGGAGATTTTCTCCAATCATTTCATCTTGCATTTTCTGCTCTTGCCTTAATCTTCCTGCTATTTTAGGAGGAGTCGGAAATTGCCTTTCGGTTTGGATATATTCGTAGATATTAACTACATCTGCACCTAGAACATTCAAAATATTCCAAGCAATATGACGCAAAAGATTATCTTCTGGTATACGCCCTAGAGATTGAGTTACAGAGTAGAGAGCTGCTAGCTGGCGTACTTCATTACGCATTTGTTCGATTCTGATGGTGTGCCAAATTGCATCAACAGCCCACCGCCGGACAAATAGTTCTACTAAGCGCAGTTTACGTGTAGACAGTATATAAGTGCGTCGAAATAGAACATAAAGTATTCCTTCTTTGTTCTCAACTTGTAACGGAAAAGCTGCCATTGCTTTAATCCCAGCCGAAAAGGCTTGTGGGTTAAGCTTTGCCATTTCCAGTTTGTCATGACCTTGAGATAAGTCTGGAATAAACTTGTACTTTTTTTCGAGAATCGCTTGTCGTCCCAGTCCATTATGACGCGGTGGACAGGTTTTCAGAAATTGCTTACCAATGCCGTGAGAAAATACTTCATAAATGTAACGACCTTGTTCTAAATTTGGCTCATATAAGAAATGCAGGGTAGCTGCATCAGCATCGAGAATTTGCTTGGCTTTCTCTGCTATCGTTTCTAAAACCCGAGGTAGCTGTGCTTGCCAAATATCCAAAGATTGCCGAGCAATATAGTCCAGTAATCGCGATAATATTTTTTCCTCAATTCGTCTTTCCGGAGAACTATAACCTGCTTCTACTGTACCGATGACTATCACCTCTGGATTGCGCCCCTCAGGTTGCAGATCTGGTGCTAGACGCAACTGGTAAACCTCATGCTGTCTTACCCTACTTTCCTCAAATTCAGGGCTTATTTTCTGCCATTTACAGCGCTCAAACCAATTTTTGATGACTCTGCCGTTATAATCTTGAACCAGAACTATTGGTGTAAATACACGAACCAACTTTTCATGACCATACTCATGATAAATCCAATGATCAAAGCGTTTGTCCCACCCAGAAATCACCTCAGTTTGCTGAGTTTGGACTATATCTGCCTGAATATCTCTTAATTGCGGATCTGGTTCCAAGTAATGCTTGGGCATAGTAGCCCATTCTACTCCACTACCACTCCCACATACTCCCTCAATAATGTTGTGTTCTCGGGAAATTAAAGATATGTTGGCGAAATCAAAACCCTGTGCCAGGATGTTTTGACAGACTGCTTCTAGAATATCTTCCAGCTTAAACAGTTTTGAGGTAGCTTGTTCTACCTGATCTAAAGCCTCCAAAATAGAAGTCTCAAAAGCTTTTAACTGTGAATTTCTGCGAGCAGCCACCATAGCACCTCTCTTTCTTTGCCTCATGAGTATAATGCTAGACAATAGACCTGTCCGAAATATAAATTTTGGGACAAAAAAATGGTAGAACGGAAATGCAAGAAAGAATGCAAACTTTACTCAGACGTAATAAAACTGGAGAACTCAATCCTACAGAACAAAAAGAACTAGACGAGTATGAGCGCATTGAACATCTAATAATCATATTAAAAACAGGTAATTTAGCGCACTTAATTACTAACTCATAAATGTTATGTCAGTTTACAAAAAACCTGCTAAACATACATTTTTTGTAGGGGTTTAGCATTGCCAAACCCCTACAGATGAAAGGTTAATGTAAAGAAAGAAATGGCTGTATCTGTCTTAAAGCTTCTTCTCTCCAATTCTCATCATCTTCTCCTTCTTCTAAAGTAAATAATCTTTCGCGACATAGAATTTGTAATAATATTGGCAAACACTGACTTTGATTTAAAATCCACTCTATATCGTCATCATCAAAAGGAATAGGAGAACTGGCTATTAATTCTCGCGCTTCTTGTTCAGTCAAAGCTCCTAAATATGCGGTGTAGCCGAAAATATTGAAAAAAGGTGAACTATGTCCTGTATTGTGCGCTAGTTCAATAGGTGATTCGGGGGTAGCTAAGATAAACGCGAGATTTCCGCCTGTGTGGTTAGTCGCCAAGGAACGCAAACTTTCCCAAAAGCTATCATCTAATTCTGGACAGCGTTGCAATCCCACGCCAATCTCATCTAATAAGATGACGGTGGGTGTATGCAAGTTGTCACTGACTACATCCATGAAATAATCTAAGTCGCAAGGTATTGGTACTTGCATTTTCAGGGATTCAAGGATGTACTTGAGCAATCCCTCCCGATTCTGCATTCGTACATCTTGCAAGTCTATGAAAATCCACTGATAATTTTCTGGATTTGGTAGCCAATCAGACTTTTGATTGAGGCGCAGTTGTTCTCTTGGGGTGGTAGTAATGTTTTTCAGGTAGTGTAAAAGTGATGTTTTACCGCTACGCTTTTTACCAATGATGGCGGCGTTTTGTAGGGGATGGCGTTTGAGTAGGTGGAAGAGGCGTTTTAGTTCTTTCTCGCGTCCAAAAAAGTAACGGGGTTGGGTAATGGGTGGGCCTGTGATGAAGGGTGAGGCTTCTCCGTTGTTTGGCTGGGGTTGATGCGGTTGAATATTTGATGGGGGAGAAAGTTGAACTTGGCTTTTGATTATTTGTGCTTCAATTAGATCGAGTTGATTTTCTAGCTTCGACAACTCTGCTTCTTCTTGTTGAAGCTGCTGTTCTAATTGAAATTTATTTGTGCTACCAGCCTGAATGGCTAAATCGTTGCGTAGCTGTGCGACTTTAGCGTTGCGAATATCCCACTCATTTTGCAGTCTTTCTCGTTTTTTTTCTAATCGAGATTGTTTTTCTTTGCTCAAGGGTTAGCGGTGGTGGATTTTTCGATCGGTGTGCGATCGCTCTTCATTATAATCCCACTCTCTTGCTACTTCGCTGATGAGTATTTACAACTCATTCACGAGTATCAAAGACTCGTTGACGAGGAAAAAAGCCTCATTAATGAGTATCAAAGACTCGTTGACGAGGAAAAAAGCTTCATTCACGAGTATCAAAGACTCGTTGACGAGGAAAAAAGCCTCATTAATGAGTATCAAAGACTCGTTGACGAGGAAAAAAGCTTCATTCACGAGTATCAAAGACTCGTTGACGAGGAAAAAAGCCTCATTCACGAGTATCAAAGACTCGTCCACGAGGAAAAAAGCCTCATTAATGAAGATAAAAGACTCGTTCACGAAGAAAAAAGCCTCATTAATGAAGATAAAAGACTCGTTCACGAGTATTAGAACTTCGTGAACAAGTCTCAAAACTTTGTTGATGAGATTTAAGGAGTCGTAATTAACTACTGACTAATCACTCTCAAGTTTTTACAGCGCACAACTTAACTCGCCGGCTTTTTGGGTAAAGCGGCGATTCTCACGATAGTCTACAGGACAATCAATGACCGCCGGGACATCTTGAGCTAGGGCTTCTTTAAGTACAGGAATTAAATCAGTAGCAGCTTCAACTCTGTAACCTTTTAAACCCATGCTTTCGGCTAATTTGACAAAATCGGGATTACCAAAGCGGACAAAAGCTGACTGTCCAGGGCCGAAATGATTTTCCTGCTTCCACTCAATCAACCCATAGCCACCATCGTTGAAAATTAAGGTGACGAAGGGAGTACCGACACGCAAAGCGGTTTCTAATTCCTGGCAATTCATCATAAAGCCACCATCGCCAGTTACAGCTACAATTTTGCGGTTAGGATGAACAAGTTTTGCAGCTAAAGCGCCAGGAATCGCAATACCCATTGCAGCAAAGCCGTTGGAAATAATGCAGGTATTGGGGCTATGGCAATGATAATGGCGAGCCATCCACATTTTATGTGCGCCAACATCAGAGATGACAATATCATCTGGGCCCATTACTTGCCGCAAGTCATAAATTAATTTTTGCGGTTTGATGGGAAAACCATCATCATAAGCGTGTTCTTCGTAGTCGGCACGAATATTTGTCCGTAAGCTGATAGCGTAGGGATTGGGTTTACCTTGTCTGTCTGCTAACTTTAAGATTTCAACCAAGGAATCAGAAATATCACCAATTACTTCTGCACAGGGAATATAACTGCTATCAATTTCCGCAGGACTCAGTCCAATATGAATAACAGGAATTTTGCCGTCAGGATTCCATTTTTTCGGGGAGAATTCGATTAAATCGTAGCCAATTGCTATTACTAAATCTGTGTTATCAAAGCCACAGGTAATAAAATCCCGTTGTTGCAATCCTACTGACCATAAGGCTAAGTGATGAGTATAGGGAATAACGCCTTTGCCCATAAAAGTATTGGCAACAGGAATATTCATTTGGGTGGCGAATTGAGTTACAGCATCACTAGCTTGGGCACGAATTGCACCATTACCTACTAAAATTAACGGATTTACTGCTTGAGAAATTGCGGCTGCGGCTGCACGAATACTAGCAAAAGATGCATAAGTTTTTTCAATATTATGCTTATGCAAGGGTTTGCCTTCTACAGGCATAGCAGCGATATTTTCTGGTAAATCAATGTGAACTGCACCGGGTTTTTCCGATTGCGATCGCTTAAAGGCTTTGCGGACAACTTCTGGTGTAATACTGGGGCGGACAATTTGTTTATTCCACTTAGTTACAGGCGCAAACATTGCCACCAAATCTAAATATTGATGAGATTCAATGTGCATTCTATCTGTGCCTACTTGCCCAGTAATTGCTACCAAAGGCGCACCGTCAAGGTTAGCATCTGCTACCCCAGTCATCAAATTGGTTGCGCCAGGGCCAAGGGTGGAAAGACAAACTCCGGCTTTTCCTGTCAGGCGACCATAAACATCCGCCATGAATGCTGCACCCTGTTCGTGACGAGTAGTAATAAATTGAATAGAAGAACTTTTTAAAGCTTCTAAAACGTGCAGATTTTCTTCACCAGGAAGTCCAAAAACATATTCTACTCCTTCATTTTCTAAACACTGTACTAATAATTCTGCTGTATTCATTATGATTTCCTCAATTTTTTATTGGTCATTGGTCATTTGTCATTTGTTTTTTGACTTTTGACTCTTGACTTTTGACTCTTGACTTTTAACTATCGACTTCTGACCAATGACTCTTGACTAATTACTTAACCCACACAGTTTTAACATTGACAAATTCATGTATCCCTTGGATACTCAACTCTCTGCCATACCCAGAACGCTTAATTCCACCAAAGGGTAAGCGGGGATCGGATTTTACCATACCGTTAATAAATACTGAACCGGCTTCGATTTCTTCAACCAAGCGATCGCATTCTTGATCGTTGGTAGTCCAAGCGCTTGCGCCTAAGCCAAAGGGTACGGAATTAGCTAATTTAATGGCTGCATCAATATCTGGGACGCGGAATAGTAAAGCCACTGGCCCAAAAAATTCTTCTTGGGCGATCGCACTATCTTGGGGGATATCTGTAAGGATCGTGGGTGCATAGTAATTGCCCGGACGATCTGAGATTGGATGTCCACCTGTGAGGACTTTACCGCCGCTTTTAGTTGCAGCTTGCACTTGTTGATCTAAATCCTGGAGAATACCAGGAGTTGCCAACGGGCCTAAGTCGGTGTCTGGTTGCATGGGATCGCCAACTTTTAAAGCCAGAAATTTATCTAACAACAGTTTTTCAAATTTGTCAGCGATCACTTCTGCAACAATGAAACGTTTCGCTGCTATACAAGATTGCCCGTTATTTAACATTCGTGCTGTAGTTGCGGTGACAACTGCTGCTGTTAAATCAGCACTTTCTAACACGATGAATGGGTCACTTCCTCCCAATTCCAAAACAGTTTTTTTAATTTGTTTCCCCGCAGCCACAGCTAAAGATATACCTGCGGGTTCGCTTCCGGTTAAGGTAGCAGCTTTAACTCGCTCATCCGCCATTAAATC
This sequence comes from Aulosira sp. ZfuVER01, assembly GCA_034530615.2. GTDB lineage: Bacteria > Cyanobacteriota > Cyanobacteriia > Cyanobacteriales > Nostocaceae > Aulosira. The sequence continues at coordinate 81,563 of JAVRCV020000046.1, forward strand.
GGCAACTTGAGCAGCACCGATCAATAGAGTTTGAAACACACCTTTCGGGAAACCTGCCCGTTGAAAAATATCTTCAATTGCTAAAGCGCATTGGGGCACATTAGAAGCGTGTTTGAGTAAGCCAACATTACCCGCCATCAGTGCTGGTGCGGCAAAGCGAAAAACTTGCCAAAAGGGGAAATTCCAGGGCATGACTGCAAGAATGACACCTAATGGTTGATAGCGCACAAAGCTTTTGCTCGCATCGGTTTCTACGGTGACATCAGCTAAGAAACTAGCAGCGTGTTCGGCGTAGTAGCGACAGACAAGGGCACATTTTTCGACTTCTGCGATCGCAGCTTTCAAAGGCTTGCCCATTTCTAGAGTCATCACTTTAGCAAATTCTGCTTTCTCTTGCTCTAAAATATCAGCAGCTTTTTGTAGCCATTGCGATCGCTCTAAAAAACTAGTCTTGCGGTAATGCTCAAAAGCCTGACCTGCTAAATCCAGTTTAGCGGCAATTTCTGTATCATTCAGCGACTCAAAAGTTTTGAGTGTCTCCCCAGTAGCGGGATTAATGGTGGCGATAGCCATTACCTGACCTCCCGTTTAAAAATAACTTGAGCAGCTTCTTAGTGTTACACAGATCAATTGTGGAAGCTACCACCCAAATTGTAGACTTTGGATTAAAAATTGGGGGCTGAATATTACGATTTCACAATAAAAATAGAAATAAACTATACAAATTACTCTGTATTTTTACTTATAATCTACTTATTTTCAGTAGTGATTATTAACAGCGTATAGTAGTACACTGAAATATCTTCTTGATGACTAAGCATTTGGCTCTCATCCCAATTTACTAAAATCGCGATCGCGATAGGTTTTTCGTAGGGGTTTAGCATTGCTAAACCCTTACCCAAGTATTTCTATCATTATTAAAGTTAGATGGTATCAGACATAAAAATTCTCAGCTACTGTGACTTCAAAATAGACATAGCGATCAAAATTTTGATATAGGAAATTTTCTAATTTAGAATTTTGAATTGGTATAACTCATGGTTTCTTTGATGTTGAAAACAGGCTAGCCCCTTCATATAAGCCTGTATGATAAACCCAATTTTGCACTCCATTAGTAGTTGTGACAATCCAACCAGGAAAATTACCAGGTGTACAGATATCTTTAGGGACAGTCACAGGAAAGCCACGGCAACTATCTGTCCAGACTTTTTGTTCTACCCAAAAGATTTTGAGGTTGGCAGGTGGTATTTCTGTGGCAGGATAGACATCTTTCAATACTCCTCTCACCAGCTTTCTTGGTAAACTATCGGGGCCATTCAACTTCAAACCGCGTCCGGGTGCTACATGATAAACCCAGCGTTGTTGATAGCCTTGGGCGACTACTCGCCAACCTGTCAAACCAATTTGACTACAAGCTGTTCCGGGTGGGGCAATATCTAAACAACCATTCAAGGTTCTGGGTTCGGCACTCACAACTTGCAGTGCAGCTAATGAAATAGCTGTGCGCTTGGACATATCTTGCAAAACAGCGTTTGCAGTTCCCTTGGTGAAATTGGCTGGTATTTTGGGATTAATTTGGCTAGCTGCATTATCAAATAAGGCAGAATAAGATAAACCTGTGCGATATACCCAGCGTTGCTTTGCGCCATCAGTGACTGTCACTTGCCATCCTGGTGTTTTAGCAGCAATACAGGAAATTAAACCTGGCAAACCAAAACAGCCATTTTGCCAAGTTTTGTTTTCCACCCAGTAAATCTTGAGGCGGGAAACTGGTAAACCCGAACGCCAAGAAGCTTCTTCTAAAACTTCATTGGCGATCGCAGGTGATAAACTTACTGGGCCATTTAACTTAAACCCATAATTTTCGGTTGCGTGGTAAATCCAACGATGTTGTCTAGCTGCGATTGTCACTTTCCAACCACGAAGGCCAATGGCCTGACAAAGTTGATCTGGTGGTGCAACACTCAAGCAGCCATCAACTAAAGTTTCCTCCGTGCGTAGAATCTGCACTTCTGGCTTAGGCACAAACGATCGCCATGCCATATCCTGTAAGAGTTTGTCTTTTAGGGATATTGGTAAAGTTGCACCCTTGGTTTCTACTGGAGTTTGTGCTGCACGACTAGGGAAGTTAGCCATGACGAAGATGCTGGCTAACAACACTGTCATCCAAGATTGAAGATGCAATCGCCCGATCAATTTCTGCTCCTTTTTTGCCGATCTGTCACTGAGTTAAATGTGCGGGAAACCAGAGATTCTGACCCTGCGTCAACTCAGTTTACAGAGAATATTTCACCTATATCTTGTGCTTTTTATGCAAATTACTCAGTTATTTTTAATAATTGCGATCGCAGGGTTAGGAATTAAAGTTTGTAATACCAATTTGAAAAAAGAATACGACAGTAAATCTTTGGTGGTGCGTTAGGACTAACTAGTTTACCTTCTGCCTTCTGCCTTCTGCCTTATTTTATTGATGCATATTTGTTTGATAAACCTTAATTAAACGCTTAATGCCTTTGAAACTATAACTACCCATTTCTTGAAAATCTGAGGGTTGTTTGAGCATTTTATAAGTAACTTCACTAATTACGCATTCACCTGGAGGACAAACTCCTTCCATGCGTGCAGCTAGGTTAATAGTAGCGCCTAAAGCCGTATATTCTACCCGTTGGGAGCTACCAACATCTCCGACAACTGCTTTACCGCTATTAATTGCAATGCGTAATTGTAGAGGTTCTTGCCAAAAACCATTCATATTCAGACGTTCTAGCCGAGTTAGCATCCCCTTAGCCGCCGCAATGGCGCGTTCGGCATGATCTGGTTGGGGTTCGGGAGCGCCAAAGAACGCCATGATACAATCACCAATATATTTATCTAAAGTGCCGCCATAGGCAAACACTTCTTGCAGCATCTCTTCAAATAAATTATTGAGTAATTTGGCGATCGCGGTTGGTGTGACTCTTTCAGAAATGGCAGTAAAACCAACTAAATCTGCAAATAATATACTAATTTCGCTTTCTTCGGGAGATAAACGTCCATCTGGTAGCCTACCCACAGATATTAACTGCTGAACTACTGCCGGAGAGTGATAACGTTCAAGTCTGTGACGAATTACTTCTTCGTTTTTGAGCCTATCTACTAATAACCAGCGTTGTACGCTAGTCGCTACAAGGTTAGCTAAAGCCGAAAAAAAGCTGAGTTCTTCTTCACCTTCGTTAGCCCAATGGTAAGAAGACAAATGTGCATCTGCGTAGAGAACGCCAACAACTTTATTTTCATCCCATAACGGCACCGCCATAACGCTGCGAATTCCCTTAACTAAAACGCTGTGTTCTCCAGAAAAGCGTTCATCTTTATGGGTATCAGCAGACTGAACAACAACTTTTTCTTCAAATACTTTTTGGCAAATACTACGACTAATCCAACTGCCATCAGCTGCCAAATTTTGTTGGTGGGAAGCGTCTCTGGTTGCAGCATTCATCAATTCCAGATTACCACCGCCACTGACATCGACTAATAGCCCCAAGCGATCGATACTATCTAAGTAACGAAAAACTACTTCTTGTACTTGGGAAAAAATCTCTTCTATAGATGTAGCTGCACAGAGATTTTTGGCGATATCTACCAAGTCTTTGAGTCGGGCAATGGTAATATCCTTAGTGCTGATATCACCATCTTTGCTATCAGCTTGTATCCATTGCTGTTGCAGTTGTTTGACGTTTCGGAGAATCGTTTTTTGCTCAGTATTATCCCCATCCCGCTCTTTAGTTGGTTGAGTCCTACTCATTGGCTGTGCAGCAGGATCTCCAACTAACACCAGTAAACTCACATTACCCAACCAAACAACGTCACCGTGATGCAGCTGCTGTGGACGGGTAATTAGACGTTCATTCACTTGCGTCCCATTTTTACTGCCCATATCCGCAATAGTCCATACCTCATCATCAGTCTTGACAATCTGGGCATGGTTACGGGAGACTCCTCCAAAAGGTAGATATAAGTTACATTCTGGTAAACGGCCGATAGTGAATACATCTCGATCCACTGAAACCGTTTTTTCCGTATCTCCTTCTTGTAGACGTAGTTTGAGTTCAGTCATGTGTGTGAAATATCTGTCCTGGAATCTGGAGGTTAGAGCCTTTGTGTGACTGGGAATATACCAAGTATCAGCCCTTGGCTCTATATTTATGACACTATTAATGGCATTTCGACAACTATAATGTAGTGAATATTACGGAACAATTATATTCAGATATACATCAGCGTTATAGATAAATTCGCAATCAACTTCTTGTTTTAGGAAAAAGTGTATTCTAGTTAACAGTTAACCTCAGTCCAGCTATAACCATGATCGGCAGATTACTAGACCACCGTTACGAAGTGGTTGAACTATTAGGCAAAGGCGGATTTGGTCATACTTATATAGCCCTAGATACTCGCCGTCCTGGAAACCCCACTTGTGTCGTTAAACATCTTAAACCTGTTACCAGCGACCCGGAATTTTTGCCATTAGCTAGACGCTTGTTTAATAGAGAAGCCGAAACTTTAGAAAAGCTGGGACATAATGACCAAATTCCCCGACTTTTAGCTTACTTTGAGGAAAACGAAGAATTTTATTTAGTACAGGAGTTGATCGAGGGACAACCACTAGCGTGGGAAATGCCACCGGGAAATAGATGGAGTGAAGAGCAGGTCATTAAACTACTGCAAGATGTCTTACCTATTCTAGAATTTATTCATGGTCATGGGGTGATTCATCGAGATCTCAAACCCGACAATTTAATCCGCCGGGCTGCGGACAACACAATAGTCTTGGTTGATTTTGGGGCGGTCAAACAAATTAAGAGTTACTCACTGATGACTCCAGAACAGCTGAAAAACGACACTGTTGCTGTTGGGACTCCAGGCTATATGCCTAGCGAACAGGGACAAGGTAGACCGCGTCCTTGTAGTGACATTTATGCACTAGGCATGACTTGTATCCAAGCTCTCACAGGCTTGAATCCCAAACAGTTAGGAGAGGATGCTGTCAGTGGAGAGATATTATGGCAGCATCATGCCCAAGTCAGCAACCAATTGGCATCAATCTTAAATAAGATGGTACGCCATTACTTCAAATACCGCTATCAGTCAGCAACCGAGGCATTGCAAGCACTCTCTTCCATCACTAATGCCAGCACACCTGCTGCTGTCGCATCTGTCGTAACTCAGGTGGTAGGCCACTATTTAAAAGATGGCTATGTGACTGCAACCAAAGTTATGAACTATCTTCAGGAACTAGCAAAGCCTTGCTATATTCCGCCAGATAACGAAACTACTTCTGGTTCTACACCTCAACCCCTAACAGCGCCATCTACCCTACGGGCTTCTGAAGTACAGAATGCGCTGTCAACTACTGCTACTAATGCAACCCAAGCGCCTAGCCGTTCGCAGTTTAACTTGCGTTCTCTTCCTAAATCTTCTCCCAAATCGCGACTGCTAATTGGGGGCAGTGCTGCGATCGCAGTCGTTGCTTTTGGTATCATGTCTGCTAATCACTCCCAAAAACCATCTTCTGAGCCTGGGCAAAATGAAGTTAAAGCAGTAGCAAATAATACGAATGCGCCCGAACAGAAAAAAAGTTGTCTGGTAGTTACTAGTTCATCAAACTTGCGCTCTTTATCTGGCTCTGGACAAAGAAAAACAGGTAAAGTTGTCAAAGCCGGTACTCAAGTAACAACTACCGGCAAAACAGAAGGTGGTTGGATTGAAATTAGTTCTCCAGAGCCAGGTTGGATTTGGAAAAGTCGAACAAGAAATTCTTGCCCTGCTAAGTAAGTTAATTAGCAATTATTTTGTCAAATTCTTGTTTAATTTCATCAGCAAAGAATTGTGGGCTTAAAATTTGCGCATTGGCACCATATTTCAAAATACGCTGGCGAAACCAAAACCAATAATCTACCGTTGCTGCAATGTCTCGGTATTTTCCTTCCGGGTCAATGTCAACGATCGCTTCATCTTGGCGTCGCGGTTGATAATTAGATAATGCGCCACTGGTACGATAGCGAATTTCTAATTTGGGAAAATCGCAGGATACCCAATGAGTATCTGATGCAGCACCAACGCTAGTAATTTTATCGAGGCGAAAGATATGGTTTTGGTCGATGTTTTGCCAATAGTCAAATCGCCAAGAACGCCAGTCGGGGATAAATGCAAATAGGTAGAGAACTCCATCGTGCAATCGCAATTCTGAACGGTCGATATCCCAGATGCGTCCTTCTGCTCCTGGTTTACTTTGATAGCGAATAGTATAGCGACATTGTTGCACAAAGCGTTCTTGGAGTTGGCTAACGATCGCACCCAAATTGCGAGCGCTATAATCAACAGGAGGACTAAAATCGACTTTCACAAACGCGGGTATATCCAACTCTGTTAAATTACCGATGCGTTGAATTTGGCTAGCTTGCGCCGAAAAGCCCATGTCAGCTAAGAAATATGCCGCTATTGCTAGGGCTTCTCGCTGTTCGGTTGATAAAATAACAGGAAAATTTGACTCGATTAGTTCGTAGGGGCTATGAGTACTGCTGTTAATTTCGATACCGCAGTCTCTAAGTTTGCGAATTGTACGGATAATTTTTTGTTTAATATCACCATCCGCCGATTTACCATGTTGTACTAAAAAAGCTGAAAGTAAATCTTCTAATTCTTGGCGTCGTCGTGGCTTTTCGGCTAGAAGTCTCAGGATTTCCAGAGCAAAAGCTATTTGGTTGTAATTGCCGTCACTTTTGGCGGGCATACTTGAGGAAGATATTCCTACAGATGGCGAGGAATCATTAACTTGAGAGTTTAGCAGAAAATTTTGGCTTTGCTAACTCAGTAGTTCTGCCAAAAATTGCGCGATCCTACGACCTTTTGACAGCGAGGACACCAAAGTCGTTGTCTTGTTAAAGAAAGCCCTCGTTTTGACTAAATAAATTATTGTAGTGCGATCGCAGTTCTGATCTGTGGGATGATGCGCGATCGCTTTCATCATTGGTTTATTATTCAACTTGGGATTGTCTGATTTTTTCTCTAACCAGTTGCTCGAACTGATCCATCGAAGTTATCTCAATCCCTGGTTCGCTTTGCAGCCTATCCATGTATGCATGGAATGCAGCTTGGTCTTGCGGATGTGTTCTCACATATTCCCTTAGCTGCTCTCTGCTCATGGTGGCAAAATTTATCTCAGTCATAAAAACCTCACTTTACCGTTTGGATAAATCAGTATTTCTGTCTCCTCCCCAGCTAAAACATAGATTTGATTTGTTCTCTCATCTAGCCTAACCACGTTAATTGGTTGAAGTACATTACTTAATCTGACGCAAACTAAGAAAAATTCAAAGGTTTGCTTGGAAGTTGGTATTTCTGGATACATAACTGCGGAATATTGACCTTGGAAAATAACCAGCTAAACCTATTTTTAGATTTGAGTTTTAATCCCATTACTGGGAATTATTAATTTGAAAGTGCCTTGGCTTTGTGTTGCCCTTCGCGTCTTACCTCTGTTTCAATCCCGTTGCCAAGAGTCATTAATTTGAAATGACTAGAAAAAGCATGTTCGGATTACTTGCAGCAGCAAGTTTAAATCCCGCGAACGGGTTTCATTAATTTTAAAGTTTGCTCTCCTTGCTAAAAGTAAGGAGATTCAGAATAGTGGGGAAAGGCCAGTTGATAAAATGGAGACTGTTTCAATCCCGCGTGCAGGTATTCATTACATTAAAATGCAACTGACCTCCCTTATAAGAGCATATCACAAGGTCATTGCTTCAGTTAATTTTTGGTAAGTCTATATTTAATCAAATATTTGACTTTCTTGGGTGTAGGTGGTAAAAAATTAATTAGGATTAAAAATCTAAGCAAAAGCCCCCGCTGGAACTGGCATTCCAACGGAGGAAACTTAAGATTTTTATTTTTAGAGGCAAAGATGTGTGTTTGCCCTAAGTTTTTCGTACCTTAAAAAAGGAACTCATTAAATGTACTGTAATTTTACCACTGTTTCAGAAACTTTGCATCTCAATATTGAGCAAAGTTACAATTTATTGCTGGAACATTCAACACCAACAGGAAGCATTAACCAAATCCAAGTATCTGCTTGGAGACAAGTTTCTGTAACTGCTTGCAGAGTGTATAAAGAGGAAAAGAATTGTACTCCCTCTGTGTTGCACGAAAGCTAAATTTTTACTCCTTCAAAAAGAAGTTTGCGGAAAATGCCATTAATCTAAATAAAAATGCTAGTTCTGGGATTGCAAAATTTCAGTAGTCTAAAAACTAGCACAAAGTAGCGTTTTCCTCATTTTTCCCTTGTCGGAGTACCATAATATGCCAGCAATTAGATTTCAATTGCTGGCTCACTCTGTATTGAACAATTTAAGCAATTTGATATCAACAGCTTCAAAAAAATATAGATTGATATCAAATTTTGACTACAACATTCCCAAAACTAGTCTTAAACTGGGTGCAAATAACAAAAAGTAAGTCAGGTGAAACTTTTTTTACAACCTCTTTACTCTCAACTCAACCCAGGAGTTGAGAACTGTCTCCTTGAGTGTAACTCTGAATGCCTTGTTACACAAAGGGCTAGTGACCTTAAACCACCCGATGGATGTATCTGTCCTCTCTCATCACACCAAGCGCAAAACTATAAGGAAATTATACACGGTGATGCAGATATTATCTGTAATCAAGCGGCAACTGGTGATGGTAAAACCCTGGGTGCAAATTTACCGACGCTGATTAATCCTGATTTTCGCATTATGGGGTTATATCCCACAATTGAACTCGTGGAAGACCAAGCCGAACAGCAATATAAATATCATGCGCTGTTTGGGTTGGATGCTGCTCAACGAGTAGACCGTTTATTTGGTGCGGAATTAAGCAGAAGGGTAAAGCAAGCAAATAAAAGTAATAAATTTCAAGAATTACTACTAGCGATTCAACAAAAGCCAATTTTGCTGACTAACCCCGATATTTTCCATTACATGACTCACTTTCAATACCGCGACCCGGCTTATGGTAGCGATCAACTACCATTAGTATTGGCAGAATGGCCTGATTTGTGGGTATTTGATGAATTTCATATTTTTGGTAGTCATCAAGAAACAGCAGCTTTAAATAGTTTGGCTTTTATTCGTCGCAGCCAAGAAAATCAATCCCGTCCCCGGCGGTTTTTGTTTACTTCCGCAACGCCAAAAGAAGATTTTATTCAACAGTTACGCACAGCCGGGTTTAAGGTGGCTGAGGTTAAGGGAGTTTATGCAAGTGAAGCAAAGCCAGGATTTCGCCAAATTCTGCAAGCTGTGGAATTAGAGTTAGTGGAATTAGCCAAAGATGGAGACACGCAGACATGGTTAAGGGAAATGATTCCCACCATTCAGCAAATTCTGAATGCAGAGTCTAAAGCCAGGGGATTGATAATTGTTAATTCCGTGGCGAAAGCTGGTCAGGTGACTCGGTTGTTAGATGCTTTATTACCAGGAGTGAAAGTTCGAGAAATTAGCGGACGCATCGACAGACAACAAAGATTGCAGGTACAAAGCGACTTAAAAGATGCACAACAGCCAGTATTAGTAGTGGGGACATCTGCGGTTGATGTGGGTGTGGACTTTAAAATTCACCTGTTGATTTTTGAAAGTAGCGACTCTGCAACAGTAACGCAGCGTTTGGGAAGATTGGGGAGACATCCGGGTTTTAATGTGTACACAGCATTTATTTTAATTCCCGGTCATACTCCTTGGGTGATGGCGAGACTGCAAGAAAAACTCAGTCCACAACAGAAAGTGACAAGAGAGATTTTAACAGATGCGATCGCCTACGCCTTTGACCTACCCAAAAAGTTTGAAGAATATCGCCAGCATTGGGGTGCATTACAAGCACAGGGAATGTTTTGGCGAATGACGCAAGAGAATAAAAAAGTTAGTGAATTAGTGCGCGCAAACATAACAAAAGATTTGCAGCGCCTATATTCTAAAAGCATTGAATCAAAACAGGCTTACTGGTATAAAAAGCAGAAAACTGAGGTCGAAAAAGCCACCCAACAAGAACTGTTACGCTTTCGCGGAGGTTCAACCTTACAAGCGGCGGTTTGGGACGAGAATAATTTTTACACTTACGACTTGCTGCGACTTTTACCTTATGCGCGAGTAGAAATAATCGACCGTGAGACATTTTTAAAAGCAGCTAATAAATCAGCAAGAGGTGAAGAAGAATTTCCCGATGATTTCATTAATGTTTATCTTCGCATTCAGTCATGGGTTGACCAGCGAATTGAGCATTTGAGTTTACACACCAACCGTCAAAGCAGCGAAATCCAAATTGGCGAACTTTGTCTAATCGATAAATTAACCCTCATTGGACATCCTCAAGCTGATGTCATTAATTGTTTGCGACAAAAGAAACTCCTAACTTTTCTCGTCCCAGTCAACAAAAACAAACAAAGTAGCCATTGGGAAGTTAGCCGTACCCTTAACCTCAGTCCTTTATTTGGTTTATATCGCTTAGTTGACGCTAGCGAACAAGCTTACGCCTGTGCATTCAATCAAGATGCATTACTTCTCGAAGCTTTAAAGTGGCGCTTAAAAAAATTCACCAACACCCGCTTTGAATCTTCCATATTTTAAAACTTACAGCTTGAACATTAACCCTTACAGCTTGAATTTTGAATACTTCGACTTCGCTCAGTACAAGTTTTGAATTTTGAATTTTGAATTTTGAATTGTTAATATGTCTACCCTCATCCAAACACTCCTCATCGAAACCCTCCCACAAGACACAGACCCAATTCTGCATTCCTATATCGAGAAATTACTCCCATCTCTCGAACAAGAATTTTCCTCAATTTCCGCATTAGGCGGTAGTTACGACGCACATTATCAAATTTTATCTCAGCTAGGCGATCGCTATGCTCAAAAAAATGCCCAAAACTGGTCAAACCGTGCTGACCAAAATTTACTAGTTCACGTTCTCAATGGCTTACTCACAGCTTGGAACATCAGCAAATATTTACCTCAACCTTTATCAGATATCGAAAAATATCTCCTTTGTTTAGGCTTAACTTTGCACGATTACAACAAATATTGCAACGGACAAGGAGAAGAAACACCCAAAAATTCGCAAGTTGAAGAAATTATCAATCTCTGTCGTAACTTAGGCGAAAAACTCAACTTTCAATTATTTTGGACAGAATGGCAAGCGTATTTACCAGAAATTGCTTACTTAGCACAAAATACTCAAAACAAAGCTGGCACAAATCTTTACCCTGCTAACTGGCCTGTTCCTAAAATTAAAGACCGTCACCGTTTAGAAATTCCCCTACGTCGTCTGCTAGCTTTTGGCGATATTGCAGTACATTTTACCGACCCAGGTGATATAGATACTCAAACCAGAGGAGATAGACTGCGAGAACAACTGCGGTATTTAAATATTAACAAAAGTTTGGTTTATCATCGCTTGCGAGACACCATAGGTATTGTGAGTAATGGTATTCATAACGCCACAATTAAATATGCCAAAGACCTAAATTGGGAACCCATTTTATTTTTTGCTCAAGGTGTAATTTATCTCGCACCATCAAATACTGAAACTCCAGATATTTACGAACTCCAAGAATTTATTTGGCAACAAATCAGCGGAGTTTTGGCAAGTAAAATGATGGGTGGTGATATTGGTTTTAAGCGAGATGGTAAAGGCTTAAAAGTTGCACCCCAAACCATAGAATTATTTTCGCCAGAGGAACTGATTCCCAAACTACCACGAGTAATTGAAGTCAAAGTAGCAAATATCAAAGACCCAGCTACACCCAAACGTTTAGAAAAATTAGATTTAACTGCAACTGAGCGAGAATTTCTCAATCAAGGTGCAGATATTCGTGCTGATAGAATTGCCGAATTTATTTTTCTGACTCAAAAAGAGTTTTTTGGTGATTCCCCAGCATACATCAACTGGATGCTAAATAAATTAGGAGTGCAAGATAACATATCTCCCGAACAAACCCAAATCCAAGCGGGAGGTGTGAATTATGGCTGGTATCATACAGCAGCTTATTATGTTGCTAATCATGCATCTTCTAAGCCAGAAGATATTTCAGAATCGATGGAAAAATGGGCGGAAGATTTAGCAAGTTGGGCAAGTGCAAATAACTTACTCCCCTCACATTCTAGCCCTATCCATGAGATTTTCTCTCAATACTTAACCCAATATTTAGAAGTTAAAGGCTGGTCTAGTAATCAACCATCATTTAGTGCGGAATTTACAGCTTATGCTGATGCAAAAACCAAAGCCGCAAAACAACCAATTTGTTCCTTAAGTTCCGGTGAATTTGCATCAGAAGACCAAATGGATTCAGTGGTTTTATTTAAACCGCAACAATATAGTAACAAAAATGCCCTTGGCGGCAGACAAATTAAACGCGGTATTTCCAAAATCTATGCCCTAGAAATGTTAATGCGTCAAGCTTTTTGGGCAGTCCCAGCCGGAAAATTAGAAGAACAACAACCAGTATTTTTATATATCTTTCCAGCTTATGTCTATTCTCCTCAAACTGCGGCGGCTATCAAATTGTTAGTCAACAATATGAAACAGATTAATCTCTGGGATGTCCGCAAGCAATGGTTAGAGAAGGAGATGAAAATTCAGGCTTTACAATCAGTTGCTTGGTTAACTGAAGAAGCAACATCAGGACGCTTTCACAACGATAAATACAATACAGAAGACTTGCCCTTTATGGCAATGAATTACACAACCACCAGAGGTAAAACCCTCACCGATGCGTGGGTACAACCTGCTTTTTTGGCTTTATCTCTGCCAATATTACTAGGAGTAAAAGTAATAGCTACCAGTAGTTCTGTCCCCCTGTATAACAGCGATAGTGACTTTAAAGAGTCTGTAATTCTGGATGCACCCGCATCATTTTGGAATTTACTCGGATTATCCAATTCTCTGCGAATTCAGGATTTTGAAAATGCCATACAGCGCCTTTTATTTGCCTACAGTCTGCATTTAGATACTCGCAGTTCTCCCCCTGATGCTAAATGGCGAGATTTGATTAAAACAGTGCGAGAAGTAACAACAAATGTCCTCAATATTTTTGCTTTAGCAGAAGAAGGATTGCGACGTGATAAACGTATACCCAGCCAAGAAGAAGTCAAACGTTATTGGCTATATGCCCAATTATGGGTAGATGATAAAAATGAAATTAACGAGGGAGGAAAGTATTTAATGAATTTCATAGAAGAAATAGCTCAAAAATACCGCAAATTTTATCGTGTTGGAGAAGATGATTTAGGTAATGTTTACTCTAATGAATCAAGTCATTCTATTCTACGTCCAATTAGCATTGCCTTAGACGTTATGCTCAGTAGTCCTGTTAATACGGATAAAGATACTTTAATTAAGATTGGTTGTGGACAAATTAGAGATGCTTTAGAACGGCTCAAAGGGAAAGAAATTTCAAGACGTATTTTACGAAATAACAAATCCCAAGAGCTATATGTAATTCAAGAATTTATGGAATTCTGTGTCGAAGAAATTTTGGGAAATGAACAAAATAAGCAAGGTTACTGTAAAGGCGATCGCGCTTTATTACAAGAAAACCGCAACCGCATCAAATCCGGTGCAGAATTTGCTTATCGGTGGTTAGCTTTGCAAGAAAAAGCTGCTAAATCATCCTAATTTTTTATCTTTGATTATCGCCGTAATCTCAAATTATCAGGAACCAAACCATGAGCATTCTCAAAACATTAAAACCCGAATTTCAATCTGTATTTCCCCGCTTGGCTTCTGGGAAGTATATCCACTTCATTATGCTACGTCATAGTCAATCATTCCCCGTATTCCAAACAGATGGAATTCTCAACACTGCACGTACACAAGCCGGGTTAGGAACTACAGATGAAAGCAAAAAACAAATTAGTCGTTTGGTGATGTTCAAGCGCAAACAAACCACCCCCGAACGACTTGCGGGACGCGAATTACTGCGGGGGTTAAATCTGACTAGCGCCGATGAAGCAAACAAAGATAAACACTGCGAATATAACGGCGAGAAATCTTGCAAAAAATGCCCCGATTGTATTATCTATGGATTTGCGATCGGTGATAGTGGTTCGGAACGTTCTAAAGTCTATTCTGACTCAGCTTTTTCTCTTAGCGCTTATGAAAAATCCCATCGCAGTTTCACATTTAATGCACCCTTTGAAGGTGGAACAATGAGCGAAGCTGGAGAAATGCGTAGTAGTATTAACGAATTAGATCATGTTATTCCCGAAGTCACATTCCCCACAATAGAAACCCTGCGCGATCCTACTTATGAAGGCTTTATTTACGTTCTAGGCAATTTACTGCGTACCAAACGTTATGGCGCACAGGAATCACGCACAGGAACAATGCGAAATTACATCGCCGGAATTGTATTTGGCGATGGTGAAATCTTTAGTAATTTACATTTCACGCAAGCGCTTTATGATGCTTTAAAAGGTGATGTAAATGCTCCAGTTAGCGATATTTTACAGCAGGTAGAATCAGTGGCTAATAATTTACTCAACGATGAACCTATACGCAAAACTAAGCTGATTTTTGGTTCACAGTTAAATGATTTGTTAGAGGAAGTTAACGCACTTTATCAAGATGAAGTAAGTTTAGTAGAAACAATGTCTGCACTCTACGGACAAACTAAAGCCTATGCAGAATCTTTTGGAGCGTTGAAAAAGAAAGGGAAGAGTAATTCGTAATTATCTTTTCTATTGTAGGGTGCGTTATCGCTTTAGCGTAACGCACCACCAACCAATTAATTTTTCTCTGCACCATCAACAATTAAGGTGCGTTAGCCTGCGGCATAACACACCCTACGAAAATTAAAAATGGCGTGCTTTTTATGGCATTATATCACTGCACATTGACGCTACACGATAACGTTTTCTTCGCTACAAGAGAAATGGGTATTCTCTATGAAACTGAAAAATATTTACATAATTGGGGATTAAGTTTTGCACTTTTTGCAATTCATTACATTCCCCAACCATATAGATTACAAGGAGAATTAGCACAAAAACCCACATATTTAGATGCACGTGCTGAACAAAATCTTCTTCATCTCAATCAAGCAGGAATTTATGTATTTCCCGCCCAACCTATTAATTGGTCGTATCAAATTAATACTTTTAAAGCTGCTCAAGTTGCATATTATGGCAAGTCAAAGCAGTTTGGTGATAAGGGTGCAGATAAAAACTATCCAATTAATTACGGGAGGGCGAAAGAATTAGCTGTTGGTAGTTTATATCGTACTTATATTATTGCTCCAGAAAATCTCAAAATACCCCGTTGGATACGTTTGGGTAAATGGGCAGCAAAAATTAGGGTTGAAGCGGTCAAAATTCCCGATCGCATCATGCAAACTAAATCCGGAGATTACATCTGTTTGCATCCTTTAAACCCGTTGGATTTGCCAAGGGATACTCAATTGCTACTTTATAACCGGATTGTTATGCCTCCAGTAAGTTTGGTCAGTCAGGCACAGTTACACGGTGAGCATTTAGTAACTAAAAAAGATGAGTGGCAAGATTTTAAATTAACATTAACACCAGAGCAATATCAACAGTTACCAGCAGAAATTTCTCTACCAAAGGTGGCATTTTATGGAGCCGGAAATGTTGTTGCAACCGCTTAAACCATCAACATTACATTCAATTGTTGTTGAAGTTGCGGCTGCGGAGATGGGAGATATGCCTTTTACTTTATCTCGTGCATTACACGCGCTGGTAATTAAGTGGCTAGCCGCCGCAAATCCAGCATTGGCTGAAGCTGTTCACAACAGTCAAAATTCCCCATTGACTATTTCGGGACTGTTGGGAAATCGTCGTCAGGGTGGGGTGCGTGTTGGGGATTATTTTTATTTTCGGATTGGTTTATTGGATGGTAGTTTAATTGAGCCATTAATGCAGGGATTTGAAAAATCCGAAACTGAATCTTTAGTATTAGCTGATTTTCCGTTTGTTTTACGGAATATGTATGCGCTACCAGGAACGCATCAACTAGCAGGTGCGGCTGACTATGCTTTATTATTTAATCCAGCACAGGTTTTACATGAGATTGAATTAAACTTTCTCTCTCCTACTAGCTTCAAACAAAATCAAAATGTGCAAACCTTTCCTTTACCCGAATTAGTGTTTAATTCGCTGCATCGACGGTGGAATATTTTTGCACCAGAACAATACCAAATTCCTAATTGTGAATGGAATGCTTTAGTTACAGCCTACGAACTCAAAACCTACGCACTCAAAATGGAAGGAGGTTCGGAAATTGGGGCGCAGGGTTGGGTACGCTATCGATTCAATAGTCCAGAAATGGCTCGAATTGCAACTATCCTAGCTAATTTTGCTTTCTTTGCTGGGGTAGGGCGTAAAACTGCAATGGGAATGGGACAAACACAGGTGGGGAATTCAAAATTCAAAATTCAAAATTCAAAAGCTCAAAATTTGCGAAAAAGTCGTAACCAAAATTTTGAAACTCAGCCGTTTCACATTTAATATCATGTCCAGTTGAACACTTGTCATTGCGACCGCAGGGAAGCCACTTCGTGTCTACGTTTCACTACCCTGCGGGAAGGCGCCTTTCAGGCGTCTACGTTGCACTCGCGGCGGACATATCGCAACTACACATTTAACTTGCATAATTTGGGCGGGCAAAATGCCTACCCCACAAGATTTATAGAGATTTTAGATATGCACATGAATGAACAGTTCTATCTTCCCTTAGCTTATTTGAATGCTTGGGAATATTGCCCACGTCGTTTTTTTCTGGAATACGAACTGGGGGAAAATGCGGATAACGAACACATTATTATTGGTCGTCACCTGCATCGCAATGTTGATGATGAAGGCAAGAATATTGAAGGAGACAAGGTAGTTTACCGACATCAGTGGGTGTGGTGCGATCGCCTCCTCATCAACGGTATTATTGACGCAGTAGAAGAAAAAGACAGCCAGCTTATCCCTTTAGAGTTTAAAAAGGGACGCATGGCTAACCACAAAAGCGACCATTTTCAACTCTGCGGTGCAGCTTTGTGTTTGGAAGAACGCACTGGTAGCACCATTCCCTACGGAGAAATTTTTTACTACGCCAACCGCCGCCGCGAACAGGTACATTTTACACCTGCATTGCGACAAGCTACAGAACAGGCAATTCAAGCGGCGCGGGCTGCAATCGGTGGAACAATGCCAGCACCAATTGACAATCCCAAAAAGTGTCGGGATTGCAGCTTGCAGAAAATTTGCTTACCCAAAGAAATCAAAAAATTACATCTTGAGGTCTAAAAAATGTCTGTTCTTTATGTAACTCAGCCTGATGCTATTCTCAGTAAAGCTGCGGAAGCTTTTAAAGTCGCGTTAAAACAAGAAGATGGCAATTGGGAGAAAAAATCGGTTCCCGCCCAAACTGTCGAACAAGTGGTATTAATGGGCAATCCCCAAATTACTGGTGATGCGCTTGTATATGCATTAGAACTAGGAATGCCAGTACATTACCTTTCTGGTTTTGGTAAATATTTAGGTTCGGCGCTTCCTGCGTACTCCCGTAATGGTCAGTTGCGGCTGGCACAGTATGCTGCTTACTGTGACCAAGCCCATCGCTTGCAGATTGCCAAAACAATTGTGACGGGCAAAATCCACAATCAATATACTGTTTTATACCGCCACGATCAAAAAGACAATCCGCTCAAATCCCGCAAACAGCTAGTCGCAGAACAAACAACCCTCGATGAAGTCCGGGGGGTAGAAGGATTAGCAGCACGAGAATATTTTGCGGCTTGGTCGGCAATGCTGGAAGCACAATGGTCTTTTAATGGCAGAAATCGCCGTCCTCCCACGGATGCAGTAAATGCATTGTTGGGATTTGCCTATGGACTTTTGCAAGTACAGGTGACAGCAGCCGTACATCTGGCAGGTTTAGATCCTTACGTTGGCTATTTGCACGAAGCCACCAGAGGACAACCTGCAATAGTTCTCGATTTAATGGAAGAATTTCGCCCGTTGATTGCCGATAATTTGATACTTTCGGTTATCAGCCACAAAGAAATTAAACCCGATGATTTTACGGATCATCTTGGTGCATATAGACTTTCGGAAGCCGGACGCAAACAATTTTTGCAAGCGTGGGAACGCAAAATGAACGATGAGTTTAAGCATCCTACTTTTGGCTATCGTTGCAGCTATCGTCGGGCAATTGAATTGCAAGCACGTTTATTGAGTCGGCATTTACAAGAAGGGGTTCCCTATAAAGCGCTGGCACTAAGATGAGTACTTTGTTTTACCTGGTAATTTACGATTTGCCGGATAGTAAAGCAGCAAATAAACGGCGCACAAAACTACATAAAATGCTTTCCGGTTATGGAACTTGGACGCAGTACAGCGTGTTTGAATGTTTTTTGACTGCCGTGCAGTTTGCTAAATTAAGGGTACAAGTTGAAAACTTAATCAAACCCGCCGAAGATTCAGTCCGTATCTATGTTTTGGATGCTGGAGCAGTACGTAAAACTATTACCTACGGTTCTGAACAACCTCGACAGCAAGAGACTATCATATTATGATGTTGGTGAATTTTTTGGCATGGGAAAGCACGGGCGAAAACCCCCCACCTCCCGCCAAATCGACAGAACCTTGACAATTCAATACTTTCGGCGTTTTGAGTACTTTTCGGCTCGCTGTTACCAACGGCTGAAATGGACTTTTAAAACAGTCCTGCCAAAATTGCTGCTAGAAATGCCGCTATAATTAGCTTCTGGCTGGCGGACTTTCAAATTAATGAAACCCGTTCGCGGGATTGAAACTGTTCAGCCATTCGGGTACTCATTACCCAGTACTGTATTTGTGCTTTCAAATTAATGAAACCCGTTCGCGGGATTGAAACGTTTTCGTTAGATCGTGTAAACTCACTATAATGTGCTTTCAAATTAATGAAACCCGTTCGCGGGATTGAAACTAATTAATTTCCTGTTAGTTATCAGGATGTTTAAAATCTTTCAAATTAATGAAACCCGTTCGCGGGATTGAAACTTCATTTGAATGCTGCATCACAAAGATGGTTAGGCGCTTTCAAATTAATGAAACCCGTTCGCGGGATTGAAACCAAAAATCTTAATAGATAACGCGGAAATTTTAGAACTTTCAAATTAATGAAACCCGTTCGCGGGATTGAAACTACAAATTTGACATTTCATACATTCCTTAGACATTGCCTTTCAAATTAATGAAACCCGTTCGCGGGATTGAAACCAACAGCCACTACTGCATTAGGGACGGCTGAAACAGCCTTTCAAATTAATGAAACCCGTTCGCGGGATTGAAACCATTATTCCATTTGATTCTAGTGGTGCGTCACTGGCTTTCAAATTAATGAAACCCGTTCGCGGGATTGAAACTACGGCACATAGTCCAGCAAGGGCACAGTGGACACTCCTGTCTTTCAAATTAATGAAACCCGTTCGCGGGATTGAAACCTTTACTATGCCTACATTTCAGACATTTACGCATAAAACTTTCAAATTAATGAAACCCGTTCGCGGGATTGAAACAACCAATTTGTCCGCGCGGACCGGGTATACCTTGCGGCTTTCAAATTAATGAAACCCGTTCGCGGGATTGAAACGAGCCATTCTACTTTTCCACCAAATGCACATAGAGGACTTTCAAATTAATGAAACCCGTTCGCGGGATTGAAACCTTTCACCTCTCTGGCGGCTATCCGCGCTAACTCTAAACTTTCAAATTAATGAAACCCGTTCGCGGGATTGAAACAGCTTGCTCTATCAACACAATGATATTAGCATTCCCGTCTTTCAAATTAATGAAACCCGTTCGCGGGATTGAAACTCAAGCAAATATAAGTACAAGCAGAGCGATCGCTCTTTCCACTGCTTATTGCACAATGTCATCATGAGCGATCGCCCCAATACAATATAATTTAGCAATTTAACAATCAATCCAAGCTTGCAGATAATCGCGCAGAACTGCTTCCTGAACTTTCTCTACTACTTGTTGGGCTTTATCGAGTTGATCTAAAGCCACATACTGCTTCACCAAGCGGGTGTATTGGCTACGGCGATCGTTGTAATCGGGTTCTGGTGTATTTTCGTAACGGATAATTGTGCGGCTTTCGGGATCGGCAATTTTTTGAGCTACTACAAAGGCGCGATCGAGAAATGCGATCGCATCTTCATTGCGTTGCTGTAAAGCATAGATATTGGCGATCGCTAGCAGTGTTGTGGCTTGTCTATCTGGTAGCAATTCTACTTTTACCACTGACAACGCGACATCAACGGCGTAGTGAGAATTTAGCTGATAGAATACGGCATTGTAGACATTATCCTGCAAGTAAGAAGCTGGATAAGCCTGAGCTATTGTTAGGGCGGCAGTATATTGATTTTGGATAATTAGATAATCGTTAATTTGAGCGAACAGACGACCGCGACTTTGATTTTCATCATCTTCTACCTGCTGCATTGTTTGGATCGTTTGTTGCAGGAAAGATTGTGCCTGTTCTTCATTTCCCGAACGCAGATATGCAACAGCGATCGCTGCTAGTGCTAAGGCTTTTTGCTCAATCGCTTCTAAGGCTTGTGCTTGTGCAATTGCAGGCTGAATTAAGCTGGTAAACTCTGCTGGTGTCGGTGCGATCGCCGCTAGTTCCACCCGTGTTAATACCTGATATGGGGTACTGGAGGTATTTTCAATTTGTGTTACTACTTCAATAGCTCGGCTCCATTGTTGAGCATTGGCTAATGCGATGCCTGCGGCGACGCCAAGGGCGAGCGCAATTTGTTGCAAACTAGAACTTTGTTCATCTGGCGAAACATGATTAGGAGCTTGTTTTGCTAATTCCAGTGCTTCGTTGAGATGTTGCGAACGCAGCAGCGCTTGCACAAGTTCTCGATACAAACCCGACTTATAAATCAAGTCGCCTTTGTTTTTCACCGCATTGAATACTATCATCGCTAAATGATACTGTTGTGCATTGCTAATAATGCTCATTAGCGCGATTTCCCAATTATTTAAACTCTTGAGTTCAGCAAGAATTTTTTGTAACTGCTGGTGTTGGTTGGCTTGTGCGTAAGTCAGAGCAATTTCACTCAATGCTTGAGCCTTGTGTCCATCCTGAGTCAGTCTTTGAATAGCATTGAGAACAATAGTGAGTTGACCTGATGTGCTGTAATTTTTAATCAATACGTATTGTAAGCCTTGGGCGTACTCTTCTTTCGCCACTCGTTTGAGTGCTTTGGCAAACAGGCGATTACCCAATCGGGGTTGATGATGAGTTGCCCAATAAACTGCCATTTCCACTAAAGCATAAGCTTGGTATTCAGCCCCTTGAATTTTAGCTGTAACAGCCTGGGCTAAATGCAAATCTCCTCTTTTAATCGCATCGCGCACAATCTCTTGATGAATTGTGTCAGGGGAATGGTAATTGCCAATTTTGTCGGCTAATGCCAAAGCGCGTTGTACTTCACTCAGTTGAATATATAGGAATGCGATTGATACAAGATAATTTCCGCGAGTGAAAGTATCTTCACTAGGAATTTGTTCAACGGTTGCTATAGCTTGCGTGAGTAATTGTTGGGCTTCGGCTTTTTGTTGAAATTCTAAGCGAATAGATGCTAGTTGAATTAATTGGTCGGTGCGACTTGTGGGGTCAGGAATTTGCTGCGCTGCTGCGGTGGCTTGTTGAAGTGCGTTCTCCACCAGTTCCCTTCGTCCCAGATTGTGATAAATCTTCGCAAGATGTCTTAAATCTTGGGCAATCCCTATAGGATGTTCGTGAAAATTCAGTGCATACTGCTGCACTTTTTCTAGCCACTCAATCCACTTATCTTGCTGCTGGCACGGGAGTTGAGTTAAGGGTTGAAAGAGATTTGCTATTTCATGATAACCAATGACATAGGAAATCCAATATGATTGTTGTTCGCGGTTGCTCAGAAGTGCAACGCGATCGAGAATTTGATGATATGTATTCAGCGCTTGGTCATAAATCTGGAAACGCACTAATTGCACTGCATGAGCGATCGCCTCATTAATTTTGTCGTAAAGAACCGTTTGACGAAGTTCTGGAGCAATTTGTAGGGTAGATGTCATAGTTTGAGGTATTTGCGTTACTACTTGCAGACTTACTACAACTAGCTCATCCGTTTTTCCTCAAAACAATCAAAAATTTCCTAGTAAGTCGTTGAGAAAAAACCAAACTATGTAAAGAAATGTGTATTTGGCTCGTAGTTGCGCTTTAGCGCTAAAGCGCAACTACAAACAAGTGATTATTTACATCGACTTACTTAAGGACTTTAGTCTTTACTAGGAGTTGGCTGTTTAACAATAAATCCAAGCTTGGAGATAATCGCGCAGAGATGCTTCCTGAGCTTTCTCAACTACTTGTTGAGCTTTATCCAGTTGTCCTAGGGCGACATACTGCTTCACCAAGCGGGTGTATTGGTGAGCGCGATCGCTTTCATCGGGTACTTCCGTATACTCGCTGACTTGAATCATGCGGCTTTCGGGATCGGCAATCTTTTGAGCTACTCAAAGGCGCGATCAAGTAATACAATTGCATCTTCATTGCGTTGCAGTTGAGCATAGGTTTTGGCGATCGCTAGCAGTTTTGTCGCTTGTGTATCTGGTAGCGAGTCTAGTTCTACCACTTGCAAGGCGACATAAAAGCCGTAAGCTGGAAGTGCTTGTTGGAAGATAGAACTGTAGCTCGATTGTTGCAAGTAGGAAACAGGATTAGCCTGCGCTATCGTTATAGCAGCCGTATATTGTCGCTTTTGGATTAAATAATCAGCGATTTGGTTGAGCAAACGACCGCGATATTCTTCATCTTCTATCGGCTGCACCGTTTGGATGGCTTGTTGCAGGAAAGATTGTGTCTGTTCTTCATCCCCAGAACGCAGATATGCTTGAGCGATCGCCGCTAGTGCTAAAGCTTTCTCCTCAATCGGTTCTAAAGCTTGCACTTGTGCAATTGCAGCTTGAATCAAACTGGTGAATTGTTCCGATGTGGGTGCTATCGCCGCAAGTTCCGCCTGTGTTAATAGTTGATATGGGGTGAAAGTGGTATTTTCAATTTGTTTTACTACATCATTGGCTTGATTCCATTTTTTGTTATTGGCATAAGCAAGCGCAATTTCTTGCAGGCTAGAGTTGCGTTCCTCAGGCCAAATATCATTAGGAATCTGTTTTGCTAATTGCAGTGCTTCATCGAGATGTTGTAGCAACGCCGCTTGCACAATTTGTCGATACCAACCCGGTTTCGAGAGAAAGTCTGCGTTATTTTGCACCGCATTTAAAATTGCGATCGCCAAATTATACTGTTCTGCATTCACAGCAGCTTGCAGTATATTGTTGACATAACCAACATTATTTACGGCAGTTTCCGATTGAATTAAACCCGTGAGTTGGGCAAGAACTTGTTGCACCTGCTGAGATTGCTTGGCTTTGGCGTAAGCAACTGCAATTGCACCCAATGCTAGCGCTTTCGGTTCATCCTGAGTGAGTCGTTGAGCTGCATTGAGGGCAATAGTGAGTTGATCTGATGTAGTGTAAGTTTGAATCACTGATGATTGTAAAGCTTCTGCACGCTCATCTTTCGCTACCCGTTTCAAAGCTTGGGCAAACAGGCGATTTCCTCGTCGAACTTGATGATGAGTTGCCCAATAAATTGCCATTTCCACCAACGCATTAGCTTGGTATTCAGCTACTTGAATTTTAGCTGCGATCGCCTGAGCTAACTGCAAATCTCCTCTTTTTACCGCATCGCGCACGACTTCTTGACGAATTGCATTCGGGTAATACTCATTAGTAATGTTTTCGGTTAATGCCAAGGCGCGTTGTGGTTCGCTCAGTTGAATGTACAGCGATGCAATAGAAGACAAATAATTCCACTGAGAGTAGGGATCGTCAGTAGGAATTTGTGCAACCGCTGCTAAAGCTTGGGTAAGTGCTTGTTTAGCTTCAGCTTTGTCTGAGAATTGCAGCCATTGGGTTGCGAGTTGAATCAATTCATTGGCGCGATTGAGAACTTCAGGAATCTTCGCCGCTGCTTGAGTTGCTTGTTGAAGTGCGATCGCAGCGAGATCGGTTCGTCCCAGAGTTTGATAACCTTTTGCAACTTGTTCTAAATGTTGTGCGATCGTTAAACTTGAGTTTTCGCCTAAATTCAGCGCATACTGCTGCACTTTCCCCAGCCACTCAATCCATTTATCTTGCTCTTGGCGCGGCAGTTGAGTCAAGGGTTGTAGGGCAAAGCGTTCATCTCGGATAATATTGAGAATCACATACTCCCGTTCAGGGGCGCTGAGAAGTGCAGCACTTTCGAGGGCTTGATGGTATATTTTTAGCGCTTGGTCATATAGCTGGGCATCCATTAATTGCCGCCCATCAATGACAGCATCATTAATTCGTTCGTTGAAAACAGCTTGGCAAAGTTCGGCGGCAATTTGAACGGTAGGTGTCATGGTTTGAGGTATTTGTGTCACTACTAGGAGAATTACTACAAGTAGTTCACAAACTTTTCCTCAAAGGCTCATCTCTCTGAAGTATTGTGTTTGGTGATACATGCTATTAGCTAATGCAGTATGTATGATTAGCGATCGCACTTCTTGCTTTTCTGTTGGATTGTGTTACAGCAAGAATTAGAAGGAGAAGCGATATTGTTCTGCATTTGCGATCACATCAGTAAGATGAGTAATAACTTTAAGTAACTATTTCTTGAATAATATCTTTAATTTCTTGGTTAATTTCATCCTTCTCCATCAAACCTGCCAATCGATAAGTATCTTTTTCCTTTTTAAAGCGAACATTATATCTTTGACAAACTTCATCTAGTAGAATATCACCGGGAACTAAGTCTAACTTTTTAGATTGCCAATCAGCATTTATCTCATTATACTTAGCTGTATATATAGGCTCTAAGTTATTTTTTTCTGCTTCTAGATGTTCAATAATTTTCTGAATTGAATTATTTATTTGAATAACAGTATCTTGGTTATGAACATCTTTAAAAATTGTTTGTGTATCGGGATAAATGGGTTTACACGCAATTTTGACTACTCTTTTATTTATAGCAAACTGCTTGAGAGTCTCAGCACATTCATCAATTTTGGAATTAATATCAGTCTCTGTTGGTAACTCCTCGTTCAAATGACCTCTTAATTCACTTTTGTATTTAATAAAACTTCTTATAGCTCTTGAGCATATTAAATAATTTTCAATCTCTCGTTTACTTAAAACTTTAATTTTAGCGTTTTGACCAAGCATACTTTGCATTTTCTGAATTTCAGAATCATCTTTCTCGTCTCGATCAATAAGAAACCACATTTTGACTTGACGCTTTGTGAGAAATCCTAAGGTTGCTTCTGTTGCAAAGTGTGCAAAATTACGCGCACCACCCATATGAATAAATCCTACATTCGCTTGGCTAAGATTTATTCCTAATACAGAAGCCCATTCTCTAATAGCATCTTCATCTGATTGACCTTCTACAAAAACAAGACGATCAAACATAAAAAGAGAACTCAACCTGATGCCAAGTTCCTGTGGAATTTTTGCTTCAGCTTCGCCAACATCCAATTGCTGTATCTGAGTAGAGTTTAGTTTTGTAACCAAATACACATTATTCATTTCAGCCGTATCCAAGAAGTTGGTTGAATGAGTCGTTAAAAATACTTGACAGTCATGACTTATGCGTTTTAAATACCGCATGGTATTTGTTTCTAGAGCAGGATGTAAATGTATTTCTGGCTCTTCAACAAGTAGTATATCGGGATTTTCAAATTCAACATCTAGTAATAATCTCAAAGCCTCTTTAATTCCTGAACCGTTTACTTCTACTAAAAAGTTATCAACATCCATCTCAGCAGATGCTTGATTTGTAATCGAGGAAGCGCTACTCTCAAAGGCATCTATGTGTACACCCAATAGGGCTGTAACAGTTTCTTGAATGTTTTTGAGAATGTCATTTCCACCTCGTTTGACTTTTAAAGAAAGAAGACGCTCTGCTTCTTCTTTACCTATTTGTTTGCGTCTTTCTGTTAAATAAAGTATTTTTATTTTGCCTATACTTTGTAATAAATTTTTTACATAATTAGGAATTGAAGATTCTTCACCAGAGAAAGTTCCCACCTTGTTCTTTAAAGGTTGATTTAAAATTGCTTGACATTCATCCTTAAAATTAGATATTAATTCTAAGACAACGTTTTCTATTTCTTCAATAGATGCTTTTGTACCAACTCTATTCTCAATTAATAAATAAATTTCTCTATTAATTTCTGCAAATGAACTCAAAATTTCCATTGGGGAGCGTTCCCGAATTCTTTGTGCAATAAATCTTCGGATTTTCTCAATATCAACATGACTTAAATTTTTTATATTTTTATTTAATTCCTGACACGATAAAAAATTATTATAAATTTCTGATGCGCTATTATTATCAATACTCAAAATAATTCTTTCAGAATCACAATTTTTTGTTCCAAGCTTTCCTGTTTCTCTTAAGCTGAGCTTCTTAACATAACTAAAAGATGATGGTGGAGGCATAATGATGAGAGTTACAGACAGACGCAGTACAGGATCAATACCATCAACTGCATTTTTCATTTGCGGCGCTTCTGTTACAATATCTCGTATCAAAACATCTCTTTCAGCCAGTGTTAAAGAAAAAGTAAGGGAAATCTCGATAGGAACTTGAGTATTTCTATTAAAAAAATCTATCTCTCTACTAATTTGAGGTTTCAGAGTAAGTACTTCACCATCACGTAAACAGTTGAAAAAAGCGTGTATTGCTGAAAGAGCACTTGATTTACCAGAATTGTTTTTACCAATAAGAACGTTAAACCGACCACAGTTAGTAAGTTCCGAACTCTCAATGCTCCGAAAACTTTTGACGAATACGCTTTCAAGCTTCATAATGTTCTTTTTAATATTCAATATCTAAGTTACTTAGTATAATATTTTACTTTAAATGGCTAGAGATTTTTCTGTGTATTAGACATTATTCTATTATTCTAAGCTTTTTGACTGACCTAGCAATTTAAGCATAAGTGTCTGCTTGACATAAATTTAAGTATAAATACAAACAAATTTATTTATGCTTGCATCACCTCATGCTTTACACAAGAGCTAACGCAGCCTACAAAATTAGCGATCGCTCTTTCTACCGCCTGTTACTGCACAATGTTAAGCTACTCTGGGCACAAAGGCATACTATGCAGTCTACAACCATCATGAGCGATCGCAATATTATTACCATTGAGCCAGATAAGCAAGGCAGTAAGCCGTGTATTCTACAATAATGAAAGTTCACGGACTTAAACAGAGAAAATTTTTGATATGTCCTACCCTAAACTTAGTGATGAAGAAATAACGCGACGTGGCAAAGAACTCTATGAAAACAGTATTCGCGCTCAAGTAGAAACACCAGAGAATATTGGCAAAATTATCTCAATAAATGTTGAGACAGGTGAATATGAGATTGGTGATGATTTGGTTGTAACGAGTCTGCGGTTACGAGCCAAACAAGCTGATGCGGCACTTTGGGCAGAAAGAATCGGATTTAATGCAGTCTACGCAGTTGGCGGTACATTGTTCAGGACGGCATAGTGATACATGGAACTGTAGTTGGGCTTCAAGCTCAAATTGGTGTTATTCTTTGTCTCAATGAAGGTCAAAACATAGAAATTAAATGTGTTGTTGATACAGGCTTTGAAGGTTTTTTGACTTTGCCACCTGATGCCATTGCTAGACTTGGGTTAACTTATGTTGCCCGAATTAATGCAAATCTTGCTGATAATTCCAATGTTGCAACTAACGTTTATTTAGCAACTATTTTGTGGAACGGTGTAGAGCGCGATGTAGCAGTCCTAGCTATGGGTCGTCGTCCACTAATTGGAACTGCGCTACTAGAAAATTATCATCTCAGTATAGATTTCTGTGCAGATGGAACAGTTCTAGTTGATGATATTTTGTGATTTTGAGCAATAAACTAGCAATCGCGATCAGTGGTGCTGTATTTTTATCATGTAGATTTTTTATATAACTGTAATCAAAAAGCTGGGAAAATTGCTGAACGCAGTTTAGAGTAAATCATCCCAACGCGTAGACGCGGAGCGGCTTGTCGTAGACATCGCATTACCTCATACGTTACACAAGAGCTAATACAGCCTACAAAATTGGCGATCGCTCTTTCTAGGCTTGTTACATCACAATATTAAGCATAGGGCATAGGGCATTGGTGAATCTTTGCCATGCCCCATGCGCAAAAACTCCATCCCAAGAGTGGATGGAGTTTTTCATGTTTAGCAAGTGCGATCGCCTTCACGAGAACCCGCATTATAGTAACTAGCGTTCCCCAGTCCAAGCTAGCTTTTGACGCTTGACAATTTGGGTAAAGAGCGATCGCAATTATCTATTAGTTACACAGGCTGCATTGCAGTCAGATCGGATGACATCTGTGCCCCTAAATTTTGCAGGCAAGTAAGTTTATCAATATGATTAAAATTCAGACTGCGAAAACTATCCTTTGTAGCTCGGACAGATATTAAGCAGGTTTGGACATTTGTTCCTGTGGTGGAATCAACCGTTTGTACAAAGCCATTAAATACAACTAGATCTAGATGTTGAGCTAGATCTGCGGCGAAAACTTCGCTAATTGTTCGCAGAGTGATAGCAGCTACTATATCTTGATATAACCCCTCAATTTCGCTTGGCTTTCTAGTTATGCCATGAATCTCATCTTTAGTGTGGTCGTATTTGACTGCTGCTATGGTCGGGATAATTTTAGCAGCAGGCAGTTCATACTCAATAACTAATTGTTTAGATTCAGATACATAGGCTACTTGAAATTCCTGGGTAAATGCCACCTTGTCCTGCTTTGTATAACAGAGGTATTGAAACTCTTCTAAGGATGGATATTCCGAACGTTCTAACACCATCTCATTGTAAATTTCTACAGCAGATTCCTCACCATCTTGGTAAGCTGCTTCTAATTCGTCTACTTCCGCATTGCGTTTTTTATTGTCTAAAATAAAACTATGTTTTTTCCATTCATAATTTGCTTTTAGATGATCGAGAGATAATTGGCGACTAGTTTCTGCCTCTTCATATTCTTTTTTCGTAATTTGACAATCTAATTCTGCTTTTTTTTGGGCATTTATATATTCTTTTTCTATGAAAGGAAACAGTCTGATGAGCCACTTAGGAGGAGATTTAGGCTGGTAACATTGTGTCAGTTCTGATTCTGCTAATAAATCCGGAGGTACTTCCATTTCCGGAAATGTTTCTTGAATCCGCAAGTCTTCAAATGAAATTGTATCTTCTGGCTTAAGAGTATGCTCTAGAAGTGTTTGTAACTGATGTATCCATTCTGCTATTTCCCTATTAATATCTTCGACATCAGCCAAACGTTGTTCTAAGTAATTATGCTTGGTTTGATTTTGTTTTATATGTAAAGATTTTTCTTGTTCGCGGACAGCAAGTTTCCTTTTAATTTCGGACTGTCTTTGATTACGAGCAAATTTTTTGGCAGTAGTTTTCATCAAAACAGATGGTCTGCTTCTAAATGACATTGCTTAATACTCCTATTTTTTATACAAATAACTTATAAGTAACAGTTTCAACGTCTTCTATTCTCAAGGTAAATAAACTAATTAGCTGTGTTCCCCTTATACATAGTAATACTAGCTTAGATCCCAATTACTTCAGTATGCTATTGGTATGAGAAGCTCAGGACTTTAAATAATAAAATCTAGAACCTAACTGAGCAATTATGTTACAAAAGAAATTGTAGATACTTCTCTATCATAAATAGCCAATAGCGATAGCATCCACTATTTCAAAATCATTTAACCCTAACAACAAGATAGCTTCATCTGAGTTTTTTAATGTCATGAATATCAAAACTCCAATATTCCAAAAAGGACTTTACACCTTTGTGTGAGATATTAGTGCATTAGAGGCTACTTTTAAAGAAATATAAAGATTGCAGATCATAGATTTGCAGAGAAACATAGAGTAAATACAATGCAAAACTGAAGATAGTTATTTTGCTAAGTATAGTAGCGATCTATCTCAGATTTCGCCTGCGTATAAATAATGCAGTGCTTTCATCTACATTTCGCAATCCGGCCAGTACATAGTAGATACAGTTTTTCCCTGTTTATTTTCTAGCTATACCAATTTAATTAAGCTTCAAATGCTTTGTTTGTGAAACTTTGAGAATCAACTCACTTTTGAACTCTCATCAATTGTAACCCGCAAATCTGAGGAAAATATGAGGAATCAAAAGCGCCAGGAGCCAACAATCAACGATAGTTGAGGTATTTCTCAATGAATTGGGTGTAAAGAATATAACCATTGATAGTTTACATTTCTTCAAGAATATCCTTAATACCATTTCACCAAAAATTATGATGCAGACGCAAACCCTGGAACCTTTGCTGAGTCTTAATTTCTTAATTTTGAATTTTGAATTTTGAATTTTGAATTGGTATAAGACCCAGCTACAATAATTCTCGGTTCGCAAAACCGAGAATTATTCTGCACAAACAGTTGGGAGATTAGAAATGGGATTAGCTGGATTAAGAATTGTGTTGATGGAGCCAGCTGGTCCAATGAATGTGGGATCGATCGCCAGGGTAATGAAAAATTTTGGACTAAATCATCTGGTAATAGTCAATCCCCAATGCGATCCGTTGTCGATGGAAGCGATGAAAATGGCGGTTCATGCCAAAGAGATTTTAGAATCTGCGATCGTGGTGCAAACATTACCGGAAGCTTTACAGGGATGTGTACGGGTAATAGCCACTACCGGAAGAGTTCGCAGTGCCCAAACGCCTTTAGAAGACCCCCGCACGGCATTACCTTGGTTAATAGAAGAATTAGAAAGACCAGTTGCGCTAATTTTTGGTAGAGAAGATCGGGGATTAAGCAATGAAGAATTAAACTATGCTCAACGGTTTGTAAAGATTCCCACACATGAGAGTTATCAATCCCTGAATCTAGCTACAGCGGTGGCTATCTGCTGTTATGAACTGGCACAATCTCCAGAAGTAGCTGCAACTGAGCTATCATCAACAGAACTCGCACCTTGGGATATGGTGGAAGCTTATTACCAACAATTAGAAACTTTACTGCTGAGGATCGGTTATCTTTATCCGCATACCGCAGCTAGCCGAATGGAAAAATTTAGGCAACTATATAATCGTACACACCTGCAAACGACTGAAGTAGCTATGTTGCGAGGGATTTTGCGGCAAGTAGAATGGGCACTGACAAACCATAGCGATCGTGAAATCTTGTAATTCATCGATTAATATGTACGCATTCATCCCCCCAAAATAGATAATATGGCCTAAACTAAACACAAAAATGCCACTAAGTGGCAAAACGTGATTTCAGTATTAAAGTAAAGGTACTTGAGGAGTAAGTTTTGGGTCGGGAGTCAGCAGGAAAACAATCGAGTGGGTCACAAGGAGTAAGGGTGTCAGAATCAAGTGACAAACTAAGAGCTTTCTCGCGGCGTCAACCCGTAAACCGCCGCCAGCGTCCACGCAAAGTTGAAAAGGTGGAACAAAAAAAAGTGAAAGTTCCCAACCAGAAGCGTGCTGTCGCTAAAGAAGCTACGCTTACACGTGTAACGAAGAGTGTAAATCCTTCTTCAATGGCAACGGGAGTATCAAGGTCAAGACCAGGGTTGGTAATGCCAGCAGCAGTCAAACCAATCCCTAGAACAAAGGTAATGGCTCCTCAAGTACAACCCAGTACTGTGAAGATGAAGACAGTACGGATTGATCGGCATGGGTTGCCGAAAACAGCGATGCGATCGCGCAAGACACGTTTAAAGCCAATGGCCAGAACCCTGCTGTATACTATGCGGCTGTTGATTGTGGGAGTTGGTATCGGCGCAATTATGGGTACAGTATTGTCTGTATTAGACCCCGCTAATCGCATGACTCCAACTTCATCATCTAATACTAATGTTGGGCAATCTCAACCCCAACCCACCCCAACGGCGCAAACTCCTTCTGGCTTAACTTTATCCCAGGAAATTACCTCGTTGAAAACTGCCGTACAAAACCTGGCGGCAGCAAATCCAAATCTGACACCGGGAGTTTTGTTAGTAGATTTGGATACAGGTGCTTATGTAGATGTGAATAGTGCTGCTAGTTTTCCAGCGGCCAGTACAATTAAAGTCCCAATTTTGGTTGCCTTTTTCCAAGATTTGGATGCGGGGAAAATCCGCCTGGATGAAATGCTGACCATGCAGCAACCGATGATTGCTGGTGGCTCCGGAAATATGCAATACAAGCCAGCGGGAACCCAGTTCACGGCTTTAGAAGTTGTCACTAAAATGATTACCATCAGCGACAATACAGCCACCAATATGCTGATTGCTCGACTAGGAGGTATGGAGGCGCTGAACCAACGGTTCCGCACTTGGGGTTTGACAACTACCGCAATTCGCAATCAACTCCCAGATTTACAAGGGACAAATACTACCAGTCCCAAAGAATTAGCTACCTTGATGGCGATGGTGAATCAAGGGAATTTGGTAAATATGCGATCGCGCGATCGTTTGCTTGATATCATGCGCCAAACCCAAAGAGATAATTTACTACCCTCTGGTTTGGGAGCAGGCGCTAGCATTGCCCACAAAACAGGCGATATTGGCACAATGCTGGCAGATGCAGGTTTAGTTGATATCCCAACTGGCAAGCGCTACATAGCCGCAGTGATGGTACAACGTCCTAATAACGACCCCCGCGCCGAAAAACTCATTAGCGCTATTTCTCGCGCCGCTTACCAGCAATTTAGCCAAAATGCAGCCATACCCAATGGCACAACAAGTGGTACAACAACCAATATGCCCGCAACTGGTTATCAGTCGTCAGTAATGACTCCGCCTGTACCCAACAGTACATTTAATACTGTACCCATGCCCAACAATACGGGTACTACTGTACCCATGAATGGTTATCCACCTCCAATGATGACTCCTTATCCCAACGGCATGGTAAATCCTATGCCTAATACTGGCTACCCATCATCCCCAATGATGAATCCTCAGTATTATCCACCTAGATAAGTGTGGGGAGTGTGGGGAGTGTGGGGAGACAAGGGGGATGAGGGAGTGTGGGGAGACAAGGGGGACAAGGGGGACAAGGGAGTGTGGGGAGACAAGGGGGACAAGGGGGACAAGGGGGACAAGGGGGACAAAGGGGATATAACTAATGACTTTTGACTCTTGACTCTTAACTCTTGACTCTTGACTCTTGACAACCTGAGCGCGAAATATACAATTTAAATGCGTCGTAGCTGATTACATAGAAGTTAACGAAAACATAATGAAGTATGAAAAAAAGGTGAAGTATTTAGCTTAAAGGATGACAATAAAAATGGAATGGTTCATTTCAAATTGCATCATTACTACTTTATATTTCATGCTTCATTTAATATGGAATCCACTACACCTTCAATCGAATTTTTTGCCGGACTTGTTGAAGAACTGAGTAATGTAAGTTTGCGTCGCGAAGTCCGTACTGGTAAACGCATAGTTGTAATGTTTTTCGAGAAATTGCAAGCTTTGGAAGGGTTTAATAGCTTTACCAAACAATCTTTAAATTCCTTGCGGTTAACTGATGAAGAAGGGGAAATTAATCTGACTCCTGCTTCTACCCGGTTCATTTTTGGGGGTGATGACGGGGATGATTTACAGCGAGTTGAGTGTAAATTGGAAATTGAGCAAGATGACCGTTGGGAAAGATTCATGCGATTTATGCATCGCTATGCTGCGGCTAATGGTATGGAATATGGCGAACGCTAGATGTTGCTTGCGATCGCTGATAGGGATTTTAGCTGAATCATAGCGGAGGAAAAGGGGCAGGGGGCAAGGGAGAGAAGCCCAGACATAGGCAATGATTGCCTACCTTCGGTTTACACGGATGCAGTGACAATATTTTTTACTGGATAATTATTATTGTGTAATTGGAAAATCTGCCGAGTGGGTATGCACTCTGCCTACTGTGCCTGATAATTCCTCCAAGAATGATGTATACCATGAGCCAAAATTCTCATATTCAGAGTGAGTTCCAGCAAGACGATCTGTACTG
Organism: Aulosira sp. ZfuVER01; assembly: GCA_034530615.2. GTDB lineage: Bacteria > Cyanobacteriota > Cyanobacteriia > Cyanobacteriales > Nostocaceae > Aulosira. The sequence continues at coordinate 115,707 of JAVRCV020000046.1, forward strand.
CTCGTTTTTGGAACACCTGCCAATTGCAGCTGCGATTTTAGACCGCGAAATGAAGTATTTGCTGACCAGCCAACGATGGTTGAGTGAGCTAGGCTTGGAGGGGCAAGATATTATTGGGCGATCGCATTCAGAGGTATTTCCACAGTTCTATGAACCATTGGCAGAGGCATATCAGTACTGTCTGATGGCAGCGGTTGGATTGTGTCTAGAGGAGCAATTTCAGCAGATTGATGGTTTAACAGGTTGGCGTCAGTGGATGCTTCACCCCTGGTACAGCAGTGCGGGGGTTGTGAACGGGGTGATACTTGTAAGTGAAGATGTTACACAACGCAAACAGGCAGAACTGGCATTACGCCAGGAACACAAACAAGCCGAAGAAGCTATGTTTCGCCTAGCGGCAATTGTCGAGTCCTCGGAAGATGCGATTATGAGCAAAACCTTGGAAAGCATAATTGTCAGCTGGAATCATGGGTCAGAAGCACTGTTTGGTTACACAGCACAAGAAGCGATTGGTCAATGTGTAACAATACTAATTCCAGGCGATCGCATCAATGAAGAAGCTCAAATAATTGAGAAACTCAAGCGCGGAGAACGGGTTGAGCACTTTGAGACTGTGCGCCAACGCAAGGATGGATCTTTAATTGATATTTCGCTGAGTATTTCTCCAGTCAAAGATGCCACAGGCAAAATCATTGCTGCTTCCACAATTGCTCGTGATATCGGTGCGCGTAAACAAGCCGAAGAAGCTATGTCTCGCCTAGCAGCAATTGTCGAGTCTTCGGAGGATGCCATTATCAGCAAAACTTTAGATGGAGTGATTATTAGCTGGAATCGTGGAGCAGAAACACTATTTGGCTACACAGCACAAGAAGCGATTGGTCAACCGATGGTAATGCTTGTCCCTAGCGATCGCATCAATGAGGAACCCCAAATTCTGGAAAAACTCAAGCGCGGAGAACGGGTCGATCATTTTGAGACCGTGCGCCAACGCAAGGATGGATCTTTAATTGATATTTCGCTGACGATTTCTCCAGTGAAAGATTCCACAGGCAAAATCATCGGTGCTTCTAAAATTGCTCGCGATATTAGCATTCGCAAACAAGCCGAAGCCGCTTTGCAAGAGTCAGAAGTCCAGTTGCGGCAGAAAGCAGCCGATTTGGAAACTACCCTACTTGAACTGAAGCGAACGCAAACTCAGCTAGTGCAAAATGAGAAAATGTCTAGTTTGGGGCAGTTAGTGGCAGGGATAGCTCATGAAATCAATAACCCAGTGAACTTTATCTATGCCAACTTCAACCCTGCTAATGAGTACATTCAAGATCTACTAGGACTACTGCAATTATATCAACAGCATTATCCCAACCCGGCACCAGAAATCCAGAACAAAAGTAAGAAGATTGACCTAGATTTTTTGGTAAAAGATTTGCCCAAGTTGCTCTCTTCAATGGAAGTTGGTGCAGATCGGATTAAAAAGATTGTACTCTCTTTACGGAACTTCTCCCGGATGGACGAAGCCGATATGAAAGCGGTCAATATTCATGAGGGCATTGATAATACACTGATGATCTTACAGAATCGGCTAAAAGCCAAGCAAGATCGTCCAGAAATTGAAGTTATTAAACAATATGACAACCTGCCATTAGTTGAGTGTTACGCCGGACAACTCAACCAAGTATTTATGAACATTATTAGCAATGCAATAGATGCCCTCGAAGACCCAGACCAATCACGCACGTTTGGGGAAATTAAACGACAGTCCTGCCAAATTCGGATTTGTACAGAGATGGTAAGTTCAGACCGCGTACAGATTCGGATTTTGGATAATGGTTGCGGTATGCCAGAATCGGTTCAAAAGCGTTTGTGTGACCCATTCTTTACGACTAAGCCAGTTGGCAAGGGGACAGGATTGGGAATGTCGATCAGCTACCAGATTGTCACTGAGAAGCATGGTGGTTCATTGTCGTGGAATTCAATACCCGGTCAAGGAACCGAGTTTGCGATCGCAATTCCGATTCGACAGTCTAAGCAGACAGCCTGTAAAGCAGGAGAAACGCATCTTAGTTGAGTGACAAAACAGGGACAAGTAGCACATCCTCAGAAATACGATCGCTCTTTGACTAACCAAATGTGATGAATGAAATTTTCAGATGCAGCCAGCATCTTTGCTACCATCTTATATAGAAAAGCACATATTACTATTAATTATGGAGCAAGTTACATTACCAGATATTCTCACCCTTGAAGAAGTTTCAGAATACTTACGCTTACCTGCGGAAATAGTGCTGCGTCAAGCCTTACAAGGAAATCTTCCAGGGCGTAAGATTGAGCATGAATGGAGATTCTTAAAAGTAGCAATAGATGACTGGTTGCGTTATCAAAGTAGCAGTTCTATCCTTCTTCAACAAGCAGGTGCTTTAGCTGATGATGATTCACTGACAGAATTGAGAGCAACAATCTATCAGGCTAGGGGACGTTCCGAAGTCGATGAAAATTTTGTATAGATAATGCATTTGCTTGATACTGACACACTAACCCATCTTTATGCAGGAAACCCGAATGTAGTTGAGCGATTAAAAGCTGTTGGAGATCCAGAGGTGGGAATTACCATCATTACCAAAGCTGAAGTATTACGTGGACGCATTGATTATCTTCTCAAAGCTGAAACAGGGGAAAATTTACTGAAAGCTCAAGAACTTCTATTTCGTACAGAAGAATTATTACGGCAGCTTTTGATTATCCCAATTAGTCAAGTCGCATCAGATGAATTTATATCATGTTCGGAAAATGACTTATGATTAAGCTCCGATTTTAATCCACCAATGA
>JAVRCV020000047.1:0-3960 GCA_034530615.2 Aulosira sp. ZfuVER01
TTTATAATTTTACTACCTACTTTTATCATAAGTGATTATACGAACATGATATCATAATCCCAACGGTGAATTTGGTACAAGTCTACATAGTCTGTTTGTAGCCGCCGCAAAGAAGCATCAATGCTATCAAAAATATGTTTGCGAGCTAGTCCTCGATCATTCGGCCCATCGCCAACCTTACCATGTACTTTGGTCGCAATTACAACCTGATCTCGTTGAGCAAAGTCTTTCAATGCTCGTCCGACAATTTCTTCACTAGCACCCAAGGAATAGACATCTGCGGTGTCAAAGAAGTTAATCCCCAATTCCAAAGCTAGTTTGATAAATGGGCGACTTTCTTCTCCTTCTAATGCCCATTCGCGCAATTTACGCGAGCCATAAGTCATCGTACCTAGGGTAATACGCGATACCTTTAGTCCAGTTTTGCCAAGATTTACATATTTCGTCATATTGTCTGCTCTACTTTTTGTGGGGACGGTTAATAAGGTTGTGATATTTCTACAGCTAATTGGGACGCGCGATTAGCTTCATCGCTGATCAATAGCATTTACTGCTAGTGATGAGTCGGTAGTAATTTCGAGTTCAGATGAATCTTTTAACATTGATTTGCCTAGAGTATTGCAGAGCTATGAGCGTTAGTTTGCAAAAGCTATGGCTTAAAATACTATAACTCAATCGTGTTACCGGAGTTAATTGGGCAAACCATTGAGAGCACTCAGCACCAATAGGATAGGGAAGGTAATCCAATTGGTAAAGGTGAGAATCGTTAACGCCAGGGAAACGCTAATTCCCAATATCTGCACTAGTATTAACAAGTCACGACGACTCCAGCGATCGGACAATATGCCCGAAAAAGGAATCAGTAATAAGGTAGGTAAAAATTGTACAAACCCTGCAACTCCCAATAACCAAGCAGATTTAGTCAAATCATATACCAACCAAGGAATAGTTAACTGCTGGGTCATAAATGTCCCAGACATTGATAGTAAATGTCCACCAAAAAACAGGCGAAAGTTACGCCAGCGCAAGGCAGGTAAATTGTGGTACGTGATATTACTGATGCTTTCCCCTAGTTGTCTATGCCAAATTTTCATGAGGAAAATTTCGTTATGGTCTACTAATAATTAGATTAGCTAAGAATTGCATAGTTTACTGCCGTAGGCATCGCTGATCGGTCTGAGCTAACACTTTTGCAAATTGGCATCGAAGCACCATAGAACATGGTTCGTCTGCAAAAACAAAGGAAATTGCTATTTAGCAACCACATACTACGATAAATCTATCGGAATAATGTATGATAATTTCAGTGATGCTCCCAGCATTGGAATATTGCTATGAGAGTAGCGGCAAAATTCCTCAAGAAATAGGCGAGTGTGAACACCTCCTGACAGATCAAACTCTGGAGAATATTAATGGGCTACAAACATATAGAAGTTAAACGGGTAGCTGGTTTCATCGGTGCGGAAATCGGCGGCGTAGACCTTTCCCGTCCTCTTTCTGACGATCAAGTCCAAGAAATTCGCAAAGCGCTATTAAAGTGGAAAGTCGTATTCTTTCGTGGTCAGAACATTGATCATGCTGCCCAGGTCGAGTTCACATCTCGTTTCGGCGAAGTTACTTTCGCCCATCCCTTGGGAGAGCCGGAACCAGTTGCGGGATTTCCCCAGATCAAACCTGTAGACCGTAAGCTGTATGAGCGGCAGTACGGTTTTCGCACTGGAGGTCCCTGGCACACAGATGTAACGGCAGCAATTAACCCACCAGCAGCGTCAGTTTTACGCGCAGTTAATGTCCCCAGTTTCGGTGGTGATACCCAATGGAGTAATCTTGTTGCCGCTTATGAGGGACTCTCAGCACCCCTGCGGGCTTTAGCAGATACATTGAAAGCGGAACATCGCTTCAATGGCGGCGGTTATCAACCCCGCAACGGCAAATTCAACGATCGCATTGCTGTTAATCCCCTGGTTTCCATTCACCCAGTCGTCAGAGTTCATCCTGAGACTGGTGAACGTGCCTTGTTCGTAAACCCTGGCTTCGTCTCCCGCATTGTTGATGTGTCACCACAAGAAAGTAGACTGTTGCTAGAGTTGTTCTTTAACCAAGTCACCAAACCTGCCTACACCACCCGCTTCCGTTGGAACAATGGTGATATTGCCTTCTGGGACAACCGCGCTACCGTGCATTTGGCTCCTCAAGATTTGGATCATTTGGATGTCGAACGTCTCCTCTATCGCACCACCATCACAGGCGATGTTCCAGTAGGGGTTGATGGTTCCCGTTCCGAAGTAGTTCAAGGTGAAGCTTTCAGCGCTAAAGTACCAAGTGTCTTCAAGCAGAAAGCTGAGTCTAAGGCAGCACAACCAGTGCTTTCGTAAAGCTGAGTTCTCAACCATAAGTGCTGAGTAAATTAAAAAGTACTCAGTACTTATCAACGCAGACATTAACCCCACCCCTTGTGAAGCAACAAGGGTGACTTTGCATGACTAGTTGATCGTATTTACTGTTTTATTTGAGCAACACCAGGCATGATGAATTTTCCTTCCAATTAGACATTTACGATTAGTTCATAACCTAATTACACTCATCTGTTCACCTTCAGAAAGTTAGTTTGGAGAATTTTCTATGGCAGCTATAGCGTTGAGCGTATTTACTGTTAAGCCTCTGGGCGATCGCGTTTTCATCAAGGTTTAGTGAATCCGAAGAAAAAACTGTGGGAGGCATTTTCTGCCTACCTCTGAGATTCTGACAACAGAAGTCAAATTCATAGCCCTACATGAACTCGCTGTGGGTTTTCGCTTTATCTACATCAGGGGTAACAGCTACTTTGACTGCAAGAATATCATTGCGGAAGATTTCGAGTAGTCCACAGCTATTGGGATGCTCATAAAAATGCTGCTTGTCGAGGTTAGCGCGATCGCCCATTGTGTCTAACCAATGTTGAATTTTAGGTTTATAGAAAAGCATGAAAAGACTAACGTGAAATACCTGCTAGCCCTAGCGATTTTTTTAGAAAAACTAATTTTTTAAAAGTTAATGTGTGAGTGGATTTCGATGTCTATCAAAAGCTGAGTAAATCTCGTTGCCCCCACAGTATCCATACACCGCTGATTGCCATTGTCGTTAGTACTAACTGGCGAAACTGTTGAGCATTAATCTTATTAAGAATATGCTTGCCTACAAAATTGGCTGGTATAGCGACTAAACCAATTACTAAACCAATACCAATTATCTGCGGTGATAATGCTCCAAAAGCAGCATATGTCACTATTTTAATCAAATGAATAATTACTACATGGGTTGCTTTAGTGGCAATCAATTGCTCTTTTACTAGACCATAATTTAAATAAAAAGCATTCAAGACTGGCCCTGTTGTGCCAATCAATCCAGAAACAAAAGCTTTGATAAATCCAGCAGGTAAGATATATCAAGCTTTGACTTTAAAAGTCGTTTCTTTTTGTTCTAATCCAAAACCGAAAATGCTAATTACCAGAAAAATGCCGATGAGTAACTGCAACCAATCTAAATGAATTTGAGTATAAATATAAGCACCCAGCATAGCACCAAAAATTGCGCCTGGTGCATACCAAATTGTTAATTTCCAGTCAACTTCCCGCCAAAAAAGCATGATACGATGCGCATTTCCCAAAAACATACCAATAGTAATTACGGGAGGAACTGATGCAGCTCCTAGCATGAGGTTGACTAGAGGTATCAACATGAATGGACTACCACCACCAGCCAGAGTGCTAACTAACCAAGCAACAAAACTGACTAAGCCGAGAAATAAAATTTCCATGAAAATTTTTGCTTGTATCGTTTGACTGATTAATATTTACTTAGGGACTGTCTATTTCATGTGGGTAATTTCTCAAGCCTGTTTAGATTTAGCCACCGATTGCTCAATTGGGTGCATCCCAGTTTTTATTATTCCAAAACAAATAAATAATAGGGAAGGATTGT
>JAVRCV020000048.1:0-115365 GCA_034530615.2 Aulosira sp. ZfuVER01
ACGCTTACACTCAACAAATTTGGGCTTTACCTCCTTAAGTTGACACCAATGAACAATGTTGTGTCCTTTTGATTTTTCAGCAACATTCAGGCTTTGAAGTGCAAGTTTCAGGGCAAAAATATTTACAGTCATTGCGAGCGTTGGCGTAGCCTCTCGTAGAGCAGCGAAGCAATCCTAAGCTTTGCGATTACTTCGTTCCACCCGCCCACGCAAGTGTCCTCGCCTTTACGTGAGACTCATTCATAATTTCAAACAGCAACGCCAAAAATCCCTGTAAGTTAAGATCGCTAAAAAGTAAAAGCTGAATATTACTGTGAAAAGATCGCCCAAAAGACCAGCTAGCGTGGAAAATATTTAGAGTGTTGCCCAAAATTATGGATAATTCCTCTGTGGTTGCTCAAGCAAATGGATCTCTACATAACTACAATCCAGAAAATACGCTTCCAGTGGATTCAACTGAGAAAAGGGTAGGTAATGATTTTGATTCCCTGATGATGCGGCGGTGTTTAGAACTCGCCCGTCGTGCTTTGGGACGCACTTCACCAAATCCGCTAGTAGGTGCAGTGGTAGTTAAAGATGGGGAGATTGTGGGGGAAGGGTTTCATCCCCGTGCTGGTGAACCTCATGCTGAAGTTTTTGCGCTCAGAGCAGCAGGCGATCGCGCTCGTGGTGCTACAGTCTATGTGAGTCTGGAACCTTGTAACCATTACGGGCGTACTCCGCCTTGTTCTGAAGGTTTGATTAATGCGGGAGTAGCAAAGGTGGTGGTGGGTATGGTAGACCCGAATCCACTGGTAGCTGGAGGTGGTATAGCCCGGTTACGTGCAGCAGGTATAGAAGTTTTAGTGGGAGTAGAAGAAGCCGCCTGCAAAGAACTCAACGAAGCTTTTGTGCATCGCATTCTCTACAAACGCCCTTTAGGCATTTTGAAGTATGCCATGACTTTAGATGGCAAAATTGCTACTACTTCCGGTCATAGTGCTTGGGTGACAAACCAACACGCCCGCAGTGAAGTACATCAACTACGGGCGGCTTGCGATGCAGTAATTGTTGGCGGTAACACCGTGCGGCAGGATAATCCTTACTTAACTAGCCATCAGGTAGGGGCCCATAATCCCTTGCGGGTAGTGATGAGCCGCCATCTCAACTTGCCAGAAAATGCTCACCTGTGGCAAACTTCTGAGGCTCCTACTGTGGTGTTGACAGAAATAGGTGCTAACCCTAATGTTCAAGAAATGTTACGGCAACAGGGAGTGGAAGTGGTGGAGTTCACGTTACTCACACCAGATGTGGTCATGGCTCACTTATATGAACGGGGTTTCTGTAGCGTATTGTGGGAATGTGGCGGGACTTTAGCTGCGAGTGCGATCGCTCAGAAAGCGGTGCAAAAAATTCTTGCCTTTATTGCTCCTAAAATCATTGGTGGTAGTTCTGCACCCACGCCCGTAGGCGACTTGGGTTTTACCACTATGACTGAAGCTTTGCCCCTAGAAAATGTTCGTTGGCGTGTAGTGGGTTCTGATTGCTTGGTAGAAGGTTATTTACCCCGATAAATAAATCGTCAATAGTCCAGAGTAATCACTTTTAACTACGGACTAATGCATTGTCAGCAATTATCATTAACACTGTCGCTCATAAGCCAGATCCCGAATTAGGGAGAGCCGAGATTGAATGTAATCACAGAGAAAATCGGTTTCACTAGGTTCTAGGATTGCTTGGGTGTTGGTCTGTTTTACCAACCACTGTACCAAGTTAGCATCGTCTAGCTGTAATAGAGTCTTGGTGTGGGTAGTTTCAACCACAGACCAAAGCTGACGCATAATTTTAGGAGTCATCAGACCTCAATTTAAGTATTAACTTAGCTGTCTTCAGATTACACAATTCCGATAACAGATTACGGCATGGATGTCGAAGCTGAGACAACTATTATCAAAAGCTTAATAAACTGATTTATAACTTTATGAAGATTAAGAATAAGCAATCACAATCGGCAGATATCTCTGATAGTTTACCCAAAAAATTAAGGTATATATACTTAAAATATCCTAAATCTTACTGTTTTAATCGGAAGAAAAAATAATATTATTCTGTCCACTCAGAACTTCTGAATCCAAGGGCTAGCGACAGCCATCAACAAGCACGTTGCATTATTTCAATTTCTTGGTGCGAAAGCATTGAAATATCAGATTTCGAGATTGAACTCTGCCAAAAATGAGATAAGAAGAATTATGACTTAAATTAATTTACCTTCTCTAAAGGGTTTCTATATCCTTGGGAGGAAGAGAAATCTCAAGATTTTGTGTTCGTGATGAGCAGTATAACAAATTACTTTGTAAGTTTGCAATATTTAGTTATCAGTTATCAATAACACCAAAATTTTCAGCTATTTCTCAACCTCAAATCCGTTTTAATCTTTGTATTCTACCCAGCTATTAGGTGTTTCAGAAACTCGGACTTTCAGTTCCACATCTAAGGGTAAACGCTTCTTAGTTTGGTCATAAATATACTTAGCAATCATCTCCGCAGTTGTTTCGTATTCAGGAGGTAAGACTTCATTTAGAATGCAGTGGTCTAGTCCTCCTTTGGTTACATCTTGTTTAGCCCAACGTAAAGTTCTAAAGTCAGCAACCATGACTGAGTGTGGGCAGTATTCTGAAGAGTGCAACTGCGATGATTTTGCTTCAACTCTCACTTTATAGGTATGTCCGTGCATTCGACCGCAAGGGCCATCGTAATCTTTGATGTAGTGGGCGCTATCAAAGGTGAATTCTGTTACTAATTTCCATTCGGGCATTTTGACATCACCTCTTAGTCTCTTGTGACGTAAATACTCACGTCACCATATCTCATTAACAACCCTAACAAGATATTTTCAAGTATTGCTTAATTCTTGTTGGCATGACTATAAGGTGGTTTACCAGACAAACAATCAAAAAGCGCGATCGCTCTTTGGGATAGCATTGAGTGCGATCGCGCTTTTGCTGAAACAGTGATTAACTCAACCTCTGTACCTCAAGCCAAAACAGGCTTGTGCAGCATAATTAATTTACTAGGCCTTTGTGGTAGCGGCTGTTCGCTTACGTTTCGCCCACCAACCAAAACCTAGAGCTATTGCTGAACCACCTATCGTTAGAGGTTCAGGGACAGACTTTTCAACCCCAACTGTGAATCCATGCCAGTACTCTGGCTTAGGAGTAGTCCAACTGATTGAGGATACGTTTCCTAAAAATTGAATAACTCCATGTCCTTCCACACCTTCCAATACGTTTCCGGCTAACTTAGCCAAGGTTCCATTACCCCAGTATCCAGCACCAACACTCAGAATATTGAATGGAGTATCAAAATTGTACTGTACTGGCACTCCAGCTTCTCCAAGACTAACAATCGCCATAACAGGGTTTAAGACTGCTTTAGAAAAGCTAATTGTATTTACTGTGCTATTGCCGCCGTTCAGCGCAATAATATCACTTGCTGGGGGAGCGTTCGGTACGGTTGCACTAATATAAGGTGTGGACGGATTCCAGTAATTAGTTCCCCCCGAAGTTTGTGCAAAGTTGACTTCACCGTTGTACGTGACTGAAATTGGAGACTCTCCAGCAGGGGTGATAGTACCCTGTGCCAATCCCGGATTACCTGGGGTAGCGGAAGTCCAATCTGTCCAAGCGATGCTTGCGGCTGAAGCGGGTTTAGCACTAACAGCAGCAACAGATAGGGCAACACTAGTGGTAGCAATAGCAAGCTTTTTAGCTAATTTCATGTAATTCTCCACAACAAAAGTACAAAAGTTGAACTTTTGCGATCGCCACACTGCACATTTCACAATTGGCAGCGATCGCCAGAGAATTCACCCATGATTTCAGGAATGACTAATTTAAAGTAATGAAATGCACTACTCTACGCTAGTGTATTCACTGTCAGCATTTGTTATACTTATGCATTCTTTAATTTGTATTCTCCTGAGCAGTAGTCTATGATATCTAGCCTGCAAAAAATCCAAATTAAACAACCTAGCTCATAACTCAAATGCTTTTTTATTCTCTGAATAACGTAATATTGCGGTAGATGTATGTGTCATATAGTACTATATTTCAACACCGATGATTGAACTAAAAATCAGCTTATACTTCAATTCTTCATTAAAAAAACATATTTTATCCTTTTCTTTCTAAGGATGTAAATCCTGCAAAGTAAGCAGAGTTAGATTTCTTGTTGTTTATAGTACTTTTGCGAATATCAATTTTTGATAAAGTTGAATAGGCACAATGAACTAAGTACACGTACATTCGGGTAGCTCAATCGATTACGGGGTTTGAGTAAGGATTATGAGTTGTATAGAGAGTTAAGTGAAGTAATGATTTATGGCTCGTTGATTCGTCTGATGCTCAAGCGCATGGCATCTTCAGCTTTTGTTTACAAATCAGCTCTTAGTTAAAGCTAAATTATTAGATTGGACTTCTGGCAAAATCTAAATAAGTTGAAAATAAAAAATGAATGCAGATAAACATAGGTTTTGATCTGCATTCATGTCTTTTTTATCTTATGAATGAACTAGTTTTCTAGCCATTAGTTCATATCTAATTTATGACTAATGGCTAGATTCAGCAATTAAACTGTACTTAACTGCTTAATTTGAGGATTTGCTTCTGGACTGTCAGCCTCTGAAGGTGGCACTAATTGCCAGAACTTAGGTAAAAATTCCTGCCAGTTTTGCAGAATCATCTTCGCTTTTGCCGAGCCAGTGCGATCGCAATGTGTTTGAATTAATTCTTGCAATTGCTTTTCACCTGCTTCTGAACTTACCCGTTGGATTTTGACGATATCCTTGTTGACTAATTCAGGGAAGGAACCGTCTTCATCTAAGAAATATGCTAGTCCTCCAGTCATCCCGGCGGCTACGTTGCGTCCTACTTTACCGAGGACAACGATCGCACCGCCAGTCATATATTCACAGCAGTGATCTCCAGCACCTTCAATGACTGCTACACCTTTGGAGTTACGCACAGCAAAGCGTTCTCCGGCTAAACCGTTGGCAAATAACACCCCACCGGTAGCACCGTAGAGGCAGGTATTGCCAACTATGACATTTTGTGCAGGGTTATAGTTTGCACTAGCCGGGGGTTTGATGATGATTTCACCACCGTGCATCCCTTTGCCTACATAGTCGTTAGCTTCTCCTTCCAGTCTGAGAATCATACCAGGAAGGTTGAAAGCTCCAAAACTCTGCCCTACACTACCTTGGAAGTTGAGATGAATTTGTCCAGCAAAACCACTATCGCCATATTTAGAAGCGATCGCTCCTGATAATCTAGCACCTACTGTTCTGTCGGTATTGACAATTTTCAAGGTTTTGCTGACTGTGGATTGATGACGAATCGCAGCTTGTATATCAGGATCGGCAAGCAATTGGTCATCTATAACCGCACCGTTGCTGTGAACTTCTTCATGCACCAACCAACTACGGTTGTCTTTAGTATCTGGTAGCTGAAGTAAGCAGTTAAGATTGAGCGATTGCGTTTTGGTGAGTTGCACATCCTCACGCAATTTCAACAAATCTGCACGTCCAACTACTTCTGATAGCGAACGGTAGCCCAGTTTCGCCAAGAGACTACGTACTTCTTCAGCTACAAAGTAGAAGAAATTAACTACGTGTTCAGGCATTCCCGAGAACCGCTTCCGCAGTTCTTCTTTTTGGGAAGCAACACCCACAGGGCAGTTATTTGTATGGCAGATCCGCGCCATAATACAGCCCTCGGCAATCATGGCAATGGAGCCAAAACCAAATTCTTCACCACCCATCAAGGCACTAATTAGCACATCCCAGCCACTCTTCAGACCGCCATCTACCCGTAAAATGACGCGATCGCGCAGGCTGTTTTGCATCAGCACGCGATGCACTTCGCTCAAACCGAGTTCCCAAGGTGAACCAGCGTGTTTAATTGAACTCAGTGGTGACGCACCTGTACCGCCATCGTGTCCAGAAATCTGAATGATATCAGCGTTAGCTTTGGCTACACCAGCGGCGATCGTCCCAATGCCGATTTCTGCTACTAGCTTCACCGACACCTGCGCTTTCGGGTTGATTTGGTGCAGGTCAAAAATTAGCTGTGCTAGGTCTTCAATCGAGTAAATATCATGGTGTGGTGGTGGGGAAATTAAAGTTACACCAGGCTTAGAACGGCGTAACATCGCAATATAGGGACTCACCTTTGGCCCTGGTAGTTGTCCACCTTCACCTGGCTTGGCACCTTGAGCAATTTTGATTTCAATTTGTTTGGCGCTGGCTAAGTAGCCTGGGGTGACACCAAAGCGTCCTGATGCGACTTGTTTAATGGCACTGGAAGCAGTGTCACCATTCCGCAATCCTTTGAGGTGGGGGAGGGTGGATGAGTGGCCAGATTCGTCTACATCATCCAAAACTTTGTAACGTACAGGATCTTCGCCACCTTCACCAGAGTTAGATTTACCGCCAATCCGGTTCATGGCGATTGCTAAAGTTTCGTGTGCTTCTCTTGACAAAGCACCTAAAGACATACCACCAGTGCAGAAGCGCTCCACAATCTTGCTGATTGACTCTACTTCTTCTAAAGGAATTGGTGAGCGATCGCTTTGGAAGTCTAACAAATCGCGTAAAGCTGTTACTGGTCTACCTTGTAGATGCTTTTTGTAAACCTCGTAGTGGTCGTATTGCTTGCCATCTACAGCCTTATGCAATGCTTTTGCCAGTTCGGGGCTATTCATGTGGTACTCGCCGCCGCGACGGTACTGGACAAAGCCCAAGTTTTCTAACTTCTTGCTTGTTAATTCTGGGAAAGCTTTGTGATGGAAGGAAAGTATTTCCGTAGCTAGTTCACTCACACTCAAACCACCGATACGGGAGGCTGTACCCTTGAATCCCAGTTCTAGCAAATCTCCACCGATACCGATGGCTTCAAAGATTTGTGCTGCTTGATAGCTGGAGAGTAAAGAAATTCCCATCTTGGAGAGAATTTTCAGTAATCCAGATTCTACTGCTTTACGATAGTTGGCTAAAGCTTTCTCTAGGGTAATGCTAGCGATTTGTCCCCGTGCCATAAACTGCTGAGTTTTAGGATCTGACCACCAATCGCGGACACTGTCTAAAGCCATATAAGGACAAACTGCACCAGCACCATAGCCAATTAGACAGCCAAAGTGATGAGTACTCCAACATTGGGCAGTATCAACAATTAGGGATGCTTTCATCCGCAAACCTTCACGGATCAGGTGATGGTGGACAGCACCAACTGCTAACAGTGGGGGAATGTAGCTGTATTCTGTGCCTAGAGGAGAGCGATCGCTTAATATCAAAATCTTCGCACCCGCCCGCACCGATTCAGCTGCTTTGGCTTGTAAAGCTGCAACTGCTGCTTTTAAGCCTTCTGGGCCTGTGGCAATTTCAAACAGAGTTGATAATTCGGCAGTGGCAAATCCTGAAAGTTTAATCGCCTCTAATTCTGTCTCTGTCAGCACTGGCGACTCTAGTTTGATTCTCCGAGCATACTCTGGCTTGGGTTCTAATAAGTTACCTCGTTCGCCCAGTTCGACTTTCAGCGACATCACTAGTTTTTCCCGTAAGGGATCAATTGCTGGGTTTGTCACCTGTGCAAAGCGCTGTTTGAAATAGTCATAAAGCAAGTGGGGCTTTTCTGAGAGCACTGCTAGGGGAATATCATCTCCCATACAGAAAGTCGGCTCTGAACCTTGCATTGCCATTGGCTGAATCACCATTTCTACATCTTCTGTGGTGTAGCCAAAGGCAACTTGATGTTGCAACAAGGTTTGTCTATCAATTTTTTCTGTTGTTATGTGTCCGTTGTTAGTTGCAGTATGGCCATTACCATTATTGTTAATTGCTTTATGTCCATTACCATTGGTCGCTGAACCATGACCATTTACCAATTCTTTCAGTTCTTGGCGGTGTTGTTTCAACCATTCCCCGTAAGGGTGCTGTTTGGCGATGCGCTGTTTAATTTCCCAATTTTTCAGCACCTCATTGGTGGTTAAATCCACGGCAATCATCTGCCCAGGGCCAAGCCTACCTTTTTCAATAATGTTAGCTTCTGGAAGGTCTACTACACCTGCTTCCGAAGCTACAACTATGTAGTCGTCTTTGGTGATGGCGTAACGAGCTGGTCTTAAGCCATTACGATCTAATGTAGCTCCAACTTTTTGCCCATCGCTAAATACTAAAAGTGCTGGGCCATCCCACGCTTCTTGCAAGCCGCTGTAGTATTCGTAAAAATCGGTAATTTCTGGATAGTCTTGTAGAGAAGGCTGATTTTGATAAGCCTCTGGAACCAGCATCATCAAGGATTCCAAGGGGCTGCGTCCCGAACGCACCAGTAATTCAAATACGTTATCAAGGGTAGCTGAGTCGCTATTGTCAATATGGACTAATGGCTTGAGTTCTTTAATGCGATCGCCCCATACAGGATGTTCTAGACTAGCTTCTCTAGCCATCATCCAGTTGATGTTTCCTAACAAAGTGTTGATTTCGCCGTTATGACCTAACAACCGCATTGGTTGAGCTAAAGGCCACTTGGGCATTGTGTTGGTACTAAAACGGCGATGATAGACTGCAAAAGCACTTTTGTAAGCGGGATTTTTTAAATCATCATAAAAATCTCCCAACACAGCAGAACGCACCATGCCTTTATAAACAATTGTGCGGCTCGATAAGGAGCAAATGTAAAAGTCATCGGAGATACTTTTTGCTGCTTTAAAAATCCGACGGCGGGTAATATACAGTTCCCGTTCTAGTTCTTCACCACTTTTGTTTGCAGAAGATAAAAAGACTTGTTCGATTTGGGGTTGATTTTCTTTGGCTTGTACCCCTAATGAATTAGGCTGCACTGGTACTACTCGCCAGCCCAGTACAGTTAATTTTTCCTCCGCCGCAATTTGTTCAACCATTACTCGCGATTTTTGCGCGGCTTCGGGGTCTTGCGGTAAGAAGACCATGCCCACAGCCAAATTTCTGCTGGATACAGCTTCTATCTCTCTTGGGATATAGTCTTCTTGGAACAACTCCCAAGGTATGGCTGTCAATATTCCTGCACCATCGCCTGAGTCTTGGTCAGCGCTACAACCACCCCGATGTTCTAAGCAAGTCAAAGCAGCTAAAGCTTTGTCCACAATTTCGTGGCTGGCAAAATTCTGGCGATGGGCGATAAACCCTACACCACAAGCATCTCGTTCCTCAACTAACCACCTTTGCCCCTGGTAACTATCCCTTGAGTCAGTATGTGAAAATGACATTTTCTGCACTTGATTCATTGGTTTATTATGCATAGCCTGTTCCTGAAATGCTGAGTTACGAATTTTGCCGCTGCTTGTGAGAAAAATTTCTCAAAATTGAGCAATGGAGGAAAACAACAATCACCGAAATTTAAGGAAAAAAAATTTTAACTTCGGTTTTACGTTTTGATTCACCCGTGTTAAAATAATCGCGTTATTTTTTATGTGTTTATGCTGAGTTAGACAAATTACCTTTGCCCTGTAGCTTTTTATGTATATCGTGAAGCTAAGTATTCTCTCAATTCTTTACCAGATGACAGCTAATTTCCAGGTAAAGCTATTTATAACCAACCTGAAACAAAAGTTGCCGAAATTACCCTGATACGGTAATAAAATCAGCCTATTACACTATATGCCCATTTGACAATTCCTAAATATCTCTGTTGTTATCTAGATGTTTGTTGATTTTATTGATTGCCACTTGCGTTACTACTAGCTTTACCTCACTTAAGTAGCAACAGTAGCAAACATCGGTGAGGAGGGAATATTTAAATCCAGCTTTAGAATACCAAAACGCTTGTCCTGGGTTGCTGGAAGCGCCAGTTAAAACACTGAGTTGCAGTATTTTTATGAATAAATGCTTGTTTGTTTCTACAAGAGATAACAAGCCATCATATATATTATCACGTTTCCTCAAAGCTCAGATCATTATTTTTTAAGAATTCTGAATCATAAATAAACCTAGCTCTTGGGTGATAGCTTTCCAAAGTACCTCGTAAATGATGTTGAAATATGCCAAATTGCGATCTATCAAAATACCGTACTGCTCTTGTAAATCAAGGTTCTAGTCGAGTTTTTTGGACTAATATCTCACCAATTATTGTTACAGCACTGTGTTTATATACTACCAGTGCAACGAATGCGCAGCAGTTACCCACGCTGAATGGATCGTCACCAACCTTAACGTCCCAGACGCCGAAAGTTCCCATTCCTAGGGCATTGGCCTCTGGTAATCAAATTTCCCTAAATGGACGTACTTTATCAGGAGCTTGGCTACAGCGACCTGGAAGTGGCGATCGCCTGACAACTCATCTCAGCGATGGCGCACTCAGGCAATTAATTGGAGTAGATTTATTAAATACTAACAATCCTGCTAGACAACCAGTTGAGTGGTTTTCAGCAAGTACAAAACCAGTAGTTTTAAGCGCTTGGCTCCAAAGAGGATATCGTTATCTAGATATTACTAATTTTGCTCAAACAGCAGGATGGCAGATCCAAGCTAATGGCAATATCCTGGTGATTTCTACTCCCGCCGCGACAGTTAAAGAAATTCTTCAAAGTCAACAACCTCTGGGCATTAGCGAAGCTCCTCCAAAGGAGGCTCGCATCTTTGTAGATTTAGATCGCCCAACTCCCTGGCAAGTTTCACAAGAGTTACCAGTCAAAAGTCCACCTGACCCTGATACTCCAACTCCTAAACCTTCTGGTCCACCCAATAGAGAATGGAAAATTACTCTAGACGGAATAGCCGACTCCACTTTGATACAACGGTATACTCCCCTTCCAACTGCGCCGATACCAAGACCATTGCTAAACCCACTCAAACAATTATTACCAACACCAGTATCACCAGCGCCCACTCCAGAACCACTAATTAAGCAAGTGGAGGTGGTAAATAACCAAACGATAATTCATCTAAGTGTACCTTTTGGTATGGCTCCCCGGATTAGTACTCTCGCTAACCCCAATCGCTTAGTTATCGATATTCGACCTGATGCACTAGTAGAGAAGAACATTGCTTGGGCCAAAGGATTGCAATGGCGACAGCAGTTCTTTAATTTAGGTAAAGAACGTTTTCCGATTGTCTGGCTAGAAATTAATCCCCGCGCTTTTGGGATAACACTGAAACCGATGAGGAGTAATCCCACTTCTCTAGCAGGTACTGCTCCCTTAATTCAAACAGCACCAAAGTACTCAGCAGTAGCAGCAATTAATGGTGGTTATTTTAACCGCAATAATCGCTTGCCTTTAGGTGCAATTCGTCAGGATGGTGAATGGGTGTCAGGGCCGATACTCAATCGCGGAGCGATCGCTTGGAATGATTCTGGACAATTTTACTTTGATCGCCTCACATTAGAAGAAACTTTAATTGCTCCAAATAACCTGCGGTTGCCAATTCTCTTTCTCAACAGTGGCTATGTCCAAAGTGGTATTGCTCGTTACACCCCAGTTTGGGGAGCAACTTACACTCCTCTAACAGATAACGAAATTATCATCACTGTCCAAAAAGACCAAGTTACCAATCAGTTACCAGGCGGTAAAGCAGGTCAAACCAACTTTCCTATTCCTCAGGATGGCTATCTATTGACCTTACGCAGTAACGCTGTGAATACTGCTGCACAATTGCCAATTGGTACTGCACTCAGCATTACTAGCGCTACTATACCTAGTAACTTTAGCCGTTATTCCAACATCATCGGTGCAGGGCCACTATTGGTAAAAAATCGTCAAATTGTCCTTGATGCTAAAAGCGAAAAATTCGGCAATGCCTTTATTGCTGAAAAAGCAATCCGTAGCGGCATTTGCACAAATACTACAGGTAATCTGATGATTGCTGCCGTACATAATCGCGCTGGCGGCCCTGGCCCTACTTTGGCGGAACATGCTCAACTCATGCAACTTCTAGGTTGTGTAGATGCTCTAAATTTAGACGGTGGTAGTTCTACCAGTCTTTACCTAGGAGGACAACTCATTGACCGTTCCCCTAGTACTGCTGCACGTGTCCATAACGGCATTGGTATTTTTTTGGAACAGAAGTAATGAACTAAGGGCATTGGGCAAGAAGCCAATAGTCAATAATCATTAATTATTTTTCCTCTGCTCCCTGCTTCCTTCTTGTCCTTTTTATCCCCATAATCCCTAGCCTCTTTTTAAAGTAGAGAATAAGCTGGGATTTTGGTTGATGAAGAATT
The DNA here is from genome assembly GCA_034530615.2 of Aulosira sp. ZfuVER01. Lineage (GTDB taxonomy): Bacteria > Cyanobacteriota > Cyanobacteriia > Cyanobacteriales > Nostocaceae > Aulosira. Next base: position 12,228 of record JAVRCV020000048.1, read on the forward strand.
CATATAGAAGCGGTAATTTTATGAATGGTTTTTTACACCATCAAAGTGGATTTTGCTATGTTTGGCAAAGTGCGACTCAATTCACAGATTTTTGCTACTGCACGATAACGCCAGATTTTTCATCAATGGTTCATAGAGTATAGATGGTTTGTTATGTCTCCAAATGAGGTTACTATGGTTCAATTTTCAGAAGCAACACAAACTAACACTCTGCCCTTATCTCCAGCCATTAATTCCAGAGGCGTTGCAGCTACTGAGTTGCGCCCTTGGGGTTCTTTTACAGTTTTGGAAGAAGGGCGTGGATACAAAATAAAACGCATAGAAGTTAAGCCAGGACACCGCCTCAGCCTGCAAATGCATCATCATCGCAGCGAACACTGGATTGTTGTTTCTGGTACAGCTAGGGTAGTTTGTGGTGAAAGAGAAGTCTTGTTGGGCAACAATCAGTCAACCTATGTACCTCAGTGTACAACCCATCGTCTTGAGAACCCTGGTGTTATTCCCTTGGTTTTAATTGAAGTACAGAATGGCGAGTACTTGGGTGAAGACGATATTATCCGCTATCAAGATGATTATGCTCGTAATAGCGAGCAAAGCCGTTAAATTTCTTAAATTTAGCAGTATAACTTATCCCACTTGCTATTCAGGTGGGATTTTGCGTTATTGGTCATTCTTACAAAGTTCTGAGCGGAGGTTTCCTCCGCTCAACGCCACTTGCTTTCCGACGCAGGGCGACAGGAACGCAGTGGCTCGACTTTGTGCTTTGTCATTTGTTAAGAAGGCAATAGGTAATAATGGTTTGTCCACCTAATGCCCAATGCCCAATGCCTTATTCTGTAATACTCTTGAAGATGGGGTTTGAAATGTCTAAAATAAATTCTATGATTCAGTTGAGTCCATCTGCTGCGAGTGAAATCTTGCGGTTAAAATTAAAGCAGTCGCAAAATGTTTTATTTCGATTAGCAATTAAACCTGGTGGTTGTTCTGGCTGGTTTTACGATCTGTCTTTTGATGAAGCGGTAAAAGTTGGCGATCGCACTTTTGACTTGAATGGCATCCAATTAGTCGTAGATGCAGAAAGTTTAAAATATATTCATGGGTTAACAGTGGATTATTCAGAAGATCTGATGGGTGGTGGCTTTCGCTTCCAAAATCCCCAGGCGATCGCTATCTGTGGTTGCGGCAATTCTTTCGACCTGAGTCAAGAATTTTTGGTCAGTCATCAATAGTCCCAAACTTTCAGCGACTATCAAAATCCTTGAAAAATAGTAATTGACACGAACTCTTAAAAAAAGTTATAATTAGGATTTGTTAAAACTTAGACCCTAAGCAGCTTCACGCGCTGTAACTCATGCCAACTATACAGCAGCTCATACGTAATGAACGCGAAAAAGCGCGTCAGAAAACCAAGTCTCCAGCTCTGAAGCAATGCCCCCAACGTCGGGGTGTTTGTACCAGGGTATACACGACTACGCCTAAAAAGCCTAACTCAGCACTCCGGAAAGTGGCAAGAGTCAGGCTGACTTCTGGATTTGAAGTTACAGCTTACATTCCAGGAATTGGTCATAACTTACAAGAACACTCAGTTGTGATGATTCGTGGCGGTCGGGTTAAGGATCTACCAGGTGTGAGATACCACATTATCCGTGGCACCTTAGATACCGCCGGAGTCAAAGACCGCAAACAAGGCCGTTCCAAGTATGGAACAAAGCGTCCAAAAGAAGCGAAAAAATAGGAACTAGGCGGTTAATCGCATAAAAGTACGATTAATCGTCTGGCCTAGAATAGCTCAGGGACAAACAAAGGGCATTCTCGATCGCAGCATTAGTTATATTTCTTGTGTCTGTGTCAACAAATCAAGACCCTGCACTAAGCGAGCAAGTGTAGGAACTTTTGATCCGCATCGTATAAAGTGACAGCAACGCTTTAATCTAGATATTAAAGTTTATTAATGTTGTCGCCTTGTTTATCTGGTGTCAGGTAACAAGTGAATTATGTTTACCTGGCTGCATCTAAAAAAGAAAAATTGAGGAAGTCTGAGCGGCGGTTCGTACCGCTTTTAGTTTCCGGTGTCTGATAGCATATAATTTCGTTGCCAAAACCGAATTAAGGGTGAAGTATGTCTCGTCGTGGTGTTAGTCAAAGGCGCCCAGTTCCGCCTGACTCAGTTTATAATAGCCGCCTAGTTAGCATGATGATGCGGCGGGTAATGCGTCATGGTAAAAAATCACTGGCCGGACGCATCGTTTATGATGCCTTAAAAACTATTGAGGAACGCACTGGCAATCCCGCATTAGAAACCTTTGAAAGAGCGGTGCGAAATGCAACGCCTTTAGTAGAAGTTAAAGCTCGCCGGGTTGGCGGAGCCACTTATCAAGTACCAATGGAAGTGCGTTCAGAACGGGGTACTACCCTGGCACTACGTTGGCTGGTACAATTTTCTCGTTCTAGACCTGGACGCACAATGGCTGGTAAATTAGCCAATGAGTTAATGGATGCGGCCAACGAAACCGGAAATGCCATTCGCAAGCGGGAAGAAACGCACCGTATGGCAGAAGCCAACAAAGCCTTTGCACACTATCGTTACTAAATTTATGAAGCGATATATCGTGGATATTACAGCGATATATCGTGGATTTCAAAAAAAGACGGTTTTCCGTAAAAGTATAGAATCTTAACAAAGAGTAATATACAAGATATCATGAGGCAAAAACTATAGGAGGCTACTGTGGCACGTACGATCCCGCTAGAGAGAGTACGCAATATCGGTATTGCGGCGCATATAGATGCGGGCAAGACAACAACAACAGAGAGAATATTGTTTTACTCTGGGATAATTCATAAGATTGGCGAAGTCCATGAAGGAACCGCCGTCACAGACTGGATGGAGCAAGAGCGGGAGAGGGGAATTACCATCACGGCTGCGGCTATCAGTACCAGCTGGAAAGATCATCAAATTAACATTATCGATACTCCGGGTCACGTTGACTTCACTATCGAAGTTGAACGCTCCATGCGTGTGTTGGATGGTGTAATCGCTGTATTTTGTTCTGTAGGTGGTGTACAGCCCCAATCAGAAACAGTGTGGCGGCAAGCAGACCGCTATAAAGTGCCGCGGATAGCCTTTATTAACAAAATGGATCGCACAGGCGCGAACTTCTATAGAGTTCACGATCAAATGCGCGATCGCCTGCGAGCTAACGCCATTGCCATTCAACTGCCAATTGGTAGCGAAACCGAATTTAAAGGCATCGTTGACCTGGTGCGGATGCGTGCCTATATTTACAACAACGATCAGGGAACAGATATTCAGGAAACTGATATCCCCGCTGAATTGCAAGAGCAGTCAGCAGAATACCGCACTAAACTCATCGAAGCGGTATCAGAAACTGATGACGATCTGATGACCAAGTACTTCGAGGGCGAAGAACTTACAGAAGCAGAAATTCAGACTGCTCTGCGGAAAGGAACAATTGCCGGTACGATTGTGCCCGTGCTTTGTGGTTCCGCATTCAAAAACAAGGGCGTACAGCTGATGCTGGATGCGGTTGTAGATTACCTGCCAGCACCAATTGATGTCCCAGCAATTCAAGGCACTTTGCCTAACGGTGATACCGTTGAACGTCGGGCTGATGATAATGAACCTTTATCTGCTCTGGCATTCAAGATTATGGCTGACCCATATGGTCGCCTAACCTTTGTGCGCGTTTATTCTGGAGTCCTGAAGAAGGGTAGCTACATTCTCAACGCGACCAAGAATAAGAAAGAACGGATCTCTCGCCTAGTTATTTTAAAAGCAGATGAACGACAAGATGTCGAAGAAATGCGGGCTGGCGATCTGGGTGCAGCGTTAGGTTTGAAAGATACTTTAACAGGTGACACTATTACTGATGAAGGCGCACCAGTAATACTGGAATCTCTATTCATCCCTGAGCCTGTTATCTCGGTGGCGGTTGAACCCAAAACCAAGAACGACATGGATAAATTATCCAAGGCACTGCAATCTCTCTCAGAAGAAGACCCGACCTTCCGCGTCCACGTCGATCCTGAAACCAACCAAACAGTGATTGCAGGGATGGGAGAGCTACACCTGGAAATTCTGGTAGACCGGATGTTACGTGAATTTAAAGTGGAAGCGAATGTGGGTGCGCCCCAAGTCGCTTACCGCGAAACAATTCGTAAAGCAGTCTCCAAAGTAGAAGGTAAGTTTATCCGCCAAAGTGGTGGTAAAGGCCAATACGGTCACGTTGTGATCGATCTGGAACCAGGCGAACCAGGAAGCGGCTTTGAATTTGTTTCCAAGATTGTTGGTGGTGTCGTACCTAAAGAGTACATTGGCCCTGCAGAACAAGGAATGAAAGAATGCTGCGAGTCTGGTATTTTAGCAGGCTATCCACTAATTGATGTCAAAGCGACTTTGGTAGATGGCTCTTACCATGATGTAGACTCTTCAGAAATGGCTTTCAAAATCGCCGGTTCTATGGCTTTGAAAGAAGCGGTAACGAAAGCTGCACCAGTCCTTTTAGAGCCTATGATGAAAGTTGAAGTTGAAGTTCCAGAAAACTTCCTTGGCGATGTCATGGGCGACCTCAATTCCCGTCGGGGACAAATTGAGGGTATGGGATCTGAGCAAGGTCTTGCTAAGGTAACTGCTAAAGTCCCATTGGCAGAAATGTTTGGCTACGCCACCGATATCCGGTCTAAGACTCAGGGTCGGGGCATCTTCTCAATGGAGTTTAGCCACTACGACGAAGTGCCTCGCAACGTGGCTGAGGCAATCATTGCAAAAAGCAAAGGGAACGCTTAATTAAAAAAGGAAACGAGCATTCATGGCACGCGCAAAGTTTGAAAGGAATAAACCCCACGTTAACATTGGTACTGTTGGCCACGTTGACCACGGTAAAACAACATTAACAGCAGCTATCACCATGACCTTGGCAGCTATGGGCCAAGCTGTAGCTAAAGGCTACGACCAAATCGACAACGCACCAGAAGAAAAGGCGCGGGGTATCACCATCAATACCGCTCACGTTGAGTATGAAACCCAAAATCGCCACTATGCTCACGTAGACTGCCCCGGACACGCTGACTACGTGAAAAACATGATCACTGGTGCAGCCCAAATGGATGGAGCCATTCTTGTAGTAGCTGCTACCGATGGTCCTATGCCCCAAACCCGCGAACACATCCTACTAGCAAAACAGGTAGGCGTTCCCAGTCTGGTTGTCTTCTTGAACAAAGAAGACTTGATGGATGACCCAGAACTTTTAGAGCTAGTAGAACTCGAACTGCGAGAACTGCTTTCTAGTTACGATTTCCCTGGTGATGACATACCCATTATCAAAGGATCGGGTCTACAAGCTTTAGAAGCAATGACCAAGAATCCTAAGACCCAGCGTGGTGAAAATCAGTGGGTAGATAAAATCTACGAACTGATGGACGCTGTAGACTCCTACATCCCTACTCCAGAGCGGGCTGTTGATCAACCCTTCTTGATGGCTGTGGAAGACGTGTTCTCCATCACAGGTCGTGGTACTGTTGCTACTGGCCGGATTGAACGGGGTAAAGTGAAGGTTGGTGATGTTGTCGAGTTGGTGGGCATTAGAGACACCCGTAACACAACCGTAACCGGAATCGAGATGTTCAAGAAGAGTCTCGAAGAAGGTATGGCTGGGGATAACGCAGGGGTACTACTACGTGGTATCCAAAAAACAGATATTGAACGGGGTATGGTATTAGCTAAACCCGGTTCGATTACACCTCACACTCAATTTGAAGGTGAAGTATATGTTCTGACAGAAAAAGAAGGTGGTCGGAAAACCCCATTTTTCTCTGGCTATCGTCCCCAGTTCTATGTACGGACAACAGATGTCACCGGCACCATTCAAGCCTTCACTTCTGATGATGGTAGTGCAGCAGAAATGGTAATGCCAGGCGATCGCATCAAAATGACTGTAGAATTGATCAACCCGATCGCTATTGAGCAGGGGATGCGCTTTGCTATTCGTGAAGGTGGTCGTACCATCGGTGCTGGTGTGGTTTCTAAGATCATCAAATAGCACTTTTTGGTCTTGATCAAAAGGAGCAGAGATAGCACAACAAGTCTCTGCTCCTTTCTCTTCCTTTTCTGAAAGAATTAAAGGGTAACATTTTTATCCTTGCTCTTATCGATTCTCTATTCTTCAATATCCATTCCTCTAATTAATCAGAACCTAGAAAACTAAAGATGGCAACTCTACAGCAGCAGAAAATTAGAATCCGCTTACAAGCTTTTGATCGTCGCTTATTGGATACATCTTGCGAGAAGATTGTAGACACTGCTAACCGCACTAACGCCACAGCTATTGGGCCAATTCCTTTGCCAACAAAACGTAAGATTTATTGTGTGCTGCGATCGCCTCACGTAGATAAAGATTCCCGCGAACATTTTGAAACTCGCACCCATCGTCGGATTATTGATATCTATCAACCTTCTTCTAAAACTATTGATGCACTGATGAAGCTAGATTTACCATCAGGTGTGGATATCGAAGTTAAACTTTAATGAGTTATTAGTCCAGCGTCAAAAGGAAAGGAGCCAGTGCGTTGTGCAGGTTCCCCTAGTTGTAGCAATTGGCGTCCCATAGTCCATAGCCAACTAACTAATAATCATCGACTCTTGACTCTTGTATTAATATTTACAGTGCCCTGAAGTAATCTATCTCAGGGCTTTTTATTTAGCAAGAAAACAAATGATAGAATATAAACAAATTACGGGAGAAGCAGAGAATTTTAAATCTTAAAGATTAACTTTATACCAAAGTAACTATGACATCCTCTTCTAGAATTGCAGTTCGCGAACTACCTCTGTTCCCGTTACCCGATGTAGTTCTTTTTCCTAGCAGACCATTACCCCTGCATATATTTGAATTTCGCTACAGAATCATGATGAATACGATTCTAGAAAGCGATCGCAGGTTTGGTGTTTTAATGGTCGATCCAGTTAAAGGCACGATTGCAAATGTTGGTTGTTGTGCAGAGATTATTCATTACCAACGCTTGCCAGACGATCGGATGAAGATGTTAACTTTAGGACAGCAAAGATTTCGTGTTCTAGAATACATCCGCGAAAAACCGTACCGCGTGGCTTTAGTCGAATGGATTGAAGACCAACCACCAACTAAGGATTTGCAACCATTAGCTTCGGAAGTGGAACAACTACTGCGAGATGTTGTACGTCTTTCAGCTAAGTTAACTGAACAAAATATTGAATTGCCAGAAGATGTACCCGATCTACCTACAGAATTATCCTATTGGGTAGCAAGTAACCTTTATGGTGTTGCCGCAGAGCAACAGGCATTATTGGAAATGCGAGATACGGCCGCTCGTTTAGAACGGGAATCAGAAATTTTGACTTCTACACGGAATCACTTGGCAGCGCGTACTGTGCTGAAAGACACATTTAACCAGAAGTTGTAGGTTAATAGTCAACTGACTGTTAAGTTGCGATCGGTAAAATATTGTAGCTGCCAAAAATTTTTAAGATTTCGGTGTAGATGCTTAATTCTGCCAAAGCAGATTGCATTTTTAATGTATTGGCATCTGCTTCTAAATCCATGAAAAATAAATATTCTCCTAAAGAGCGCTTTGTCGGGCGAGATTCAATCCGGCTGAGGTTAATCCCTAATTGTGCAAATATCTGCAAGGGTTTGACAAGTGCTCCGGGTAAATTCGCAGGTAAACTAAAAGCCAGCGATGTATGAGTACTAGTTGTCGACGATGTATGGTGTGAATTTCCTGTCTGAGCTTTACTTACTACCCAAAAGCGGGTGCAGTTTTCGGGATGATCGTTTATCCCAGTAGCTAGCGCAGGTAGGTTGTAGAGTTCAGCGGCTCTGATAGATGCGATCGCCGCAGATGTAATGTCTTGTTTGAGAAACTGCAATGCTTCGGTTGTAGAATTTATGGGAGTCAGCTGCACAGTAGGGAGAAAACGCTCTAACCATCCTTGACATTGTGCTAAAGCTTGGGGATGTGAATAAACAGTAGTAATGCTATCTAAACTGGTCGCACAGGAAATCAAAGTATGGTTGATTGGTAAAATCAAAGCTAACTGAATTCGCAAACTATCTAACACCCACAGCGTGTCCATTGTCATAGTGACACTGCCTTCAAGAGAGTTTTCCACAGGCACAACCGCCAACTGAGCCTGCCCTTGGGCAACGGCTTGGAGTGATTGGGCAATGCTAGGATAAGGGCATAAAGTAGCTTCAATCCCTGTTGTTTGCTTCAGCCAGCTAACATAAAAAACGGCTGCTTGCTCTGTATAAGTGCCAGGGGGGCCTAAATGTGCGATCGATAATGTCATGCCTTTAGCTTTTAGTACAATTTCAATTAGAAAATACAAGTGCAGAGTGCGGTTTTTAGTTTCGGGAAATGACACTCTTAAAATCAGTTTTCCTGAAATATATTGCTCTTCACCTGTCCTCAATTTTTCACAGGATTAATGAATAATTGTAATATTTAATAGTTCTATCTTTTTACATATTATTTCTATTTTGTCAATAATTAATTTTGATAATTACCCAGATATTTTTTACTAAATATACTAATGAGATTATCAAGTTTTACCCATAAAAGATAGTTTATGAGCAACAATAATTTTTATAATCAAGAAAAGTTTAAACTTTTTTGCGAGTAAATTTACTTTATTAAAAAATATTAAAATTAAACAACATACACATTTATCTACTCATGACTACCCGGTTTACAGCTTCTCAATCTGTTGAAATAGCTGTTCCAAAGCAGCCTATTCCCATTCATCACTATTTGCGTCAACCCCAACGTCTAGTTCATGCTTTAGTTGATACGAATCGCATTCAGCAGCTTTCTGAGGAAGTATTTCGCTTAAAAATGCGTCCTCTCAGTTTTTTGTCAGTGACTGTTCAACCAACTGTAGACATGAGAGTGTGGGCAGAATCTCACGGAACTATTTATTTGCGCTCTGTAGGTTGTGAAATTCTAGGCATTGAGTATATTAATCAACGCTTTGCTCTAAATTTAAAAGGTTATCTATCACCATCTCAAATTAGCACGGGAACTCGTCTGCAAGGTAAAGCCGATTTAGAAGTACAGGTGGAACTACCACCGCCATTTTCCTTTACTCCTAAACCGATTTTAGAAGCTACTGGTAATGGTTTACTCAAGAGTGTGCTGTTAACGGTTAAGCAACGACTGCTACATCAACTTTTGGCAGATTACCGTCGTTGGGTGATCGTCCAAACAAAAGAACAAGGGCTTAATGATGACAGTCCAGAATTACCAATTCTGAATATAGAGTAATTGTTCAATGGTTTAGCATCAAGCAAAATAGTTAATACCTTGCCCTTGAACACTCTCTAAATTAGAAAATCCGAAGAACGCAGGGCTTCTTCAGCATGAAATTTGGCAAGGACGAAAAGACTTGCGATGCAGGGGTGAGGGACCGTATTCTTGCAGAGCTAGTAAATGCTTTTTGCTACCATAACCCTTGTTACGGGTAAGATCGTACATCGGGTACTTTAATGCTAGGCGCAATACTAGTTCGTCCCGCCAAACTTTAGCCACAATACTAGCTGAGGCAATGTTAAGCGATCGCTCATCTCCCTTGACTATTGTTTGTTGCGGTAATAACAAGTTTTTTACCAACTGATTACCATCAATTAAGCAGAGTGCAGGCTGTACTTTCAGTTTTAGTACAGCCCGCTTCATTGCCAACAGTGTTGCCTGCAAAATATTTAGGCGATCGATTTCAGCAGTGGACGCGAAGCCAATCTTCCAATCTATTGCTGATGCACAAATTTGTTGTGCTAGTTGCGTTCTGCGAGAACTAGACAGCTTTTTACTATCTTTAATTTTAGCTGCTAGCAGTTCTGGCCAAGCACTATCTGGTAGTATGACTGCTGCCGCAACCACAGGGCCAAATAAAGCACCGCGTCCCACTTCATCCACACCTGCTATCCCAGAAGTACCTGATAAGGCAGACAACTCCAACCAATTAAGTTCGCTTTGGGGTTGATACGACCAAATATCTGCGGCAGTTTGCGCTGTCTCCATCATCATTAAAGTTAACTATCTTCTATGGTGGAGGTACTTCCGTCCACCGCAGAAGAGCGACGACGACGGCGACGGCTGGCCGAAGAAGCGCTATTAGCTTCACTTTCATCTGCGATCGCGGTGAATTCTGATGGTTCAATTACTGGTTGGGGAGAAGGTTTCTGTTCTAGATCGAGTTGTGGTGTAGGAACTTTGACCACACTGACTTCACTGCTGGTTCTTTCGGAGCTACTGGTATCTAAAGCTGGTTCTGTCGGCTGAGTCGGAAGTTGCCCTGGTTGAACAATATTAATAATCACAGATTTGGGATTTTTGACTTCCCGCTCTAACTTCACCAAGGGAGAAACTCCCATTAAAGCAAAAACATCTTGCTCTTCTAGCGTCATTTCTACAGTTCTAATCTCGGGTGGTTCTACCACGGGTTTGACTAGCTCGGCTTTGGTAACTTTAGTCCGTTCTGCTCTGTCACTCCAAGGTTGTTTGTTCAGACTAGGTGCAGGAATCTCTGGTGTTGTAGCTAGTTCATTCTCAGCATCAATATCCAAATCTGGCTCAGTACCAAAAGCTAGTGGATTGCTAACAACCCGAGCTTCATCTTTACCATTCGGCCCACCAATGCCAATCCGGCTGCGGCGGGTACGGGTACGACGCTTGTCACGATCGCTCAGTTCTTGATAGCTGGGATGATTCATTAGATGCAAAGCACCTAAGTCAGATTCGGTATCGAATGATTCACCAAATCCATCGTAGGTTTCCCGTGGTTCTGGAGTGCGAGCAACTGGCAGACGTGGTTCTCGTGATTCTCTATGAGGCAGAGATACGAAACGCTCAGGAATTTCTGCTGGTGTTGTTGTTGGCAATCTGCTTTCATTTTCTCCAGGCAGACGCACTGTATGCCCTAAACCACCGCAGGTAGGACAAGTTTCACCAAATAATTCATAAATATTTTGACCTTGACGCTTCCGGGTAAGCTCTACTAAACCCAGTTCGGTGAGTTGGGCAATTTGCGGACGAGCTTTATCTGCTTTTAGGGCTTTGTTAAAGTGTTCCAGAACTTGCAGTTGATCGCGTCGGGATTCCATATCAATGAAATCTACAACAATTACTCCAGCAATATTCCGCAGACGCATCTGACGGGCAATTTCTGTAGCGGCTTCGCAGTTAGTCCACAGCACGGTTTCTCTCGCTGTTGCCGATCGCGTAAATGAGCCGGAGTTAACATCTATTACTGTTAATGCTTCAGTAGGCTCAATGATAATGTAGCCTCCAGAAGGCAAGTCTACCCTTGGTTTGAGGGCTTCTCGAATGGCGGCATTGATGCGGAAGTATTCTAATATTGGCGAGCGATCGCGATGATGGTCAATTAACAATCCCTGCGGTGTTTGACCCCCACTCCAGTTTTGCAAATACTGTTTTACCCGCTTCAAACCAGTACTTGAATCAACCACAATTCGATTCACATCTGCGCCATACATATCTCGCAGGACGCGCTGGATAAAATCATCGTCTCGATTAAGCAATGCTGGCGCACGGGTGGAATGAGCTTCTTGTTGAATAGCTTCCCATTGCCTTTGCAATAGTTCTAAATCTTCAATAATTGCTTCTTCTGGCTTACCTTCTGCTTCTGTACGTACCAGTAAACCCATCCCTGCTGGTTTGATTAAAATTGCCAGTGCGCGCAGGCGGTTACGTTCACTTTCACTCTTAATCCGCCGAGACAAATTCACACCTCTGCCATAGGGCATGAGTACTACATAACGTCCTGGCATGGTGATATTACCTGTAAGCCTCGGGCCTTTTGTCCCCGTTGGCTCTTTCATCACCTGCACCAACACTTTTTGCTGTGGTGCTAATAATTCTGTAATTGCTGCTGCTGTACGTTTTAGCTTTAATGGGCCCAAGTCAGTTACATGAATAAAACCGTTACGCTCTGGGTCGCCAATATTCACAAAAGCTGCATCGATACCAGGTAAGACGTTTTCTACTACTCCTAAGTAGATATCACCGATTTGGTGATGACCTGTAGCTACAACAAGTTCTTGTATTTGATCTTCCGAAAAGACTGCAGCAATTTGATGCTGCTCCGCGATGATAATTTGCTTTGGCATTCAATTTCCTCAAAAATTGGCAGCACTGACTGGTAAAGGAGGTTTGTGATGCCTCTCGCCCCTGTAATCCTTAAAAGGTGGTGCTGGTAATAAAAATTGTGAATCTAAGCTCGGAGTTAAAGAGCTATTGATATTGTGATTGCGTTTACACGCGCGATTATTCCAAAAAGGCTGCATATGTTTAAGCAATTGCATCAACCATCTGTGGTTGATTTTTGATGCTATACCCTCACCATTTAGGTATTAGGTATCCAGCAGTTGTTTTAAAAGCATAGAGGAAGAGTTGCCGACGAGCTTGTTATTAATTACTAATTCACTAAGTAGCTACAGAGAGAGTGTGTTCTTTAACCTGCCTCAGTTTTTCCGGGATAAAATCCTAGAAGTTGCACTCTAATATCTTTGCCTTTGACCCCTAACAGGGTAGTGAACCAGCAGATTCAATGCAGCGCCAGAAAATTTCTCTTCATCTCATTCTAACGCAACCTTGCCAAAAATCAATTCCCACGATGTACCATATTAGGGCAACTACTAGCAAGCTACCCTTGACGGATTATATACCCAAAACTAGCCGATCGCGCTGGATATGCAACAAAATAAATTCTGTGCCAGCCACTATTTCTAGCATAAACAGAATTTGTTCGGGACGCAACAATACGCCATCAGGACGACAGCTACCCACATAACGCAGGATAGCTGTAGACTCAGCTTGGGCATTGTTAGTTGTGACTAATTCAAGTTCAAACAAGCGATCGCGCAGATTTACTAACTGACGCTTACCGGACTTGGTGATTTGCTCCCAAACAATTTCATCTTTGGCTTGAATTTGCTCGATCCAGTTTTGCCATTGTGCAGGTGTTGCTGCTTCAGTTGCTGAGACAGTAAGTAAATACTCTGCTGCGACAATCGCCTGGCTGGCTGCGGGAGCTTTTAAATCCAACTGCACTACATCATATATAGGGATGTCTGTGGGTAAATCTCGAGCTAGATGTTCTCGGAAAGTATCCAAGTCCACGACCTGAGTTAACTCAAAATCAACAATTTCACCCTTGCTAGTAGCACCCAAAGCCAAGGCATTAGCTACGGAAATCCGGGGACTTGGATGAAAACCCCCAGTAAAAGCAACTGGCAAACCTGCTCGCCGTACCACTCGGTCAAATAAGCGCAGTAAATCTAAGTGGCTGACTAAAGCCATGTCTCCCTGCTTCCCAAACCAGACACGCAAGCGTTGCACTTTGGTAATGGGTACAAACTCACCTGCAAATTCCGGTATAGGCGGTGGCTCAATGACAATATTGTGACCGAAATCAGTCCCACAAACACCGCAATGAGAACAACCCTCAAAGGAACAGTCTGGTACTATTGCGGCTTCTAAAGCACGTTGTAAATCTTCTTGGAGCCACTGTTTGTCAATTCCCGTATCAATGTGATCCCAAGGCAAGGGAGCATCGAAGGAGTAGGGTAAGCCAGATGAGGAGGATACTACTTCCCCGTCTCTCTTATCTTCTCCTAGTTCGCTGCTCTGCTCCTTCGCTGTATGAAATAAATTCCATTCACCTTTTTCCACTTGACGGTATTTCCAGTCCAAACCTGCTTCGGCGATCGCGTCCCCCCAAGCTGCAAATGCTTTATCTACATTGTCATACCAAGAATCCATCCCTGCACCCAATTCCCAAGCACGACGGACTACTTTCCCTAAAGAGCGATCGCCTCTGCCAATAAAGTCTTCCATTGCCGAAATGCGGATATCAGTAAAATTTAGTTTTACTCCCCTGATCCGGCGGAATTCTTGCCGCAATAAGTTTTGTTTCCGTTTAAATTCAGCTGTAGAAACTGAGTGCCATTGAAAGGGTGTATGGGGCTTAGGAGTAAAATTAGACATCGTCAAATTAAAGTTTAGCGGTCTTCTGTCTTGTCCCCGGCACTCCCGCTGTAACCAACTTACCGTTTCTGCAATGCCCACAACATCGGCATCAGTTTCACCAGGTAAGCCAATCATAAAATACAACTTGATTTTATCCCAACCTTGCTCCCAGGCTGTTTTTACACCCCTTAACAGTTCTTCATTGGTTAGTCCCTTATTGACAATATCCCGCATTCGCTGAGTTCCAGCTTCTGGGGCAAAAGTTAGCCCTCCTTGCCTTGTACCGCCAAGAATGTTGGCAATATTCTCATCAAATCTGTCTACCCGTTGACTAGGGAGCGACAAGGTAATATTTTCATTTTTTAAACGATTTTTAATTTCCATCCCAACTGCGGGGAGGGATAAATAATCAGAACAACTTAGAGACAGCAAGGAAAACTCACTGTAACCCGTCGCCCGCATTCCGGCTTCAATTGCTTCTACTACCTTTTCTGGTGCTACATCCCTTGCTGGTCGAGTGAGCATTCCTGGTTGGCAAAAGCGACAACCACGAGTGCAACCACGGCGAATTTCAATTGTTAGGCGATCGTGTACTGTCTCTACATAGGGAACTAACCCTATGGAATAGGCTGGTATGGGTGTAGCAACTCGCCGCAGAATTCGTTTCGGTACATCTGGAACTAAAGGATGAACTGAACCATCCTCTGCCATGCCATAAAACTGGGGAACATATACCCCTGGTATTTGTGCCAAGTCCAGCAGCAATTCCTTCCGGCTCAATCCTGCTTGCTTTCCTTCTTCCAAAACCATACCAATCTCTGGTAATAGTTCTTCGCCATCTCCTAGGGCGATAAAGTCGAAGAAGTCGGTGTAAGGTTCAGGATTTGATGTTGCCGTCTGTCCTCCAGCAAAAATCAAGGGGTAATTCCCTACTGTCCGTTCTTGCCATGTTAAAGGTATGCCTGCCAAATCCAACATTTCTAGGATATTAGTTGCTCCCAGTTCATAACTGAGACTAAAACCTAAAATGTCGAATTCTGTTAGCCAGCGCTTAGACTCAACAGCAAACAACGGTGTATTTGTTTTACGTAGTTTCGCTGACAGGTCTTGACCTGGTAGGTAAGCGCGATCGCATAACTGCCGCGGCTGGGCGTTTAAGATGTTATAGAGAATGATATGCCCTAGGTTGGACGAGCCAACTTCATATACTTCTGGATAGGTTAATACCCAGCGTATTGTTGCCGTTTCCCAAGGTTTGTGTACTGATAAGCGCTCATTACCTAGGTAACGCGCTGGCTTTAAAATATCCGGTGTGATTAATTTTTCAACTGCAACAGCCACTGTGCTATCTTCTAGCTCACTTAATTACAGCTACTCACCTCCAACCATAGCATTGATTAGGTTGTTATACAGAATTGTTTGCGGCAACTTACAATTCTGTTACATAATTTCTCCTCTACTAGATAGCAGCATTCCTCGCCTGCATTAGTTTATGCTGCTATTACCAATTACCTCAAACAATCTCAAATACCTGATCGAGTTGTGTCAATTCAAAAATAATTCTAATAGAGGCAGAAACGGAACACAGCTGTAAACTTCGTCCTAAACTCCCAGCTAGCTTGAGTGCAGATACTAATGCCATCAAACCTGCACTGTCTAAAGATTCCACTGCTGCTAAATCCACCAACAAGATGGAGGTATCATCTTGTGCCAACGCTGTAGTTAGATCCCGTTCAAGTTCTAAAGCGTTGGTGGCATTTAAGCAACCTTGGGGACGAATAACTGTAATTTGTGGACATTTAAGTACCGCTTGCATAAAGAAATCCTAATTAAAGTTATTGAACCGTAAAGCTTAGATTTATTTGAACATAAACTTTTTTTTATAACATCGACCATTTGTCTTAGGTTTCTTTGCTGAATCTTTATTGCTTTAGTACCTCTGTTTAAAGATTGTCATAAATACTGTGGAAATTGTATGTAAATATACTTTTTTTTCCGGGCAGTTAAAAAACAATCAACATAGCAAGCCAAAGAGCAAGATCAACATCCGTAGCTATGCGGAGATAGCTACCTTGTCCAAAGTTCAGTCTGATTTAAACTAAGGTTAGCTATTAAGTAAAATTCTCTAGATTCTATCCTTGACAGCGGCAAATGTTGAGTTTGATAGAGAATAACCTGTTTACAAGCATTGTGATCCAGATCACAGGCATATAAGTGTTCAGATCACTTTTTATACCAAACCATATCTTGGATAATTAACAGCAAATACAAATTGGCTGATCTTTTATGAGAACTAGGCACGTTATTCGTCAATTGGTAGAAAAGGCGCTTGATATTAAAAAATTAACTCCTGAAATTGAAAATGAAATCAATTCAGAATTGACACAAATGGGTTACATATCTGATGTTGATTACGAAGCTCTGGAATTATTAATGGCAGAGATGGATGCTGGCCGGATTAAGTTAGTTCCGAGCTTAGGATAGTAATCAACTATCGCTGAAAATAGCAATTGTTCTCTCTATCTAGAGTTATAAAAATTAAGAATTATTAACATAATTTTGGCAAGACCAAAGCACTGATAACTAGGTTGATGCCATTGTGGGTATTTTTCTGCAAGTTGAATATTTGGTTCCCTCCTCTGGCGTAAACTGTGCTAATGAGCATCAACATTTGCATTAGTAACAAGTCGCCATGCAGTTCGCTAAACGCCTAGAAAAAATTCCTCCCTATCTGTTCGCTGAAATTAACCGCAAAGGGAATGAACTTGTAGCCAAGGGAGTTGATATTATCAATTTGGCGGTGGGCGATCCAGATAAACCGACTCCAACTCATATACTCCAGGTAATGCATGAGGCGATAAATGACGCCTCCACCCACAACTATCCACCTTATCAAGGTACTCAAGAATTCCGAGAAGCAGCAGCTAAGTGGATGGAACGGCGGTTTGGAGTAGCTCAGTTGAATCCGAATACAGAGGTTGTTTCTTCTATTGGTTCAAAGGAAGCGATTCACAATACCTTTTTAGCCTTTGTGGAGGCGGGAGATTACACCCTGATACCAGATCCGGGTTATCCTGTTTACCGGACTTCGACGATATTCGCTGGTGGTGAGCCGTTTACAATGCCTCTGAAGCCAGAAAATCAATTTTTACCTGACCTGAATGCGATTCCTGATGAAGTTGCTCGCAAAGCAAAACTGTTGTGGATTAACTATCCTAATAACCCTACAGGGGCACTGGCAACACTAGAATTTTTTGAGGAATTGGTAGCTTTCTGCAAGCAGTACGATATTTTGCTGTGTCACGATCATGCTTACTCAGAAATGGCATACGACGGCTATAAACCGCCCAGTGTGCTACAGGTTCCAGGCGCAAAGGATGTGGCGATTGAGTTTCACAGTCTGTCAAAGTCTTACAATATGACAGGTTGGCGGATTGGTTTTGTAGTCGGAAATGCCATCGGTATTAAAGGCTTGACACAGGTCAAAAGTAACGTTGATTCTGGAGTATTTAAGGCAATTCAAGCTTGTGCGATCGCAGCTTATTCTACCAATGATGAAGAACTTCAATCTGTCATTTCTGTGTACCAAAATCGTCGAGACATAATTGTCAAAGGACTGCAATCTCAGGGTTGGCCAATTCAGCCACCGCAAGCGACTCTTTACGTCTGGGTACCTGTTCCCCCAGGATATACTTCTGCTGATTTTGTCACCTTACTACTTGACAAATGTGGTATTCTTGTTCCTCCAGGCAACGGTTATGGTGCTGCTGGAGAAGGCTTTTTTCGGATTGCCCTAACTTTACCCGATGAGCGAATGCACGAAGCAATTCAACGCCTGAAGGATGCCAATATTCGTTACTCATAATGAAGGGATGGGGCAGTGGGCATTGGAAACAATTTTGAATTTTTGAATCTGGGATTTTGGATTGGATTTCAATCTAAAATCTAAAATTTTTTATCCCTCTGCTTCTCTGCTCTCTTATCGTCCTTATATCCTAGCTTTTACTCCCTAATTCTTCTTGATAAACCTGCCAGACCAAGTTGATAAACTGATGGAGTTGCTGTTTAGCAGCTAAGTCTGGTTCGGTTTTGGGTTCTTTGACCAAAACTTGACTCAATATCGTTATGACTTCAGTATCTAGGGCTGGGCGAAATAAATTTACAGGCCATAATAAATCAGACGCATCTCGTAAGTCAGTTATCTGGGGCGGCTCCGGGATGAAATTGACTAGCACTATAGGACGTACCCAGCACAATTGGCGAGAGATGACGACTTGGATGACTTCTGCATAAAGATTTATGTCGCCATGCTTTAAAGACACAATTTGTCCTGATTGAAAGTCTAGGCTCATGTCCATAATCACGCAGCTTGTGTCAGAAAGAATAATATTGTATTTACATACTGAATTTTAAAACTGAGGTGGGCTACTCTGAGGAGAAACAGCAGTAACATTAGGGTAGCACTTTTGCACCTCTTATTTTTTAAACATACATTTCTTGGCATCTACTTCCTAGTATCGCCATCAAACCCAGTCAGCAAAAATTTTTCCTGCCAGGGCATCTGTATGTAAATGCTATAGAATAGGTAAATAACTGTTAAGCGATCGCTTGACAGCTATTTTGTTGTAGTAAATCAACGAAAAAAGAGCAAAGAGCAGTGTCAGTCGAAACCATTGAGAAGCGTTCCACATCCCGCAAGCTCGCGCCTCGGTATCGCGTTTTGCTCCATAATGACGACTACAACTCTATGGAGTACGTGGTACAGGTACTAATGACCACCGTGCCGAGCCTTACCCAGCCCCAGGCTGTTTCCATTATGATGGAAGCCCATACTAACGGGCTAGCTTTAGTTATTACCTGCGCTCAGGAACACGCCGAATTCTACTGTGAAACTTTGAAAAGTCATGGTTTGAGTAGCACGATTGAACCTGATGAATAAGTTTGCGTCACAAGTTATAAGTCTACATCTAGAATGTTGAGTTATAACTGCTGACTTATTTGGCATGAAAATTAACCTTGTCCATCTAGCTCAACACCCTGCCCCTATTAGGCTGGGTTGTTTTATTTTGATTTTATTATTGCTATGGCTGCCTTTTGCTATACCAATTTACTCACTAATAGATGATTCTAACCTAGTAAGTATCGTAACAATGGTAGTGCTATATGTAGAGTTTATTTTTTTACTGAAGTTATGGGGTAAATACGTTTATCAAGAAACTCACATCCTGCGGCATTATGGCTTAGAAATTTCAAGGCTAAACGGAGTAGATTTACTGCGTGGCCTGGCTATTGGGCTAATTAGCGTATTAATGTTATTTGGATTGCAAGGTTCTTTAGGTTTGCTAGTTTGGCAACATCCTAATGGTTTGTTGCTTAAAGTAGTTTTAGAAGGTTTAATTGTAGGTTCAGGTGTAGGATTTGCTGAAGAATTGTTATTCCGAGGTTGGTTGTTGGATGAATTGCACCGAAATTACAGTCCACGTGTTTCTTTATGGATAGATGCGATTTTATTTGCTGCGTTGCACTTTATTAAACCACTAGAGGCAATTATTCATACACTGCCGCAATTTCCAGCTTTAGTACTTTTGGGCTTAACGCAGGTATGGGGAAAACGCTGGCGTAGAGGAAGGCTTGGCTTACCAATTGGTTTGCACGGTGGTCTAGTTTGGGGCTATTACATTATTAATATTGGTCAATTAATTAAATATTCTGGTCAAGTTCCTGATTGGGTGACGGGGGTGAATAATAATCCCTTACAAAGTGTGATGGGGGTTTTATTTATGAGTATATTGGCTTGGTGGATGTGGGGGAGGAAAGTTAAGAGTTAAGGTATATAAAGAGGCACAGGCGATTTTTTCAATTTGCACAAAATGTGTTTGATATTAAAACATTTGTAGCTGTGATGTTGTTAGTAAAGATTGCCAAGGAGAACAAACAATGATAGAACCAGTCATTTTACAAAAATTAGAAGAACTCCCTGAGTCTCTTCAGACAGAAGTGCTTCATTACATTGAGTTTTTGATAGAGAAGCACGCTAAAAAATCTACCCAAGAAAAGCCGAAAAAAAAACTTCGTGTTGCAGGCACGATGAAAGAAATGTTTGTTCTGCCACTACCTAATGACTTTGATGAGCCGCTTGAGGATATGAAAGAATATATGGAATGAATAGATTACTCTTGGATACTCATGCTTTAATATGGTTTGTCTCGAATGATACAAACTTGCCAGTTTCAACTAAAGAAAAGATTGAATCTGCTGAAACTGTTTTCTTCAGCATTGCCAGTCTTTGGGAGATGGCGATTAAACTCAACATTGGAAAACTAGCCCTACAGGGTCTTTTTGAAGATATTGAACCGCAACTGATTGCTGCGGGTATAACAATTCTCCCTATTACATTTACCGATACTATTCAATTCCGTTATTTACCCCTGTATCATCGAGATCCGTTTGATCGGATTCTGGTAGCACAGGCGATGAATCATTGCCTCGTTTTAATTAGTCGCGATCCGGCTTTTGATGCCTATTCTATTCAGCGGATGTGGTTATGAAAAAGGGAAAAACTTCCATTTCTTCGTAATGTGGCTGGCTGTATTTCAACCGTGCAGAATAAAACTGATTCCCTTTAATAGAAATATCGACAGATACAGTATAAAATACCCGAATTCCGCAATATGGTGAAATAAGCTCAAAATATTATAATTTGCATCCTTTTAGCGCACTTGTCTCCCTACAGAATTTAATTAAACTGTTTCAACAACTGTTCCAACTACACAAGCCCTATCCAAATTCACACCGTTCAAATTCGCACCTTCTAACTCTGCACATAATAAATTTGCGCCACTAAAATTCGCTCCTGCTAAATTTGCTCCACGTAAGTCGGCTTCTTCTAGATTTGCTTCACTTAATAATGCGCCTTGCAAATCAGCACGACTCAAGTCTGCACCTTTAAGATTTGCTCCCGTCAGGTTAGCACCACGCAAGTCCGCACCGCGCAAATCAACGCCTTGCAAATTCACATTCATCAAATTGGCACCACTCAAGAAAGCACCTGCTAAAGCCACATCGCTGAGTGTCGCACCCATGAAGTTAGCACCGCGTAAATTGCTACCACGCAAATCCGCACCTGTTAAATCTGCTTGCATCAGGTTTGCTCCCATGAGGTTTGCCCGTAAGTCAGTTGCTTGGAGATTGGCCCCCATCAAATTCGCGCCTTCTAAATGCCCACCTTCGAGTTTAGAACCAGTAAAATTGGTGCCGACAAGGGTAGCGCCTGCAAGATTAATGCGGCTTAAATCAAGCTGGCAGAGTTCCTCGTCTTCTAAATCTGCTCCTGGAAGTTGTTTGATATTTCCTAATTTAATGGCTTCAATATTCATTGCAGGTAACTACCAATCTCCTCACTAGTCTTATTTTGACTATCCCATCGGGAATCAATTAGCCACATTCCAGCAGTGACTTTAGTTTCTATTAAGGGCAAGTCGAGTCCCTGTTGCAAACCCATAACTAACAAAGCTAGGGTATCTAAAAGTTTAGGGTCAAAGCGGGTTGATTGTTGTTTGCATTCATCTAAAGCTTGAGTAAAAATTTCTTCGCGGCTTGCTTGAGATGATTTTTTCTGATTGACTCGCCATTGAAAGTCTGCGACTAAGGCTAAAATTCTCGATTCTAGGGGAATTTCATCTCCAGCTAAACCTGCTGGCTCTCCTTTACCGTTCCACCACTCGGTTTGATGAGTAATAATTTGAGCAACTGCTCGTAACCTGGGCATGGTTCGCAATACTTGTGCGCCTGGTACTAAGGGGCAGCTTAAAGGAATACTGGGAGTTTCTTCGTTGTAACGTGTAGAACTAGGCACAAGAATGCTTTCTGCTTTCTGTAACGGATCTATGCGGTGCAACAAAGCAGCAAGGCGCAATCTTTTAATCTGCCATGCGGGGAGATTTAACAGCTGCCCAATTGTTTCTGAGAGGGCTACAACTTCCGCCGCTGCCATTGGGTTGTTGATATCCGCCAGATCCATCAATTGTGCCATCCGCAAGAATGCTTGGATTTCATTGGAAACCAAGTTACGATCTAGCACTTGTTGACGCAGTGCTGTGGGAAGCGATAGATTTTCTTGCCCCGTCTGGAGGTAATCTACAACGCGGGAGACTACTGCGCTCAAGTCTTCTGGTGTCACAAGACTCGGCTGAATAGAATCTTTGTGAGCCGTCAGCTTGTCCGCTAGTTCGGAATTGTATGGTCTAATATGAGCGATCGCTAATTCGGCTGTTTCTCTAACTAACTCTGGCTCAAATGTCCATAAGCCATAGAATTTACGCTCTACATCTGATGCAGGTAGCCCGGCACTGCCATAATCAGCTTCCGATAATTCTTGACAAATTACCATTGCCCTGTATCTGGGTGACAAAATAATTAAATGCCACTCCTGAGCGACTGGGTCGGCTGGATTTAAGGCTACCAAGTCTACATTAGGTAGTAAGCTTGTGGGATGTTCGGCAAAACCAGCATCAGAGGCTGCCATAATCACAATCTCATCGCTGTACTTAGCGATGTCTGCATATCTTTCTGCTTCCTGGAGATACCATTTACCTTGTTGGAAGGCAGTTATTACTAAAGGTTTCCCATCATCTTGGAGGATGTGATCTTCCAAGGCATGACACAGGGCAACTAAAGTATTTTTGTAGTACACCCCAAATCGAATTGGTCTAGCACTACGGCGATGAATACTATCTAACTGTTGGAGTATAGAGCCTTCTAACATGGGGTTTAATCAAATGAACCGCAGAGGGGAGGAAGAAGATAAAGAATTTCTAATCTGTGTCTATTACTCTTTTAAGTTTACTTTTCGAGGTACTAATTACGCTACAGACCAAAAATACTGATATTTTAGGAATTAATGTATCAATTAGTTGAAATACTATAAGAAAAACTGTGATAGCTACCACTAGTAAAATTTGCCTCTTGAGCAAAGGAGGTTTTTGCGATCGCGTCCAAAGCCTAAATAGTTAAGCGTGGCAAAAGTGAAGAAAGCACGTTTCCTCAACTATTCCACCTTTTGTAAGGAACGCCTTTACCCAAAGATACAGGCAAAATTTAGTTGTTGAAACTTTGATCGACTAGGGAAAGCGATCGCGAGTCTTCTAAGCTTAAGGCATTTTTAGTAGGGTATTTACTTAGTATAGGGGTTCTTTTTCTACTAATTAACTGGAGTAGGCAATTAGCCTACCCCATCTGAGTTATCAAACACCTACCAAATATTTCTCGTTTTTCTCCATTGGTGCAGAAAGTGCTTCCTCTAAATCAGCACACCCCAATTTCTCTTCCAAGATTTTCATGACTTCGCGGCCAAAGTCATTAGGGTTTTGTTGCCAAGCTTGCAAGCAGACTTCTCCAAAAAATGAACCAAGGGGTTCGGGATTCCAAAGAAGTTTTTTGGCTGTCCACGGCATTAAGCTCATAGGATTGTACCCCGGTTTGAGGATGCCCTGTTTAAAGGCATATTCTTCTAAGTGGGTATGGGGTTGTAGCCCAATAAAGAAAATGGCAGGTTCGACTTTATCAGCGCCAAAAATCCGTTCGAGTTCGCGGTGGTAGGCGATGGTTTGGCGTATGGTTTCGGGACGTTCGTCAATCACGTTAAAGGAGTAGTTGACGGAAACTAAGTCGTTGAAACCAGCTGCTTTTAAATCGCGACAGTTTTGCAACACGTTTCGCAGGTTATACCCCATGCGCATTTTCCGCACGAGTTCCTGAGAACCACTGGTAATACCGATTTCAAAGTAGTTCATCCCGGTTTTCGCCATTAAGTCGCACAACTGGGGTGTTAGGTTGTCGGCTCTGATGTATGCTGCCCAGTAGATATCTGTCATCCCAGAATCGACAATTTTTTGGAGAAGTTCTACTGCATCATCGATAAATTTTCTGGCGGGGATGAATTGGGCATCAGTAAACCAAAAGTTGCGAATGCCGCGATTATATAATTGACGCATCTCAGCTACAACTTCATCTGCTGGGTTAATGCGTACCTGTTTGCCTTCAACCACAGTGTAAACACAATAACAGCAGTTATGAGGACATCCGCGTTTGGTTTGAACACCAATATAGAAGTCTTGTCCTTGCAGGTAGTAGTTAAATTCCGGCCAGATGCTTTCAATATAGTCGTAGTTACAAGCAGTTTTTTCTAGGGGAGTGGGTTGTTCGTGAATCAAGCGTTGTCGTGGTTGAGTTTCTCCGACTACATAACAGCGTTCATCACGAAACTCTTTACCTCGTAAAAATTTTTCTAACAAAGTTTCCCCTTCACCCACAGAGATAATTGTCCCTGGAGGTAAGCTTTTACCCAACTGTTCGTAAAATACGCTAACTGCACCACCACCGACAATTGCACGGGCAGCTTTTTCATACTTTTGGGCGCGTTGTAAACCGCGTTTAATCAAGCCCAGATTCCGCCATAACTCTACGTAGTAAGCGATGAAAATTCGCAGTCCACCCAAGGCCCCGCGTAATTTCACTAGGGGATTCTTCGCATAGTAAAATTCAAAGGCATTTTGTAAAGGGTTTCCGCCACGACCACCAACTGGGGCGTATATTTGGATATCTCGCCAAGAGAATACCAGCAGTGTTGGTTTAAATTCATCGATACAACGCTCTAGAGCTTGGGCATAATCTAAAGGTGGTACACAGCCCAAATCGAAGATGCGTTGTTCAATATTAGGAAACTGTTTGTGTACGTGATCGCTTAGGTAGACAACCCCAATAGGAAAGATGGGGTTACAGGGAAGGCGAACGTAAAGAATTCGATTTTCCATTGTGCTTGCTTTAACTGCCATCTTGCCGTTCTTCTGGGGAAAGAAAGTGAAATAAACATCCAGTGTTTAACTGTATGTATTGATTTTGTCTGCTCTGTGCGATCGCGCTTGACATTGCCTATCATTAGGCATCGCATCCATCAGAGCAGTTTTATGAAGATATTTTTCATATAGCTTTACCATAACATTGAGCTTATTCATTAAGCGATGATTCTCATCTGTGACTCTTGCGAATAGAGGGAACAAAAACCTCACTTCTACTTTGAGGAATAGCTTAGGGGATCGTTACCATGCCATACCCCCTATTTATCTTGATTCAAAAATTTATAGGTGTTTTATCAAAGAATGAATATAAAAAAATTCCTTTATAGTGTATAATTGTAAAAAAATCATAGATATTTACAAAAATTTCATATTGGATACCTATCTTTAGATAGAAATAATGCAGAAATGTGCAGTTGGTAGTCGGAGTTACAGCTTGTGGGGATCGCCCAGTGTTAGTTTTGCTGGTGTAATGTAAAATTGTGGCGTAAAGCTCCTCAGCAGTTATGGCTCAAATACTAGATCCTCTACCACCTGAGCAATCGGGGAAAATTCTCTGCTGCTACATGAATGCCACGAGCAAAATCCAGGTTGCCCGCATCACCAATATTCCCAATTGGTACTTTGAAAGGGTTGTCTTTCCTGGACAGCGCCTCGTGTTTGAAGCCCCTCAAGAAGCTCAAATGGAGATTCATACGGGGATGATGGCAAGTGCAATTTTATCGGACACAATTCCGTGTGTTCGTCTTGCAATCAATGAGCCTGGTACTCATGAGTTGGGTAGCAACTCAGAAGTAGCCCTAGACTCTATTAATACAAAACCAATGGTGCAGCCAATTAATACAAAAACTGAAGATACAACAAAACCCTTAACAATAGCTGGTTTAGCATCAGTTGATTAAAAAAAATTTTCTCAAAATTAAAGGTTGCTGAATTCAGCAACCCTTTTTGTTGGTTAGTCATTTGTCATTTGTCATTTCTCCCCCTGCTCCCCCATACCCCTCATCTTCCCTAGTGCCCTCTGTGCTCTACAATCATTGGTATGAATTTGCCTTCTTTTCTTTGGTTGTGGAAAATAGCTGCTTGGTCGATGGGGTTATCCTTACTGGCATATCTAATGTTAGCGACCACGGGCTTTTGGATGTTTCAAGCGAGAACCTCCCAACACCCTCCTAGTTTCCCGTTGTTGAATAGAGGACACGACGGGATGCGATCGCTTCACTATGCGATTGGCATAAGCATGGTCAGTTTAGTGCTACTACTACTGGCAATTGGCATTATTGGCACGTTGGGTCATTTTGGTTCTTTGGGACAATCCTCACACTTGGTTGCAGGATTAGTAGTAGTAGTATTAGTTTTGCTTTCTGCTGTCAGTGCTACACAAATAAGCGTGGAAAAACCTTGGGTTAGAAATTTGCACGTGGGAATAAATATTATTCTGTTTATAGGTTTTGCTTGGGTATCACTTACTGGTTGGAGTGTAGTACAAAAGTATTTGCCTTAATTTCTCGCTAATCTCGGCTAGGCGATCGCTAATTTTATCAAGAGCAAATTTAGGGAACCTTCTCCAAACATTAGCATCAAAGACTGAATGCGCCTCCAGTTCCTAGATAAGATGAAATTAAAGTAACCAAGCGTGATTGAGCCGTGACAGCTTCTATTTTCCATCTTTCGCCGTTGATTCGGATAACGCTGTTGAGTTTATATTTAGCACTCACAGTACCATTACCTTTTTTGGCCCAAGCAACAGCCGCACCCATACCACCAGCGTTATTGTGGTTAGGAATTACCATCGGTCTACTCGCCTTGTATGCAGTATTAACTGAACGAGTTATCTTAGACGACCAGGGAATTCAGGTGACTTATCCAGTTTGGGTACCGCGTTTTTTTCGTAAAGGTTGGTCTTTGGCTTGGTCTGAGGTGAAAGAGTTAAAACCTCGCACTACTGGTCAAGGAGGTATAGTATATTATTTCCTCAGTCAGGAAGGAAAAGCTTATTTATTACCGATGCGTGTAGTTGGATTTGCGCAACTAGTCAGGCAAGTACAAGCAAAGACAGGTATTGACACCACAGATGTGCGTCCTTTAGCACAGCCTTGGATGTATTTGATTTTGCTAGGTTTCACATTATTATTGCTGTTGATAGATGCTTGGACTATCTCCACAGCCTTAAATCAGTGAACCCTGAACCTAATTCTTCATTTCTATAAGGTTAAGTACATCAAAGTTGAACTTGGATAATGTCACCCCAAAAGCCATACTCCGGCTAGAGCAAGTCAATCTGTTTACGAAGCTCAAAACCCAAATTTCTAGGAACCATCAAGGATATCCCATATTACAGGATATTGCTTTTGAGCTATTCCCAGAGGAGCGCATTGCCATTGTCGGTTCATCGGGTGCAGGGAAAACAGTGTTGTTCAAGCTGATTAACCGCTTGATTGAACCTACTAGTGGCAAAATATTTCTGGAGAATCAGGAATATCGCCAAATTCCCATAGTCCAGTTACGCCAGGTAGTGACACTGGTCTTGCAAGAGTCTAAGCTTTTGGGGATGACAGTTGAGCAAGCATTGGCGTATCCACTGGTTTTGCGTGGTTTACCCAAACAGACAATTCAGCAGCGAGTCAATGATTGGATAGAAAAACTGCGTATTCCCAGTGATTGGTTAGGAAAGACTGAAGTGCAACTTTCAGCTGGACAGCGACAGTTAGTAGCGATCGCACGTGCCTTAGTCATCCAACCTAAAATTTTATTATTAGACGAGCCAACCTCTGCCTTAGATGTTGGTACAGCTTCCCATCTGATGGAAGTCTTAACTCAGCTGGCTCCCACTCATCACACCACAATTTTGATGGTAAATCACCAGCTAGAGCTAGCACAGTTATTTTGTACACGACTATTAAACTTACAGCAGGGTAGGTTGTTGGTAGATCAAACGGCCTCTGAGATAGACTGGATTAACTTACGAGCAAGCTTGATGCACGCAGAAGCTCAAGTATCGGAAGAGTGGATTTAGTCAAGAGTCAATAGTAAATGGACATTTGTCCTTTCTCCCTTGCTCCCTGCTCCCCTGCTTTTTCTCCCTCATCTTCGCTATACACGTTGAGTACTAAGTGTTGAGCGTTGATTGCTAAATCTCTCTTTAGGCAACTTTGTTGGTGATTGGGGAATATTGGAATTTAAAATTTCCATGTTAAATCGGTATCCGACATTACGGATGGTTTGAATTAAACTAGGTTGCCTAGGATCGAGTTCAACTTTTTTCCGCAGTGATAAAACATGAGTATCAATAGTGCGCGGATTGTCAATCGCATCAGGCCATGCTCGTCGTAGCAATTCTGACCTAGATAGAGGCACTCCTCCAGCTTGAGCCAAAACGTATAATAAACTAAATTCCTGGGGCGTTAAGTCAATAAACTCCCCTTGAAATCTTACCCGACGCTGCACTAAATCAATTTGCAGGGCACCATAATCTAGATAAGCTGGTGCAACAGGTGTCCGGTTACGACGAATTAGTGCTTCTACCCTTGCTAAAAACTCTTGCATCCCAAAAGGTTTGCTCAAGTAATCATCTGCTCCCGCCTTTAAACCTGCGACAATATCAGCTTCATTAGTACGGGCAGAAAGCATGAGAATTAGAGGTTGTTGTTGACGGTTCAACCAACGACAAAACTCAATACCATCACCATCAGGCAAATCAGCATCAAGAATTACTAGTGTCGGTTGCTGGCTCAAAAACACTTCCCTTGCTTGATATATGCTGGCGGCTTGGTGTACCCGGTATTCCAACTGTTGTAAGTGCCAACCTAGCAACGACCTCAGATGAGGATTCCCCTCAACGATTTCAATACAAACCGAACCCACGGTGGCAAGACCCCTTAGCGTTGATGACTTTCAAAGTAACAAGCCCATGCCCAAGGTTTTGTAGCCTTTGTTACCCCAATCCCTATTGGCTTTAGATTTCCCGATAGCGATATTGGCTAGAAGTTTAACTTATGCTTTGCCCCAAGCCGATTAGTAATATTCTTAAATTTTTGTTAGACTTATTGAAATTAGTTCTGCCTAAACATCCTAGCTCCTAAAAGCGGGTAATGTACCAAAACACTATGACAAAAAAAGCTCATCATTACCAAAGCTATCTTTCAGCCTTATGGTAACAGCAGATTGCGTCTTGCAGAAGTTGTTTTTGCCATCCCTCAGAAAAGCTAGGATGTTAAAAAACGGAATTATAAAAATAGCTTACCAATTAATCTTATTCCATGTTTTCTGGAATAGGATCAAAATACGTTGTAGCTGCTGGAGGGTAATGCCCAAAGTAGAGATATTGATTTTGACTCCATGCCGAGGGGAAAGTGACACTTCACATTTCCGCGTGAATCATTTACAATTCTCATTCCAAAGAGATTAATTCAGCAGTTATGCTCCAAGACACACAAACCATCCGCTATTACCAAAGAATCACCGACGCCTTCGTCGAGTTATGGAATCGCGGTTATCGTATGGACGATATGCGGATGTATTTGGATGGATATTTAGCCGCGCTGAGACATGGGAACGCCATTGAACCTTATCTGATTCATCGTCTAGAAGAGGAAGCCAGCCGCTACTTGTACGATGCATCAAATTTTGCTATGACGCAAC
Source organism: Aulosira sp. ZfuVER01 (assembly GCA_034530615.2). Lineage (GTDB taxonomy): Bacteria > Cyanobacteriota > Cyanobacteriia > Cyanobacteriales > Nostocaceae > Aulosira. The sequence continues at coordinate 41,765 of JAVRCV020000048.1, forward strand.
CAGAACCAGAACCACAACATGATTACTACTAACTAATGCCTTTTCTTTGGTCATTGTTAGTAACCACTAATCAACGCAGATGATTATAACATATTACCTGCATTGATCAAGGGGTAGAGTGGTGTGGAATTTAGGAGATATTTCTTTGATAAAACATATCCCCCCAGTGAAGTTTTGGTTTTTCCTATGCACTGAGGGGATTTTTAGCACTACTACTGCTAAATTTCAGCGTCTACAGGGGTTCTCAGTTGCGTGCAATCAATTTTGATAGGGTAAAAGGTAATAAGCTAGTACCGCTGCGCGGAAGTCAAAATACTTTGACGCGATCGCTCTCCAATCTCATCTCATGTTCACGATGAAAAATTCCTGACTTAGCTGCATAAAATTTTGATAAACCTCTGATAAATTTATTGGTGTTTTGAGGTACGAAAAGGTTATGGGGGAGTCATAGAGTTAACTTTTGAGCAAGCAATGCTGGTTTTGGATAGAGTATTGCAAAAAAAGCATTTAAGTAATATCCAAGAGCTAGTACTGAGATTGTGTTGGCAAGGATATACTTATGCAGAGATTGCTGAAAGCTCAGGTTATGACGATGATTACATCCGAGACGTAGGCTTCCGGTTATGGCAGACTCTCTCAAAAGCACTGGGAGAAAATATTGCTAAAAGTAACGTCAAAACAGTTTTGCGACGTTATTATTCCAGTCTTGTACAAGCCGAATCACAACTATCTTCAACCGCAGCATTTAAAATCGCTAACACTCAGAAACAGCAAGACTGGGGAGAAGCAATTGATGTTTCTATGTTCTATGGACGCACAGTAGAACAAGCATTGTTGCGACAGTGGATAGTTGATGAAAAATGCCGCTTGGTGATGCTGCTAGGGTTGGGTGGGATTGGCAAAACAGCTTTGTCTGTGAAAGTCGCAGAACAGTTGCAAAGCCAGTTTGATTTCGTAATTTGGCGTAGTCTTAGAAATAGCCCACCAATTTTTGAACTCATGGGGGAGCTAATTTCGTTCTGCTCCCAGCAAACAGAAGTAAATTTGCCAGAAACTATAGATAGTCAAATTTCTTGTTTGATTAAGCACTTACGCGCCCAACGCTGCCTGATTTTATTGGATAATATCGAATCAATTTTGCAAAGTGGGAAAAGCACAGGGCACTATTGCGCTGGATATGAAGGATATGGTCAACTTCTCAGACGAGTGGGAGATGAAGTTCATCAAAGTTGCTTATTATTTACTAGTCGAGAAACACCAAGTGGGTTTACAGCTAGGGAAGGTGAAACTCTGCCAGTGCGATCGCTACAATTAACTGGTTTGTCTGGGGTAGAATCACAGCAAATTCTCGCGGCTAAAGGACTAGTAGATTCAACAGTTGAGAGTGACAAACTTATTCAACGTTATGCAGGTAATCCTCTAGCTTTGAAAATTGTCGCAACGGCAATCCAATACCTATTTGATGGTAATATTTCTCAATTTTTACAGCAAAGTCCTGTTGTTTTTGGCGATCTTTGGGAAATATTAGAGCAACAGTTCCATCGTCTTTCTGCTAATGAAAAGCAAGTGATGTACTCGCTAGCGGTCAAACAAGATTGGGTAACGCTAAAACAATTGCAGCGATATGTCATACCGCATCTCTCCGAGCGAGAATTACTAGAAGCGCTCTTGTCTTTGCAAAGGCGATCGCTCATTGAACAGCAATCAGGCAATTATACTCAACAGCCTGTGGTGATGGAATACATCACGGACAAATTGATTGGTGAGGTATGCTGCGAAATACCCACTGAGGAAATTGAATAATTACCAAAAAGTACTGTCTCCCTCTTTGAGAGCTGATTTGTAAACAAAAGCTGACAATTTGGACAATTCACGATTCAGCTTCATGTAATACAACCACAGCCCTTAAACGTTCCGAAGCATTGGCTTGAGTAACTAAAACACCAATTAACAATCCCTGAGAGTCTACAACTATCTGGTGCTTACGCCCTTTAACCTTGTTACCACCATCGAAACCGTAGACCTCCCGCACTAGTTGCTACCCTGCGGGAAGCCGCCTCCGGCGTCTACAAGTCGGTAAAGCCGCCTAACGCACTGGCTCCTTTTTTTGTGTTGTCTTCACCCGTTGAGAATCCGCGATCTCTTCGACGGGCTACGCCTACGCAATTAGCACTACCTCTGTTTGAGCAACTGGTGGAAGTTGAAATTTTTTAAGATTAATTACACAATCAGATGCTTCCACTCTTATGAGAAAACCTTGGCGCAGAAAATTCTCCCATGTCCCCCATGAATCCAGATGACAACTGGGAAAATTTTTGGGGTTAATCTGGAAAATTTTAATTTTTCTGTGGTAAAGAGAAAATACTTTAGCCAACTCCCACTAGATAGCTTAGATAAACTGAATTTGCAGTTATACTTCCTCTCCTATCTACGTTTACACGGCTAAATCAGAGGTTTATTTGATTTCTCATGGTGAATGTCAAAAGCTTTAGCCAGTTCTCTCTAAACGATTTAGGAGAGGAGAATTGTGAGTTACCACCCTGCTTGTTTGATAGATGAAGAAGTTAACAATCAAAAATCTCCTCATTTCTCACTAGCTAATTTTCTTTGAAGTTGACAAAAATCCTTCAGTCAACAAGAAAAAACGGCTTATCATATTGTTAATTTTTGTAAAATTGAAGTCTTCAAGACTAGAATACTGCTATGTAGATAGCTAAACTAACAAGAAGTACATCTTTACTGTTAATTATTAAAAGTAAATGTGGCCCAATAGCCTCAATGATCCCAGTACAACTAATTCTTAAAAATTTCCTCAGTTACCGTGAGGCAACTTTAGATTTTCGCGGTTTGCATACAGCTTGTATTTGTGGTTCCAATGGTGCGGGTAAATCTTCACTTCTCGAAGCTATTACTTGGGCAATTTGGGGTGAAAGCCGCGCCGCTGCTGAAGATGATGTGATTCATACAGGCTCTAAAGAAGTTCGGGTTGATTTCACTTTTCAAAGTAATCAGCAAAAATACCGAGTAATTCGCACTCGTGTGCGGAGTGGAACTAGTGTTTTAGAATTTCAAATCGAAACGCCTTCTGGTTTTCGCCCTCTGACCGGCAAAGGAGTCAGAGCAACACAGGATTTGATTTTAGAACATATCAAGCTTGATTACGATACTTTTATTAATTCTGCCTACCTGCGTCAAGGTCGTGCAGATGAATTCATGCTGAAGCGTCCTACTGAACGTAAAGAAATTTTAGCAGAGTTGTTGAAACTCAATCAGTACGATGATTTGGAAGAACGAGCAAAGGAATCATCCCGTCAGTTTAAAGCGCGGGCGGAGGAATTGGAGCGTTCTTTAGAGTCGATTAAAATTCAGCTACAGCAACGTGAGACAACTCAGGCGCAAAGAGCCGAGTTAGAAGCAGAACTTAACCAGCTGCAACAAGTACAAGCTTTTGACACTATTCAATTACAAAGCTTGCAAGTTGTGCAGCATCAACGCCAAACAAAAGTAGAACAACTGAGTTTTGTAAGGCAACAATACCAAAATCTTACCCAAGACTGCGATCGCCTCCAACAAGAGCAGTTAGCTGTTAAAAGTCAAATTGCAGATTTAGAAAAGCTATTAAGTCAAGAAGCGGAGATTAAAGCCGGATATCTTCAATATCAAGATCTGCAATCTCAAGAAGAAACTTTTGCTACCAAATTTGAAGAATTTACCCGCGCTCAACAAACTCGTCAACAAAAGCAACAACAGCTTACCAAACAAATTCATGAACTTGAACGACAACTGCAACAGGCTCAAGCCCAATTAGAAGCTTTGCAGCAACAAGAGCGAGAAATTCAGCAAACCCTGACAAAATCAGGTGAAGTAGAAGCTGGTTTGGCACAACTAGCCGCAGCACGCCAACGGGTGGCGCATCTCGATCAGTTGCAAATGCAAGTGTCTCCTTTATTGCAACAACGCACAACTTTACAAAGCCAACTGGATCGGTTTCATGCTGGTTTGGTAGCGCGTATCGAACAGCTAGCAACGACAGAAAACCAATTACAACGCCAGCAACATCGCCAACCGCAACTGCAACAAGCAGTCATGGATGTAGCTATTCAAATTGAGGAATTGGACAAAAAGCGGGTTTATTTACAACGAGTCCAAGAGAAAGGACAGGAAAGGCGACACTTTATCGAACGGCTACAAGCGCATCAACGAGATTATGAAAAACTCCTAGGAGAATTAGAGCAAAAACTGCAAATGCTCCAGAATCCTAATGCGCTTTGTCCGTTGTGTGAACGTCCCCTAGATGAACATCACTGGAATCGAGTGGTGGAAAAAACTGAAGAAGAGTTAAAAGATACACAGGGACAATTTTGGGTAGTCCGGGAACAGATGGCTGTCTCAGACAAAGAAATTCAGGTACTTAGGAAGGAATATCGAGATATATCCCAACAATTGGCAACTTATGATACTTTACGCGAACAAAGGGGACAGTTAGCTGCCCAGCTGGAAGCTACCAGCGATGTGCAACAACAGCTAGAACAAATTGCTGCCGAAAAACAACATTTAGAGCGATCGCTGCAAGCAGGAGATTACGCTCCCGACAAGCAAGCCGAACTACGGCAACTAGACCAATATCTGCAACAACTCAATTACAATGATCAAGATCACGCCCTGGCGCGGAGCGAAGTTGAGCGCTGGCGATGGGCAGAAATTAAACAAGGGCAGATTAAAGACGCAATCAAGCGCCAAACCCAACTAGCAGCACGCAAACCGGAATTACAAGCTGCGATTGCTCAATTACAAAGTAAAATCCAAAAAGAGCAAATAGACTCTGACTGTGCCCAACAAATCGCCGCCCTCGATCGCTATATTACAGAACTCGGTTATAGTTCAGAGCAGCACAATCAGTTGCGGATGGCTGTGAGGCAAAATCAATCTTGGCAGTTGCGCTATCAACAGATGTTGTCAGCTCAGCAACAGTATCCCCAACTCCAAATGCGATCGCAAGAGTTAGAAGTTGCCAAAACTGCGAGATTGGCTGAACGGCAAACCCTCGCTAGCCAAATGGAAAGTATTAAGGAGCAGTTAGAAGAAACTGCTAACCCAACTGCTCAAATTCAAGCTTTAGAGCAGCAACTTCAGCTACGCAGACGACAACTAGATGAACAAATAGCCAAGTTAGGGCGTTTAGAACAGTTGGCGGTACAACTAGAATCACTGCAAATTCAGTACGAACAACAGCAGCAGCAATTACAAGCTTGCAAACAGCAACATCGCGTTTATCAGGAATTAGCGCAGGCATTTGGTAAAAATGGTATCCAAGCACTGATGATAGAAAACGTGTTGCCTCAACTGGAAGCAGAAACAAATCAACTACTTTCACGATTGAGTGCCAATCAACTCCACGTACAATTTATTACCCAAAAAGCTGGACGTAATGGCAAGTCAACAAAGAAAAACGTCAAGCTGATAGACACTCTAGATATATTGATTGCCGATGCTAGAGGAACGCGGGCTTATGAAACTTACTCTGGTGGGGAAGCCTTTAGAATTAACTTTGCTATTCGGTTAGCCCTAGCGAAATTATTAGCGCAGCGGGCTGGTGCAGCGTTACAGTTGTTGATTATCGATGAAGGTTTTGGTACTCAAGATGCAGAAGGATGCGATCGCTTGATTGCAGCAATTAACGCGATCGCATCTGATTTTGCCTGCATCCTCACTGTTACTCATATGCCTCACCTTAAAGAAGCCTTTCAAGCCCGTATTGAAGTCAATAAAAACCAACAAGGCTCGCAACTACATTTGTTAACTTAATTTCATTAGTTGATGATAAAAAATTCAATCTCCTGTACAAAAGTTTAACTTTATAGGGATTGGCTAATATCAATTAGATAAAAGAATGTGACACAGGCAGAAAAGCCCTTCTCCAAATCTTTACTATGGCGGAGGCTATATGTCGTCAACATTTTTTGAGTTTTTGTCATCTGATTTAAACTGTAAATCGCTTTCTGTGTCAGACTTTCTTTCCGTACTTTACTAAAAAGATAACCAATATACTTTTCAAAGTGGTATTAATTATTTTATATATTGAATACTAGATAAAAATGAATATTATTGTTTAAGTTTTGGGAATACTCTACTGATAAATTCCTTTGATTCAAAATAAAAAGTTTTTCTTATAGCCAAAATAAAGAATAACAATATTGGGTTTATAACCCTAAGTTAAGAATTTATTAAAAAATATAAAAATTAATTGAATATTAAGCTCATTAGATTAAAATCTCATAACTTTAATATAAAAGTTATATTAAAGGTGAATAAACTTCTATGTGAGTTAATTTCTCGCATAACCATAAATGTTTTGAGGAATAATATAATATTTTATTATTCGTAAACTCACAATTAGTACGCTAAAACTTCTAATGTAATTAGCCGTGAACAAGATTATTAAAAACTACAAGCTTAGGCATAATCAGCGGTAAAACAATATTTTGTTTTTGCTTTCTTCTATCTAATAAGTGTCTAAATATTCTTTAGACACTTATTAGGGTGGTGAGGAGCCTATATATAATATAGGCTGACTCCAAGAATACAAAATCTTTCTGAAGTCAAGAAATCATGACTTAATACTAAAAAAATTGGTAATTCCAACGATTTTAACTCAATCACAAAAAAATATAAAAAAAGGAAGTATAAATAGTAAAATTACTTACAATACTTTTAGATATAGGAAAGAAAAGTGCCTATTAGTTATATATTAAACTAGGTTATCAAGATGCAAACAGCGAGAATATTCACGCAACTAAAAAATATTCTATTTACTATATTTGAAACTCCCTTAATACTAAAGAAAATTAGTCTATTTAGTTGCTCAAGAGCAAAAAACATTGTTTTATATATAGCAAAATTATTATCTTCAAGATTTAGTATATTTCTAAATATTGAAAAAACACATTCCTGCATAGTAGGTAAAAATAAAATACTATCAGGAACCGAGAATAAGAATAAGTTCTTAATTAAGAATAGCCAAGCAGAAGTTTTCAATCAAAAGGAAAGGCATCAATTGAAGAATTATTTAAGTGAAGGTGCTTACAATTGCGGCACTTGCTACTTAGAAGCAATTGTAGCAATAGAACGCTCTTTACTAAATTTTGATCGCCGCGTCAAATGCTATACAGAGATTCTGCAAATCTTGGGAAAGACTTGTAAAGTTAGTCAGGTTTATGCATTTGAAAATAATTTTTCTGACAATGGCGGCTTAATTATGAGTCTACAAGCTGAGTGGTATGTTCGAGATAGATCAGAAAAAATGGGTAACCATCCTTGGCAAAATCTATCTTATACAAGATTTCTGCCACGTTGGCTTAAGCTTTTAACCCGCGGTGATATTTTTTTTGATAAAGTAGCAGAATTTAGCGAAATAGAACGTAAGATTTTAGGGTTACAAGATATTTGCACAATTTTATTTTTACCAATCATTGCTAAAGGTAATTTTGTAGGGTTTATCCGTTTTGATAACTGTGTAAAAACACAGCATTGGGAAGCAAAGGAAATAGCATTTTTACAAGCAGTAGCAGGTATGCTTTCATTAGCACACGAGCATTTATTAGCAGATAATGCATTACAGACATTAATATTAGAAACTAAAGATTGCGCTTCCAACTTAGAAAATGTAGTTCAAGAGCGCACTGCTGAATTGCACCGAGAGATTGCTGAACGCAAGCGCATACAAACAGAACTAGAAAAATCCCTATCTTTGCAATGTGCAACCTTAGAATCAACAGCAGATGGAATTTTAGTAGTAGATAGCCAAGGTAACATTGCAGGTTTTAATCAAAAGTTTCTCCAGATGTGGCGTATTCCTGAGCAGCTGATAGCGTCACAGAAGTATGGAAAAGCGCTGAGATTGGCAATAAAACAGCTAGAAGCTCCAAGACAGTATCTTGCTACTATTAGAGAATTACACTTGAATCCAGACCTACAAATTTATGATGCGATCGCATTTAAAGATGGAAGGGTATTCGAGCGTTATTCTCAACCCCAAAGTATTGGCGGCAAAATAGTTGGTAGAGTGTGGAGTTTTCGTGATGTAACTGCTCACAAGTTAGCAGAAGCCAAAATCCGCCATCAAGCTTTGCATGACCTTTTAACCAATCTACCTAATCGAGTGCTATTCAATGAGCGACTTTCCCAGGCATTAGCACAAGCACAAAAAAGTGGTAGTAAACTAGCTGTATGTTTTTTGGATCTAGACCGCTTCAAAACCATTAACGACACATTAAGTCATGCCATTGGGGATAAATTATTGCAGAGTGTCGCTCAACGTCTCACCCAATGTCTACGAGATTGCGATACCATTGCTCGCTGGGGAGGTGATGAATTCACTTTACTTTTACCCGAAATCAAAGATACTCAAGAAGTTGCCCAAATCCAAGATCGCATCTTAGCAGCTTTCAAACCAGTATTTAATATAGAAAATTACCATTTGCATATCAGCCCTAGTATTGGCATTGCTCTCTATCCCCTACATGGGCAAGATGCAGAAACCTTGATTAAACATGCTGATGCTGCACTATATATTGTCAAGTCCCAAGGACGTAATAATTATCAGTTTTATCACTCAGCTATTAATTCTGGCTCTTCTGAACTGTTAATCTTAGAAAACAGCTTACACTATGCCTTAGAACGGCAAGAATTTGAAATTTATTACCAACCACAAGTCAATAGCAGCACAGGTAAAATTACTAAAATTGAGGCTTTGTTACGTTGGCGGCACCTACAACTAGGTTGCATAGCTCCTGAAAAATTTATACCTCTTGCTGAAGAAACTGGATTAATTGTACCCATTGGCGAATGGGTTTTAAAAACTGCCTGTACTCAAAATAAATTCTGGCAAGATACTCTGGGTTTACCCTCACTTTCTGTAGCAGTTAACCTTTCAGCAAGGCAATTTCAGCAACCAAATTTAGTCAATATAGTGACGCAGATATTGTCAACTACTCAATTGACACCTCAATGTTTAGAGTTAGAAATCACCGAAAGCATTGCTATGCAAAATGTTGACTTTACTCAAAAGGTTTTGAGTGAATTATATGCGCTAGGTGTCTCTATATCTATAGACGATTTTGGTACAGGATACTGTTCTTTAAGTTATCTCAAAAATTTTCCGATTCACGGCTTAAAAATTGACAAGTCTTTTATACGCGATCTGTCTAACGATCAGTATGATGCAGCTATCACAACTGCTATTATTGCTTTAGCACATGGGCTTAAGCTTGCAGTTGTTGCCGAAGGAGTAGAAACCGAAGAACAGCGCAATTTGTTACAAGTCCTAGATTGTGAACTGATGCAGGGTTATCTTTTCAGTCGTCCCTTATCGGCGGAAGACACCACAAAACTACTGCGAAAGTCAAAATCCTGCCAAGTTAATACTTCTTTTTTATTTGCATAGTCAAAACATAAAATCTGGCTCTAGACAGCAATGAATCACTTCAGATGGGCTATTTCAGGGTAAGTCTTAGGGGGAGCATCCCACTTTTGTGAGTGGTGCTAAAGTACTAAGTGTCAAACCATCCATTCTACCTAGATTTAGATTTTATTCTCTAGTCGCAAAATAAAAACTAGGATGCACCCGTCTTAGGCGACTGAAGCATTGAGTCAAGCTCCTAAAAATAGGTAGAATAGTTGCAAAATTTCAATATATAAAATAGTCACAAGCTACAAATCAATGCCACAGGCGCAATCTGTGCTTTTAGTTTGAGTATTAATGCTCATTAGCAAATATTGTTACTCTCAAATTTCTCCAAAAGCTAAATCTCTTATTGACTTCTCAAGATAGATTTTTTAGGCTGTTCTGCTATCAGGTGCTATTGTTGAAGTCAAGTTTTAGCAACAAAAATACAAACAAATTTTTGCAATTATGAGAATAGTTGTTATATTAGTTTACATAAGCTAATAACCCTTAGTAAACTCAGTTTGGAGTGCCAATCATGACAAATGCAACAAAAGTAGTTACTGCTCCTATAGTTGAAGATCGTAACGCTTGGCGCTGGGGCTTCACCCCACAAGCAGAAATTTGGAACGGTCGCTTGGCAATGATCGGCTTTTTAGCAGCAGCTTTAATTGAGCTGTTCTCTGGTAAAGGCTTTCTACACTTTTGGGGTATTCTTTAATACCAATTTTGAATTTAAGGTTGTTGAGTTACCCTGAGCGATCGCTTACAGTACTTGGCAATTTTGAATTGAAAGCTTTTACCATCAGGCTGTTTTCCTAATTTCAAACAACACTACCTATCTGCAATTGGTTTAAGTATTAAAATACAAAATTAGCTACAAATGAAAAACCTGGGTATGTTTTCATACCCAGGTTTTTATTCTTTGTTTATTAGTCATTAGCTTGAGACAAATGACTAATAATTACTAACTAATTACTAACGGATATATTCCTTGAGAACACTGTTACGATTTGGGTGGCGTAACTTGCGGAGTGCTTTTGCCTCAATCTGGCGAATGCGTTCGCGAGTCACGTTAAAAATCTGGCCAATTTCCTCTAAGGTCTTCATCCGACCATCATCCAAACCGTAGCGCAATCTTAGTACATCTCGTTCGCGGGGGCTGAGACTGTCGAGGACTTTTTCTAGATCTTCGCGCAACAGATTTTTGGAAACTTGGTCTTCTGGAGTCTCACCATCGGACTCAATAAAATCGCCCAATCGAGAATCTTCTTCTTTCCCAATGGGTGTTTCTAAGGAAATAGGCAATTGGGCAGATTTAGCAATAAACCGCAACTTCTCAATTGTCATTTCCATGCGAGTAGCAATTTCCTCTTCAGTGGGTTTACGACCCATTTCTTGAGAAAGCAGCTTGGTGGTTTTCTTAATCCGAGAGATAGTTTCGTATAAGTGAACTGGAAGTCGGATAGTGCGGGATTGGTCTGCGATCGCTCTGGTAATTGCTTGACGAATCCACCATGTAGCGTAGGTAGAAAACTTATAACCTTTTTCATGGTCAAACTTTTCTGCGGCACGAATCAAGCCAAGACTACCTTCCTGAATTAAATCTTGGAAGGACAAGCCACGATTCATATATTTCTTGGCAATTGAAACTACAAGGCGCAGGTTTGATTGCACCATTTTATCTTTTGCTCTGCGACCAATATGCAGCTTGTAGCGAAACGCTGACAATGGTAATTGCACAGCTTCTGCCCATTCGCTATCTTTTGGATCGCGTTCCAACTGTTCGGAAAGCTTTTCCCGTATCCTCTCTAATTCCAGTAATTCAGCAATTTTTCGCGCCAATTCAATTTCTTCGTCTGCCCGCAACAAACGAATTCGTCCAATTTCTTGCAAGTAAAGGCGAATTGAATCTTCCGTATAGTGCTTTTTCTTGCTTTGTGTCCGACGACGCGATTTAGCGGCTTTTCCAGACTTTGCGTCGTCCTCATCAGACTGAGGCTCTAAAAACTCATCAATTTCGCCTTCATCGTTTAGTAGTAAGTCTTCATCGACTTCATCATCGATTAAGAGTGGGTCTAACTCGAGCTCAGGCTGATTTATCATTTCTAGGTCAGGCTGATATATGCTTTCGAGTACGTTGTTAGCCTGGTTCATGCCGCGTTCCTCATGCTCCTTGCAGAATCAATTACTCAAGATGTGTTTACTGCTCTTATTAAACGAGCTAGTTTTGATACCGAAAATATTTTTTTGGCTGGTTGCCTGAGATATTTTCGGAAATTTTGTCTCTCCTTTGGAGGAGTTTCTTACTAAGTGTGGAAATCGCTGTTGTAGCTGACTTACTCACCTTAGTAAAGGCTATGCGTATTGTTCTCGCATATTACCTTTAACTGACTTGTCTAAAAAAAGACATGTCTTGAGAAAAAAATTTACCACTACAGTTAAATAAACATAACTGTTGGTAGATTTTTTCCGTAAAGACTGTTCCGATTGTAGCCTGTTTCACAGAAATTGCACTCTTTTTGTGTGTTAATCTTGTAGTCCTTTAGGCAGGTAAAGCCACTATTAACAAAAAGAACTTCAAAATGGTAGCCATGCCCTTAAATCTTTTCTGAAACTTTTTAGAATTGCAGTGGCATTGTCATTACATTAAACGGTAAGTACACCTGTTCATGCACTCTTCTAAGTACAATGCACAACATTAATTACTTAGAAACAGCGCATTTTATATTAACTCAAGCGAGAAGCAATAGCGCACGTATTTTTACATTTCCTTCATAAAGTACTCAGTTCGTGAAGCTAAAGCGAGAGTTCTCGCTAGGTAGATACAGCAGATATGCTGATGCTTGTCTTGGGGCACTCTGCATTATGTACGCTCATTACCTAAACTAAGGAGTTGAGGTAAGGGTAGAATCAGCCTGATAGCAGATCAATTTAGATTCAACTAATTGGTCTTATTCACACGTTAGCGCACTGTTGCGATTTCAGCCCTATGAAACTTGACAAACTTTTCCTATTGTATACAACGATATTTTAATCAATTCATCAAGGATTTGACATTAAAGACGAGCAATTATTTGTCTACTGAAGCTAAAGAATTTAGATGGTAGGTTAGGAACCTAGTTGAAAATCTACTTTAAGTAAAATATTTGTAAATTTTAATACTCACTAACGTAGTAATTTATTAGCTATATTTTTAACAATTAATTCCCAATTTACTTAGCAAAGCGGGCTAAGTAGATGAGGTTCAGCTTTGCTATTCAAGGATAACAAATACATTGCTAGAAAGGAGACAAAATTTACTGGTATTCATCAAGTGTTGTTTTTCACTTGACTTAACTTAAATATCAGATGAAGTTAACAAACTTGCCAATGTGTAATCACTTAAGCTGAAAGAAAATATTGACAAAAAAAACATTATATGCAGTTGCTAACAGGGAATTAATTTGATGATTTTTGTAATGAATATTTATATATTTTATTAACCACTTTTTATTGTCTAACTGTGTTGCTGTTTGGGTACGTGCAATACACTCTCTAAAGAGAAAGAGGCTAGTGCAAGAAGGCAGCATGGGGCATTGGTATTCTTTACGCCCCATGCTTACGTAATCCCACTCCTTCCTGGGGTGGAATGACCTTAATTTAGATGTCTAGATCGGTCAAATTGAGTTTAGAACCATAAGTTTCGATAAATTCTCGCCTAGGAGCAACGCGATCGCCCATTAAAATTGTAAAAATCCGATCGGCTTCTGCGGCATCTTCAATTTCCACTTGCTTCATTTTGCGGGTTTCTGGGTTCATTGTCGTTGTCCAGAGTTGTTCTGGCATCATTTCACCCAAACCTTTGAAGCGTTGGATGGTGTAGTTGGCATTGCTAGGAAATGTGGCAATTTTTTGTTGTAATTCGCGATCGCTATAGCAATACTCATGGTTACGTCCCCGTTCTAATTTATATAGTGGAGGACAAGCAATATAGATAAAACCCTGTTCAATTAACGCCCGCTGATACCGATAGAAAAATGTTAACAATAGTGTACGGATATGCGCTCCATCTACGTCAGCATCAGTCATAATCACTATGCGATGATAGCGTAGCTGGGAAGCATCGAATTCTTCACCTTTGACACCCAAACCAAGTGCTGTAATTAACGCTTGGACTTCATTGTTTTTATAAATTTTGGAGTCGTCAGTTTTTTCAATATTGAGGATTTTACCGCGTAAAGGCAAGATGGCTTGAGTACGGCGATCGCGTCCTTGTTTGGCGCTACCACCTGCTGAGTCCCCTTCTACGATAAAAATTTCCGATTCGCTGGGATCGCGAGAACTACAATCAGCCAACTTACCAGGTAACGGCGATGATTCAAGTACAGACTTGCGGCGCACTAATTCGCGCGCATGGCGGGCTGCTTCTGCGGCTTTAAAAGCTTGGATGGCTTTATCTAAAACAGAATCAGCAACACCGGGGTGAAATTCCAGGTATTCCGTGAGAACTTCGCCAACTAAAGAATCGACTATTCCGCGTACTTCTGTATTACCGAGTTTAGTTTTGGTTTGTCCTTCAAATTCTGGATCGGGGACTTTTACAGAAATAACTGCTGTCAGTCCTTCTCGGACGTGTTCACCACTGAGGTTAGGTTCATTTTCTTTAATTTTGTTACGTTTGCGGGCGATCGCATTTAATGTCCGAGTTAGAACCGCCTTCAAACCCTCTAAATGCGTACCACCATCAACTGTACGAATATTATTAGCAAACCCTAGGACATTATCTGTATAAGCATCAGTACACCACTGCAAAGCCACTTCTACTTGGACATTGCTGCGTTCCCCCTGCACATAAATAATTTCTTCATGCAGAGGCTGCTTCTCGCGGTTCATGTACGCAATATACTCTTTGATCCCGCCCTTGTACTCGTATGTCTCTACCTTGGGTGTATCGCTTTTGAGTAGTTCTAGTCGGTTATCAGTAAATGTAATTTTGACACCTGCATTCAGATAAGCCAGTTCCCGCAGGCGACCCGCTAAAGTGATGTAATCAAACTCAATACCAGTAGTAAAGATTTGAGTATCTGGCTTGAAGGTGACAGAAGTTCCAGTTCTGGCTTCTTTGTAAGGCTTGGCTTGGAGTTCGGTAGCTGGGATACCCCGTTCATAGCGCTGAAGATGAACCTTTTTATCCCGCCAAACTGTAACCTCAACGAACTCAGACAGGGCGTTAACTACAGAAATACCAACCCCGTGCAAACCTCCAGAAACTTTGTAACCGCCACCGCCAAACTTACCCCCAGCGTGTAACACAGTCAACACAGTTTCTAAAGCCGACTTTCCTGTTTTTGGGTGAATATCAGTAGGAATACCTCGTCCGTCATCTGTTACTGAAACAGAGCCATCGGCATTAATATCTACCTCCACATGGGTGCAGTAACCTGCCAAAGCCTCATCAACAGAGTTATCCACCACCTCGTAAACTAAATGATGGAGTCCCCGCGGACCAGTGGAACCGATGTACATACCTGGTCGTTTGCGGACGGCTTCCAGACCTTCCAGAACTTGAATCTGATCGGCACTGTAACTGCTCGTCATGAAAATTCTCCTGATGCGTGGGGTTGAAATCGCCAAAAGGCTAAAAAAGTCAAATCACTCCAAAATTCTAACACAAAAGCCTTGCTGGCGTCTGTAGGGCAATTTTGTGAGAAGTTTATACAGGGACTGCATCCCTGTTGAAATTGGGGGAGTAAGCGGGGAAAGGGGACAAGGAAGTGTGGGGAGTGTGGGAGAGGGTGGGGAGAAATAGGACAAGGGAAAATAACAAATGACCAATGACTCTTGACTCTTGACTCTTGACTCTTGACCCTTGACCATTAACTCTTAACTCTTGACTTTTGACTAAATGACTAAACTGGTTGTAATTTGTGGAGCAACGGCGACGGGTAAATCGGGTTTGGCCTTGGCTTTAGCTAGGCGGTTGGGTACTGTTATCCTCAGTGCGGATTCTCGCCAAGTTTATCGGGAGTTTGATATTGGCACAGCTAAACCTACATTAGCGGAACAAAAATTAGTGCCGCATTATTTAATAGATATCTGCGCTCCCACAAACACGATGACGGTAGCAGATTACCAAGAACAAGCGCAAGCTTTAATTGCTTCTGTTTCTGGTTCTCCTGTATTGCTGGTAGGGGGTACGGGTTTATACATACGTTCTATTGTGCAAGGCATGAAGATTCCTAGGGTTGCACCACAACAAAAATTGCGATCGCAACTCGAAGAAATTGGTCAAAATCAACTTTACGCTATGTTGCAACAAGTTGATCCTACTGCTGCACAAAAAATTCATCCCCATGATGCAGTACGTACTTTAAGAGCATTAGAAGTGTATTATATTACTGGAATACCTATTTCAGAACAACAAGGGGAGAACCCTCCAAATTACCCGATTTTGCAAATTGGTTTAGATTGTGACGCTGAAAGGCTACGCCTACGCATTCACAAGCGTACCGAGCAGATGATAGCAGATGGATTAGTTGCTGAGGTGGATTATCTGTGTCAGAAATATGGTGCTGATTTATCTTTGTTAAATACTTTAGGATATCAAGAAATCAAGCAATATTTGGTTGAAGACATTTCTTTAGAAGCAGTCAAAGAATTAATAGTTTTACATACGCGGCAATTTGCCAAGCGACAACGCACTTGGTTTCAAGTATATCCACAAATCGAGTGGTTTGATGCAAACGATCCGGATTTATTTGCTAAAGTTTTGCAGCGTGTAGATAAGTTTATTGAAATTTGATCAATGATTATTAGCTAATTGATAGTCTTGACGAAAAAACTATTATAGCTATACCATACTAACCTTTTAGAGATTCGTATAAAGCATCTAGTCTAGCTTGTATAGCTGGAGGTTTAGCAGTAAAATGAATATAAAAACTGGCATTATCTGCTGGTTTATCGAACACCTTGGCATAGATGTCTTCTTGAAGTTCTGGTGGGATATTCTGTACTAATAATTTGAGCTTTATATTCGTTTGTGAAGATGGGAGAGAAACTCCTGCGGCATTTTCACTACGAACCTTAGCACCCTTAGCTGAAAGTTCAACTATACTGCCTTGATATATAGTTTCACTAATATGCTTTTCCTCCAAAAATGTATATTGTATGGGAATAATTCCCGGAAGTGGAAAAAATTTCTCTTCTTCTCTAGGTAGAAAAAGATTGTAAGCTCCGCTGATTCCATAAACTTCGTATATAATGATTGGCTGTTTTACACCTTTTGGCTGTACCTGTTTGTGTCCACTTACCTTTACGATTGACCCAGCTGCTTTTAATGTCTCTTCTGAAATTAGAATTTCACCACCTGTTGTATAAGATTCAATTCGATAAGTTAGGTTTACCTGACTACCAACTATTCCATACTTCGTGCGTTTTTCGGAGCCGATATTTCCTAAAATTACCAGTCCGGTATTGATACCAATACCCATATCTAGTTGAGGGAAGCCTAGATTTTTCAGTCTTTCATTAACAGCACCCATAGCTAATTGCATGGCACAAGCACAAGCTACGGCTTTAGCAGCGTCATCTTCTCTTGGTGTAGGCGCACCAAACAAAACCAAAATGCCATCACCCATAAATTCATTAATAGATCCTTGGTACTGGGTGATCACATCGGCCATGTATTCTAAATAGATGTTGAGAATAGTAATTACTTCTTCTGGTTGCGATCGCTCTGATATAGCTGTAAATCCTCGTAAATCTGATGTCAGAATGGTAATTTTCCGCCTTTCGCCACCAAGTTTTAATCCTTCAGGACTTTCTAATAAATTAGCTACGATATCATCACTGAGGTAACGTCCAAATACCTGGCGAATCAGTGAATTCCTTTTTTCTAAGTCTGTGTTAGCTTGAGCCAAATCAGCAGTGCGTTCTGTGACACGCACCTCTAACTCCCTAGCGGTTTGACGCAGCCTACCAATAACTAAGGTCAACCCAGTAAGCCCCAATACAGATAATCCACCCAACATTACAGAAGTTGTTTGCAGGCTTTTATTAGTCTTTTCTGTAAAGCTATCTAGAGACTGAGTAATTGCCAAAACTCCGCGCACATCTCCCACTTGCCAATCGCGTTTTGGACTATTAGGGTCAGTGTCGTGACAAGCAACACAGCTAGCTTCCATCCGCACGGATTCCCCATATCGCCATAAGCTACGGCCATCTTTTGTCTCCAGACGAGAAAAATTTTTCTGTTCGGGATGTTGTCTTAGGTAAGTAAGCGCTTGTTTCTCAAACTCATCTCTCGGCCCACCTTCAGCTTTTCGCCAAGGATAAGGGTAATCACTGTATAAACGAACTGACATGCCATTCTGTTGTTCAGTGACTTTTTTGCCGAGTTCGATCGCATAAGTTGCTGGCGGAGGAATTGCGCCCTCTTTAATCAAGTAGTTGTGGGCAATGGTAATTCCTTGTACTTTTTTAGCCCGATTGGCCGCTGAATCACTGTAAAGTCTCCAAGCATCAATAATTGACTTGGCTTGCAATTCGGCATTCATGAGTGCTTGCGATTGCATTAGGTTAGTCGAGAGACTAGACATATTTGCTAAAGCTACACCCACTCCAATGGAGAATAAAAGCAGAAGAATTAGAACAGTTTGTTTAAAAAGCAGACTCAGAAAAAAGCGCCACACTCTAGAAATCGAATTATTCATTGCATAACCCTGGTCTTATGTATTTACCTGTCATGCCTGTAAAAGCTGAATACCTTAACAAAATATACTTTTTTAGTTCACAATTCTGTTAAGGGAAATATCAAAGTTAGCAAAAAGTTTTACTATATTGGCAAGACGGGTAGATTTATTGATTAATTTAGTGAACTGTCAGCTCTGCTTAGACCTCCATCTATGCTGAAAATAAATGGAGATGCGATCGCACTCTTGTAACTCCTGCCACAATATTCTTTAGTATTAACCATGCATTTGCAGTGAACCTGGGCTGCATCCCTATAAGAAACCACTTATGCTCACCCAAGATAAACAACAACGTAACTGGAAACCCATCATCAACGCATTTGAAGCTGTACTGGGCAAAAATGGCGTGGTGCAACGCCGTGAGGAACTGATTACTTATGAATGTGATGGTTTAACAGGCTATCGCCAACGTCCGGCGGTAGTTGTACTACCTAGAACAACAGAACAAGTTGCTGCGGTAGTGAAGATATGCAACAAATACTCTCTTCCCTTTATCGCGCGCGGTTCTGGTACTGGTTTATCTGGTGGTGCTTTGCCTGGGAAAGATTCAGTTTTAATTGTCACTTCCTTAATGCGGCAAATACTCAGCATTGATTTGGACAATCAAAGGGCTGTTGTGCAACCAGGAGTAATTAATAGTTGGGTAACACAAGCAGTAAGCGGTGCTGGATTCTACTATGCACCAGACCCCTCTAGCCAAATTATCTGCTCGATTGGGGGCAACATTGCGGAGAATTCTGGCGGGGTACATTGTCTCAAATATGGTGTGACTACTAACCATGTTTTGGGATTGAAACTAGTACTTCCCGATGGTGAAATTGTCGATGTGGGAGGGCAAATTCCCGAAATGCCTGGTTATGATTTAACAGGTATATTTGTCGGTTCGGAAGGTACTTTGGGTATCGCTACAGAAATTACGCTAAAAATTCTCAAAAGTGCAGAATCAATTTGTGTTTTGTTGGCAGATTTTAATAGCGTTGAAGCTGCTGGGTCGACGGTTTCCGATATCATCAGTGCGGGGATTATTCCTGGTGGTATGGAAATGATGGATAACTTCAGCATCAATGCTGTTGAAGATGTTGTGGCCACAAATTGTTATCCCCGCGATGCTACTGCAATTTTGCTCATAGAAATTGACGGTTTAGAAGTAGAAGTTGCAGGTAATAAACAGCGTGTAATTGAAATTTGTCAACAGAATGGTGCGCGTAGCGTGACTTCTGCTAGCGATCCAGAGACACGCTTAAAACTTTGGAAAGGACGCAAAGCTGCTTTTGCGGCTGCTGGACATTTAAGCCCAGATTATTATGTTCAAGATGGTGTAATTCCTCGAACACAATTACCTTATGTGTTGCAAGAAATTGAGTTATTAAGTCAAAAATTTGGTTATCGTGTCGCCAATGTATTTCATGCTGGTGATGGTAATCTTCACCCATTGATTCTTTACGATAATTCGGTGCATGGAGCATTAGAGAAAGTGGAAGAATTAGGAGGAGAAATTCTCAAACTTTGTGTAAGAGTAGGTGGTAGCATTTCTGGCGAACATGGTATTGGTGCAGATAAAAAATGCTATATGCCAGAGATGTTTAGCCAAACTGATTTAGAAACTATGCAATGGGTAAGGCAAGTATTTAATCCTCAAGGTTTAGCAAATCCGGAGAAGATATTCCCAACACCACGCACTTGTGGTGAGGCAGCAAATGCAGCAAGTGTCAAGCAATTTGAAGGTGTGCAAAGATTTTAATCAACGGTTAACTGTGAACAGTTTTTTAGTTAAAAGTAGTAAATCATTTCCAAGAAATAAATTATCCGAATAAACCCCAGAGTCATAGAGAAGATTTTTGCGTTATTTCTTGGATTGCTTTAATTGGAAGTCTCTAGTATAAAAGCCTGCCAACACAGGCTTTTTTTGCATATTTATACTCTTCTAAAAGAGAAGCTATGTTTGATATTCTCTAAAATTGCTAGATTTGGATTTTTGCTAACTGCATCTTTGGTTATCATAAAAAATCAAGATCTAGCTACACGCTCCGGAGTCTTGAAATTTATTTTGTAGTTATATATAGTCCTTCTATTCGTTTAAAAGTAAGTCAAGCTCACAGATGAATCGGTTTGCCCGCCGTTATTTTTGTTACTGGCTGTGTTTGGAATTAATATTATGCTTAATAGCATTTTCGCTTCCTTCTCACTCAGTTAATTACCAAAAAGCCAACCATCCAACTACAACAGAAATTCGGGGCGTTTGGCTAACTAATGTCGCTAGTGGCGTATTATTTGTACCTTGGGGTATTAACCGTGCTGTTAACCAACTCTCGGCACTCAACTTTAATACGATTTATCCTGTAGTTTGGAATAGAGGACATACTTTTTACAATAGTGCAGTTGCTAAAAAAATTATCGGTTCAGATACGCAAACTTTGCTCAAAATAATGCATGGTGGTGGAGATATTTTAGCCAAGCTAATTAAACTTGCTAAACCTAAAGGTTTAAGTATTGTTCCTTGGTTTGAATATGGGTTAATGACACCGCATAATTCGGAATTAGCTAGGCGGTACTCGGATTGGTTGACAATTGGGCAAGAAGGTATCAAATCTATTAAAGAAAGTCCCCGAGAAGAAATTGACAGTCATATTAGTAAGCAAGCTTGGCTGAATCCTCTACATCCGCAAGTTCAAGAGTTTCTTCAAGAGCTAATTGTGGAAGTTGTTAGCAATTATGATGTGGATGGTATTCAACTTGACGATCATTTTGGGATGCCAGTGCAGTTTGGTTACGATGCTTTTACTGTTGAACTATATCAGCAAGAACATCAAGGTAAAAGTCCACCAAAAAACCCTTTTAACCCCGAATGGATGCGTTGGCGAGCTGATAAAATTACTGATTTTATGGCTGCGATTTATCAAGCTGTGAAGGCGATTAAGCCTCATGCCAAAATTTCTCTATCTCCGAATTCTCAAGCTTTTGCCTACAAATACTACTTGCAAAACTGGGAAGATTGGGTAAAAAAAGGTTTGGTAGATGAGTTGATTTTGCAGGTATATCGAGATAACAAAAGCAGTTTTATCGCTGAGCTGGAGAAACCAGCGGTAGAATTTGCTCGCAGTCAAATCCCTGTAGGTATTGGGATAACAACTGGAACTTTACATGATTCTGTGGATACCGCTCAAATTAAAGAACAGGTTAAAGTGGTACGCGATCGCAAATTTCCTGGTATTTCATTTTTCTACTGGGAAAGTTTATGGGGTTACATCTCGCCGGAATCACCTCAGCAAAGGCGCAGGGCTTTTGGAGAGATATTTAATACCAAAGCTGCAAGACCAATCCTACTACCAAAGAAAATTTGATGCTATTTGCACCTGCTAAAACTCAATTTAGCTTTACATTACGGTGGACTGTAGCTACTTTTAGCGGTTTTTTAGGGAGTTTGTTATTTATTGAAATTGGTGAAAAGCCCGATTTGGGAGTACTACAAGCTTTGATTGGCGGATTAGCGATCGCCTCTGCTCAAAGTCTGATTCTCCGACATACAAGCTTTTATGCTAAGTGGGTGTTGTTCACTGTTTTGGGTTGGGTGGCGATCGCAATCATTGGCGTTGGTGTAGTCGGTTGGATTGTACCTACAACTCAGTTGCTTCCCCTAAGAATCCTGACAGGCGCATTTTACGGCGCAGTTGGCGGTTTTGTAATTGGACTGGCTCAATGGTTAGCAATTTACCAGCCAGTTCCTTTGGCTTGGCGCTGGATATTTATTAGTGCAGTCAGTTGGGCAATTGCTATGCCTATCGGTTCTGCTATCGGGATAATTTTACGCCAACTCACACAGGTATTTTTAGGCGAAGTTATCGGTTTGGCGATCGCCTGGCTGGTGGTTGCAATTCTCAGCGGGATTAATGCTTATAAATTATTGAATTAAATTGGTAATTTGTCCTTTTTCAGGAATCAAGGACTATTTATTCACCTGCTTCCTTATCCCTTATCGTTTTGCATTAAGAATTATCACAATTATTGACTATCCTGCTTGATTCTGCCTAAGATATGTGCAAAAATCTTAAGGAATTATTAAAAATCAATCTCAAATAACTTGTTACTGATCTGTCCATGCATTTTCGGCTTCAATGAGTAGGGTAGGTTAAGTTTACAGTTATCGGCTTTCTGAGATTTTTGATTGGAAATAGAGAAAGACACAAATAAAAATCAATAAAGGCTGAAAATCCTTTGCTTTGGGCGCTAAGGAGCATTCTTATCATAGTAAAAATAAGAGAGAGCGCCTAGATGAGTCAGTAATACCAGACAGGGACTCTCGCATGAATGTTAATCAATCCGAATCAAGTGTAGAGCTGAAACCACTATCACCGCCTTACTTTCTCTTCGGAACAGATATAGAGGATAAAAGTAGTAGTGAGCAGTTTCTACTAAGTATTTACGATTCTGGACAAGCATCTATTTTTGTAGTTGATGTTCTGGAAGATGGGGATTTTCGCTACGTAGCGCTTAACCCAACTCATGAACGATGGATAGGTATTCGCTCAGATGAACTCAAAGGTAAAAGACCAGAGGATATTCTCTCACCAATGGATGCTGCTAGGGTACGGCAGCACTATAGTGACTGCGTGCGCTTTGGCAAAACAATTTCTTACGAACAATGCTTGCAATTCCAAGGAGTTCCGACTTGGTGGAGTACGACTCTGACACCATTACGGGATGCTAATTCTAGGATTTATCGACTAATTGGGACTAGTAGTAATATTACTCCAGCAAAGCAGGTAGAAAGAGACGGGAGGCTTCAATCACAAAGGGCGCAACTAGTAGAAGCGATCGCTCAAAAAATTTGCCAATCTCAAGATTTAGAGACAATTCTGCAACAGATAGTTAAGGAAGTGCGGAATCTGTTAAACAGCGATCGCGTCTTAGTTTACCGCTTCTTGGCTAATGGCAATGATGCGATCGTTGCAGAAGCAACTGTAGCTGCTAGCGGTTCGTTGTTGGATAAAAATATCACCGATCCTTGCTTCAGCAACAAAAATCGCGAACGCTACAAACGAGGCGGGATTCAAGTAATTGAAGATATTTATGCAGCTGGGTTACATCCTTGCCAAATAGATTTCCTCGCCTCTTTGCAGGTTAGGGCTAATTTAGTTGTACCGATTTTGTTACAGCAGGAATTGTGGGGGCTATTAATTGCCCAGCATTGCTGTAAACCCCATCAATGGCAAGATACAGAAATTGACTTACTCAAGCATCTAGCAACCCAAATCGGAATTGCAGCCCAGCAAGCAGAACTTCAGCAGCAGTTACAACAGATTAAAGCTGAGATGGAGTTGCAAAAACAACAATATACAGCCGAGTTACAAAAAATTCAGAACTTTCAAACACTGACACGACGCATTACCGAACAAATCCGCGATTCTCTAGATGCGAGCCAGGTCATAGAAACAGTAATTCAAGAATTAGCCTCATTACTCAACAGCGATCGCTGCCACATTGAACTCTATAGTAATGATTGCACCCTAGCAACCATTGCCTATGAACACACTAATAGCGCACCTTTCTGTCAAGGATTGAGCAAACAAGTTGCAGACTTCCCCGAAATTTATCAACGATTATTGCAAAAACAACCTCTGCATTCTGTAGAAATTTTACCAGGATGGCAACCGGAAATACGGTTAGTGACGCAGATAGCTTATCCAATTTTCGATGAGCAAGGAGTTATAGGCAATCTTTGGCTGATCCGCGCTACACAACAGCCCTTTGATGAATTAGAAAATGGAATAGTGCAGCAGACAGCAAATCAATGTGCGATCGCTATTCGCAAATCTAGGCTGAGTGAAACCATCCAAACCCAGGTGAAAGAGTTAGAAACAATCGAACGCCTCAAAAGCGAATTTCTCCGCACCCTAGCTCAAGAACTGCGCACACCCATCACCAGCATTAGCCTTGCAGCCCAAACTCTCGAAAGCGTTCTCACGATAGAAAGACTCTCAGATAAAGACATCGTGGCGCAATTGTTGCAAATTCTCCATAGCGAATGTGGCAGAGGTAGTAAGTTAATTAACGACTTGCTGACACTCACACATCAAGAAGACTCACTTGATCCCCAAACCTTAATCGCCATCGACTTACAAACCTGGCTGCCTCCAATTGTCGAGTCTTTTAGAGAAGTTACCGCTTGCCAGCGGCAGCAGTTAAAACTAGATATTGAGACAGCAATACTACCTTTAGAAACAGATATCACAGAATTAGAGCGAATTATCACAGAACTATTGAGCCATGTCTGCAAATATACACCTGTGGGCGAAACAATCACAGTATCAGCGCAATTGATAGCAGATATAGTACAGATTAGTTTCCACAATTCTGGATTAGAAATACCTGTCCAGCAAAGAGAAAGGATTTTTGAGCCGTTTTATCACCTTGCTAAAAACGACCCTTGGAAACATAGCGGCACTGGATTGGAACTAGCATTAGTACAGAAGATGGTCAGACATTTAGGTGGTTCAATTCAAGTAGAAAGTGTAGCAGGGCAAACCATCTTTATACTCAAATTCCCCAAAGCCTAAAATATTTCTCTCTCTCTGCACTAGTAAAGCTGCCACCCATTTGCTATAATCACTTTTTGTATGGGTGACTAGCTCAACGGTAGAGCATCGGACTCTTAATCCGCTGGTTCTGAGTTCGAATCTCAGGTCACCCACCTCCTAAAAATTTTTTAACCACTTAAATAGCGATGGCTTATCCTAAGGGAAACGCTGCACCAATGCTAACGCCTTCGGTGAACTTACTTGAGTAGATAATGCTGATATTGAATCGCGTTTTTCTTTCAAAAATAAACATGCGATCGCTCACGCTCAAAAAATGCAAGTTATCCATAATATTAATGAATATATTGCAATTAGATAGTGTAATAAAGTTTCATCACCTGTAATGATGGATAAGTTCATAGTATTGTTGTTTATCTGTAAGGCGGATAGTGTTAGTAAAGCGAGTCCGCCTGTTTACTTAGTACATGACAGCAGATAAACAATTTTTGGCAATTGTCATTTGTCATTTCTTTCCCTTCTCCCTGTCCTCTTTGTCTACCTTGTCCTGTTTCACGAGTTGTTGTCAAAAACCTACACTTTTCAGCTACTCCCTGTTCCCGACAGCGCCAAGAGCCAAATTACAAATTATAAAGTTTTGCTGTAATTCAACAATTGCTTACATCCAGGTGAAAGTCCAAGTCTGGCAATGATCACAGGTGCGATCGCGCTTCTGAAAGTCAGGGTATTATGTACTCGAAAACTATGCAGCATAAAACCTAAGGTTTTGCATGAAAGTAGCTGTCTTCAGTACTAAAACCTACGATCGGCAGTTTTTAGAAGCTGCAAATTCTCCCAAACAGCACGATTTAGTATTTTTTGAACCCCGGCTAAATCGAGATACCGCTATCTTAGCCGCCGGATTTCCAGCAGTTTGTGTATTTGTACATG
Source organism: Aulosira sp. ZfuVER01 (assembly GCA_034530615.2). Taxonomy (GTDB): domain Bacteria; phylum Cyanobacteriota; class Cyanobacteriia; order Cyanobacteriales; family Nostocaceae; genus Aulosira. The sequence goes on from JAVRCV020000048.1 coordinate 67,402, forward strand.
ACCAGGTTGACGCCTCAACTTTAAAGATTCTCGCCTCAAACGGAACTCGCCTGGTTGCTCTGCGCTGTGCAGGGTTTAACAATGTAGATTTAACTACAGCAGCAGACTTAGGAATTACAATTGTACGTGTACCTGCCTACTCACCCTATGGGGTTGCAGAACACGCTGTAGGATTAATTTTGAGCCTCAATCGCAAAATTCACCGCGCCTATAACCGCGTTCGCGAAGGCAATTTTTCCCTAGATAGATTGCTGGGATTCAACCTCAACGGACGTACTGTCGGGATTATCGGTACTGGCAAAATTGGTTTAATTTTGGGACAGATCATGAAAGGGTTTGGCTGTCACCTACTGGCCTATGACGTATATCACAACCCAGAATTAGAAGCGATAGGCGGAAAGTATGTAGAATTGCCTGAGCTATTTGCTAACTCTGATATCATCTCTCTACATTGTCCCTTAACTCCTGAAACTCATCACTTGATCGATAATCAAGCGATCGCTCAGATGAAACCAGGCATTATGATCGTTAATACTAGCCGAGGTGCGCTGATTGACACCCAAGCAGTAATTGAAGGGTTAAAATCTGGTCAAATTGGCTATCTTGGTGTTGATGTATACGAGCAAGAATCAGAATTGTTCTTTGAAGATTTGTCAGGTGAAATTATCCAAGATGATGTTTTCCAGCACTTAACAACTTTTCCTAACGTGCTGATCACCGGACATCAAGCCTTCTTTACAGAAGAAGCCCTGCGTAATATTGCGGATACAACTATGGCTAATATTGCTGATGTTGAACAGGGTCGCCCATGTCACAATGAAATCCGATCTCAACCGCAGCCTGGAAATAAGGTACTGGTTAGCTGATACCTGGTCTCTTAAAAGTCGCGTTTCCAGAGACAAAACCCGCCACCCTTCGGCTTACTATGTCTTATACATGATTTCCGACTCTTTATTTATGCTTGGCTGTACTAAGAAGCGGAATCTCTGAGGCTATCTGGTATACATTGGTAAGGGAAAAGTCTCAAGACGAGCCACTAGGCGTCCGCGCTTTAACAGAGCATGACAATAACCCTTCTCAACAATCGCTATCAAGTTATTCAGGTACTCGGTGCTGGTGGTTTTGGCGAAACCTTTCTGGCAGAAGATACTCATATGCCTTCTCGCCGTCGCTGTGTCATCAAGCAACTCAAACCAATCAGCAATGATCCGCCAACCTACCAGATGATTCAACAGCGGTTTGAAAGAGAAGCCGCAACTTTAGAGTATTTAGGCAAAAGTAGCGACCAAATCCCGGAACTTTATGCCTACTTTTCTGAAAACGGACAGTTTTACCTCGTTCAAGAATGGATTCACGGACAAACCTTGAGAGATGTTGTCCAAGCTAAAGGATACGAAAGTGAAACTGTAGTTCGAGAAATTCTCTTAAGTCTATTGCCCGTCTTAGACTATATCCACAGCAAGGGAATTATTCACCGAGATATCAAGCCTGATAACATCATTCTCCGTTCCCCAGATAGCAAGCCAGTTCTTATTGATTTTGGTGCAGTCAAGGAAACTATCCGTTCAGTAGTGAGTTCTCCAGGATTACCTGCGCAATCAATGGTAATTGGTACACCTGGGTATATGCCGAGCGAACAAGCTTTAGGACGACCAGTCTATGCCACTGACATCTATAGTTTAGGCTTAACAGCGATTTATTTATTAACTGGTAAACAACCGCAAGAACTAGAAACCGACCAGCAAACTGGGGAAATTCTTTGGCAGGAATATGCTCCTAACATCTCTGTAAGTTTGGCAAAGGTACTAAATCAGGCAATTAAGCCTAATGCTGGCGATCGCTATACTACTGCCAGTAAAATGCTCTATGCTTTAGAGTCTGCCAGTTATATTGTTCCTCACGCAGTTACCACAGCTACGACAGCTGCTGTCTCAATTCGGCAAACCCAGCCATTATATTCGCCGCAACCCCAAAAAATTACCTCTAGAAATTGGCAGAAGCCTGCTGTAATTGTCAGCAGTTTAGTAGTAGGTGGATTGATTGGTGGGTTAGTGATTTCTAGCATAACCCGCCAACCAGAATCGGCAGCACCTATCGTCAGTAATTCCACCCCTTCACCAGAATCATTAGGTACTAATCCCGAACCTACCGATACCCCAATTTCTTCCCAACCTTCCCCAAGCGCATCACCCTCGCCTGTGCAAGTAATTCCTGCACCTATTCCTCTTAACCCTAAAGTAGAATCCAATCCTCCAGAGACTACAACATCACTGCCAAAGAGAGAGCCTGTAACTTCTGATACTCCTACACCAATCGCAACATTAGCACCACAACCAAAAACCGAAAATCAGCCACCTGTAGTTCCAACACCAGAAGTCCGTTCAACACCACAGAACAACGACCAGCCTACCAAGTCAGCTAGTATTAGCAGGCAAACCGTTCCGGCATTTCCTACTGGTACACAAAGAAGCAGCGTGGAAGCTACTCTTGGCAAACCAAGGAAAGATTTAAGAGGCCTGTGGCCCAATACTCGGGCAGTCACTTATAAGGTAGTACCAAACCAAATTGACTTAGGTTACTTATTTGATCGTAAAACTGGAGCTTTGCGCCAAACAGAAGCAGCTTTTGCCCAATCGGTAGACCCCCAAGTAATGCAGAGTACTTTAGATGGAATGTTAGGTGGTCAAGCTACTGAAGAAATTAGACAAGGACTACAACAGATACAACGTCGTCAGTCTGATAATTTCCAGTTTTCCAAAGGTTCGGTGAAGGGTCAGATTGTCCGTCAAGATTGTGATTTTATTTACATCAGTATTTGGGATGCAGACTTACATGATTTTGTCAGTCCGTCGGCGGCAAAACAGTGTTAAATCTATGCAGACTTTTTTATGTAGCGACCTGCAAGACCATCTGAACAACTATAAGGGCGGGGTTTTCCTGCCCTTATTTCTAATACCAATTTGAAAAAAGAATGATTTATTCCAAACGGCAACAGGCTTACTGGCTGACAGTCCAGATTCGTTGCTCATAAGTTTTTTAATAGTGATATGGCTTGCGATAAATAGTTAATCTATTTAAGCAACAGTTTATACTCAGATTCTTGAAAGCTGTTATAAATTGAACCTTAAATCATAAGGTGCATTAAGCTTTGCCATAACGCACTGAGATGGATGATGAATTACGGCTACTTTTTACTTTCTCAAACGCTCAATTTGTTACATGGTCGTAACACACGCTACTCCATATCAATATTTCAGGCTCAAACGTGCAACTTTGAGGATAAAAGGCGCAATTTCGAGGATAAAAGGCGCAACTTCGAGCCTCAAAGGTTCAACCGTCAGCCTTAAAAGCTCAACTGTCAGCCTCAGAGGTTCAAGCTTCAGCCTTAAAGGCTCAAGTGTCAGCCTCAAAGGTTCAATCGTCAGCCTCAAAGGCTCAAGTGTCAGCCTCAAAGGTTCAATCGTCAGCTTCAAAGGCTCAAGTGCTAGCTTCAAAGGCTCAATTGTTAGCCTTTAAGGCTCAAAAATGGCTTGATGAAGACAATTTGCGCCTACACAAACAAAACCCGCCTTATCCCTCTTTTATCACTACGGGGAGAGAATAATACTCTACCCAATCTGAACCTTAGACAAAATCATCAATTGAGCGATCGCATGATCATTTTCTCATTTAACTTAGCTTGTTGATAAATAACCCAATAATAAGACTTAGGGATTATTCTCTGCTGAAAGTAACAAAAGAGGGCTTATACCATTTCACCAAAAATATGATGCAGACGCAAACCCTGGAACCTTTGCTGAGTCTCAATTTCTTAATTTTGAATTTTGAATTTTGAATTTTGAATTGGTATTACCTGGGTTTCAAAAATCTGTGTTTCAACCACAGGGTAGAGAACAGCAATACTGTGCCCTTACGAAAAATCTATAATTTAGGGAACTCCAAGAAATAAATTATGCGACAAGTAGGGGCAGGGCACCAATAAAATATTGGTATTACCGAAAGTTTGTGGATGTCGTGCCCCTACAATTGAGTTATTTTTTATTTGTTAATCCCTTATCGGGATTTTGGTGAATTTGTTACACCTGGTTATCCCACCATATTATTTAAATTGCTGGTGCGTTATGGCAGAACACCCAACGCACCATAATTTTCAGTGTTAGGTAGCAGAAGTTTCAGGTTGCTTTTTCTTAGGACGGCGGGTAAACCTGCGTCCCATCTCATCAATGACTGCGTCTAAACCTGTAACATCACCGCTAGCTTTAGCATAGTTGTAAATTGCTAATGCTGATGTATATGCTTCACTACCAGCAGCCATACAAGTGTCATCCACTAGTTCTTGCAGTTGCGTCAGCGATAGCAGTACTGGATACAAGGCTTCATACAGCCCTAAATCCCGCCGCATCTCTTCTAAATCAAAGGAACGGGGTAAAAAATCGGGGTTTTGTGTGCCTACTTCCAAGGCTTTGCTGACAAAAGCCCGACTTTTATCACCCATTTTGACTATGGTGCGACGGTCTTCGGTTGTTAAATCAACTAAAAACGGTAATTTTTGCCGAATAGTCGCGATCGCTTTCATCACCTCATCCCGATCTGTTTGGGAAAATTTAGCACTGATATGATTTTCTGCCATTTTTGGCACTCCTTGAGGACACTCAATCTCAGTATTCCCAAAGTTAAAAAGGCGATCGCTAAACTCAACTGCATCAATCAGCCTGAAATCACTGCGATACAATCAATTTCCACCAATACATCCTTCGGTAAGCGCGATACTTCTACACAAGCCCGTGCTGGCGCAGTGTCCTCCGGAAAATATTTGGCATAAATCGTATTTACAACTGCAAAATCATTCATATCAGCAAGAAATACAGTGGTTTTCACCACATCTTTAAAACTTGCACCTGCTGCTGTCAAAATAGCTTCCAAATTAGCCATTACCTGCTCAGTTTGCTTTTTCACATCATCAGTGTAGACAACCTGACCAATACGGGGATCGATGGCAATTTGTCCAGCCACAAACACCATTTGACCAGAAGCCGCGATCGCTTGATTATATGGACCCACTGGTTCAGGTGCGTTATCAGTACGAATAACAGTCTTACTCATCTTCTCTTCTCTCCGCGCCCTCTGCGCCTTGGCGGTTCGTTATCCTAACCCAATCTGGGACGTAACCCATAATGCCGATACTGCCAATAATCCCGCAAAATGCGATCGTGGTCAAAACACAAATTCCCCGGCACAAGCCAAGACTCAAAAATTCCGATATTCTTAGCATCATCACCTGCTTTTGGCTCACCCTTAGCTGTAGCCAAAAACACAATGCTAATTGTATGCTGACGGGGATCGCGGTTGGGGTCAGAATATACCAAAAATTGTTCAACCAACTCCACCTGCAAACCAGTTTCTTCCTCAGCTTCCCGCCGCGCCGCGACTTCCACAGCTTCGCCGTAATCCACAAATCCACCAGGAAGCGCCCAACCTAGAGGTGAATTATGTCTCTCAATTAACACTATGGGTAGATGAGGACGATCCACCAATTCAATAATGATATCTACCGTTGGAGCAGGATTTCTATAATTCATATGCAGTATTAAGTATTAAGTAGTAATTATGCGCTTTCATAGGGATTTGTTACATTCTGTACTTCTCTCACCATAGGCAGCTATTAAACCAGTCCCTACCGTGATAAATTCGATGCGATCGCGTAGCGTGTCCATTAGACATCGCTTCCTCCTATATCATCTGATTAAATATGCCTTTTCCCAGATCCAGCGGCATTTTGCTGCATCCTACTTCCTTTCCCAGTCGATTTGGAATTGGGGATTTAGGCTTAGAAGCCTATAGCTTTATTGATTTTCTCAAAGATAGCTACCAGCAATACTGGCAAGTTTTGCCTTTGGGGCCAACTGGGTATGGTAATTCTCCTTATGCTTGTTATTCGGCAATGGCAGGAAACCCCTTACTTATTAGCCCAGAACAACTGAAAGAACAAGGTTTACTTGCAGACGATGATTTTGCTAACTTACCAGTATATGAATCATCTAAAGTAGAGTACGAGCAAATTAAACCATTTAAGATTGATTTGCTCAAAAAAGCCTGTGAAAACTTTAAAACCAAAGCTACACCTTTACAGCAAAAAGAATTCGCTGGTTTTTGTCATAGCAAAGCCTATTGGCTAGATGACTATGCCTTATTTATGGCGCTGAAAGATACCCACGAAGGAACTAGCTGGCATACTTGGGAGCCAGAACTTGCCAAGCGCGAACCTCAAGCCATAGATCGGGCACAGCGAGAGCTAACTGCGGAAATATTCTTCCACAAATTTATTCAATTTGAATTTTTCCGTCAGTGGTCTGAACTCAAGAGCTATGCCAATATGAGCGGTATCCGCATTATTGGCGATATCCCCATTTATGTAGCTCATGATAGCTCTGATGTTTGGGCAAACCCTGACATATTTTGTTTAGATGAAGAGACAGGGGAACCAGCTCTCATGGCAGGAGTTCCACCAGATTACTTTAGCGCCACTGGTCAACTGTGGGGGAATCCAGTATACAACTGGGAAGAATTGGAAAAACAAGATTTTAAGTGGTGGCTAGGGCGCTTTCAAGCAATGCTGGATTATGTGGATGTAATTCGCATTGACCACTTCCGAGGTTTTGAAGCTTACTGGGCTGTGGAACAAGGAGAAGAAACCGCCATAAATGGAGAGTGGTTAAAAGCACCTGGGGAAGAGTTATTTGAAACGATTAAACAAAAGCTCGGCACTCTACCTGTATTAGCAGAAGATTTAGGAGTAATTACACCAGAAGTAGAAGCATTGCGAGACCAGTTTGAATTTCCTGGAATGAAGGTCTTACAGTTTGCCTTTGGTTCCGATCCCGGTAATCCTTTTTTACCTTTCAACTATCCACGAAATGCGGTAGTTTACACTGGGACTCATGATAATGACACCACTCTTGGCTGGTTTAATCAAGCTAACGATTGGGAAAAGCAAAACTTGTTGCTTTATTTAGGTTGTATCAGTCCTGAAGGAATCCACTGGGATTTAATTCGACTGGCTTTGAGTTCGATCGCCAACCAGGCAATTATTCCTTTGCAGGATGTTTTGGGATTGGGAACAGAAGCGCGGATGAATTTCCCTAGTATTGCTGAGGGTAATTGGGAGTGGCGCTATCAACCAGAAGCTTTGACTGAAGAATTAGGTCAAAGGCTGAAAATTCTCACTACACTCTACGGCCGTGCTCCCAGACAATCTTGAGTATCTAGTACTGAGTCCTGAGTAATGAGTTAAGTAAGGCACTTAGAAAAACTTCAGTCATGGAGAAAAAGAAATTTTTTCTTTTCAATTCCTTAACTTCAGTAACTTAGCACTCACAACTCAGGACTCAGGACTCAGCACTTTTCAAAACTTAGGTTTGGCAGCAATTTGGATTTCCTCTGGCTTTCCAAGCTCACCCATTTCCTTGGGTTGTTCCTGATTAACGCTCATCAATACACCACCAGCATTATCAGTTTTCACAGTTAGTTGATCTTGAGCTTTCCAAGTGCGATGACTTCCTTGTGGAAGAGTACCTTCAAACTGAGTTTTGCCATCAGCTACAACACGAATCCAAGATGAAGCCTTCAATGTGACACCAATCTGCACTGGCTGACCATCTTTGTTAGCCACGAGAGTGTTGCTATCAGGTTTAACTTCTGGTGCTTGTTTTGATTGTGTGTGTTGGGGTTGCGCCAAGGATTCTTTTTCTGGGTTTGGCCGGGTGGGGGTAGTACTTGCTTGTAAAGCAGAATCATTTAGTAGTTGAGATAAGCCACTGACAGAGCAGATAATCACAACTATATAAAGCAAGTAAAGATGCAGGGGACGTAATTGGTTAATTGGCTTATTAGTCCAAGCTGGCTTAGGGTTCACCTGTTGATAAACAATCGGAAAATTGCTAGCAAATTCCACTCCATTAAAGCCCAATGCATCGGCAAATTGCCTAATTAAGCCTTGAATATATATTGGTTCTGGTAGATCTTCTAAATTCCCTTCTTCAATAGCTTGCAACAGCCGTTTAGGAATTCTCGTTAATAAAACCACTTCTTCTAGAGATAAACCCTGTTCTTGACGCGAGGCCCAAAGTTGACCACCTATTTCCGCTAACTTTTCGGCCTGCTGTTGCTCTACTGGAAGAGTTGGTGGCTGATTATCTTTCCTGCTAAACCATTTCATGCGTAGTTACACTCCTTAACTCAGCTGAATCTTTAATAGGTATGTGCTTGATTTGCTGTTGCAAAAAGCGCATCTCATCATCTTTTAGGGAACGATAGTTACCCTCTTTTAAGTAGGGTCTTTTGGGAATTTGTAATTGGATCGGTCCAATAGCGGTTCTATGCAGCTTGATTACCGGGTAGCCTAACTGTTCGGCTATACGGCGAATCTGACGATTGCGTCCCTCCTTTAAAACAATTTCTAAAGAGCTTTGTGTATTCAAACTTTCTATAAGGCGCACTTCGGCTGGTCGTGTTCTTCTGCCGTCTAACAATACACCCTGACGCCACATTTGTAACAGATCTTCTGAGGGATGTCCCTTAACTATTACACGATAAGTCTTCGGAATGCTGTGACTTGGGTGGGTGAGAGCAAATGTGAGTTCGCCATCGTTAGTAAGTATTAATGCTCCAGTGGAATCAGTATCTAGACGCCCAACTGGATGAATACCTGCACCTTCTCGTATATCTTTTGGTAGTAAATCTAGAACTGTAGTTCTTCCCTGAGGGTCGTAGCAAGTAGAAACTACGCCAGCAGGTTTGTTTAGCAACAAATATATAAGAGCCGGACGTTGTTTTGTAACTACGAGTTTGCCGTCAACTGTAATTTTGTCTTTTTGGGGGTCAACTTTTTGACCTAGATGGGCCAATACTCCATTAATCCGCACACGCGATCGCCTAATCATTTCTTCGGCTTCACGACGTGAGGCAATACCCCATTGGGCGAGAACTTTTTGTAACCGTGCCTCCATGTGGAAATTGCTTATTCTTTCGCTAGGATTTAAATCATATTATTTGCATTTTGTCGTTAATAGCCTTAAATATTACATTTAAGGTCTGATTAACTTCAGCCAATTGTTGAGTTTCTACCCATAAACACAAAAGTTAAATGCCTGAGCAAAATTCAGATCCTAAACGTACCCATAAGATACGGATAATTACGAATCTGCTCACAACAGCACTAAAGCTATGGTTGAGAGCGCAAGTCAGTCAAGTATCGCAAATAGAAGTGGAAATTAGAGCCAGCGATCGCCAACTTCTCTCCGGGAAAATTCCCTGGGTATCGATTTTTGCTAGTCATGCCGTTTATCAAGGTCTCCATATCGGACAAATTCAACTAGTGGCAGAAAATATTCAGGTCAACATTGGCGCAATCATTAAAGGACAGCCACTAAGACTGTTAGAAACAGTACCAGTGGTTGGTGAATTGCTCGTCGAGGAGAAGGATCTGAATCATTCCCTCTCATCCGATCTATTATCAGCGGCTTTAAATGATGTACTGGTTAAACTTTTACCAGAACAATGCGCAAAAACCAAGTCTATTTCTTGGCAAAAAATTATTCTGGAGAATAATCAAATTATACTCAGTGGCATTTTAGCATCTGAAGGCAACCCTATGCCTGTGGAGATTTGCACAGGTTTAGATTTAATCAGTGGTTGCGAGTTGCAACTAGCACCTTTGCAAATAAAATACGACACGGGAACTTTAGCACAGAGTAATCAAGAGTACAATTTCGATCTTGGCTCGGAAGTCGATATCCAAGAACTCACATTGATCCCCGGTCAGCTATTGTGTCGCGGACGGATTAACGTCAACCCCTAATGATTAGAAATCAAAAACTAAAAATGCTTATTATTTATAATAATTTATATTTTTACCAGTGAATAAGAATTGGTCATGGGGCATTGGGCAAACAAGGAGTGTGGGAAGTGTGGAAAGATGTGGAAGACGGAGGGGAGCTAATAAAGAAAGTGTGGTTCGTTTCTCCCCTCTCTCCCCACACTCTCCCATCCTCCTTGTCCGCCCGAAGTTCAGATCGCCGGAAGCCGGCGCTCCGATTTCTCTCCTTGTCTCCATCATCTCCCTTCTGCAATCAGGGGCAATAACAAAGTCACGAAATAGTAAACTAAGGGAGCCGTAAAAATATAACTATCTGTACGATCTAAGATGCCGCCATGTCCAGGGATCAATTGTCCCGAATCCTTAACACCAGCATCGCGCTTGAGTACAGACTCGATTAAGTCGCCTAAAAGACTAGCAATCCCAATCAGCAAACCCAACGATAACCCAGTGTAGAGTGGTCTGGGCCAGTGAAGATAATAAGCCCCTGCTAAACCTACAGCAATGCTAGCGCTGATGCCAAACACGGCACCTTCAACAGTTTTTTTGGGGCTAATGTCAGACAAACGGGTTTTGCCGAAGAATTTGCCAATAGTATAAGCGCCAATATCTGCTGCCCAAATGCACAAAAACGTCAGCACGGTCGCTCTTAAACCTTGGGGGAGGGAGGCAAGATTTCTTTGATCTAGAATATCTGTCCAGGTGGTAGGCCAGTAACCACCTAAAGGTAGATTACTGACTGCGGCACTAGCAAGCGATCGCAATCGCACCCAATAGCTTGGCAAGTAACCGACATAAAATAGCCCCATAATCGAAGCGGAAATATCCGCGATCGTCGCCATTTTCGGCTGAAACAGTAGGTAAAAACAAATAAATGTCCCAGCTATAGGCATTACAGCATCAGCTAAATTTCCATCTAGAGTACAGATCGCTAGTAAGGCTAGGCTGACAAATATCGTGGTTTTAGCAGCGGGAGCTATGCCTCTAGTTCGCACTAAATTAAAATATTCCTCTTGCCCTAAAAAGACAACAACCCCAATCATCACAGTAAAGTACCAACCCCCCAAGAGGGTTGAAACCAGAGCCAGCGCGATCGCAATAATTCCACTAATAATCCGAGACCAAGGCATAGAAATTAAAGTATGAAGTATGAAGTATTAAGGATGAAGTTTTGCGTATGAGGTGTTAAATATTTAATTTTCATACTTTAGCCTTTAGCCTACCCTGCGGGTAGCCCTTCGGGTTCAGCAGTTGCTTTAAGTCGGGAAACCCGCCCAACGCACTGCTGACGCTCCTACGTCGCTACCGCTGCGCTAACACCGCTTTGCGTCTACATCCTTCAAATTTAGTCTAGTTTCTCACCACTGAGGATAAAAATGGGATCTACGGCGGCAAAGGTTTGAGAAAAGCCCCGCATCTCTAGGCGATTGACCGCAGATTGCACAACTTCAATATTGCGAGCTCTTAATTGGGCAAAACTTTGAGAAATAGCATACAGACTTTCTAGATTAGCAGCTGTAGCTACAACTCTACCGGTTGTTGGGAGATAATCCCACACGGCTTGTAAGATTTCTTGGATGGGGCGTCCTCCTTCAATGCAAACGCGATGAGGAGTAACTTTCAGGTCTTGCAAACATTCTGGGGCGCTACCTTCAATGACTTCAACATTTTTTACCTCAAAGCGATCGCAGTTGCGGCGGATGAGATTGGCTACTTCTTCATCCCGTTCTACAGCGATAATTTGCCCGCCTGGACATAGCAATCCTACCTCTACAGGAATTGTACCTGTACCTGCGCCAATATCCCACAATACTGAATCTGCTTGAAGTCGTAATTGGGAAATGAGCAATAGCCTAACTTCTCGCTGACTCAGAGGTATTCCGGGCAAATGCTCGAACAATTCATCAGGTATACCTGGGGTAATGTAAGGCCAAATTTCAGAGGGCATAGAACTTAGATATTTATACTAAAGATATCAGCTTGTCTGTTTGATCGGTCGTAGGCTGTAACCAGCTTTAGGCGCAGCGTTATCAGTAATCACAATGACTAACGAAATATTAAGCAGTCGCTACGAAGTTCAGCAACAATTGGGAAAAAAGGCAGGGCGACGGACGCTATTAGCCCGTGACTTACTAACTCAGGAACTCGTCATCATCAAGTTACTTATTTTTGGAGGTGACTTTGAATGGGATGATCTCAAGCTATTTGAACGTGAAGCTGAAACTCTAAAATCTTTATCAAATCCCTCTATTCCCAGCTATTTAGATTATTTTGAGCTGAATTCACCTAATCTTAAAGGATTTGCCCTCGTACAAACTTATATCTCAGCACAACCTTTAGATCAGTATTTAAAAGCTGGGCATATTTTTACAGAAGCAGAAGTTAAACAGATAGCTAAAGCGCTTTTAGAAATTCTCTGTTACTTACATGGGCTACATCCGCCTGTAATTCACCGCGATATTAAGCCTAGCAATATTTTATTGGGGAATCGCTCTGGTAATAGCGTTGGTCAAGTTTATTTGGTAGATTTTGGCTCAGTACAGACTGTTTTGGCAACTGAAGGGGCGACTCGAACTGTCGTAGGAACCTATGGTTATATGCCTCCAGAGCAATTTGGGGGACGCACCGTTCCCGCTTCCGATCTTTATAGTTTAGGTGCGACATTAATTTACCTGGTGACGGGTATCCAGCCAGCAGATTTACCTCAAAAGGATTTTCGGATGCAGTTTGAGCCAGTGGCTAATCTCAGCCCCAGCCTAACTAATTGGTTGCGGTGGCTAATTGAACCTAACCTAGAACGGCGCGCTAGTTCTGCCTTAGAGGCCCTACAAGCATTAGATAGACCTGAAAATCCCTATTCCTCAGAATTAGTAATTAGCCAACCACCAGGTAGCAAAATTCAACTAACAAAAAATGCGGATGAATTGGAAATTATTATTCCACCGAGTGGTTGGCAACCATCTATGATTTTCTTAGGTACATTTGCGATCGCTTGGAATTCATTTATTCTATTTTGGACAATAGGCGCGCTTTCTGCACCCTTCCCCATTAACCTGCCCTTTGCCTTGTTCTCTCTGCCTTTTTGGGGTGCTGGCTGCTTTATGATGTATGGTTTTTTATTTAGCATCTGGGGAAGCATTCGACTACGCCTAGATTGGCAAAAAGTAGCCTTAACTCACGAGTTATTCGGATTTAAATTCCATCGTCCCCGACCATCACCCAGACAAAATATTACTAATTTGGTCTATATTCCGCAACATTTTACTAAAGACTCTGAGGGTAATAGAACTCAAGTCCCCGCGCAATTAGAGCTTTGGGCTGGGGTAGAAAAATATCAAGTTGGGAGTAATCATGGTGTCATAAAATCTCAAGCAGAACTGGAATGGCTAGCTCATGAATTAAGTGATTGGTTAAGTTTGCCTATTACAAGAGAATAGCTATCTAGGTGTGTTCAGATTATCGGTCTCTATGTATAGATTACATTAAAAAAACTGCATTAAAACTTAGAACTATCTACTGTTTATCTAGTTTAAAATAAATAATTATTGTCGCTAAGTTTGATAATTTTATTGTTCAAAATACAGATAAAAACCGATAACTATCTATATTCATCTTTGGTTAAATAAAAAATTGACTTTAACAAAACTCTGATTGTATTACATTCACATAAAAATTGCTCTAATACCGATATTACGTAAGGTGGGCAATGCCCACCTTACGAATACTTGGATTTTTGAAAAAATCAAGCCAGATTTTTATATTTCATTTCCATTAAAATCACTGTAATGTCTATAGTTAACTATAGATTGTTTCAAGGAGAAGCTTATGTTGTTTGGACTGGGATGGCCAGAGGTGGCAATAATTGTGATAGTCGCTATTGTAATTTTTGGACCAAAAAAAATTCCCGAACTGGGGAATGCATTGGGTAAAACTCTACGGGGTTTTAAGGAGGAAGTTAAAGGTTCTAGTGCAGATAACAATTCAGAACACGAGCAATAATATTCACCATTGGGAGCAACCAAGGGTCAAAAGTAGAGATACGAGCGATCGCATCTCTACTTTTGACTACAGCAGTGTATTGATGATCGAAGATGCAACGCCATTTTGAGAATCTACGATCGCCGTAGTCGCATTTTGTTGATGTGTTTCTTCTTTAACTACGCCACGTGCCCTAATTAAGCGAATAGCGCGGCTGACGCTTTCTGGTAATATCACGACCAGGCTGTTCTCTGGAGCCATGTCTAAGGCTTTATTGATGGCTTGGGTTTCATCTAAGATTGATTCAAAACGGCAATTGGGTTTAACCTGGGTAATGCCTTTAGTAATCAACTCTGAGGCTGAACCTCTAGGACGACCCCTAGTGTCATCGTCTTCTTTGATGATGATGTAATCAAAAATATCGGCTGCTAATTTACCCAAGGTAACAAAATCTTCGTCGCGGCGATCGCCTGGGCCCCCAACAACACCAATTCGCTGTCCCGAATTCCAGTTACGGACGAAGGAACCTACAGCTTCGTAACTTGCTGGGTTGTGAGCATAGTCTATCAAAGCATGATAGTTGCCTAAATTAAACAAATTCATCCGTCCTGGCGTTTGACTGACGGAAGCCCGAAAGGTCTTCAAGCCGGCGCGAATCTGCTCAATTGTGACGTTTTGTACAAAAGCTGCCAAACTTGCTGCTAAAGCGTTAGCAATCATAAATGGCGCACGTCCACCCATTGTTAAGGGAATAGCTTCTGCCCTTTCGATGCGGTGTGTCCAATCGCCTTTGACAATTGAGAGATAGCCATTTTCATAAACTGCTGCTACTCCCCCCTTTTGAATGTGCTTGCGCACGAGTTCCGAGTCAGGGTTCATTGTGAAGTAAGCAATATTCGCTTTGGTTTTTTCTGCCATTGCTGCAACCCGATGATCGTCGGCGTTGAGTACAGCATAGCCATCAGGAAATACTGCTTCTGCTACTACACTCTTGAGGTTAGCTAATTGGTCAATAGTATCTATATCGCCTATTCCTAAGTGATCGGCAGCAACATTTAACACTACACCTACATTTGCAGCTTCAAAACCCAGCCCCGAACGCAGAATCCCGCCACGAGCGCTTTCCAACACAGCTACTTCTACTGTGGGGTCTTGCAAGATTAGATGGGCGCTTTGCGGCCCGGTATTATCGCCAGCTTCTACTAAGTAATCACCGATATAAGTTCCATCAGTAGTTGTATAACCAACTACTTTACCTGTCTGCTTGTAGATGTGTGCCAGTAGTCTAGTGGTAGTAGTTTTACCATTAGTACCAGTGACGCTGAGTATGGGAATGCGGCTAGATTGTTCATTGGGGAACAACATATCCATGACTGCGCCAGCGACATTGCGGGGAATACCTTGACTGGGCGCAACGTGCATTCTAAAGCCAGGGGCAGCGTTCACTTCGACAATTACGCCATCTACTTCCCTTAAGGGGCGACTAATATCTGTAGTGACGATATCCAGTCCGGCAATATCCAAACCAATAATCTTCACTACCCGTTGTGCCAGCCAAACAGTTTCGGGGTGGATTTCATCAGTACGGTCTAGGGCACTGCCTCCTGTACTTAAATTAGCTGTAGCTCGCAGATAACAAACTATACCTTTGGGCAGAATGCTATTGAGCGTATAGCCTTGCCTTTCTAGAAGCTGGTAGCTTGTCCGGTCGAGTTCAATTTTGGTGAGAACATTGTCATGTCCTTCACCGCGATTTGGATCTTGGTTTGTTTCCTCTATCAGTTCCGCAACACTAGATCTGCCGTTACCAACTACATGGGCTGGTACACGTTCAGCTACTGCTACAACTTTGCCATCTACCACCAATACCCGATGATCTCGCCCAACGTAATACCGTTCAACAATAATTGATCGGGAAACCTGTCTGGCTGCTTCATAAGCTGCCTCGGCTTCTTCCCAGGTTCTAATATCAATGGTGATCCCGCGTCCGTGATTACCGTCTAAGGGCTTGATGACTATGGGATAACCACCAACATATTCAATTGCTTCTTCTAAATCGTCCAAGAAGCTGATGACTGTACCTTTAGGTACTGGTACACCAGCAGCAGCGAGGATGCGTTTGGTGGCTTCTTTATCGCAAGCTAGTTCTACTCCCAAAATGCCCGTGTTGTCGGTCATTGTTGCTTGCATCCGCTTTTGGTTCACGCCATAGCCTAGCTGAATCAAAAAGCGTGCCCCCAAAGCCATCCAGGGAATACCACGTTTTTCTGCTTCTTTGACGATCGCTTCTGTAGATGGCCCCAAAGATGAATCTCGCCAAAAGTCTTTTAAGTCTTGAATATCTTGTTCTAGCTCGGCTTTGGGATAACGACCGCGATCGACAATACTTTGGCACAAACGCACCGCTGCTCGTCCAGCGTAGCGTCCTGCTTCCTCATTTAGGTACTCTAGTACTACCTGATAAATGCCAGGTGTAGCCGTTTCGCGGGTGCGACCAAAGCCTACGTGCATCCCAGCTAATTCTTGTAGCTCTAAAGCTACGTGTTCAACGATATGGCCCATCATTGTGCCTTCTCGCACCCGCATTAAAAAACCACCACGACAGCCCGGTGAGCAATAGTGGCCCTCCAGACTTGGCAGCGCCTCAACTAATCCTTCGTAAAAACCAGGGATTTCATTCGAGGGCGTCTCGGCAAGGTTTTCTAAATCGAGGCGCATGACGATCAGCTTGTGGCGTCGAATGCTCCAGTAGTTTGGGCCGCGTAAGGTCTGGATCTTGAGGATTCTCATGGGAATAGGTAGATGGAGATTCGGAACCAAAATTCTAGTTTCTTACTGGAATTGATCGCTAAACTGTTCATAATAAACAGTTTTTTCTTTTTAAATGCTATTTCTCTCGTTTTTCTACAGTAAGAAATAAATATGCGATCAACTCAGTGTAACCTCAGATACTCTATTCCGTCAGCTGGAGATACGGTGTACAGCGGGCAGTACAGTCCGCTGATACAGGTGAAAGCGATCGCCATAGCTGAGGATATGCAAACGTAAATTATGTACAGTTAAGGGTTCATTGGCACCTACATGGGGTTCGTTGGTGTGAGTTAACTCCGTGGGATCAACTATTGTGACGCTACCTTTACCCATAACTTGTAGCCAACCATCGCGCTCGAACACAGCACAAGTATCTTCATCAATACCAATACCTAGGCGATCGGGATGCGCGGCGATCGCACTAATTAATCGCCCCATGCGATTACGGTTGTGAAAGTGTTGGTCTACAATCACTTCAGGAATAAATCCTAAACCTGTTGCCATATCTACCAGAGAACGGTTTGGCGTTTCCCCACTACCGCCGCCAGCAATCATGTGATGCCCCATTACTGCTGCCCCCGCACTAGTACCTGCTAAGGTAAGTTGCCCTGCCCTCACTCGCTGTCGGACAATTTCCATCACTGGCGTATCTGCCAATACGCCACACAGACGCAATTGATCTCCTCCTGTCAAAAAGACTCCACTACAGGCTTCCAGGGATGCTTTAATTTGAGGGGCTTCGCACTGTTCCCGTTCGCGAATATCTAAAATTTCAACCTTCTCAGCACCCATTTCTTCAAAAATCCGAATATACCGACCACCAATGATGGCAGGTTCGCGAGAGGCAGATGGAATAATTGTAATATAGGCCTTGCTAGCACCAGCACGACCAAAAAAAGTTCTAAGGATATCACGTCCATGAACTTTATCTTCTGCGCCTCCGATAACCAGTACGGCGGTTTTAGTAGCTTGAGGTGTCCTCATTTCCAGCGATTTAGCTTGTAATTGCGGCATTGTGTTTCTCCTGTCAACAACTTCAGGTGAATATAACAAGGTTAAGTAGCCTGATTGTTTTTAGCACTTGGCTTTTTGGGGAGGACACTTTTTTGCAGTTTTGGATTAGCTATTGCCGCTGCTCCAAATTCTTGCTCGATCCACACGACGCCTCAGCTTTAATATGTCCGTTGTCCTCAAAGCCATCGCCTTGTTTTTCACCTGTCCACTTTTGCCAGTTGGGCAAAATAGTGCGAAGGGCTAAGTGGGGGCTAGGCTGTGCCCTAGAGTAGGGCAAACAGGTCTTGACAAGCTGTATTCTGAGGCTGGCTCGATGCATCCTGGAAGTTGTTAACTTAGTTCAGAATATTAATTTAAATGTAGTTGTGACAATATTTAAACATAAATTAAGTAATTAGAAAAACTTTTAATCTCACGCAAGATCTAAGTTTTCTGGTACTTTTAGTTACTATTGACAAACCTTATCTGTAGTTTTACCAGACATTAGCTTCTTGTTTTTGCTAGACATACAAATTTAAGATTAGTGTTCTTGAATACGAATAACTGTGCGCTTTGATATAGTTACGCTTTTTCCTGACTGTTTTACCTCGGTTTTGAGTTCTGGATTGCTGGCTAAAGCCTTAGCCAAACAGATTGCTCAAGTCAATCTGGTTAATCCACGGGACTTTACGAATGATAAGCACCGAAAAGTCGATGATGAACCCTATGGCGGTGGTGTGGGGATGCTGATGAAGCCTGAACCCATTTTTGCCGCGGTGGAGTCGCTGCCGATTCTACCTCAAAGAGAAGTGATTTTGATGAGTCCGCAAGGAGAAACTATCAATCAACCGCTTTTACGTGAGTTGGCAGAGGGTTATAACCAATTAATCGTCATTTGTGGTCATTACGAAGGAGTAGATGAGAGGGTACTGCATTTAGTTACCCGTGAAGTTTCCTTAGGTGATTTTATTCTTACAGGTGGTGAAATACCCGCAATGGCTTTGCTAAATGGGGTGGTAAGACTGCTACCTGGAACTGTAGGCAAGGTAGAGTCATTGACAGCAGAGAGTTTTGAGGAAGGTTTGTTGGATTATCCCCAATACACTCGTCCAGCAAACTTTCGGGGGTGGAAAGTGCCAGATGTCCTACTGTCTGGGAATCATGCAGCAATTGCCAAGTGGCGTTACGAACAACAGATCCAAAGAACAGGCGATCGCCGTCCCGATTTACTGGAAAAATGGAAGCGGGGAAAGCAGGGGGATGAGGGGGACAAGGGGGACAAGGGAGAATAATTAGTATCAATGCCCAATAACAAATAACAAATAATAAATGACAAATATACGTATTGGTAACGGCTACGATATTCATCGACTAGTGAGCGATCGCGCTTTAATTTTAGGTGGAGTGAATATTCCCCATGAACTGGGTTTGCTGGGTCATAGCGATGCTGATGTCCTGACCCATGCGATTATGGATGCCATGCTGGGGGCACTATCTTTAGGAGATATTGGTCATTATTTTCCCCCCACCGATCCCCAATGGTCGGGAGCAGATAGTTTGGTGCTATTAACTCAAGTACACGAGCTAATACGTGATCGCGGTTGGCAAATTGGCAATATTGATTCTGTGGTAGTCGCAGAACGACCAAAATTGAAACCTCATATTGAGAAAATGCGCGATAAGCTAGCGGCTGTTTTAGAGTTACAACCAAATCAAATTGGCATTAAAGCTACTACCAACGAAAAATTAGGCCCCGTTGGACGGGAAGAAGGCATCTGTGCTTATGCTGTGGTCTTACTGGTAGCTGCTGATTAAACTCTTTGTTCGTGTATTTATAATCATGAAATTTATTTCTATCTTGTCTACGATTAAACGGTTTTGGTTACTAATAATTGTGAGCATCGCAACAGCACTGACAGTTGCTGCTTGTAATCCATCGAATTTTAAAACAACAGCTGCTCAAGTCCCGCAATTAGTAACTAGTATTCTCAGCGATCCTAAAACATTTAACTTTCCTCTCAGTTCTGAGTCACCCAATATTTTTGGTTTAACTTATGAAGGCTTAATTACTGAAAATTATGAAACTGGTAAAGTTGAACCAGCTTTAGCAGAATCCTGGGAAATTTCTGATGATAAATTAAAAATTGTTTTTACCCTGCGTGAGAATCTTAAATGGTCTGATGGGCAACCACTTACAGTAGATGATGTAGTGTTTACCTATAATGACATTTATCTTAATGAAGCAATCCCCACAGATGCTAGAGATGGTATGAGGATTGGTGAAAGTCGCAAGCTACCAACTGTGAGAAAAATTGATAATCGGCGGGTTGAATTTTCTGTCCCAGAACCCTTTGCTCCATTCCTACGTAGCGCTACCGGATACCCAATTTTACCAGCCCACGCATTGCGAGAATCAGTCACTACAAAAGACCAAGAAGGTAAACCTAAGTTTCTATCAAAATGGAGTGTGGATACACCACCAAATGAACTAATTGTGAATGGCCCTTTTAAGCTAGAGCGATACGATACTAGTCAACGTATAGTTTTCCGGCGCAATCCGTACTACTGGCGCAAAGATGCACAAGGAAAAGCCCAGCCTTATATCGAAAGAATCGTTTGGCAAATTGTCGAATCAACAGATACATCTTTACTACAATTTCGTTCTGGCGGATTAGATACGGTAGGTGTTTCTCCTGAGTACTTTTCGTTGCTGAAAGTGCAAGAAAAACAAGGTAATTTTAAGATATATAATGGCGGACCCGGAGCGGGAACAACCTTTTTAATCTTTAATTTAAATAAAGGTTCAAGAGAAGGAAAACCACTAATTGAACCAAAAAAATCACGTTGGTTTAATACTGTAGAATTTCGCCAAGCAGTAGCCTACGCCATTGATCGGCAAACGATGATTAACAATACGTTTCGCGGCTTAGGTCAACCTCAAGATTCACCTATCTCTGTACAGAGTCCTTATTATCTTTCAGCTAAAGAAGGGCTAAAAACTTATAATTATAATCCAGATAAAGCTAGGCAGTTGCTAATAAAAGCGGGATTTAAATATAACGAAAAAAATCAACTAATAGATGCAGAAGGCAACAATGTTCGTTTCACTTTGTTGACGAATGCTGGTAACAAGATTCGTGAAGCAATGGGATCGCAAATTAAACGAGATTTGAGCAAGATTGGTATTCAAGTGGATTTTACGCCGCTGGCATGGAATACTTATACGGACAAGCTTGCTAACACTCTAGATTGGGAAGCTTCTTTGTTAGGCTTAACAGGTGGTTTAGAACCGAATGATGGTGCTAACGTCTGGTCTCCTGAAGGGGGATTACATATGTTTAATCAAAAACCCCAAGCAGGACAAAAACCAATTCAGGGTTGGCAAGTTGCTTCTTGGGAAGCAGAAATTGGTGAACTTTACATCAAAGCAGCAAGGGAGTTAGACGAAGCCAAGCGCAAAGGAATTTATGCTGATACTCAAAGACTCGCTCAGGAATACTTACCATTTATTCACTTAGTTAATGCCTATTCGATGTCAGCAGTCCGCAATCGTTTTGAAGGCATTAAATTCTCTGGACTTGGTGGCGCATTCTGGAATATTCATGAAATCAAAATTGTAGATTAGTCAATGGTAATTAGTTAATCGTCAATGGTTATTGGTCATTGGTTATCGTACAAATGACCAATAACAAATGGCAAAGGACAGAGGACAAATAACAAATGACAAAGGACTAATTATCAATGACTAGTGAAAAAGCTTTGCGATCGCTCTTAGAATCGGTTGCTCATGGTAAAGTAACCCCAGATAAGGCATTAAACTCACTCAAAGACTTAGCCTATGAAAGAGTGGGTGATTTTGCCAAAATTGACAACCATCGGGCGCTGAGAACTGGTTTCCCTGAAGTAATTTGGGGTTTAGGTAAGACTACTGACCAGATTGTACAAATTATAGAGGTAATGCGTCAGCGCAATCCGGTAGTCATGGCAACTCGGATTGAACCAGCGGTATATGCTGCATTGCAATCTAGGGTGAGAGGTTTGCGATACTACGAATTGGCAAGAATTTGTGCAATTACTCCTGCTGAAATCGAACCGCAGTTTGAGGGTGTTATCGGTATTCTGTCTGCGGGAACGGCTGATTTACCTGTTGCTGAAGAAGCCGCAGTGACAGCAGAACTTTCTGGTTTTCGAGTTCAGCGTCTTTGGGATGTTGGGGTTGCAGGTATCCACCGCTTGTTGAGTAACCGCCACTTGATCGAGTCAGCTTCAGTCTTGATTGTCGTAGCAGGGATGGAAGGTGCATTACCTAGCGTTGTTGCAGGTTTGGCGGATTGTCCTGTAGTGGCTGTCCCCACCAGCATCGGTTATGGCGCAAGTTTTGGCGGGTTAGCACCATTATTGACAATGCTCAACTCCTGTGCGCCAGGGGTGGGTGTAGTCAATATTGATAATGGCTTTGGCGCAGCAGTGTTAGCAGGACAAATTTTGCGGACAGCTGAGAAATTAAGAAAATTTGAGGGGTAATTTTTTGTCATTGGGTATTGCCCAATAGGCAAGAGTCATTTTTTATTTCTCCCTCATCCTCCTTGTCCCCCATTCCCCTTTCCCTTCACTGGACATTACCTGCAAGTAAAGGTTATGACATAAAAATCTTTCAGGTTACTAAGTATGAACTACTTCAGCGATTTGCTATCTGAGTTATTTTGGCATTCGCCTGTAACTTCATTGTTAGCTCAATACGTTCACGATCCCAACGTTATGGGGCAGATTCAGCAGGGGTGGCAGCACTTTGTCAAGACAGGTCAAATTTGGGCAATGTTAATTGGTTTAATAATTGGCTATATGCTTCGTACTCTAACTAGCTACGGTTAAGGTAATTTTAGATTTTAGATTTTGCGAAAAGTCGGAGCGCCGGAAGCCGGCGATCTGAACTTTTCAAGATGGATTTTAGATTCATCCAAAATCTAAAATTGATTGGCCCACTTTAAAAATTTATGACCGAACAAAAAACTTGGAGTCAGCGGTTTGAATCAGCGTTGCATCCAGCGATCGCTTGTTTTAATGCCAGTATAAGTTTTGACATTGCATTAATCGAATATGACCTCACTGGCTCTCAAGCCCATGCGAAAATGCTGGCTCACACTGGCATCATTTCCACCGAAGAAGGAGAACAACTAGTTACCGGCTTAGAACAAATTCGCCAGGAATATCGCCAAGGAAAATTTCAGCCTGGTATTGATGCGGAAGATGTCCACTTTGCAGTGGAACGCCGATTGACAGAAATTGTTGGTGATGTTGGTAAAAAGCTGCATACTGCGCGATCGCGTAATGACCAAGTAGGCACTGATACTAGACTTTATCTCCGCGACCAAATTCAACAAATCAAGAGCCAATTACGCGAATTTCAAACTGTTTTACTAGATATAGCCGAAAAAAACGTTGAAACTCTGATTCCTGGCTATACCCACCTGCAACGCGCCCAACCCCTGAGTTTAGCTCATCATCTCTTGGCGTACTTTAGTATGGCGCAACGCGACTGGGAACGTCTGGGAGATGTTGATCGCAGAGTTAATATTTCTCCCTTGGGCTGTGGTGCTTTGGCAGGAACAACTTTTCCTATCGATCGCCACTACACCGCCGAACTCTTAGGGTTTGAGAGTATTTATGCTAACAGCTTGGATGGAGTGAGCGATCGCGATTTTGCGATTGAATTTCTCTGTGCGGCTAGTCTAATAATGGTTCACCTCAGCCGGTTCTCAGAAGAGGTAATTCTTTGGTCATCTGAGGAATTCCGTTTTGTTACCCTTAAAGATACCTGTGCCACAGGTTCCAGCATCATGCCCCAAAAGAAAAACCCCGATGTCCCAGAACTTGTACGGGGAAAAACAGGGCGTGTATTTGGTCATCTGCAAGCGATGTTGGTAATTATGAAAGGGCTACCCTTGGCATATAACAAAGATTTGCAAGAAGACAAAGAAGGTCTATTTGACAGCGTCAACACAGTAAAAGCCTGCCTAGAAGCAATGACAATTTTGCTGCGAGAAGGATTAGAATTTCGTCCCCAGCGCTTGGCAGAAGCAGTCACAGAAGACTTTTCTAATGCTACAGACGTAGCAGATTATTTAGCAGCAAAAGGTGTCCCCTTCCGAGAAGCTTAT
Organism: Aulosira sp. ZfuVER01; assembly: GCA_034530615.2. GTDB lineage: Bacteria > Cyanobacteriota > Cyanobacteriia > Cyanobacteriales > Nostocaceae > Aulosira. The sequence continues at coordinate 91,216 of JAVRCV020000048.1, forward strand.
AACCTCGTGGGTAAGGTGGTAAAAACCAGTATTGCCGCAGGTAAACTTCTCAAAGATTTGAAATTAGAAGAGTGGCAACAAATTCATCCAGCATTTGCAGCCGATATTTATGAGGCAATATCTCCTCGTCAAGTCGTTGCAGCCCGTAATAGTTACGGTGGTACTGGCTTTGTACAAGTACGCAATGCGATTCTGGCTGCCCGCACTCAAATTGCTGAACTGAAAGCCTAACAGCTTGGGAATGAAAGGCAAGAGGGAATGTGAAGGGGGAGAAGGAGTATGAGGAAGCAGGGGAAGCAAAGGAGTGAGGGAAAAAACTATAAATGATTTTTCGATTTTTCCCTATTGCCTTTTGACCTTTGACTCTTGACAAATCCCCAATAAATTAAATAAGGGCGTACAGATTTTGTACGCCCTGAAAAATCAAAAATTCAACGAGTAAGGATTTTATTTGATGGCTTACTCAGCATCAATTGCTGCTGCGCCTTCATCTTCTTCACTCTTAGGAGGTCTTTGTTGGAACCTTCTCTGCATTCTTCCTGTAGTAGTTCGTTTACGAAACTTTCTGGCATATGCCTGGTTCCGTAGCGCCTTTTCTTTTTTCGGGTTACGGCGCTTAGCCATGTTCACCTCATTAATAAACAACAAAAAAGAGCTACTAGGCAATATCAGCTACCGTTGTTATTGATATATTTTTAGCCTAGTCTAGCTATCAGACAGTTTGAACAACGTACAATTATAACGTCTTTTTATTTGTAATGTCAATATATATATTGAATAATTTTATTGTTAATTAGCAGCTTTGAGCAAATCATCTGTTATGGATATTGCACAAGGGGTAAGGATTGGCTTTAATGTTTTTGTGTATTTACTATATAAGCATATATCGTGAATAGAGGAACTGCGGATTGGAAATTGGCAAATGCAGAATTCTAAAAATAGAGATTTTTATTCCCTGCGTTTAGGCAACCGTGTGGTTGTTTATTCTAAAAATAGAACAGAAGGAAAGCAATTTTTGAATCTTTTTCGTGCGTTATACTTTATAGGCATCTCTGACAGAAAAACAATTTTATCAAAAATAAATCCATAGATGAACGCAGTTATTTATTGCTGTCAATGTTTTATCTGAAATAATAAATAATGCTTTTGTATTATTATTCAAATTAAGTATTAAACTCTGTGTGATTTTGGATATATCCCTCAAACCATGAATATCGGTTAACTCTAGAAATCCTTATGGTATAAGAGATACTGTAAATTTAAATTCAGAGTATTCCCTAAATATCTAAAATATTTATTTGTAAATATATAAATAAATTTTATCAGTTTAATTAAACAGTAAAATTAGGAATTAGCTTGTAAATTTACTGGAATTCGTTACTGTAATTAATATTTTGCAATAGTTACCAATATCTTAAATTACTCTACAAACTGATTGATAAAGGCTTTAAATCTTAAATCTATAGTCTCAAGTTGCTATTATACACATACTAAGTAAAAGTTAAAAAAGCTAATTAATCAGTTTTCTTTGTATAAAGATATACGCTAATTTATTATAGCTGATGGTAAGATTGAGATATTCTAATGAAGTGTTAGAATAAAATTCCAAACTACTAATATAAATGTATAATTAATAACTTAATACATTAGTATTTAGACATCTATGTTAAGTAGTAAGGATATATAGAACACAACCCAAACATTTTTAGATTGAACGTTCTTGCTTTTTTTACGATAGCTGTAAAGTCCACACGTAGCTTATGGCGGTTTGGACAAACGGTATTGGGTATAATATTTCGTCATCCCATTACTGGCACCAGCATCATCCCGATTTTACCTGATGGTCGGATTGTGCTGATTCGGCGTAGTGACAATGGTCGCTGGTCACTACCTGGAGGTATGGTGGACTGGGGAGAAGATATTCCAACTACAGTCCGCCGAGAGTTGCAGGAGGAAACTGGATTAGAATTGGTGCAAATCCGGCGTTTGGTGGGGGTTTATTCTTCCCCGAACCGCGATCCCAGAATTCATTCAATTTGTATTGCTGTGGAAGCAGAAGTAAAAGGAACAATGGAGATTTACGATACATTGGAAGTCATAGACATCCAAGCGTTCTCTCCTAACTCCCTACCTTCAGAACCAATGTCTCACGACCACTCTCAGCAGTTGCAAGACTATTTAAATGGCTTGACAACATTGGCATAACAATATTTTGTTCGTCATTAGTCATTAGTCTTGTGCTTAAATTCTGTTTCTCGTAAATCATGACTATTAACTATTGACTAACTATGCTAAAACTTAAAGCGGTTTAAGGTTGAGTGTAAGACAAATTTTTGTGCTGGAACAAGGGGTAACGGCCACTATTCAACGGTTGTCTGTTCCCAATTTTCAGATGTCAAAATTCATCTACATCACCCACTGAAAATTGCTATAACTCTTAAAATTCAGATGGATACGCTATTTCATAACTCCCGGAGAAAACTCTCGCAAGGGCTATTATTCTGGCGCGAAGCTGGTAAAGGAACTCCGGTAATTTTGTTACATGGTGCTTGGAACGATAGCAGTCAATGGGTATCAGCGATCGATTCTTTGTCTTGTAATTTCCATTGCTTTGCACCAGATTTATTAGGATTTGGTGAATCTGAAAATCCTAATATCCACTACTCAATTGATTTACAAGTGGAGTGTCTAGCTGAGTTTTTGCAAGCTTTGAAGCTAGAAAAAGTATATTTAGTAGGACATTCTCTTGGCGGGTGGATTGCGGCTAGCTATGCTTTAAAGTATCCAGAACAAGTGAATGGTTTAGTTTTGCTTTCACCAGAGGGTGTAGAAATAGCAGGACAGGAAAAGTATTGGCAAAAGATGCAGCGGTTAGTTAAATATTCACCGTTGATATTTAAACTCTTAAAACTGCTTCGTCCCTTAACTAAAATTCTGGGTTTGCAAACAAAAATTCAAGAATATTTGCAGCCACGTAAGTTGATTTTACAATATCCTACAGCCTGCCAGTTATTGTTTCAAAGACAACAGCCAGAGTTAGAAGCAGAATTACTGCAAAACCGATTACATCTGATAGAAGTCCCAACTTTAATCTTACAAGGTGGTAAAGATACACCAGATGCTATAACCAAAAGTCAAACTTATGCTCAACTTATTCCTAAAGTCGAGTTTAAAATGATGTCTCACGCGGGAAACGATATCCTAGAATCTTGTGTTGGGGTTGTCACTGAAGATATTCAGGAATATATCAAAGAAAGGTGTTCTTGGGTGATATAGATTCCTCGGAATAGAGTAGAAATTTCCCAGGAAATGGTATTCTTCTTTGGTACATCCAGCCATTTTCTACCCATTTTCCAGTGAATGTTGCTGAATTAGTCACTGTTTCAATTATTCTCCTACTCGTAGCCACCGTTGTAGCTTTACTGTCGCGCTGGTTACGAGTTTCTTATGTTGCGGGTTTAGTTTTAGCGGGTTTAGCAGTTACAGAAATTTTGCCACAGCGCATTGGTTTAAACGATTCCCTAATTTTGAATTTATTTCTGCCGATTTTGGTGTTTGAGGCAGCTATTAATACAGATATTAGCCGCCTCCGCACTACTGTTAAACCAATTGCTTTATTAGCTGGGCCAGGAATCTTAATTTCCTCTGGTGTGACAGCAGTACTTTTGAAATGGGGACTCGAATTAAATTGGACAGCAGCATTGCTGGCTGGAGTTATTTTGGCAATTACTGATACTGTCTCTGTAATTGCTGTATTTAAGGAGGTACAAGTCCCTTCTCGTCTTTCCACCATTGTTGAGGGAGAAAGCTTATTTAACGATGGTGTGGCGCTAGTTTTATTTAGTCTGATTTTAAAAGTTCATGCAGCTGGTTCACTGTCATTTCTCGCAGGACTGCAAGAATTATGTGTGGTAATTATTGGGGGAACCTTAGTAGGGTTAGCTGTAGGATCTTTGAGTACAGGCTTATTTGTCCGCGCTGATGAGCCGCTTAGTAGCATTTTGCTAACGGTAGCTGTGGCTTTAGGAGCTTTTCAACTCGGACAATCGTTCAGCGTCTCTGGTGTAGTTGCTGTGGTTGTTGCTGGGTTAATTGTCGGAACAGTAGGACTTTCAGGTAAAGTATCGGCTTCTACTCGTTTGACATTACTTAGCTTTTGGGAATCTATTGCTTTTGGGGTAAATAGCTTTATTTTTCTGCTTATTGGTATAGAAGTTGACTTAACAACTCTATGGAGAACTTTACCTGCTGTACTGCTAGCGATCGCAGCTTATCAAATAGCACGCATAGTCTCTGTCTATCCACTGTTAGCTATTGTACGTTTATTTGACCGTCCAATTCCTGGGCAGTGGCAGCACGTTCTATTCTTTGGCAATATTAAGGGTTCTCTTTCAATGGCGTTGGCGTTGAGTATCCCCACAAACGTAATAGGACGAGAACAACTAATTGCCATAGTATTTGGCACAGTATTGCTGTCTTTAGTTGGTCAAGGAGTGAGTTTACCGTGGTTGGTGAAGCGGTTGCAATTGTCTCCGGTATCAGCAACTCGCCAGCAGGTTGAAGAATTGCAAGCACAATTAATTACGGCTAAAGCAGCACAGGATGAATTAGATACTCTATTGAAAACAGGGGTGTTACCAAAAGCTGTATATGAAGAGATGCGTTCAGCTTACCAAGTGCAAGTAGCGAGTGCAGAAAAGACATTACGAGAATTATATAATCGCCGTTCGGATGAGTTGGAAACTAAAAGTGGTGAACCCAGTAAGCTTGATGCTATTCGCCGTCGATTGCTGCTAGCGGAGAAAGCAGCACTCAACGAAGCAATACGTCAGCGAATTCTCTCAGAAGAGATTGTGTATGAACGGCTGAGAAAAATTGATGAGCAATTGTTGAAGTTAGAAGATGATTAATTTAATTCGTAATTTGTAATTCGTAATTCATCTTGAAGATGTACTTTGCGAAGCTTTTTGAGTTTTTATGACTTTGCCGGGACTTACAAAAGAAACTCCTTGCTGGAATTCAGTTGCTATCATCACTGCTTCTACTATCGGCTCGGAAATTGCTTTTTGGGATACCCATTCCACAATAAAATTTGCTCCTGAACCACCACTTGTATCTGTTCTATTAACAAAAAAGTCTGTAGAAGCTAGGGCATTAAGTTGTATGGGGCGTTCTAAATACTGCTTAATTAATTTACCATTTGAATCATAGTAACGCACAGCAGTAACAATCATCGGATTGGTTAAATCTGTATTCCGGATACTCAGGGTAGCTGCTAAATCTAAAATCTTGCGCTCATCATTATGATAAATATGAGAATAGACGGGTACATAAATTGTTTGTCCCATTGCTATTTGAAAGTTTTTGTCCAGAGTCACTACTTGTTGAGATGATTGTGTCTGGGTAGTTTGGGATTGTGGCTTTTGGGAATTATTTAATGATGTGCAAGCCACCAAAAAAATTAAAGCAATTACTAAATAAAAACGTAAGTACAGCTTCATTCAATTTATTTACAGCCTTCAATAAAATCTATCATTTGATGCAATGACCCTGGTTTGGTTACAACCAGCACAGTTGAACCAGGTTCTAATACTGTACTCCCATTGGGAATGCTTAAATCTTCTTGAGGATGGGGTTGATAGCCAATAATTAGAGAACCAGTAGGAAAGCGTGAATCCTGCGCAATTTCGGCAATGCTACGATTAACAACATAGCAATTGTTAGGAATTGAAAGTTTTAAAACTTCAATTTGTCCTTGCTCAAAATGCATCATTGATTCTACTTGCGGATATTCGATCGCATTTACCATTGTGGAAACCGCTAGTTCAACAGTACCAATAATATGATTGGCTCCAGCTAATCGAAAAGGTTCAGCAAAATCTGAATGGCGCATCCGAGTCACAATATGAGGGACACCATAATGTTTAGCGAGAGTTACCATCGCCAAGTTCAACGCATCACTTCGCAACATAGCTGCTAAAGCGTCGGCTTTCCGAATTCCCGCTTCCAACAACACGTCTGTACTAACAGCGCTACCTTCAAAAGCCATTGCTCCTACTTGTTCCCGTGCGTAGCGACAAGCATTAGGATCGATGTCAATCACAGCTACGGTATGTCCTAGTTCTATTAATTTCTGCGCCAAGCTTAGTCCTACCAAACCAGATCCACCAATTAGCACGTACATAGGCTGCTTTTGGATAATGTTCGACTCTTACTTTACCAAAGCTAGCTTTTATGAGATGCCTACTATTTTTTCCATACCCCAAAAAATCAAATTGGGTTCTATAGTCAATCGTAGTGCGATCGCAGGATACAAAACTTCAAGATAATTGCATAATATTGTGCGATCGCCTCCTTTAATCGCAACATTACCCTCAGGATATAATTGCCACCACGCCTCCATAAAATCTTTGATTCCAGCAAGTAGCGTATAAATCACGCCGCTTTGAATTGCTTCTGTTGTATTTAAAGCAAAGCGTGGCGGTAGAGATGAAATCAATTGCGTCTCTATTGAAGGTAATTGTCCTGTTTGTTGACCGAGAGTTGTAAATTGCAAACCTAATCCTGGTAGAATCGCACCCCCAACTAAACACTGGTTATCATCCGCCGCCGTAAAAGTCAGTGCAGTTCCAGCATCAATCACCAGCATAGGAAATCCCCAAGTTTTAGCAGCACCCCATAACGCCAAAGCGCGATCAATTCCCAGTGTGGGATACACATTCTTTAGCGGTATTTGGTCTAAGGTGATTACCTGAAGATTAGGGTAAGTTTGCCAAAGTGCTGTTTGGCTGGGAACTACAGAGGCGATCGCAAGAGGGAGGGGGGGAAAAGATGGGGGGGACAAGGGAGACAAGGGAGAGGCGGAAGCATATTCTTTTTTGTCTCCTTGTCTTGCCAATATTCCACTTCTGTAAATGCAGGGGAAAACTTCTGGTGGTAAATTATCCAGTGTTTGACATTGTGCCAATTTCTGTATGACTGACTTAGGTAAATAGTCAGTGTCCCAAGTACAGTCGAGCTTTTCGCCTAAGAACAATGCCCAATGTAGCCGGGAATTGCCAATCTCCAAGGCTAACCAAATATTGTCTCTGTGTACTTTGTGCCTCTGTGGTTCCACTCTTTTAACTTTTTTAAGTTATCTATAGCTTTTTTAATAAAAATTTACAATCGATACGTGTAACAATAAAGTCAGAGGAAAATATACTCATTGTGTTAAGGAAGGGAGTTATGGTAGCGCTCACCGAAAGAACTGAAAAAAGGCTCACCATACAAACTGTGGAAATTGCTCCAGATACTACAGCAATTCGCTCTTTGGATTGGGATCGCGATCGCTTTGATATTGAATTTGGTCTGCAAAACGGTACGACCTATAACTCATTTCTGATTCGCGGTGAGCAGACTGCTTTAGTTGATACTTCCCACGAAAAGTTTCGTCAGCTGTATTTTGACACGCTCACGGGGCTAATTAATCCTAAAGAGATTGATTATTTAATTGTCAGCCACACCGAGCCAGACCACAGTGGCTTAATCAAAGATTTGCTGCAAATGGCTCCGGAAATTACTGTTGTCGCCTCGAAAGTGGCGATTCAGTTTCTAGAAGATTTGGTACATCAGCCGTTTAAGCGTCGGATTGTGAAAAATGGTGATCGCTTAGATTTGGGTAATGGTCATGAATTTGAATTTGTCATCGCCCCAAATCTTCACTGGCCCGATACTATCTTCAGCTTCGATCACCAAACCCAAATTCTCTACACCTGCGATGCTTTCGGGATGCACTATTGCACCGAAAGTACTTTTGATGACGATTTAAAAGCTATTGAACCTGATTTTAAATATTACTACGAATGCTTGATGGGGCCGAATGCACGGTCAGTGCTGTCAGCCTTAAAGCGTATGGGAGAACTGCCGCATATTGGTATGATTGCCACTGGTCACGGGCCGCTACTGTACCACAACGTTGAGGAACTGACTGGACGTTACCGCACTTGGAGTCAAACGCAAGACAAGCCAGAAACAGCAATAGGAATATTTTACGTTTCCGAATACGGCTATAGCGATCGCCTCGCCCAAGCAATTGGCAACGGTATCAGCAAAACTGGGGTGGCTGTGGAATGGGTAGACTTGAGTTCAGGCATTGATTTACAAGAACTACGGGAATTGGTAGGTCGTTGTACTGGACTGGTTGTAGGTGTACCGCCAGTTTCTAGTTCTGCTAGTACTCAAGCAGCCCTCAGTACCGTTTTAGGATCTGCCAAAGAAAAGCAAGCCATTGGCATATTTGAAACTGGTGGCGGCGATGACGAACCAATAGATCCTTTATTGAGTAAATTCCGTAACTTAGGATTGGCAACAGTTTTCCCCGCAATTCGGATTAAACAAACGCCTACGGAAAACACCTATAAACAGTGTGAAGAAGCGGGAACCGACTTAGGGCAATGGGTAACACGCGATCGCAGTATCAAGGCGATGAAATCTCTAGGTGCTGACTTAGATAAAGCCCTCGGTAGACTTAGTGGCGGATTGTATATCATTACCGCCAAAAAAGGCGATGTCTCCAGTGCGATGTTAGCCTCCTGGGTAGCGCAAGCCAGCTTTAAACCCTTGGGATTTTCCATTGCAGTAGCTAAAGACAGGGCGATTGAATCACTGATGCAAGTTGGCGATCGCTTTGTCCTCAATATTTTGGAAGAAGGTAATTACCAAACATTGATGAAGCACTTTCTCAAGCGATTCGCCCCAGGTGCAGATCGCTTTGAAGGCGTGAAAACTCAGCCAGCCGAAAACGGCGCACCTATCCTCACCGATGCCCTTGCATACATTGAGTGCGAAGTCAAAAGCCGAATGGATTGTGGCGATCACTGGGCAGTTTACAGCACCGTCTACGCCGGACGAGTTTCTAAAACAGAGGCCTTGACTGCTGTGCATCACCGTAAAGTTGGTAATCACTACTAACAAACTTACAGAAGACGCGGTGGCTTAAAGACGCGGGGACGCGGGGATATTTCCCTCACCGTGTCTCCGCGTCTTCCCTTCCCCATGTCCTTTTCCTATTGCCCAAACTACCATGTCAACAACCAAACCCCGCGACGTTCAAGTTTACCCGATAGCCACAGATACAACAGTACTGCGATCGCGCAGTTGGTCAAGGTTAAGGTTTGAAATTGAATATGCTTTAGCCAAGGGTACAACTGCTAATTCTTATGTGATTCAAGGGGATACAATCGCCCTAATCGATCCGCCAGGTGAAACTTTTACTCAAATCTATTTAGATGCTTTGCAACAAAGATTTGATGTCAAAGCCATCGATTATGTAATTTTGGGTCATGTTAATCCCAACCGCGCCGCGACTTTAAAAGCTTTGCTGGAAGTTGCACCGCAAATTACCTTTGTGTGTTCTAATCCCGGGGCAATCAATTTACGCGGAGCGCTAGAAAACCCAGATTTACCAATTATGGTGATGCGGGGGGAAGAAACCCTAAATTTAGGTAAGGGTCACGATCTGCAATTTGTTCCTACCCCCAACCCCCGTTATGCAGATCTACTTTGCACCTATGACCCCCAAACAGAAATTCTCTATACAGATAAATTCTTTGGGGCGCATATTTGTGGCGATCAGGTCTTTGATGAAGGCTGGGAATCGATTAACGAAGATCGCCGCTATTATTTTGATTGCTTGATGGCTCCTCATGCGCGTCAAGTTGAAACAGCGTTAGATAAACTTGCCTATTTTCCTGCGAGAATTTACGCCACTGGACACGGGCCTTTGGTGCGCTATGCCCTAATTGAACTGACCAAAGCTTATCGGGAATGGAGTCAGCAGCAGACATCTGCCGATTTGACAGTAGCCTTAATTTATGCATCTGCTTATGGTAATACAGCCACTTTAGCCCAAGCGATCGCGCGTGGTATCACGAAAGCTGGTGTCGCTGTAGAATCAATTAATTGTGAATTTACCGACCCTGAAGATATTCGCGCTGCTGTAGAAAAATCTGCTGGTTTTGTCATCGGTTCGCCTACCCTTGGCGGTCATGCACCCACACCTGTACAAACAGCTTTAGGTATTGTTCTCGCCACCGCTACCAATAATAAACTCGCAGGCGTATTCGGTTCCTTTGGCTGGAGTGGCGAAGCTGTTGATTTAATTGAAGGTAAACTCAAAGACGCTGGCTATCGCTTTGGATTTGACACTATCCGCGTCAAATTTAAACCCAACGATGTCACCTTACAGATGTGTGAAGAAGCCGGAACCGACTTTGCTCAAGCATTGAAGAAAGCCAGAAAAGTGCGATCGCAAAGCGTTCCCGCTACCACCGTTGAACAAGCAGTTGGGCGAATTGTTGGTTCGCTGTGCGTTCTCACAGCCAAACAAGACGATATCTCCAGCGCGATGTTAGCTTCTTGGGTTTCTCAAGCCAGCTTTAGTCCACCTGGCTTAACCATAGCCGTTGCTAAAGACCGTGCTGTAGAATCTCTGACGCACACAGGAAATCAATTTGTCCTAAATATCCTTAAAGAAGGCAATCATTTAGGCTTGATGAAACAATTCCTCAAACCCTTTGGCCCAGCAGAAGACAGATTTGCTGATGTCGCCACTCAAGAAGCCGAAAACGGTTCTCCAATTCTCAACGATGCTTTGGCATATTTGGAGTGTTCTGTAAAAAATCGGATGGAATCTGGCGATCACTGGCTAGTTTATGCGACTGTCGAGAATGGCAAAGTGCTAAATCAAGATGGTGTCACAGCCGTGCATCATCGCAAGTCGGGGACTCATTATTAATGAAAGGACATAAAAAACTCCACCCACAACGGGACGGAGTTTTAGGGCATGAGGAATGGGACATAGCAAAGATTCACCCTTCGGGTGACGCTCCTTCTCCCAAGGGGAGAAGGCTTTATGCTGCGCGAACGCCAGTCACTTACAACGGGAAACCCGTCTTCAGTGCTGGACTCACCAATGCCCTATGCCCAAAGTCGGCGGGCGGCTGTCCCTCTCCACCCACAAGGGAATGGAGTTTCCCGCCGACTTCCAATTAAAAAAGCTCAAGCATCGGTGCTTGAGCTTTTGCAAATTTTAATTAGTTGATGGGCCTGATGAAATGACCAACAGCCCCTAACCTTTTTTTATAAAACCTATAACTTAGTAGCGATTGCGATTACCACCGCCGTAGCCACCACGGTTACCACCACCAAAGGAACCTCTATCTTCCTTGGGCTTGGCTTTATTAACTTTCAGGTCACGTCCCATCCACTCAGCACCATCAAGAGCCTCAATGGCAGCTGTTTCTTCGGTGTCTGTACCCATTTCCACAAAAGCAAAGCCGCGTACACGGCCTGTTTCACGGTCGGTAGGTATTTGAACACGCTTTACAGAACCATATTCTGCAAAAACAGCAGTCAATGCCTCTTCTGTAACTTGGTAAGAAAGGTTACCTACATAAACTGACATAGAAAGTCTCCAAAATCATCAGAACGTAGAGATTTAGATTTCGGAGAGAGTCTGAAAATACCAAAAGGAAAAAGCCAATCAATACTAACAAAAAACACTATCACCGAATTAATTCTCATCTCTCATAATAATACCTCAACTCACTATAGAAGAGGAGAATTTAAAAAACTTTTAATGAGGTCGGCACAAAGAAACTGAACTTGCTAGAATCGTAGATTATCAAGAAGTAATAGACAAGGGTCAAACAATTTTAGATTTTAGATTTTGAATTGACCCCTGAGGCCAATCTAGGCGACTCAGAAATTTTTGGATTTTGCGGAAAGTTGCGTGGGCGGCTCTGCCGACTTGAGCAAACTTTCCTAGGCTGATTTTCGATAGATTCCACAGATAAATCTGAATGCTTATACCATCAAGGAATTATTGGTCAGAGTTTTGAGATTGCTACGCTTCGCAATATTGAATTTACTTGTTCCCCGATCTGCTTTTCCTTGCAAATCTACGCCTTAACTACTCGAAAGGCTCATTCTCTAATCTTGTCTCTAAATACTGACCAATCATCAACTGTTCACCAGCACGCGAAATAATAGTCTGGCGAGTACGGTATTTACTACCAATCAGCTTTAACTCTTCCTCAAATACTGATCTGTTATATTCTGTTCGCAAACACAGGGTTTTGGGATTGGGAAAATAATATTCGGCGGTCACTGGTTTGGATGTGGCAAAACCGCGATCGCGATACAGAATGTTTCCTAAAGCACCAAATAGAGTGGAACCTTGAGATTCTTTCTTTCCTGTGATTGAATCTGTACTTTCCCAGGTCACTTGAGTACCACATACCAAACTTACAGAATCTGGTAAGTCATGCAACTGAGCCAGCTTTTGTAATTCTTCGCATCCCTGTTCTAAAAATCGAATGGCGATCGCACTCACCATTTCTTTGGTAGTTCCCGATTGCAAGGTGTAATAGCGCCGTTCCGATCGCCACTTACCCACGGATTCCTGAAAAAATTCTGCAATCAGGCATTCTTCAGCAGTTTTTACAATTTTTAGGGGTGATGTCACTGGGTGTCTTCCTCTTACAAACTCAATACATAGTTAGGCGTTGAGACTCGTTACATTACGTCTGTCCCAAATACCAAATTTATTTACTATTCTTAATCTAAACTAGATAAGGAAATAATTACTGATAGTTTAGCTACAATGCCAAACCTTCAGATAGCAAATTAATTACTTCTAAAGATAGAAGCTAAAACGCAGAAAATTATTTTTAGCATTTTTATCAGCCTTATACCTTGAGGCGGAGTTTAGAAAAGCTAAAAATACGTATACTAATCTTTACAATTGGCTGAATATAAAATTCTCTGCACCTGCCATAGCAGTACAGTGTTGAGTTTTTTCTAAATTTTGGTTGAGAAAAACATGACTTTTTATACTCGAACATTTTTGAGAAAAAACATAGACTTGTTAAACAAACGTGTCAAAAACACTTATTAGGAAACGGCTGTTTTTAGCTAAAAGCCGCCCTAGGAATCACAAAATCAATGTTTTTGAACAGACATAAACTGCATAATCTGTTGAAAATGCCAAATACCATAGTTGCATCTCAGCTACTTAAGTCTCAATTACATGAGGCAGGTGATAAAAAAAATCGGCGAAAGTCTCCCCATGACTTTAGCTCGCAGTCTAGTTTATTGATTGCTTGTTTCCTGGGGATTGGGTTGATGACAGGAAGTTGTGTTTCATCGCAGAAGGAATCAGCCGACGCACAATCTCAAGGACCCAGTACTGCAAGACAAGGCGGTGGAGCAACACCTGTAGATGTAGCGATCACTCGTACAGAGGCTCTACAAAAACAACCAGAGTATACAGGTACTACCACACCCTTCCGCACAGTGTCAGTGCGATCGCAAGTAGAAGCAAGGCTGTTAGCGTTGAATTTAGATGTTGGAGATCGAGTTAAGCAAGGGCAAAACATCGGCCAATTAGATGATGTCTTGCTGTTAACAGACTTAAAGCAAGCAGAAGCAGAATTAGCATCCCTAAAATCAGAAGTAGCAAGGGCAACAAATCAGGTAAGTAATGCCCGTGCCCAAGTTGAAAGGGCGCGATTAGAACTGGTGCAAGCACAAGCAGACTCACAACGCCAGCAGCAGCTAGTCAAACAAGGTGCGATCGCTGAACAAACTGCCCAACAAGCTCGCACTGAAGCACAAACAGCCGCCCAAGCGCTACGGGCTGCGACTGAGCAAGTGCGTACAGAACAGCAAGCAGTCGCCGCCGCCCAAGGTAGAGTAGTTGCTCAACAGGCAGTAGTTGCCCAAGCCAAAGAACGCAGATCTTACACCCGATTGACATCTCCTATCACTGGTGTCGTCACCGAAAAGGTAACAGAACCGGGCAATTTGCTCCAAGCAGGCGGTGAAGTCTTAAAAATTGCTGACTTCAATCGTGTCAAAGTTGTAGTCCAAGTTTCCGAATTAGAATTGGCACAAATTCAAGTTGGGCAATCTGTACAAGTTCGTTTAGATGCCTTTCCTAATAAAGAACTAATTGGTAGAGTGGCGCGCATTTCCCCCGCAGCTGATGCCACAGCCCGCTTGATACCTGTAGAAGTAGTGATTCCCAACAGTGATGGCAAAATTGGTAGCGGACTGCTAGCACGAGTAAATTTTGCAACTCAGGCCGTAAAGCGAGTAGTAGTACCGCAAATAGCTATTCAGAAGCAAGCAAGGAATAAAGCCTCTTCCCAACCAACAGTAACTAAAGAAGGATCAGATGACCAAAATGGAACTGTGTTTGTCGTTACTAATGTTGAAGGGAAAGCAAAGGTAACAGCCCGTGCTGTAACTCTTGGAAAAAGGGCTGATGGCAAAGTCGAAATTTTATCTGGTTTAAAACCAGGAGACCGCTATGTTGTTCGCAGTAGTAAGCCGTTAAAAAATGGAGACGCAGTGCGTCTTTCAATTATTTCAGAAAAATCTTAGTCAACCCCTACGGGGAATCATACCAAGTTGCAATTAAAGATAGTATCTGCCATTGCGACCGAAATGCAGTGAAGGCAAGCAATCTCATTATGCAACTTAGTATCAACAGTAATTTTTGAATATTTAATTAGAAAGATGCAGCAGGTAAAAAACGGCAGCGGATTTAGTATTAGCGCTATTTCCATCCGCCAGCACATTGGCACACTCATGCTCACTCTGGCGGTGATAGTGTTGGGTGTCTTTTTTATCGTCAAGCTACCAGTAGATTTACTGCCATCAATTACATATCCCCGGATTGGAGTGCGGGTACAAGCTCCCGGTGTCTCCCCAGAGGTAGCAGTTGATGAAGTGACCAAGCCCTTAGAAGAAGCGTTTTCTGCCACAGAGGGAGTAATACAGGTTTTTTCTCAAACCCGTGAAGGACAAGTCAGTTTAGATTTGTACTTCCAACCAGGGGGAAATATTGACCAAGCCTTGAATGATGCTACAGCGGCTTTTAATAGAGCCAGAAGCACATTACCGGACACTATAGAAGAACCACGCTTATTTAAAGTCGATCCTTCCCAGTTACCGGTTTATGAATTCGCATTAACCTCACCATCTTTACAAGGCGTTGATTTGCGAGTTTTTGCCGAAGAAGAACTAGCCCGTGAACTCGGTGTTGTACCTGGAGTTGCTGGGGTAGACGTATCCGGCGGAGCGCAAGAAGAAGTCAGAGCCAATATTGATTTGGCTCGCTTGCAAGCTTTAGGTGTAGGTTTAACTGATGTCTTAGATGAACTGAGAAACCGTAACCTAGACGTTTCTGGCGGTCGAATTTTGGGGCAAAATTCGGAGCCGTTAACCCGGACTGTGGGGCGTTTTCAAAATGCTAATGAAATTAGGAATTTGTCGTTTGAGGTATCCTCTATTCCTGGTGACACAACCACTAGTTCCCAGTCCGCAGCACCCAAGCGCCGCGTCTATTTGCGAGACTTTGCCGAAGTTATTGATGGCTCAGAACAACAACGGGTTTACGTCCAACTCAATGGAGAAGAGGCGGTAAAAGTCAGTATTCAAAAGCAGCCGGATGCCAACACAATTAACGTTGTTGATGGTGTAAAAAAACGCTTAGAAGAACTGCGGAACTCTAATGTTGTTCCTGAAGGGACAATTCTGACGCCTACCTTAGATGAATCACGTTTTATCCGCAATTCCATCTCTAATGTTACCAGTTCCGG
Organism: Aulosira sp. ZfuVER01; assembly: GCA_034530615.2. Classification (GTDB taxonomy): domain Bacteria; phylum Cyanobacteriota; class Cyanobacteriia; order Cyanobacteriales; family Nostocaceae; genus Aulosira. The sequence continues at coordinate 106,866 of JAVRCV020000048.1, forward strand.
TTTAGTAGGAACAGCATTAGCTGCGATCGCAGTTTTACTATTTCTTGGCTCCCTAAGACAAACTTTTATCATCGTCATTGCCATTCCCTTAGCAACTCTCGCTGCGATTATCTTGATGGGGATGTTTGGCTTATCGCTCAACGTTTTCAGCTTGGGCGGTTTAGCACTGGGCGTAGGGATTGTAGTAGATAACTCCATCGTCATGTTGGAGAACATTGCCGAAGGTGCGGGGATGACTCCGGGTAAAGATACGAAAACCCGCTTGAGTCAAAGTGAACTAATTTCCCAAGCTGAACAAAGTAGCCAAGAAGTAGAATCAGCCCTAGTCGCTTCCACCAGTACCAACTTGGTCGCAGTATTGCCATTTTTGCTGATTGGTGGCTTTATCGCCTTACTCTTCAATGAGTTAATTCTCACCATCACCTTTTCTGTCGCCGCCTCAATTGTGATTGCGGTAACGGTTGTGCCAATGCTGGCTTCTCGAATGCTAGCATGGCGATTTTCCAGCCATTTGAGCGAATTTTGGCTGCTGCAACAATTTAATCGCCGTTTTGATGCAGCTACGGGGGGATATGGTCGGTTTTTGGCTGGGATATTACGCTTGCGGTTAATTACAGTCGGACTAGTGCTGCTACTTTTCGGCGGTGGTAGTTTGTGGATGGCTCCGCAAATTCCCCAAGAAATTCTCCCCCGCATCAATACTGGACAAGCAAACTTAAATGCTCAATTTCCTCCTGGTACTCCTCTAGAAACTAACCGCAAAGTTATGAATGCGGTGAACGAAATTCTCCGCAACCAACCAGAAACTGAATATGTATTTTCGACAATTGGTGGCTCTCTCTTTGGCAATACTACCAATGCTAATCCTTTACGGGGTTCTAGCAACATTACCCTCAAACAAGGTACAGATGTCGAAGCTTATACCGAACGAGTTACCCTGGAGTTTAACAAGCTGAATTTAGCAGGAATTCGCCTGCGTCTTGCCCCTGGTCAAGTCAGAGGTTTAATTCTCAGTAACTCTCCTGTACGCGGTGCAGATGTTGATGTAATTCTTCAGGGAAATAACGAAGATACACTGCAACAATCGGGTCGTCAGGTATTAGCAGCCTTAGAAGAGCAAGTTACCCTAGCCAGATTCCGTCCCGACGCTGACGACCGTCAACCAGAAATTCAGATTCGTCCCGACTGGGAGCGAGTTGCAGCTTTAGGGCTAACTACTCAAGAGATTGGAGACACAATTCAAACTGCGATCGAAGGTAGCGTACCAACTCAACTACAACGTGGTAATCGTTTAGTAGATGTACGAGTACAGTTAAATGAAAGCTCTGTACAAGAACCTTCGCAATTAGAAAGATTGCCTTTATTTGTAGAGAACAATCGCCAAGTCCGCTTGAGCGACGTAGCTAAAATTGTCGAAGCTCAAGCACCTGGAGAAGTTCAACGGATTAATCAACGTCAGGTTTTCTTAATAGTCGGTAACTTGAGTGAAGGTGCAAGTCTGAGTAGTGCTTTAGAGCAGGTGAATACAGTAATAAATAGTCTAAATTTACCTGAGGGTGTTAGTATTCTGCCAAGTTCGGCCGTTGAATCTAATCAACAACTGCAAAGCTCACTACAACTTTTAGGGGGATTAGCTACCTTTTTAGTCTTCGTCGTCATGGCAGTGCAGTACAATTCCCTCGTTGATCCATTAGTGATCATGTTTACCATCCCCTTGGCGTTAGCAGGGGGTATTTTCGGTCTTTACATTACCAAAACAGCTATTGGCGCAACTGTGATAGTTGGTGCTGTTTTATTGGTAGGTATTGTAGTAAACAACGCCATCATCATGGTCGAATTAGCAAATCAAATCCTGGAAAAGGAAGAAGTTGACCGGAAAACAGCGATTTTAAAGGCTGCGCCACAACGTTTGCGTCCAGTATTAATGACTACAATTACCACAGTTTTAGGGATGTTCCCCCTAGCCTTGGGAATTGGTGAAGGTTCAGAATTTTTGCAACCCTTGGGTGTGGTGGTATTTTCGGGTTTGTCTTTAGCTACAGTGCTGACCCTGTTTATTATTCCTTGTTTTTATACTCTGCTACACGATATTTTCGATTGGGGTTGGATGAAGCCAATTTTTCTGCGACTAAATTTATTGCGGAAAAATTTTTACTAAATCCTGATTTGGATATCAAGCCACAGATGAACAACGATATTTATCTGTGTTCATCGGTGTTCATCTGTGGTTACTTTTTGCTTTATTCGGATTTCTGCAACTGAATAGAACGCCCAAAACTCTATCCATGAAATCTTTATGCAATCCAAAATCCAAAATGTATCATGCTTTGCCACCATCCCAAATCTCTGTAACGCTATCTAATGGCAAATCAGTATTAATCAGTATAAATTTTTGCAGATGAGAATTAGGGCGATTTAAACGGCGTGATAAAACAGCAATTAGTAACAGCCACCAAGCAACAAGAGAAAAAATCGCTGGATATACCATAGTGAGAAATAGCTTTAGCTGTCCTTGCTTCAATGCCACCAAAGACCAGTGTAGTCTGAGATAATTTTTGGTATTCTCAAACTTGGGTACATGCGATCGGTGCTTTTGATCGACTAAAGCATAAATCTTCTCCTTCATCAAAATATTTGTCTCTAACCGTTTAAAAAGAGAAAACTTTTGATTGTAAGCACCAGTCCAAATTGTGCGGAAAGCAAGGCATTGATTTAGGAAAATAGCATCCCCAAACTGAGCAATGCGTATCCAAGAATCAATGTCATCACAGTTAGCATCAAGCTGGGAATCCCAACCACCAGTTTGCAAGAACGTGTCACGAGAGCAAGCTACTTGAACAGGTGTACCAAAAGGTACAAGCTCTAAGAGCATACCGTAATGAATATCAGCTTGGGGAATATAAAAAGCCAACCCAGGGCCAAATTGTGTGGTACGGCTGAGTTCAACTTCATTACTATCTACCTGAGCCGCAATACAAGAACACATAACAGCATGAGGATGAAGTGAGATAGCCTTTGCCATCTCTTCTAGACAATTAGGAGCCAAGTAGTCGTCATCATCCAAAAACTTAATCCAGTCACCGCTAGCTTTTTCAGATCCTATGTTTACCGTAGCAGCATGGCCTTTGTTCGTTTCATTGCGATGGTAAACAACAGAGTTACCTAAGCTTTTAACATAAGTTTCAGTTTCATCAGATGAACAGTCATCAGCAACCACGACTTCACAGGGAATCGTTTGCTGAATAACTGAGTCAATTGCTCTTCGCAGTAAGTTTACGCGATTGTAAGTAGTAATAACAACACTAAATTTCATAATTTTGCTAGCAATCAATAGGGGATTTAAATCGCCGAATTCTTAAACTCGACTTTAGCCATTTGCACGTTTACTAGACTTCAGCAGCATTAGGGTTTGACGGAATTGTTAGGGGGTAAAACAGGATTACGGATTTTGGGTACTCCGGTTTTCATCAGAATTCTTGACCTAAAAGGGTTTTGTGGATTTCATCCCTAAATTGCTATGATCCGCACTGCGATCGCTATTGGAGACAATGAGTATCAGAAATCTCAATTGGCTAAAGTCGAGTTAAAGAATTCGGGGATCTGGTCTTGAAAATTGGTTAAGCAATGTCAGTCCCATAAATCATTGCCCATTACACCAGTTATAACTCCGTAATTCAGTAACCGCTTTTACTGGTATGTGATACTCAGTGTTATTTCTCAACAGATTGAGGATTAACTTTTGACAACAATGCTGATATAGCTTTAAGTAACAATTTTTATAGAGCGGCGCTGATGGTTGGGAAAAATCATCAATTTAAAATCACTGGACTCTCAGGCTGGAATGGATTTATGATTGATGATCGTGAGTTTTTTAAAGTAGACCATGAACGCTCAAGAGATCATCCGCTCCATTGAAGCGGAACAACTAAAATCGAATCTGCCCGAAATTTACGTTGGCGACACAGTAAAAGTCGGCGTGAAAATTAAAGAAGGTGATAAATACCGCGTCCAACCCTACGAAGGTGTAGTAATTGCCAAACGTAATGGCGGTATCAACGAAACAATTACAGTCCGTAGAGTATTTCAAGGCGTTGGCGTAGAACGAGTATTTCTGCTGCATTCACCTCGGATTGATAGCATCAAAGTCATGCGTCGCGGTAAAGTACGACGTGCTAAACTCTACTACTTGCGCCAGCGTGTGGGTAAAGCCACCCGGATCAAGCAACGCTTTGATCGCGCTTTGTAATTTACGATTACAGGTATGGGAGAAGTTTTAAACAAAAAGCGGCATCTGCCGCTGACTTGTCTTCTAAAAAAAATTAAGGTAATATAAGATTCTGAATTGCGTTAAACTAAAATTAAGTTCAGCGCAATTACTGAATCCAAGACAGCTTGTGCGCTCTTAGTTCAGTTGGTAGAACGCAGGTCTCCAAAACCTGATGTCGGGGGTTCAAGTCCTCCAGGGCGCGCTCAAAAGCAAAAAACACAGCCCGGAATAGCAAGACAGCTGCTATATTAGCGGTTAGTATTGATGATTTCGGGTATAATTATTTTGCAGCTTTTTTGCTTCCAGATTTAAGTTGGGATAGAGTCAAGCTGTAAACCTGAATCAAAATTAGCAGCGTCTAGCTGTAAAAAAAACGGGGGATAAACGGCTGTGTCCAAAAAAAATGAAGCGGAAATCCCAGAAAACACAAATGGGTCAGCCTTAGCTAACTTTTTTCAAGGAACTAAAGAAGAACTTGAAAAAGTTGTCTGGCCCAGTCGCAAACAACTGGTGAGCGAATCAGCAGCTGTTTTGTTAATGGTGACACTCTCTGCATCTTTGATTTATTTGGTTGATGGATTGTTTGGCTGGGCAGCAAAACAGGTGTTCTGATGACTTTTGCAACAGAAGAACCACGCGACTCAACATTGCAGTTAGAGGAAGCCGCAGAAGCAGCGCTCAAAGAAGCACGGTGGTATGCGGTGCAAGTAGCCTCAGGCTGTGAAAAGCGTGTTAAGACAAACTTGGAGCAGCGCATTCAAACTTTTGATGTAGCTGACAAAATTATCCAAGTCGAAATTCCGCACACGCCAGCGGTAAAAATCCGTAAAGATGGTAGTCGCCAGCATACAGAGGAAAAGGTTTTCCCTGGTTATGTCTTGGTGCGCATGATCCTGAATGACGATACCTGGCAGGTAGTACGCAACACCTCCCATGTGATTAATTTTGTGGGAGCAGAGCAAAAACGTGGTAGCGGTAAAGGTCGTGGACACGTCAAGCCAGTACCTTTAGGTCATTCAGAAGTTGAACGTATATTTAAACAGACTAGCGAACAAGAGCCAATTGTTAAAATTGACATGGCTACTGGTGATAAGATAGTCGTGCTTTCTGGGCCGTTTAAAGACTTTGAAGGCGAGGTCATTGAAGTTTCTCCAGAGCGGAGTAAGCTCAAAGCCTTGCTATCGATTTTTGGACGAGATACACCAGTAGAGTTGGAATTTAATCAGGTAGAGAAACAGAGCTAAATAAAAATGGCAAAGAAAGTAGTAGCGGTCATTAAACTGGCCCTGAATGCTGGCAAAGCCAACCCAGCACCGCCAGTTGGTCCTGCTTTGGGTCAACACGGCGTTAACATCATGATGTTCTGCAAAGAGTACAACGCCAAAACAGCAGACCAAGCTGGGATGGTAATTCCTGTAGAAATTTCGGTGTTTGAAGACCGGAGTTTTACATTTGTACTCAAGACCCCACCAGCATCAGTACTAATTCGCAAGGCAGCGAAGATTGAGCGTGGCTCAAACGAACCCAACAAAAAGAAAGTTGGCAAAATTACCAGAGCGCAATTACAAGAGATTGCGCAAACTAAGCTACCCGACCTCAACGCCAATGACATAGAAGCGGCGATGAAGATTGTGGAAGGTACTGCCAAGAATATGGGCGTGACAATTGCGGATTAGTCAAGAGTCCAAAGTCCAAAGTCCAAAGTCAAGTGACTTAAAACTCAAAACTCGGCACTCATAACTAAAAATTATCGGGGGAGAAGCAAAGCTTCGGAATTACCCCAGGAGATAAAAATGGGAAAAAAAATATCACGCCGCTTGCAGGCATTGCAAGAAAAAGTAGAAGATAGGGATTATACACCCTTAGAGGCGCTAAATCTCCTCAAAGAAACAGCAACAGCTAAATTCCCCGAAGCCGCTGAAGCGCATATCCGGTTGGGAATTGACCCGAAGTATACAGACCAACAATTGCGGACAACGGTAGCACTGCCCAAAGGTACAGGACAAGTGGTACGGGTGGCAGTAATTGCTAGAGGTGAAAAGGTCAACGAAGCGAGTAATGCTGGTGCGGATGTCGTTGGTTCAGAAGAGCTGATTGACGAGATCCAAAAAGGTAGAATGGACTTTGACAAGCTAATTGCGACACCAGATGTGATGCCACAAGTGGCTAAGCTCGGTAAATTGCTTGGTCCTCGGGGTTTGATGCCATCACCTAAAGGTGGGACAGTCACATTTGACATAGCAAGTGCGATCGCAGAATTTAAAGCTGGTAAATTAGAATTCCGTGCTGATCGGACAGGTATTGTCCATGTTATGTTTGGTAAGGCATCCTTCTCGCCAGAAGATTTGTTAGTCAACCTGAAGGCGTTGCAAGAGACAATCGATCGCAATCGTCCTGCAGGAGCCAAAGGTCGTTATTGGCGCACAGTATACGTGTCTGCCACAATGGGGCCATCAATTAAAGTCGATATCAGTGCCCTACGGGATTTGAAACTGACCGAAGCAGCCTAATCTCAGCTATTAGTCATTTGACTAATGCCAAAGGACAAAATTCAATAGACAAAGCCGGAGACAGCAGGAGCCATTGGCTTAAATATCCTGCCGAGGTTAAAGCTCTAAATTGCCTGAAGTACCACCCGTAACGGAGTGATTACTATGGCAGCAAGAGTCTTGCTACTAAACCCCGGCCTCGAAAGCTGGGGTTTATTGTTTGGGTTGGTCAGAACAAAATGCACAAGTAGGGAAAATCGATGATTTTGCCCTAGGAGGTGAAATAAAGATGGGTAGAACTCTAGAAAACAAAAAAGAGATAGTAGCTGACCTCAAAGAAACTTTGAGTGAGTCAACTCTAGCACTGGTAATTGATTATCAGGGATTAACTGTTGCTGAAATCAGCGACTTACGGCGGCGGTTGCGTCCGAGCGGCACTGTTTGTAAGGTGACAAAGAACACCTTTATGGGCATTGCCATTCAAGATCAAGAAAAATGGCAACCACTGTCAGAACTGCTGAAAGGGTCTTCTGCCTTTTTGCTAGTTAAAGAAGATTTCTCTTCTGCAATTAAGGCTTACCAAGATTTCCAAAAAGTCACCAAGAAGACAGAACTTCGCGGTGGCGTTATGGAAGGTCGCCTGCTTAAAGAACCTGATGTCAAGGCCTTAGGAGACTTGCCATCTAAGGAGCAACTCATGGGTCAAATTGCCGGAGCTATCAACGCTTTGGCTACCAAGATTGCCGTGGGTATCAACGAAGTTCCTGGCTCACTGGCGCGTGCTTTGCAAGCGGTGGCTGATGCAGAAAAAGGCGATAGTGCTGACAGTGCTGGCGAATAGACTTCGCAGTTTTTAGTCCACAGTCTAAAGTCAAAAGTCTGAAATCATGGCTGTTGACAAATAACTAAATCAAACATCATAGGAGTTATATCAATGTCTGCTACAACCGATAACATTTTGGAACAATTGAAATCTTTGACTTTGCTAGAAGCTGCTGAATTAGTCAAGCAAATTGAAGAAGCTTTTGGTGTAAGTGCCGCTGCACCTGCTGGCGGTATGATGATGATGGCAGCTCCTGGTGCTGCTGCTGCTGCTGAACCAGTAGAAGAGAAGACCGAATTCGACGTAATTCTCGAATCCGTTCCCGCTGACAAGAAGATTGCTGTACTGAAGATTGTTCGGGAAATCACTGGTCTGGGCCTGAAAGAAGCCAAGGATTTGGTGGAAGCTGCGCCCAAGCCTGTTAAGGAAGGTATTGCTAAAGATGCTGCTGAAGACGCTAAGAAGCGCATCGAAGAAGCTGGCGGTAAGGTAACAATTAAGTAATCAAGTTTTCATTACCTGTTGTTAATTCAGGAGCCTAAATTTGGCTCCTTTTTTTATTTTTTACACTTTACTCATTATTAGGCTTCTTGCAAAAATCCGAATATGAATAAAAGGAACTACAGATACATTAGGGCTTGCTGAAAAAGTAATAAAAAAGCCTTTGAAGAATTAATTTGTTATTCAAGTAAGAAACAAGATAAGTTTTTATTTACTATGAGTTGATAAAGCATAAGCCTCAATAATAGTAGATAGGAAAAAAGGTGTATTTTTCAAATATAGACACAAAAAAGCCGTAATTAACCGTGACAGATGAGCAGATAGATTCATCACTAAAAAAGTCATAGCAATTGCAGTTTGACAAGTATAGCTATAGCCATCAAGATTAGGACGTAAACTATAAGAGTTCCCAAGTGCATC
>JAVRCV020000049.1:0-317458 GCA_034530615.2 Aulosira sp. ZfuVER01
ACGCTTACACTCAACAAATTTGGGCTTTACCTCCTTAAGTTGACACCAATGAACATTGTTGTGCCCCTACCCGTGCTGTCAATTCTCCAATAGGATCTAATCCAAATACTTCTATGATAATGCTGGCGCTGTTCCTAAAAGACCGATGACTCCCAATAACATCGCCATCCGTTCCCAAAAAACAAATCCTTCGTAAGCACTCACACTACTTTGCTGTTGATAGCGTGCTAGTGCGATCGCCACAATCAGCATCATCGCTGTGGAGAAGACTAAAAACATGAGGGGATGTGCCATTGGCAATAGTAGAATTGCTATTGGAATTGACACAATCAACATCCCAATTAATCCCCAAGCAATCCAAAAAGCTGTTTCCTTTCCCCAAGTATTGGGAATGGTGACAATTCCCTGACTGCGATCGCCTGCTGTATCATGTAAATCCCAGATAATTTCCTTAGCTAAGGTATAGAAAAATAGGAAACAGATGGGGTAAAGCATCGCTAAAGGTCGATCTACGACCAAACTACCTAGCAAAATTACCGCAGCTGTGATTGTAGACACAATGAAATTCGCCAAGACACCGCTTTGCAGTAGTATGTGGGAGTAATACCAAAGCAAAATGGAACTCACAATTACTAAAATCAAGCAAGAGATTCCTAGAGGAATAGCTGCAACAACCGCGCCGATAAATAAAATCAAAGCCGCCCACCAAACTTGTTCAGGTGAAAGGCGACCAGATGGGAGTGGTCTTTCTGGATGATCGATGCGGTCTTTATCTACATCCCAATAGTCATTAATTGCACAGGCCGCAGAGTGCATAAAAACTAAAATAGTTGCTGTTAATAAATATTGCTGTAAAGTCGCTGCCGAATTCAATGCATAGATTGTGGCACAGCCTGCTAAAGCAGCAACAATAGCAACTGGTAGTCGGAAAAGTTGGGCAAAATCACGAATCAAATTGATTTGATTATTCTCTTCAGCAGAAAGGGAAGCATTAGCTGTTTTGTTAATATGCAGTTGTTCGCTCATGGCTAACCTCACATATTTAATGTGGGTAATCAGAAACACCATTTTGTCTCCATAGCCATGACTCCTGACACCTGAAGAAAATGTCTGCTTTTACTCGTTCAGGTCAGGGATCGGCTATAGGGTATTCAATATAGGCGAAAACAAATTTTAGATATTTATTAGTTTGTTTTATTGCCACCTACTTACTTAGTCTATCTCATGGATATCTATGTGGAAATTTTGTCAAGGTATTTGTAAAAAAAATCTGCAATTTTCTATATCTGCTAGCAATACAACACTTGTTATTGCGTTCTACCACGATGTTCGGTTTTAACCCAACGCGATCGCTGTTTTTGCACGCACATTCTTAAAGTTACTACCATCATCACCGGAACCCAATGCGCCATGTAAAGGGAACCTTGAATAGTTGCCCACAGCAAAGGCAATCCGCGCAAACCTTGATATTTTCCAAGTCCAGCAACGAAAGCCACTGTCAAAATCATGCTGAGTATTGTCTGGAGTGGCAGCAGAACCGGGCGATCGCTATAAAATATTGTCCAGAGTAAGTCAGGAATCAGCCCAATGGGGAGCAGAAATTGCAAGATAAAAAATAAGATTAAATCTATTTCTTTAGTCCAGCCTAGAGTCAGAATTTGGGGAAAGTAATCCAGGTAACGCTGATACCCACCTTCAGCCCAACGATAATGTTGATGCCAAAGCTGTCTCCAGGTTGTCACACCTTCTTCTAGAATTGCAGGAACTGTAACAAACTCAATTTCTGTACCTAGCAGATAAAGCTTAAAGCACAGATCCAAATCATCGGTGACAGTATTTTCATTCCAACCTTGACACTTTTCTAGCAGTTCCCGGCGAACTAACATCCCATTCCCCCGTAACTCAGTCATTCCGCCAACAGCAATGCGATGGGTTTGCAAAAAGCTATCGCAGATCATTTCCATCTGCTGACAACGAGTCAAGAAATTGGTATCTGCATTGGCTATCGCTTTTCGTACTTGCACCGCACCTATGGCTTTCTTCTCAAATAGAGGTATTGTTTGCCAGAGAAAATTGCTTGGAAGCAGCGCATCAGCATCGCAGATTAGAAGAATTTCTCCTTGAGTGAAGGGAAAAACTGCATTCAGTGCGCCTGACTTACCACCTGTTGATTTCCGTTGATGAACTTGTAACGCCGGATATTGAGTTTGTAATTTACTCAAAATCTCAGGAGTTTCATCAGTGCTACCATCATCCACGATCCAAATATCTAGGCGATCGCTAGGATATTTCAAATTAAATAGGTTGTGAACTAAATCGGCTAAGACTGCACTTTCATTTTTAGCCGGAACTAAAATTGAGACTGGCGGTAAATAAAGATCGCTCTCAATTACCAAGGTAGCTGGTTTTGACAGCAACATTCGTAGCGTTTGCACAGTCAACAAGACCGTTAATGCTATGAGAAACCACCGTGTTTCTGGTCGCCAATGTAGCAAACTCACGCAACCCCAAGTCATGATAACTATTAAGGTTGCTTTGAGACGGCGATAGCTTGGCTGATAGCTGCTTTTTCCCACTGTAGTTGCTATGCTTTCTCAGTTTCTTGCTGAGGTAGACGACGTAATAGCAGTATTGCGATCGCTCCTAGTAAAAAGCCGCCTATCCCTGCTGCAACACCTACAATCCATCTCATTCGTTGAGCAGCATTTAATACCGGATTATCTAGAAGGTTAGAGGAGAAATGCAGCGATTGAATTGTCCATCTGTCTTGCAACTTTTGTAGTACGGCTGTCCATCGCATCGCCATATCAGCAGCGTTACCATCTTTAAAAGAGAAAGTTGCGATCGCATCTCCAGAAGAAACAACTGTCTCTGGAGAGAGAAACGTTCTGAGAATATCTCCTTTGAGAGCCATTTTGATATCTTGGATCGTATCGGAGAACTGCTGATTCCAATATTTCTCAAACTCAGGTACTTTGTGAAAAACTTGGTTATCTACTGTTGTGATTGTGAAAGTTGGATGTAAATAAGGTGCAATTTTGGAAAAATCACGACTGTTCAGCGCTTGCAAAGCAATTTCTCGCGTGCGGATAATAGAGTCGATTTCTTGTTGGTTGACATCCGCCAGAGCATATTGAGGTATATTCCAAATTACCACCGCCAGTAAAACACTCAAAAGTAGCTGAGTGCATCTGTGTGCATTTACCCATCTCTGTTTCATCATGTCAAAAACCTTTACATTGGTTTACATTTACGCATGATTTATCAACGCTATTAAACAGAATGTACTTGAATGGTCATCTAGTCAACGTTTTTGGGATTAAATGACCGATAAACACCGATAAAATATCTGTATGTATAAGAGGATGTTTGAAAAGTCCCTAATGATGTATCAAATACTTTTAGATCCCCCTAAATCCCCCTTAAAAAGGGGGACTTTGATTCAGTTTTCCCCCTTTTTAAAAGGGGTAGGGGGGATCAATTAGTATCTAAAATCACAGCTAACCACTTTTAAAACAACCTCTAAGTGTTTATCTGTGGTTCCTTTTTTACCGATTTGTATTTTTACAATAAATCTCAAAGAATTACTACATCAGTTGGATGTGGCTACTGCTGTTTTCGAGATAAATTCTTCAGAAATATATGTAGAAGTACGAAAAATCACAAAATGACATTAAGCATTCAGACTACAGCAGAAATTCTTGAGCAAGTTCAGCAGTCAGAATCCACCCTTGGACTGAGGAACGAAGCCTGTCGTTCAAAATTCTTTATTCATCCCCACACTACATCAAAAGTTTGTCTGTTTTTGCATGGGTTCACCGCAGGCCCTTACCAGTTTGAACCAATTGGCAAAGCTTTCTTCAACAAAGGATACAACGTTTTGATTCCCTTACAACCCGGTCATGGACTCGTCGGTGAGTGGAAGCGTCAAAACCCGCCGCCACTGTCAACAGACATTCAAACTTATCAAGAATTTGTGCTGAATTGGTTGCAAATTGCCAAAACCCTAGGTCAAGAAGTTGTAGTTGGTGGATTATCAACAGGTGGCACATTAGCAGGTTGGTTAGCTTTAGAACATCCCCAACTGATCGATCGCGCATTATTATTTGCACCTTATTTAGGTAGTCATAATTCGTTATTTGATGGGCTAATTAAAACCTTACCAATTTACTTTGAATGGTTCAACAAAGATGCATCCGGCAATTTTGGCTATAAAGGTTTTCGGATTCCAGCATTACGGATATTTTTAGAATTGGGAGAAAAGCTGTTAGAACAAGCTAAAACTCGTGTTTCTGCTCCTATGTTAATGGTTTGTAGTGAGGGCGATCGCGCTGTTAGTCTGTCAAAACAACAGGATTTTTTCCGCAGGATACTCAAGCAGCAACCACAATCTTGGTACTACTGCTTTGATGATTCGCTGCATATTGAACACCGAATGATGACAAAAATCGAAGACAATGATTATGAGGAACTAGTAATTACTATTGCTAAAGCATTTGTGGAAAATGATTTAACTTGGATGCAGTTTCAGCAAATGGCAAAACGAATAGTCCAGGGGGAAACCTATGACAAAATCAAGCAAGAATTGAATCTGGATAGTCAAGCTTCTCAACAGCTATCCGCAATGATGACTCAACATTTTGGTTGCGATCGTCTTAAGTGTATTAATCCATCTAATATATAAGCCAATAGGGTTCAGCACCAAAGCTTTTGCGTGGTGCGTTACTCACACACTGCACAAATTAATCATTGTATGGATTTAGCGAAATCAGAAGTTTCAGGCTTCGATTAATCATGACTTTGATCGTAAATAAATCCGCGCTATGGAGGGTTTAGCACTGCTCACCTGTGTCAACTTAAGCTTAGATGTATACAGCGTAAGTCTTTGAGGTTATCTCTCTTAGCACCATAAACTTTTGATCCCCCCTAACCCCCCTTTTTTAAGGGGGGAAAAGAATCAAAGTCCCCCTTAAAAAGGGGGATTTAGGGGGATCAAATATCTTGAGCAACAAAGCCTTTCACGTTAAGTTGACACCAATGAGCACTGCTAAACCCCTACACAAACTTTATTTTGATACTTTTTCAATTTGTTGAGTAAAGTAGCTTTCATCATACTTGAGTTGCTGTGCTAACTCTAATCCTTTTTGAAACGCTGCTAATGCTTGAGGATTCTGTTTGCGTTCTACATAAATTTGTCCGATTTGGTCGTAGGCTTGCATTAGCCCATAAAAATTGACAGCTTGCGTTTGCGCTTCTATTAAAATTTGGCTAGTTTGCAAAGCATCATCTAGTTGTCCCTGAGAACGGTAAAGTGCAATTAACTGCTGTAAAGCTTCACCAGCATTAATATACTGCTGCAATTCCCAAGCAGTAGTATAAGCTTCTTGATACTTTTTAAAGGCTTCTGCTTGTAAACTTGGATTTTCCTTAGCTAAAGATTGATAATTTGAAGCGATCGCCAGTTTTAATTTTGGTAATGGAGTTGTATTATTTTCACTGGCGTAAATTTCTACCAGCTTACTCAATATATTTATTGATTGTTGGGGTTGTTTTGCCTGTTCGTAAATATAAGCTAGCTGTTGCAAGTACGCTACCTGATTTAAGCTATCGCCTCTGCTAGTAGCTAAACCCAATAATTCTTCGTAGGTGGCTGCGGCTTTGGGATAATCGAACCAAGCCAAATTTAATTCCCCCATCGTTGTGAGAGTATCTACAAGTGCTGTGGTATTTTTTTGCTGTCGTACTCTTGCCAAAACTCGATCGTAAACTTCCAGTGCTAGTTTAGGCGATCGCACTTTTTGATACGCTTCACCTAGCGATCGCAATAGTTCTAAATCAATGAGGTTTTGAGATAGTACCTGCTTTTGAATAGCTTGCAAGCGTTGAGTAATGTAATATATCTGTTCGCGATTATTTTGATTAAAAGCGATCGCACCCACTCGTGACAACGCCTGCACCTCAGTTAATGAACCGTACAAGCGACGTAAACGCAGTTCCCGATTCCAAAGTTCAAACGCAGCTTCCCGATCTCCAACTTCTAACTTAGCCGCCGCTGTTTCATTTAACCGATCTATTTGCGGTTCTAATTGTTGCAGTTGTGCAGGAGTTAACTTTTGTGGATTGCCCAACGGTGATAGTAAGGGATCGGGAATAATTTTCTCTAATGGACTAGGAGGAAATTTATCTGGCTGTTGTGGCTTTTGGCTCTGCGCCAACGTCAAAGAACTGCTAAACTGCCAGATGATAGCGGCAGTAATCATGACACTTAAGCGACGTAGCATAGGTACTTTACTGTGAGTCAGTTGCATGGGCGGTCATTAGGCAATAAAATTTCTTAGACGCATAAAACAATGGTAATTATCCCTGGACAGGTGAGGAAGATGAGGGAGTGTGGGGAGTGTGGGGGGACAAGGGGGATAAGGGAGACAAGAGAGAAATAACCAATGCCCAAAAACTTAATTTTGAATTTTGAATTTTGAATTTTGAATTCGGAGCGAAGCGACGTGACTCATTCTACAGATATTGCTACCTTAGCTCGCTGGATGGCAGCTGATTTTAGCAATCAAGAACAAGCTTTTGAAAATCCGCCTTTTTATGCTCATATTCGCGTGTGTATGCGTCCCCTCCCCTTAGAACTTTTATCAGGGGTGAGTTTGTTTTTGGAACAAGCTTATGACTATGCACTCAATCAACCTTATCGTTTGCGAGTATTGAAGTTCGTTGAAGTAGGCGATCGCATTTACCTCGAAAATTACACCGTGAAGGAAGAACAAAATTTTTACGGTGCTTCCCGCAATCTACAAAAACTCGCTACCTTAAATACTGATGACGTAGAAAAGATGTCAGGGTGTGACATGATTGTAGAATGGACTGGCAACAGCTTTAAAGGTAGGATAGAACCAGGAAAAGGCTGTATCGTCGTTCGCAACGGGCAAAAAACCTATCTCGATAATGAATTTGAAATTAACGAAGAGAAATTACTCAGCCTTGACCGAGGACGAGATCTAGAAACCGATGAACATCTTTGGGGATCGGTGGCTGGGCCATTTCACTTTGTCCGGTGGAACAGTTTTGCTGATGAAGTGAAAGTATAAAAAATCTGAATTATTTTGCAGTCAGACGCGATCGCTCGTAGCTATTTTTCGCTAACTCAGCAACTTTTGCAGATAGCAACTACTGCGATCGCGCTCAGTACAAAGACTTAATTTCCCTCTGAAGAAGTCAAAAATCAGAAATTTCTCCAGATAGAGGATGTATTTTTGCCGGAAATTTTGCTAATGTAGTAAAGGACAAAACGCGGCGGCATAGCCAAGTGGTAAGGCAGAGGTCTGCAAAACCTCCACTCCCCGGTTCAAATCCGGGTGCCGCCTTAAAAAAATCAAGTATTTCAGAGGCTTTGAGCCTCTTTTTTATTGGACTTTAAAGGGCTTATTTTCCCAGGGTTCAGAAATTTTTGGGGTTATTTGGGGTAGTTTGGGTAAAGAACTGGGGTAAAACTGGGGTAAAGTGGAAAGATAAAATTCAGGCTCTAGCATCATAAATACTTCCTTGTCCAGAGTAATTCTCATAAATGTGTTGGTAAACTTCCTGACACTTCTGTTCATACAGTTCATTAGAATAACTCTGAGGTAATCGATCCAAAATATCCTTAATCACCACTTCTACCGATGCTCTAGTTTGCTGTCTCTTCTTCCAATCTAAAACTAACTTCTCTTGTTTGAGAGTTTTCAGTAAAACTTTTGCAACTTGTTTAACTTCCTGTTCCTCTTGCTTAGTCAGTTGAATTTCTGGTTGAGTCAGTCAGTCAAAAATTGCTAGTTCTTCTTCAGCGAGATTTTTGGCGATCGCTCTTTTATCTTCAGCACCCAATTCCTGAGCAAAGTTAATCAAATCATTGAAGAACATCTGCACGTTCGTGAGTCAGCATTTTACTCTGCAATCATCTGCTGGAATTTCTCTAGGTAGCCCATGCGAGTTTTATTTAACTCCACCATCTGCTGGAGTTTTTGGGCGATCGCACCTAGGAAAAATGTCAGAGCCACTATTGAGTTGAGGAAAGCCACTATTGGGTTGAGGAAAGCCACTATTGAATTGAGGAAAGCCGCTATTGAATTGAGGAAAGCCGCTATTGGGTTGAGGAAAGCCACTATTGAATTGAGGAAAGCCGCTATTGAGTTGAAGAAAGCTGCTATTGAGTTGAGGAAAGGCACTATTGAATTGAGGAAAGCCGCTATTGGGTTAACGATAGCGGCTTCTGTTGTTTGTTGGCGAGTTTGTTAGGAAAGGCAGAGGGCAGGAGGCAGAAGGCAGAAGGGAATTCTGGTTCCTGCCACGCCACTCTGCACAAGTCGGGAAACCCGCCCATGCAGGTGGCTCCTCTGCTCGTGATCTGGGGGAACAAGCGAAAAGTGCAGTCTTGGGCTTTGCCCAAGTAGAGCAACTTTTCAAGACAGGGTTTAAGACCCCCACTGAACTCTTGTTCAGTGGCTCCAAGTCAGGAGGGGTTTTAATCCTCTTCTGACTTGATCCTTCTGCCCTCTGCCGTCTGCCTTCTGCCTTCTTCAATCCCACAACCGACGCAAATTCAGGACAAAACCTGGTAACACCGCTTCACCGGACAACTCGGATGGATTCTCTAACACTTCCACTGCTAATTCTGGTCGATAAATTTCCACCTGTCGCTGTTGCGGATTGATTAACCAGCCTAGCCGAGCGCCATTATTAATATATTCTTTCATTTTAGTTTGTAGGGACTCAAGCCGATCTGAGCTAGAGCGTAACTCAACAACAAAATCGGGACAGATATTAGCAAAAGTTCCTTTTTGTTCGGGAGTCAATGCTTGCCAACGTTCTCGGCTAACCCAAGAGGCATCGGGAGAGCGAGTTGCACCATTGGGTAAAATAAAGCCAGTAGAAGAGTCAAAGGCTTTACCTAAATCTTCGTTTTCTTCGTACCAGCGATAGAGTTGTCCGGTGAGACTGCTGTTGCGTTCTCCAGTTTCCCAGCCTGTTGGTGGGTTCACAATTAACTCTCCTTGTGCGGTTCTTTCTAGTCTCAAGTCTGGGTTAGCTGCTGCTAAGGCTGCAAACTGTTCTTGAGTGACGTACAACCCAATTGTTAAAGGTATCTCCATCGACAGGGTTTCGGTTTCTGGGCTGGTAGGAGTCTGTACCATCTTGACCTCTTACACAATAGGGATGCGGTGAAAGATGCTGCCCTATTAACTAACATATTGTATGTGCTGTCTGGGCGTAGGCGTAGCCCGTCGTAGACATCGCTTGTCGAATAACGGTAGACAGAAGCGTTGGTTAAAGATGCAGGCGATCGCTATGCCAACATTAAAATTGGCTATCTCTGGCTGAGTTTTTTCTCATCCTCTTAAAGTTACTTTAAGTAAAACAATAATCCAATCCCAGCGATCGCTATGCCTACACCTGCGATCGCTCTGGGACTCACTTTTTCTCCCATACTCATAGCGATGGGAATTACAAACAATGGACTAGTCTGCAACAGCGTTGAGGCAATTCCCACAGATGTGAATTTAATTGCTGTTTGTTGTAACCAAATTCCTAAAAAGGTTCCACAAAAGGCAGCAAAGAAACTTGCTAAAATTACTTGCCTAGATTGCCAGTAAGGAGCGGAAAATGTCATCTGCTGGCGCTGTGAAAAGCATACCCACACCAAAATCGCCAACACTCCGGCACTTAAGCGCAACAAAGCAGCCCACAAGGGAGAAATACTTGCACTCGCAAATGCTGCGCGGGAGAGGATAGAGCCAATGGCATTTGTGATTGCTGCTAACAAACCAAAGCCGATTCCTTGCCATAGGTGCGTTAAGTTAACCTCGCTTGTACCAGGGACTCGTTCTGTTACTACCCAGGCGACTCCCAAAATTGTCAGCAAAATCCCACACCAAGCGCTGACATTGAGCTTTTCTTGCAGAAATATTGTAGCCGCGATCGCTGTCATTGGTGGAGAAAGAGTTCCCAAAAGCAAAACCCGTCGCGCCCCCAAGTAATTGATCGCAGCGAGGAAGGCGGTATCACCCCAACCAATACCTACCGCACCACTGAGCAGGAGTAAGCATACAGGCACAACAGAAAGCTGCGGTAAAAATTCACCAGTAAGCAAAATCGTCAGCAGGAGAAGAGCGATCGCAATTATCCCTTTAATCAAGTTCAGCTGTATTGGCGGAATGCGTTGCCCTAGAAGGCCATATACCACCGAAGCCATAGCCCACAAACCAGCAGCAGCTAAAGCCGCAACTTCACCCTTCCCATCTGTAAACGAGATAATTAAAAAATTATTAAAAATAATCTACACCCATGAAATAATGCCTGAAACTTTTTAATAATACACTACTTTCTTTTCTCAAAATTAGCACTCAAAGGTTGCAAGTGCTAACTTGTTACTGAACTTTAATACTTATGACATAAGCAAAAATTCTACTTTTTATGGATGCCAGTTAAACAAAAATAAATTCATAATTATTGCCATCAAAACTAAAACTTGAATATAATTGATTAACAAGTCGGAGGACTGGAATGAAATACACTTTTGACATTGTAGGAGTATCTCCAGTTTTACAGTTTTTTAATCATCAACAGCAGAGCATCAAAAAACCACAGGCTAAAGGGGTGGAATACTTAGGAACGCATATTTGTACTTTAGATGCGTTCTTAGAATCTATCGAAACAGTTCCAGCAAAATGGGGTTGGAACCTGGATCAAGTAGTAGATACTGTAATTCAGTTCTGGTTAAATAATTCCGAAAGTGTTCACTATTGGAAAAGCCGTTTAAGTGATGCAGGTAGAGATAATTTATTGGTAGCCAGAGTAGCAGATTTCACAGCTTTACAAGCTGAGTTTGAATCTCTACTAGGCGAAAATTAATTAAAGATGGTAGTGGCAATTAAATTTGCAATTCTAAATTTAGAAAATAAAGCAGAGGAGCAACTGCCTCAGGAGTAAATACCGTGCATTGTATCCTGACTTGAGCGTAGACGCTTGTAGGACAGCTTTTCGTAGAGTGCTGGCGTTGCCTTATGGACGAATAACGCACCGAAAATCTCGGATAGTGCTGTACCCTCAGGAATAACACAACGCCAGTTGCTACAACATAGGGAACCCGAGGACAGTTGCCTCAACACAGCACTGTCTTTGCAAAGCATTGACTCCCCAATGCCCCATTTTCAAATTAGGTAGAAGTTTACGCAATTTTTTCTTAAATCAAACCGGATTTATATATATACAGATTGAATAGCTATAAAGCTGATTCATAAAGAATTAGTGTGGCAATTAACTGCTTAGTAGCTGCTTTTTATACTAGTAAATCTAAAATACTGACTTAATATTTTCTTGCTAAAACTAGATATAAGGCTTAAAATCCTAGTATTTAAGAGTATTAGACAGACTTTATCCGAACTTTATATATTAATGTATCATTTTTATGAAGTCTTTATAAAAATTTAGGGTAAATACTTAGATAATGAAAATATCTGCGACAATAAGGTTAACCCTTCCTTCTGATTGCTGGTAAAAGCAAACACAAATAAGGAAGTGAATGTTTACTAACTCCTGAAGTGCTAAAGTTTGCAACTCATGAGGAAAGTTTGCAGATAGCAAAAATCTAGTAATTCTGGATGAGAAAATCATGAATTTCAAATCAATAGGCTTAGGAATCGCTTTGTCTTGCGGCACATTTGCCGTAGGTAGCACAGTAGGTTTATCACAGGCTCAAGCAGCCACAATAGGAAATGCAGATTTTGCAGGACTTGTAAGTTTTCAGAATAAATCTCAAGTTAACCCACTTACGGAAACACTCAATTTCAAGAATCCAGGAACAGTTTTGGATGCTAGCGGTATATTTACTGGTGCAACTGAAGTTGTCATAGGAAGTGGCAACCCTTATAGCCTTTTATTAAACAAAATTTCTGGTTCCGAATCCGGCACATCCGCCTTGTACAAAGTAGCAGACTTCAATTCAGTCCCGACAACATTCCTAAGTTTTAATAACGGGTTAAAGTTTGAGGTGACTAGCATCTCTAACTTTCTGAGAACGACAAACTTGAACTCGACCACCATTGATGGCTTCTCAATCGCTGGAAAATTCTACAATGGGAGTGTAAATGCCATAGCCGATGGAGCTATCACTGCACAAGTAAAGAAAGGTGCTTATGGCAGTTATTCCTACAGCATAGTTGCTACAGATGTTCCTGAACCTTTAACTATCTTAGGTTCAGCAACAGCTTTAGGGTTTGGCACTATGTTGAAGAAGAAATACTCTAAAAAGCAGAGTAAAGAAAAAGCAATAGCTTAATCACCTTTTTCAGAACTTTAATTGAGAGTAATTGAAGTCGGTAAGCTGCTGAAACGCTGGTTGATTCTCTATCATTTCTACTTGTTGCATCTAACCAAACAGAATAATATTCTTACTCTTGCAAGAGAGTTTAAGAATGACGGTATGCAATTACTATCTAGTATTAGTACAAAATTTCTCCAATTTATTATATTGTTATCAGGTTCCTCCAAGCTTTGCCAGCGAATAATTTAATTCTTCACAAATGTGAAATATTGTACTAAACCATCATTCGATAGACGTTGAAGTACAAGGTGCAATTTCTTTAAACTTATTCACTCCTACCAAAAATTAACTCAAGCCCAGAGGAGTTGAAAAATTAATCTACTCTCATTCTTAGCAATCGGATTTGATTCGGAGAAAATACTCTTCGAGCGAGAGAACAGGAAAGAAGTATATTTAAGGTGTAATACCATTTCACTTTTCACTTTAAAAATGTTAGAAATACATGGTAGAGGGTTTAGCAATGCTAAACCCCTACGAAAAATCTATCTGTATCAGAATTTTCGTGAATTAGTATAAGCATTTTTTCAAAAATCAAATCTGATTTATCTAATAAAAGAAATTAATAATAGTATCCACCTAAATCGAGGCGGATACTATATCTTTTTATTTAATTTCAGGGAGAAATAATATCTACAGGAACTCCCTGAAGTTTACTAATAATTAATTCACAATCTAATTTTTAGACAGCACGACTTCCAGTTAAGAAATTCCACAGGAAAACGGCAATAATTGCGCCAAGAACCGCAATTATAATACCAGTAATGCTGAGAGTAGGAGCAGTTAATGCCAAAGTTCCCGTAGTAAAGAATACGCCTAAACTACCGCCAATAAAAGCACCGATGATTCCCAGCAAAATGGTTCCGAGAAATCCACCACCTTGATGACCTGGATAAATAGCTTTAGCGATCGCACCAGCGATTAAACCTAAAAGAAGCCAAGCAATAATATTCATTGTTGTGATTGAGTAACGTTTTTATTTGATAGCTAAAGCTTATCAATTGACTGCTCAATGACGAATCTGCCATTAGCATTATTTATGCATATATCCAAGGAGTAATATAAACACTACTCTATCCTTAGATATATGTCTTAAATTAGATGAATAAAAATTTGAAGAAAAAGCTCCTAGTAGGTCTACGACTAGGGGCTTATAAAATTATTGCTTGGTAATAGTAGTATATGTATTTATGGTTACGTCTCTCCTCTACTTTAAGAATTAAGCTGTTGTATTTCAAAAGTATTGTTAACTTGGCGATCGCTAAAATTAAAGTAGGTATTTTTAAGTTAAAAATCTCATCATAATGCTCTTAAGCATTTATAAGACCGTTGCTTATCAAAACGAGTTTCTACCTTGGGAGAGAGGTTTATTTGTTTTGTCTTCATGAGAATTTAAATTAGTATTTTACATTACTTTAGCATTTAATGTACTTCAGTTAAGTAAGTCGGCGCACCTGAGGAAAACAAGCTACAGACTTTGCATTGTGTTATCGATAGTTAGTAAGAGATTCAAGTGTGTTTGCATTTTGCAACTTAGTTCTATTGATTATCAACGACTTACTGAAAATCAACTCAAATCATTAATTATCAAGCTTTTTATCTAATTTAAGCAGCAGATGGTAATTTAACTTGAATTTGATTTAGCATTAAATCTTTATTACTTTAAACCTGTAGTGTTTAGCATTGTCAACGTTAACTAAAAAAAATGTTCAAGGAGCAAAAAATGGCTATAAATCAAGCACAAAATATTCTTTCTTTGATTGAAGCAGAGCATCGTCAAGTTGAAAAATTGTTTGCAGAGATTGAAAAAGCTGATTCCAATGAACTATATGAATGCTTTAACGAAATATATAAAGCATTGACATTACACGCCAAGTCGGAAGAACTAGTATTCTATCCAGCAATGCGAGAGTATGAGGAGACTGAACAATATATTGAAGAAGCTGAAGCCGAACATGAAGAGGCGAAAATTCTGCTAGAGGAAATTAAATCGCTGAAACCGACAGATTCAGAGTTTAAAACAAAAATTAATTCACTAAAAAAAGCAGTTCAACATCATGTGAAAGAGGAAGAAATCGAAATTTTTTCAGCTATATCTGAGTGTATGAGCGAACAGCAACTCAGCGAACTGGGTAAGGAATTTCAAAAAACCAAAGCTAAATTAGAGGAAGAAGTAAAAACAGCTATGACAACATAACAGGATTCTTAAAAATAACTTGTCGCTCGGATGATTAATCTTGAAGCATTTACGCAAAAGCTAAAGCTCTAATTTATGAAATTTAGGGAAATTTTTGATATTATTTAGATATCAAAAATCTCCCTAAATATTTGTAAATTGGCAATCAGCTACATCAACTAGATTTAGTGGTATTTTTAGGATTTGCCATAATTTAGATGTTCATTTTATTGAGTAGATAATACTTCAGGACTGCTAACTGCAGATTTTTCTAAAATTACTGTCTTGGCTTCCAGGGTATGAGGACTCTTGAATGCAAGTTGCGCATTAGATTCTTGACAAGCAACCATAGTCTTCACGTGCTCCATCTCATCATCTCTGATTGCTACAAACACATCATAGAGATTGTCAATTACAGGGCGGCGTTCGGCTGGAGCATGAGCTGTTTGAAATTCATCAAACATATAAAGGTCTCCCTCACGGTAGTAACCTATTGCTACCGCAGGTGCAGCTTGTGTCTTCAACTCGGCCTCATGGGCTGTGAGGAATTTGTGATAGCTGCTGTAAGCGTGGTTTTCCACCAATTCCATAAAGTAATAGGCAGAACGAGGTGAAACTATATACAATGCCACAATTATCCAGTAGTAAATCAGTGCAGTTGTTTTTGCTAAAAAGCGATCGCCCCAAAACGCTGAACCTCCCAAAAATTCCATAATCAATAAGTGATGTAATTCATTCCAAGATTCTGCAAAGTGAACCTTGAGCCAATCGGATTTCCGCCAAAGACCTAGAGTTTCATAGAGGTGTAAAACTGAGAGGTAAGAAAAGTAAGGTACTCGCGCAACAGTTTCCAATACATAGAAGCGAGGATAAGGGCGATCGCGGTAAATTGTATTGATGACAAAGACTAGAACCCCGACAAGTATGCGAATCATAGCAACTCTCCATAAATTATGGTTGTCATGTGAATTAAGCTGAAATCAAGGAGATTCGTACATCCGTGGCTTCGGCGCATCACTTTATACGCTGTTATAAAGGTAAAAGTTGAGGATCTTGTGAGGAATACTGGTAATGTCAGCAAAAATAAATACGCTAAGTGTTTAGTATTTGGAAGCTATGTTACTGTCCATTAAAAATATCTTCATCTTTCTTAAGATATTGCTTGGCTATGACTGTGGGTATTCTCAGCAGGAATTCGCGACAAACTATTTCTCACTGTTATGAGCCTTCAGAGACTAGAATTTTGATTAAAGCTAAGTTATTGACTCCACAATTTGCTAAACTCCAACTTCTGGAGAGCAAATAGAGCATTGGGAATGCGGAGGGGTTCGCAAAGTGGCTCAAGAGGAACGTGCAGGAAACATAGAACAGATCGATCCAAAGGACTTTTCATGGTTCTTTTGGTTTACATTGCCACTCTACCCATACGGCAGAAGGCAAACAATCCGCAAAGAAGTAGTTAAGGACACAGTCTGGACTTTTGACCAAATGCAGGGCATCTTCTATGTTGTTGTGCCCATTCGGATGACCGTTGTCACACTAGATGCAGGGGGTCTGCTGGTTTACGCTCCTGTTGCACCAACCCAAGAGTGTATTCAGTTAGTCAATGAGTTGGTTGGAGAACACGGTGAAGTCAAATACATTATTCTGCCAACTATCTCAGGGCTAGAACATAAAGTTTTCGTTGGCCCCTTTGCCAGATATTTTCCTCAAGCACAGGTTTATGTTGCTCCTAGCCAGTGGAGTTTTCCATTGAATCTGCCACTTAGCTGGCTGGGTTTACCTGCTAAAAGAACTAAAATACTTCCAGAAGATAGCAAGAGAACACCGTTTGCTGATGAGTTTGACTATGCAATCCTCGGCCCCATCGACTTAGGCCCGGGGAAATTTGCAGAAGTGGCATTCTTCCACAAGCAATCGCATACATTATTAGTCACAGACTCAGTAATTTCTGTACCAGAAGAACCGCCTGCGATCGTTCAATTAGATCCATATCCTTTACTATTCCATGCCAAGGAGAATGCTTGCGAAATCATTGCAGACAACCAGGCAAACCGCCGTAAAGGATGGCAACGTATCGCCCTATTTGCTTTCTACTTTCAGCCAAGCGTGCTGGAGGTGATTGGATTAGCTCAAGTATTGCGGGATGCTATGAAAGCACCAGAACGCTCGAAAAAAGCTTATTTTGGATTGTACCCCTTCAAATGGCAACCAGATTGGCAGCGATCGTTTGATGCTCTCCGCGGTGATGGACGTTTATTTGTAGCGCCCATATTACAGACTCTCATTCTCAACCGCGCACCAAAGGAAACCATCGATTGGGCTAATCAAATAGCCAGTTGGGACTTTCAGTGGATTATTCCTTGTCACTTTGACTCACCAATCAAAGCTGAACCATATCAGTTTCGCCAAGCATTTTCTTTTTTAGAACAGCAACCAGCTGTGAGTGCAGGCTTATTTAACAGTAGTGCCTATCCTTTACCACCAGAAGATTTCAAAGTCCTCAAAGAAATCGATCGAAGCTTAAACAAGTTTGGGATTGTACCGCCAGCTAAGGGTAAGGTGTAATGATAGACTCTTCAATATAAAAATTTTTCTTACAATTAGCTATCTAAGTGTGAGAATTTTTCATCTAACCGCAGTCTAACGAAACAATAACTCAGATATTGCCTATATCTGCCCACCCATCCTTTGCTAACACCGAAGAAGTAAATATGGTAAAAGTTAATGCCTATCCAGTGACATCTACCGCAGATTTATTTCAGCGTGTCGCTGTCCTAGCTGCTGACTTTTCTACTCGCGCTGCATCTCACGATCGCAATGGTTCTTTCCCCTTTGAGAACTTTGCTGCCCTCCAGCAAGCGCAACTATTAAATCTCACTATTCCTCAAGAGTTTGGTGGTCAAGGTTTAGGATATGCTGCTGTCAGTCGAGTTATTGAAACCATAGCTAGTGGAGATGCTGCTACTGCCTTAGTATTGACGATGCACTATCTCCAACACGTTAATGCTGCCCGTACACGTCGCTGGAATCCGGCGATTTACGAACGGTTGTGTCGTGAATCGGTAGAAGGTATTGCCCTGTTGAATGCTGCCCGTGTGGAACCAGAATTAGGTACGCCAGCCAGAGGCGGACTACCTGCAACCACTGCCCAATATACTGCTAAAGGTTGGCTGTTGAATGGTCGTAAAATCTACACTACAGGTAGCCCAATTTTGCGTTACTTCATTGTTTGGGCGCGAACCACAGAAGCCGAACCGCGAGTGGGTAATTTTCTTGTACCTCGTAATCTTCCTGGTGTCTGCATTGACGAAACTTGGGATCATTTGGGAATGCGAGCAACTGGTAGCCACGATTTAATTTTAGAAAATGTCTTAATTCCTTGGGAGTATGCTTTGGATGTTCGCCCATTAACAGCTTTCTCATCTGCCGATCCGCTGCAATTAGCTGGCAATAGCCTCTGGTTGAGTGCATTGTATCAAGGTGTAGCCAAAGCGGCGCGAGATTGGCTAGTGAGTTATTTAAATGAGCGATCGCCTACTAATTTAGGAGCTAGTTTAGCAACTTTACCCCGGTTTCAAACAGCTATAGGTGAAATCGAAGCTTTAATATATGCAAGCGATCGTCTAATCTACAGTTTAGCCAACGATATCGATCGCGCTGAGTATGACAGCAACGTGGGTTTAGAAGCGCAAACAGTGAAATATCTCACCACAAGTAACGCCATTCGCGCCATTGAAAAAGGGCTAGAACTTATTGGTAATCCTGGTTTATCACGCCATAATCCTTTAGAAAGACACTATCGTGATGTTCTTTGTAGCCGCATCCATACCCCACAAAATGATGCAATTTGCTTGTCTTTAGGAAAACAAGCCTTGAGTTTAAATTAAACGCTATTTAGCAGTGGCTACTGGCTTTATATAGAAATTAAAGGTATGCCTCATTGCGGTTTCGGGTGTGAGATACTGTGCAGTAGATAAAGGCGGGAAAAAATATGAATCAAATTTTTGCAAATTCCCACACTCTTCAAGAACCGGAAAAGGTTTAGCGTCTGGAATATCATTCCAGCCAAATACTAAAATACCCTCTTCACGTAAGTATTGAAAACACTGCTGAAATGATGTTTCTGTATCCTCCTTAGTATTCACTCCCCATCCAAAAACTCCATTGAAAATAATCAAATCGAAATAGTTATTTTCAACATATTTACCAAGATTTTGGATGCCATCATTAATATGATTTTTAGCACCATATTTACTTTGCTCTTTATCGATTTCGATTGTCCAATATTCTTTGCCTTTAAAGTACGTTTGATAATGTTTTGTGTACCAATCGCAACCTACAAAGAGAATTTTTTTAAACTCACTTCGAGATGCAAAATAAGGTAGAATTATATCCTCCATGACAATGCGATCGGGAAAATTATATCTTAACTGTCGAACTAATCCAGGCAACCATGTTTTTACGAGAATATAAACCCAATGTTGAATTTCTTTAAAGCTTTTATAAAAAATCGAGTTTGAATTCATAGCTATTGAGCTAAACCAAGATTTTGTTTGATTTGTCATTTTCATAATCTACTCTCTATCTTGTAATTGGGACAAAGAAAAAAATGCATCAATATTCGTGGAAGATTTGACTTAATAAATTATTTTCTCAATAGTAAAAACAATACATCAGTTTAAACGTGGACTAATTATTTAGATTTAAAAAAGATTTCATGTGAGCCTAGAAATTGCTGAATAAAGCCATTATTGAGAGTATGAAGTTGAGAACGATATGAGGAAATTGCCTTGCTTTTCTTCTCTTGTGTTGCTGAAATTGAAATAAAGTAGGCCGCTGCTAGATCCTGCAAATTCAGCATAATGAATATTGGTGCTTTCCAGAATAACCAAATTGGATACTGAAGAATTTCTACGATAATTTCCGATTTCTTAATTGCTTCTTTAACTAATTCATAAGTTGCTTCATGATCTCTATGGCAATCTTTGCAGTGAGGTACATATACTTCTTCTGGTTGATAAGTTTTTAATAGTTCACCTATACGTTCAATTGTTGGTTGTCTCTCGTGAGGTGCTAAGTCAGATAACTGCCCATCTGCCCGATCTAAAAAGTAAATTTTTGATGGCTCAACTCCTAAAATTGTTAATGCTTTGACTGCCTCTTCTTTGCGAATTGTGACAAGTTTATTTTGAGAGTTGTTACCTGAACTACCTGATAACTGTCCATCTGTCAGAAAAACTACGGTTACTGACACACCATGTTCTCGTTTGAGAGCAATCATTCCACCACAGCCAAAAGTTTCATCATCTTGATGAGGAGAAAATACCATCACTGATTTCTGGTTAAATGCTAGTAATTTACTTCTATTATTTAAAATCCACTGAATTACTACACTTGATTGCATATATTGCATCTGCTCAATCCATGACTTAGGAAATATTTTTTTAATTATTTTTTTTGATTTATATAAATGAGTTTTGATATCCATAATGATGGCTCCAGTTAATTACAATTAGTAGTGAAATATCGAGAATTACAAAACACATTTTATTAAGTACTAGCTGTCAATTCTAGGAGTGAGTTTTGAGTTTGAAGTACATCTTTGTAAAGTGCTAAATATTGTGAGGCTACTTTATAGGGCTGAAAATTTTCTTGAGCATAAGACTTTCCTTGCTTTGACCAATACCATAGCAGATCGGGCTTTTGTAGAATCTCTGTCAGGTAATCTGCGGCTTCTTGCGGATTAGATGGCAATACGAGACCAAGATTTTGCTCTCTAAATAAATCAGCAATATTAAGTGTATTGGCTACAGCACAGGGTAATCCAAGATGCATAGCATTGGCAATCGAAAGACCAAATACTTCACTACGAGAAGTTTGAATATAAAGACTGGCTTCAGAAAGTACCTGAGCTTTTTCAACGCCATAAACTGGAGGATGGAAGTAAATATTTGCCGGAGGTTTGAGGCAAAATTTTTTGAGATTTTTGGTAAATTTTTCATTGATTAGCCCATATAAATGGACTTCTATATCTTGTGGTAAGCAACAAGCAATTTCTATCAGAATATCTATTCCTTTAGCTATAAAGTCAAAACGTCCTAAATAAACAAGCCTTTTTTTATCTAGATTACCTTTCCAAGGTTTTTCATTAGTTCCCGCATCTACTGGATTTGTAATTAAACGCAATTCTCCAGAAAAGTTAGGTAATAAATCTCGTAGTAATTTTCCCTCTCTTGGCGTCATGAATGTTATCGCCGCAGCCTGAGCTAATCTTGGCTTTTCTAAAAATAAAAAATAAATATATTTTTTTAACCAATTTCTTTTAAGATGTGGAGGAAATAGCATAGCATGAGGAGTAACAACATAGGGAATTTTTTTCTTCACTAGCTTTTTAGATAGTGAAGCTTGTTTAGGATTAAATATTGAATGTAGATGAACAATATCCGGTCGATTATCATCAAGCAATTTCCTCAAATATTCTTCCTCATAATCCCATTTACGTATGGGAATATGTATTAGCTTAATACCTAATTTTTCGGCAATAGAGATGACAGCTTGCTTTGGTGCCTCCTCAACTAAAAGCATAACCTGATATCCTAAGCTAGATTGTATCTTAGCTACAGACCAAATAACATTATTCACACCAGAAACTGCTTCAGGAGAAGCTTCTGCTCCTATATGCAAAATTTTTGTCATGATTTTTACTCAATAATTATGACTAAGAAATTGACAGAAGTTTGACTTTATTTAGATTCCAGCTTAATTTCTGTTTGAGATGTTATAAGACACAATCACGAGCTACCCTACAAGATAAATTTCTCTGGACTTTATACCAGTGTTAACTTCAATATTTGGCTTGGACAATTCCAACTAGCTAAAGGTGCAAATGACACCTAAAAAATTGTGTTATTTTTACTTAATTTGGTTTTCAAATCAAGCGCTCAATATCACGAGAATGTAGGATAAATTCTGCAATGAATTTATTTCAATACATGATGATTTTATCTTTACAAAAACTAACCAATTTTTTAGCTAGCTTCAGATTGTGAGAGAACTTATTGATGACTGTTTAATGTCAACTCTAAGTATTTTCTACTATTGATATGTGCTTGAATTTGTAAATTTTTCTTAGCAGAAAAAGGTATTGGTACAATAATGCAATTAACTTTCTAACTCTTTGCCAGTCCTAATCATGTACAGCCAGAGTATTTTGATTCCGTCAGTTAAAATTATGTGATTATCCAAATTCCATTTGGCTGTAGATGAGTAAGTAGTGGCACTTATAGCCTAACCTACTGATCTAGACAACATAGGTTTTATTCGTCTTTCCAAATCTTTGTGAATTAGCGTTCGCCTACTACTGTCCTTTCACTGCTGCAACTCTTGTCTACCTTGTTTAAACCTGAAATCCTCATAGATACAGCCAATTGAAATCACAATGGTAGAAATGCACAAATCAAGATAACTAGAACCTAACTTTTTGACAAAAAGTTGTTGATATTAAGTTCAAGCGTTGCTTTTAGTCGTTTTAGGATGTATGACTTCGCCCCTATGAGAATTTTTATTTCCAAAATCCCACGGTATATATATAAAATGAAGAAATTCTGAGGATTGAATCAAAGTTTATTTATAAAAACTTGCTAATCTTGCAATTTAGTCTATGATTAGTGAAATTTGATTACAAAAATTCGGCGCTAGATTGTCTACTCTTTTTAGGTGTGAGATGAGCTGAAGTAAGCATCGCGCCTCTTTCAAGGCTCATACCATTTGCTACAAGCAAACCTTGCCTAAGAATTCGTAGTATGTGTTTCAGTACATAAAAATCAGGGAGTAAAGTCCTGACTACGAAATTATTCTGGTTTACGTGCAATGAACGCTGTATGAGCTTTTGGCAAAGAATATCCATCATAACTATCCATCGTCTGAACGTCAAAACCAACTTGGTGGAGTTGATTGACAATATCTGCCGCTTTGTATAACTGCTGGTAATGGACTTCGTCATCCCGTCTGTAGTGTTCTCCAATTTTGCGAAAGCTGATAATCCGCCGGGTTAAAATGTTTTTCTCCTGATTTTCCTCTTTTTCAACGAGTACTACCCAATCTTTGCCTTCAGTAAATCCTTTAGTTATTCCTGGTGTTACCTGCCCTGGTTCTGCAATGTCGAAGATGAAGACACCCCCAGGAGTTAAGCTGCTATATATGCGTTGAAAGAGATTAATGAGAGTTTGGCGATCGCTCTTTCGATCGAACATATAGTTAAGACATTCACCAATTGATGTCACAGCATGACACTGCGGAATCTCAACCTGAAACAGCGAGCCGATGCGAAACTCAGCATTGGGTACTCTGGCGCGGGCGATCGCAATCATCGACTCAGAGATATCCACTCCCAAAACATCATAACTAGCTTTTGTAAACTCTTGCGCCGATAAACCGCTGCCACAACCTAAGTCTACTATCAGTCCTTCTCGGATGTTGTGTCGAGCCAGAATTTTTAATATGCCAGGAGCAGACTTGAGAGCATAATCGTGAAAACCGACATCATGAATAAAAGCGAGGTCTTCTTTGTAGTACTCTTGCATAATTTTAAGATGGCACTTTGTTTACAGCTCATTTATAACGTAGGGTGTTTAATAGGTTTGACTGTTATCTGTGGACGACTTTACCCACGGGTAGCGATGTAATCAGGAGAAAAAAATGCCCAAGCTCGGAAAACCCACTGAAGAATGTGCCGCGAGAGTAATGGAAACAGTTCCTTTACTGATGCGGTTTATCCGAGCAGATATGCGCAGTCACAATGCTGAATCTCTATCCATACCTCAGTTGCGATCGCTAGCATTTCTCAACCGCAATCCCGGTGCATCATTATCTGCGGTAGCAGAGCATTTAGGTGTCACTTGTGCTACAGCATCAACAACAATAGAACGGTTAGTACAACGCAGTCTGGTGCAACGTACCGATCATCCTCAAGAACGGCGGCGAATTGTTCTCAATTTAACTGAAGAAGGAAAGCTGCTGTTAAAGCAATCCCAAGATAAAACTCGCACTCACATTGCCGATATTCTAGAGAGTCTCACACCAGAAGAAGTATCACATGTTGAAGAAGGCTTGGCTCTACTAAAAAATGTCTTTGAGCGAACAGAAGTTAAAAAAGCTCCTTGAGGCTGATAGGTTATGACTCAGGCTGAAATGAACGAGAAGCTTTGTATCTGAAATAGCTCACGAATCAGCACATAATGTCTCTGCCTCTGTTACATTTGGATGCTGATAGTCTGAAATTCTTGATTATTCAGTACACTTAAATCTGGATCAAGAATTATATGGATATTCCGGCTTCTATTCACAGCATTATTCAGCAACAGCCTTACCGACTTTTATTTACCAGTATTAGTGGTTCTCATTTATATGGCTTTCCGTCTATCGATTCTGATTATGACTTGCGTGGTGTACATATTTTGCCACTAGCAGAAGTAGTTGGCTTAAATACTGGATCTGAAACTATTGAAATATCAGAAATACGCAACTCTATACAAATTGATTTAGTAACTCATGATATTAAAAAGTTCTTCTTACTACTTCTCAAAAAGAATGGCTATGTTTTAGAGCAGTTATATTCACCTTTGGTATTAAATAAATTACCAGAGTATGAAGAGTTAAAAGTTATTGCTAAAGATTGCATTACTCGTCATCACAGTTACCATTATTTGGGGTTTGCAGCAACTCAATGGAAACTTTTGGAAAAAGAGCAGCCACATCGAGTTAAACCATTACTTTATGTATATCGCGTGCTGTTAACTGGGATTTATTTAATGCAAACAGGGATAGTTGAAGCGAATTTAATCAAGCTCAATGAAGTGTTCAATCTTCCCTACATTCCTGATTTGATTTCCCAAAAGCTAGCAGGTGGGGAACATTCTTATTTATCAGATGTTGATTTAGCTTTTCATCAGAAAGAATATCAGCAATTGCGCGATCGCTTGCAGGATGCTTGCGCAGCTAGCCAACTACCTGAAGTACCTACGGCGAAGGCGGCTTTACACGATTTATTGTTACGCCTAAGAATTAGGAGTTAGAAATGGCTAACTTTTCATCTCTAACTCCTAACTCTTTTAAAATTTTAAACTCCAAGCGGCAAAGGCTAAAGCACCCCAACCAGCTAGAAAGGCTGCACCTCCCAATGGTGCGATCGCTCCCAAAGATTTAACACCAGTTAAGCTAAGGGCGTACAAACTCCCTGAAAAAATAGCAATACCAATAATAAATAGCCAACCACTTGCTATTAGGGTAGATGGGGGTGAATCGGTACGACTAAGCAGTAGTGCTACTACTAAAAGCGCTAGAGCGTGGTACATTTGGTAACGAGCGCCAGTCTCAAAAATTTCTAGCGATCTCTCAGTTATTCTTTCCCGTAAAGCATGGGAAGCAAAAGCACCAGCGGCAACAGATAAACCGCCTAAAACAGCTGCTATGCTTAAAAAAAGCTGCGTCATGAGACCTAGCCTAAATGGGTGTAAAATTTAGCGGGTTAGAAGTATTAATCGCTAATTGAGATTTAAGTTAAACCTCAAAGTGATATGATATAGCGCCGTCTTCGCTCACCTTAAAATTGGCATTGAATTCTTTAGCTTTTTCATCTAAATATTGTCTGGCAGCGATTGCAGGTAGTTCAGACTTAATTGCAAAGCCGACAAGAGTCATTCTCCCTTTATTTTCTTGTAGCATTTGATAAAAAATTGATTGCAGGCGATCGTTCATTTGTTGATTTATTGCTTTTTTCTCTTGCCTGCTTTGTTGATACAATCCTAAACTTAGCCATCCCCCTAAAATTAAAGTCGGAACGCCAAAAATTAGACTTTGCCTAGCAGTAGCATCAAGAAAATTAAGAGCATCTTTATTGGGAAAATCTTGTGCAGATTCTTCATCCTCTATTGGGGATTGGATGGGTTTCAAGATATTATGTTTCTCAATTCCTGCTGAGACTGATAGCGTTAAAAACATGAATCCGAGTGTGAGTAGCCAACCTGCGGCTAATTTTTCAGCAGTCTTCATAGTTCCATCTCAGATTTGAACCTTGTTTGCGATTCTAACCTTACTTTGGCTGAGGTTTCATCAATTGCAAAAATCTAGCGATAATTTTGTTAAGAAAGTATAAAATTTTGGTGAGGATGGATGAGGGACAAGGAGGACAGGAGGACAAGGGAGAGATGATAAATGACAAATGAATATTGCCTGTTGCCTTATTTCCCATGCCCCATGCCCATTTTTCAACTACGTGTAGCTTCCAGCAGGCGGGAAAAGTAGAAGCGAGTTTTAGTTAGCGCTTTTCGTTGAATGGCGAAACCGTTGCTTTCGAGAATTTTGATGACATCTGCTTCGCGGTGTAGATAAGCGCGAGTTGTCTTACTTGGCCCGGGAAAGAAACTACCAATCTTCTTGAGTATAGTTAAAGCGCAGGTTTTGGGTGCAAAACTGAGAATGATTCGTGACTGTGCTAATGAACACAGGTGAGAAATCATTTCGTCTGCTTTTTCTTGGGGATAGTGAATGAGAACATCCAAGCAAATTACAGTGTGGTAGCTACCATTTAAAGATTCTAAATCTTGCACTGCAAAAGTGGGATTTTCAGCGTTTCCTAGGGTTTGTAAGGCTCTTTCTTTGCCCTCTGTCACCATTTTTTCGGAAATATCGCTGGCATAGACTTTAGCACCTTCTGTCGCCAAAGGAATGCTGAGACTACCTACACCACACCCAGCATCGCAGATTGACAAGGTGGCTAAATTGTTATCAGCTTTTAACCAGCCGATTACTGTATCCACAGTTTGTTGATGTCCATTGCGGATGTCTAGCTGGACTTTGTTAACTTCACCATCGCCGTAAATCCGCTTCCATCGGTCAAACCCTGTGGAATTAAAATACTCACGAACAATCGTTTTATCGTCGGCTGCGTTCATAAAGTTTGATTTCTAAGGGTTCCCAATGCTTACAAATTATCATTGATGGGAACCACAAAGTACGCTCGTTTTTACAGATTTTTCGTAATGTGTCTGATTCCAAGGCTAAAATGCGATCGCTTATTCTTGACTAAGGATACAAGAAGAGCCACTGCGATTAGTGCAGCTATCAGTAGCATAGCTGAGAAATCATAGCAAAAGCCATGTCTCACCGCATTTCCCAAAACGGTATGTGTTTAGTGAGAGTAAAGTTCCCTCAGCAACGCTAATTCCTCTTTTTTCTTAGCCGTTTGCACAGACAGTAAAAGCACCCAATTTTCCCTCAGGAGAAATGAGTGCTAATAAATAACAACATTACAAAAATCATCCATCTGCCTTGATAGACCGAAGTAGCTATAACAGTAACAAACATTCAGTAAATAAACTGCAAGCGAAGTTACAAATGTTTTGTCAATAATGCTACTTCTTGTAATATACAAGGTTTGTTTTAGCCGACAATAGTGATTTGATTTTCGGCTGCGATATCTCAATTTTAAATGCGGACACCAGTCTGAGAAGCATCAGGATAAACTCGCCATTCGTAAATCTTATCGCCATCAAAACGATAGATATCAACGCAAGGCACTTGAACGAATCGTTTGTCCAGTTTATGAATATAATTAGCATCCATTTCTAAAATAATGGTATTGCCAATTTCCCACATTCCTCGTGTATTGTGAGTGGTAAGTTTGAGAGTTTTATAGATATGAGTTAACAAATCTCGACAGGCTTCTGCCCCAATTACCGGGTCGTTTGCACCAATTTTGTAAAGTAAATTGGGAGAAAAGAATGTGACAAACTCATCCCAATTTTCAGCGTGTAAAGCTTCATACATTTTCTCCAGTTTTTTTGTCAATGAACCGTCAGAAGCAGCAGCTTTAGGTTGTGGTTTATCATTATCAAAGACGAATACCGGATCAATATTCATATAAATTCGTAGTTCCTGTACTTTATCGCCTTTGAAGACAATTGTGTCGCAGCAAGGAAGAGTAAACACTTTACCGTCATGGCGAATGTAAGTAACATCCATTTCACAGATAACTGTGTCTCCTACTTCCCACATATTCTTAATGTGGTGATAAACCTTAGCAACTGTTGCTAGGAAATCAACAGAAGATTCTCTAATACCTTGCGGGCCATAAACAACTGGAAAGTTGCTGAATTGATACAGTGCGTCTTCGGTGTAGAACTTGACAAAATTTTCCACATTCATCGATTCGCCTGCTTGAAACATCTGCCGGACAATTTCATATTTTGTACTCACAGATGTTTGTGGATATGTCAATGTCATTGTATTGCTCTCGCGATCGTTTCTGCTTTCAATGAGATTTTGCCTTTCCAAGTAAGCATTAACAGGAGTAGTGTATGTAGAGTATGCTCTTTGAACATTTGATTCTAGCTTTTGGGAATTTAAAAACCAGTAATTTGTCCCATTAGCTTGGTTATATTCCGCTTCTGCTCTAGTAAAGTTTTCTTTAGCTTTGTGAGTAACTTGATTGAACTCCAGCTGTTCGCCGTTTGGCCCTTTGCAATACAATAGTGCCCACCCGTCAAAATCGCCACTAAAATCTGTCTTGGCAAATTTAGGGGCAAGTTTTCTGATTTCTTCTGGCGAATTTGCTCGAATAATGCGGTTAACAACTACTTCAGTCAAACCCCGTCTTTGACATTCCTCTTCTAATTTTTTCGCAAAGACATCAATATCTACATCATCTTTCACATAGAAGGAAATGTGCGGTGCATTGGTATAACCAACGGAGGAAGGTATTTTTTCAAAAGCATTCGGTGCAGCAGATGTTAATTTAGCATCTCGGAAATGAATAATTTCAACTACTGTGTTGCCAAAAGAAATGAATCTGACATCTAAAGCCATGTCTGTACCATCTCTAACGTTAGCAACGCCTACAGACTTTGGATCGATTCCTTTTTCAAGAGCCTCCACTTCCTCTTTTTGAAAGAGCAAATTGTGTAAAGATTCACCGTAAAATCCATCTCCACCAATAGCAACTTTACCTCCCAATACTTCAAGGTAAAATTCTAGAGATTTTGGCAGATCGTAAACTGTGAGTCCAAAGTGTTGTACACCTTGGAGATAATGTCCTAATCCCGATTTACCATTTTGATTGCTGTTCATGAGAGTAACTATCCGTTTCTGAAGTTCATGTTCTAGGATTTCTTTGTTTGTAGTTGCGCTTTAGCGCTGCGTCTATAGCGCTAAAGTGCAACTACGAGCTAAATCCAAAGATTTTACTTTTCGTCATTTGTTTGAGACCGATATTCAAATGTGTTGAAAAAGAATGTATTTAATCAATTAATGGCAGCAACTCTACAGCGATTAAGTTGTTGTATTGCTGCTTGCTGAAGTTGCATAGCTTCGGCTGGTGAAGTTTCTGGATCTAAATAGGTACAGGTGAAAAACATTTGGTTTTCTACAGTAGCAACTCCGATAAAACGCTCATTTTTGAGGTGTGTCACCACAGCAGGCCCGTAAATTGCCTGTAGTCGGATGTTGCCATACTCTTGAGGAATATTTAAACGCCCAAGATTAGAAACCAAAACTTCATGAGTATAAGCATCATCAAAGGCTTGCTTAACTTGAGCAGGACTAGGATTCGTCTGCAAGAAAGCTTGACTGGCGATAATTCTTTCAGCTACTTGATCTAGCGTGATTTGTGGATGAAGTTGAGATTTGAGCGATCGCGCAATATCCCACAATGTTAAATCAGGGGTAATGTCATGTGTCGTCATTCCCACCGAAGCATAATAGCCACAATCTTCGACAATCAAAGGCGCAAGGTGTTGGCGGATATCAATAGGAGATACACACTTAAGATTGGACTGTTGACCGCTTTCTTGAGCAACTGCTAACAGAAAAGCCGCACATATCGCAGCATGAACCGAAGTTTTCTCTTGACGACACCGAGAGATGAGCGAAGCAGTTTCTTCTGACGATAATGACCAAGTTAGTAAGCGAACAGTTTGATTTTCGGGTAATATCTCTGCCTTTATCCTCTGAGAATCGTTAACACGATCGCTATTTTCTAAACTTGGCAAAATGCCTATTTTTCCAGCCTTCTCCAGAATTAACTCTTCATAACCCGGACGCAAAGGTAAAATTTGCTGTTCGCTATCGGGTATACCAACAGCTTGCAAAATATCTCGTAGTAGGTAAACAGACGATAATCCATCTCCAATTGAATGTTGAGTAGTCACAATTATTTCTGAAACCTCAGGAGAATGAACAAGTACCACCCGCAATAGAGGCGCTTGACTCCAATCAAAAGGTTGAGAAAGTTCTTGTTCAACTTCTCGTTGCCAATCTTGCTCTCCCAAACGCTGTACAACCCGCAAAGGAATTTTAGCTGCATCTTCTTTAAACCAAGGTTGTCCAGATGCATCAGTCACAATACAAACTCGTAATAATGGATGTCGTTGCTGAAGCTTAATAAGTGCCTTTTCTAATTGACTAACACTAAATTCTCCAGTTATTTGTGCAGTGACGACAAAATGAAAAGGTGCTACCTGGTCATATAACCAAAAACTATGTTCTCCTGTACTTAGAGGGCGATGCATAAGTAAATAAACTCCATATATAAATTAAGTAATTATTAGGCTTAGTTAAATTTCTACCTGAGATGCTAATAAATAACTAGAGAATCTGTATTCAATAAAAGTATTAATTTAACTAGC
This sequence comes from Aulosira sp. ZfuVER01, assembly GCA_034530615.2. Classification (GTDB taxonomy): domain Bacteria; phylum Cyanobacteriota; class Cyanobacteriia; order Cyanobacteriales; family Nostocaceae; genus Aulosira. Next base: position 30,221 of record JAVRCV020000049.1, read on the forward strand.
CAACAAAGTTCATTTTCAAAGTAAATAACTCAATTCGATTTCATGACCAAATTTGGAATTAGCTTTTAATTAAGCATGAATAATCTTGATATTTATAAATATATTTAGTTTGTATATGGGTGTCATTACAGTAATTGTCTGGAATTTACAAGATGAAAAAGTCAGTCAATGTCAGATATTTATTTGTAAAATTTAAAAACTTATAAAATAAGGCTTAAGCACTAATTTCACATTATTTTTTTAAACATTTAAATCTACCAGAACAGAATTTACCTCCTCGCAACTTTAAAAGTGTCTGGAAAAGTCAGGTATGATTACCAAGTAGGAGTCAGATGTAAAAAGATGAGCTTGGAACTCAAGGTCTCTGTTGTAAATGCTGCATTATTTGAGCGTTTTGGTAGATATCTAAATGATGTCGAAACGTCAATTATTGTCGGTTCGCTGCAAAAGCAGACTTATGAAGAGATTGCACAAAGTTCTGGTTATTCTGAAAGTTATGTCAGGCGTGATGTTGGGCCAAAGCTTTGGAAGGTGCTATCAGAAGCATTGGGGGAGGAAGTCAGCAAAAATAACTTGCAAGCAGCATTAGAGCGAAGGTTGCAGTCGCAACAGCGCATGGGAAAAAGTTATGATTCCAACTCTGGGATTGCAAGTTCAGAACTTAAAATTCAAGACTTACCTAAATCGCGTCAAGATTGGGGTGAAGCGGTTGATGTTTCATTTTTCTATGGTCGTCAAAGTGAACTTGCAACCCTCAAACAGTGGATTGTACAAGACCAATGTCGATTGGTTGCACTGTTAGGTATGGGTGGAATTGGTAAGAGTGCTTGTAGCGTGAAGCTAGCTCAACTTCTGCAAGCAGAGTTCGAGTTGATTATCTGGCGCAGTCTACGTAATGCACCCCCTTTAGAAACTTTGTTAACTGATTTAATAGCGTTTTTATCCCACCAACAGGAAACCAAAGCAGATATAGGACGGCTGATTCATTACTTGCGTAGTCAGCGTTGTCTGGTGATTTTAGACAATATGGAAACGATTTTGGATGCACAGCAAGCTGGACAGTATCGCTCAGGTTATGAGGGATATAGCGAACTGCTGCGCTTGGTCGGAGAAACTAAACACCAAAGTTGTCTAATATTTACCAGTCGAGAAAAGCCTAGCGAAATCGCTACTTTAGAAGGGGAAGAACTAGCAGTGCGATCGCTAAAATTGGAAGGTTCGCCGGAAGTAGCACAGTCCTTATTGCAGGCGAAAAGATTGGTGGGGAATGAAGCACAGAAACAGACATTGTGCGATCGCTACGGTAACAGTCCTCTAGCCATCAAGATAGTTGCTACCTCAATTCAAGAATTATTTGATGGTGACATCGGTGAATTCCAAAAACAAGACACTATTATTTTTAACGGCATTCGGCGTCTGTTGGATCGACAGTTTGAGAGGCTATCGCCATTAGAACAAACCATTATGTATTGGTTAGCAATCAATCGCGAGTGGACAACGATCGCCGAATTAGAAGCAGACATTGTTGGGGCGATGCCCAAAAGCAGGATATTGGAGGGCTTGGAGTCTTTAAATGGGCGATCGCTTCTAGAAAAGAAATCTGGTAGCTACACTCAACAACCTGTGGTCATGGAATATGTCACTGACCGATTGATTGAGCAGATTGTTAACGAATTAATTACAAAAAACCTCTCATTATTCCTTAGCCATGCCTTAATCAAGACCACAGTCAAAGATTACGTGCGCTCAAGTCAAGTTCGACTGATTTTACAACCCGTTGCTGAATTATTTAAGAGAGTATTTAACTCAACTTTCATTCTCAAACAACAACTTCAAGCAATTACACAGTTACTGCGACAGCCAGAAAACAGGCTATCTGGTTGTGGTGGCGGAAATCTAATCAATCTTTGCCGTTATTTGCAAATCGATTTAACAAACTCTGATTTTTCTGATCTAACAATTTGGCACGCCGATCTGCAAGGAGTAGATTTACATCGAGTCAGCTTTGCCCGTTCCGATCTAGCTAAGTCTACTTTTACTCAAGCCTTTAGCGTTGCTACAACTGTAGCCTTTAGCCCAAATGGGGAAATTTTAGCGATCGGAGATGGTACAGGGAAAATTAACCTCTGGCAAATTCTCGGCAGCAAGGGACTGACAGTAGAAATAGGTCAACCACTTTTCACTCTCAAAGAACACCAAGCTTGGATTTGGTCAGTTAGCTTCAGTCCAGATGGAAAGACAATCGCTAGCGCCAGTGAAGATTGCACCGTTAGGCTTTGGAATGTAAAAACAGGTGAGAGCTTAAGAATTTTACATGGTCATACTGGGATGGTATCGTCAGTTACCTTTAGCCCCGATGGTCAGATAGTTGCAAGTGGCAGTGCCGATTTAACGATTAGGTTATGGGATGTCAACACAGGTGAATGTTTAAAAATTCTCTGCGGACATAACCATCAAGTACGCACAATCGCCTTTAGCCCTGATGGTCAAACAATTGCTAGTGCTAGTGATGACCAAACGATCGGGCTTTGGCAAGTCAGCACAGGTCAAGTTTTGACAGTTTTAGAAGGACATACCAGTCCGGTATGGGCAGTTGCTTTTCACCCTAATGGCAAGATGCTTGCTAGTGGTAGCCACGACCAAACTGTTAAGTTCTGGGATACTCACACGGGTAAATGCCGGAAAACTTTACAGGGACACGACAGTATGGTGTGGTCAGTCGCCTTTCACCCCAATAGACAAATCCTGGCGAGTGGCAGTGGAGATGCAACTGTCAGACTCTGGAATACTGACACAGGCCAATGTGTGAAAATTTTGCAGGAACACAACAGCATGGTATGGTCAGTTGCTTTCCACCCCAATGGGCAAATCCTGGCGAGTGGTAGTGAAGATCGCACTGTAAAACTCTGGGATTTGCAAAGCAACCAAGCTTTAAGAACATTTCAAGGCTATGCCAATCAGATTTGGTCAGTTGCCTTTAGTCCTAACGAACAAATCCTTGCTAGTGGCGGTACTAATTCTTTAAGGCTCTGGGATACTGATACAGGTGAATGTCTAAAAACATTACAGGGACATACCAGTTGGGTGACATCTGTTGCCTTTAGTCTCGATGGACAAACCCTTGCTAGTAGCAGTTGCGATCGCACGATTCGCATCTGGGCTGTAGGTACGGGCGAATGTCTCAAAACATTACAGGGGCATACTAGTTGGGCATCAGGAGTCGCCTTCAGCCCTGTGGAACCAATTCTTGCTAGCGGTGGTTTCGACAAAACTATTAAGATCTGGAGTATCCATGACGGTAGATGCATTAATACTTTGCAAGGACATACAAGTTTCGTATGGTCAACCGCTTTTAGTCCCAATGGGCAAACTCTTGCTAGTAGTAGCTTTGATAAAACTATCAGACTGTGGGACATCAACGATGGTAAGTGTTTGAAAGTTTTACAAGGACATAATAATTGGGTTTGGTCAGTAGCTTATAGTCCTGATGGGCAAACTTTGGCGAGTAGCAGTGCTGACCACAGCATTAAATTGTGGGATGCTAACACAGGTGAATGCTTGAAAACTCTACAAGAGCATACCAATCAAGTTTTTCAAGTCAAGTTTAGCCCAGACAATCAAACACTTGTCAGTTGCAGTACTGACCAAACAATCAAACTATGGAATGTTAATTCCGGTCAATGTCTTGCAACTTTAAAAGGACATACAAATCAGATTCGTTGTGTTGCTTTTAATGGCAATGGACAAATCGTTGCTAGTGGTAGCGCTGATGATACTGTTAAAATCTGGGATTGGAAAAAGGGTGAATGTCTGAAAACCCTCAAAGCTGAACTACCCTATCAAGATATGAATATTACGAATATTATAGGTTTAACCGCAGCCCAAAAAGCCACTTTGAAAGCTTTAGGAGCGATTGAGCAATAGGCGATCGCATTTATGAATCCTGAATGTCCATTCGTCGGATTAGACCATTATCGATAGTGTAAATATGCTGAACCATTTTATCTATTATTAAGTTTCCGTCTAAATCGCGTACAACTTGATGAACATCAACCACGATTTGTCCGCCTTGATCGAGTTGAAATTTTTGGGGTTCAACATGAGGATTAATCAATTGCCATTGGCGAGTCCAATAATTACGTACTGCCTCATGTCCGCGAACATACCCGCCTTCCATGCCATTTGCCCACTCTACATCAGAGTGCATCAACGCGAGAACGGAATCAATATCACGAGCGTTAAAGGCAGCATACGCTTTTGTGAGTAAATCTTGCTGTATTTGCATCAGGGTTTGCCACTCCACTGTTATTTTCTCTATAGCTTTGCCATCGATATAATCCTTTTAACATTTGCAACCCAAACCATGCACAAGGATTTCTCTCGCCATCACAACATAGAAGTTTAATTTGATATCTCTCCAGATTTATAGAGCTTTTTCAATCAAAACTAGCCCTATATTTTTGCATATTTGCTACTGAATAAGCATTGTTACACAAATTTTTATTATTGAGGAGGTTGATTTTCTTAATAAAATGATTAATTATATCATGATTTTACGCTTGCTATATTGGCATGAGTATTTATTGGATGACTGGTACTTAATATAGATAGAATAACTAACTTAAGATAGAAGCATAAATGCGATCGCAACATTTATCCTGTTAAGGATTTAAATTTTCATAGCCAAGGCAGCTACAGTCAACTTAAATATTTAGCCAGTTCAACTGGAAATATAAAAATATTTATTTAACACTTAGTTCTACCCTCTAATTTAATTCCTAAACAATGGCATTAAACTCGCTCGTAGATAGTCCAATCATTGCATTTACAATTCTCCTGGCAGTAATCTTTACTGTGCCCCCTTTATTTGAGCGACTGCGACTACCTGGATTAGTAGGTTTACTAGTAGCAGGTGTCATCTTAGGGCAAAATGGGTTAAAGCTGTTAAACTCGGAATCCGAAACTATTAAATTGCTCTCGGATATCGGCAAGATTTACTTGATGTTCGTGGCAGGTTTAGAAATCGATTTAGAACAGTTTCGTAAAACAAAAAATCGTTCAATTGGTTTTGGAACTTTTACATTTTTAGTTCCGCTAATTGCTGGCATTATTGCCGGACGTTTATTTAACTTTAGTTGGAATTCTTCGGTTTTAATTGGTTCTTTACTTGCCTCTCATACTCTCTTGGCGTATCCAATTGTCAGCCGTTTAGGAGTTGTAACCAATGAAGCGGTGACAGTTACAATTGGTGCCACTATTTTTACAGACACAGGTGCTTTGCTCGTATTAGCAATTTGTGTAGGCATTCATGGTGGGGATTTTTCTGCCCTCAGTTTAGTAACTTTGTTGGGTGGATTGGCAATTTATTCTGTTGTAGTTTTATTCGGCTTTGATTGGGCAGGAAAACAGTTCTTTCGCCGTTCTGGAGATGAACAAAGTAACCAGTTTATCTTTATCTTACTGGCATTATTTTTAGCCTCAGTCGGAGCGCAAGTAATTGGAGTTGAAAAAATTGTTGGGGCATTTCTAGCAGGTTTAGCAGTCAACGATGTTCTAGGACGCAGCCCAGTCAAAGAAAAAGTAGAATTTATTGGCAGTGCTTTGTTTATCCCTTGTTTCTTTGTGGACATGGGATTATTAATTAATATTCCAGCATTTCTGAAAACTCTCAGTTCAATTTGGCTGACTGTAGTTATTGTAGGGGCTTTAATTGGCAGTAAATTTATAGCAGCATTATTAGCCAAACTATTTTACCGTTACAACTGGGCAGAAATGTTAACGATGTGGTCATTGTCTTTACCACAGGTAGCAGCGACACTAGCCGCAACATTGGTTGCTTATCAAACTGTAAATCCAGCAGGCGAACGACTAATCAATGAAGGTGTATTAAATAGCGTGATTGTGCTGATGCTAGTTACTGCTATTCTCGGCCCGGTAATTACAGCCAGAACTGCTACTTTGTTGCAGGTTTCTCAGTCAGATTTACAAACAGATAAACTGACAACTTGGTGGGAAAATGCTGATGAGCAACTGGTAGAGGAAACACAAGAGCCATTCACCATCATAGTACCAATATACAACCCCCAAACCCAACGCTATCTGATAGAAATGGCAGCTTTGATAAGTCGTCATGAATCAGGAAGGATTGTGCCTTTAGCTATTACCAAAGCTCATATCCAGATGGACGATCCACAATTAGTAGTAGCGCTAGAAGAAAGTAAAAAACGATTAAATTTAACCAGAGAAATCAGTCAAGAATTTGGTGTAGAAGTGTCACCTGCAATTCGGATTGATGACGATCCAGCTTTAGGAATTAGCCGCACTAGTCGAGAACAAAACGCTAGTTTAGTGGTGATGGGTTGGTCGCGGACAACAGGCTTACGTGCCCGTTTATTTGGTAATGTGATTGATAGCGTTTTTTGGTCATCTCACTGTCCGGTAGCAGTAACACGCCTGTTGAGTAGTCCCGCGACTATCCAAAGAATTCTTGTACCAGTTGGCGACTTAACACGGCAAACCATAGGCGCTGTCAGGTTTGCGCAAATTTTAGCTGATGTCAATCAAGCAGAAGTAGTACTTTTACACGTGAGCGATCGCAAAACGCCTCAAAACATAGTAGATAAATTTGCCTTGCAAATGTCTGAAATTGCCGATCAAAGCCAGTTACAAATCAAGACCAACATTCAAACAATTAGGGGTGATGATATTGCTAGAAACATCATTCGAGAAGCTGAGAAATTTGATTTAGCCGTGTTGCGTTCTGTTCGTTATCGCACAGCAGGTGGATTAGCCGTTAGCCATGTGACAACCCAAGTAATTAGAGAATTAAAATGCTCAATTGTGTTGTTAGGAGAACCTAACTCATGAGCAAAGATTAAACGGAAGCAGGGAACGGGCGACAGAGAATTAAAATAAGTAGTATCTGTCGCTTTTACACTTGTGTTTAACCAGCCTCAAAAGTTAACAGAAAACCACCTGCTGGCTAACTTTCCACCGCAGGAGCTAAAACGCTTGCATCCTCATCTGGAGCTAGTTTCGCTCTCATTAGGAGAATCTATTATCTTGCCTAATGAGCCTATATCTTTTATCTATTTTCCTGTTAACTCATTACTCTCTCTCGTGACAGTGATGGAGGATGGCTCAACGGTGGAATCTGGGTGTGTTGGACGTGAGGGAATGGCAGGTTTGCCAATTCTTTTGGATGCAACTACAACGCCGATGCAAACGTTGGTACAAATTGTAGGTTTGGCAGTGCGTGTTAAAGCTCAGATCCTCAAAGAGGCGTTTGATAGAGGCGGCGCACTACAAAAGCTTCTCCACCGTTACATACATACAGTTATTGTTTTAGGTTCCCAAAGTACTGCCTGCAACGCTCTTCATCATTTAGAAGCAAGGCTGTGTCGCTGGTTGCTAATGAGCAGTGACGGTGTGAATTCAGAGTCACTTGCCTTGACTCAGGAATTTCTGTCCACGATGCTTGGTGTTAGGCGTTCTGGAGTTAGCGAAGCTGCTAGTAAACTTCAGAGTAGAGACTTAATTCGTTATCAACGTGGACTTATTCAGATTCTTGACAGAAAAGGCTTGGAAAAATCTGCCTGTGAATGTTACGGCATCGCCAAAGCAGAATATCAGCGCTTGTTTGGCTGAAGCTGTAACATCACTTTTTGTTGTCTCTATCTAAGCAAATTTACTCGCAGTTGCAAATCGGTTGTTAATCTCATCCCAATTAACCACATTCCACCAAGCTTCTAAATAATCGGCGCGGCGGTTTTGGTAGTTAAGATAATATGCGTGTTCCCAAACATCATTACCTAAAATAGGATATTTACCTGCACTGATGGGACTGTCTTGGTTAGCTGTTGTAGTTACTTCTAGCTTGCCATCTTTGTTACGGACAAGCCAAACCCAACCACTACCAAACTGGGCTGCACCAGCTGCGTTAAATTGTTTTTTAAAGGCAGCAAAATCACCAAAATTTTGATTGATTGCAGATGCGATCGCTCCTGTGGGTTCGCCACCACCTTGGGGTTTCATAATTTGCCAAAACATTGAGTGATTCACGTGCCCACCGCCATTATTACGTATCGTTTTGCGAACATCTGCGGGCACAGTGTCAAGTTTAAGTAACAGTTCTTCAACAGTTTTGCTTTTAAGCTGTGGATATTTCTCTAAAGCTGCATTCAGGTTTTTCACATAAGTTGCATGATGCTTATCGTGATGAAACTGCATTGTTTTAGCATCAATGTGTGGTTCCAGTGCTTCGTAAGGATATGGCAAAAGTGGTAATTGAATCGCCCCTTTATTAGTATCTGGTGTTGGTTCAGGACTGGTTTGGTTGCCACTTGGAGATTGCTCTGCTAAGGTACAACCTTCAAATGCAAAAGTACCCGTACCTGCTGCGAGTAAAAACAAGAAATGGCGTCGATTAATAGTCATAAAAATTTTTACAGCCAATCAATTGAATATCTTGATAGCTTTTATTTTCTTCGATTCAGGTTGCAAAAAATCAAGAAATAGGGAATGGGGCATGGGGCATTGGTAATTGTTATTTTCCCCTTGTCCCCTTGTTCCCCTTTTCCCCAATCTCTAATTAACCAAAATGCTGAATAATTGCTTCGGCAAATTCAGAACACTTGAGGGGTTCTACAGGTGGTTCTAGCAACCGTGCTAAGTCGTAGGTGACTTGACGATTGGCGATCGCATCCCCTAAACCTTTCTTAACGAGGTCTGCGGCTTCTTGCCAGCCCAGATACTCAAGCATCATCACACCAGACAAAATCACTGAACCGGGATTAATCCGGTCTAAGCCGGCGTGTTTGGGTGCAGTACCGTGGGTAGCTTCAAAGATGGCGCAGGCATCGCCAATATTCGCCCCTGGCCCCATTCCTAAGCCGCCAACAATGGCAGCCGCCGCATCAGATAGGTAATCGCCATTCAAGTTCATCGTCGCCAGAATCGAATATTCATCGGGTCTGGTTTGGATTTGTTGAAAAATACTATCGGCAATTCGGTCATTGACCATGATTTTTTCTTTCCACTTGCCGTTGCCGTGGCTATCCCAAATTGTGTTAAGAACAGTTTCAACTTCCTTGACAATTTGCGCCTTTTTCTCTGGAGTTAAGGAATCAAATCCAGGGTCAACTTGATGGGCGTTTTCTTCTAAGGAAATATTTGGGTTTTTCTCCTTATTGCTCAAAATCCAAGATTCTCGTTCGGTGATGCACTCAGCACGAAATTCGCTGGTAGCCAGTTCGTAACCCCAATCGCGGAAAGCGCCTTCGGTGTACTTCATGATGTTGCCCTTATGCACCAAAGTCACCTGTTGCTTGTTTTTGGGCAATGTTAGGGCATGTTTGATGGCACGGCGTACCAAGCGCTGGGAACCTTTTTTGCTGATGGGTTTGATGCCAATACCAGCATCCAAGGGAATTTGCTTTTTGCCGTGTTCGGGGGTGGCGGGGATGAGATCCTCGTTGAGAATTTTAATGAGGCGATCGCCGATTTCGCTGCCTTGTCGCCACTCAATCCCCAAATAAATATCTTCTGTGTTTTCCCGATAAACAATTACATCTAGTTTTTCAGGGCTTTTGTGGGGTGAGGGTGTACCGGCATAGTAGCGACAAGGACGTACGCAAGCATATAAGTCAAAAATTTGTCTTAGTGCCACATTCAAGGAACGAATGCCACCCCCAACAGGAGTTGTTAATGGCCCTTTGATAGCAACACCATATTCTTCAATTGCAGTTAGTGTATCTTGTGGTAAATACTGGTATGTGCCGTATAAATCGCAGGCTTCATCCCCAGCATAAACCTTAAACCAACTAATTTGACGCTTACCGCTATATGCCTTTGCTACCGCAGCATCAAGTACTTTTTGGGCAGCAGGCCAGATATCTATACCCGTTCCATCTCCCCGAATAAAGGGGATAATGGGGTTGTCAGGCACAACCGGTTCACCATTTTTGAAGGTAATTTTTGCTCCAGTTGTTGGGGGGGTAATCTTTTCGTACATAAATCACACATTCCTGATCGATTGGCCATTGGCGTTGAGTATTGGGTATGGGGCATGGGGCATTGGGCATGGGGCATTGGGCATTTTATCTTCCCCTGCTTCCTTGTTCCCCTCATCTCCCTCATCCCTAGCTCCTGAAGCGCAGATTTTCCCCTTAATCACCTTGTACCTTATTTGGGACTTAAGGTATGGGATTGAGTGAAACGATCGCTATTTTGTACGATCAAAAATAGTAAACTACTTTTCGCTATCAGTCTTTCATCTTTGAAAACACCCGCATAGCGATCGCTGTTTCACAATCCCGCTAAAACGAGTAATGGCATGACAGACCCAATGATTGTATCAGGCCCTGCTAGTGACATCGACTCCCTCCGCCTCCAGTTAATCGCTGGGTCTCTTCAAGTCCAACAACAGATAATCCCACAATTAGCTGAATTGGGTAATGAGGGATTGGATGTATTGATGGAATTTTTACTGAAACGTTCTGACACCCCAGCAACTTGGCTTGATGGCAAAGCCTACCAAGTACTCTACAACTCTGATGCACCTAAAGCCAAAGAATTTCTACAAACAAATTTTCCTGAGGGCATTGTACCTCTAAAATCAGAGTGCGGGATTAATTACAATCCCTTGCAACAGCTACTTGCTGCCCAAGACTTCCAAGCCGCCGATCGCCTAACCATCCAAAAAATGTGTGAATTAGCAGGACCCACGGCATTACAACGCAAATGGTTGTATTTTACTGAAGTGGATAATTTCCCCTCGGTTGACTTGCAAACCATTAATCATCTTTGGTTAGTCCACTCTGAAGGCAAATTTGGTTTTTCCGTACAGCGCGAAATTTGGTTAGGCTTGGGAAAAAATTGGGATAACTTCTGGACAAAAATTGGTTGGAAAAATGGTAATAACTGGACGCGATATCCTAATGAGTTTATCTGGGATTTGAGCGCTCCTAAAGGTCATTTACCTCTCTCTAACCAACTACGCGGAGTACGAGTTATTGCTTCTTTATTTGCTCATCCTACTTGGAAGTAGTCATCATACCAATTTTAGATTGTGGATGAAAAATCCTGACCATCAGATAGTTCTAGAAATCTCAAACCATACCAGTTTGGTATCAGTCATGAGTCCTGAGTTATTAAAAGAAAGGACAAATGACCAAGGACAAATGACAGAGGACAAAATCGGATAATGGCAAACGTTAAGCTAGAAGACATTAAGCGTAGATTCAACAACGTGACTGCGATCGAGGATATTTCTTTTGAAATTCCTGATGGTGAGTTTTGGGTTTTGGTGGGGCCATCTGGTTGTGGTAAATCTACAATTTTACGCACGATCGCCGGTTTAGAGACAGCCACATCTGGCAAACTCTTTATTGGCGATCGCTTGATGAATAATATCCCAGCCAGACAGCGTGATGTGGCGATGGTGTTTCAAAACTATGCGCTTTATCCGCACATGACGGTGGCGCAAAACATCGCTTTTGGGTTGCAAATGCGGAAAGTTGACTCGAAAGTGATTCAAGATAGAGTCAGTACGGTGGCGCGATCGCTTTCTTTGGACAAGTTGCTAGATCGCAAACCCAAACAACTTTCTGGGGGACAACAACAACGGGTAGCATTAGGAAGAGCGATCGCCCGTCAGCCACAAGTCTTTTTACTAGACGAACCTTTGTCTAATTTAGACGCGCAATTACGCGATGATACTAGGGCTGAGTTGAAACAGTTACATCACAATTTGGGAATTACGACCATATACGTCACCCACGATCAAGTTGAGGCGATGACTTTAGCGGATAAGATTGTGGTGCTAAATGGCGGTAGAATTCAACAAATCGGCGATCCTCAAACTATTTATGAGCGTCCCGCTAATCAAATGGTGGCATCTTTTTTAGGTAATCCACCAATGAATATTTTGCCTGCAATCTATCAGCGTGAGGGTTTTGATGTTAGTGGACAGTTATTAGAAATTCCGCCAAGTTTACTGGAGAATTTGCAGATGCGTCAGGGACAAAGTGTAGATTTAGGGATTAGGCCGGAGCATATTTATATTAACGAACCACAGAGAGAAGCAGAGGGAGAATTGGTAGTTGAGGTGAAGGTGGTGGAACCTTTGGGAAGGGAAACATTGATTCGCGTTAGTTTACCTGATTCATCCGCTTTGCTGAATGTACAGGTGGGTGGTGGTGTACGTTTGCGTCCAGGCGATCGCCTTTCTCTACAACTAGATTTGAGCCAGTTGTTTGTGTTTGACCCTAATACTGGTGACAGAATTTTGCCCTAAAAATGACTATAATTTGATTATCAAGACAATTAATTAAAACTTAATGCCTGCTAAGGATATTTACCATGATGCAGTTAAGTTATCTTTAGTAAAAGATGGATGGACAATTACTAACGATCCACTTTTACTGCAATATGGTGCAAAAGATTTGTTTGTTGATTTAGGAGCCGAAAAAATCCTAGCTGCGGAGAAAAGCGGAGATAAAATTGCAGTTGAAATCAAAAGCTTTATTAGTCCTTCTCCCATGAACGATTTAGAAAAAGCTATTGGACAGTATATTCTTTATAAAAACATCCTTGAAGAAATCGAAACCGATAGATTACTATATTTAGCTGTTACTAACATAGCTTATAAAGATATCTTTGCTGAACCTCTTGGTCAGTTAGTGATGAATAAAAATCATTTACGATTAATGGTATTTAATTCTAGTAAACAGGAAATAGAACAATGGATAAACTAGAAAAATATCGAGAAGTTATAGTTAAATCACTTCAAGAATACGCTAAAATACCTTACTCCTATGGCAATTTAGAAAGAAGATTTATTATTAGCGAAGACCACAGTAATTATTTATTAATTACATTAGGCTGGCAAAATGACCAAAGAGTTCATGGTTGTCTAATTCATATAGAAATTATTAATAATAAAGTTTGGATTCATCGAGATGGAACAGAAGACGGAATTACAAACGATTTAGTAGCCGCCGGAATTCCTAAAGCAGATATTGTCCTAGGATTTCATCACCCAGAAATTCGCCAATATACAGAATATGCTATTAATTGAGCAGTTAAATAAACTTCCCTTAGAGGTTGTTTTAAAAGTACTGGGCTGTGATTTGAGGCACTTATTGATCCCCTGAAAAAGCAGTAAGTTAGAATCAAAGTCCCCCTTACAAAGGGGGATTTAGGGGGATCTAAAAGTATTTGATACATTACTAATGACTTTTAAAACATCCTCTTAATAATTAGAGCATTACTCAAAAAATTCATAATATTCTAATTTTGTAAACCCTTAGTGTTGGAGTACTAGATACTCCAAATTGGTCATTTTTGAATCTCCATTTTTGAAATTAAAGATTCTTTTTTTGTTTTCCCGCAAGGTTCTGCACTTTGACAATCACTCACTGACTCGATTTTATAATCTAAACTAACTTTCTTGTTTAACAAAGTTTCGGGTTTCTCGCAAACCTCAAATGTTGCACCTAAATTATGTTTAATTCCCTTTTCATCGACTAGGGTAACGTAGCATTTGAGATCGCCATTAACTACCTCTTTAACTGTGCCAATTTTTGGTTGTCCTGTGGCTGATGTCTGAGTTTTATCAGTATTGGCTTTGCTGTTAGATGGTTTTTTGGTAGCTACTGTTTTACTTTGGGTATTTGTAGAGGTTTGTGGCTGAGATTGCGTTTTTGTGGAAGTTTCTTTTGCAGTATCAGTTTGGGAGTTACTGCAACTGGTAATCCAGATAGAACAAATAATTAACGCAATTGTTGGAGCTAACTTTTTCATTAATGTATTTTTGAAACCTAAAAATTAGGTTAGTTTCACTACTATCAAAAATTTAAAATGAATTTCTCAATAGTGTGAAATACTAAACCTAGATAAACTACACTTGTCTAGCAAAAGTTTTACCCAAAAACAGCTATAGTACATAAGATTTAATATCCACAGATTTTAAACCATTTGCTTTACCTGAGATTTTGCTAATTCACTAGGAGCAAATGCACCATTTTCTGTGATGATAGCTGTAATCAACTCTGCTGGGGTGACATCAAAAGCTGGATTATAAAAGTCAACACCTTCAGGTGTCAAAATGGTATCGCCTACTTGATAAATTTCTGTGGGATTACGCTCTTCAATGGGAATTTGGCTACCATCGGATAGTTCAAAATCAACGGTAGATAGGGGTGCAGCGACAAAGAAAGGAATATTATGTGCTTTGGCTGCGATCGCTACACTATAAGTACCAATTTTGTTGGCAGTATCGCCGTTAGCCGCAATTCGATCGGCACCAACAACAACGGCATGAATTAATCCTTGCTTCATGCAGTGAGCAGCCATATTATCAGTGATGAGTGTAACAGGAATGCCTTCTTGAACGCATTCCCAAGCAGTGAGTTTTGCACCTTGTAAGCGGGGACGAGTTTCGTCGGCAAATACACGCGCTAAACGTCCTTCTCTCCATGCGGAACGCACCACACCCAAAGCAGTACCATACCCAGCAGTTGCTAGTGCGCCAGCGTTGCAATGAGTCAGAATTGTTAGCTTAGCTGGGTTTTTAGGTAAGACTGTCAAGCCATTGTCACCGATCGCTTGACAAGTTTGCAAATCTTCAGCATTGATTGCTTGGGCAGTTTGGAAGAGAGTTTGTTTGAGTTCTGCTACTGTTCCCAAACTTTCATAGGCAGTTTTCATCATGCGGCTAATTGCCCAAAATAAATTTACCGCTGTCGGGCGTGTAGAACGCAACAATTGGGCAACTTGTTCTAAGTGTTGTAAAAATTCATTGCGATCGCTGGTTTCAATCTCCCTCGCCCCAAGATAGATTCCATAAGCTGCGGCTACACCAATTGCTGGCGCACCTCGGACAATCATTGTTGTAATTGCCCTTGCCATATCTTCGCTGCGGTGAATCTCGACAAACGCATACTCGTTAGGTAAGCGGGTTTGGTCAATTAGTGATACCGAGTCGTTATGCCAAATAACTGGGTAAACTTGGTTGGGGGAATGTGTCATAGAAAGTGAGAATTATTTTAAGAAGGCATTAAATACTAATACCAATTCTGTATGAAAATGCGCTGACGCGCAAGAAATAAAAACGAACCACGAAGGGCGCAAAGAACGCGAAGATAGGAGATATAGATAGAATTTGAACCTGGTTCACAAACAAACGGTATCAATAGCCATGACGGCAGAAAATAAAAGATTGGAAAAGCTGATCGGCAGGCTCCATAGTAGAAGTTTACCTGAAGACGTTTCTCACCAAATAATCAAACTTGGTAAGCCAGCATATAATTACTTATTCCAGAAAATAGACGAGCCGACGCTTACAGAATGTCAAGTTATTAATATAATTCGTGTTTTATACGCTATGCGGTGTCATGGCGACATACAAATATTTATTAACAAACTGTTATTGCTTACCAAAAATGAAAGAA
This sequence comes from Aulosira sp. ZfuVER01, assembly GCA_034530615.2. Classification (GTDB taxonomy): domain Bacteria; phylum Cyanobacteriota; class Cyanobacteriia; order Cyanobacteriales; family Nostocaceae; genus Aulosira. The sequence goes on from JAVRCV020000049.1 coordinate 45,673, forward strand.
TATCAGTCCGCTCTGTCGCATCACATTTGTCAATTTGCTTGGTTCTTATGGCTGAGGCTTTTGAAGAATTAAATATTCCTTTACAACGAGAAATGCTAAAACCATTATTACAAAATGCTTTTGTTATGGGATTAAACCCTGGGGTTGCAGAATTTACAAAACATTTTCTGAGTAATACAAATTAGTCTTCAAGTGATATTTCACCCGAGGCGATCGCATCTAATTTCTTCATATCAAGTATCGTTATCTTACCTCCGCGGCTATAAGCAATTATCGACTTCAGGCTTTTAATTAAACGCAGGCATTCCTCGTAAGAAATGCCAATACTCCGAGCCATGTGATAGTAAGATAATTTAACTTTTAAACATTCGCCTTCTGGCGTTGATTCAGTTCCAGATTCGGCGGCATAATATTGAATTAACCTCGCAAGCCTGACAATTGCTCTTTCAGAAACTAATCCATGAACTGTTTCATGCAATTGCTGAATCCGATTGTTAAAAACCATCAACATCCGTAAAGCAATCTCCGGATTTTGTTGGATAGCTTTTAATAAAGCATCTCGTTCTACAGTGAGAATTTCGCAATCAGATTCAGCAGTTACAGTTGCAGGAGAAATGCCATTTCCTAACAAAGCAGGTGCAGCAAAAATTTCTCCATTAGCTAAGGTACGCAGAATCGTTTCTTTGCCTGTAGTTGCTGTTTTGGTAACTTGAATGGCACCACTGACAACAGCATATAATTTGGCTGGTAAGCGATCGCCTTCATGCAGAATAATCTCTCCTTTGCTATAGCGTTGTACCTGGGTTTGCGGTTGCAGGCTTACCTTGTCTGCTGTGTCTAAATCTGCAAACACGGTAATTTGCGAGAGTTGTTCTATAGAGGCTTGCATTATGTCGCCAAGGCTGGACGATGCTGAAGCCAAGGATTAGCAGCTTCTAGTTGTGCGGCTAGGCTGATGAGTGTTTCTTCCGCACCAGGTTTACCAACTAACTGCACGCTAATGGGTACACCATTACTATCAAAACCTACAGGAAGTGCGATCGCAGGTTGTCCCGTCGCATTTGCTGGGGGACAGGGTGCTACCCAGTTAATAATATTTTGGAATGTCTCTTCTGGACTTAAGTCAGCCCATTCTCCCACCCGAATCGGTGAATGCAGATACACTGGCAATACCAACACATCAACTTCATGGAAAAATGCCACGATTTGCCGTGATACCATCTGCATCTGTGCTACTGCTTGCAAATATTCCGCCGCAGAACCCGATCGCATCAACAGAAAACGATTGAATGGTTGCAAAATTTCCGCCGGAATTCCCGCAGCACCTACCCCAGCTTGCCAGACGATTTGAAATGGTTCGACTAAGCCGCTAAAATCTGGGCATTTCTCTTCAACTTTATGACCAAGTTGTTCCAATAACTTAACTGTTTGCAAAACTCCTTGCTCGCAGTTAGCATCTGCTTCACCCAAGGGAGGAACGATAGTGCTAAAAGCGATGCGTAATTCTCCCAGTTGTGTTTGAGTAGCGGCGAGAAATGATGGCTGTGGATCTGCTAACCAGTAAGGATCGCCTGGAAAATAACCAGACATTGTATCTAAAAGTGCAGCCGCATCCGCAACAGTACGGCCAAGCGGCCCGTTAGTGGCAAGTCCAGAAAGGCGATCGCCTACAGGCGCATGAGTTACTCTTCCCCGTGATGGCTTAATTCCGACAACACCGCAACAAGCCGCAGGCCCGCGAATCGAACCACCGCCATCAGAACCTTGAGCGATCGCACACAATCCTGCTGCTACTGATGCAGCTGCACCACCACTAGAACCGCCAGGAGTGTAATCTAAATTCCACGGATTTCTCGCTGGGGGGAATCCCGTAGGTTCGCTGTAAGGAAAAGAACCTAATTCCGAAGTTGCAGTTTTACCCAGCAGCACAAATCCCGCTTGTCTAATGCGAGTTACTACCCCATCATCATAGTTCAGGATATTGTTCATTAATGCTGGATTGCCGTAAGTACAAGGTACACCAGCTACAGCGTTGAGGTCTTTGATAGAAATTGGGACGCCAAAAAATGGTGGTAACTCTCTTGTATTGGCGAGTACTTCTGTTTTGGCTTGAGCGTCTGCGATCGCCAAATCCGCCATCACTGTAAAATAACTTCCTAATTGGGGATTTAAGCGCTCAATTCGTTCTAAATAAATATTTACCAACTCTAGCGGCGACACTTCCCGGCGACGGATTAATTGCGCCAACTCCAGTGCTGGGGTAAAAGCTAAATCAGTTTCATTCATGCCTTAGCTAAGGGGTACTGTGAGCTTTTCTGAAAATCTTTAAATTCCAGTGTTACTTTAGCAGGATTTCTGGGAACTATATAGCAATCTTATTTGATTTGTGAACTTACTCGTGGAGGAAGGCAATAGGCAATAGATATTTTTGCTCTCACCTTGCTTCACAGCCATTTTAATTGTTTCATATACACTTTCGACCAATCCCCAAGGGATATTTATGGATAACCTAGACAAGCTTCTACATGAACTGACAAAACTTGTTGAGAGTCTGAGGCTGACTGTTGGTGATTCTCATACAATTAAGCAAGAAATCATCCGGCTAAATTTTGTTCAGGAACAACTCCGCAATCTCCAAGGTGCGATCGCTCAAGAAATAGCTGTTGCAAAAATTAATAATCCAGCAGTTAGTGTACTTTCTTTGGGTACAGAAAGCACTATATTTCCTTCTCACAGCCGTTTAGTAGATCCATTGCTGACAACTGGAGAAAGATTTATCGCTCACAAATTTGGTAATGAACCAACCAAAGTATCTTTAAATGAATTAGAATCTCAAATTTCCCGTTGGCTGGAATGGGGTGAACTGCTTCAGACAATAGCTGAAGATATTGTAAGCAATTCTCAATTTATTAATCAACTGAATTCTAATATCAACTATCCTAGTTTACCAAGTAAGTTACAAGAGCTTGAAGGAAAACTCAAGATTGACTTAGTTTATAATAAAGCGAAAGTTTTACAGCAGCAAATTCAGCAAATAGGCAAATACCAAGAGGAATTGTTGCAAGTACAGGAAAAGTCTAGCAAAGTATTTGATAGGATTAAAAATACCCAAAATATTCTATTAATATTACTGAATTTATCAGCTTTTTGTGGCAGTTCCGGCTTGGAATTAGAATGGTTTGATGATGAATATGGATTCATAATATCTAGTGGTGACAAATGTCAAGCCTTGGCAGATATTATCTATGATTGCGAATTATTTCAAGAAGAAATTGATGCCTTAGTTGGCGATACTAACAATTTGTTAGAACAGGCAGAAATAGCTATGAGCAATCTTCCTCAGAGTAAAAATCTGGAACAAATAACAAAATTATTATCACAAAATATAGTACATTCGGCTTTATTTATTAGCTCAAGTTTATTAGTATTAGGTTTTGGTACTTGCATAGTTAAAGATAAAATTGTCACTATGCAGCAAACTCAAAATATCAAACAAGAAAAAATTGCCCTAGCTAACTTGAAATCTGCTAAAAGTCTGGGTATGGAAGCTGCTGTTATCGTTCAAAAAACACCATTGCCACTAAAAGATTGGCAGCAAGCCGAGAGCAAATGGCAAAAAGCAGTAAGCTTGCTAGAGGCTATTCCTAAAGATACATCTATTTCTCCACAAACCAATAAACAACTAGTTAAGTATCGTGCCTACCATACTGCTATTAGTCAAAGAGTTGCTTTGGAAAAGAAAGCAGTATCAAACTTAGAAGCTGCCGAAAAGTTAGCATTAGAGGCTGAGTTTATTATTAAAAATGCGCCTGAAAAATCGGCAATTTTACAGCAAGCCAAAGATAAATTACAAGAAGCAATTAATTTATTAGAACCTATTTCTGAAAGTACTTTCGTCTCTAAACAAGTGCAAGAAAAACTTGCGAGTTATAAAAATAAATATGAGGCGATTAAGACAAAATAAAAAATTGCTCGGGGAGATAAATAATTTCTCTTGATTAGGCCTCTTGCATAAGTCGAGGTTTTTGATATTGGATCGCAGATAAACACCGATAAATAAATATCAGTGTTTATCTGTGGTTTTTTATTCTTAAAATATACTTTATATTCTCGTTTGTTGCGATCTAAGTCAGCTTGTGCAGATGCGATCGCTTGCTGCATTAAATTCGACTCAGCCGCAATTTGAGTTTGTAGTGCATTCAGTTGAGCAGCGATTTGTCTAAGTTGTAACTTATTCTGCTGGATATTATCTGCAATTTGTTTTTTTTGGTTCATCTCACCAAAATCTTTTTAACAGCACCTTCTCCGGCTGACTGCACTAACCGTATATCTCCGTCAGGATGGATTGTAGCGGGTGCTTTCACAGTGACATCACTTAACAAATGGCTCACAAAAAAACCTGGAGAGGTAATTTAAAGCACTCTCCAGGCTGTCATTGTGAATATTAAGCTACATTACACAGAGTTACCGTAATTTAAACCCTGTAGTTCTAGATTTTGCCTTTATCAGTCCAACGCGGGCATCCCATAACCACCAGAAACGTTAGACATTTCCTTTTCATCCAGGCGTACAACTGGTAAAGTTCCTGAGTTAGGATTTTTGGTGTCTTTTTTAGCTTGTTTTTTGAACAACATAAGTCATCCTTGGGTTTTTTGTGAGTGATTTTAAGCTTTTAATACTGTCAATTAAGACTTATATCCGACAAGAGTTTACAAGCTAACACTAGAGGTCAAAAATTTCCTTTTCATTCAAAGGTAAGCAGGAGGTCCACCACAAACGTTAGACATTTCCTTTTCATTCAAGCGCACAATTGGTAAAGATCCTAAGTTATGATTTTTGGTATCCTTTTTAGCTTGTTTTTTGAACAACATAAGTAATCCTCGGATTCTGTTTTGCTAATTTTGAACTTTTAATGTTGTCAATGAAGGCTTGTAGCCTAATTTACAATTTGAATTTAATTCAGCAGTGTTTGCTATAAACAACACTGCGTTACTTAACTTCATAACTCAAAAAATATTTAAGCGTCACTACCTTGAAGAAAACTTTATTCCCAGATTATAATTTAAGTATTTATACGTAATTACTAGTTAATATATACATAGTTATGATTTAGCAGATGTATCCTTCCAGCTAATTCTGCAAAATGGTCAGATTTGCTAAATATCCATGTGTTTTGCAACTTGCCGAATCCGACTGTGGAGCAGCATCCTTAGCCACTGTTGCAAAATTCTACGGTCGTACCCTAACGATGAGTTACATCCGGGAAGTTGTAGGGACTGGGCAACAGGGAACTACTTTATTAGGGCTGAGGAGAGGAGCCGAGGCACTGGGTTTCAACGCCCAAGGTGTGAAAGCTACACCAGAAATTCTTGAGCAAATCGATATTATGCCTCTACCTGCGATTATTCACTGGTTGGGCTATCACTGGGTGGTTCTATATGGCAAACGAGGCAACAAGTATGTCATTGCCGACCCAGATCCAGCTATTGGTGTGCGTTATTTATCTCGTGAAGAACTAACCAAAGGCTGGCAAAACTACATCATGCTGTTACTAGAGGTAGATCAAGTAAGGTTTGAACAACAACAAGACGAGCAAGTTCATGGTTTAGGACACTTTTTGCGCCGTATTTTACCTTATAGGCTAATTCTGGCTGAAGCACTGTTGCTTAACTTTGTTCTCGGTCTAATTGCCCTGACTTCTCCCTTCTTCATTCAAATCTTGACTGATGATGTGCTAGTTAGGCAAGATACTCGGCTACTCAATGCTGTAGTAATTGCTGTTGCGGTGATGAGCCTTATCAGTAGCAGTCTCAGACTGGTGCAGTCTAACTTAATAGCACATTTTGCTCAACGACTGGAGTTAGGTTTAGTTTTGGAATTTGTGCGCCAAATCTTGACACTGCCCCTGACTTATTATGAAACCCATCGTAGTGGAGAAATTATCAGTCGGCTGTATGATATTCAACGCATTAGAAATGTGATTTCCCAGCTATTTGTTAGTTTACCCAGTGAATTTTTTATTGCTGTCGCTTCTTTGGGATTACTACTATTTTATAGTTGGAAGTTAATGTTAGCTGTTACCTTCATTATTATTTTAATGATGATATCAACTATTGCAATTTTCCCACATTTGCGGCAAAAAACTAAACATATATTAGCTCAAGAAGGTGAAAAACAAGCAATTTTAGTTGAAACCTTTAAAGGGGCAATTACTCTCAAAACGACCACAGCAGCGCCACAACTTTGGGAGGAACTTCAAATTCGCTCTAGCAGTGTAGCAAACTTAACATTTCGTGCTATCCAATTAGCAATTACAAACCAAACCTTCTCTGATACTACTTCGGTTCTTGGTAGCGTCGGCATACTTTGGTTTGGTAGCCAATTAGTGTTTGCTAAAGAACTTAGTATTGGTCAATTAGTAGCTTCCTATAGTTTGACTCAAAATGTGATTCGCTTAATGACTGATTTAGTAGCGATTATTAATCAAATTATTTGGATACGAACAGCTGCTGAACGTCTGAATGAAGTGATTGATGCTAATCCTGAAGTCCAAAAAGAAGATTATCAAAAACCCTTTGTCAAGATAACTGCTGATGCTGATATAGTTTGCTCAAAAATTAATTTTAACTATCCCGGTCAACTTGACTTATTAGAAGACTTTTCCCTGACTATTCCAGGTGGTCGTGTAGTTGCTTTAATTGGTGAATCTGGCTGTGGCAAAAGTACGCTTTCTAAACTCATAGCCGGACTTTATAACTTGGAATCTGGTAATATCCGTTTTGGTATTTATAACCGCCAAGACCTCTCTCTTGATTGTCTGCGCCAGCAAGTGATTTTAATTCCCCAAGAACCTCACTTTTGGAGTCGTTCAATTATTGCTAACTTTCGCTTGGGTGCGCCCCACGTGACTTTTGAAGAAATTGTCACAGCTTGTCAGCTAACAAAAGCAGATGAATTTATTAGTAAACTACCAGACAAATATCAAACTGTTTTGGGAGAATTTGGTGCAAGTATTTCTGGAGGACAGAGACAAAGATTGGCAATAGCAAGAGCAATTGTTACCGATCCATCAATCCTAATTTTAGATGAATCAACTGCTAATCTCGATCCTGTAACTGAGACTTATGTTTTGGATAAGCTGTTATTTTATCGCCAAAGCAAGACCACAATTCTAATCAGTCACCGTCCCAGAGTCATCAATCGCGCTGATTGGATTGTGCTATTAGAACAGGGTAAAGTAAAAATGCAAGGTACTCCAGAACAGTTGCGCTCAAAATCAGGCGCTCATTTGGATTTTTTAACTCCTTAGCTGTAGGAGGCACCTTGAATTGGAAGAAGCAATAACTAATGGTCATTGATGCTTGACAAAGCTAATTGTTAAAACTCACAATCCCAGACCACTGAACTTTTTTCTGCTGCGATCGGCGATAAGAAAAGAAATGCTCTGGAGTTTGGTAAGTACAATAAGGAGCGATCGCAACTTGTTCGCCGCTAATTCCTAGGCTTTCTATCTGTAAAGCATTTACCCGTCGCACATCCACTCGGACTTTACCTGGGTCAGGGTCGGTAATTAAAGGAGAATTGGGTAGTTCATGTAAAGCATCGACAATCTTTTGTTCGTCTTCATGTGGCACAATACTAGAGCCAATTTCCGCAGCCACATCTACTGAGACTTGGTACACTTCCCCAGCGATCGCGGGACCCATCGCAATCCGCAAATCTTCAAGCTTGCTACCTTGTGCTTTCAAACGGGCGATCGCTTGCGGGACAATTTTCTTAGATGTACCCCGCCAGCCTGCATGAATTGCGGCTACCTGTCCGGTTTTCACATCGCCAATCAGCACAGGCGTACAATCAGCGCTAGCAACCCACACTGCTTGCAAAGCCTTTTCACTCACTAAACCATCTGCTGATGCTAAAGCCGAATCATCATCCCCGCCTGTGCTTAACTTGCTATCAATTTCTTGTGGGGTGAGAACAGTATTGCCATGAACCTGTTTCAAGCGATAAACTGATGCCTCTGGGTGCAGCACCTGTGTTAACTCTTGTGGTGAACGTGGCCAAAACGGATGGGTAAAGAAGCCGTGTTGCCAAGGTTCTAGGAGACTACAAGTAAGGTAGGGCATTCCTTGCCAATTGCGCCAGTGCCAAATGTGCATCTTAAACCAAACCTAAACAGAAAATCAGAATCAGCCAATTAATGCTAACTTGTACAACGGGATTTGGGTTAATTTAAGTGGGATTTAATCTGCAATATTTGTCAGATGCCCTGAAAGCAGGGTGTCAGTATTCATATTTACCATTTTCTTTACACATTTTTGATAGTGTAGCTTCAACGAATCAAACTCTCTGGAACTTGCTGAACCAGGGAGCGAAACCAGGATGTGTAGTAATTGCCACACAGCAGACGGCTGGGCGCGGTCAATGGGGTCGTCAGTGGATTTCGGCGGCTGGGGGATTATATGTTTCGGTAGCAATTAACCCCAAACTCGAGGCTACTGACAGTTACCAACTCACTTTCGCTAGTGCTTGGGGAATTGCCTCACAATTGCGAAAATGTGGTGTCAACGTAGGAATTAAATGGCCTAACGATTTAGTTTTAGAAGGTCGCAAGCTAGGCGGTATCTTGACTGAAACCAAAGTAAAGCAAGGAAAGATCGCTCAAGCCGTCATTGGTGTGGGCATTAACTGGGCAAATCCAGTACCAGAAACAGGGATTAACTTGGAATCTTGGCAAGCTTCCCAACCCGTCAAACCCATTTCTTGTCTAGAAATGTTAACCTCGAAGATTTTATTGGGAATAGAATCCGGTATTGAGTGCCTTTGTGAAGAAGGAGTAAACATACTCTTGACTCACTATCTAGATTTACTGACGAATATGGGCGATCGCATACAAGTCAATAATCTTACGGGTACTGTAGTTGGAGTAACCTCTCAGGGTAATTTACGAGTTAATGTAGAAGCTTATAATACAAAGGAAGTAATAACACCAGAAATTTACATTGAACCCGGTACAATCAGTTTGGGGTACCAAAAATCTTCGGTTTAACTTTTAGGTTTGTTCACAATTTCGCTCTTTGGGCAAGACAAACCACCGGCATCATTCTGTTTAGACTATTTACACAAAATTTGAGAGAACAAATGACGCAGCCCAATCACTCTGCCCATAAACGTTTGACAGTGACATCAAAACGCTTTGCTTCTACGCTACCAGCACAGAGCCTCTGTTGGCTCAGTAGCTTTAGCCTCCTAGGTAACGGCTTGGTGTTAGCTCAAACGGAAACATCTATAGATAACATCGTTCCTACTATTGAAAATTCTCAGCCGACTACAGTAATAAATCCCGTTAAAAAAGATACTGTAACACCAGCGGTAACTCAACCACAGGTAGAGTTTTCCGAACGGCGAACCAGACTCAAAAAGAGATTGCAAAGGGAAAATGTCTCCCAATCATCCCAGCCAGTTAGACAGTCGAAACCGAAAATTGAAGCTGCTGAACCTGTTGTAATTAGACGTTCAAAACCTCAAGTAGAAACTTCGCAGGTTGCACCAGCTAGGATCAACGAAGAAAAACCCACACCTGCGCCGTTACGCACTTTACCTGAGAAACTCCCAGAAGTTGCTCAACCCACCAACAATTCCAATAGCCCTGTCGGTAGCACGGAAGTCAAACCGAAAGATTACAATAACGCCTATATTGACCCCAACGATTATCAAGTTGGTGGTACTTATCAAGCACCCAATTCTGTAGTCATCACCGAACGCTCTAGTGGTTGTCGAGCGACTTTGCCCACAGGACAAGCTATATCAGCCAGTCTTTGTGCCAAACCTAGTGGTAATCAGCGTGTAGCTGATGGTAATAGTAAAACATCACCCAGTTGGTTGAGAAGAAGCCAAAACGCTAAGTTAGCGACTGTTCCAGTCGTTAGACCCATCGCAACTACTGGTAACACCAGCAGATGGCGTAGTCCCCAAGTCCCTCCTGATAATGTTGCGACTCGCATTGCTGCTAGTGTCACCAAGAGCGAATATCATCCGAATCGGTTTATTCCTAACCCCAGCGAATTCTCTACCACAAAAGTAAGTGCAACTCCAATTGCACCGAGTGGTGGTACTTTGCCAGCACCAATGGCAGATGGTAATTTTGCACCCCGTCCTAGCACTGTTGCTTACGACTTTCCACTAGCGTCAACCTTACCGCAAATTCCCTATGTAGGCAGAGTTGCTTATAGTGGTCAGGGAATGATGTTTCCCCTGACTATCCCGGCACCAATCACCTCATTGTTTGGCTGGCGAGTTCATCCCATCACAGGCGATCGCCGCTTCCACGCCGGTACAGATTTAGGTGCGCCGATGGGTACGCCAGTTTTAGCCGCTGCCAAAGGTCAAGTAGAGACTGCTGACTGGATGGGAGGCTATGGTTTAGCTGTTACCATTAACCACAGTTCTGCTCAACAAACTCTCTACGGTCACATGTCACAAATCTTTGTGCGACCAGGCCAGTGGGTAGAACCGGGAACTGTAATTGGACAAGTTGGTAGCACTGGTGCCTCTACAGGCCCTCACCTGCACTTTGAAGTTCGCCACCTAACTGCAAATGGCTGGGTAGCAGTTGACCCAGGTGTAGAACTCAATATCGCCTTAAGTCAGTTGGTTCAAGGCTTACAGACAGCTCAGTCAATCAAGCAACCAGGCAGTTAAGTTGGGGATTGGGGGATAAGGAGGACAAGAGGGACAAGGAGGACATGGGGGACATGGGGGACATGGGGGATAATTCTTGGCTCTTGACCAATGCCCAATGCCCAATGCCCCATGCCCCATGCCCATTTTCAATTAAACATAGCCATGTTCTGCTAGGAATTCGGGTGTAATTCGATCGGAAGTAGAATTTTCCCCAGCTTTAGGGTTTTGTTTGCCAGAATAAAGGAATTTTTCGACATATTTGCCAAGAATATCTCCTTCGAGATTTACCAAACTGCCAGGAACCAAATAGCGGAGATTGGTTTCGGCATAGGTGAGGGGAATTACCGCCACTGTAAATTGGGAGAGTTCTGGCTGATATGTGGCTACTGTGAGGCTAATACCATTAATGGCAATACTACCCTTGGGAACAATGTACCGCGCGATCGCCTCAGATGCCGTAAAGGTCATTTCCCAAGAAGTTGCTGTTTGTTCTGCTGTCACCATCCGACCAACGCCGTCTACATGACCCATGACAAAATGACCGCCGACTTTGCTTCCTACCCGCAACGAAGCTTCTAGGTTGACATATTTCTGTGCTGTTTCTTCATCTCCTAAAGTCGTGCGGCGCAACGTTTCTGGTGATGCGGTGGCAATAAAACCGTCCTTTAAAACTTCTTCCACTGTCAGACAAACGCCATCGACTGCAATACTATCGCCGTAAGCCAAATCTTGCATAATTAAATTAGATGACTGACTTACAAAAGTAATCTGCCAAGAATCTCCCCCTAAGGGTTTCATGGTTCCTAACGCCTGGATCAATCCTGTAAACACAGCTTTTTTGCCAAATTAACTCTATTTATTGCCTAATTTTGCCTAAAATTCACTCGTAATTTCCTCCATAAATGCAGCCAAATTGGAGTATATTTTCTGACGTTATTTAAGATAGGGATATTATCACATTAACATCATGGACAAGGCATACTTGGGTAAGAGAGATATTGTCTAAGTAGACCACTTTGACTTACTCTGGTGTTCACATCAAGTTCGGAGTTTAATAGAAGCAATTATAGAGAACAAATGCCTATGTTTATTTCTGTCCCGAGCTTAACCCATCGAGGGTATTATTTGTTACTTATTAACCAAGTACTCCAAGGAGCGTAGAGGCTTAGCCAATGATTGAAATGAGAGTCGCTGGCATAGCATTAGATGCCATAACCCGCAGCCCAATTGTTCTTTTGAAAGATGCTTCCGATCGCCGTGCATTACCAATTTATATCGGTCAGGAACAGGCTAGGGCAATTGCGGGCGCAATAGAAAGTCAAAAGCCTCCACGGCCTTTAACTCACGATTTAATTGTGAATATTCTAGAGACGTGGAACTTGACTCTAGAGAAAGTGATTATTCATTCCTTGCAAAAAGATACATTTTATGCAGCGTTAGTTGTTAAGCAAGGTGAGACTACAAAAGAAATCGATGCGCGTCCTAGTGATGCGATCGCCATTGCCCTTCGCACCAATGCCCCCATTTGGGTAATGGAAGAAGTCATTGCCGATGCTTCTATCCCTGTCGATCGCGATGCTGATGAAGCAGAACAACAAGCCTTCCGTGAATTTATTTCTAATCTCCGTCCTGAGGATTTAATTAAGCGCTTTGGTAATGGCGAAAGTTAGAAAATTACTGAAGTGCTAAGTACTGAGCTAAAAAGAATCAACAAATTAAACAATAAAGAACTAAGAAGAAAAAGTAAAGAAAAGCACACAATTTCTTTACTTTTTCTTCTTAAATTTTCACTCGCTTTGCGTGTCATTTGTTATTAGTCAAAAGTCCACACTCAACAGTCCATAGTCTAGAATTTTTTGACCATTGGCAACCCTCTCCTGCCGGAGACGCTACGCGAACATTAGTATTTTCAGTGTGCCAACCTACTTTTATGCAATATCGACGCTTTGGCAAAACTAATCTACACTTGTCTGTTTTTTCCTTAGGAACAATGCGCTACCTAGCTGATGCAGAAAATGCCCAGCAAACTATCGAAAAAGCCTTAGCGTTAGGAATTAATCATATAGAAACTGCCAGAGGTTACGGCAAAAGTGAGGAGTTTTTTGGCAAAGCACTCAAAGCTGGTTTATCTGTACCCCGTTCTCAACTTCACATCACTACTAAAATTCCGCCTACAGCCGATGTTGACACCATGCGTCGCTATATTGATGAATCCCTAGAAAGATTGCAGCTAGATTATCTAGACTGCTTAGGAATTCATGGCTTAAACACTTGGGAACATCTGGAGTTGGTGCAAGCTGGTTGTATTGAAGCTGTACAGGAAGCGATCGCAGATGGTCGGGTGCGTCATGTTGGTTTCTCCACCCACGGATCGTTAGATTTAATTCTGGCGGCAATCAAAACAGACTTATTTGAATTTGCCAATCTGCATTATTACTATTTTTTCCAACGCCATGCACCAGCCATTCAGCTAGCGGCGGAGAAAGACATGGGAATTTTTATTATTTCTCCTGCTGATAAGGGAGGTCGCCTTTACACACCACCCCAAACCTTGAAAAATTTGTGTCATCCATTTTCACCTTTAGAGTTAAATTATCGCTTTTTACTCAGTGACTCCCGCATTACTACCTTGAGTGTAGGGCCAGCAAACCCACAGGAATTAATTGAACCTTTGCGAGTTGCTGACAGTGTTAATGAACTCAAACCAGAAGAAATTGCGGCTTTCCAGCGTTTAGAAAATCAACAAAAAACTACCTTGCAAACTGATAAGTGTAGCCAGTGCTATGCTTGTTTACCCTGTCCAGAAAAGATAAATATTCCAGAGGTATTGCGGTTACGTAATCTAGCTGTGGCTTATGATATGACCGACTACGGCAAATATCGCTACGGAATGTTTGAAAATGCAGGTCACTGGTTTGGGGGAATGAAAGCCAATCGTTGTACAGAATGCGGTGACTGTTTACCAATGTGTCCTGAACAGTTAGATATTCCTGCTTTATTAGAAGATACCCACGAAAGATTAAATGGCAAAGCAGGAAGAAGATTGTGGGGATAAGCACGTTACACTGTTCGTGAAATGCGATCGCCCTAACAAAATTATGCAAGTCACACATCAGCGATACTACACGCCAGAGGAATATTTGGAAATAGAGGAAGCTGCTGAGTACAAAAGTGAATATATTGATGGGCACATAATTCCAATGGCGCATGAATCTGTCAATCATAATATGATTGGGGGAAATTTTGCGGCTGCGCTAAATTTTGCATTTAAAAAACTAGATTACCAAGTTTTTATTTTTCAGTTGTGTTTGTGGATACCTCAAAAGCGGATCTATACATATCCAGATGTGATGATTGTGGCAGGTGAAGTAGAGTGCTACAAAAACCGTACAGATGTCATTTTGAATCCACAGGTAATTATTGAAGTATTGTCTAAATCTACCAAAGCCTATGACCGCCACGATAAATTTGAGGCTTACCGGACAATTTCTACCTTTCAAGAATATTTATTAATCGATCAAAACCGGATTCATGTAGAGCAATATTCCAAAACTGGTAAAAAGCAATGGGCGTTGCGTGAATACGATGAAGAAGATGAAGCGATCGCACTTGTAACCGTACCTTTTGAAATTTCCTTGCAAGATTTATACAACAAGGTGCAGTTTGAGCTTGTGGAGTCAGAGGTCGAAAGTCCTGATATGGAAGGATGAGTTAAAGCGAGATCCCCCAGTATTACAAATTCAGTTATTTACTCTATGTTATGACAGTTACTCACCCAATTTAAATTATTTGTTAAATAATAAGATCTAAAATAATTTATGCCACCACTGCAATTTATGGAAAATCACTTGATTTTAAGTCTTACTAATGATAAGACTTACTTACAATAATAGGCATTTACTACAATCTCCAATAAAAAAAATGAAAGACTTACTAAAACAATTTGTTCTCACAATTCAATCGGTTATTCAGTCTTCGTCTATAAATTTAGAAGTATCTGAAACTATCTACTGTCGTGATAAAATCCTAGAATTCAATTATATTGATGATACTCCAACTTGGCAATCACAAAATCAATATATTACTAAAAAAAATTATATTCCTTCAGCAGAAGTTATCAATCTTATTAAAGATTCTACTTATTATAAATTAATTTTAGAAGAGACAATAAAGGATGATAGTAAAATAGATAGTATATCATTAGATAGCTTGATAGACTTTTTTACAAATTTCATTTTAAATAATAGTGACTTTCATGAAAATCAAATAGATTTATTTATAGAGCAATTTTTAAGTGATATTAATCAAGAACCATTTAAGTGTAGTGCAAATATTGAGCTTTCTGGAATAATTATAAAGGCTGCACCGATTGAATTCAGTATTAATGGGTTCAAAATTATATTAAGGGAGATTAGAATTCAAGATTTAGAGGAAGACCATATTATTTATCCTTACTTAAATCTATCACCCGTAAAAAGTAGTCCTACCTGTGTACCTTCAGCTATTCTAAATATAGAATCATATATACTTGAAAAGTGGAAGCTTCAACTTGAAATTGAGAAAATAATAGCAATATTAAGGCTTTTTAAAGTATGTAGTGCTAGATATATTTCTTACAAACTAGATTCCGAAGCTATTCTATGGCAACGCAGAATCGGGGGAACAATTACTAGCTTAAAATATTTAAATGTTGTTCCATATAAGAAGATTAAGATAACCGAGCAAGATGTAGCAAATCTCATCTATTTTTATAGGAAAATAGTAAATTATATACCAGAATGCCTATATGAATCTAATATCGAAAATAAAGGAATGGTTCATTTAGCTATTGCTTACAGACATTATTGTGAAGCCATACTTAATAATACTACATTAGAGGAAAAGATTACAAATGCAGTAATTGGTTTAGAAGCTCTAATTTTATCTGAAAATCAAGAAATAGCATTTCGGTTTTGTATACGTGGAGCAAAGATACTCAGCTTATTTAATTATTCTGCTATTGAAGTCAAAAAAAAGCTGAAAGCTGCTTATAACATCAGAAGTACTTTTGTTCATGGTGATGATATTGAGTTGGAGAAAGAGGTAAGAAAACTAGACCAAAATTATCAATCTCAAGATTTCTTGATAGAAATTCTAGATTATCTTCGGGTATTGATAATTATAATCATTTTCTTATCAAAACAAAATGAATTTGTTAACTCAAAGAGAGGAGTAAATAATTTTGAGAAGAGAAAGTTTCTAGATATAGTAGATGATTCTTTAATTGATAAACAACAAGAAAATAAGCTAAATAATATTTTAGAAGAGGTAAAATATTTAATAGATTTATTAATGACTTTCAACCCAGAAAAAAACTTAAGAACATAGTTTATTTATAAATTATTTAACTTAAAAATAAATAATTCTATCTTGCCCCGCTATCACTTACCATACTTCTCTCTATACTTGTGAATAGCAGATTTGAGTTTTCCTTTCAATTCTGGCGGATTTTCCATCACGGACATAAATAAATCTCGATCGCGATTGGATAGTACTAACCTTTCATTAGCATCTATATCTTGTTTAGCAGCGGGTAAAACATGAATAAGTGTATACGCACTCAAAGAAATTCCTTTGAGACTCGCAGCACGTTCTAATATTTCTTTTTGTTCTTGGGTAACTCGTAAATCTATGCGGCAATCTTTTGCAGATGATGGTTCTGACATGGCTATTTCCTACTTTTAGCTGAGTCTTTATTAACAGCATAGCTAATCGTAGCGGAGAATGTACACACAATAATTTGATAAGAATCTCTAGTTTTTGTCCTTACCTGGGAAATAGCGATCGCTCTTTTCACCCACAATCTCTAACTAACTTCGATAAGATCGCTATGGTGCTACTTAAACCTTCCCTAGCCTGATGAAAAGCGATCGCTCTCACTCTCCTCAAGCCACCTCATCCACTCTGCAACGTCCTGAAATCCTCGCACCAGCAGGTAATTGGGAATGTGCCAAAGCTGCTGTCGAAAATGGGGCAGATGCAATTTACTTTGGTTTGGATCGATTCAACGCCAGAATGCGAGCGCAAAATTTTACTGAGGCGGATTTACCCGAATTGATGGCATTTCTCCACCTGCGGGGTGTGAAGGGCTACGTCACAGTCAATACACTCATCTTTCCCCAGGAACTAGCAGAAGTAGAACAATATCTGCGTTCAATTATTAGCGCAGGTGTGGATGCGGTGATTGTTCAGGATGTGGGGATATGTCGGCTCATCCGTCACCTATCGCCCGATTTTCCGATCCATGCTTCTACTCAGATGACTATCACCAGTGCCGCTGGTGTGGAATTTGCCAAGTCCCTCGGCTGTCAATTGGTAGTACTTGCCCGTGAATGTTCCCTGAAAGAAATCAATAAAATTCAGCAGCAGATTGGGCAGAAGGAGACTTCTTTGCCTTTAGAAGTGTTTGTTCACGGTGCTTTGTGCGTCGCTTATTCCGGTCAGTGCTTAACTAGCGAAGCTTTAGGTGGACGTTCTGCTAATCGTGGCGAATGTGCCCAAGCTTGCCGAATGCCCTACGAGTTAATCGCAGATGGGGAAGTTGTGAATTTGGGGGAACGCAAATATCTCCTCAGCCCCCAAGACTTAGCAGGGCTAGAAGTACTGCCCGATTTGGTGAAGTCAGGGGTGACTTCTTTAAAAATTGAAGGTCGTCTAAAAACACCAGAGTATGTTGCTAATGTCACCCGCGTTTATCGGGAAGCTTTAGATCGGGTGATGGAGGGATTAGAAAAGGACGCGGGGACGCGGGGACGCAAAGACCCGGGGAAAGTAACAAAAAACTCGGAGGCTTCTGGGGAACGCTACAACTTGGAAATGGCATTTTCTCGCGGTATCTACACGGGCTGGTTTAAAGGAATTAATAATCAAGAATTAGTTCATGCCCGTTTTGGTAAGAAGCGTGGGGTTTATCTGGGCGAAGTCACCCGCATTAATAATGAACAGGTGGCAATTACGCTAGAAGCACCAGTTAAACCAGGGGATGGAATTGTTTTCGACTCCGGTCATCCAGAGGCTAAGGAAGAAGGAGGTCGAGTTTATGCAGTCACGCCCAAGGGTCGAGAAACCTTGCTGACTTTTGGTCGTAGTGACCTAAACTTCCGCCGTGTGCATGTAGGCGATCGCGTTTGGAAAACTAGCGATCCAGAACTTGATAAACAATTGCGTCAGAGTTTTGCAGGCGAAAATCCGCAATTTCAGCGTCCGATTCATCTAGAGATTTATGGCGAAGTCGATCAACCACTAACTGCGATCGCTCGCGATCAACAAGGTCATGTCGTCCAGGTGGATTCTACAATATCACTGGTGGAAGCGCACACCAAACCCCTGACTACAGAACGATTGCAAGAACAATTGGGTCGGCTGGGTAATACTCCCTTCTGTTTAGGAAGACTAACCAATCACCTCAGTGGCGCGGTGATGATACCCGTGAGTGAGTTAAACAGAATACGGCGAGATATAGTAGCGAAGTTAGAAGAGTTACGCAGTCAGCCCCAACGCTGGGAATTACGTTCTCATTTTTCTTTTAAAGACCTACTCCCCACCTCATCCCTCTTATCTTCCTCATCTCCCTCACTCATCGTCCTAGTACGTAACCTCAAGCAACTCCAAGCTGCACTCCAAGCGGGAATCCAGACACTTTACTGTGAATTTGAAGACCCACGCTTCTATCGGGAAGCAGTGCAGATGGTGCGTCAAGGACAAACTATTGGCAATCAAACTATTTGGGTTGCACCGCCGCGAATTACCAAACCTGGGGAAAACTGGATTTTACAACAAGTACGTGATTGTAATGCAGATGGTTATCTGGTGCGGAACTACGATCAATTACAATTCTTTGCCCAAGACCGTTGTATTGGAGATTTTTCACTCAATGTTGCTAATGCTTTAACAGCAGACTACTTTCAGCAGCACTATGGCTTAGAACGGTTAACAGCATCCTACGACCTGAATATTACTCAATTAGAGAACCTGCTCACCAGTTGTCCACCCCAGTGGTTTGAGGTGACAATCCATCAACATATGCCGATGTTTCACATGGAGCATTGTGTATTTTGTGCGTTTCTCTCTACAGGTACGGACTACACTAACTGTGGACGACCTTGTGAAAAACAGGAAGTGAAATTACGCGACCGTGTGGGTAGCGAACACGTCCTCAAAGCAGATGTAGGTTGCCGCAATACTGTATTTAACAGCACCGCTCAAACAGGAGCCGAGTACGTACAGCGACTCATAAATCTGGGATTAAGACAATTCCGCATCGAGTTTGTCAATGAGTCACCCGAGCAAGTGAGTAAAACGATACATTGCTACCGCCAACTCCTGCAAGGTGAGATTACAGGCTCTCAACTTTGGCGCGAGTTAAAGCTGCAAAATCAGCTAGGTGTAACTCGCGGCCCTATGGGTGTGTCTCCTGTCAGGTAATCAGGTAGAGACAGGTGGAAACTGCCTCTAGGAAGCAATAGCAACGTTCTTGCTGACTTCCTGGTGGACGGGAATGCGGATGATAAACTCCGCTCCCTCTGTTGGTGCTGAGATACAAGAAAGTGAACCACCATGTTTGTCAGTAACAATTTGGTAGCTAATCGATAAGCCCATACCCGTGCCTTTGCCGACAGCTTTTGTCGTGAAGAAGGGATCGAACAGGCGTTGTCTAACTGACTCTGGCATCCCCGAACCATTGTCTGCAATGCGAATTTCGACTTGATGAGCATCAACCTGTTCAGTGTAAATCGTAATGCTTGGGCTAGTGATTTGTTGTTGATGATTCACTAATGAGTCTTCTAAAGCATCGATCGCATTACTCAACACATTCATAAACACTTGATTGAGTTCTCCGGCATAGCATTCCACTTTGGGTAGGTTGCCATAATGTTTGCTTACCTCAATCCCAGGATGCTCTGGCTTGGCTTTGAGGCGATGTTGCAGAATCATCAGAGTGCTGTCAATGCCATCATGAATATTCACCGCTTTCATCTCCGCTTCGTCCATGCGCGAGAAGATTCGTAGCGAAGCGACAATGTTGCGAATTCGATCTGCTCCAATCCGCATAGAAGACAATAGTTTGGGCAAATCTTCCAGCAGAAATTCCAGATCTATTGCCTCCGCTTCTTCCTCAATCTCTGGATGAGGAGATGGGTAATGTTTTTGGTAAAGTGCCAGCAGTCTCAATACATCTTGGGTGTAGTTGTTGGCATGATTGAGATTGCCAAAGATAAAATTGACCGGGTTGTTGATTTCGTGGGCTACGCCTGCAACTAGTTGTCCCAGACTGGACATTTTTTCAGTCTGCACAAGTTGAGCTTGGGTTTGTTGTAGTTTGTTCAGGTATTGTTGAAGTTCTTCGGCTTTTTCTCGCTCGCGAGTTTCCGATGCCTGCAAAGCTGCGTTTTTATTTTCGAGTTCTTGTGAATAAGTTTGGAGATTGCTGTAGAGACGGGCGTTATCAATCGCAATCGACATTTGGGCACTCAATAAACTCAGTACCCTCACTCGTTCTGAAGTAAAAGCACCAGAAATTAGATTATTTTCTAGATAAATAATACCAGTAAATTTACCGGAGTGAATCAGCGGTAGACACACAATAGATTTAGATTGGTGAGTCGTAATATAAGCATCAGATGCAAAGTATGAGTCTTTAACAGCATTGTCTAAAACTAGGTATTCTCTGGTTCTTTCAACATAATTAAATAAAGCGAGCGGAAGTAAAGGTAAATTAGTTTCATCCTCCCAGTTAACAAGAACACTAACGTTCTGACTTTCAACTTTTCCCACTGCTTCTAACATCCATTGATTCTCGTGCTTGGCAATAAAATAACCTTGTTGAGCGCCAGCATTTTCGATGACAATTTTCATCATTTTTGCGAGCAGGTTAGTTAGCACCATTTCTTCAGACAGAACTTGAGAAGCTTTCATCACTGTCATCAAGTCGAGAAGGTGGGAACCTCCGGTAGTTGTGGAACTGGTTTGAGTTAGTTCTTTGTAATTTGTTGCAAAGTTTTGTATGTTTGATGCTCGCGTAATTAATTGCGGGTATTTTGATTCTAAATCTTTGACTTTAGCAGTTGCCCCCCAACGCATATAGGCGTAGTAGGCATCTGTCATGTAAGTTTTGGCAATGCTTTGTTTATTCCATGACAGATAGAATTTGGCTGCCAGTTCGTAAGCTAATGCTTCTTCGTTGATGTACTCGTTTTCTTTAGCGAGTGCGATCGCGCGATCGTACATCTCAATTGCTTCTAATTTTTCGCCTAAAACCCGATGCCGTTCTGCCTCTACTAAATAGAATTTATGCAAATGATTCATTGGGGCATGATGCGCCCATTTTTGCATTTTTTCTTGATTAGCTTGTACGCGCTCGAGAATGCCCTGCTGCTCAGACTCTAAATTATCGCCATATACTGCCAGCCGTATTAAAGAATCGTATAAATGGAAAATAACAAAAACTACTTGCCCTGTAGCTGCACCCAAATAATTTTCTGCTTGATTGAGATTTTCTAGCGCTTGGGAGTAGTCTTCAAAGCGATAACAAAGCTCTAATTTGTGAAAGTATACAAATTGAATTGCTACTTGGTCGTTGGTTGAGCGGTGCAGTGGTAGCATTTCCTCCTCGTCGTAGGTTTCACCTCTTAAAATGCAGGGATTTTGGCTTTTACCCATCATGTTTAAGACAGCTTGCCAATGGATTTCCTGATAATGAAGTGCTGTTTCTTGTTTGACTCTACTAATAGCATCCCAGTAGGTTGCCATTTCTTGTTCAACGAGAGTTAATTGCTTACCAATCAAATATAGTTGATAGCAGTATTCAAATGCACCATAGGCAGCATATTCTAAATCTCCAGTTTCCAATCCCCTAAAGTAATTTGACTGCATTGGTTCTAAGGTATTGCTGACGTGTTCTTTCCAATGCCGAATCAGTATATTTACTATTTGGTACGTCTTGGTACTGACTTCTTTAGCATTTAACTTTGAAAGCAAACTTAAAGCTAATTGACCAAATTGATAGCCTCGCTCGATATCTCCCACAACCCCACACAGAAGAAAACCATAAAGGGAGTATGCATAAGGAGACACAGAAGCATTACCATACTGAACAGATAAATTGACTTGTTGACATACCACTAGGGGCACTATTCCTGGAGCGCCCAAGTAGGCGGCAATAAATAGACTTGATAGTAGTCTCAAAGCTGCTAGTTTATCCGGGTCGGTCATTTGAGGTAAGTAGAGCAAGTCCGAAGTTTCCTTTCTACTCAAAATGGATGCCGTTTCCTCTAATGCTTGTCCAATATCTGAAGGGTTCACTGTTTCGGGAAACTCCACTCCCAGAAGCTTTAAGACTTTTAGTCCTGTATTAATGGCATCAATTAAGTTGTTCTGCCCCATGTAAGCTTGCATCTGGACTTCATACACTTTAATTTTGTCCAGCAGCGTTTTAGCATAGTTTTGGACTATCTCAACTAATCTCTGCATTCCTTGAAAATCACCACTCAAAAAAGCTGCCTCTGCGGCTTCTGAGTGCAGTGATAATGTCAGTTCATATTGAAACCTCCAGCTTTCTTCTGCTAACAGTCCCAAACCAACTTGCAAATATTTGATAGCAGAATCGTGCGCTGTAGCTGCTTTTGCTCTTTTACCTGCTATGAGGTTAAGTTGGGCTAGTTCATATTTTTCTGTTTCAGATATCAGTAAATCTGTACCGTAATTGAGTTGATTAACTAAAGAAAAAATATTTTCTTTGCGTGCTTCTGGTGTAGTGTTTTGTAGCAGTAATTGACCAATTTTTAAGTGAGTTTCTTTTTTCTTATCTTCTGGAATTAAAGAATAAGCCGCTTGCTGTACTCTGTCATGTAAAAACTTGTAATCAACCTTGACATCAGTTAAGGTAATACCACCTGATTCTTCATGACCAAAGACCAAAGGAATTTTGTAATCTTGAGTTAACGGCAAAATTAACCCAGCTTGCAGTGCTGACCATAATTGCGCCGCAGTTGTGAGGAAAGATGCTTCATTAACGATCGCTAATACATCTAAATTAAAAGTATTACCAATACAAGCCGCTAGTTTGAGGACTTCTTGGGTCTCTATTGAAAGCTTGCGAATGTTTCTCGCAGTCAGTTCCACAACATTTAGGTCAGTAATACCAATCGCTTGAATATCTTCAATATCCCACTGCCACACCCCAGACTGGTAGTTGTATGTTAATAGGTCTTCCTGATGCAGGGTTAAGAGCAGTTGCGTTAAAAAGAACGGGTTCCCTCCAGTTTTATGGAATAATAATTCTGCAAGTTCCTGGCTGCGTTCTATGTCATTCAACGTATCACCAACTAACGCTTGCACATCCGTTAACTGTAACGGTGACAGAAAGATGTTATTTACCACCGCATCTGCTGTTTGAATTTTGGACAAACTCATCATCAGGGGGTGGGTGGGCGACACTTCATTATCGCGATATGCTCCAATTAATAATAAATATTGGCGTAGCTTGCCGCCGTAGGCATCGCTATCGCTCATCAATAGCTCAATTAAGTTCAGCGATGCCGAATCTGCCCACTGTAAGTCATCCAAGAAAACAACCAGAGGATGATCTTGGGTTGTAAATACACCAATGAATTGCCCAAAGACAAGATTGAAGCGATGTTGAGTTTCAGTTGCACCTAGTTGTGCGATCGCTGGCTGAGTCCCAATAATTAATTCCACCTCTGGAATCACATCGATAATGACTTGCCCATTCTCACCCAACGCGGTTAACAGTTTCTCTTTCCATGCTTGGATTTGAGCCGTGCTTTCGGTGAGTAATTGTCTAACTAAGGATTGGAACGCCTGAATCAACGACGTATAGGGAATATTGCGTTTGAACTGATCGAACTTACCTGCAATGAAATAACCCCTTGCGCCCACAATCGGTTTATGAACTTCATTGACAACACAAGTCTTACCAATCCCTGAATAACCAGAAACTAGCATCAGTTCGCTACTACCACTCGCCACACGTTCAAACGCAGCCATTAAAGTTGCTACTTCTGCTTCCCGTCCGTAAAGCTTTTGAGGAATCAAAAAATGCCCAGATTTATCTCTTCTTCCTGGTACAAAGTTTTCAATCTTGCCAGTCGTTTGCAGCCCAAACAAGCATTCTTCTAAATCTGCTTTCAGTCCCCAAGCGCTTTGATAGCGCTGTTCTGCTGTTTTCGCTAACAGCTTTAAAATAATCGCACCAATCGCCTCTGGCACATCTTCAGATAAGCGACACACAGTTTCTTTACAGGGTGCTTTTGGCATTTTAGCAATGTGACAGTGTACCAACTCCATTGGATCGGTAGCGTGAAAAGGTAAATTACCCGTCAGCATTTCATACAAAGTCACACCCAACGAGTAGAAATCACTGCGGTAGTCAATCGTCCGGTTCATTCTACCGGTTTGCTCTGGTGACATATAAGCCAGCGTACCTTCGAGCAAATTCGGATTGCTCAAGCTGGGATTTTCTTTATCGAGGCGCGAAGAGATACTAAAGTCAATTAGTTTCACTTCCCCAGAATCGGGGTCAATTAGAATATTGTGCGGCTTAATATCTTTATGAATAATCTGTTGGGCGTGGAGTTCTCCTAATGTTTGTGCCAAATTAATTGCCACTTTCAAGAAAGTAATCAAGCTGGTGGTTTGATTGGCAATCACTTCTTTAAGCAAGCAACCTGGAATGTCTTCCAAAATCAACGCCAAACCATGCTGATAATTCTTTAACTCATAAGGTTTAACAATCCCTGGAATTTGCAGCGGCTCAATGATTTGATATTCGTGGCGTAGTCGCGCAATGTCTTCCAAGGATGGATGTTCGTCTAGGAGAGTTTTGACAATGACGCTGACGTTATCAGTTTTTCTGCGTCCGCGATAAATTACGGTTTTACTACCGGAGTGAATAGTGTCTAGGATTTGATAACCAGATAAAGTCGCTGTCATTGTCTTCACTTGCAATACTAAGTATCCTTAATATTCCCGTGCAAGTTTTAATTCGTAATATTTGTTACAAAAGTTTGTAGTATTTGCAACATAAATATGTATGTTTTTCTGCAATATTTACGTATACAATTCACTCAAAAATTTGATTCAGTCATTCTTAAGCTCAAACTCAATAATCCAGGTAAAAATTAGTAAGTGTATATTTAATGTCAACTCTTCAAAAACTAATTTTATGCAGTCATCGCTGTGGCGCTTTGAAAAGCGCTTGAGCCACTGTCTACAAGCTCTCCCATTTTTAAGCTAAATTCACCATAAATGAGCAGTTTCTCTAACTATTTCTAGAAATCTCTGTACAATTGGGGATTTTTCATTTGTGCGCCAAATCATGGCAATTGGAGCTTTTGGGGTAGACTCTGGGATTTTTTTGTAAACTACTCCAGTTCGTTGGAGGTTTTGCAAAGATGCAGGGGCGATCGCAACTCCCATGTCTCCAGCTACTAAACTGACAATCGTCTGCATCTGGATCGCTTCTTGAACAACACTAGGACTAAAACCTGCTTGCTGGCAAAGACTGATAATCAAATCGTAGAGTCCGGGTGCTAATTTTCTGGGAAATAAAATGAACGGTTCATTGGCTAGCGATCGCAAACTCACATCAGATTGATTTGCTAGCCAATGTGTTTCCGGAAGCGCTACTATCAGCGACTCTTGAAAAATTGTCTCCCAGCTAAATGTATGATCTTCAACTGGCGGACGGATAAAGCCGACATCCATGCGCCCTTCCCGCAGCCACTCTAGTTGCTGATCGGTAGTTAGTTCGTGCAACTCTAGGCTCACCCCAGGAACAAGGCTGCGAAAATTTTTTAAGATAGTTGGCAAAATGTTATACGCTGCTGTACTGACAAAGCCAACTACTAATTGTCCGATTTCACCCCGATTTGTTTGTCGCCCAGTTTGAATTGCTTGCTGTAATTGCTTGAAAATTTGCTGCACTTCCCCCAGAAATACTTGTCCCGCTTCTGTTAACCGCACATTGCGTTTTGTGCGGTGAAATAGTTCAAAGCCCAATTCTCGCTCTAATTGGCGAATTTGTTGGCTGAGGGGAGGTTGAGCAATATGCAATTTTTCCGCCGCTTTTCCAAAATGTAGTTCTTCTGCCAAGGTGACAAAGTAGCGCAGGTGTCGTAATTCCATCGTGTACAGCAACTAATATCTTTTAAATATTAGTTACAGCATAAAAATATATTGGACACGATTAAAAATCTCTTTTACTGTAATGATTAAGCAGTCATCAACTGAAAGCCCATAGTTGAAGACTGACAAGCCCATATTCTGTAATTTCACTACTTATGAATAGTCTTTCGATACCCAAGCATAATTGGGATACAAATTTGTATGAGGATAAACACGCCTTCGTGTGGCAATATGGCGAGGACTTATTGCAATTACTCAACCCCAAACCTGGGGAGTTAATTTTAGATCTCGGTTGTGGAACAGGACAACTCACAGAAAAAATTGCCCAAACTGGCGCTGAGGTGATGGGAATTGATAGCGCCGCCACCATGATTGAGAAGGCTAGACAAAACTATCCCCATATTCGGTGTGATGTTGCTGATGCTAGGAACTTTCAAGTAGAACAGCCATTAGATGCGGTGTTTTCTAACGCTGTCTTACATTGGGTGCAAGAAGCAGATAAAGCGATCGCATCCATCCATCAAGCACTAAAACCTGGTGGGCGATTTGTGGCAGAATTTGGTGGTAAGGGAAATATCCAGGCGATCGCAACAGCTTTGTCAAGTGCGCTCGAATCTATTGGTATTCCCCAACCGCAAACACTTAATCCTTGGTACTATCCCAGTATTGGGGAATATGCTAGCCTACTTGAACAGCAAGGTTTTGATGTCATCTATGCTACCATCTTTGCGCGTCCCACTCCTCTAGCAGACAAAGAAGCAGGCATAGCCAACTGGATTGAGATGTTTGCCACTAGTTTCTTAGTAGGAATAACTGCTGAACAAAAAATACAAGTAATTCGCAATGTAGAAGAGATCCTGAAGCCAACTCTGTATCAAGATGGAACTTGGATAGCAGACTACCGACGAATTCGCGTCTTAGCTATCAAAATTTAGATAGATATTGCTTATAAAAATCTGGCAAGATCAGAACATATTTACCTTGAATGAAGTCTCATTACTTACAGCCGTTTTCAATTGTTTGAAACATAGGTATTTGTCAATGCACGCTTAAGCTTTAGCTAATAGAACTAAGGCGATCAGATCCCCGGCTTCTTTAAGAAGTCGGGGATATCTTAGCCCAGCAAAGTTATAACTGGCTGTAAATAGGAGATAAATCCACAATTCAAACTAATAATATGTTTAGCAAAACAATGTCTTGCCGCAAGACACCATTCCCACTATTACTAACTCTCGGATTGATGACGATTTCTCTTTTACCAATCCGAACTTCATTAGCCCAAATTAGCTTTATACCGCAGCCTTCTAATGCGCCTTTGGAACTAAGTTTGTTAACTAAACCAAAAAGCTCTGTAATTACAGCTACTACAATTAATCAAAGAAACTTGACTATTCCTCGATTATGGTGGGCACAAGACAGCGCGGAGAAAAAACTGTTAGATAATTGGGTAGCATATCCAGCTTCTAAGGAAGAACCTGCGAGAGTAGATTTAGTAGTAAATCAGCAAATTTGGAGCTTATTAGACTATCTGGAACGCTACGACTTTATCAATCGTTTAGGTACTGTAGCACGGAGGGATAATTATAATGTTCGAGTTTTTAATTATCAGCAAGAATTATTAGGAACCTATACTTGTAACTTTAAAGTCAATCCGTCTTTATGCAATATCCAGATGCCTTCTCAGAATAAGTTAGGTTGGCGGCGTTCGTTATAGAAAATAAATTATCCTGCTTTGATTTTGTCAAATAAAGACTCATACTGCTTTGTTGTTGATGGAGATAAAGGAAGTAAAAATTCACTTTTAGCGAAAACTTCACGATTACTGAGTAACAGATTCCTGAATGATTCTTGAATATCTGAGGCCACAATATTTGTAGAAATAGGCGAATTAGTTTTGCTTAGTAGCGAAATTTGTTTAGCGATCGCAGGTTGCAAACAAAAATCAATCCATTGATTTGCTAAAGTATCTTTGTCCACGCCTTTGGGACGTACCCACAGATCTGCCCATACTGCTGTTCCAGCTTGGGGGATAACGGCTTTGAGGTGGGGATAACGCGCCAGCACCGGTAATACATCGTCAGACCAGCCAACCGCCAGCCAAGTATCTTCAATAACTAAGGGTTCTAGGTAGGTTTTGGAACTGTAGAACTTTACCTGTTGATTTAAGGCGCTGAGTTCTTTTTCCAATTCTGGTACTTGGTCAAGATTTTCTGTATTGTAGGATTTTCCTAATTTCTTTAAAACCAGACCAATTACTTCTCGTGGTTGATTGAGTAGAGAAATCCGCGATCGCACTTCATCTCGCCACAAATCACTCCAATCTTTGGGCGTCCATCCTAATTCTTGGAATTTTTCACGGTTATAGACTATCACCGTACTACCCCAACGGTAAGGAGCAGCCCAAACTTTTCCTTGAGAATCGGGATTACCTTGTTCGTTGCGCGTTACCAGTTGCTTCCACTTGTCATCTAAAGCTGTCCACTGTTTAATTTGCGCTTCATTTAGTGGTTGAATTAGTTTTTGCTCAATTGCAGCTTTTAGCCAATAATCTCCCAACGTCACTAGGTCGGCTATCGGTGTTTTTTGCTCTTGTGCAAGTGGGATAAAGCGACGCCATCCTTGCTCATCGCTGGCTTTTGGCTGTTGCTGCCAATTTTGCAATTGTTTAAATAAATCTTGTATCTGCTCCACAGGAGAAAACTTTAATTGCGCCTGTGGCTTCAAGGCTTTCTGAAATTTATTAACTACCTGACCAGGTATAGAACCTTTTAATAGCTGTACTTTCAGTTGGGTCTGGTTGCTTCCACCACAGCCAATCAACAGTTGTGAAAGTGCTAATGTACCTGTGGCTAATAAGAACGAGCGTCGATCCATCGAATTTGAATATAAATCTTAGATTATAACTATCTTAAGCATTGGCATACCAAGTTTCTCAGGCATCGAATCAAGATGTAGATGCCAAAGCTCATTGGTAGGCTGAATCCGCACCTAAATCAAATATTTCTGCCTTAGGGCTGTCCTGGGTCAAGAATCAAAGGTTGACTTGGACTTTTGACAACCTTAGTGCGAAATCTATAATTTAAATGCGTCATAGCTGAGTTTCTCAAATTATAGTTTTATCTCACTTCTGGTAGATGGTGATTATCAGCTGCCCTTGCTTTAATTGGCAGTAAGGTCAGTAGCCTAGATCTTAAAAATGCTTGTATTTTTTAATTTGTAATTTTGAATTATTAATTGGCTACTCGTTGGCTGACTCAATGATTTTTCCGAGTATTTCTCTGTGAGATTTTCCCTATTTACCTCGATCACTAAAATCTTAATTATTTCTTCAGTTCTTCAGTGAATTGTCAGAGTTCCGTAATAACTAGTAGAACACGGCAGAAAGAGAGATAGCTTAAACGGAATTTCCTTAACAACCTCATGTTTACAACCTGAATAAGATGGCTTAACTGGGGCTGATTTGTCCATATTGCCTAAAAATTACGGACAAAATCGAATATGTTGCTAGCTTTATTCAAGTTACTGAAAATTAACTGCGTTTACCTTGATTTTTCTTAATACTATTATTTAGATTTCCTGTCAAACATATTTAGTTATGTTTATAAGTAATGAATTTAATATCACATTCATACAAAGCATGAGAAAAATTAAATAATTCATAAGTATTTTTAAGGTCGGCAGTAAATTGAATAACATAGAGAAAATATGCGGATTTAGGGTATTAAATGGAGCCATTACAAAAGCAGATCATGACTCTGAGCTATAAACTGGATACGCTCTGCCAAGTGATTGAGGAGCTTGACAGTAAAGTTTCTCAAACTTTATCAGAGTGCTCTTTAGCCAGAACGCAGGCAAGAGATAGTTATTCAGAAACTAACGAAGCCACGCATTACCACCAGTTCAAAGCAAATCTAAATTACAATTCAGAACTGGAACATAAGGATGTATTGGCAGACGGCATTTATACAGACACGAATCGTCAAGGTGGAGAAAAAAGCCTGACGCCAGAAATTCAAATACAACGACTAACAGCACAATTAACAGCAGCCTATAATCGCATTGCCGCCTTAGAAGAACAATTACTGCGGGAGAGAATTCACTAATTTTTAAATAAGTCCAGGAGATTTACCTGAACTTTCTGAGTCTTGGCATCCGCTATTGGTTATTGAATCTGCTCAATCGCTCAAGTTGTTTTTCAATGGCTTCCAAAAGTTGGTGTTGTTGCCAATCTGAACTAAGATAGGCAGCGATCGCAGCTCCTCCAGCGCCCATACCTTCTTTGACAAAGCCCTGCTCGTAAGCTTGGAGTTGGGGATAACGAGAATCAGTAAAACTCAGTTGAGTAGCTAGTAAGGGTGGGGTTTTCCCACCCTTAATTATGTCTTCATTACCTAAACTTTGGGCTAATTCCACCGTCCCACCAGTGGGATCTTCTGCTACCCAGCGAGTTGTACCCACAACTACTTCTTCGGATCGCCAAGCTAAATTGTAAGTTTGAGCGATCGCATTCATCAGCGCATAAACTGCTAGCATTTGCGTCCCACCCGCCAGCAACACACCACAACTACGACTAGCCGCGATCGCCATTCCCGCTACTACCACCTGCATCGGATCGCCCACAGCGGCGACGAGTTGGAGAGGATCGATGAGAGACCGAGGGACGGGGGGAGCTTGGGACGCGGAGAAATTTTTCTGGCTCTCCGTGTCGTTGCGTCTTTGCGTCTCCCTGTCCTCCCTCATCTTCTCTAAACCTGCTTGTACCAATGCCGATTTTTGTCCGTGGTTACAAACAGGATGACTGCTGTTGACTTTCCCCTCGGCGGGTATCCCCAAGCCAGTTAAAATTGCCAAAGCTGTAGTAGTACCACCAACCACACACTCACTTAAAATCAAATACCCTTGTTGGCTATTAGCCGCTAGTTGAGAACCCCAAAGTAGCCCTTGTTCTAGCAAGTGGTGTACCGTTGCTAGTTCCATCGCCTTACCTTGACTTAAACACCTAGCAGGAAATCCCCCTAAATCAATGGTTGGTACTGCTGGGGGCTGAGGTAAACCAGCATTAAATAAATAAACAGGAATTTTCAGGGCTTCAACTACTGCACGGGAAATTAATACAGGTGAAGCCCCCGCCGTCAGTGGTGGTAGGGCATATTTGGGTTGGTATTCTGCACCGTAGTATAAAAATTCAGCATCCGCACAAGCAGTATACTTCCGGTCTTCTGGAGTCAGTCCAGCCGCCGAAATCCCTGGAATTAAACCAGTTTCAGTAAATCCTAAAATACAGGCAAACACAGGTAAGCGATCGCGGTACTTAGCAATCCAAGCTTCACCCTGTGCTATTTGAGTATAAATATTAATCATCGAGAGTAACAGTGATTAGCGATCGGCTAACCACGAATGACCAATGACTATTATTCATAATCCATCAAAACTTGTACCCAACGCGGCGGACGGGGAATGGGATTTCCCAGACGATCTAACAGCAGCCATGCGGCTATGTGGACGATAAACAAGTAGATAAAATTGTTGAACAGAATCAAAACCAGCGCCCCGATTTGAATCCAAAACACACTAGGATTTGCCAATAATTCCAGCTTCAGGAACAACCACTCGATCAGTTCTGTTACCTGGTTAATTGCATAAATCCAAAGATCTTCACCAGATAACACAGACAGTAACCATACCCGGAAAAAGGCTCCCAAAGTCCCTAGTAACATACCCAAGGTAATAGAAACTATCCAGGGGACGCGACGATTCCATGTTGCTCCTAATAGCACGCCCATAAAAGCGTAGGGCATGACAAACAGCAGACTGCGGACTGGCCCCATCAACACTGCTAGCAGCAATCCAGATGTGACTGCTGCCATCCAGGCTGCTCTCTTGCCCCAACGGAGGTAGACTAGAGCGATCGGTACTGGAAAAAATATCCGCAATACTGGCCCCAAGGGAAAGTAAAAATTAATAAACCAAATCAAGCTAGCAGTACTAGCTAAAAATGCCGTTTCCACCATTCTTAGGGGTGCATCAACTTTCAGTTGGGGAGGCCGCAGCGTGCTTTGATTCCCAAACTTGAGTTGACTTTGGGTAATTTGAGATTCAGAGGATGGGCCTTGCTCTGGCTCATCTGGCAGAGAATCTAAGATGCTCATATTTGACAAGTTTTTAAACGATCATTCTTTCCAAGGCTGACAAATCGGGAATATGAATCATATCCTGATCCCGCCTAATCAACCCTTTTTTTTCTAGCCTTGTCAACACTCGTGTAACTGTTTCCCGCGCCAGCCCACTTAAACTGCTCAATTCTCGGTGCGGTAAATTCGGAATTTCTGTTCCTCCTGTCTGCGCTTTTTTTCCCTGTCCTTCTGCCAAAAATAGCAAAGTGTCTGCTACCCGTGACTGACTATCAGATTCTCTCAAGCGCAATCTGCGATTGACTTGCCGCAAGCGTCGCGCCATCAGTTGAGCCAATCGCATTCCTGCCAAGGGTTCTGTCTGAAGTAACTTGACAAAATCTTGAGACGGCATACTACCAATCACTGTAGGCGTTAGGGTAATTACATCGGTAGAGCGAGGTACTTCATCTAGCGCCGCCATTTCACCAAACAATTCTCCCTTGCCAAGAATATTCAACGTCACCTCTTTACCTTCTAGGTTGTAGGTGCGAATTTTGACCCATCCATCCACAATGAAATATACAGAACCACCCCAGTCATTTTCCAGTAGAATTACCTGATTAGCTGGGTGTGTACGGGTAACAAGATGGGTGAGGGCTGATTCGACAACCAATTCTGGCAACCCCTGAAAAAAGGGAGCCGAGATCATCCAGGGATTTGTAGGTGTCTGCAGGCTATATCGGTCTTCCATTACAACATCTTGATTACATATTTTTTAAATAAAGCAGTTGAATACACAACAAACGAGAGCGCTATGTTAAGCCTAAGCTATCAAAGCACAGCCCTTTACAAAAATAAAACTAAACTATGTTACACAAAAATCCAGTATGAGCTTTGTTTATCAATAATCCTTACCTATGGGTTTAGACCTAGTGATAATTGTGCATCAAACAGTCTGTTGCACCTCAAGGTCTTCTTAAAGCACTAACTTCAGAACATAGGTAAACAACCTTAATGATACTCAAGGTAGTTAATTTTTGCTAACCTAAAACCTTTAGGTGCTGTCAGCAATATACAACTAAGTACAACAAAGCTTCATAATTTGCTTGTTTTTCGGTACCAAAGCGTTGGTTTAACAAAAGTAGTTTGTTTAGCTGTTACAATTTTTTCTATTTTTTATGCTATGAAGTCTGAGAAGTTACAACGTTGGTTGTCTGGTGAGATGGAACAGCACCCAGTAGGCTGTCGTGCTGTTGAAACTGCCAAACACCCGATTAGTAGCTGTCAAGCCGATCTTCTCAAATAGGTAGCGATCAACAATAGCCAAAATTCCCAAAATCCATAACATCAACACCAATTACACTCAAAAGTCCGACGGGTAAAAGCCAAGCCTCATAATTTCAATAATTGTAAATTAATTTAACCAGCAATTGACGTAAATTTCTACATAAGGTATCTAAAGTGACTTCTCACGCAGATGAAATTCAAAGATTGATCGCAGACATTGACAACCTACTTGCCAATAATGGCAAGCGTCTGTCTAAGCTGTTGTCTGGTCAGGCGCAGGAACCAAGAGAGGTTTTGGAGCGAACTCGCGACTTTCTCAGTAGACTCCAAGAAAGTGAATTATTGTCCAAGGATGGTCAAAACAAACCTTCAGAACCCAAACCACTGTCACCTTTATTAGCAAAATTTGTCGATCAAAATCATCAGCAGTCGTTAACCCAAAACAAGCAAGCCAACGAAGAACAGAGTACAGCGACGCTGCTGCAAAAATTAAATAGTGAAGTCTCAGTTTTGCTCCAGCCGTTGCAAGGAGAATTAGCAGGATTATTGCAAGAGCGAGCCAATCTGGTGCAAGAAATTCGCCAACTAGAGCAAAGGCGATCGCAAAATTATTCCCTGAGCCAGCAGTTGGCACACCAGGAACAGATCATTAACGACTTTTTACAGGTACTTACCAATCGCTTGCTGCCAACTTTAACCTCGCAGTTAACCCAGAAGTTTGCAAATGTACCGATTTCTGCCACAACAAGTAATAACGCCAATTCAGACGCCACACTAAGCAGCAATCCAGATGGAGTAGAGCAGTTAACTAGGTTAGGTAGGGAGTTCGATCAACGCCTACTGTCACTGGATGGAACTGTCAATGTTGTCTTTGAAGCACTACAGCGCAACATTCATACTTATCAAGAATCCCTATCACAAGCGATCGCCAGAATGCACTCGCAAGGAGTGCAAGGCGAACAGGTAATGGCCAGCTTTGTGAATAACTTGACGCAGTATTTACAGCAATTTCCTGGGTATCAGCCATCTTTATCGACAATTAAGACAGAAACCATTAATTTACAAGCTTTACAGCCAGCATATCCTCAACCGGAGTTAGAAACTCAGCGATCGCCAATACAACCACAAACAGATGCTGCAAACACAGAAGATTTGGATGCAGTGCTGTTGGAATTTGTCACAGATGCGCCACAATCTTCTCAGACAACTACGGCTGCAACTCCAACTGCATTCCAGCCAGAGAGTTCCCAAGCAGATGAAGTAGACCAACTTTATGCCAGTTTGTTTGGGACTGAAGATGTTACTCCAAAAGTCGTTGCTAATGAAGTAGTGCCACAAGAAACTGTTACGTTAGCAGATGTAGATATCACCGATAGCACACCTGTAGCCTCAACCAATCAAGTGCAATCTGTGGATGCTGCTGTGGAAACCGCCGCGAGTATCAAAGAAGCAATTCCTCCTCAACTAGAAGCAATTCCAGATTCCCCTGCGCAATCAACAGATTCATCACCGGAATGGGAAGATTTGTTTTTTGAGGAGGTTACAGATACAACTAGCTTGCCAGTAGAAGCAGTCACAGCAACAGAGAGTCAAGCTAGTGTTGAGACAATTACTGCTTTAACAGACTTAGTAGTTGATGTAGCTGCTCAACAGCAAGTCATTCCAGCTCCATCTCCTGCAAAAGAAGTCATAAAAACTACAACAGTCACACCTGCTGCCCAAAAACCGGAAGTAGTAATTCTCCATGAAGAGCAAGATAAATCTTTAGATAGCTATATTGCCGCCTCACCACAGGAAAATTTACTTTCCCCAGAAGTAACCGCTAATATGCCGGATATTTCCTTAGATGATGAGCAGTTACAGTTATTGGATCAAGATTTGGCTGACTTTGATGGGTTGCTGAATTCTGCTAGTGAAGAATCGACTTTTCCGGAATTAACAGAAAATACTTCCCCTGAGGCTTTTAATAATACAGAAATGCCACAGCTTGCTTCTGGTAATTTCCCTCAACCAGAAGTTGAGTTAGACTTTAGCCCAATAATTGAAAAAAAAACTGCGCTTTCTACTGCGCAGGGCGTAAATTATCCAGAAATTTCATCTCAAGATATTCTCAAGTCGCGCTGGTATCTAGGAATTGATTTAGGTACAACAGGGATTTCTGCGACATTATTAAACAGTTCTACTTGTGTTGTCTATCCTATCTACTGGTCAGCAGAAACCCAAGCAGGAGCAGCTTCTTTCCAGCAATCTTTTCGTTTACCAGCAGAAGTTTATTTACCTACGGCTTCTGTACCTCAAGGTGAGACTGAAAATACAGAAAACTTGCCTAGCAATGCTGCACCATCCAAAAACACTCCCTACTCAGCACAATTAAAACCCTATTTACAAGTAGCTATTCCCTACAAAAGTGCTAGACAAAAATGGGAACCTGTACTGCAATTTAATGAGTTTTCTGCGGGGCCGTTAATTTGGATTGTGCGATCGCTTTCTAAACTACTATTAACTTTAAAATCCGATCGCCAAAGTACTACTCAAGGTTTAACTGCTGCTGCTGTTGGTTTAAATGAAGCCAGTTTCCGTACCATTATCAATAACCTGGCTGGTGCAATTTGCACTTGTCCATCTAGTTGTTCGGAACAATATCGCTTTAATGTGCGCGAAGCCTTACTGACAAGCAAATTAGTCCAACATCCCCAGCAAGTATTTTTCATTGAAGAAGCGATCGCTAGTCTTTTAAGTGTACTGAATGCTGCCAACGGTGAGACAGTACAAATCAGCAGTACCCAAGGTTTGCATCCCGTACAAAACGAGCAACCGCTTTTAGGAAACACTCTGGCGCTGAATATTGGGGCTACCGCTACAGAAATGACCTTGGTTGATTTGCCAGAAAATTTATCGGAATTTACACATCATGATTTCATGCTCCACAACTTTGCCTATGGTGGCAAGGGTATTGAGCAAGATATTATCTGCCAACTGCTCCTACCGCCAAAATCTCGGCGATCGCGGGCAGAAATTTCAGCTGATAGCCAAGTTAGCAGTCAGCCTGGGCTATGGCAATCGACTATTCCAGGTTTAGACCAGATGCAGTGGCAAAGTTTGGGTTTAGAAGAATTAGAACTTCCACGAGTCGGAGAACCTGATATTAGCGCTCGTGTTCGCCTCCAGCAGCGTCTAGAAAGCTCGCTTCTAGGACAAGCAGTACTTGATGCCGCACTGGCTCTGAAGTTGATTTTACAACACCAAGAATCTTTCACTTTGGATTTAGCCGACCAGCGATGGATCTTGGAACGGCGAGATTTGGAGAGCCAAGTATTAGTTCCGTTTGTGCGCCGCCTCAACCGCGAACTTAACAAGTTGCTGGTAGCTCGTGGTATACCCACAGAAGCAATTAATCAGGCTGTCTTGACTGGTGGAGTTGCTTCCATCGCCACAATCAACCGTTGGCTGAAGCAAAAACTCCCCAACGCCAAAATTATTCACGATTCATATTTGGGTGAAAATGGCGCTCCTAGCTGTAGCCGAGTTGCCTATGGTTTGGCGATGTTACCCTTACATCCCCAGGTTTTAGACATAGCCAGACAACAATACACCGATTATTTCTTGTTTACAGAATTACTGCGGCTGTTGCCAGACCGACCCCTATCTTTTAGTGAAGTTATTCATTTATTTGAGGGACGGGGCGTTAATACCCGCACTTGTCAGCAACGCCTCTTGGCTTTCTTGGAAGGTGAGTTACCTGCGGGTTTAATCCCTAACAGTCCTGATTCCTCTTGGCTCACCCAAAGTTCCCAAGATAACCCAGACTATCATGCGATCGCCTCAGCCCCACTTTTTGAAAAACAAGGTAATCTCACCTATCGTCCTAATTCTCAACAACTTTTGTCTCTGCGTCGCTATCTAGAAGCAATCAAGGCTAGTACTCGGCAATCTTTAGAAGAACCATACACACTTAATTTTTTCTTAGAGGTTGCTCATTAGTCTGCCGACATAGCCCGAAATTGAGTTTGTAGTAAGCACTTAAGTGCTTACTACGAGCTTTCACATATCACGTATTGCTAAATTTTACAAAAACATACTGAATATTTACAATACCTTTCCAAATTGAAAGATTGTATAAAGTTGGCGTTAAAAGATAAAAAAATTGTCTATATTAGCACTCAGTACACATCTCAGTAGAAACTGAAAATACAGTAGAAACGGTAAAATTCAACAAAAACCGAAGGCCAACTATGTCCATGTCTACTTTTACTACTGATGAAAAAGGCTGTATTGGGGATAATTTAACTTTATTGAGCCATATTGATTCAGTAAATTTATCACCGCAGCCTTTACACCCTTCTATCAGCAGCATAACAAAACGATTAATCGATATTTTCGGTGCCATTATCGGACTAGCGATTACAGCCTTAGTAGCAATTCCTGTCGCCATTGCTAGTTTTGTTGATAATCCAGGTCCGATATTTTATTGCCAAGTTCGTTGTGGGCTTGACGGTAAACCCTTCCGTATGTGGAAGTTCCGCTCGATGATTGTCAACGCTGACAAACTCAAGCATCTAGTGAAAAACCAAGCTCAAGGCCACATTTTTAAATCTGTAGACGACCCACGTATTACTCGCGTAGGTAAATTTCTGCGGCGTACCAGCCTAGACGAATTACCTCAGTTTTGGAACGTCCTATTGGGAGACATGAGCCTTGTTGGTACTCGTCCACCCACTCCTGATGAAGTTATCAATTACGAACCACACCACTGGAAAAGATTGCGAGTCAAGCCAGGTATGACTGGCGAATGGCAAGTTAACGGTCGTTCCAGCATTAACGATTTTGAAACTGTCGTCAGCATGGATATCGATTATCAGCGTAAGTGGTCTATCGGTTACGACCTGAGTCTAATTTTGAAGACTATCCACGTGGTGCTTTTAAAAAGCGGTGCTTATTAAGTTGTTGCCACTCTTACTAACTAGGGTGCGCCTATCTCAAGAGGAGACAAAGTTCAACATTATGAATTCAAATTCCAGGCATTCTGGGAATTTATAATATTGAATTTTGAATTGTTTAACCTTTAACCCCACTACCAGTTTCCGTAGGTACAATATAGCGTTGCAAGAAGAGAAAAAGTACCAATACAGGGGCAATAGAAATTACCGAACCAGCAGCTACCAAACGCCAATCAAGAGAAAAAGTACCTGCAAGCTTTGCGACTCCTAGGGGAAGAGTGTATAGATTTTCGTCTTGAATGACAATTAACGGCCAAAGAAAGTCACTCCAAGAACCGATAAAGACGAAAATCGCCAGGGTCACAAGTGCCGGACGAATGGCTGGCAACATAATATACCACCACAAACCTAACTCGGAGCTGCCATCCATACGGGCAGCTTCTTCTATTTCTTTAGGAACGCTCATAAAGGCCTGTCGCAGCAGAAAAATGCCAAAAGCAGAAGCTAAACTCGGAAAAATCATGCCCAAATAAGTATTTCTCAAGCCTATTTGGACTGTCAAAATATATAGTGGAATCATCACGATTTGAAAGGGAATCATAATCGTGGAAACAATGGCGATAAAAATCCAATCTCGCCCAGGAAATGATAGTCGCGCTAAAGGGTAAGCTGCTAAAGCGCAAAAAAGCAGATTTAAAATAACAGTTAGTACCGCTACTAAAGTGCTGTTATATAAGTACTGTGCAAAAGGTAGAGACTGCCAGACACTAGAGAAATTATCCAGTGTCGGTTGACTGGGTAATAGTTGCGGTGGTGACTGCCAAATATTTTCTGTGGGAGATTTTAAGGCTGTACTGATTAGCCAGAGCAATGGGAACAGCGTTAATATTGCGATCGCTCCCAATAGCCCATAAATTCCTAATATTTGCAGTCGTGATTTGTGATTTTGCCAATTAATCATCTGCTTGGTTTGTGTTATTGATCCGACGGGACAACAAAATAGCCTCTAAAACTTGCGAGTTAAAGTTACTAATAACATATTTGTCTAATAAAATCTTGTGTAAAATCAAAATAATTAACCAGAAGAATTAAATCATGCAACTCGACGATTACTTCAACTTCCTTACCCCTAACGACATTCGTTTAAAAGGTTCTCGAATTGGGATCGAAACCATTTTAAATGAATATATTTATCAGCGTCATTCTCCTGAAATCATTGCCGAAACATATCCCAGTCTTACCCTAGAACAAGTTTATGCCACTATTCTCTATTACCTACATAACCAAGAATCAGTTACTCAATATATGGCAGATTGGCTAAAATACTGCCAAGAATCTGCAAAACAACAAGATGAAAATCCACCCGAATATATTTTGAGGCTGCGTCAAATCAAAGCCCAAAGAGGGATTGCATGACAATTAAATACTTAATTGTCATGCAATCCCTCTTTACCAACAACAATTGTTACGCTATCAACCAGGGTTAACTGTTTTAATGGTTGGAGAACCTGCTACTCCTCCCAAAGGAACTTTAGACCCAGAAATTTTAATATGGTGCGAGTTACATAACTTTATTCTTGTCACAAATAATCGTACTTCTATGCCCATTCATCTAGCAGAACATCTCACGCAAAAACATCATATCCCCGGTATTTTTGTGTTACGTCGCAAAGCAACTATCGGACAGATTATCAACGATTTAATTTTTATTGCTCAAGTAAACGATTCCGAAGAATTTTTAGACCGTATTACTCACATTCCTCTGTAATTTCTAAAATAAAAAGTATTAATCCTGTTTCTGCCAAAAAACCGAACCAAATTTTATAATTTGCTCAATTTAGTTTCTGTAGCAACAAAGTGTAACGGTTGATCCCAATGTTCAACAGGTAGTTGGGGTAAATAAGCAAAATCAAACACAATTCCGATAGTTGGTTTTGTCGCCCATTCTGGTGAACTGAGCAAGCGATCGTAATATCCGCCGCCATAGCCTAAGCGATATCCTTGATAATCGCAAGCAACACCAGGAACAAGAATCAAATCTACTTCCGCCGGGTTTATAGTTGGCGCATGGGGATGGGGTTCGGTAATGCCATAACTACTGATTGTTACAGAATCTTTGGCAGTCCAGACGTGCCAATGCATGGATTTGCCAACACAACGCGGAAATCCCCAACGGTATTTATTATCTGCAAACAGCGAACTCAGGTCAGGTTCTTGGCGAAAACTGAAATAAGCAAGTATAGTTTTTGCTTGGGTAAATAAAGTAGAGGTTTGCAGTTGCGTACAGATGCGATCGCTTTTTTCTCTCCACTCGTTTATGTGCATTGATTGCCGTTTTTTCAGGAGATGACGACGCAGTTTGGTTTTATCTAATTGCGAATAATGTACTGTCATTAGATTCCAGCATTTCTGAGTCAATTCCTAAAGCATCGAGTTGTTCAGGGGAAAGATTATGCAACTTCTCGACAATTCTCTCCCGCTTTTTTGGCTATTTAAATTATGAAATTTACTATTTTATTGAAAATTTTACCAGGGCACAACATTGTCCATTGGTGTCAACTTAAGCTAAAAATAGCCTCTGTGTTAGCTTTGTCGCCCGCCTGAGAATGAATTATCAGGCTAATAGCCCAAGTCTACTGAAGTAGACTCAAGATTTTGAGGATATTTAGTCATCTTCAGATGACTTTTGCTATTAGCAAGGAACTAAAGTTCCTTGCGGTAACAGGGTTTCGCGTTAAGTTGACACGTATGAACATTGTCGTGCCCCTACGAATGGTGTGTATTCTATGGAATTGAGGAAGGGAGATATTTAATAGAGAGGAAGCGCAAACAGCCTATAAGAAGGTGAACCCTAAATACGACTCTTGCCTAAACCAGCTACACTACGGGAATGACCATTCTGAGCAAATCGCTTTTGCAGAATTTGTCGATAAACTTCTTCATAACTGTCAGTCATTTTTTCCAGGCTAAAGCGGTTTTCCACATACTGCCTACAAGCTTGTCGGTCTAAATCTGTCACTTTATCAATGGCACTGACGAACTCTTCAACATTTTCGCAGAGGAAGCCGGTTTTTCCGTGGTCAATTACTTCGACTGTAGATCCAAGTTTCATAGCAATCACTGGCGTGCCTGCGGCCATAGATTCAACCATGACTAATCCAAATGGTTCTCGCCAAGTGATGGGGAATAAAGTTGCTACTGCACCTCCCATGAGGGCATTTTTTTGATTATGGTCTGCTTCACCCAAATACTCAATTTGTTTGCCGTCAATTAGCGGTTTGATTTCTTGTTCGTAATACTCTACATCAACGACATCTACCTTCCCGGCGATTTTTAAATGCCAGCCAGCTTGTTTGGCAATTGCGATCGCTAAATGTGTTCCTTTCTCTGGAGATATCCTTCCCAAAAATGCTAAGTAAGGGGGATCGCTGGGTTGAGCATGGAATTTATAAGTGCTAACATCAATCCCGTTATATGCATTTCCTACATAATTCAGCCCTAATCTTGGTTCCCGTTGGGCATTGGAGATACTGATATAAGGTTGATTTTTAGCAAATTTAAACATCTTTTCGTTGTCAGGGGTAAAAATCCCGTGCAAGGTATGAACTGTGGGGGTTTTTACAAGATTCGCATAGGGTAGTGCTGCACAACCCATGTGGGAGTGAATAATATCAAACTTTTCTGCTTGCTCGTAAACTAAACCCAATTGCAACATCTCGTAGATGCCATACTCTTTGATATTAGGATCGAGTCTGAGGGCGCGGGGGTGAACTGATTCTAGTTCTGCCAAACTGATAGAATCTCCCGATGCAAATAGTGTAACTTCATGTCCGCGTCGCACCAGTTCATCGGTCAGCAACCCCACTACTAACTCTATACCTCCATAAGCTGGAGGCGGTACTCTCTCCCATAGTGGGGCTATCTGAGCAATTCGCATCACAAACCTCCTAAAAATTTAGCTCCTGAAAAGTTTGTCTTGGCTGAGATATGAGAAATTTCTGCTTTGTAAGCTGCGTGTTCCATGAATAATTTCAAGCAATGCGATTTGAGCCCAAAGCTATCTTTGAACGCCAAGCAAATTATTAATTACTTGAGAATTCTAGGATTTAACTGCCAGCTTTTTCTTCTACCTTTGTAGGGAAATTATCTTCTCCTCTAGAGTGAAAATTTATATTTTTGGTTTCAACTGTGCTATATTTATGTATCTATATTTTTTCCCAAAGGTTTCTCAAATTCATTGATTCTGCGCTAATTCTGCACTAGTTTAATCCTTGATCGAGATTCACAACAAATTGCATTTACTACCTTTTTGGGGAGACTTAAATTGAGAATTTCAAGTATATGCAGTTATAATTGCTGATAACTGAATGGCTTATGTATTCGATAGTATTGACTTTTTTAGATAATGCGAATAAAATTATTGGCTGATTAAAATTAACTAAAAAAATAAATAACGTGAATATTTCTCCATCTTCCAAAAAACCGCGTGCCGCATGGCAGGCGGTTTTATCAGTAATTATATTTATCTTTATGTACCTACCTATACTAGTACTGGCTTTTTATAGCTTCAACAAGTCGCCTTACAGTGCAAGTTGGCAAGGATTCACTCTCGATTGGTATCGCCAATTATTCAGTGATGAGCGCATTGTGTCGGCTTTGTGGAATAGTTTAATAGTTGCCTTTAGTGCGGTGGCTATTTCCGCCGTGTTGGGAACGTTAATGGCAGTCGGTTTGGCACGTTATCAGTTTCCACTCAAGAAATTGTATCAGGGCATTTCTTATTTACCGTTGATTATCCCTGATATTGCGATCGCAGTAGCTACCCTAGTTTTTTTAGCAGCATTTGCGATTCCCCTCAGTTTGTGGACAATTATCGCGGCTCATGTGGTGTTTTGCCTCGCCTACGTTGCACTTGTGGTTACTTCCCGACTCTCTCACTTAAATCCCCATTTAGAGGAAGCTGCTTTAGATTTAGGTGCAACACCAGTACAGGCTTTTATCAAAGTATTATTACCTCAATTAATGCCTGGTATTATTGCCGGTTGTCTGCTGGCTTTTGTTTTGAGTTTAGATGATTTCCTCATCGCTAGTTTTACCGCAGGTAGTGGTTCTAACACCCTACCAATGGAAATTTTTAGTCGCATTAGAACTGGAGTCAAACCTGATATTAATGCTCTCAGCGTAATTTTAATTTTAGTCTCTGCAATCGTCGCTTTTGTAGCAGAATTAATTCGCGCGTACGGAGATGAAATCTAAATTTTTTATTTAATTCTCAAGCAAAGCTATTCCAGAAGCTGATTTAAATTTCTTGTATCAAA
This sequence comes from Aulosira sp. ZfuVER01, assembly GCA_034530615.2. Taxonomy (GTDB): domain Bacteria; phylum Cyanobacteriota; class Cyanobacteriia; order Cyanobacteriales; family Nostocaceae; genus Aulosira. Next base: position 89,194 of record JAVRCV020000049.1, read on the forward strand.
CCTATTCTTTGATATTAGCTGTATTCACAAATACAACACTCATCCCCTTGACAACTTTAGGAATTTGCAATTATTATTCTCTCTGTAATGAAAATGATTGCGCTCATATATACTCATATTTAAAAAGTTACAAACAGAAAACAACAAATAAATAAAAATGCTCTATCTGTATTTACTCACCTAAGTATCTACACAGATTGAGTCAGTCCATATTTATTTGTCTATACATCTGTTTTCACTTCGATAATATTGGGGCTAACTTTGGACAAGATGCTATCTCCCCTACATTATGCAAATCTGCCAAAATCCCAATTGCTCAAATCCATTCAATCATGACGGCAATAGATTTTGCATAAGTTGTGGACAAAGCAACTTTGGCAAACTACTCAGAAACCGCTACCGTGTCTTAAGGCTATTAGGTGAAGGTGGTTTTAGTAGAACTTATGCAGCAGAAGACGTAGATAGACTAGATGCTCCCTGTGTCATTAAGCAATTTTTTCCGCAAGTTCAAGGAACTGGACAACGTCAGAAAGCAGCAGAATTCTTTAAAGAAGAAGCATTTCGGCTGTATGAACTAGGAGAAAATCATACCCAAATTCCCCGCTTACTAGCTTATTTTGAACAAGGTTCCAGTTTATATCTCATACAAGAATTTATTCAAGGAAAAACACTTTTACAAGAAGTTCAAGAACAATGCTTTACTGAACAAGAAATTCGTCAACTTTTAGCTGATTTATTACCTATTCTTGATTTTATCCACTCGCATAATGTTATTCATCGGGATATCAAACCAGAAAATATTATCCGCCGCGATAGCGATGGGAAACCCGTATTAATAGATTTTGGCGGTGCTAAACAGGTAACACAAACAAGTTTAGCCAGACAAGCTACAGTAATTTATACAATAGGTTATGCTCCCACAGAACAAATGGCTGGATTTGCTTGTCACGCCAGCGATTTATATGCTTTGGGTGTAACTTGTGTGCGTCTTTTAACTCGATGTTTGCCCTTACAAAATAGTGATGGACAGATTGAAGACAATCTTTATGATGCTATGAATGCTAAGTGGTTATGGACAGAGCGTTTGCAAGAAAATGGTATTATCATCAGCGATGGGTTAGCAAAAATTTTAGATAAATTACTCCAACATTTACCAAAGGATAGATATCAATCTGCAAGCGAAGTTCTCAATAATTTGAAGTCTACAACCACATCAGAATTAGAAGCAGAGATTTTGGCAATTTCTCAACGTATATTCTTGCCTGTATCAATGCCAACAAAACCACAGAAAGTCATAAAACCTCTACCCTCTCTACAAAGCTTTGAATTTGACGTGGTAACTGTAGATACAGCAGGTAGAGAAGTAAACCGCGATCGCCTGCATAGCAAATATTTTACAGAAGAATTGGGTAAAGCGATCGCCCTAGAAATGGTAGCAATTCCTGGTGGTACTTTCATGATGGGTTCGCCAGAATTTGAGGGTGATGCTGACGAACGTCCCCAACACAAAGTTACAGTTGCACCCTTTTTCATGGGGAAATTTCCGGTAACTCAAGCCCAGTGGAAAGCCGTAGCCGCCTTACCGAAAGTCAAACAACCTTTAAATCCCAACCCATCGAAAAACAAAGGCCCAAATCGACCAGTAGAAAATGTATCCTGGCATGAAGCTGTAGAATTTTGTCTCAGGCTAGCCGAAAAAACTGGACGCGACTATCGTTTACCCAGCGAAGCCGAATGGGAATATGCTTGTCGCGCTGGAACCAAAACATCCTTTCATTTTGGCGAAACCATTACGTCAGATTTAGTTAGCTGTAGTTGTAGCGATAGTAAATCTCGTAAAGAAACCACCAATGTTGGCAGTTTTGAAGTAGCGAACGCCTTTGGATTGTACGATATGCACGGGTTAGTTTGGGAATGGTGCGCCGATTCTTGGCACAACAATTACAACGGTGCACCCACCGATGGACGTGTTTGGGAAGAAGGTGGTGATATGCATCGCCGGGTGTTGCGTGGTGGTTCTTGGAGTTTCGGTGCAGAACTTTGTCGCAGCGCCAGTCGTAGTTGGAATGAGTCAGATGGTGGGTTGAGGATTTGTGGCTTTCGAGTTGTGTTTTCTGCGGAAGGGATGCTTTAAATTAGCATTTGCAACTCGTAAACTAACATTTGCGACTCACAAACTTGCTTTTGCAACTCGCAAACTAACATTTGCGACTCGTAAACTTGCTTTTGCAACTTGCAAACTTGCTTTTGCGATTCACAAACTAACATTTGCAATTCACAAACTTGCTTTTGCGACTCGTAAACTTGCTTTTGCAACTCACAAACTAACTTTTGCACCATTCTCAATAACTGCGGGGAATTCTTAGCCTTAACTTTGGGAACCATAAACCAGAAACTCTGAATTACCCCAAGTTATGCAAATCTGCCAAAATCCCAATTGCTCAAATCCTTTCAACCCTAACGATCATAAATTTTGTATGAGTTGTGGACAAAGCAACTTTGGTAAACTTTTGGGAAACCGCTACCGCGTTGTGGAACTATTAGGCGAAGGTGGTTTTGGCAAAACCTATACAGCAGAAGACACAAATAAATTTGATGATGTTTGCGTCATCAAGCAATTCTTTCCCCAAGTTTCCGGAACAGCAGCATTAAGCAAAGCAGCAGAATTATTCAAGCAAGAAGCGAAACGTCTTTATGAACTGGGAGAAAATCACAACCAAATTCCCAGATTGTTAGCTTATTTTGAACAAGGCTCAAGCTTGTATCTGGTACAAGAATTTATTCAAGGACAGACTTTATTAACAGAACTTCAGCAACAAGCTTTTAGCGAAGAACAAATTCGCCAACTATTAGCTGATTTATTGCCAGTTCTGCAATTCATCCACGATCGCAACGTCATCCATCGGGATATTAAACCAGAAAATATTATGCGCCGTCAAAAAGATGGCAAACTTGTTCTCATTGACTTTGGTGGAGCAAAACAAGTAACTCAAACGAGTTTAGCCAGACAAGCCACAGGAATTTATACTGTTGGTTATGCTCCCAGCGAGCAAATGAATGGATTTGCTTCACCAGCCAGCGATTTATATGCTTTGGGTGCGACTTGTGCGCGGTTGTTAACTCAATGCTTGGCTGTATCAGATGTCAATGGTAATCTTTGCGATCCCTTATATGATGCTTATAATGCTCAATGGTTGTGGCGAGAACGGTTACAAGATAAAGGTGTTACTATTAGCAACGAATTAGGGCAAATTCTCGATAAGTTGCTGAAACATCTAGCTAGGGAAAGATATCAATCAGCAGCAGCAGTTTTGCAAGACTTGAATTCTACCAAAGCAATTCAAGCGATTCCACAACTTCAATGCATTCCTGTTCAATCCAGTCAACCCAGTAATACTTCATCCCTGAAAACTTTTGAATTTGATGTAGTAAGAGTAGACGCAACAGGTAAACAAATTAGCCGTAACCGTCGTAGTACAAACTTCTTTGCAGAAGACTTGGGAAATGGCGTAATTCTAGAAATGGTGTCTATTCCTGGCGGTACATTTATGATGGGTTCACCGCAAGGAGAAGGATACAATCGCGAAAAACCGCAGCATCAAGTTAAGGTTCCTGGCTTATTCATGGGTAAATATCAAGTCACCCAGGAACAGTATCAAACAATCATGGGTAGTAATCCCTCGATTCGTAGCGGTGAAAAACAACCAGTGGAACAAGTAAGTTGGAATAAAGCAGTAGAATTTTGTAAAAGATTGAGTCTGAAGACAGGACGGACTTATCGACTACCCAGTGAAGCAGAGTGGGAATATGCTTGTCGTGCTGGAACTACTACACCTTTTTATTTTGGTGAAACAATCACTACTGATTTAGCAAACTATGACGGCACTTTGACTTACGCTTTTGAAGCAAAAGGTAAATATCGTTCGGAAACAACATCTGTAGGTTCTTTTTCACCCAATAGCTTTGGTTTGTACGATATGCACGGCAATGTTTGGGAGTGGTGTCAAGATTACTGGCACGAGAATTACCAAGGCGCACCCACTGATGGTAGTGCTTGGTTAACTGGCGGTGAGAGTAATCTTCGATTACTGCATGGTGGTTCCTGGTATATCGGTCCTGGGCGTTGCCGTAGTGCTGTCCGCGATTTCTACTCCCCGGACTATTACGACAGCCATATCGGGTTCCGTATTGTCGTTAGCGCATGATAAATTCGTTTTAAACTTTCTGCCTATGGTTGTAAAAACTTTGAAAATTTCTGAGTTATACCTTTGCTAAATTGCCATTTTAACTGTTAGTTCACCATACTAAGTCATGAAAAGCCTCAATTGTTATGACTCAAGCCTTACCCAAAATATTCACCTTTGATGAATTTATCGCCTGGTATCCAGAAAATGCTGGGATACGCTACGAACTGCACAATGGGGAAATTGTCGAAATGTCACAACCCACAGGGAAACATGAAAGAGTAAAAGGATTTTTAGCAAGAAAGCTATCTGTGGAATTTGATAGAATAAATCTTCCCTACTTTATCCCCAATCAAGCAATCGTAAAACCACCCGAAAGAGAATCAGGTTATTTCCCAGACGTATTGATATTAAATGACGCGGCTTTAGCTGATGAACCTCTTTGGGAAAAATCTTCTACCATTATTAATGGTGCATCAATTCCTCTAGTAATTGAAGTTGTCAGTACTAACTGGCGCGATGACTACTATCTAAAACTTGCCGACTATGAACAAATGGGTATTCCTGAATATTGGATTGCTGACTATGCAGCATTAGGCGCTAAGAAGTTTATTGGTAATCCCAAACAACCCACGATTTCAGTTTATCAATTTATTGAAGATGAATATCAAGTTAGTCAGTTTCGCGGTACTGACCAGCTAATATCACCTACCTTCCCACAGTTGAATTTAACTGTCCAACAGATATTTGACCCAATAAAATACACATAAATTGATGGGCTATATAATTAATTCGTATTTAAGAAAATGTACCCAACATCTAAACTAGACCCAGTTCGTTTAGAAATATTCAAAAACCTCTATCAATTTATCGCTGAACAAATGGGGATTATTCTCCAAAATACAGCCGCATCAGTAAATATCAAAGAACGCCTAGATTTTTCCTGTGCCATTTTTGATGCTTCGGGATTATTAGTTGCCAACGCCCCCCACATCCCCGTACATTTAGGCTCAATGAGTGAAAGTGTCCGCAGCTTAATTAACGATCAAGGCGACACTATCAAACCGGGAAATGTTTATTTATCAAATAATCCCTATAACGGCGGCACACATCTACCTGATGTGACAGCGATTACCCCTGTTTTTGATGAAGAAGAAACCCAAATTATTTTCTACGTTGCTTCTCGCGGACACCAAGCCGATATAGGCGGGATAACTCCTGGTTCCATGCCTCCCCACAGTACTACAGTAGAAGAAGAAGGAATTTTATTTGATAATTTTCTCTTAGTTGAACAAAGTAATTTTCAAGAAACAGCAGTAAGAAAGATACTTGGAAATCATCCTTATCCTGCTCGTAATCCTGACCAAAATATTGCTGATTTCAAAGCACAAATTGCTGCTAATGAAAGGGGAGTACAAGAACTCCAAAAAATGGTTGAGCAATACGGCATCCAAACAGTCCAAGCTTACATGAAATTTGTCCAATATAATGCTGAGGAATCAGTCAGAAGGGCAATTGAAGTTCTCAAGGATGGTGCATTTATTTATGAAATGGATAGCGGTGCAAAAATTCAAGTTAAAGTAACAATTAACCGAGAGAATCGCTGTGCAATTATTGATTTTACTGGGACATCTGGGCAATTAAACAGTAACTTCAACGCTCCCAAAGCTGTCACGCAAGCAGCAGTTTTATATGTGTTTCGGACTTTAGTTGATGATAATATTCCTCTGAATGCTGGGTGTCTGAAACCTTTAGAAATTATCATTCCTGAAGGCTGTATGCTTAACCCAACTCATCCAGCAGCAGTAGTGGCGGGTAATGTAGAGACATCCCAAGCGATTGTTGATGCTTTATATGGTGCCTTAGGTGCGATCGCAGCTTCTCAAGGAACCATGAATAATTTTACTTTCGGTAATCAGCGCTATCAATATTATGAAACCATCTGCGGTGGTTCGGGAGCCGGGGCTAACTTTGATGGTAGTGATGCAGTCCACACCCACATGACTAACTCCCGCTTGACTGACCCAGAAGTTTTAGAAACTCGCTATCCTGTGTTGGTAGAAAGCTTTAGTTTGCGTCCCGATAGCGGTGGTAAAGGAAAATATACTGGTGGTAATGGAGTGATTCGCCGCATTAAATTTTTGGAACCGATGACAGCAAATATTCTTTCTGGACATCGCCGCGTTCCTCCCTTTGGATTAAATGGTGGGGAAGCAGGACAAGTTGGAAACAACTGGATACAGCGTCAAGATGGAAGCCAAGAGAATTTAGATACTACCGCAACTGTCCAGATGCAACCTGGAGATGTTTTTGTCATAGAAACACCTGGGGGTGGAGGTTTTGGTCAAATATGAGTGCAAATTTCAATCGAACCGCAGAGGCGCAGAAGACGCAGAGAGAAATGCGATCGCAAATATTATCATTGTGGTGTAGCTACACCTCATGGCAGCAATATGCAACAACTATTTCCCGGTGAAGTATTTGCCAACACTGCTGATTTCGATACGGGGATTCGCCAGCTGTTACCCCGATACGATGAGATGCTGGAGGTAATTACCGATTGCCTGCCTTCCACAAGTCGTCGCATTTTAGAATTAGGTTGTGGCACAGGTGAGTTGAGTCTCAAAGTACTCCAGCGCTGCCCAGATGTGCAAGTAATTGCCCTAGATTACTCGCCGCGAATGTTGCAATTCGCCCAAACTAAAATTGCCGTAGCTGGGTATGAAAATCGCTGGAGTTGTATCGAAGCGGATTTTGGCGACTGGGCAAATAATCCAGATAAATTTGCTATTGGTAGGGAATTTGATGCTTGTGTGTCATCTTTGGCAATTCACCATCTCCAAGATGAGATGAAATTCAAGTTATTTCAACAAATTGCTGCCAGCCTCAATCCTCATGGCTGTTTTTGGAATGCCGATCCCACCCTACCGGAATCACCTGTATTAGTGGAAGTATACAAAGCAGCGCGAGAAGAATGGACAGCCGAACAGGGGATAACGCTGGCGGAAGTTCGCGCTAAGGTAGGCACAAGTTTTACACAAGGCTACTCAAGTCAAGACCAGCTAGCTACTTTAGATACACATTTACAAATGCTTACACAAGCTGGTTTTGCAACGGTTGCAGTACCTTGGAAATATTACGGGATGGCAGTTTTCGGGGGCTGGCTGTCTAAATTTTAGATGATGAATTGGTAAAGGCAAAAACCCCAAATAAGTAGATTTTTTCTAATTTCTATTAATAAATAAGTAATAAATTACACATTTACCCTTGACAAGACCTATTATATAAAGCCGTTGGGTCTTTAAAGGAGATTTTTCTCTAGCAGACAAAGATTTTGGCTGTAATTTGCGGAATCTGAATTTGTCTTGTGTTTCTATGTCATGTCCCAACATAAAAATGCTTTCAGAGGGTAATGCTCCCTCTTAACAGGCCTGTAATCAAATATCGAGTAGAAACAACACGCTACTAACATTAGTTTTTCTATTCCTTGGAATAGTGGAGTTACAACCACTGTTTGCCATCACTTAGTTTAAAAAGGAGAAATTTGGGATGGCTCGAAATAAGAAGAAATCAACTGGTTTTAACTGTGAACATCCACAGTACTCTCGATGCCCTATCTGTTGCATCATCCCACCACATATACTGCAAAACGTCGCGGTAAATGGTAGCCCAGCACAGCGTAGTTGGGCTTTTCAGACATTAAATGTTTCGGCACAGTTGCGCGGCAGAAGGAATATAGTAGGAGCTGTCTCGTTTGCGCCATCGCCTGGTGTGAAGCGCCGCACTATCTACGATGCTAAGAATTCGGAAAATCTTCCCGGTACACTGGTGCGTGGGGAAGGAGATCCACCAAGCACTGACGAAGCTGTGAATGAAGCCTATGATTCGGCTGGGGCTACTTATGATTTATTTCATGAGATATTCGATCGTAATTCGATTGATGACAAAGGGCTGCGTTTAGATTCAACAGTGCATTATGGCGTCAAATACGATAATGCTTTCTGGAATGGCGACCAGATGGTTTATGGTGATGGTGATGGCGAATTGTTTCAACGCTTCACCAAGTCTATTGATGTGATTGCCCATGAATTAACTCATGGTGTGACTCAGTATGAGGCAGGCCTTCAGTATTATGGTGAGCCAGGGGCACTAAATGAGTCATTTTCTGATGTATTTGGTGCTTTAGTAAAACAAAAAAGCAAAAATCAAACAGTAGACCAAGCAGACTGGATTATTGGCGAAGGTCTTTTGGCTCCGACTGTTAAAGGGGTTGGTATCCGTTCCCTGAAAGCACCAGGAACAGCATACGACGATCCAATAATGGGTCAAGATCCCCAACCAGCCTATATGAAGGATAAATATACTGGTACGGAAGATAACGCTGGTGTACATATAAACTCAGGTATCCCCAACTATGCTTTTTATCTAGCCGCAACGGATCTTGGCGGCTATGCTTGGGAAAAAGCTGGCAAAATTTGGTACATAACTTTACGCGATCGCCTACGTGCTAATGCTAATTTTAAAGCAGCCGCCAGCGCAACAATAAAAGTAGCTGGCGAACTCTACGGTGACAATAGTCAAGAACAAAAAGCTGTACAAAACGCTTGGCAAAAAGTAGGTGTACTCAAATAGTGAATGGTGAATGATGAATGATGAAAAAATAAAATTTTCATAATTTATCATTCGTTATTCACAATTTATACTGGGTTGTCCTTTGTTGATACACTGGGAGATGATAGTTAAAATCTTCCAGTCTTTTTCTTTTTCCCCTAGATAGGACAACGGAGAGTAAAAAATGCGCATCTCCTTTGAACGCACAGGCGGCTTTGCTGGAATTAGTAAGAAAACAACCGTTGACACAGCTACTTTGCCACCCAACGAAGCCAACGAACTACCCCGACTGGTGGAAGCTGCTGGTTTATTCAATTTACCTGAAAAAATTACTTCCCCTAATCCCCAGGTCGATCGCTTTCAATATAAGTTGACAGTGGAAGATCGGGGTAAACAACATACAGTGACGGTGAGTGAAGCAGCATTACCAGGAACCTTAAGACCTTTGATTGAATGGCTCAATCAAATAGCACGGCGTCCCACTTGACACATTTATCAGTTATTCAAGTTTCAGTTAGGGACTTCCAATTAAAAAAAATCCTTTTTATAGACAAAGGTTTGTACACCTATAGTCTTCCATGATATTTATTTCTTGGAAATCTCTAAGTTTTCTTTCTTTTGACTTTAGCCTTCTCTTACTAGGCTACAGGCGAAGGAATTATCCCTTCAGGTAATAAAGGTTCCCAGGCGGTTCCTTTGTAACCATAATCAAAAATTTCGGGATGCAACATTTCTGCCAAAATTTCCAAAGAATCTACTAATCTTGGCCCGGGACGGTTGAAGTAGGAATTACCATCAGTAATGTAGACTCTGCCACTTTGGACTGCATGAAGTTGTTGCCATTCCAAACGTTGAGTTAACAAATACACTTCTTGGCGAGTGCGATGTAAATCCCAACCGCAAGGCATAAAGACAATCACATCTGGATTGCTGGCTATGACTGTTTCCCACGGCAAAGTAGAAGATGGCTTACCTGGAGAACTAAATAGAGTTTGTCCTCCTACCAAGTTAACTAATTCAGGAATCCAGTTGGCGGCTACCATCAAAGGATCTGTCCATTCGATACAGGCAACAGTAGGCAGTTCTGTTAAAGAAAGTCCTTGGATTTTTTGCTGACAAATTGTGACGCGAGCTGCTAAATTTTCTAGTACCTTAACTGAGTCTACGGCAAAAATATTCCCAACTCGCTCAATATCGTTCCAAACATCTTGGAGCAAATTGGGTTGCAAGGAAATAATTTGAGGAGAGCTATTGGTAAGTTTGGCAACTGCTTGTTCTACTTCTTGCAGGCTAACTGCACAAACATCACATTGGTCTTGAGTGACAATATGAGTGGGCTGCAATTGCTCTAGGATATCAGTGTTGATTTCATAGATACTCAGAGCAGATTGCAATAAATTGTTGACCTCATTGTGAATTTCACTACTGGAGGCATTGCTATCTAAGCGTGCGGCGGTACAAATAGGACGATCTTGAATTTCCGGGGGGTAATCACATTCGTGCGATCGCCCAACAATTGCGTCAGCTAAACCCAGTGCCGCTAAAATCTCCGTTCCACTAGGAATTAGAGAGACAATTCTTACACTGTTATCTTTCATTGCTCCACCTCTGCAACAGCTGCTCTTAGTTTAATTGTCGCAAAAGTTATGAGGTAGCGTATCTCTATCTAAAGGAATACACAGATTTTTTTTCGTCAAGATTTAGCAATAATTTAGATTTTTTGCAGCTATTGGTAAAAATTTAAAGAGCAAGGGACAAGAAAATTTAATAGAATAATCTTTCATAACATCAATTTTTAATTATCGCCCGCCTGCCATGCGATTTTAATGTTCTACTGCTTGAGACTCATCAGTTTATTAGTCATCAATTTTGCTACTGAAGATTTATCAGTCTGCATATAATGCTAATTTACGCTGATGGGCGAATATTCTGTTTATTGAAGGTGCATCTTCAGCAGCTTTTTCCATCGCCCTGATTTATGAAGCTGCTCCACTGGTAACAAGCATGACTTGCGAACGAATCAACATTCTGCTGTTTTGTGAAATTCACACAGAAGTTGGCGCGAAAAAAGCGTCTGACAACGTCAGGAGCAATGCTAGCTTGGTGTCTTCCATCCTCTCGGATCTAGGGAGGAAAGCCTCTGTATCACCACCTCAATTTCAGCTAATTCAGGCAAAGGAATTTTTGGAGGGTGTATATACTCTACAAACTCAATCAATTGATGTAGCGATCTTGAATTTATCTCTAAAGGATGCTAGAGATTTAAAAATCATCTCTGATGTGCGATCGCTAGCTCCCAATGTAGCGATTATCGCCATCGGTGATGTAGATAATGAGGTTCGCAGCTTGCAAGCGCTGAGTTTAGGTGCACAAGACTATTTAATCACTAGTGAGATCACCCCTCAACTTTTACGGCGGCGATTACTCTACGCGATCGAGCAGCAACGGCGTCAACTTAAAGAACAAGAAATCGCTGTTGCGATCCACAAAGAAAGTCAAACAGGGCAATTTTCATCTTTATCTAGCTCGTCTGAGTGCCAAACCCAATGGCGTTTTTTGTCAGATGCAACTTTTGAAGGCATAATTATACATGAAAGGGGAGTAATTGTAAATGCTAATCATGTCCTGGCAAAAATGACAGGTTATGAAGTAGCAGAACTAATTGGCAAGGATAGCTTGGAACTCCTAACAGCAGAATCGCAAGAGTTGATGATAAAAAATATACTTTCCGGTTCGGAAAAGGCTTGTGAAGTAATTGTAGTTAGGAAGGATGGCTCTACTTTTTTTGTAGAACTCCAAGGCAAAATTATTTCTTACGCAGGTCAAAAAATGCATGTGGTGGCGGCTAGAGATATTACAGAACGCAAGCAGTCCCAAGAGACCTTGCAAATCAGAGAACATGCTCGCAGAAAACAAAGTCAAACGCTGGTGCAACTAGCAAGAAGTAAAACATTTCAACAAGGTAATCTCAATGCGGCCTTCCAAGAGATTACAGAAGCCGCTGCGCGTACTCTCTCAGTACAGCGAGTTGGGGTTTGGTTATACAACGAAGACCACTCAACGTTGGAATGTATCGATTTGTATGATGTGAGGACAAAAGAACATAGCTGCGGCTTGTCGCTGTTGAAAGCGAATTACCCTGATTATTTCCAAGCCTTGCAAGAAGAACGTAGCATTGCTGCCCATGATGCCATTAACGACACAAGAACTCAAGAATTATCCCAGTCTTACCTCTCGGTATTAGGGATTACCTCATTGTTGAATGCACCAATTTGGCTTGGAGGTCGATTGGTGGGCGTAGTATCCCACGAACACTTTGGTGAAGTGCGCCAATGGACATTAGAAGAAGAGAATTTTGCCGGATCGATTGCAGATTTTGTCACCCTAGCCATAGAAGCAAGCGAACGTAACGCCGCAGAAGAAGCACTACGCCAGAGTGAAGCGCAATTTCGAGCAATTTTTGAGTGTTCTTCTATCGGTATCGGACTGATAGATATGAAAGCACAAATAGTCGATGCTAATCCCGCCCTATGCCAAATGCTGGGTTACAGCCGAGAAGAGCTAGGTAACCAACGTTTTACAGATTATGTTTCCCCACAAAAAGGAGATTTCGATCTGTTGAGACAACTGCTTTCAGGTATTCGCTCAGATCCCGAACAACTTGTTGAAAGACACCGTATCGAGATGGAAAGGCTGTTCTTACATAAAGGAGGAGGATTAGTTTGGACTCACTTGTCAGTTTCCGTAATTCCCGATAGTAATGGGAACCCTGAGTTTTTCTTAACTATTCTTGAGGACATTACCGAACGCAAGCAAACAGAATTAAAATTACGTGCTTCTCAAGCTGCGGCGGAAGCTGGTAGTCGCGCCAAAAGCGAATTTTTAGCGACTATGAGTCACGAATTGCGGACACCCTTAAATGCGATTATGGGTTTATCGCAATTGCTGCAACAAGAAATGGTTGGGCCGCTCAATGAAAAGCAAAAGGAATATATCAGTTGTGTATATAGTAGTGGCGAACATCTATTAGCACTGATCAACGATATTCTTGACCTGTCGAAAGTAGAAGCAGGAAAAGAGGAACTTTTGCTGTTACCTTTGCTAGTTACAGATGTATGTAATTCTGTAATCTCTACAGTTTCCGATCAAGCTCTAGATAAAGGATTACAACTCACCAGCGAAATCGATCCACAAGCTGAGATTTGTGTTGCTGATGAACGGCGAATTAAGCAAATGCTACTCAATCTGCTAACTAATGCGATTAAATTTACTCCAGCAGGTCAAGTATCTTTAGAAGTTCAAAAAGTCAGCAACGGCATTACATTTACAGTTGCAGATACTGGTATTGGCATTGATTCTAATCAATTTCAATTTCTATTTGAACCTTTTAAACAGCTTGATAGCCGATTAAATCGCCAATATGAAGGTACTGGTTTAGGTTTAGCTTTGACACGCAAATTAGCGCGTTTGCATGGTGGCGATGTGACAGTAGAATCAACTTTAGGAGAAGGCAGCAGGTTTACTCTGTTTCTCCCCGAACAGCCTGATTCGGTAGAGGTGGAGAGTAGATAATTCTGCTTGCTACTGGGTGAAATCTATTTATCAAAAGTCAACTTTGAAATTTTACTATTTTGTTCGATCAAGTTTTTAATAAAAAATTGTTAGCAAAATCTCAAACATTACTCAATAATTTAAAATCCCAAAATCTAATGAGGATAAGTATTTTGTTGCATAATAGACTTCTAGCAAAAATGTGAATTAGCAAAAAATCAACCACAAATGAACACAGCGAAAAATTCTGAGCGGAGGCTTCCTCATCTCTGAATTTTTCAAGACAGATGAAGACTGATATTTATCGGTGTATATCTGTGGTTTGATATCCAAAATATTGACTAGCATGAATTTAGATATAGCGGTTACTAGTGAGTAAGTTATTAATTCTGTATTAGCAGTGGCAAATATTAATGTAATTTTTTCTTCATTTTTACGTGAGCAATATCAGCCTCTATAAATATTTCTCCTTCTTGGACAAAACCCATTTTTTCATACAAAGCTTTGATATATTCTTGGGCGTGAATTACAACTTCTGGAATATTTTGACTAGCTAGAATTTCTAGTGCTTTTTCCATGAGTTGCTGACCAATTCTGTTGCCCCTAGCTTTAGATAAAACAGCGAGTCTTTCTACCTTTGCAGTTTGATTATCCAAATATCTAATTCTGGCAGTACCAACAGCTTCTTGATTGAAATAAGCAATTAAATGTTGAGAGATTTCATCTTTACCGTCAAACTCTAAAGCAGAGTCTACTCCTTGTTCATGCTGAAAAACGGCGATTCTAATTGCTTTAATCGCTGCAAATTCTTCAGGAAGCTCAACGATTTTAATGATTAAATTCTGGCTCACAATTTCTCTGCGTTATCTACAGTTAAATTAAAAATAAGGTGGGCAATGCCCACCCTACTTATATAATTTAATCCGCACCTTCAATTGGTGCAAAACCTTGGCGCTGAATATTTTCTGCGATCGCACGCGGTTCTAGGAATTGTAGCAGGTAGTCGGGGCCTCCTGCTTTAGAACCAACGCCAGAAAGTTTGAATCCACCAAAGGGTTGACGGGCAACGATCGCACCTGTAATTGTACGGTTAATGTATAAATTACCGACTTCAAAGTCTTGTTGTGCTTGCTGGATGTGGGATGGTGTTCTTGAGTAAAGTCCTCCAGTTAAAGCATAGTTAGTACCGTTAGCGACTGCTAATGCTTCCTGAAAGTCCTTCACCTGAATTACCGCCAGTACGGGGCCAAAAATTTCTTGTTGGGCAATTATTGCATCTGGTGGTACTTCGCTAAAGATGACTGGCCCAATAAAATATCCTTGTTCTGGTGCTGGTAACTCTAGCGCTAATTTTGCTTCTGCCTTACCTTTTTCAATATACTCACGAATGCGATCGCGGGCATTAGCATCAATTACCGGGCCGACTTGGGTACTAGGTAACTCTGTTTCACCAATGTTCAAGGATTTTGTTGCTTCTACCAAGCGCTGTACAAAGGTATCGTAAATCGATTGCAGCACAATTACCCTGGAACAAGCAGAACATTTTTGTCCGCTATAGCCAAATGCTGACTGCACTACTCCCACAACAGCCTGGTCTAAATCAGCACTCTCATCCACAATAATGGCATTCTTGCCGCCCATTTCGGCAATTACCCGTTTCATGTGTTTTTGACCGGGTTTGAGGGTTGAGGCTTCTGCGTAAATTCTACAGCCGACTTCTTGGGAACCAGTAAAAGCAATTACATGAGTATCGGGATGATTCACTAAGTAAGCACCGACTTGAGAACCCTTCCCTGGTACATATTGGAAGACACCTTGAGGAATTCCCGCCTCTACCAAAATTTCTGTGAGTTTCGCCGTAATTACAGAAGATGTTTCCGCAGGCTTGAGGAGAGTACAATTGCCAGCAACCAACGCTGCTACAGTCATACCACAAGCGATCGCCAAAGGAAAATTCCAAGGAGAAATGACGACAGCAATACCTCGTGGCTGGTAAAGATAACGGTTTGTCTCTCCCGAAACGTCATAATTTACACCTTTATCTAGCCGTTCCATTTCATCGGCGTAGTAGCGACAGAAGTCTATCGCCTCCGAAACCTCTGCATCTGCTTCCTTAACTGGTTTCCCCACCTCCAACACTATCCAAGCCGACAGTTCAGCACGGCGCTGTTCCATTAAATCCCCAGCTTTCCGCAAAATATCAGCACGTTGTTTCGCTGGGGTTTTCCGCCAACCAGGAAAAGCCACCTTCGCCGCTTTCATCGCTTGTTCAGCTTGTTCAACACTGATGAGTCCAACCTTACCAATTACCTGACTGAAATTAGAAGGATTGAGAGAATCAATCGCTTCTTGGGTATTCACATACTCACCATTAATTAGTGGTAAATAAGTTCTCCCCAATTGCTGATGAACAGATTGGAAAGCTTGATGAGATTTCCTTCTTTCTTCCTCCTCTGCATAATCAGTATCAGCCGCACCAATAAAGGAAGAGGACGCGGAGACAGGAGGACGCAAAGACGCGGGGATATCCTTCTCCGCGTCCCCGCGTCTCTCAGTCTCCGTGTCTTTCATCACTGGCGGTGCTAAAAGTTCTTCAATCGGCCTATTCTCCAAATTCTGCCGTAAAAACGAACTATTAGCCGTATTTTCCAACAAGCGCCGAATCAAATATGCCATCCCCGGCAATAATTCGCCGTAGGGACAGTAAACTCGCACTCGATAACCCTGATCAACCAAAGCCTTCGCCAGTTTATCTCCCATACCGTAGAGAACTTGCATTTCAAAACTACGGCGGGGAACCTTTAAACTCTCTGCAATCGCTATCGCTCTAGCTTGCGATCGCACATTATGGCTACCAATGGCAGCATATACATATTGATGATTCTCTAGCAATAACTGAGTTATGGTTTCAAAGTTAGCATCGCTAGCGGCTTTGTCATTATAAACAGGCTGCGGCCAATGTTTTTGCGCTGCTTTGATAGTTTCCTGATCCCAATATGCGCCTTTGACTAAGCGGATGGTTAAAGGATAACCACGCTGTTTCAACCAAGAAATTACATCTTTAGCATCTTGCTCGCTGTCTCGCAGATATGCCTGGATTGTGATGCCAATATCTGTACGTTGCCTAAACTCTTCTTCAAGCAATAATTTTTTGAGAATATTCAGAGTTATATCTTTATAGGCATACTGTTCCATATCAAAATGCACAGCTGCGCCTAATTCTTGAGCATGACGTAACAGAGTGCGAATGCGATCGCTAACTCTCTCCTCACTACCTTGCGCATCTAAAGGATCAAATTGCGAATAAAATGCCGTTAACTTCACAGAAACTTGCACTTTTGGTAGCTGTTCGCCATCTGCTTCATCAATAGCCGGAATAGGTTTCCAATTCTTCGATGCTGCTACCAATTGTGTGATTAATTCTGAATAGCGTTCTAAGTAAGATTTAGCTTCTGTTTCTGTAATTACCGCCTCACCAAGTAAGTCAATGGTGAAAGCCATTTTTTCTTTACGTAAGCGTTCAACTGTTTTGATAACTTGTGTAATATTTTCCCCAGAAATATATTTATGAGCGAGAGTTTCAACTGCTGTTGCTACAGTTGTTGCTGCCACTTGTCCCGGCAGAGAATCAGGGTTAGCAAAATTGAGCATTCCCTTCAAAGCCGCAGGTAATTCTACAGATTCATCTCCTAAATATTCTTGTAAATGGGCAGCAATTTCTGGTTTGCTGCGTAAAGCGGGTAATGTATCAATAAAGCGGAATAATTGCACCCGTAATCCAGGGTTGCTCATCGCCCAAGCGAGTAATTTATCATCCCAACGCATCTGATCGCGCAGAGAAGCAAAAAACGAGCGATTTTCTTGGGTTGCTTCTAGAAGTTGTTTAGCAATTTCTTGGGTTTTAGCTTCGTAGGTGCTGGTTTGTACTTGTAATACCACTGATAGTAAACTCCTAATTCTAGGTAAAGCTGCGATCGCCAGCCTCTGTCTTCTATTTTGACTCTTTCATTTTGATGCCACCACATTGGAGTTACCCTTCAGATTCGTCTGAATAGTATGCAGTGAAGCTTATGTAAGCGTTTTGTAGATGTAAAATTATGCCAAAGCACTGCTTTAGAGGCAGTAGTTGAGGAAATCAAATAAAGGTTCACCCTTAAGTAACGGAAAGTCAAGCTTCAAAAAGCAGCGTTAGAGAAAATAGCTCAGTAATTTCACTTCAAAAGTACAACGTTGAGGTTAAGAACTCGGATATTAAATTAAATTGCTCGGCGTTCCGAGTTTTGAACTTAGAATGTTTATTAGTGTTTATTGAAATTAAAGCTGTATATCTGGGCACTCTAAATTCAAGAAAAATACGGAATATTAATATGTATGCCTAATACCCCAATATATTGCAACACTAGCGTAAACAGAGAGAGATGCTGTGTTGCAAGCACAAGTTTTTTGTTACCAGATTTGTTCTCCGTGGTGATGCCAGTGATGCTGTTCCTTATCTTGTGGAACGTCAAAAGCTCTTTGGATTAGTCAAAGCCAGGCGTAAGCGCCATCAAGAGATTGACGCTTACACTCAACAAATTTGGGCTTTACCTTCTTAAGTTGACACCAATGAACATTGTCGTGCCCCTACAAGAAATCCATCTGTATCAAGGTTTTTGGTAATTGGTATTACACTTAGAAACCCCTCGCAGCGCTTTTTGCTTGAACAGTGCGAAGGTCATAGCGATCGAGGTTCATCACCTTGTCCCATGCTGCCACAAAGTCCTGCAAAAATTTCGGCTGCGAGTCCTCAGCTCCGTAGACTTCTGCGAGAGCGCGTAGCTGAGAGTTTGAGCCGAAGATGAGGTCAACACGGGTAGCAGTCCACTTATGTTCGCCGGTTTTGCGATCGCTCCCCTGGAACTCATATTCATCTTCAGAGGTCGCCTTCCACTTCGTGCCCAGGTCGAGGAGGTTCACGAAGAAGTCATTGGTCAACGTCTGTGGGCGATGGGTGAAGACACCGTGTTTAGACCCCCCAAAATTCGCACCCAGGACGCGCAAGCCTCCCAAGAGAACCGTCATCTGCGGGGCTGACAGGGACAGCAATTGCGCCCGATCGACCAGCAACTCCTCAAGCGATTCGCTGTGTTTGCCGCTAGTATAGTTGCGGAACCCGTCCGCAGTTGGTTCCAGCACAGCGAAGGACTCGACATCTGTTTTCTCTTGTGACGCATCTGTGCGTCCCGGCTTGAAAGGAACCGTTACGTCGTGACCGGCATTTTTCGCCGCCTGCTCGACCCCTGCACATCCACCCAGAACGATTAAGTCAGCGAGCGAAACTCGCTTCCCGCCAGACTGCGAGCTATTAAACTCCTGTTGAATGGCTTCCAGGGTTTGCAGCACCGTTGCCAGTTGCGTCGGCTGGTTGACTTCCCAATCCTTCTGCGGCGCGAGACGAAGGCGTGCCCCGTTTGCTCCCCCGCGCATATCAGAGCAGCGGAACGTTGATGCTGACGCCCAAGCGGTTGAAACCAGTTGAGACACAGACAGCCCCGAAGCAAGAATCTTCGACTTGAGGGCGGCGATTTCCTGCTCATTTATCAATTCATGGTCAACGACGGGGATAGGATCTTGCCACAAAAACTCTTCGGCTGGAACCTCCGGGCCGAGATAGCGCGATCGCGGCCCCATGTCTCGGTGCGTCAGCTTGAACCACGCCTTAGCAAACGCATCGGCAAATTCATCCGGGTGCTCGTAATAATGCCGCGCAATCGGTTCGTAGATGGGGTCTAGCTTCATGGCCATATCCGCCGTGGTCATCATCGGGGCGTGCCGTTTCGACGGATCGTGGGCGTCGGGCACCGTATCCGCACCCGCGCCATTTTTAGGCGCCCACTGATGCGCACCCGCAGGACTCTTCACCACCTCCCAGTCATATTTAAACAAAGTTTCGAGATAGCTGTTGTCCCACTGCGTCGGCGTGGGAGTCCATGCGCCTTCGATACCGCTGGTGATCGCATCGACGCCAACACCCGTGTTGAAGTTGCTCTTCCAGCCGAGACCTTGCTCTACAATGCTGGCACCTCCAGGCTCATGACCGACGTGCGTTGCTTCGCCCGCACCGTGACATTTGCCAAAGGTATGTCCGCCAGCAACGAGCGCAACGGTTTCTGCATCATTCATCGCCATCCGCCCAAAAGTCTCGCGAATATCGCGCCCTGAGCCAACCGGATTGGGTTCGCCGTCTGGCCCTTCTGGGTTCACGTAGATCAGACCCATCTGAACGGCGGCGAGAGGATTCAAAAGCAAGCGATCGCCTTCGTAACGCTCATTGCCGAGCCAGGTTTTCTCAGAACCCCAGTAGATGTCTTCCTCTGGCTGCCAAACATCCACGCGCCCGCCAGCAAAGCCGATCGTCTTGAAGCCCATTGACTCCAGCGCGCAGTTGCCTGCGAAGACCATGAGGTCAGCCCAGGAGATTTTCTTGCCGTATTTCTGCTTAATTGGCCAAAGCAACATCCGCGCCTTGTCAAGGTTGGCATTGTCTGGCCAACTGTTAAGCGGCTCAAATCGCTGGCTACCCGAACCTGCGCCGCCGCGACCGTCGCCAATCCGATACGTGCCTGCGCTGTGCCAAGCCATGCGGATGAAGAGCGGCCCATAATGACCGTAGTCAGCTGGCCACCAGTCCTGAGAAGTGGTCATCAGCTCGTAGATATCTGCCCTCACGGCAGCTAAGTCGAGACTCTTGAACTCCTGAGCGTAGTTGAATTCCTCACCCATAGGATTGGCCTGGGGTGTGTGCTGGTGGAGGATGCTCAGATTCAAATAATGCGGCCACCACTCTCGGTTCGACGGCACATGACGAGCCTGAGGTTTCTGGCCTCCGCCCGTAAATGGGCATCCGCTTTCGTTGCTCATAATATCTCCTGTCAAATGCTGTGGTATGGATTTTTTGATGTAGCGCTGGTATAGCCAACAAATAACACATTGGCAGTTATTGGGATAATCAATGAGACATATAATCGATGAGAAATATAATCAACGTTATGATTTGAAACAATGGATTTATGATTTGAAACAATCGGTTACACACTTTAGTGTCGATATCAAAGGTATTTGTTGCTCGATTTTCCG
This sequence comes from Aulosira sp. ZfuVER01, assembly GCA_034530615.2. Classification (GTDB taxonomy): domain Bacteria; phylum Cyanobacteriota; class Cyanobacteriia; order Cyanobacteriales; family Nostocaceae; genus Aulosira. The sequence goes on from JAVRCV020000049.1 coordinate 109,656, forward strand.
TTAGGAGATGCGATCGCCTGTTGAAACTAAATACCCAATATGTATATAAAAACACGCCTATTATAGGGGTTTAGCAGTGCTAAACCCTCCATAGTGCGGATCTATCTACTATAAAAGGCTGCGGAAATTCCTGGGATTATCCGTCACCAATTTTAAAAACACTCTACTGCCATAATTTTTCACCTTGGCAAGTGACTCTTGAAAAATTAGCCCAGGACTGATATCAATTCAAACAATGTTGGCGACAGATAAATCATTCGTGAGAGGAGGGCACAGCAGTGCTCATTGGTGCCCACTTAACGTGAAAGGCTTTGTTGCTCAAGATATTCGATCCCCCTAAATCCACGCCACTTGCTACAAGTCGGGAAACCCGCCCAACGCAGTGGCTCCCCTTAATAAGGGGGACTTTGATTCTTTTCCCCCCTTTTTTAAGGGGGGTTAGGGGGGATCGAAAGTTTACGGTGCAAACAAAGAGAACCCCAAAGACTTACGCTGTATGCATCTAAGTTTAAGTTGACACCAATGAGCAGTGCTGTGCCCCTACGAGGATATGCAATCTAATTGCCTAAAAACTGCTGTTAACTCACTTGTGACCAAGCAGTTCAGGTTTCTTAGCAACGTTACCTCATCCATAGAGAACCTTAACTCATTCATAACCAAAGAGTTAAGGTTGCTTATGAACGTTACCTCATTCATAGAGAACCTTAACTCATTCATAACCAAAGAGTTAAGGTTGTTTATAAACGCTACCTCATTCATAACTAAGGAGTTAAGGTTGCTTATTAATGATTGAAAATTGCGCACCACTTGCTACAAGTTGAGAAACAGCAAGAGCAGATTGCTATAGATTAAGCATAATTACAGACTTACATCACAAAATTTGCTTAAAAAAAGCTAAATATTGGTAGTTTTCCCTGAACCAGAATGCAGCTTCTTTGAGACAAGATGACACTACAACACTTTATTTAGAGTACATCTATGCCTCGCCCAAAACGTTTATCTCATATTCTAGAAAAAGCTCAAAAGCGAGCCTCTGGAATGCAAGCTATCGATCCAAATCTAGATTTTGGCAATTCTAACAGCTTGCAAAATATGCTGCAACAAATTGAGGAATTACGTACTCAACTTAATGCTTATCATACTGCTTTAGCTGTGGTTAATGCTTCAAGAATTGAGATTGAACAGCTAGAAAAGAGCTTAAGCGTTTTGTGTGAAAATATGCTGATGTCAGTTGCGGGTAAATATGGAAAAGACAGTTCAGAATATGTCATGGCTGGTGGTATGCGAAAAAGCGAACGCATTCACAAAGGCACTATTAACAGGTTAAAAGGTTTTGCAGAAAAACCAAGAATTGACGGTTGACGGTTGACTGTGGAATTTTGAATTGTGATTACGTAAGGCTTTGGAGAAATTTATCAAAACAATTGACAGCGATCGCGATCGCACTGCTTGTAAACTTGTTTGGTAAAGAGCAGTTTTCCCGCCTCTATTAACACCAAATCTGGATAACGCGACCTTGCAATTGTTGCCCTAACCAAGGTGTATTACTAGAAAGGGTATGCAGATTTTTACTTTCAACTTTCCAGTTTTGCTGTGGATCGAATAACGTTAATTCGGCTTTTTGATTAGATGCGATCGCATTTAGTTTCTCTCTCAAACACTCTGCTGGACGGCTACTTAAAGCACGCCATAATTCCAAAGCTGTAAATTCTCCAGTTTCGACAAGATGTTGCCATAACAAAGGTAATGCCAACTCTAAGCCAATTGCGCCTGGTGGTGCTTCCGCAAAAGCTTGGACTTTTTCTTCGTAGGTGTAGGGTGCATGATCGATAGCGATCGCATCAATTATTCCTGTACGTACCCCCTCCCGTAACGCCGCCATATCGTGGGGATTACCTAAGGGTGGATCTAAATGCAAGCTGGTGTGATAACTCTTAACTGATTTGGTGTCTAATAACAGATGCATCCAGGTTGTACTAGCGGTTATTGGCAAACCAGCCGCCTTAGCTGAAGCTATTAATTCTACACTGCGGGCAGTAGAAACCCGCATAATATGCACGTGGGAATTACCTGTAGCGGCTACTAATTCTAATAGAGATGCGATCGCAGCTGTTTCTGCACTCTCTGGTATCGGTGGTAATCCTAAACGTAAGGCATCTGAACCTTCTCGCATCACTCCATTGGCTGCTAATTGCTGGTCACAAGCCCAAAAAGCTACTGGTTTATCCAAAGGTAGCAGATATTCTAACACCCGCCTGACCAACCCCAAGTTTTCTCTCGGTTGCCCATCCGTAAACCCAACAACTCCCGCCGCTGCTAAATCGGCTAATTCTGTTAATTGCTTTCCCGCAAGATCCAGGGTAATTGCACCCCAGATTTGCAGATGAGGGAGAGAAGAAGACTCGGCGACTGAGAGACGGGGAGACGCGGAGAAATTGCTCAGAACGTCCCCGCGTCCCCGCGTCTCCTTGTCCCCTTCTCTCATCATCTTCTGCAACTGTGCCACAAGCGCGGGATTATCAATCGCTGGAGATGTACTCGGCAAGATACTCACTCTGGTAAAGCCGCCCGCCGCAGCCGCTTGCAACAGAGATGAGAGAGTTTCGCGCTCTTCAAACCCTGGTTCACCAGAGTGGCTGTACAAATCCACTAACCCCGGCCCAAGAACTAACCCCCGACAATCTCTGATTTGAGTTTCAGAAGTGATATCGCTAATGTGTGCGGCGATAGCTTGGATATAACCATCAGCAATTAGCACATCCGCTAGTTGGTCGGTTCCAGAAACCGGGTCAATTACCCGTACTTGTTGTAGCAATTCAGTTGTCATGTGAGCTATCAGCTATTACCTATCAGTGCTTAAACTGTTTGTCTTTTGTGATTTAACTTTTGACCGACAGCTTAACACTGACCGCTACAATGCTCCAGCTGCGGTTTTATCCAATACGCCTTGGCCTAAGTGAGTTGTAATGTTCATTGCTTGCAGCACTGGTAAACCATCTAGGCCAAATGGGTAATCAATGACGCTAACTGCGCCATTACCCTGGCGGAAATTCCAGAAATTTTCTGATGGTAAACCGAGAATATGGCATAGCAAAGTTTTGTTAGTAGCGTCGTGAGCCACTACTAATCCTGTTGTGAGTTGATTTTCTGATGCGGCTTGCACAATTGATTGCCAAGCTGCAACGCTACGTTCCCACACTTGCTGCAAATTTTCCCCTTCGGGCATTTGGACTGCGGCTGGTGTGAGTCGCCAGCGTTCCAATTCGCCAGGAAACTCTTGCTCGATTTCTGCTTCTAATTTTCCTTCCCAAAGTCCGTGGCTGATTTCCCTTAAACCATCTTGTAATTCCAACTTTACACTAGGATGGTGCTGCAAAATAATCTCTGCTGTTTCTTTAGGACGCGCCATTGAGCTACTTATGGCAAAGTCAATTGCCACATCTTTGAGAAATTCGCCAGCTTTTTGCGCCTGGTTTCTGCCGTTGTCGTTCAGCGGAACGTCAATTTGCCCTTGAAACCTAGTTTGGCGATTCCATTCTGTTTCTCCATGACGTACCAGCAACAATCTTACTCCTTGGTGTTCTGGTCGCAATGAAGGCAGGGTTTCTCCTGTATGTTGGGTTTGATTCAACGATTCTAGTTGGACTGGATCTCCCAAACCCCCAGCAAAATTTAAAACACTGATGCCACAGTTAGATTGTTGTATGGAATGGTAGCGGCTGGGAGGAATACCTAGCGCTGTGCTAATCAGGGCGCGATTAATACCGTTATGCCCCACTATCAAAATAGTTTCACCTTGATGATGCGGCAAAGTTTCTTGCCAAAACTCTCGCGCCTGTTTGTACAAAGCTAGAACAGGAAAATGTTCTCTACTCCCCTCGGCATCATTGAGCAGCATCCGCAACTCGTGGGGGCTTTCTTTCCAGATACGGTAGTCTTCAGCAAACTTCTGCTTGACATCAGCAGTCAACATTTCTGCCCACAAAGGCAAGTCTATTTCCAGCAGCTTATCAGAGGTTTGGACAACGGCAGATGTTGCCGTAGAAGTCGCCAGATCGCTATGGATAATCTCTGCTGTTTGTTTCGCGCGCTGTAAGGGGCTGCTGTAAATCGCGTTAAATAAAATATTGCTGAGGGCTTTACCTACTTTAGTAGCATCGTTCTGACCTTTTTCTGTTAATCTTGACACATCAGTGCGCCCTTGGATGCGCTTTTCAGTGTTATAGCTGCTTTGACCGTGGCGTACAATGATGACACGAGTCATCGGACTTGCCCTCCTCTATCTAAAGGACTAATTTTACTGCAAACTGCGTTGGCAGAATTATCAATTACAGCGATATCAATGTATAGTGTTTTGGTTAAAGTATAAAAATTAGCTTTTATTATAGTAGTGTGCGCTCTGATGTTATCTAGAGGCGAACGGCAAACGCAGCGTCAGAATTCCACAATCTCGCAGAAAGTTGGCTTTGGAAAAACTACAACTGAATTATGATAAACTACGGTAAAACGATGCGTTTAACGTCTATTTTAGATATGCCACTGCCAATTATGTAATTTTGAGACAATAATTGTCAGAGTGGTGCTGCGATCGCGGGATCTTTGCGTTGTGTCAGATAAATGGTCAAATTCTGATAATTTGAGGAATTAAAGTCATGGCTTTATCTCCAAGTGTTGACTCGACAGTGAGCTATATCTGCATTCGCATTCCTCTGCAATATCATGCCCAACCAGTTATTTCACAGTTAATTTCTCGCTATGGCTTAACAGTTAATATTACCGCCGCTCTTTTAGAAAAAGATACTCAAGACGACGGTTGGTTTAACTTGGAAATCTACGGTAATTCTCAACAGCTAGAAGCTGGACTTGGCTATCTACAATCGCTAAATATAGATATTGAGCAGATATTCATCGCAGAAGATAGAGAACCGCTAAAGCCATTATGTGCTAATAGCAATTGTTATGGACAAGTACAGCCAAATCAGCAGAGCCAAAGCTGTACAGAAGCAATCGATTTAACTAATCAGAAAAATCGAGCGAAGTTTCAAATCTGCATTCCCCAAAATTACCGTTCTTCTCCGGTAATTGCCGGATTGGTTGCTTGTTATGGTTTAACGGTGAACATTACTAGGGCTGATATGGATATAGATAGCGAACAAGAGGGGAGGTTTGATTTAGAAATTTGGGGAAGCACACAACAAATTATTTTTGGCTTGAAGTATCTCAAAGAACTAGGCTTACAAATTTGGTTGTAAAACGATACAAAAATTTTATTAAGTTGTGAAATGTTTCTTGAAGGCTCTCATTGAGAACTGCTATATCAAAAATAGCGCTTGTAAATTATACATAGCCTTTAGAGGTATTTAACTATGACTCATGCTTGTTGTGGCCCTGGTTACGCTTCTCTAGAAGCAGCGATTCAAGCAGAACGGGAAAAATTACTTTATGCGATCGCTCTTTATACTGGTACTGGGATAGAACAGCCTGATTATCTTGCCACCATAGATGTTGACCCCAATTCTCCAACTTATTCCCAAATCATTCATCGCTTATCTATGCCTTACACAGGCGATGAATTACATCATTTTGGCTGGAATGCCTGTAGCTCTTGTCACGATAATCCCAATAAATCTCGTCAATTCACTGTAATCCCAGGACTACGCTCTAGCAGGATTTATATTGTTGATACAGCAGACACCAAAGCACCAAAACTGCACAAAGTTATTGAACCTGAAGAAATTAAACAAAAAACAAACTTAACAGCTCCCCATACAGTACATTGCCTAGCAGATGGTCATGTGATGATTTCCATGCTAGGTGACAGTGAGGGAAATGGCCCTGGCGGTTTTTTATTACTAGATGAAAATTTTGACATTGCTGGGCGTTGGGAACACAAGGCCGATAGCATGAGGTTTAACTATGACTTCTGGTATCAGCCGCGTCACAACGTCATGGTAAGTAGCGAGTGGGGCGCACCCAAAACCTTTTATCCTGGTTTTGATCTCAACGATGTCAGCGCTGGTAACTATGGTCAGCATATACATTTCTGGGATTGGTCAAAACACGAAATTATTCAAAGTTTTGATTTAGGACAAGAAGGGTTAATTCCTTTAGAAGTGCGCTTTCACCATAATCCTGATAGCACTCATGGGTTTGTCGCCGCCGCACTTAGCAGCAACGTTTGGCATTGGCACAAGCCTAACGGTGATTGGCAAGTAGAGAAAGTGATTGATATTCCATCGGTGGAAGTAGAAGGCTGGCCTATCCCAGTGCCATCCCTGATCACTGATATCTTATTATCAATGGACGATCGCTATGTTTACTTTTCCAACTGGCTGCATGGAGATATTCGCCAGTATGATATCAGCGATCCTTCCCATCCCAAACTCACCGGACAAGTTTGGTGTGGTGGTTTGTTAGGTAAAAGTGGCGAAGTTCAAGGGCATAAATTAGCTGGCGGCCCCCAAATGCTACAGTTGAGCCTTGATGGTAAGCGGCTTTACGTAACTAATTCTTTATTCAGCAGTTGGGATAATCAGTTTTATCCTGACTTTTCTCAGAGTGGCTCATATTTATTGCAAATTGACTGCGATACAGAAAACGGCGGACTAAAAATCAACGAAGATTTCTACGTTGACTTTGGTAAAGAACCCGCCGGGCCTGCTCGCGCTCATGAGATGCGCTATCCTGGCGGTGATTGCACCTCTGATATTTGGGTGTAATCTCAAGTCTATTTAGCGAAAAATACTGCCTTGCTGTGGGAAGGGGTGTTAAAACTGAAACAAGTATCTCCGTTTAGCACCCTACAGCTTAAATTATGTTCATTTACAACCATAATCTAGTAATTGCTAAAACCACTACGAATTATCAAATTTCTCAGCATATTAAACAAGCCAGAAAAATAACTATTGACGAGCTAGGGCTTGGTGGTATCAAACTCTCGATGACAGAGGCACAAGTCAAAAAGATTTTAGGTAAACCGATAAAAGTAGAAAATGGTTTTATACCTGCGATTGGTAAAGTTCGCACTCTTAAATATGCAGACATTACCGTTGATTTAGATGAAGGTGCTAAACTAGGAAACTTTACTGTTTATCAAATAAAAACCAACGATTCTAAATATTCCACCATCAATGGTATCAAAGTAGGAGATAGACAATCAAAAGTATTTAGCACCTACGGAAAAGTTGAACCATCCCAAGATGGGAAAGTGATAAATTTACATTACGGAGTTGAATAACCTAGCCCTGCTGGGTTTATGTTTACTGTTAAAAATGGCAAAGTCATACAAATTCTCTGCTTTTATGTAATGAATTAAGCAATTTATTCACAATAATATAAATGCAATTACAACCCTTTCAGTTTATCTGGAAAAATCGCCCGACTCAGGGTAACTCTCCTCACCCTAGATACGGACATTCGGCAATTGTGTATCAAAACTCTATAATCATTTTTGGTGGAGAAAATAACGAAACTGGAGAAACTTTCAACGATATTCACTTGCTCGATCTGGAAACTTGGACTTGGATGCAACCGCAAGTATGGGGAGATATTCCTACAAGCAGAAGCTTTCATACTGCTGTTTTAGCTGAAGATAAAATGCTTATCTGGGGAGGCTATCAAGAAGCAAAAGATGGCGGATATATTTTTAGCGATATTGATGTTCATATCCTCAATCTTCAAACTTGGCAATGGTCGCACGTCACTCCGAATGGAACACCACCCACAGCGCGTTCTCATCATAGTGCAGCTTTAGTTAAAGATAAATTATTCATTGATGGCGGCTCTTATGATATCTACACAGCATATAACGATCTTCACCTACTCGATCTCACAAAGATGTGCTGGATAAATATCCAAGTTGATAACTGTTCTAGCTCTGCGTTAGCTGGATTAAAAGTTCATGGTAATACATTAGTTAAGTTTTTGGGAGATGCTGCTTACGGCGGATTCTGCCAAGATATTTTAACTTTAGAACTAGGCAATTTGAATTCCGAAAATCTATTGCAATTGCAGTGGCAGAAAGCCAAATTTGTAGGAATAGATGATTATAAATATAAAATTCTATTGCCGAATAGCGATGAAGAAGAGGAGAATGAAGAATATGATGAGGAAGAAGGAATTCCCTGTCGAACTATTCATGGCTATGGAGAATTTGGATACAACCTAATTTTATTTGCAGGGATGGCTCCAGGTAATGGTGTTAGCCATGTGACCATTGGTGATTTAATTCTACTAAATATGCCGGCTGTCGAAGAAGCCACTAGTGGAACTTATACTGCAATGGTTCCACTGGTAGGAGGAAAATTTCCTGCTCCTAGATTTGGTCATTCCACTATACAGTTTGCTCGGCAAACGATCGTTTATGGCGGTTTGTGGATTGACACTTATGCAGGCAATCATAGCTATGATAATGACGTATATATTCTTGAGATTTTATAGTTTCATGCGCGCCTCTGCATAAATTTAAAGGGTGGGCATAGTCCCACCCTTTTGACTAAGATTGCAGCGCTAGTGCTGTCTTTTTCTTATCCAACTTGAGAATTAAAACTCCCAAAGGTGGTATACATAAATCCAGGGAATAGGGACGATTGTGTAAAGACCAATCATCAGTCCACTTACCGCCCAAGTTACCCATGTTGCTGCCACCATACTGACGAGCATCACTATTAAACAACTCGGTATAAAAACCCTTTTCGGGTACTCCTATGCGGTAATGGGAATGAGGTTGAGGTGTGAAGTTGCAAACCACAACGACAAAATTCTCTGAATCCTTTTCACGGCGAACAAAGGAAACCACGCTATGACGGTTATCGCTACAATCAATCCACTCAAATCCTGGTTCAGCAAAATCTTGGGTGTACAAAGCTGGTTCGGAGCGGTAGAGATGGTTCAGTTCTTGGAAAAACTGCTTCAGTTGTTGATGTGGCTCAAACTGCAATAAATGCCACTCCAAATCACTCCAGACATTCCACTCACTCCACTGGCCAAACTCCATGCTCATAAACATGGTTTTCTTGCCTGGGTGAGCGAACATATAGCTAAACAAACAACGCACATTCGCTAACTTCTGCCATGTATCCCCTGGCATTTTGCCAATCATATTGCTCTTGCCATGCACGACTTCATCGTGAGACAGAGCCAGCATAAAGTTTTCGCTGTGGTTGTACCACATACTAAAGGTGATGTTGTTTTGGTGGAATTGACGGAACCAAGGGTCCATGCTGAAGTAGTCCAGCATATCGTGCATCCAGCCCATATTCCACTTTAAGTTGAAGCCCAGACCACCTGTATAAGTAGGCCAAGATACCATCGGCCAAGAAGTGGATTCTTCAGCAATGGAAAGCGCGCCTGGGAAATAGCTGAAAATCAGATAATTTACCTGACGCAAAAAATCTGCTGCTTCCAAGTTTTCTCTGCCGCCGTACTGGTTGGGTAGCCATTCTCCAGGTTTCCGGCAATAGTCAAGGTAAAGCATGGAAGCCACAGCATCGACGCGAATGCCGTCAATGTGGTACTTGTCAAACCAAAACAGCGCATTTGCAGCTAGGAAGTTCCGGACTTCGTGGCGCGCATAGTTGAATACCAGAGTTCCCCATTCTTTGTGTTCGCCTTTGCGGGAATCTGCGTGTTCGTACAGGTGACTACCATCGAAGAAGGCTAAACCATGACCATCTTTAGGGAAATGACCGGGAACCCAATCTACAATAACGCCAATGCCATTTTGGTGACATTGGTCAACAAAATACATAAAATCTTGGGCGCTACCAAAACGGGAGGTAGGGGCAAAGTAGCCAGTTACTTGATAACCCCAAGACCCATCAAAGGGATGTTCCGCAATAGGTAACAGTTCTACATGGGTGTAACCCAAGTCTTTGACGTAAGGGATCAGTCTGTCTGCCAATTCCCGGTAAGTGAGGAAGCGTGCGCCGGGTTTCAGTTCAGAAACAATCACTACAGGTTCAGTTTCCCCATTCGGAAGTGTAGGTGGTTCGGCACTAGAAGCGTGTAACCAAGAACCTAAATGCACTTCATAGACTGAAACTGGCTGAGTTAAAGGATCGGTGTGTCGCCGTTTTTCTAACCAGTCTTGATCACTCCAAGTGTATGCACTTAAATCAGTAACAATTGATGCTGTTTTGGGGCGTGGTTCTTGTTGGAAACCGTAGGGATCGGATTTTTCGTAAATATGGCCTTCAAAATTTTTGATTTCATATTTATAATGCTCTCCCACTCCCAATTCCGGAATAAATAATTCCCAAACGCCGGTAGGGCCCTTACGCATCTGGTGTTGGCGTCCATCCCAGTGATTGAAATCTCCCAACACAGAAACGTTACGAGCATTGGGTGCCCAAACAGCAAAGTAAACGCCTTGAATGCCATCTACCTCTGTCAGGTGCGCTCCCAGTTTTTCGTAAATCCGATGGTGGTTCCCCTCACCAAACAAATGCAAGTCGAAGTCTGTCAGACGTGGAGAACGAAAGGCATAAGGATCGTAAGTGACACGCTCGCGATCGCCTTCTTTAATCCTTAACTGGTAGTTTGCCAGTTCTGCTGTTTCAATCGTGCATTCAAAAAAGTTGGGATGATGCACTGTTTGCATCGGATATTCTTTACGTTCTTGAGGAATCACTACCCACGCAGCACTGGCTTTTGGTAGGTAGGCTCGCACAGCCCAGACATTTTTGCCATTCTGTTCTATGAGATGAGAACCCAGTATTTCAAAGGGATCTTGATGTTGATTCCAAACGATGCTGTTAACCTGTTCAGGGGCGATCGTGGTCATGGACATTAAAGCTACCTACGTGAAATAAAGTGATTGATTAAACTACTTTTGTAATTTATATATATTCTTTACATTTATTTGCAATTTTGTTGCCACCGTTATCCTACCTCAGAAATGACGAACTATTACCTGATGAGGGAAAGGGAAGCGGGGAGCAGGGGGATGAGGAAGTGTGGGGAGTGTGGGGAGAAATGACCAATTTATTAAATCCCTAAAAATGGGAAGATCTGAAGTAAACCCTTACGTATCCTCAGCAAGAAAATCTGATCCCGGATTTTAGGATCTAGTTTGCGTGGTGGGATCACTTGCAGTTGCTCTTGCAGTTCTGCGTATTGGGCGGCAGTTAAGGGTTTACCATCGATTGGCGATCGCGCTTCTATAATTATCTCTGTACGTAAGATTTCTTCGGGAAGATCCTCTGGTGGTGGTAGTGCCATAACTGCTGTTCCTATATGGCTGCTCAACCCCACCAAAATGCTGATGCTCATGCTCAAAACAAAAAATCTTATCCGCTTCATTGCTACCCTTTGGAGTTCTGAGTCCAGATCGCCATAAACTGGGTTCGAGATTGCTTAGGTTTGTTATCTATCCAAACTACCTGAGCATTCTCGATCCCTATCAATGAATAGGTGGACTAATTGCGATATTTTTCTGAGTTTTAGATATGAGTCTAATATTTAATTTGCTTATAGCACAGAACGAAGAGTATTTGTCAATAATATTGACAGAAATGTTCCATGTATAAACCAAAAATCAAAGGGTAGGCATAATCCAGAAAAGCTGATTTAATCTACATTTTAGGGATTTTGTCTTTTGACTTACTCACCAGCTTTACTAGGTATATCGCCTGCAAACGTCTCAATCAAAATTTAAGCTTAGTCAAGCAATTCAAACTTAGGTAGGTGGCAGAATTAGCAAGCCACCGATAAGAGATCTGAAAGTAAACAAAATTTTTCGATGATATATTTTTATGCGATCGCAGTATTAAGGACACGTGGTGACAGTACTAACTGTCTTTACCAGTGTCCTTCATGTTGTTGCCTTACTTAACAGATAGTTGAGAACTGTCAAGTTTGCATTCTACAACACCAGGTTTTTTAGGTCTGCATTCCTACCAAATCTGCAAAAAGGGTATTGAGAGGACTGCTGTGACTGACCTAAATGTACTAGGGTGTTTTTGTGGGGGTAGGAGTTGCAGTACCAGTAGCGGCGGGGGTAGCAGCACCAGTAGCTTTAGGAGTAGCAGCACCAGTAGCTTTAGGAGTAGCAGCACCAGTAGCGGCAGGGCTAGGGGATTTAGTAGTCGTTGGGGCCCCTGTGTCAGTTGGTTCCCCTGTAGCTGCTGGACTGCTGGTAGCACCGCCAGGAGCAGTAGGTTCACCACCACCTTCACAGGCTCCGAGAATTGCTGCCAGACTTAACATGAGAGCCAAACCAAAGATTTTTGTTTTCATAACTCCTCTTTCACCAATTGTGGCAATAACAAATTTTCGCCTGATGAATAAGATACCTTATTTGTTGCGTTTTTTTAAAATGCTTTCAGATATATATTAAATATTAAAGCTAATGTAAAATATTTTTGATCCGAGTAGCATTATGAAGCGGCTACAGTTATTAGTTTCTCTTAACTAAGAAAAAATCACGCTTAAAAAAGTAAACATCAAATTTAGATAAACTCATCTCACCACTTGGGAGAATATATCGGTTATTTAGGGGCAAGACCCATTAAAGGACTTCTAAATAAAAAATATTCCATTGCTGTGAGGGCAGGGGCGCAGGGGGAGAAAATTCCAGAAATTGGATAATTGATTTTTTGGAGTTTTTCAGCGCCGCTTTTTTGTCAATTCGGCAGCAAGGCAAGTTATCATACCAAAAATTGTTATGTTTTCGCTGACACTTGCCGCTTGCTGTTTAGCATTGCCATACTTTATAGACGATGCCCAAAGGGTCAAGCTGTCCAGGTGCAGCTCGCAATCAGCGAGCATTGCAATACCCAAGTGATGCAAACCTTGGTGCAGCTACCTATCAAAACACTGAAAAGAGTTGAGGGTATTACTCGTGCTGATTGCTTACAAGGCGATTTGAACCTTAGTAAAAACAGACACCCAATCTAAAATCCAGTTTTTCTACCTGAACAAAAAGTTATGGCTGCTGCTCGCAAATCAGCTGTTTCTGCGACGGGTAATTGGTTCGAGCGAAATTCTCCCCTATCTTTAGGGAAGAGGCGCTCCACACATCGACAGTCAGCCGCCCCAAGAGCGTCTACAGTTGCTGCTGAACCTACACCAATACCCTCTACAAGACAACGGCGTTCATCGAAAAATTTATCTGTTTCTGCCACTAATGAGTCAGTAATGCTCCCAACAGTGCAGTCCGGTACACAAAAAGCTGCCAATTTTAAAGGGCAGTCAAATACAGTGCATAAAAGTCCGAGGATGGGTTTTCTTAGCCTTCCTGGCATGAAGAGTTCTGGAAATTTACCTGTATGGTTGTTGCGGCTTTATACCTTCCATCGTTATTCTTCAGTTGTGACATTTTTGTTAGTAGCTACAACCCTAGTAGTCTATGGCTGGACAGTGTATTCCCAGGATATTTGGAGCCAAGGATACCGCAGATTGCAAAGTTTACAACGTCATGAGCGACAGTTGACTACAACTAATGCCGCACTAACCAACAAAATGGCTGAAGAAGCAGAACAACCAGCAGCGGGATTGGTATTACCAACTCCGGATCGCACAATTTTTTTGCCGCCAGCATCTTATAGTCCTAATTCCACACCACCTAAGACAACACCAGATTCAGAACCGCCGGAGCAAACTACTTCACCTTTGGGATATTAAATTCAAGAGTCAAGGGGAGCCACTGCTGTGAGACACTCCGTTGCGGGGGTTCCCCCCGTTGAAGGAAGTGTCGAACCCGTAAAGGTCTTGGGGTCTCCCCAAGTAAAGTTTAGTGGCGTTCAATGGTCCTTTGTCCTTTGTCATTGGACTAGGGAATTGGGGACTGGGGACAAGGAGGAGAAGCAATTCAAATTAAGAAATGTTTTTGCCTATTGGCTCTTGACTTTTGACTTTTGACACATGACTAATGACTAAGGACAATGGACACACCCAATGCGTAAGTCACCAAGTAAAAGTAAATTCAAAAACTTTCGTCATTCAGATTTTACAAGACGGAGAAGAGAGACGCCTAGCTCTAATACCCAAGACTACGTATCTAATATTAGAACTCGACTGTTTATAGCATGGGGTGTACTAATTGCCGCTGGGTTGGGGCTGGCGATCAATTTGTATCAATTACAAATTGTGCGAGGAGCAAAGCTAACAGAGAAGGCGCGGAATCAGCAAATGGTGAATTTGAGGCCTTTTATGCCTCGTCGCCCAGTCATCGATCGCGGCAATAATTTGTTGGCGATCGACCGTCCAGTTTATACTGTCTTCGCCCATCCGAAGTTGTTTGATAAATCTAATGAGGAAATAGCCAAGCTTCTGGCTCCACTACTGAGCAAAGATACTGCTGAGTTAGTTAAGATATTTGAAAGCAAAAAAAGTGGGATTACACTTGCCCCTGCATTGCCCGAAGAAATCGCCGATCGCTTCATTGCTTTACACTTAAATGGGTTTGAATTTATTCAAAAATACTCGCGTTTTTACCCACAAGAAGATTTAGCTGCTGATGTGGTGGGCTACGTGAATCTTGACCGTCGCGGTCAGGCAGGTGTGGAATATAGTCAAGAAAAGTTATTAGAGCGTTCGGTGCAAACCGTGCGCTTAAGTCGTTCAGGTAATGGTGCAGTGATGCCAGATCATGCACCGGAAGGATTTTTGCATTTTGATGATTTGCAACTACAACTAACTATCGATAGCCGCCTGCAACGGGCAGCTCGTTCTGCGCTCAAACAACAGATGGAAAAGTTTGGTGCAAAACGAGGGGCAGTAATTGTCATGGATGCATCGGATGGTTCCCTACTGGCTTTAGTTTCCCAACCTACCTACAATCCCAATCAATACTCGAAAGCGAAAATTGAACTGTTTAAAAACTGGACGGTAGCAGATCTTTATGAACCGGGATCGACATTCAAGCCTTTAAATGTGGCGATCGCTCTGGAAAATGGTGTAATTAAACCAGATGATTTATTTAATGACCCTGGTTCGATCAAAGTAGCCGATCGCATCATTAAAAATGCTGAAAATAAAAGTTACGGACAGATCAACATTGCGCAAATTCTGCAACATTCCAGCAATATTGGCATGGTGCAAATTATCCAACGATTACAGCCCAATGTGTATTACAACTGGCTGGAACGCCTAGGGCTAGGGCAAACTGTTGATACAGATTTACCTTTTGAAGTCGGCAGTCGTCTCAAAAGCCAAGAAGAATTTATTTCCTCACCAATTGAACCTGCAACTACCTCTTTTGGGCAAGGCTTTTCCTTAACGCCCTTACAGTTAGTACAAATGCACGGAGCTTTAGCTAATGGCGGTAAATTGGTAACACCTCATGTTATTCGCGGGCTAATTGATAGTAAAGGGCAGACGCATTATTCGCCCAATCGCCCCATACCACGCCAAATTTTCTCCCCGACGACAACTCAACGAGTAGTAGAAATGATGGAAACTGTGGTTGCCGAAGGTACTGGTAAGGTGGCACAAATTCCCGGATATCGCATTGGTGGTAAAACAGGTACAGCCCAAAAAGCTAGTGCTTCTGGTGGCTACCAAGTTGGCGCTAGAATCACCAGTTTTGTAGCGATTTTGCCTGTGGAATCTCCCCGCTACGTTGTTTTGGCATTAGTGGACGAGCCAAAAGGAGAAAACGCCTATGGTTCTACCGTCGCTGCACCAATTGTCAAAGCTGTGATCGAAGCGTTGATCCCGATTGAACAAATTCCGCCTAGTCTCCCAGTTAATCCCACACCAACAGCCCCGCAAAATTGAGGATGAGCGCGGAGGAATAGGCAATAGAAGGCAATAGAGTCAAAGAAAATACTGCTTATTATCTGCGATCCTCTGCCTCCAGACAGTGGGCAACAAGTGTAGTCATCCCAGAAAGAATGCCAATTTTTGTGAAAAGATACAAGCTGTGATGCTGAAAATGCCAGGAAATTAGCGATAAACACGGTAGTTTTCACTGCCGTTTAAATAAAAAATACAATACTTTATCACTGAGTTAAACTCTGTGACTTTGCTTTGCGTTGATAAATTGTTCATATTTCTTTATGACCAAGGAAAGATACATAAAACCCTATGAGTATGGAAATCTAAAGATTAATAGGTGAATTATTTTTTACATCTTGGCAAAGCTACTAAATTTTCATGGGAAACAATCTAGTTATATTCCCCAATCTCAAGGGGAGAGCGAATAGTACACAAATAGCGGCAATCACAGCTACCAAATATGACGATGTTGAGCAGCAATTTATAGAACTGCTAGCTACGGAGAATTTAGACAATCAACTAGTACAAGAGTCTGCCAAAGTCTGGGAATTTGAAGAGGCGCTCTCGACAGCAATTAATGCTGCTTATAAAAATGGTAGTGGCGATCCCCAGGCTCACCGATTCCTCCAAAGAATACTCTATAGGATTAATCGGCTAAAGTTGTTTTGGTACGACGATTTGCGGCACTATGAAAATGAGCGATCGCTTTACTTGTCTTCATGTCGCAACCAAATCGAAGCAGCTTGGCAAGGCTGGGAACTAGCACAAATCGATGTGTCAGCACTGCAAAAATTAGATGTCAAACAAGCACTGATCGAGCGCGCAAATGCCGATGTAGACCCACCTTTATCGCCAACTAGCCGCTATATCCGTGAAGAAATGACTGAAGTTGGCTACCGCCACTTATTAGCTATTGGCTCCTTTGATGGCTTAGTAGAAGGTAGCCGCATGGCTTACATTTTGGGCGGTGCGGCGAATGAAGTGCAATGTACCCTAGTGCGAGTGTTTTTGGAAGAATACGGCAACGGTCGCTTATCTCGCAAGCACTCGACATTTTTTGCCCAAATGCTAGCTGAGTTTGGCATGAACACCGAACCAGAGGGGTATTTTGATTTAGTACCTTGGGAAGTCCTCGCTTGTGATAACCATAATTTCTTAACGACAGAGCGTAAGCGCTATTTTCTCCGCTACAGTGGTGCATTGACCTATTTTGAAGTAGCTGGCCCTGCGGCTTACAGAAATTATCTAGCGGCGGCGCAAAGACTGGGGCTGTCAGAGGCAGCTATGGGTTATTGGGAATTGCACATTCGCGAAGATGAACGCCACGGTCGTTGGATGTTGGATGATGTGGCTTTGGCTTTGGCAGAAAAGTATCCCAATGATGCGTGGGAACTGGTACTTGGCTATGACCAGGAAAAACTAATGGGCGATCGCGCAGCGCAAGCTGTTGTCCGATCGATACGTGAGATTGAAGAGGCTAACTCACCCATAAATGATAGATAGCAATTAAAAATACCAGCTTCGACGCTGAGATTTTTAACTCCATAATTCATATTTTTTCAGGAAAAAATTTCTTTAGTAACAGCGCGTTTGACGAAGTCCTTACCGCAGGTATCGCTAAAGAAACAGTTTTTCTTGCATTAATGCATTTGAACTGATTTTCTTCAACATCAATTATACATTAAACTTGAATTGAGGTCACATGAAAGACATATTTTTTTGCCCTGAAGAATCTAATTTCTACTCCAATTGTTTAGAAAACTTAGTTATCAGAAATTGTGAAACTGCTGATGAGATTGTTGAGTTCGGTTCAGGTGATGGTAGTCCTGTAATTAACTCATTACTGAGAAATAAATTTGATGGAGTCATACATGGATTTGAATTAAATACTTCAGCCTGGAAAGCCGCAAGTTTAACAATTGATGAATACAACCTCGCCAACAAATATATTATCAATAACTCCTGTTTATTTAAATCTTCTAAACCCAAAGCCAAGTATCTGGTTGCTAATCCTCCATATCTGCCTGCGCCAGATCCAGATATTTATATGCCACTACTCTTTGGTGGTATAGATGGAGCCACAGTTACTAACAATCTCTTATCTTTGGGATATGAAAATGTGCTAGTTTTAATTTCTAGCTTTTCCAATCCCAAAAGTACAATTGAGCAAGCACAAGATTATGGATATACAGTGAGCAACTTTGTAGTTTTACCTTTAAAGTTTGGTCAATATAGCTCTGAGCCAAAAGTTAAAAAGCATATCGAAGAGTTGCGGAAACAGAAAATTGCTTTTTATTCTGGTGAATATTACTTCTTGGCTGGAGTTTTATTCACTAACTGCTCAAAAAATCCAACTGATTTATCTCAGGAACTAGCTCAAGTAATGACAAGTTTATAATTAACACATCAGAGGATTATCGATAGTGACATAAATCGATTCGGTGGCTAAAGCGCTAAGTATTTCATCAACGCCATGAAAGCGGGAGATAAGATTTGCTTTGCAACGCAATTGCGGTTGACGCAACTGATGCAGAATTTGAGAGCCGCCTTGGTTTATATCTGCATATTTGTCTAAAGCACTTCTGACTTCTGCTAAAAGTATGCGCTCATCCACCAATCCCCCTACACCAAAGGCATTAATCAACCCCAACAAATGATTAATGAACAAATAGTAAACTAGGCGTTCGTCGCCAGTAATGGCATTTCTGCACACCGTGTAGCTTCTTTGGCTAAAGCCAGGGAGAATGCGATCTAATTGTTCCTTGAAAGTTGGATAACAGTAATAATCTTGATTATCACGGAAAAAGAAGCGGTAAGGATAACCGTCTTGTAGTTGTAAAATGCTATTTTGTTGATGCGCTTCTAGCCCAATGCCATAGGTAAAGTAAAGCCAAAGCATTGGTTCTAGTGAAATTGTCAGATAACAGCGAAACCAATCACGGCTAACTTCATCTGTAGTGCGTTGTTCGCGCTTTGCCAGCGTTCTGATAATATTCGTTAGTCGCGAACCATTGTTAAACATAGCATCCTGACACAGGGATATTACACAAGTTGCATCAGTAGCAGAATTTGTGGGAAAAACATTTTCTCGTAGTAGCAAAGCAAAGCCAGTATTTGGTTCGTCGTCTACTTGCAAAGTAATATAAGCAGGTTCACGGATAATATTGAATTTTGGAAAGCGATCGCGCAGTTCTTGACCAATTTCAGTATTTAATAGGTGATAAAGTTCTACTGCCCGTTTTAACTCTTTATAGTAAAGAACCCGTATTGAGTTAGTAATCTTGACGTTCAAAGACAGTTTGAACATGAACCTGGCATCGGGATGATAAACTGTACGAATTGAAGAAGTAGGTATAAAAGCTCGCCCTTGTAAACCTAAATCTTGCAACAATCCCTGATTTAATAGCCGCTGAACCAATGGTTGACGCCGCAGAAAATTTGCCTGCCAAGGATGCACTGGTAACAAGGTATATTCATCCGGGACGCAGTAGCGGAGTTTGAAATTTCCATCCACTTCGGTATCCGCCAAAAGTTCCCCTTTGATTAGTTCTGTAGCGGTTTGTGACAATGCTGAACTTGACTGCACTATCGATTGATGGGCGCGAAAATAGTACAGAGGAAACCGCCCCTTCAATTCAGGGGAATAAGTAGCTAATTCATCAAAAGCAAAACCTTCACGGCTTTTCGGTGTTGGATGTAAGGGATGCCCAAAAATTAATGCTTGTTCAGTTTCACTAAAATTACTGTTAAAAGCATAGAGGATATCAGCATCTTGTCGCCGCTGCCCAAGAAATAGTTGCGTATTGCGACAGCTTTGCACTACTCCTACTAGCAATTCCTCTTGATGTCTGTTGCTACCATCATTTAACGCCAATTCTTTTGTTAGCAGCGCAACTAAGGTGACATAATCTGCTTCTAAAAGCGTATTATTGCCTCCTGGTTGATAATAAATGGGAAAGTAAAATAAATGGCGTCCGGTTAGTGAATAGTAGCGTAAACCAGCTAATATTTGGATGCTTTGATGCTTTAAGTAACAGCGAATTAATTCTTGAGAGTTGGTACGAATGAACGCCTCATTTATAGCATTATCTATCAGTTCAGTATTGGCTTTTATTCTTTCCCCCGTAGCAGTTTCTCGCAGATAGCAATTAAAAAAGCTTTGGATTGTTGATTGTTCAGCAATTTGCTTGTCAGTGAGATTTATATCCAGTTGTGGCATTGCAGAAGTGGTGATGCTTTGGTCTGTCATCTCAATTTTGGTCATTTGTCATTGGTGGGGGTTGCGGGTATTTTGACTTACTTAGCTAACCATTGATGAGGGTGCTATCTGGGAAAAAATTCGCTCTCAAAAAGCTTAACAGGATTGAAAACCTACCTCATAGGCCTCCTGATTTATTTTTCTTTCGCGTTGGGACTAACAAAAAACAAATTCTTACAGTCTCTAAAGTTAAATATGTAACAGTTTAGTTCCCTTGAAGGTAGCTTACTATGTACTGTATGGACTGAGGACAGCTTGAGGTATGCGTTTATGAAAAGTGTCGTTCAATCCCCCTATAGTAGCGAACAAGTAGCCGCTTGGTTACGTGGATTGTTGACTATTGCTCTAGCAGATGGTGACTTCGACGCCCATGAAAAGCAATTGATTGCTAGTATCACAGAGAATGAATTAGCTCCCGGTACAAACTTCGATTCTCTGGAAGCGATCGCACCAGAGGAATTAGCCACAATTTTGGGTAAGGGGACACCAGCAGCCGAAAATTTCTTACGTACAGCGGTGATGGTCGCGATCGCAGATGGTACATATTCTCCCAGTGAAGACGAAGTTTTGCAACAGTTGTGTCAAGCCCTAGGACAGCCAAAGGATTTAATCGAAGCCCTGCGCCATACCCTAGAACACACAGAACATCTAGATCCGGCAATAGACAGTTTTCTACAGCGAGAAGCATCTGAGCAACCGTCTTTAACAATTGCGCCCTATGCACCTCCCCATGATGCACTCACTCCCCTGCGCGATTGGATGGATGGACTCGATATTCAAGACCCTAGAGTTGCCCGTTTTTTATGTAAAATGATTCCTTCACAGTGTCCCTTTGAACGAGATGTCACACTGTTTGGACGCAAAATTGTGCATATTCCACCATTATGTAAAATCAACCCGCTTTATGAACAAATGGTAGGCTTACGTTTCCGCGCCCTCTCCTACTTGGCAGATGACTGTGGTGAGGATGTTTCGCCATATATCTAAGTGCTGAGTGCTTAGTGCTAAGTTAAAAGTAAAGTGTAAGGAGTAAGGAATTGCAGTTATTTTCAGGTAAATTAACCACATCTTTTTTGTCTGGCGCACATCGGAAAGTAATAATACAAGATTGTGGTTTGAATCGATGAAAAATGCTGTAATGAAAAACTTATAATTTATAACTCTCACTCAGCACTCAAGACTCAGCACTTAGCACTCTAAAAATATGCAATTTATCGATCAAGCAGTAATTGAAGTGGAAGCTGGCAAAGGTGGCGATGGTATTGTCGCCTTCCGACGCGAGAAGTATGTACCAGCTGGCGGCCCTTCTGGTGGTAATGGCGGACGGGGTGGTTCAGTAATTTTTGTGGCTGTAGAAAATCTGCAAACTCTACTAGATTTCCGATACAATCATAGATTTCAAGCAGAAAATGGTGGTCGTGGCGGCCCAAATAATTGCACTGGCGCATCAGGAAAGGATTTGATCGTTGAAGTTCCTTGCGGTACTGCTATTTATGATGCCTCAACAGGTTCTTTGCTAGAGGATTTAATCGAACCTGGACAACGTTTTCGAGCTGCGGAAGGTGGTAAAGGCGGATTGGGAAACCAGCATTTCTTGAGTAACCGCAACCGCGCCCCAGAATACGCCCTCCCCGGACTACCAGGGGAAATGAAAGTACTGCGCTTGGAATTGAAACTTTTGGCTGAGGTGGGAATTATTGGTTTACCAAATGCTGGCAAATCTACTTTAATTTCATCACTGTCAGCCGCACGTCCCAAAATTGCTGACTATCCTTTCACTACCCTCATCCCCAATTTGGGTGTAGTCCGTAAACCGTCTGGCGATGGTACAGTTTTTGCCGATATCCCAGGACTCATTGAAGGGGCTTCTCATGGGGCGGGGCTGGGATACGACTTTTTACGCCACATTGAGCGTACACGAGTACTGCTGCACTTAATAGATGCTACGAGTGAAGATGTGGTGGGTGACTTCCTGACGATTCAGCAAGAATTAAAAGCCTACGGACGGGGTTTAGCAGAACGTCCGCAAATTTTAGCACTGAATAAAATTGATGCAGTCGATCGGGAAACTGTAGATTTAGAGGCATTGGCTACTGAGTTAAATCATCGTTCTTACGCTCCAGTTTTCTTAATTTCAGCAGTTACCCGCACTGGTTTAGAGCCGATGTTACAAGAACTTTGGGGAATTCTTGACCAAATTGATGCTGCTGAAGAAGTAGAAGTATTAGGTTAGGTGAAATCCTATGACTATTGCACAGACACAACAATATTATTCACCTGAAGAATACCTAGAATTAGAAGTTAATTCTGAGGAACGCCATGAATATATTGATGGTCAAATTATTCTAAAGCCTGGTGGAACACCAAATCACAACCAAATAACTGGTAACTTCTGTGCTGCGCTCAATTTTGCTCTCAAAGGTCAGCCTTATCGAGCCTTTGTCACTGACCAGCGTCTATGGGTTCCTAACAGGCGAATTCACACTTATCCAGATGTAATGGTAGTCAAAACTCCTTTGGAGTATCAGGAAGGAAGACGCGACACTTTGATTAATCCAATATTTATTGCTGAGGTGTTATCCAAATCTACTAAAAGTTATGACAGGGATGAGAAGTTTGCTGCTTATCGGACAATTCCTAGTTTTCAAGAGTATATTTTGATTGATCAATATAGGATGCATGTTGAGCAGTATTTTAAAACAGAAAACAATAAATGGATATTTTCGGAATATGAAGAGGGGGATGTAATTTTATCCCTGGCTTCTGTTTCTTTTCAAATTTCACTAGCAGATATTTACGATAAGGTGGATTTTGATGTAGAACAAGAGTAAGGTGAAACTGAGCAATTTTTCTTTCAAGCTTACTCTAAAAGTGCTTTGAAAACTGCCTAATAACCTGAACTTGTCACCAATAAATCTGGGCTGATTATTGAGAATATATTGTTAAGTATAATAACTTATCGAGTATTACACTGAATCAGGAATTTCATCGGATATCTGATATAGCGATCGCCAAATAGTCTGTTGGTTTACTCATAGAGGTTGCTAGCTGCACTAATCTGTTCAGTTTAGTTATTTGGGGAATTCGCTAACGGTATCAGAAACGTCATCCGCAAGCAAAAAGGCGATCGCTTTTTTGAAAATTTAGAATGCGGACTGGGAACACTAACTCCAGGTTAATAAGAGTTAGTGGCTATGGTCAGCACATTTGAAGTTCAATTACCTGCTTATAGCATTAAAGACAAAATTTATACTGGTACGCGAACGCTAGTTTACCGAGGAATCAGGAAGCAAGATCGGAAACCAGTAGCAATCAAGCTGATGCGTTTGGAATACCCTAGCTTCCACGAACTCTTACAATTTCGCAACCAGTATGTAATTGCCAAAAATCTTGGCATACCTGGTGTGGTTCAGCCTTATAGTTTAGAAAACTACCATAACGGTTACGCTTTAGTTATGGAGGATTTTGGCGGAATATCTCTCAAAGAATGGGGAATAGAGCAGAGAAATACGCAATTCATCGCAAATTTCTTACTAGTAGCAATTACCATTGCAGATATCTTACACCAACTCCACAGCGATGCCTGCGGCGGGCTACGTTTAGGCGTAATTCATAAAGATATTAAACCAGCCAATATTTTAATTAATCCAGAAACAAAAGAAGTAAAGTTAATAGATTTTAGTATTGCCTCTTTTTTACCGCGAGAAGTCCAAGAAATTCAAAGTTTTAATGTTTTAGAAGGAACTCTAGCTTATTTATCTCCCGAACAAACTGGACGCATGAACCGCGGAGTTGACTATCGCACAGATTTTTACTCTCTAGGTGTAACTTTTTACGAAATACTAACTGGACAATTACCCTTTTATTCAGAAGATCCAATTGAATTAATTCACGCTCATTTAGCAAAACAAGCAACACCACCTCATCAGATTAATCCTGCTATCCCCCAGACAATTTCGCAAATTATTACCAAATTAATGGCGAAAAATGCAGAGTCACGCTATCAAAGTGCTTTGGGTTTGAAATATGACTTGGAAACTTGCTTACACAGCTTACAAGAGACAGGAGAAATTCCAGATTTTGAAATTGGTAAAAAAGATATTCAAAACCATTTTTTGATACCCGAAAAGCTTTATGGTAGAGAGCAGGAAGTTCAAACATTACTAGATGCATTTGAACGGGTTGCAAATGGCGCATCCGAATTAATGTTAGTAGCAGGATTTTCAGGAATTGGTAAAACCGCAGTTGTCAACGAAGTTCATAAACCGATAGTCAAACAACGCGGATACTTTATCAAAGGAAAATTTGACCAATTCAATCGCAATATTCCCTTCTCAGCATTTGTGCAAGCATTTCGCAATTTGATGGGTCAATTATTAACAGAGCCAGATGCAATAATTCAAGAATGGAAAACAAAAATCATCGCAGCCTTAGGCGAAAATGGTCAGGTAATTATTGAAGTTATACCCGAATTAAAGTTAATTATTGGTCAGCAACCACCAGCACCAGATTTATCCGGTAGTGCTGCTCAAAACCGTTTTAATTTATTACTGCAACAATTTATTCAAGTATTTACTACTAAAGAGCATCCATTAGTACTGTTTTTGGATGATTTACAATGGGCTGATTCTGCTTCTTTGAAACTCATAGAGTTGTTGATAGGTAATACAAATAATGGTTATTTGTTATTAATCGGGGCATATAGAGATAATGAAGTTACACCTGCCCATCCCTTGATGTTAACTCTAGAAAAAATTACCCAACTTGCTGCTACGGTTAATACTATTATATTGCAGAATCTCAGTTATTTAAAACTGAATCAATTAGTAGCAGATACATTGGGTTGCGTAGAAGATTTGGCATGGACTCTTTCACAATTAATCTATCAAAAAACCCAAGGCAATCCCTTTTTTGCTACCCAGTTTCTCAAAGCATTACATCAAGAGGGGTTAATTGAGTTCAATGTATCAGAGGGATGTTGGCAATGTGATATTACACAAATTAATCTGCAAGCGCTAACCGATGATGTAGTTGAATTTATGGCCTTTCAACTGCGAAAGCTACCGCAATCAACTCAACAAGTCCTCAAACTAGCTGCTTGTATTGGTAATCAATTTGATTTAAAAATATTGGCAACTGTTTCTGAAAAGTCAGAGGTAGAAACTGCTACTTGTCTGTGGAATGCCTTACATGAAAGTTTAATTTTACCCCAAAATAATGTATACAAATTTTACGTGGGTGAGGTAAATCAAGTAGTTGCTCAGGAAAGTTCTGAGATTGTTGCGTACAAATTTCTGCACGATCGCGTTCAACAAGCTGCTTACTCTTTAATTCCTGAATCTCACAAGAAATCTACTCATTTAAAGATTGGGCAGCTACTTTTAAAAAACACATCCACTGAAGCACTGGAAGCAAGTATTTTTGAGATTGTTAGTCAGTTAAATCAAGGAATTGAGATCGTTACTCAACAATCTGAAAAATACAATTTAGCTCAACTTAATTTGATAGCTGGGAGAAAAGCAAAAGCTTCTACGGCTTATAAAGCAGCCGTAAAATATTTGACATTAGGTATGGAATTACTGTTAGAAAATAGTTGGAAAAGTCACTACACGCTGACATTCGGATTATATCGAGAATTGGCAGAGTGTGAATATTTAACTGGTAATTTAAATCAAGCTGAAAAACTATTCGATTTAGCTTTAAGTCATGCTCAAAATCAGTTTGAACAAGCAGATATTTATGCTGTTCAGATGTATCTGAAAATGACCCAAGGTGAAAATATCCAAGCTGCTTGTGAAGCGGGATTGCAAGGGTTAAGCGTTATGGGAATGCAACTCCCGATCGCCATTGCAGAACAACAAGCCGCTATCAAAACTGAACTAGAAGAGTTAAACACTAAACTTGCCAAGATTCAGCCAACAGATTTATTTAATCTACCGGAAATGACAGACCCTGTGAAGAAGGTCTGTATGAGTCTTTTAGCTGACCTTTGGGCAGCTACTTATATGGCAGGTCATCAATACCTTGCTGGGCTGAGTCCTTTACTGATGATTAATTTATCGTTGAAATATGGCAATGCTCAAGCTTCTGGTTTTGCTTACTGTCTTTATGGGATGAGTTTGGCTAATCAAGGAGATTATCAAACAGCTTATGAGTTCGGCACATTAGCTCAAAAACTCGATCGCCATTTCAATAGCACCAAGTTTATTTATAAGACGAATAATATTTTTGCACATACTATTAATCCTTATAATCGGCATTTGAAAACGAATTTAGCGGTGTCTGAGCAATCGTTTCAAACTAGCCGAGAAGCTGGAGATGTTGTGTTTGGTGTCTGGGCAGTTTCGTTTTTGATTTGGGCAATGTTAGTCAAAGGCGATCGCCTGGCTGATGTTTATGCAGAAACCGAGAAATATCTCGCTTATGTACAGCAGGTTAACGATGTGAATATGCTGTATGCCTTTACATTACAGCGACAGTTCCTGCTAAATCTGCAAGACTCCTCTCAAAAAACTGATTTATTAAGCGATCGCCATGACGAGGAAGTTCTATATATAGACGTTTGGCGGCAAAAGCAGAACTTTGAACACGGAATTAATTGGTACTGCTTTCTCAAATTACAACTTGCATACATTTATGGGCGCTATGCAGAAGGCGTTGCAGCAGCAAGAGAAACAGAGAAAACCTTACCTGCTAACGCTGGATTTTTCCCGATTATTCAATACCATTTCTATTACCCCCTCTGTTTAGCCGCACTCTATACGGCTGCGACATCAGAGGAAAAACAGCAGTATTGGCAGCTTCTACAAGAACATCGCCAAATTATCAAACAATGGGCGGATAATTGCTCAGAAAATTTTCAACATCGCTATCTATTGCTATCTGCGGAAATGTTAAAAATTTCTGGCAGGGGTATTGAAGCCATAGATTTATACGATCGCGCCATTGCTTTTGCCAAAGCCAACGAATATATCCAAGAAGAAGCGATCGCTAATGAACTCGCCGCCAAGTTTTATTTGGAATGGGGTAAAGAAAAAGTGGCCGCAGGCTATATGCAAGAAGCTTACTACTGTTATGCGCGGTGGGGAGCATTAACTAAAACCCAAGATCTGGAAAACCGCTATCCCGATTTGTTGCGCCCAATTTTGCATCAATCAGCCCAAAGCCTAAATCCCTTGGAAACCTTAGCTGCGATTGTGGGTTCTAATGCTACGATTCAAACCTCTACCATTAGCTGCGCGTCCAGCACTAGCATTAATGCAGCCATTGATTTCGCTACAATCCTCCAAGCCTCTCAAGCCATTTCTAGCACAATTGAATTAGATGAATTGCTGCACCAACTAAGCCAAATTATTCTCCAACATTCTGGCAGCGATCGCTGTGCTTTAATCCTACCTGATAGCTATGGCGACTGGCACCTAAGAGCTATTGCTACACCTGAAATCACAGAACTTTGTTCCCAACCTTTAGAAGGCAATTCTAACTTACCGATCAAGCTGATACAGTACGTCAAAAACACCAAAGAAATCGTTATCATCAACAATCTCAAAACCGATCTACCCGTAATTGACGAATATTTGACTCAGCGACAACCTAAGAGTGTACTGTGCTTGCCAATTCTTAATCAGGGGCATTTAATTGGGATTTTGTATTTGAAGAATTACTCAACCAGTGATGTATTTACAAGCGATCATATTCTCATACTTAACTTTCTTTGTACTCAAGCTGCCATTTCTCTGGAAAATGCACGACTCCACGCCCTAGAACGGGAGAAATCTTATCATCTAGAGCAATCTCAACGAAGATTGCAACTAATCATTCAACAAACACCTGTAGCTGTAATGGAATGGAATACTAGTTTTGAATTTCAGTCTTGGAACCCAGCAGCAGCAAAAGTTTTTGGCTATCGAGAAGAGGAAATTTTAGGTAGACATTTCCGTTGCATTATTCCCGAAGAGTATCATATTTATGTAGATGATGTTGCCACCCAAATTTTAGAGCAAAGTGGGGGATCTCATGCAATTAACGAAAACTTGACTAAGGATGGGAAACGTATTATTTGTGAGTGGTTTAATGCACCAATGTTTAACTCGAATGGTGAAGTTTGTGGTGCAGTTTCGATGGCTTTAGATATTAGCGATCGCAAACTGGCTGAAGCTGCTGTAAAGCAAAAATCTCAAGAACTAGAACAAGCACTGCAAACCTTACAACAAGCACAATTACAAATTGTTCAAAGCGAAAAAATGTCTGCTTTAGGTAATCTTGTTGCAGGTGTTGCTCACGAAATTAATAACCCTGTTGGCTTTATTAATGGTAATATTGAACCAGCATACGAAAGCGTTCAAGATTTATTTAATTTGCTCGAACTTTATCAAGATAAATTTCCTCAACCAGGTGAAGAAATCGAGTTAGAAATTGAAAATATTGATTTAGAATATCTGCAAGAAGATTTACCAAAATTAATTTATTCAATGAAAGAAGGAGTGCAACGTATCCGCGAAATTAGTAATAGTTTGCGTATCTTCTCTCGCGCTGATTCTGAATATAAAGTTCCTTTTAACATTCATGATGGTTTAGATAGTACTATCTTAATTCTCAAACATCGCCTCAAATCTAACGAAAACCATCCAGCAATTGAAATTATTAAAAATTATGGTAATTTACCCCAAATAGAGTGCTTCCCTGGACAGTTAAATCAGGTATTTATGAATTTATTGGCCAATGCTATTGATGCATTGGAAGAGTCAAATATCGGACGTAGTTTTGCTGATATTCAAGCTCACCCCAATCAGATAGCTATTACTACACAACTGAGTGAGAATTCCAAGCAAGTAAATATTAGCATCAAAGATAATGGTATAGGAATGACACAAGAAATCAAAGATAAAGTTTTTGACCATCTTTATACTACGAAAATGGTTGGCAAAGGTACAGGTTTAGGATTAGCGATCGCCCGGCAAATTATTGTTGAAAAACATGGGGGTAATCTCGAAGTTAATTCCGCACCAACTCAAGGAGCAGAGTTTGTAATTACACTACCCATGTGAACGCAAATAAACAAAAACTACTTTGAGAGTTACCCTATGTTGCTCAACGACAATTTGGGGGAGATTTGGCGAAGCTATCACCAAGTGCAAACGTGCAGAGTTTAAACTTTGAAAAACCAGCGTTGGCGATACATAATTACTGCAACTAACCACCAAAATAATACGGTGACAAGGGCAAACAAGAATGAACCGTTGAAGGTTCCAGCCCAAGAAGCAAAAACATTCTGGTAAATCCAATCGTAAGTGCTGGGGGCTTTTTCACCAGTACCGATATTGGTTTTCACTAAGATTTTAATTAGTAAAACAGAAGCAACGAAAAGAGCGATCGCATTTAAGCCCATGATTTCAAATGGTTTACCCCAGCGCTTTATCCGCCGAACTTCGATGAGTTCGTAACAAGCGGCTAATAATAGTAACGCCCATCCACTGGTAAACACAACATAGGAACTCGTCCAGATTTTTTTGTTGATGGGAAATGTCCAGCCCCACGCCCAACCAATAATTAAGCAACCGATACCAAATAAAGCTAAACCAATACTTGTGCGCGATTGCACTGGCTGAGAACGTATCCATTGTCCTGAGAAATAACCAGCTAGGACGCTGACAATAGCGGGAATTGTGCTGAAAAGTCCCTCTGGATCTCCCATCAAGTTGAAACCATCGCCCTTATACAGATGTGCTTGCGGTATGATCGAGCGATCGATATATGCACCGAAGTTACCTTCCCTTGTCAATACGCCAGCACCATAACCAGGTACAGGTATATACATCATTGCTAACCAATAGCCGATGAGTAGCACGCCTGCTAATATCCATTGCCCTTTACGCGGTAACTTGAGGACTGTTAAGGAAGCAAATAGGTAAGCCAGACTAATCCTTTGTAACACCCCCATAATGCGGATGCTGCTCAAGTCAAAAGTCCAAATACCTTTATTCCAAAAACCATTTAGCAGCAAACCTAAAGCAAAGAGAATCGCCGCACGGCGCAAAATTCGCCAGTAAACAGCTGATTGAGGTTTTTCTCCTTCGGTGTACTTTGACAGTGAGAAAGTCATTGCCACACCGATAATGAATAGGAAGAAAGGAAATACTAAGTCAGTTGGTGTACAACCATGCCAATCGGCATGAGCTAAGGGAGGATATACATCATCTGCGACTCCCGCCATATTAACGAGAATCATGCCAGCAATGGTAATACCTCGAAAAACATCAAGTGAGGTCAGACGCATAGCAGAAATTTATCTTGGAAATATCTAACATTACTCCTGCTGTTGCAGACGAGCAAGGAAATTTTTTAGCCCAACATACAAGTTAAAATTTTGTAAAGTTTACAATCTTCAACGATTAGGGTACACATGGCGCATTTCAAAACGACTCTGTTCCCAAAGTGGTAGCAATGCTTGCTTTGCTGCGTTCATCTGAGGTTGTGAGCAGTTAATTTTTCCCTTTTCTATAATCCAGATAAATATCCGAGTTAATAAATCTGCATTCAAACTTGTTTCGTATTCGTCATTATTTATTCTCTTAACTTGTTCATCTAAGCAACTGACAACATTTTTAAAATTTACCGACTTCCTATATATTGAGTTGCCTTTATCACTTTTATCTTGTCCATTCTGCCAATAAATTCTAGATAAATTTCCCATAATATAATCCATACCATCTATGGCAGAGTCAGTATTTCTGACTAAATCTGTAAATGCTCTATAATATGAGCGCAAAAGCACAGCAGCAATATTTTCTATATATAGATTTAGCCAAGACTGAATATCTCGTAAATAGGGTAATAAATCTTTGATATCATCAATTTCTTTTAAGGATGGGCGCTCATATTGATTAGCTTTGATGGCTGCTAGTAATTCCTCTTCAGATAATTGAGTCTGCTGTGAGTAATAATCAATAACTTTAGGAATATACTTTTCTAATAACCACTGTTTAGTATATCTAGCCGTCCAGGTTCCAAGCGGGCCAATATCTTGCTGCCAGGAAGTCAGCGACTTTTTTTCTAGGGATTTTAGATGAACTTCA
The DNA here is from genome assembly GCA_034530615.2 of Aulosira sp. ZfuVER01. Taxonomy (GTDB): domain Bacteria; phylum Cyanobacteriota; class Cyanobacteriia; order Cyanobacteriales; family Nostocaceae; genus Aulosira. The sequence continues at coordinate 140,709 of JAVRCV020000049.1, forward strand.
TTTATCTCATAAATAAGGCTAATTTGATTATTGACTAATAGAGAGGAATGACTGCTGATTTTAGGTACAATAAATGCGCTATCGCGAATGCCCCGACTGAGGCGAATTGAGAAATTTTCTTGATGAAACAAATGCCATTCTGTTTTACCTTTAGCATAATCAAATTCATGAGCAAATTTATACATTAGCTCCCACAATCCTGAATCTACATCAAAAAGCTGAAAGCCGCGAATACCTGAAAATTCTACAAATTCAAATTCCCATGTTTGTAAATTATTCTCAAAATCTATAATTGAATTCTTGTATTGCTGGCAAATTTCATCAATGCATAAACATAAGTCTATCGTTTCTACTTCAGATAAAATTAGTATGGTTTGCCCTAAATAAGCCTCAAATGCATTTTTTTCTACCTGTTTTATAAAAGGACGACATTTCCAATGGGGCTGAGTGTTCATTCCTGTCATGAAACAGCCTAAAATATTTTGATGATTTATACTAATTCTTATGCCTCTAAAAACAATGTTACTAAATTCTATTTCACAATTACCGCGACCAAGTGCTTGAGGTAGATTACATTTAATTGCTACTTTAGGTTTAACAACAATCAAATGATTTCCATCTCTTGTAATCTCTGGTTGAAAATCAAATTTTGTTAATAAGTTTTGCAAATGTGGATCGCGTCTGAGAAATTTCTCCAATAATACATGATGATTAAAATTTAATAAATTATTTGTATTCTTATTGAGGGATTTTACATAATGAAAATTAAGAGATTGATAAAAATTTGCAGCAAATTCTTGATTTTTTAAAATATCGACACTTGTATCAAATAAAGAATATTCTCGACGGTAGCGCCAGCATTGCAAAACCTGAACATGATATCCATTGGTAACTATAAAAAAGAATGGTCTTAAATGAATGCTGTATAACCTCAATTGCGCAATTACTGGAGAGAAATTACTGTGATGGGGTTGTTGGGCTGCAACCATTACCAGTGATGTATCTGCATTCTGTTGTGCAAAATTATCTGTAGCAAAATAAACTTGATCGACTTCTAGTTTTGTACTCCCGTTTTCTGGTTGATATCCATGCACAATAAATTTACTCTGGCGACATCTTTCTGGATATCTGAGATACCGAAACATCGGTAAAATAAAGTTAGTTTCTACATCATCTATATTTTGTAAAATGCGATAGTCAAAACCTTGTATCCATTTGATAAATTGTTGAATTGGCTCGGAATCTGACATTTAATAATTTACTTGAAGAGATGTTTTCTAATTAGCAATTTATCAAGTCAGTTGGAATGGTGCAGTGATGTCCAATACTCTTCAGGAGTTCTGAGTAAAACAAAGCACAATAATCTGATGCGCGTCTAGGGGGATTCCTTCTACCCTCTACCTTATTACTTCTGCCTTCTTAAAACTCAGCACTCCACAAGTGAGGTAATACTACTACTTGAGAAAGACGTGAAGACCGATCCAGCTATTTACCACCCTCTTCTTACAATGATTTTATAAAGACAAATTTGATTCTCTTTGCCATGAACACTTCGCTAGGGCGGATAGACCGTCTTGCGAGTGTTAGTTATCCCTATCCTCTCTGTGTCTGGAGTGGTTTCTCCACAAGCCTATGCAACCCACTAACCCAAACCAATTTACAGAAAAAGCCTGGGAAGCGATCGCCCATACCCCGGATATTGTTAAACAATATCAACAACAACAGATAGAAAGCGAACACCTGATGAAAGCCCTGCTAGAACAAGAAGGTCTAGCCAGCGGGATTTTGACAAAAGCGGGTGTGAATTTGCAAAAAGTCCGCGATCGCGCCGAACAATTTATTCAGCGTCAGCCTAAAGTATCTGGTAGCAGCACTTCTGTTTACTTAGGACGCAGCTTAGATACGCTTTTAGACCGGGCGGACGCTTATCGTAAGGAATTTAAAGACGAATATATTTCAATTGAGCATTTATTGCTCGCTTATGCCAAAGATGACCGCTTTGGTAAAGCTTTATTCCAAGAATTTGGTTTAGACGAAAGCAAACTAAAAAATATTATTAAACAAATTCGGGGGAACCAGACAGTGACCGACCAAAATCCAGAAGGTAAATACCAATCGCTGGAAAAATATGGGCGTGATCTCACAGAAGCCGCCCGTAAAGGTCAACTCGATCCGGTGATTGGCCGTGATGATGAAATTCGCCGCACCATCCAAATCCTCTCTCGCCGTACCAAGAATAACCCCGTACTCATTGGTGAACCTGGTGTTGGTAAAACTGCGATCGCGGAAGGACTAGCACAGCGAATTGTCGCTGGTGATGTCCCCCAATCTCTGAAAGACCGCAAGCTAATCGCCTTGGATATGGGTGCTTTGATTGCTGGCGCGAAATTCCGGGGTGAATTTGAAGAACGCCTGAAAGCAGTATTAAAAGAAGTAACCGAATCCGGCGGCAATATTGTTCTATTTATTGATGAAATTCATACCGTTGTCGGTGCTGGTGCAACCCAAGGCGCAATGGACGCGGGTAATTTATTAAAACCCATGTTAGCCAGAGGCGAGTTGCGGTGTATTGGGGCGACAACATTGGATGAATACCGTAAATATATAGAGAAAGATGCAGCTTTAGAAAGACGCTTCCAACAAGTTTATGTAGATCAGCCCAGCGTGGTAGATACAATCTCCATCTTACGGGGGTTGAAAGAACGGTATGAAGTTCACCACGGGGTGAGGATTTCTGATAGTGCTTTAGTCGCCGCAGCCACATTATCCAGTCGTTATATTAGCGATCGCTTTTTACCAGATAAAGCCATCGACTTAGTAGACGAAGCCGCCGCTAGGCTGAAAATGGAGATTACCTCCAAACCAGAAGAACTTGACGAAATCGATCGCAAGATTCTGCAACTGGAAATGGAGAAGCTGTCTTTGCAAAAAGAAAGCGACTTAGGTTCCCGTGAACGCTTAGAAAGACTGGAAAAAGAACTGGCAGATCTCAAAGAAGAACAAAGAACCCTGAACGCCCAATGGCAATCGGAAAAAGATGTCATCACCAAAATTCAGGCTGTCAAAGAAGAAATTGACCGAGTTAACCTAGAAATTCAGCAAGCAGAACGGAATTACGACCTCAACCGGGCTGCAGAGTTGAAATACGGCAAATTAACCGATTTACATCGTAAGTTGGAAGCCGCCGAAAGTGAACTGACACGCGCCCAAGGTACAGGAAAATCACTGCTACGGGAGGAAGTCACCGAAGCCGACATTGCGGAAATCATTTCTAAGTGGACAGGAATTCCCATCAGTAAGTTAGTGGAATCGGAAAAAGAAAAACTACTGCACCTAGAAGACGAACTGCACCGCCGCGTCATTGGCCAAGATGAAGCCGTCACCGCCGTAGCCGATGCCATTCAGCGATCGCGTGCTGGATTAGCCGATCCCAACCGTCCAATTGCTAGCTTTATTTTCCTCGGTCCCACAGGTGTGGGTAAAACCGAGTTGGCAAAAGCCCTAGCAGCATATATGTTCGACACTGAAGAAGCATTAGTGCGAATTGATATGTCTGAGTACATGGAGAAACACACTGTTTCGCGCTTAATTGGTGCGCCTCCGGGATATGTTGGCTACGAAGAAGGCGGACAACTCACAGAAGCAATTCGCCGTCGTCCTTATGCAGTGATTCTCTTTGACGAAATTGAGAAAGCACACCCAGATGTGTTTAATATCTTCCTGCAAATTCTTGATGATGGTCGCGTCACCGATGCCCAAGGTCATACGGTAGATTTCAAAAATGCGATTATTATCATGACCAGCAACATTGGTTCCCAATACATTCTCGATGTCGCTGGAGACGATCTGCGCTATGACGAAATGCGCCATCGGGTATTGGAAGCGATGCGCAATAGCTTCCGTCCCGAATTCCTCAATCGGGTTGACGAATTTATTATCTTCCACAGCTTGCAGAAGCGAGAATTGCGGCAAATTGTACTTTTACAAGCAGATAGACTGCGCCAAAGACTTAGCGATCGCAAGATGTCCCTCAGATTGTCGGATGCTGCCCTTGACTTTCTAGCCGAAGTTGGATACGATCCCGTGTTTGGAGCGCGTCCTCTGAAGCGAGCGATTCAACGAGAATTAGAAACTCAGATTGCTAAAGCTATCTTGCGCGGCGAATTTCATGACGGCGACTGTATCTTTGTAGATGTGCAAAATGAACGCCTTTTCTTCAGCCGTTTGCCTGTTGAGGTGTTTACTAGCTAATCTGGTTATCTATAACCTTAATACAAAGATGCCAAGAGACTACAAAGTTCTTGGCATTTTTGTACGTAACCACTTATACCAATTTCCCAAAAACCTGATACATAGAGATTTTTCGTAGAGGTTTAAGCAATGCTAAACTCCTACCCGGATATTTGTATCATTATTAACCTGTAAATTTATTACGAGTAGTGATCGCTATTCAGTTGTTCTTGCAATATCTATATTTTGATACTACTTAATTATTACCGAGGTATGAACTTAATAGAATTATCTTTTTTGTCAAGAATATTCTACCGTAGTAGATAAAAATAAATTACAATATATTCTTTATAATCATCCTTTTAATAGTTGACTATTTATCTATATTTATGCATTTCAAATTCAAGCCACCATAGCTTTTACAGAATTTTCTTATAAAACGAACCAAGCTTATTCAAAGCTAAAATATGCAACCCGGAATTAGATTTGTTTGTTATGTAGTTGTGAGTAGATTAAATAATTTTCATCAGAGGAGCAGATATTTTATGTCGCTACAACAGGTTACAGCTTTTTATGAACTTCTCACATCAGAGCCAGCAATTTACGATCAATATTGTAAAAAGTGCTGTACTCAAGGATTTTTTGGCAGTTACCATTGGGATAAAACAAAAATTGTAAGATTTGCTGCTACGCATGGCTATAACTTCAATGAAACTGAGCTAGATCTAGTATGGTTTGAGGGCGAATCCAGTTTTACAGAAAATTATCTGAATCTAGCAAAATCTGGGAATTTTTCTTGAGAATCAGAAATATACATAGAACAAATTTTACTCTTACTCAAGAAGGCATTTCGTTCTTCTATTCTCAGCACAGATAACTTTTGCAAGCATTATGAAAAGCTGAATAATAATCTCTAATGAATATCGCTTAATCTAGCTCTCACAGGAGGGCTTAGTTTGTATAGCGATACCCTAAAAGGGTATCGCTACAAAATAAAGACGCTTTCCGATTAGAAAGCGTCTTGGTTAGAAATTAAACTAAAATGACGAACCGGGCTGCTTTAAGAATTCTATTTCCTCAGTAGTGCAAGGGCGTCCCAAAATATTATTCCGATGAGGAAAACGCCCAAAACGCTCAATTATTTCCATGTGTTTAAAAGCAGACTTAATTGCGCTAGCACTTTCTATATCGTGACTAATTTGCTGAAATAGCTTCACGCAGCGACGCTGATCTTCTAGGTTTTCGCTATGTTCAAAGGGCAAATATATAAACCAGCGTTGCACAGGCAAAAATTCACGGTCATATCCTCTGGCTACGGCTTGCTGCGCTGCTGAAAGTGCTTCCCAGTCAGTCGCAAAGGCTTCGGGAGTCCCACGAAACATATTTCGCGGAAATTGATCGAGAAGCAGAATCAGTGCTAAACAGGTTTCTGGCCAATCTACCCAATCGTCCAAAAATCCTGCTGCTGCCTTTTGGTAATCTTCCAGAAAGCGATCTGTCAATTCCCGATCAAAATCTGGTGTTTTGTTAAACCAAAAATTCTGAGGTTTGCCGTAACTCGGTTCATCAGGATGACCAAACCAGAATTCCAAAATCGCTTTTGCCTGTGACATTGCTGTTATTGACCCTTACAAAGCACTTGCCGCATTTTACGCATATTCGCAGGCAATTCAAAGTTCATTGCTTGTTGAATAATAATAGAAGGAATCAAAAGATTGGGTGTAGCTCGCACATTATAAGCAAGTATTGTGCCATTACCGCAGTCTTTTAGCTCTAAATTGGCTTTAAAGTCCTCAAAAGTCCCTTTTTCCATCTTAAATTGAATTTGCTGCCCCAACACTTCCACCACATTCAAGTAAATTTCTACTTGAGCTGTGAAAAATAAAAAAGCTTTTTGTGCTGCTTGATACAGACGTTTAACCTCGCCTTTAGACAACACCTCACTTTTAGTAATGTCAGGAAAATAATGTACCCAACGGGGGTAGTCAGTTAACTGTTGCCATACTTGCGATCGCACTAGTGGCACATACATCCAAGCAGTGACAGCACCACCCCAGGCTGTGTGTGATTCTGTTTTGACAAAGATTTCACCCTGCATGAGCAATTTTTGCTCGTTTTGGCTCAAAGGCATATCCGAACCTTTAATAATTGAGTCTGAGATATAAGACGCAGACATATTGATTTCAGTTGCTCCTCAAATCAACCACCTTACATGGTTTAAACTCCGAACCATCTGACTGGATCGAGTCCAACCGCTTCAATTCTAGTTCCACTCGATCAGATCAAATTTCCGGAAATAGTAATTTCTCGGTAAATATTTAGTGAATATACTTAAAAATATGGACTTATTATGAAAGAAATTTAAAGAAAAGATTGAGCTAATGTTAGCTGAATCACAATTGGGCTGAAAAACCGAATTTCTAAAAGATAGAATGGCACAAACATCATCAAATATGCAAGTTGCATTCAGTAAATATTTAGGTCAGAGGCGAAATCAGTGAGTCAGTCTTCTTTAAATCGTAGATTAACCCAAATTTTCGGTATCTTACTGGGTATAGGAATAGCTGTGTGGCTACTGAGAGGATTCGGTCTTCTCAGTTTTATTCCTGGCGGCATTATTTGGCTATTATTACTAGGAGCGATCGCTGTCGGGATTCTCAGTTACGTACAAAAGACCTGGTGGCGTTTTTAGCGGGGAGCAGGAAGCAAGGGGACAAGGGAGACAAGGAAGACAAGGGAGATGAGGGAGATGAGGAAGAAATGCCCAATGCCCCATGCCCCATGCCCCATGCCACCACTATATATAGTCAAGCAAAATCAGCAATTCTCTGGGGGAAAGCACAATGGCAAAGTATATATGTACTATATGTGGCTATGAATACGATCCAGAAGTAGGCGATCCTGATGGTGGGATAGAACCAGGAACAGCCTTTGAAGATATCCCAGAGGATTGGGTATGTCCATCTTGTGGGGCAACAAAAGACGAATTTGAATTAGTAGAAGAGTAAAGTTAACAGCTAGTCTAGTAAAGTAGGTTCTATTGAGATAGTTCTGAACTTGTTGCCATTGAAAATTGTTGTGATTGGAGGAGGGGCTGCGGGATTTTTTGGTGCGATCGCTTGTGCTGATGCCAACCCTCATGCCCAAGTTACTTTACTCGAAGCCAGCCGTCAACCATTAGCGAAAGTTCGCATTTCTGGTGGAGGACGCTGTAATGTCACTCATGCTTGCTTTGAAGCAGAGAGGTTGGTGCAAAATTACCCTAGAGGTGGCAAAGCCTTATTGGGTGCTTTCACTCGCTTTCAAGCTCAAGATACAGTCGCTTGGTTTGCAGCTCGCGGAGTCCAGCTCAAAACTGAAGCCGATGGCAGAATGTTTCCCATCACCGATAGTTCAGAAACCATAGTTGACTGTCTGATGAACGCAGCCAAAGCCGCCGGGGTAGAACTTCGTGTTGGTACATCCGTAGTAGCAGTAAAACAACAAACCGAGACCACAGGATTTGAGATTGTCCTGAAGTCCGGAGAGATAATAAAGTGCGATCGCTTGTTGCTGGCAACAGGAAGTAGTCTTGCTGGTTATAAAATCGCCCAAGAGTTAGGTCATCAAATTGAACCACCTGTACCCTCTTTATTTACCTTCAATATTCCCGATCCACAATTGAGAGCATTGGCTGGGATTAGTGTGAACCCTGTAAAGTTGCGTTTGTCTATTAGTAACAAACCCCTACTAGAACAAACCGGGCCATTGTTAATTACTCATTGGGGTTTAAGCGGTCCATCTGTCCTGAAACTTTCCGCTTGGGGGGCCAGAGTTTTACATCAAAGCCGCTATCAGTCTAAATTATTGATTAATTGGCTACCCGATTTGCAACAAGAAGAAGTACGGCAAAAAATTTTAGCTGTCAAGACTGAATGGGGAAGGCGGCCAATTGCACTTCATCGCGGAGTTGACTTACCCCACCGCCTGTGGCAATACATTCTCACCCGTGTGGGCATAACTACAGAAGAGCGTTGGGCTGGGCTGTCTAACAAAACCTTAAATAGATTGATCGGAGAACTAACTCAGGGAGAATACTCAATTGTTGGTAAAGGTGTCTTCAAAGAAGAATTTGTCACCTGCGGAGGTGTGAATCTTAAAGAAATCAACTTCAAAACGATGGAAAGTAAGTTAGTCTCAGGTTTGTACTTTGCTGGAGAAGTCCTGGATATTGATGGCGTTACTGGCGGCTTTAACTTCCAGAGTGCTTGGACTACTGCCCACATAGCTGGTAATGCTATGGGAATTGGCAATTAAGTAATACTTGCATATTCTACCAACACACTTGCGCGATCGCCCCAGCATCAATATGCAACTCAGAATTGTCTTCATATTATCAACACAAACCAAATTGGGTAGGACAGAAAAATTAAATACTCCGTAAAGATGTCATGAATTATGTAGCTCTGGGGGCAAGAAATGTTAAGTTCTAACTAGCCAAAGCTATTTTATGCAAAATCAAAAGTTGAGTTAGATGAGACAAGTAGCCCTAAAACCTTTGAAGTATCTACCGCCTAAAGTTCATCCCTCTCTTGAGATAGATTCATTAATTCTTATTTGTTGAGACAATCTCTTAGTTACTAATCACGTTCTGGGAAGCAAGCTTACTAAGACATATCGAAGTAGTTGTTCGGAGGCTATTGTGTTGAATTTACATTGAATCATCCGAATTGATTTGAACTCTTACCATACAGGTATAGCCTTAGGTAATACCTTAAAACTGCTACAGATGGAACCAAAGGGCAGATTGGTCAAACAGTGTAGTTTCTATACTACATACACTGTCCAGCCTAAGAGCAAAATTAAGAGGAAACACTTCATTACTTACGTAGGTCTTGCCATTACTTGAAGTTTGAATTAAAAACTAATAGACAGTAGTACAAAAAACTCTTTAGCTGTAAAGCCTCGCAAAGTTAAAGAGACATAAAATTGTGTGCAGATATAACCTATCGATGTGTATGTGCATAGTACTGCTGGAGATAAAGTCTATTTCAGTGCTAGTCCAGGGCATAAAGTTTTTAATCAACCTATCCGAATGTGCAATTAGGTCAACCGAAGATTATTGATGAATTAAATAATCACAGTAAAGTTTATGACAATTAAAATTGTAACGAATACCCAAATAAGAGATGTCCCTCTAGATTTACGAGCATCTGAATCTGTAAGAGTCAGAAAGGGTTTATGGTGGCTACGATTAACAACACTGGTTTCAATAGACTGTGCTGTTCTCTTCGCGGCTTGGATCTTAGGTAAATATCATACTCATGCTGTAGATTTTTCTTGGCAAACACCAAGTAGTTTTTCCCCAATATTGATGACCATTGCTATTCAAGTAGCAGCACTAGCGCTCCAAGGTAATTATCAGCCTGGTAAAAAGCGTTATGACTATTTCAACATTGTCAAAACACTTACTTTTGCCCACGGTTTAATATTAATTGCTGGTCTTTTATATCAACATCCTCTAGATATAACACGCTCAACATTAATATGGTCTTGGTTGCTCAGTACATTATTTGTTTGTACTGGAAGAGCAGCAGCAGACATGACTCTTGAATATCTTCGCCACCGGAAAATTTTAGGGCAGTCTGCTGTTTTTATTATTTGCGAGCCTGAAGAAACTGAAAAGATTATTAGCCTTATTAAGAAAGAGAAGCGTTACGTAATTTGCGGAACGGCAAGTGCCAGATGCCTAGATAGATATTATCGCCAAGAAACCTTAGAAAAACTCAATCAGTTAGGAGTAACAGAAGTTTTTGTTGCTTGGAGTGCCATCAAAAATAGAATGTTTACTCGGTGGTTATTTCAAACATCTGGAATCACAATACATTTACTATCGGTGGAAATTAAAAACATCTATAGAAATGTAGAATTTAATCAAATTGGCGGCGTACCTTGTCTAAGTTTAGATTGTCCAATTATCACTAGTAAAGATTTTTGGATCAAGAGGAGTTTAGATTTTTGCGTAGCTGCGATCGTCATACTTTTATTACTTCCTGTCTACTTAGCGATCGCTATAGCAATCAAGGTAGATTCTCCTGGTTCAGTATTTTACAAGCAAACCCGTATTGGTTTACGTGGGAAACCTTTTAAAGTTTGGAAATTCCGCACCATGAGGTCTGATGCAGAGAAGTTGCAAAGAGATTTAGAAGCATTAAACGAGACCAAAGATGGTATTATCTTCAAGATTAAAAATGACCCAAGAATTACACGTGTTGGTGCATTTCTCCGTCGATATAGCTTAGATGAATTGCCTCAGCTTTTTAACGTGCTGTGTGGAGAAATGAGTTTGGTCGGGCCTCGACCTTTACCTACTAGAGACGTAGATAAGTTTTCCGAACATCATTTTATTCGTCATGAAGTTTTACCTGGAATTACAGGACTTTGGCAAGTTTCAGGACGATCCGACATCTTAGATTTTGAACAAGTAATCAAGCTCGACCTTAACTACATTGAAAATTGGTCACTTTGGCTAGATTTTGAAATTTTACTCAGAACAGTTAAGGTAGTTCTTAATAAAGAAGGCGCTTACTAGGACTAAACACACCTGAGATATCAATAGTTAATAAACATATCTCAGCATTTTAAACTTAGCTACGCTTTACTATTTTTGTGTAAAAAATATACTGTAAATCCAGCTATTTTAGCTGACATTTACAACAGATGGAAAATCTCAAGTGACCTGACATTATTTATTACTACAGTTCTCTTATTTATGAAACCAAAAGTATCTGTGATCGTTCCTGCTTACAATACTGAAGCTTATATCGCTCGAGCCATAGAGTCAGTTTTACAGCAAACTATGAGCGATCTCGAAGTGATTGTCGTAGATGATGCTTCTACCGATAGAACTGTCGAAATAGCTAGAAGTTTTACTGACAAGCGACTTAAGGTATTAGTAAACGAACAAAATCTTGGTGCAAGTGGTGCGCGTAATCGTGCTTTGAGAGAAGCTCAAGGTGAATGGGTTGCTGTTCTTGATTCAGATGATTGGTATGCACCTGAGCGATTAGCAAAACTTGTGCATATTGCAGACACAGAAAATGCCGACATGATTGCTGATGACTTATATCTTATACAAGATGGTCAAGATTCCCCTTGGAGCACATTAATTCGTCAAAGTGGTGAGAATATTAATCAGCTAAAAATAATTGACCCTGTATATTTTGCCAAAACAGATTTGTATGGCAAACCTGGGTTACATCTGGGAATATCAAAGCCTTTATTCAAACGCGATTTTCTCATTAAAAATGGTATTAAGTATGACAGAAATTTAACCGTAGTTCAAGACTTTTGGTTAGATATGTATTGTCTAATCAACGGAGCAAAGTTTGTACTTGTACCAGAGCCATATTATTTTTATCGTTCCCGCCAAGGTTCTCTAACTTTATCCAACAATCCATTAAATAGGCAAAGAAATTTAGAGCAATGTTGCCGTAAAATTTCAGCTTTTCTTGTAGAAGAAGATATTTTTAATGTAAATCCTGAATTAGGTCGTGCCTTATCTAAAAATCTTCGTGTTTTCCAAAGAAACTTAGCTTATTATCGCGTTGCGGGAAATATTAAGCAGAAAAAATTGTTACGTAGCTTGGTTGAAATAATTCGTAATCCCTCTTTTTTTGTAGAGGTTATTCTCCGATTACCAGGGATAGTTGGTCGCAGAATTCAATACTATCTACTTGGTAATAAATTAGCATTTAACGTCATATATGCTTCTAAAAGTAAGAGAAGTACATAAAAGCTATTTCTATTGAAAAATTTAGGCCAAATGTGACAGTCTTTAGGTAAGTCAGTCGGTTGCATGAAAAATTCTATACTATCTTACACAAGATAAATAATGGCACAACCAAAAGTACTAAAAAATTCTCTGTCACTTTTAATCAATCGTTTGACACAAGGGATTACAACCTTTATATTAACTGCTGCTATAGCTCGTAATTTAGGAGCTTATTCTTTAGGGCAATACCTACTAGCAGTCAGCTATTACTACATCTTTGTCAACTTTGCTTCCCAAGCTTTAAAGACTTTGTTTACACGAGAATTAGCTCGTTCACCAGAAGAAACACCTCTTTATTTGGTAAGCGGTAGTTTCTTGCAGTTAATTCTTAGTATTTTAGGTTATGTAGGACTTGTGATTTGGGTATTTGTATTACCCTACAGTCCTGATACCTCACTTGTCTGTTACATCATGGGCTTAACAATTGTGCCCTTTGCACTTTCTAATATTACAGAGGCCGTTTTCCAATCCCAAGAGAAAATGCATCTGATAACTATTTCTACAGTGCCAATTTACATCCTGCGTTTATTAGTAATGCTTTGGGCAATGCAGCTGCACTATGGAGTTGTATATCTTGCAGGAATATTGATGATTTCAGAATCTATAATTCTGGTCATCGAATGGTTAATACTCACAAAAATGATTAAACCTCAATGGCAGATTAAGCGAGATTTTATTTGGAAGACTCTCAAGACTGCTCGGACATTTTTCGCGATTGAAGGCGTCGGTATTATTGCTAGTAAGTTAGATGTACTTATCCTCTCTCTTTTAGGTAACGAGTTCTTGATTGGTCTTTATGGCGCTGTAGTTCAATTGATGCAGCCATTTTCTATCGTTGCTAATAGTGCAAATATGGCAGCATTTCCAACTATGTCAAAGGCAGTAGCCTTGGGAAAGGAAAAACAGCGTCAGTCTACAGAAAATATCATTGAAGTTCTACTTTGTATGGGACTGCCTTTTGCAGTTGGTCTGTGGTTCTTTGGTGAAGAACTATTATTATTTGTTTATAAAGATAAAAACTTTTTGCAGGCAGAAGTAATTTTACATCTTATTTCCTTGACAATTATTGCGTCAACCTTTTGTCGTGCACTCAGTAATTTGTTAATAGCGAATGGCTTAGAAAAATTTAATCTAGTGGAAGTAGCTGTAACATCTACAGCCGGAGGTTTAGCGGGTGTAATCTTGATTCCCCACTTTAAGCTAGTAGGTGCAGCATCGATGGCTTTAGTAATGACTTTTAGTAGCTTTAGTTTATATATGTATACTGCCTACCGTCGCTTGTTTGCATTGCGATTATGGCAAGTTTTCCGTCGTCCGCTGCTAATTACCTGTTTAATGTCAGGTGTATTTTTTATACTTCAAAAGCTTGCTCTAGACTTCTTATTAACCTTGATTATCTCGATTTCTACTTACGGTTTGTTAATAGGTTTAATGGCAGTTCATCAAGTTGGAGGATGGAATAAGATAAAGCAAAAGATTTTTAAGCAGAGTAACTATGCTGAAAAATAACAATTCTATAGGTTCGATTGACCTACTTTTACTTGTAAATAAGGCTATGTAAAAATTAGCTAGCACAAATAAGCAATTCCCTGCATTTGGCTAACTAACCGAAAACTAAGCTTCCCGAAACAATCAAAAATTCATTTAATTAGTTTTAAACTTATAAATCTAATGGCTCCTAGAGTTGCACTGCTAAATTTTTGCTTTGATGATTATACTATTGAGCTAGCCAATAGTTTAGTCAACTATGTTGATTTAACATTAATTCAACAAGAGAAAAGTGCTGAGACTTGTCGAGGCGTTCTTGATGAGCGTATCCCTGTGCTGAGGTTTGAAAAACCTGCCATGCGTAATCCCAAGAATATATTCGCTATGGCAGAAATGGTGCGCTTGATTCGAGAAGTTAACCCTGATGTTCTGCATGTCCAAGAAGCATACGATATTTGGTATTTATTAACGATTTTGCTCAAGAAAATGCCACCTTTGGTGACAACTATTCATGATGTATTTAGCCACCCAGGTGATGGAGAAACAGTATTTGGTTCTGAGTATACTCGCCCTATTTCTTTTCGTAATTCGCAACAATTGATTGTCCATACTCAGCAACATAAACAAACTCTAAATCAGCAATTTCGTATACCTGAAGAACAAATCAATGTTTTACCACATGGTGAACTCGGTAGTTTATATCAACGCCGCAGCCCGAAAGTAAACCTGCCAAGAGAGCCATATACCTTACTATTTTTTGGGCGAATTTGGCCATACAAAGGCTTAAAATATTTGCTGCAAGCCATACCATTAGTCGCTGAACGTTTTCCAGAGGTAAAGCTGATTATTGCTGGCAGAGGCGAAAATATTAATCAATATTTTCCTCATGGCTATGACGAACAACGCTATGAAATTATGAATAATTACATTTCTTACGAAGATGTAGTGAGATTATTTGAACGCAGTACAGCTACAGTTTTACCTTATATTGAAGCATCTCAAAGTGGTGTAGCAGCATTATCTTATGGGATGGGAACGCCAATCATTGCTTCGGAAATAGGCGGTTTAAAAGAGATAGTTAGACACGGAGAGGATGGTTTTTTGGTTCCGCCTGGTGATGTTCAAGCACTGGCTGATGCAATTATAGATCTGTTGAGCGATCGCCAGTTGCAACAGAAAATGCAAATAGCGGCACTATCTCGCTCTAAAAATGACTTAAACTGGTCAAATATTGCTGCGCAAACAGTAGAAGTCTACGAAAAGTTATTGCATAATACTAAAAGTATTTAATATAAATATGAGAAAAATTCTGCTTTTTTCCGAGCAAGTATTTACGGTGTTTACGTTGCTAGTTTATTCTGGAGGTCTTTTAATACTGATACTTTCAGGAGGAGCAAACGAAACAGATACAACCGTTAATTATGATACTAGTGTATATCAATTAATATGCGTATTAATATATCTAGTTACATTATTTCTTTTACTTCTCCGTTGGAAGAGCACAATTTATGTATTAACACAAAATAAATTAATTTGGCTATTGGTAGGGCTTAGTTTATTTTCTATACTTTGGTCTTTTGCACCTGGAACAACAATAAAAGATAGTCTTAGGCTGATTGGCTCAAGCCTATTCGGAGTTTACTTTGCCAGCCGCTATACTCTCAAACAGCAAATGCAACTATTAGCTTGGATGTGCGGTATTGCCATAGTCCTGAGTTTTATATTTGCTGTGGCATTACCCAAATACGGAATTATGGGCGGAGTACATGCAGGTAAATGGCGGGGCATATTTGTCCATAAAAATGGTCTAGGTGCCAGTATGCTCAACAGCAGCATTGTATTTTTATTGATGGCTGTTGGATTTAAAAAAAATCGCCAATTTTTCTGGCTGGGTTTCGGTTTATCTGTACTGCTCATATTACTTTCTAGTTCAACTTCAGCATTGATTAATTTAGCAATGCTAATAGTTTTATTCGTAGCTTTACGAGCTTTATGGTTGCCATATTATGTAATGATACCTGCGATTTTAGGTATAGCAATCATAGGCGAAATTATCTATTTTGGATTCACCAATAGTGCAGATTTAATATTTGGTCTCTTTGGTAAGAGTTCAAATCTTAGTGGTCGCGGAGATCTATGGTCTTACGTGTTTGACATGATTTGGAAACAGCCTTGGTTAGGGTATGGATATGGTGGCTTTTGGAACGGCTGGAATGGAGAGTCTGCTTATATTTGGCGTGTTCAAGCTTGGACTCCCACCCATCCACATAATGGATTTTTAGCTATATGGTTAGATTTGGGTTTATTAGGGCTTTCAATATTCTTTTTAGGCTTTGTCATCAATTACATCCAGTCCCTGGCTTTTGTTCGTGTTAGTAGAAAGATAGAAGCTTTTTTTCCGGTAATGCACATGACTGCTTTATTACTCACAAATTTGACGGAAACGGCATTACTAGGAACTGATAGTATTACTTGGATTATTTATATCGCCTTAGCTGCCTCAATGAAAATAGAAATGAACGAATTCATGAAGAGGAAAAATTTCTATAGTATTCATCAGCAACAACAAAATTACTTGATTCAAGGTTAATAAACAACAATGCGAATACTAATGTTGGGAGCTAGCTTACAACAAAATGGAGGAATAGCAACTGTTGAAAAATTGATAATTCAACATATTGCTCCTAATATTAAAATTCAGCATATTACTACCCATGATGAGGGTTCAATTTCTCACAGACTTGTAGTGTTTGGTAAGGCTGTTGCAAAGTTGCTGTGGAGTCTTTTCAGCCAAAAAATCGCTCTGGTACATATTCATCTTTCTGATGGTGGTAGCGTTTTACGCAAAGCTATTTTGGTACTTTTGGCTGCAATATTCGGTAAACCTGTATTAATGCACGCTCATGGGGCTGAATTCCATGTAACTTATCAAAAGCTACCTAAATGGGCACAGCAAGCTGTCAGTTGGGTATTTCGTCAGTGCCAAGGATTTATTGTCCTCTCAAGAACCTGGCAAGATTACTATGTTGCGAACCTGGGGTTAAATCCAAAGCAAGTTATTGTTATGCCTAACCCTACCCAACTACCTGCACAGGTTCCCAATCGTCAAAATCCTACTCAGATTAATGTAGTGTTTTGCGGGCGAGTAGGTCAGCGCAAAGGAGCTTTTGATTTAATCGAGGCATTTGCCAAATTACCCGATCGCCAAAAACAATCCACTCGATTAATTCTGGCAGGCGATGGCGAGATTGCCAAAGCACAGCAGCTAGCAGCTAGTCTCAACCTAACAGAACAAGTGACTTTTCTGGGTTGGATTAATTCTCAGCAAAGAGATGAGTTGTTATCTCAGGCAGATATGTTTGTTCTGCCTTCCTATAACGAAGGTCTGCCAATGGCCATCCTAGAAGCTATGGGCTGGGGTTTGCCCATAATTGCCACACCTGTAGGAGGGATACCAGAATTAGTAATTGCCAAACAAAACGGACTGTTAGTTACTCCCGGTAATATTCAACAGTTATCACAAGCAATGGAGTTGTTAATTGCCGATGAAAACTTACGGCTCTCTCTAGGTACAGTTGCTAGAAAAAATGTTGAAAAATTTGATATTAGAAATTATTGCCATCATTTAGCTGAAATCTATTATTCATTATCAGAATTGCATCAAACAAAGGAGGTAGTTCATGAGAATTAATATTTGTGGCGTGGAAATCGATAAATATAGTTTTAACGAAGTTGTTAACCAAATTGTTGCTCATGCGCTATCAAAAGGTAGACCAGAATATGTTGTGACTCCTAATGCCATGCATATTTTGTCCTTGCAAAAAGATGCCTTTTTTAGAGAGATTTATCGTCAGGCTTTTTTAGTTGTGCCAGATGGTGTTTCCTTATTGTGGGCAGCTAAGTTTTTGCAAACTCCCCTTAAAGGTAGAGTAAATGGCACAGATTTATTTGAAAAACTCTGTGCTATTGCAGCAGAAAAAGGATTAAGAGTCTTTTTATTGGGTGGCCGTCCTGGAGCCGCTGAACAAGCCAAACAAAAGTTAAAAGCTAGACATCCTAATTTAGATATTGTGGGTACTTATTGTCCTCCTTATGGATTTGAGTCCCAGCCAGAAGAATTAGAATCGATTAACGCCAAAATTAAAGCTGCATCTCCCGATATTCTCTTTGTTGGCTTAGGCGCACCCAAGCAAGAAAAATGGATAGCTAATAATTATTTAGAGCTAAAAGTGCCAATTTCTATCGGAATTGGCGTTAGCTTTGAGCTAGTTGCCGATATGGTTAGAAGAGCGCCAGTTTGGATGCAGAAAGCAGGCTTAGAATGGTTATTTCGCTTAATTGTTGAGCCTAGCCGTTTGTGGAAACGATATATCTTGGGTAATCCTACATTTATTTGGTTGGTACTAAAGCAACGCTTTGGTGCATTGAAGTTTAACTAATCATCAATATCATAATTTTGCTGAAATTAAGAGGGTAAGAAATTGAAAATAAGTATTGGGATACTCGCCTATAATGAGGCGAATTGTATTAGCAACACGCTGCAATCTCTATTTCAACAAAGCATATTTAAAGAGGTTGATACCAACACAGCAATTGAAGTTGTGGTAGTGCCCAATGGTTGTAGTGATGACACAGCTGCGATCGCCAGTAATACATTACAAAATTTGGTGCAGTCTGCTGCTAATCCTTCTGTATCTTGGAGTGTCTGCGAAGTTAAAGAAGCAGGTAAGCCAAATGCTTGGAATCATTACGTCCATGAGTTTTCCGATTCCAACGCTGACTATATGTTTCTAATGGATGCGGACATTCAGTTTCTTGCACCTACCACTCTTTACTCAATGGTTGAGACTCTGGAAGTCAATCCCAATGCTTGGGTATCTGTAGATACTTTGGTTAAGGACGTGGCTCTGAAGCAGCAAAAAAGCCTCATAGATAAATTGTCTCTTGCTGCGTCACGAATATCGGGAGCTAAATCAGTTTGGATCTGCGGACAGCTGTACTGTTCTCGCGCTTCTGTATTACGCAGAATTTGGATGCCCAAAGGTATTGAGGTTGAAGACGGTTTCGTGTGGAAAATGGTTGTCACCGATTTGTTGACTTCACCAGAAATGCCAGAACGAGTAGTGCGTGCTAATTCTGCATCTCATGTTTTTGAAGCTTACACCGATATAAGTCGTTTATTGCGGCACGAACAATGGTTGATTTTAGCTAACACAATCAATACATTTATCTATAACGATTTACAGTCAAGTTGCAACAAGCTGCAAGATGCTGGTGCGATCGTTAAGTTGAGAAACGAACAAGACCCTTCTTGGGTAAGTAAGCTGATTCAGTCAAAGGTGTCTCAAAAGAATGGATGGGCTATCCCTGAGTGGTTGCTACTGCGCCGATTTAAGAGCCTCTTCAATTTATCCTTACATAAGGCATTAATCTTTTTTCCCATTGCCATCACAGCGTTTCTTGTAGACTTATTAGTTTGTTTCCAAGCTAATAATCGACTGCACAGGTGGGAGGAATATAGTTCTAACAAAACTTGATCCTCTGTAGTGAAGAAAAACGCTTATCCAGGAGATTAATTAGCAATGACAAACGAAGGGTTGCTTAACAGGCGCAGTTTCCTCTACTTAGGTTTAGGGACGGCGGCTAGCCTAGGTGCTTTGACAATGGGCAAAGCAATAAATCCCCAGCAGCAGATTCAAGCTGTTACTCCTTTAAGAAGAGACTTCAGCGTAGTTGGGCAAACCCCGTTAAAACAACGTGCTGCTAGTAAAGGATTAATCTATGGAGCAGATTGCGGCACTTTAAATTTACAATCCAATCCTGAGCTAGCCAAGGTTGTAGCTAGAGAGTGTGCCATGTTAGTGGCAGGGTTTCTTAAGTGGAATCTCATACGTCCCTCGGCCAATAGTTTTAATTTTAAAAGAGGCGATTGGTTTGCAGAATTTGCTCGCCAACAAGGTATGTTGCTGCGCGGACACACTTTAGTATGGTATCAATCTTTGCCTTCCTGGTTTAAGGAGACAGTTAATCATCAAAATGCCCAGCAGTTTTTGACACAACATATTCAGAAAGTAGTCGGTCATTATGCCGGACAAATGCACTCTTGGGATGTCGTAAATGAAGCAATTGACCCAAAAGATGGTAGATCTGATGGTTTGCGCAATAGTCCTTGGCTAAAGTTATTAGGAAAAGATTATATAGAATATGCTTTTCGCTTGGCGGCAGAAGTAGATCCCAAAGCTTTATTGGTTTACAACGACTATGCAATAGAATATGACACCCCAGAAGATGAAGCTAAAAGAAATGCTGTTTTAAAGTTACTAGAGCGTTTGAAATCGCGGGAAGTGCCAATTCATGCATTAGGAATTCAGTCTCACTTAGATCCTCATGGCAAGAAGTTTAACTCTAAAAAGTTACAGACTTTTCTCAGTCGTGTTGCTGATATGGGGTTGAAAATTATGATTACTGAGTTGGATGTTATAGACAAAAAACTGCCTTTAGATACTCGTATACGCGATCGCTTTGTGGCTGCAACTTATGAAGATTATTTGGCGGCAGTATTGCAAGAGCCAGCAGTCATAGCTGTACTCAGTTGGGGAATTAGCGATCGCTATACTTGGCTAGCAGAGTATTTTCGCCGTGCTGATGGTGCGGCGGTGAGACCTTTACCACTAGATGCCAATCTCAAACCTAAATTGGCATGGAATGCGATCGCTAGAGCTTTTGATCGTGCCCCTAAACGCTAAGGTCAGTATTTTCATCAATATAAACAAAGCCTTATAGATAACTTCATAGTTTTTTAATCTGATTAGTATATACTACTCATGAATAGTATTATTAATTGCAATAGTAATGCTTCATGAAAACTTTAAGTAAGTAATTTTTGTATCTACTGCCTGAAACCTAAACTTTTTAAAATTCTATCTTGGAAAGAGCTATGGAATCTAGAGAATCTATTGATTTCGACTTGGGTCGTTACTTATCGATAGTGAAACGGCAATTTATACCTGCTGTCACTGTCTTTGCGACTACAGTAGCTCTCAGCGCTGTAGCTACAACATTTCTGAAGCCAACCTATGAAGCAGAAGGCAAATTACTATTTAAAACTCCCTCTTTTAACGTAGTTGGATCTAATCTCCTACCTAGTGACTCTGAAGGAGGAGCATCGGGAGATTTAAAGCCTCTGGTTTCAACTCAGAATCCTATCAGTACACAAATAGAAGTTATTTCTTCGCCTATTTTGTTGCAACGGACAATAGACGAACTAAAACTTAAAAATGAGGAAGGCGAACCACTAACAACAGAAGCACTGAAAAAAGCTATAACTCTAAAAATTGTTGGTGGTACAGATGTGTTGCTAGTTAGCTATAAAAGCCCTAACCCCGAAGAGGCGGCGGCAGTAGTCAACACCATCATGAATCTCTACTTGGAGAATGATATTCTCACAAATCGTGGCGAAGCAGAAGCAACTCGGAAATTTATGGCCAGGCAGCTGCCTAGCACTAAAAATGCTGTTCAAGAGGCAGAAGCAGCGCTACGCATATTTAAACAAAAATATAATGTTGTCGACTTAACTGAAGAAACTAGGTCAGCAGTTGCAATTATTGGCAATTTAGATAGCGGGATCAATGCTGTAAAAGCGGATTTAGACCAAGCTACTGCTCAAACTAATGAACTGCGCAAGAAAGTAGCTCTCAGTTCACAAGAAGCCCTATCTGCAAGTAGTCTGAGTCAGTCACCCGCAGTCCAAGGAATTCTCACACAACTTCAAGAGGTAGATCGACAGTTAGCTACTGAACGCAGCCGTTTCCAAGATGAAAACCCTGTAATTGTTAACTTAGAAGCCAGGAAAGCAAACCTCCAAGCCCTGCTAAAACAAGAAGTTGGGCAGAATGGTGGCACTCTAGCTAATCTTCAGCAGCCAAAAACATTACAGATTGGGCCAACTAAGCAAGACCTCATCAAAGAATTTCTGCAATCTGAAGTTCAACGCCAAGGTTTAGGGCAAAAACTGAGTTCTTTGTATAATTCTCGAAATATTTACGCGCAACGGGTAAAAGTTATACCTCAGTTGGAACAACAACAACGGGAACTACAACGGAGGCTAGAAGTTGCCCAATCTACTTACCAGACCCTCTTGAAAAAGGTTCAAGAATTACAAGTAGCGGAAAATAATAATACACCTAATGCGCGGATTATTGCTAAAGGTTTAGTTCCGACCAAGCCAGCACTAGGAGTAAAACCCTTCGTGTTAGTATTAGGCATTTTGTTAGGTACCTTTTTAGCGACTACTGCGGTTATCTTCTTAGAAACCAGAGACAGATCTCTCAAAACACTTAAGCAAATTAGAGAGGTATTTGGATATACCTTATTGGGGATAGTTCCCTCATCTACTAAAAAGCTTCGTTCCCGTAATCGAGAGACAGAATTTATCAATTCAGAAATTGCTGTTATAGATACGCCTCACTCTTTAACTAGCGAAATTTACCGCATGATTCAGGCCAATCTGAGATTTTTAAGTTCCGATAAGGTACTGAAAACGATTGTGGTAAGTAGTGCAGTACCCAAAGAAGGTAAGTCTACAGTTTCTGCTAACTTAGCAGCCGCGATCGCTCAACTCGGACGACGTGTTTTACTAATAGATGCAGATATGCGAGTTCCTTCTCAGCATCATCTCTGGCAATTAACCAATGCAGCAGGTTTGAGCGACGTACTTGTTGGTGAGGCTGAATTTAAAACTGTTGTTTGTAACGTTATCGAGAATCTTGATGTCTTAACTGCTGGCGTTAGACCTCCTAATCCACTGGCTTTGTTAGATTCCAAACGGATGGCATCGTTAATTCAAGACTTTTCTAGCCAATATGATTTTGTCATTATTGATGCCCCGCCTTTGCTCCTTGGTGCTGACGCTGTAACTTTAAGCCACATGACCGATGGAATTTTGTTAGTAGCTCGTCCAGGGGTAATTGATTCCAACAGTGCTAATCATGCTAAAGAGATGTTAGAGCGCTCCGGCCACAACGTCTTAGGTTTGTTGGTCAATGGCATAGATGAGAAACATGAGGGTACCAATGATTTTTATCATGCCAAAGAATACTTTAGTGCTGACAGAATCCCAACAGAATCAAGAATTCAAGCCAGGATACTTAATTAGCTTCATAGCTTTGGGATCTCTCTGCTAGTAACTTTTAAAACATAATCAATTTCATCGCTGAGACTGTAATTTTTTGCAGTCTCAGCTTTTTTAGGTTTATTTCTTGTTATTTGACTATAGATGATGACGTGGCGAAACTTCATTTTGAGAGGGTTTCGCCACAATTTAATGGTGGAAGATCTACCTCAACATTGCTGTTCCTGCTCCTGGCGTTCACAATCAAGCAATATTCTTCCAGATTTTTGCGGAATGTATCATACTACTCTGGAAGTCAATGTTGCGATTTAAACTTTAGCAATTGCTACCTACTTCAATGGTTAGCGCTAGGATATCTATGTCTTTTTTCGCAGTATAAATATGGCGCAAAATTTTTACGTAAATCCAGGGACTGGCAGTGATAGCAACGCTGGTAGCCAACAAGCACCCTTCAAAACGATTGCCCAAGCCCTCAAGGTTGCTACTCCAGGCAGCAAAATTCAACTGGCAGACGGTAATTACAATGCAACTACTGGTGAAGTCTTCCCTCTAACTGTTCCATCTGACGTTACAGTAGTGGGTAACGAAGCCAACAAAGGCAGCAGCGTTGTGATTGAAGGTAGCGGTAACTACCTCAGCCGTACATTTGCTGGACAAAACGTTACCTTCGTCCTACTCAATGGTGCACAACTGCGGGGAGTCAGTGTAACAAATAAAGCTAGCCGTGGTTCTGCTGTCTGGGTTGAATCCAGTACCCCCACCGTTGCCAATAGTACCTTCAGCAATTCCAACCGCGAAGGAGTCTTTGCTACTGGCGATGCTAATCCAGTTATTCTCGGTAATGTGTTCTCAGAGAATGCTGCCAATGGTGTTTCAATAGCTAAAAATTCCAAAGGGGAAATTAAAGGTAATACCTTCTTCAAAACAGGTTATGGTATTGCCATTAGTGATACTGCATCACCCACCATTGTAGATAACAAAATTTCCGAAAACCGTTCTGGGATTGTTGTCTCTGGTACTGCGCGTCCGATTCTGCGTAATAATATCAGTGAAAAAAATACAGATGATGGTCTCACAGTGATTGCAAGTGCCTTCCCAGATTTGGGTAGTGCTGATAATCCAGGAGGTAACGTCCTACGCAACAACGGTAAGTTTGATTTGCAAAATGCTGGTAGCAACACACTGATTTCTGTCGGCAATCAAATAGATCCGACTAAAATATCGGGCAAAATTGAGTTTGCTTCTACGCCGATCCCTACGCCAACACCAACTCCCACGCCAACTCCTATACCTGTACCTACGCCAACACCAACTCCTACGCCTACGCCAGGGCCTACACCTACTCCTATACCTGTACCTGTACCAACACCTACGCCTACCCCTACACCAACACCTACGCCTACCCCTACACCTACGCCTACCCCTACACCTACACCTACGCCTACGCCAGCACCCAGCGACTTAACAGACATTGGTAATCATTGGGCAGCTGCATTTATTCGAGAACTAGTCAAACAGGGCATAGTTAGCGGTTTTCCCAATCGCACATTTAAACCCGATGCTACGATGACAAGGGCACAATATGCTGCCTTACTAGTCAAAGCTTTCAACCCATCCCCAAACCGTGCAGCTACCAAATTCAAAGATGTGCCAGCAGACTTTTGGGCAGCAAAGGTAATTCAGCAAGCATATCAAGGTTTGTTTCTCTCGGGTTTTCCTGATGGTAGCTTCCACCCCAACCAAAATATCCAGCGCGTGCAAGTTATAGTCTCTCTGGTAAATGGATTGGGATTATCTGGTAGTGGTACAACTGCTTACAAATTTGACGATCAAGCCAAGATTCCTGACTATGCCAAGGATGAAGTAGCAAAAGCGATAGATAAGCGGATTATTGTCAATTATCCGAATCCAAAACAACTCAACCCTACCCGCGATGCTACACGCGCTGAGGTAGCGGCGATAGTTTATCAAGCTTTAGTAGATGCAGATCGTGTAGCGGCGATTAACTCGCCTTATATCGTAGTTGGTTAATTTCTATACATAGCCGACAGGTTAAAGCCTGCGGCTATACGAACTCAAGGGCGGGAAAACCCCGCCCCTACAAATGCATCTCTCGAATTATTTTTAAAGTTTTAGATTACACTAATTCCTCTGGGTTAACATTTAATTGTTTTAGTTGAGCAGTCAAGTGTTGCGATCGCTCCCATCCTGTCAGCAGCAAATTACCGTGATTATCCCACTAACGCAACCAAGGCAATTCTAAATTCTGATAGAGACCTTGCCAAATTCCTAATTCCACACCCATCGGTTCAATGGGGTAATGTCCTTATCGTAAACATCGCTCGCTTTTCACTTTATCCAGATTATCCTTATGTGATCGTCCAATTCTCTAAATTAATTCCTTGAATTCTCAATAAATCAGAATCATTAGAAACTAGAATTAAGCCCCGTATAATTGCTGTAACTGCAATCAATATATCTTGTTCTTGTATGGTCAAACCCCTGCGTTGTAAATCGACATGAATTTGGCAGGCTTGTTCAATAATATCTATATCATCCAAAAATAAAATTTCATATCTTTCCTGAAATTGCTCAAATTCCGCTAGCTGTTTTGTAGCATTTGCATATAAAAGTCCTCTTTTAACTTCATAATAAGTTATGCAACTAATGAATATTTTTTGCCCTGCAATATTGGCATTACGTAATCTCTTCTCAACAGTTGTGTGTCTTTTAAGAATGTAACTAACAATATTTGTATCTAGTAAATAAGTCACTTTGTTTATTTGCGCTTTACTGCTTCATCGTACATTTTGATTTGTTCTGGGGTCAAATCATTTAACGTACCAGAGACAGCCTCTAAAACGAGAATTTTATCAATTCTATTTGTTAAATCACCATCTTTAATCGCTTGCATTTCCTCTAGAGAAAGCTTGCCAAACAGGTCTACTAGCATTTCAATCATTTCCCATTTTTTTAATTTCACCAAATATAAGCTATTTTTTTAAATAGGTTGTCTACTATTGGTGAGATGCGATTTAAAAGTTCTTGATTGTAGCTAGATATTTCTTGCATAATTATTACCAAATTATTCCATATCACGTAATTATTCTAGCAGGGTGACTTAGTTGTATATTGCCTAGGCAACCAAACCGACAGATGGAATTTAACGAATCTTTATCTCCGTTACGTATTTATTTGGTAGCAACCAGCCAAAAAAGCAAATAAGCTGAAAAAAGTTATTAAGAGTTCAAAAGCGTGGATATCATTCAAAATCTCAATGAAGCAGCTGCCTTTGCCACAGTAGGGGCAATAGTTGGCGTTACGGTATACCACAGTATTGGAGGTGCTGGTTTAGCAATTGGAGGAACTGCTTATGCAATAGGTTTAGTAGGATTCGCTGGAACTGGTGCTGTTGGTGGATTAGCTGTTTACAGTATGAAAAAGTCAGTCCTTGGTTAATGAAGCTTTGCTGTTAAAGAATTTTTTAGCTTTACTATTGAGTTGATTCGCAGCATGAATTTCCAATTACTTTCTTTACAACTTTTTTAAGGATAATGTAATGATATTTGATATATATAAGCTTACTAAAGAAATTATCAAAGATACTAATGAGATATTCGGACATAGTCATAAAGATGATTTGGGAGAAACAGTTTTACGTGACAGCCATAACCGAGAATGGAAAGTAAAAGTACGCTATTCAAGCAAACGAGGACGTTATCTTAAAATTTATTCCTACCCAGATGGCAAGAAAAAGCTCAGAGCATCAGCCGATCAATATAAATATTATTTACGAATTACTCCTGATGAATGGGAATGGTTTTGTCGGGCAGCAGAAGGGCTACAGAATTCTCAGGTTACGGCTGTTTTAGACAGGTTAGTAGGAATATAGGGCAACAGCAATCTCAAAATTAGTTGCGATAAAGGGGTAGGGGCACAGCATTGCTGTGCCCTATTGTGTATTACAACCAAACGAAAACTCTATATTTGAATTGGTATAATTCTCAGTTTGAATCTGCAAAAAAAAGGGCGGGCAAGATGCCCACCCCACAAGAAAATTAAGAGAATATTCTGTTACTAATTAACCCAACAATGCTTTTGCTTTAGCTAACACATTCTCAACGCTAAAGCCAAACTTCTCTAAACAAACGTTGCCAGGAGCAGAAGCACCAAAGCGATCGATGCTGACAACATCGCCTTCGGTTCCGACATACTTGTGCCAGCCGAAACTAGAACCAGCTTCTACAGACAAGCGCTTGGTGACAGCTTTTGGTAGGACAGATTCTTTGTAAGCTGCATCTTGTGCTTCAAACAAATCCCATGCAGGTAAGGAAACTACACGCACTTTCTTACCTTCGGCGGTGAGTTTTTCCGCAGCAGTGACAGCGAGGCTCAATTCTGAACCAGTACCAATGAGGATAATATCTGGTGTACCTTGGCTATCCACTACTATATATCCACCCTTGGTTACACCTTCAATTGATGTACCTGCCAAGTTGGGGACATTTTGACGGGTGAACGCCAACAAAGTAGGAGCATTTGCCTTTGCTCTCTCAATTGCCACTTTGTATGCACCGGAAGTTTCTGTTCCGTCTGCGGGGCGAATCACTGTGAGGTTAGGAATAGCACGCAGGGAAGCCAGTGTTTCTATGGGTTGGTGGGTGGGGCCGTCTTCACCTTGTCCAATAGAGTCGTGGGTCATTACCCAAATACCACCGGCTTGAGACAAGGCAGATAAGCGGATGGGTGCCCGCATATAATCTGTGAAGATTAAGAAGGTAGCGCCGTAGGGAATTAAGCCCGAACCGTGCAACGCTATACCATTGACAATTGCACCCATACCATGTTCCCGTACACCATAGTGGATGTTGGGGTTTTGGTATTGTCCTTTTTGGAAGTCGCCCTTACCCTTGATCTCGGTCAAGTTGGAGTGGGTTAAGTCAGCAGAACCACCAATAAGTTCAGGTAAAACTGCCGCTATTTTGTTGAGGCAAGTTTCTGAGTGTTTGCGGGTAGGTAGTCCTTTGTCTTCGGGGGTGTAGGTGGGTAGTACTTTATCCCAACCGTCAGGTAGTTTGCCACTGAGGTAACGTTCAAATTCAGCGGCTTCTTGGGGATACTTAGCTTTGTACTCAGCATAAGCCTTGTTCCAGTCAGCTTCGTAGCCTGCGCCACGCTCAACTGCTTTGCGGGTGTGGTTGAGAGCGTCTTGAGGAACAACAAAAGGCTCGTATTCCCAACCCAAGTTTTTCCGAGTTAATGCTACTTCGTCTGTACCCAAGGCAGCACCGTGAACACCAGCGGTGTTGGCTTTGTTGGGGGAACCGTAACCGATGGTAGTTGTGACCTTAATAAAAGAAGGCTTATCGGTGACAGCTTTGGCTGCTTCAATTGCTTTAGCGATCGCATCTAAATCGGTGTTACCATCTTCAACGTGTTGGACGTGCCAACCGTAGGCTTCAAACCGCTTAGAAACATCTTCGGTGAACGCTACATCTGTAGAACCATCGATGGAGATGTGGTTGTCGTCGTACAGAGCGATGAGTTTGCCTAATCCCAAGTGCCCAGCGAAAGAACAAGCTTCACCAGAAACGCCTTCCATGTTGCAACCATCACCCAAAATTACGTAGGTGTAATGGTCAACTATTTTGGCATCGGGTTTGTTGAATTTAGCTGCAAGGTGGGCTTCTGCGATTGCAAAACCAACTCCATTGGCAATTCCTTGACCGAGTGGCCCGGTAGTAACTTCTACACCAGGAGTCATGAAGTTTTCTGGGTGTCCGGGGGTTTTGGATTCCCACTGACGGAATTGCTTGATGTCCTCAATAGTTACGCTGTCGTAACCATAGAGGTAGAGCAGGGCATACTGCAACATGGAGCCGTGCCCAGCAGATAAAATAAAGCGATCGCGGTTAAACCAGTGGGGATTCTTGGGGTTAAACCGCATAAAGCGGTCCCAAACGACAAAAGCCATCGGAGCAGCGCCCATCGGCAGCCCTGGGTGTCCCGATTTTGCTTTTTCTACGGCATCAATAGCCAAAAAGCGAATCGAGTTAATAGATAGTTCTTCGAGGGATTGGGTTGCAACAGCCATAATCTCTTGTTGTTAACGACGGGTTAGCACTCTTGGTAGCTCACTTACCGGGGAGGCAAAAAGGGGCGTGGATTTTCCTTTCCCTTTATTGCCGTGTTGTTTTCACATTCCCCCTATCTTCATCATCCCATTCCCGATTGTTGATGGACAAGCGGGATATGTTGAGTTTCCGGTGATAAATCCAGCTAATAATTGGGTCGTTTTGAACCCTTAGTTTAGTTGGAAATGACATCTAAGACACTTTTCCCAGCTATTTCAGCAGCGTGACCAGCTGCTCGATGGGGAATTTTTTAGACGTACTTTTTAAAGGCTAGCGTGACATTGTGACCGCCAAACCCAAATGAATTAGATAGTGCCACGTTGACTTGTTGGGCGCGGCTGGTGTTAGGAATATAATCCAGGTCACAATCTGGATCGGGATTTTCTAAATTAATTGTTGGTGGAACTCGATCGTTGGCAACCGCCAGTACTGTGGCTACGGCTTCAATACCTCCAGAACCGCCCAAAAGATGACCTGTCATCGATTTGGTAGAGCTGATAGCCACCTTATAGGCATGGTCGCCCAAAGCTTTTTTCATCGCAGCTGTTTCAGTGCCATCATTAGCTGGGGTGCTAGTGCCGTGAGCATTGATGTAGTTCACCATCTCTGGGGTGAGTCCCCCATCTTTCAGTGCTATTTCTATGGCTCTGGCTGCTCCTAACCCGCCAGGGACTGGGGAGGTCATATGATAAGCATCACAGGTCATCCCATAACCGACCATTTCTGCATAAATGCGAGCGCCTCGACTCAGGGCGTGTTCGAGTTCTTCTAGCAGCAAAATTCCCGCCCCTTCACCCATGACAAATCCATCGCGATCGCGGTCAAACGGACGGCAAGCATTAGCTGGGTCATTGCGAGTCGAAAGTGCCCTAGCTGCGGCAAATCCAGCTACACCCAAGGGTGTAATCGCCGCTTCACACCCGCCGCAAATCATGGCTTTGGCATACCCCCATTGAATCTGGCGAAAAGCGTCCCCGATGGCATTAGAACCAGCAGCACAAGCAGTCACAGAGCAGGAATTAGGGCCTTTAGCTCCCGTATGAATCGCTGTTAATCCAGCTGCCATATTGGCAATCATCATGGGAATCATGAACGGACTACAGCGGTCGGGGCCGCGGTTCAGGTAAACTGTTTGCTGGTCTTCTAAAACCTTTAGTCCACCAATACCAGAACCAATAATAACGCCCACTTGTTCTGCATTCAGTTCATCAATCGCTAAATGCGCGTCAGATACAGCTTGTTTTGCAGCCGCAACCCCAAATTGAGAAAACCGATCCATGCGCTTGGCGTCTTTGCGGTCTAAGTAATCGTGTGGATCGAAGTTTTTGACCTCACCAGCAATGCGGCAATCATGGCGCGATGCATCAAAGGCGGTGATGTAGTCAATGCCATTACGACCACTCAACAATCCTTCCCAATACTCAGCTGGTGTGTTACCAATCGGTGTAATCGCGCCAACACCAGTTACCACAACGCGCTTACGTTTATAATCTGTCATGACTAAGTTAAAGGTGGCGAGAAAGCAGCAAAAAGGGAGTACTAAAGATTAGGGACTGGGAACTTAGGGAATGGAGTTTTTCCTGCTCCCCAATTCCCAAGCCTCGATCCCCAATCGCTTTTCAGGCAGATGCAGCAGCTTTGCTGTTGATATAGTCGACTGCCTCTTGAACCGATAAAATCTTTTCGGCGGCTTCATCGGGAATTTCAATATCAAATTCTTCTTCAAAAGCCATTACTAGTTCCACAATATCTAGGGAATCTGCCCCTAAATCATCAATAAACGTGGATTGTGGTCTGATAGTATCAGCCTCAACACCTAGTTGTTCGGCGACGACTTTCTTAACTCTTTCAAAAACTTCGGCTTGGCTCATAGATAAAAGTCCTTAACCAGTTGCTACGATCTGCTCTTTATAGGCGACATTGTTTTGAGCATATACATCTTATCGGAAAGCGCGATCGCCCGTATACGGCCGAAGAATTTTCCTTCTGCAAGGTTGGGCAATAGAAACCCTATGCAATCGCATACACTCTCAACATCTGTCTATTTTGCAATTCTTACTGATTTTTTTTACAATGTCCAAATCCGGATACATAGCCTTGCAAGCTACACTGGCAAGGTACGAACAAAAATTTATTGTTGAGAGCTGTTGCCCTCAACCAGATATACTTATATGCTATCTCAAACGCTGAAATACGCTTACTTTCCTGGGTGTGTTGCTCAAGGTGCTTGTCGAGAACTTTACCAATCTACTCAAGCCTTAACCCAAGCATTAGGAATTCAACTAATTGAACTCAAAAAAGCAGCTTGCTGCGGTTCGGGAACATTTAAAGAAGATTCCCAACTGTTAGAAGATACAGTTAATGCCCGGAATATTGCTTTAGCAGAAGAGTTAAATTTACCTCTACTTACCCATTGCAGCACTTGTCAAGGTGTTATCGGTCATGTCGATGAACGGCTCAAAGAATGTCGGACAAAAAAACCGGAATATCTTGAGCAAGTAAATGGTTTGCTTACAAAAGAAGGTTGTTCACCATATCGCGGTAGTACGGAAGTTAAACATCTTCTCTATGCCTTAGTCACAGATTACGGTTTGGAAGAAATTACTAAACGTGTCACCCGCAAGTTGACTGGATTAAAATGTGCGGCGTTTTATGGTTGTTATCTCCTCCGCGCTCAACAATCCATGCCCTATGATGACCCCTTCCGTCCAGAAGCGATGGAAAATGTTTTTCGTGCAGTGGGTGCAGAACCAATTTATTATCGAGGTCGCACCCAATGTTGCGGTTGGCCACTAGCCAGCTACGCCACTACCCAATCTTTTAAGATGGCGGGGATGCATATTCAAGATGCTTTAGCTGCTGGTGCTGATTGTTTAGTTACTCCTTGTCCTTTGTGTCACCTCAATTTAGATTCTCGTCAGCCAGAAGTAGAAAAGGTAATTGAGAAAAAGCTAGGTTTACCAGTGTTACATTTACCCCAGTTAATTGCTTTGGCATTAGGAGTTAGTCCTAAAGAATTGGGTTTGGAACGTCACATTGTTTCAACAAAGCCAGTGTTAGAAAAATTAGGGTTTTAATTAAAAATCCTAATCGTCTATGCGATCAATTTTGATCTACTGCAAGAACCCCGACTTCTTTAAGAAGTCGGGGTTCTGACCCCAGGTAATTCTTAATTACGAATTAGTATCAGACCAGACATCAACTGTTTCTTTCGACTCTGAACCAGCAATCTCTCCTTTGCTCTCTCCCAAATTAATTTTGACTACTTTTTGTTTGACTTCTTCTACTTTAGGTAGTGTTAAAGTCAAAATACCATTCTTCAAATCGGCTTGTACTTGGTCGTTTTTAATTGGTACAGGTAAAGAAACTATCCGTTGAAACTTACCATAGCGGAACTCAGAACGGAAATAACCTTTCTGTTGTGTTTTCCTTTCTTGCCGAGTTTCACCAGCAATAGAAACTGCTTCTCTGGTTACATGAATATCTAAATCTTTGCCTTCAATACCTGGAATTTCGGCTCGCAAAATCAGGCTTTCGTTAGTATCTTGCAATTCAATCGCCGGAGTCCAAGTTTGTGCGATCTGAGCGTTAACGCTTCCTAATTCATCAAACATTTTATCCATTTGACGGCGGAGAGTTTCCATTTCTGAAAAGGGTTGCCAACGAACTAATACCATAAGTTGATTAACCTCCAGAGAATCAATACTATTAACTAAATTTGGGAACCAGGTAATTGGTAATTTAGAAAGTTTTTGTTTGGCGTTTTGTTATCGCCTATGTATATATATTGGATTAAACTCAAAATTTAGTTATTGGGGGAAACCCTACTTAAGGTAGTAGTGCTTCCCAGAAAAGAGCGATCGCTTAACCGCGAACTGGAAATTATTCTTGGCGTTGTAACTGCTTCAGCAATTTATACATTTCTGGTAGGCGATTATAAATCGCACATACCTTGAGATATATTTTGTGAGGAATGGCGGGAGTACCAGAGACAATTTCTCCTGGTGCAACATCATTGTGAACTCCGGCTTGTGCAGATGCGATCGCACCGTCACCAATTTTGACTTGATTGGCAATTCCTGTTTGTCCAGCCAAGATCACGCGATTACCAACTTGCACGCCTCCGGCCATCCCCGCTTGGCCGGCTATTGCACAGCCTGCACCAATTTTGCAACCATGACCGATTTGGACTAAGTTGTCGATTATTGTATCTCGACCTACCCGTGTTTCTCCTACAGCGGGGCGGTCAATGGCACTGTTGCAGCCAACTTCTACCCGATCTTCTAAGACAGTGTAACCAGATTGTTCCATTTTCACCCAACCAGTACGGGTAGGAACATAGCCAAAGCCTTCTGCACCAATGACAGCGCCGCTATGAATCATGCAATCTGCACCAATTTGAGTGCGTTCGTGAATGGTACAGTTAGCGTGTAAGGTAGTGCGATCGCCAATCGTCACGTCTGGATAAATCACTACATTAGGATGAATAATCGCACCATTGCCAATTTTCACCCGTGGCTGAATCACTACGTGGGGGCCAATATAAACGTCGCTGCCAATTTCTGCACTGGGGTGAATTACAGCCGTGGGATGAATTTCCGCACTGGGACGGTATGGTTGGTAGAAAAGTGCGATCGCTTTAGCAAACAACAATCGTGGTTCTGGTGTGGCTATCCAGACAATACTGCGTTCTTGTGCTTGCAATTGTAATGTTTTGTCCTGAGGCAAAATTAATGCACTAGCATTTGTCTTACCCACCCAAGAAAAAAATTTTGGCCCTTCTACATAGCTGAGAGTACCGCTAGTAGCTTCATCAATGGCTGCTAACGCTGTAATCTCTGGGTCATGGTTTTGGTTGGCGGTCAGACTATGGCTAGTAACGATGTCACCAAGCCGACTAACAATTTCGCTGAATTTCATTGGTATTTATTCATCAGTCATCTATAAAGGCAAGATAATTGTCGCTCTTTGTCGCCAAGATGTTCATGATTTATACCTGCGAATTTCATATTGCACCATAACGCGCAGCCTTCCCTGCTGACTCATAGGTGTTCTTTTGCGTAAGTCCTCTGTGCCCTTAACCGAGGTTATGCAGAACTTGTGGCTGGTTTTTTATAAAGGGTTGTGAGCCACAAATATAACTTACTCTTGAAGTTCAAATGTAGTCATTGCCCACCATATCTACCTGTATTTCAAAGATTTAAAGATGAATTCTCTAGTAAACATGGTGGTTTCAATGAAGAAAAATTGCTGTATTATCCCTCAAACAAGCGATCGCCTTTTTGTAATCGTTCAGCAATTTGATAGGTTTGTCCTTGCGATCGCATTGTGGGTGAGTGTGCTGCTAAATACCGCGCTGCCGCTACCAGTACGTGAATACCAGCATCCGTATGACCCAACAAGGAGTATTGCCGAAAGGCTGCTTCTATTTCTTGAATCACATGAAAATTGCGGTTTTCTCGCAACATTAATTTACCTAACATTGCCATTAGTCGCTCAACAGCACCACCACTGTACAAATAACGAGCCACTAACTTGCCTGTCTCATTCACTTGTTGCTGGCGATCCAATAAATCTGGTAGTTGCTTGAGCAATTCTGCGGGATTTTGTACGAGGTCTTTGGGTTCTGGAAGTCGCGCTGGTGGCACATTTAAGAATCGATTTAAATACACGCTCATAGCAGCATCAAACACACCCCGCAGCAGTTCTACTGAAGGCACTCGTCGCAATCCTTGATGCACTGCATTGGCGAAGGTAAAGGGATGATGTGCGGAATCCCAGTCGCTAAAGTCGTTATTGGTATGGAAACGAGCTACGCGCAAAGCAGCAGCATAAGTAACTACACTAGCTAATTGCTCCTCAGTACAACCAGATTGCAGGGCATTGAGAAGAGAATTTGCGATCGCTTGTGGATCTTCACCTAATAAAATTGGTACTAATTCATCTTGACCTGACCAAGTTCCCCTTTGCGGTTCTCCTGTAGCTAAAGCCGTAGGTAACTGCTCAAAAGCAGAGCTTAAAATTGCCACCAAATCTACAGGATAGCGCCAAGAATTTGATTCTTCCATGCGAGATGCACTTGCTAAACCAGAAACTAAACTGGCTAAAATTGACTCTGCACCTTGCCAGTCAACAACATCCAGTGCTTCCAGTGCTTTGTTGATAAAGTCGAGTGTATGACCAATATCGATGTAGCGGTGGTCTGTAGCTGCTGTGAACAGCATATCTGCAATTTGCTCGGAAGTAGCACCCATGCGAATTGCACTCACCAAACACCTTTGTGCTGCTTCACTATCCCGCACTTCAATAAACTGGCAAAACCAGCTTTTCAGGGTCTTGAGGTCTACATTGGAATTTGGCAATGGGTGTACTACAAACTGCGGTGGCGCACCCGCACTGTCATTAGCTACCGCGGAAAGTCCCTGAAAAAGAGCGCGGGGTTTGTCTTCTGCATCAAGATAAGGCAGTAGATTCATCATGCAGGTGTGGATGGTTAAGCCTGTACTCCATCCCGCTTTGTTATAACGAACGCCAAATTCCAATCCCATCTGGAATGGTTCAGTCGCATCCGTTCCCATGTCTAATAGGGCGATGGTTGATTTA
The DNA here is from genome assembly GCA_034530615.2 of Aulosira sp. ZfuVER01. Lineage (GTDB taxonomy): Bacteria > Cyanobacteriota > Cyanobacteriia > Cyanobacteriales > Nostocaceae > Aulosira. The sequence goes on from JAVRCV020000049.1 coordinate 176,107, forward strand.
GCAATAACTAAGGAAATGCTCTGTTCTAAACCATCTTGAAGACGCTGGCGTTGGTGAGTATAGGGGTTAGCTGGGGGAGCAAGATTGATCCACACTTCCCCATCGCGGATTTCTACAGGAAAAGCGGGGACATCATCAGCCCAGGAATCGAAGGTTCCGCCACTAGCAAGGTCAAAGCGGGCATAATGCCAAGGACAGGTAACAATCCCATCCTTGCAAGTACTTCCATGTAAAGGAAAACCCATGTGAGGGCAACGGTTATCAATTGCATAAACTTGATTATCAGAATAAAACAGCACTATGGTGTGATTTGCGCTGCGAACCACTAAGCTACCTGCTTTTTGCACATCTGCAAGTTTAGCAACCCGAACATATTGATCTGTATGGGTTGGAGCGTCAAATATTTGAGTCATTTAAGTTGTCAGAAAAACTCCTATCTCCACTCTGACGAACTTTCAACTGTTTGAGCAGCTATCTACCCTAATTTTTGTTAACGCAAAAGTAGCGATCGCCATCTTTGCCAGACTTCATTCAAAGTATCGTGCCTTTTCGCAGATTTTGAAAAATAGCTGAATTAGTGTAGCGGGCGATCGCTCTGCCAGATACCTCAAGAAATTATTTGAATACCCAACACTAAGTCCTCTTCTACTATTTAGCGGTGATTAGCTGTCCTGTAAAGAAGGTTGTTCCTCCATCTTGTCCATTACCGGATAGTGGATTACTTTTTAGATCAAACAGATGAAGCGAGATTGTTCCTTGTACAGTTTGAGTTGTGGGATTAAACGTAGCGTGATAATCAACTCTAGCGATGCCTGTACCGCCTTGATTTGAGAGAGAAAAATCGATAGCTCTAGCAGTAATCTCCTTATTTCCAGTACACACCCAAGTTCCCTGAAGAGTGGTAAAAGGATTAAATACCCCTGACAAACCACCTTGGTTTGAGTCCCCGGCAATAAAGTTGCCTTCCTTGGTAAGAGTGATCAGCCCACGTGAAGCAAATTTTCCATTGCTGTCTTTGATTGTCGTCAGATATGTACCAGTAACAACCTTACTGCAAACTGCACGTTCAGAATTGATATCAAATACAGATTCAGCCTTTACCTTGCGGATGCTCCAGATATCAGAAATGCTCATTGCGGAAAGCACGCCCATTGTCAATCCTAGGAAAGTTTTATGAATTTTCATGGTACAAACTACAGCAGAGAATTTACGCAACTATACTTAGAAATATACTTGGAAGTAAGAAACACCCTTGATAAATTTTGGTTAACCTTTAGTTAAAGAAGGCTTTGCCCGAATAGCACACTTGTTGGGGTAGTGTTACAAACAGTACGCCTTATGTGAATTAAAAACGCCCAAGCTATAGCAAGGGTTTTAAGCTGCGGTTTAGCCAAGATTTTCAGCCATGTTGACGTATTTATGTCTTTCCAGACTATAACTCACATAAGCCGTACAATAGAACGTAATACCAGGGCAAACGCATCTTATTTACTAATAAGATGCGTTTGCCCCGATCGACATCCTGATTTGAAGTGCCGGGCTAATAGCCAAAATTCACTTACGCTATTAGCCTTGGAATTAATTCCAAGGTGGGATAACTCAAATTGAATTAGTATTAACCTTATTGACTAATAACTAAATTATGAGATTGTTCGCTTTGCTTATTAATTAACTCTGCGACTATCGAAATTAACTTATCTTCTAAATATGGCTTATTTAAGTAAGCTGTTGCACCTAAAGATTCAGCAAGTTGGCGATGTTTTTCTGCACTGCGAGAAGTGAGAATTACTATAGGAATTTCGGCAAAGCTTGGGTTATGACGCACATGAGATAAAAGTTCAAACCCATTCATGCGTGGCATTTCTAAATCGGAAATCACTACCTGAATTTCAGGATGCATCTGCAATTGCTCTAAAGCTTCTACACCATTTTGGGCTTGTAATACTTGATAGCCAGATTTTTGGAGAGTTAGAGAAAGAGTTTGGCGTAGACTAATTGCATCATCTACTATTAACAGCACCTTTGATGAGTTGAGCTTAGTGTCTGTGCTAGGAGAAGGAGCTAGTAAAGGTGTAGAGTTAGAAGTTAAACCCGACAGAGTTAAGGCTTTTTTATTTGTTAAATAAGCTGTTGATGATACAGTACTCTCCAGTGTTGCTTGCATTTCGTAAGACTCTAGCAACAAAGTAGGATCGATAACTAATATGAGATTACCACTAGCTAAACTACTGCAACCATAAATATATCTTGGTGGAGCGATCGCACTTCCTAAAGGTCGAATTACTAGTTCTTGTTCGCCAATAATTTGGTCAACTTCTAAACCAAAGATTTCTTGATTATGCCGTAGCAATAGCACAGGATGCTGGGTAATTCCTATATCATGGAGAGTTGATATATTATTTAAAGCAATACTATTGCAAAATGAACTACTATAATACATTAACTCAGAAATTGGACGGAGACTGACAATACGTTCATCTTCCCCAGAGTTATAATATAATAATTTTTTACCTTCAAATTCTTTAATTTGCTGCTCTGAAGGAATCAAGATTTTTTCGACATTATCCAAGAGTAAAGCATAAACAACACCACCTGCTTGCACTAGCATTAATTTGTCGGTAGTCATAGAAAAAGGAATTTTTAGGATGAATTTTGTGCCTTGGTTAGGCAATGATTTAACTGAAAAAGAGCCGTTTAGAGATTGTATTTGAGAACGCACAATATCTAAACCCATACCACGTCCAGAAATTTCGCTTACCTGCTCGACTGTTGTGAATCCAGGTGAAAACATCAGCTCTAAAAGCTCTGATTCAGTGGCGCGAGAAACATAGTCTTCTTCTGGTGGTATAAGATTTAGCTCAATAGCTCTTTTACGAATTTTTTCTAAATTCAAACCTTGTCCATCATCTCGAACTTCAATAATCGTTTGGCTACCCTGGTTATAAGCACGAATTTCAATTAAAGCTTGTGCTGATTTACCCAAAGATTGGCGAACTTGAGGTGTTTCAATACCATGATCGAAAGCATTACGTACCAAATGTAACAGAGGCTCGTAAAGTTTTTCTGCGATCGCTTTATCTACTAGTACTTCTGTACCTGTAAGTTTCAATTCTACAAGTTTGTTATAAACATTTCCCATCTTTTTTACCATCTGCGGGAAACGATTGAGGATGTTACCTAAAGGTGACATCCTTGCTTCTACTAAATTATCAATAATATTCAGTGTTAATCGCTGTTTTTTGTCACCAAGTTGAGTAGCTTGGTTCAGCAGTAAATCTAAAGATTCTGTAATTTCTTGAAGTTGCAGATTTTCTTCCATTGCCTCGTGCAACTTCATCTGAAATTCTGTATACATATCCATTTCTAAAGCATCAAATTTCACAGTTGCAAAATTTCGATTATGTTGTAAGCCAGCATTTTGCATCTGGAAGGGTAAATCACCCAATTGATTTAAAATTATTTGTTGTTTGGCGATCCGCTGGAATAATTGCTCAATTATTTCTTGAAGTTGTTCATCCTGTAATATCCGCTGTTTTTGCTTAATTAGTAGTTCGCCTGCTAAGTAATTAAGGCGTTGTAAGCCTTCAGTATCTACTCGGACAAATGAATGGTGTCGAGAGCTTTTTTGAGAGGAATTTGGTAATTTACCTTTAATTTCCCTTTCGTTGTGAATAGCAGAATTAGCAATATCTGTATCTACTATCTGTGTAACAGATTCCTCAAGTTGAGTCTCCGCAATTTCATGGATATGGTTAAAATTAGCTTCTCCTCCCCAAATAGTTTCTAAGAGATGCTCGGTTTCTGGAAGAGCTTTTTCTTGAAAAACTAACAGGGTTTTAAATTTAGGATTATCAATCCAATTTTTTTCTTGGGCTGTAACAGGGGGAAATTTTTTATATTCTTTAGCTAATTTACCAATTTGCTGTTGTAATGTTTGGATTACAGAAATATCATTATTTACTTGTTCATTGGTGTAATAAAATTTCACAACAGCCAGGATGATTGTTAGTATCACACCTTGGCGATAAAGGTAAAGGCTTTGGCTATCTTCTGCTTCTTGTACAAATTCTAAAAATTTACTTAACCAATTTTCAATATAACCAATAGAATCTTCTTGCCCAGAAGCAATAAGTAGAGCCAAATTAAGTTTTTCTTTGCTAATTTCCATCTGGTGATTGAACCATCCGAAAATGTAGCGAATAACTTTAATATAAAACTTAGCTTTTGCTGGCTTGAGAGGTTGGTTTTTAGTGTTGCCAGATGTAGTTAAAAATTTATATAGTTCCTTGATTTCATTTCTTAAAGAAGTAGTACTAACATATTGTTTTGTAACTGGAGAAAAATCATCTGTTATTACTTGTGTGAAATTTTGCAAAGCAGGATCGATTTCGCCACCAAAAGTGCGATCGCCTGCTAATACAGATGCTTGCGCCTGCTGTAAATTTGCCAGAGCAACCTTCCCAATTTGATGTGCCTGCTTGGGGTTAGCTTGGAGTGCGGCGATAATTGTTTGAGCGATCGCACCAAATCCTGGTAAATTTAAAGATTCTGCCAACCCAATAAATACTTCAGCTTGAGAGTTGAGCAACTGCGCGAATTCTATTGAATCTGCTGTGCTATTAAGAGCATCAGCAATATTTTCTAAGCGTTGTTGTACGCCAACTTCAAAGATAGACTTAACAATATCAAATCCCAATTCTTCTGAAGTAGGAATATGAGCCTCAGCACCAAAAGCATCACCCAGTTTTTCTTGCAACTGAGCAAACGCTGAAGCTGCACGTTGGAGGATTTCTTCACCATTTACAGCACTACTAGTTAGTTCTGCGGTTAGTGCTAAACTTAAGCATTCGTAAGCTTGTATTATCAGTGTTTGTAATTGCTCATCAATAACAACACTTGGGTTATAGAGAGCATTAAAGACATCTTCAAGAGAATGGGCGATCGTGTTAATTACCTCTAAGCCAACGTTAGCGGCTCCTCCTTTAATTGTATGAGTTGCCCGCATTAAATTATGCACTTTAGCTATACTAAATTCTTCGGTTAAGCTAAAAAGTTCTTGTTCTATGGTTTGTAATAATTCTGGAGCTTCAGCTAAGAAATAAATGTAACCTTGCTCGCGAATATCAATGTCTGTAGTCATAATTTTTGAGGTTTAATGAGGATTTTTACTTTAGACATTTATCTTTGTAACTGCTTCATAATAAATTGAGCGTACAGATATTAAACTTATTGCATGATGAATTATTTTGGTTATTCAACCACAGATGCAAGCAGATAAACACCGATATTTACCTGTGTGCATCTGTTTTTGTCTGTGATTAATTTTGTCCTATCCATATTATTGAATAAATTCAATAGTGGTATATTGCATTAATTTTGCTGGGTAAATTAACCTTTTAATTTCTCTTCTCTTTTCTCTTTACTTTGCATACTTTGCGGTTCGTTCCTAAACTCCCTCACAATTAATGCGATGAATCACTAGTATTGAATAAGAGATTAAGAAAAAAAGCAAATAAAAAAATATTCTCCCAAAAAGCCGCGCCCTTGGACAATTCACCAAAGGGCGCGATCGTTTATCAATTAACCTTGAACTTACTAGCAGTTGCTAGTAATTCTTTTGCCATTCCTGATAACTCTTGAAAGACAACAGTAATTTCATGGGATTCATCAACAGTTTTATGCGAAATTTCTGCTACATCTTTCATACTTGTAGTTACCTTGACAGACTGATCCATTTGTTTTTGGGTAGCTGCGGTAATCCGCTGAATTAACTGACTAATTTCCGCAGTTGCACTCACAATGGCGTTCAAATTTTGTCTAGCATCACCAACAAGATTTGTACCTTCTACCACCTGTTGGATGCCTGTTTCCATAGCTACTGCTACTTCGCCGGTTTCTGCTTGAATCTCTTGGACTAATTTTTCAATTTCGATAGTAGCTGCTGCTGACTGGCGAGATAAAGAACGAACTTCATCAGCTACTACTGCAAAACCCTTACCATATTCACCAGCACGAGTGGCTTCAATGGCTGCATTGAGAGCTAGTACGTTTGTCTGTGTGGCAAAATTACTAATCAAATTCACCACTTTGGAGATTTTTTGCGAAGATTCACTCAGGCGTTTTATCTTTTTACTAGTTTGGGCAACGGTTTCGCGGATTCCTTGAATAGCTTGTACAGTCAAGTTCATCGCAGTATCACCAGACTCGACAGTTTGGTTGGCTTGTTGTACTGCTACCTGCACTAACTCAGCATTCGCTACTACAGCTTTTGTCGAATCCACCATATGTTGAATTTCGTCCAAGGCTGCGGTCATTTCTTCGGACTGTTGTTTTGCTAAGTTGGTTAGTCCGGCTAATGATGCTTCACTGCTACCAGAAGTCTGCACAACTTGTTGCGCTGCTGCTTGTACTTGGATAACTATTTGCCGGAGTGCTTGCAGGGTATTATTGTAAGCATCAGCAATTGTACCTAGCTCATCTTCTGTAATTGGTGCACGTACCGTTAAGTTGCCATTGAGGGCGGGTCTGAGGGCTGTTAACAGTTGAATAGATCGCTGTTGCAGTAACTCCTTAGCTGCTTTTTCTCGCTTTGCTGCTTCTGCTAATTGTGCTGACTGTGCCTGTAATTGTTGCAAATACTCTGTTTGTTGTAATGCTAGCCCCAACTGGTCGCCAATACGAGCTAACAAACTAACTTCTGATTCTTCCCAATCACGAGTTCCAGAGTTTTGATAAGCTGCTAGCAATCCCCAAAGTTTGTCACCAAAGAATACCGGCACGATAACATAAGCTTTAACTTCAAATTGCTCTAAAATCTCAATGTGGCAAGGAGCATGACCTACCTGATAGATGTCATGAGCAACAAAATTTTCTCCTTTGGCATAACGGCCTCCTTGGGTTTCTTGTAAGTGCGTATCTTCCCAAACAGTTTTGATATCTGGGCCTACCAATTTTACCCAATTGTGACCAACTGACTCAGCGACAAATTCGCCACTCCAGTCAGAATTAAAGCGATAGACACCGACGCGATCGCATCGCAGTAATTGTCTGATTTCTTGAGTAGATGTCTTGAAGATTTCATCGACATCTAAGCATTGGCGAATCCGGTTGACCAGTTTGGTGAAAGCTTTTTCTTGTTCGGCTATCTGAGTTAGTTTTTCAGATTTAACCCGCACCTGATCGAGGTATTCTATTTGTGATTTAGCTAGGCTAAATTGCAAGCCAATTTGAGCTAAGAAATTAACTTCCCAACTTTGCCATTCACGAGTTCCAGAGTTTTGGTAAGCTGCCAGTAATCCCCATAATGTCTCTCCATTAAATATAGGAACTATTACAAAAGCTTTAGCTTCAAACTGCTCTAAAATCTCAGTGTGGCAAGAACTTAAACCAACTTGATAAATGTTATTAACGACAAGGTTTTCTCCTTTAGCATATCTACCTCCCTGGGTCGTTTGTAAGTGAGTATCTTCCCAGACGGTATTAATATCAGGCCCTACCAGTTTTACCCAACCATTACCTACCGACTCAGCAATAAACTCCCCACCCCAGTCAGGATTGAAGCGGTATACTGCTACGCGATCGCATCGCAGAGATTGACGTACTTCTTGAGTGGTGATTTTGAAAACGCTTTCTGCATCTAGAGATTGGCGGATACGGTTGACTATCTTAGTTAAAGTTTTCTCTTGTTCAACTATTTGAGTTAGTTGCTCAGTTTTTGTCCGCACTTGTTCTAAATATTCACCCTGTGCGATCGCTACACCAAATTGCAACCCAATCTGAGTCAAAACGCTAATTTCCCAAGATTGCCAATCACGGGGGCCAGAATTTTGATAAGCTGCCAGTAAGCCCCATAATTGCTGCCCAGAAAATATAGGTGCAATGATGTAAGCTTTCATTTCAAACTGCTCTAAAATATCGATATGACATTGAGCATGGCCTGCTTGATAAATGTCCTTCACCGCAAAAGTTTCACCCTTGGCGTAACGTCCACCTTGGGTTTCTTGCAAGTGGGTATCCTCCCAGACCATTTTAAAGTCAGGACCGACCATTTTTACCCAACCATTGCCTACCGATTCAGCTACAAATTGTCCACTCCAATCAGGATTGAAGCGATATACTCCGACGCGATCGCATTTTAGTAATTGACGTATTTCCTGAGTAGTTGTTTGAAAAACTTTCTCGACAGATGATAGGTGCAGAATCTTATCAATGACTTTGGCTACTGATTTTTTTGCTAGTGTTTGTTGTTGCAGTTCTGTTTGAGAGCCAAAGTTCTGCAATCTATAGCTGAGTTCTGTTGTAATTTGAGATAGTAAAGTAATTTCTACTTCTTGCCAATGTCGTGCTGAAGAACAATTGTTGACGCTTAGTAAGCCCCAAACTTTACTGTCTACTACAATCGGTAGAGTCAAACTAGCTTTAATTTGAAATTTTTCTAGTAGTTGTTTCTGATAGGGGGTAATTTGGATCTGATTGATATCATCAATAACTACTGGTTCTAAATAATCTTGGCTGGTATATAAGCCAAAAGTAATACCCGGCAAATTTTCGCCTAGAGTAGGTGTCCAACCGAGGGTTCTGGACTCTGCTAAGACAGTACCAGTATCAGAAGTTTTAAACTGATAGATCAAAGCGCGATCGCACGCAATTTTTTCTCTCAGTTGTGCTACAGCTACTTTTAGTAAAGTCTCACTGTCTGGGGCTTGACGTAGTTGAGTATTGATAGTTTGTAACTGCTGTCGCCAACTTTTAAATTCCTGAGCGATCGCATTTAATATCGATAATTCATTACTAGGAATACTAGCTATATTAGGGCTACCATTCTGATTTTCTAATTTTTCTATATCGGTGATGATATGACTATTTTCTTGCCCATTGTTATATAAAGCTGTCATTTTACCAACCTCAATAAATGTTATTACTAATAATCTGATATCTGCTAATTGCTAAACTTTCCAGAAATGGAAAATTTTAATTATAATTGCCCCATATAGGAGCTTGGATAATCGCCAGAGCATCCAAATTAAATGCGATTCCCTCGTCAGGCTTAATAAAATATCCTTCTACAAATGGTGACATTGCTGGATAAAATAGTTCAGCAGATGGGACTTTCATTTGCTCAGTATTGAGCCACTCAATATCTGTTAGTTGCCGTACCAATAGCCCCAAATATTTACCCTCATTTTCTAACACTATTGCCATCATTTTTGAAACTAAATTGGAGGCTTGCAATAACGGTGGATATCCTAACATCTCTTCTAAATCAACTAACCAAAGCATTTCGCCACGCCAGTTGTAGATACCCAAGACGCAATTAGGCATCTGAGGCACACCGCAGATTTCTGTCAATGATACTTGTAATACTTCTGCAATGTGCTGTAACTGAATTACAGCTAAGTCATTGGTTCCTAAATTAAAACTTAAAAACTTTTGCTTAGTCTCCAAAGTTATTTGTCCTTTATGGTAAATGATTGCGGATAGTCACTGCTGTAGTTTTCACTTAATTCTTGACTATACTTTGCCAAAGATATCTATCTAATGATTGATTAATCGCTGTAAAGTAACTACTAATTCTTCTCTATTGACAGGTTTTGATAGATAAGCTTCAGCACCCAGCATATTGCCCCAAATTTTATCCACATCACTGTTTTTTGTTGAACAAAAAACCACAGGAATTTTACTGGTGTTGGGATTTGTTTTTAGTTCTCGACAAATTTCATAGCCACTTTTACCTGGTAAAATTACATCGAGAAATATCACATCTGGCTTAGTTGTTTCTATTTTGTCGTGAGCTTCTTCACTACTTTTAGCGCTCATCACGTAGTATCCTGCCTGTTGTAAGTAACTACTGATAATTTCCATATCAGTCAAACCATCTTCAACAACTAGAACAGTGTTCATGATAATTACCGATTTTATATCTATCTAAATTGTTCCAAAAAAATTTGGTTTTGTTATCATGGTGTTCCAATTCTTATTTATTAACCTCAGAAAAAGCACTTAAAAAGACCGATCATTTTTGACAAAACATCTATGAGCAAGAATCATGTTTGAAAATTTATTTGCAAATACTTGCTTGATAAAAATTTGTTATTTATTCTCGATAAACTGAGCATTTATCGATTATTTGAGGCTTAGTATTCAGAGCTAGTTTCATAAAAAAGTCCCATCACCAAGGAGAAATGTAATTACAAGCTCTCCAATTTAGAGGCGTTTGTCTTAGTTGATGACGCTGGGACAGGTAAATACTTACGCACTATACCCATTACCTTATCACTAGCTACAGGTTTGGTAAGAAAATCCGTAGAACCAGCTACTTTAGCGCGAACTCTATCTAAAAGGCCATCATTGCCTGTTAAGATAATCACCGGTGTGTTGGCAAAGGTAGAAATTCGTCGCAGTTGAGCGCAGATTTCGTAACCACTAGCAATAGGCATCATCAAATCCAAAAAAATCAAATCTGGCTTATCCTGAATCAGAGTTGGTAAAGCTTGGACAGCATCTTGAATTTTGATGAACCTTAGTCCATGTGAAGTGAGAATTTCCTCGAGAATTTTACAGACTTGGGGACTGTCATCTACACAAGCTACCAACGGAGCAGTTGTTTTCTTTTGTGGTGTAGCTGTAGGATTTTTCTGGGCTTCAATGGCTGTTAAAGGTAAGTCTGGTACTTCTACTAGTTCAATAATGCCTTTGAGGATATATGGAAGCAATGAACGAGCAACTGGCATTAAATTCTGCTTCATTTTTACAGCTAAATCTCGCAGAGTATATTTGCCATTGATGAAAGTAACAAAGTTATGGTAGACAGATGGACTTACCAATTGCTGGAGTTGTTCTGGTTTCCGCAGGACTGGTGCTAAATCAGGATATAAATTTGTCAACCCAGCCTCTGACCAAACTTTCCACGATTCTTGCATCTGCTTTAAAGAAACATCTGCACTCGTGAAGCTCATTGGCGTTTCTAAGATCGCTTGTTGGCTGCGATGACAAGTTACAGAAGTAAAATCTGCCTCCTGAGCTAGATCAAAAAATAATTCTGCTATTGTGTTGTCTACAATAGAGTGTATTTGTTCTCGCTGGATTTTTTGTTTTTTATATAAGATTTCCAGCAGACGGTAATCCCAATAATCGCTTGAGATATCTTCAGAACTTAAACGGATCTTATCTAGATCAATTTGCGGGCAATTTTGAGCCATCTGTCTCCGCCAACGCCGGAAAGGATGAATTCCTCCTGTTGCCCAAACTATTCGTCCCAGTCGATAATAAAAAGTCCATTGATGACCTTTTGAACTTTTAATATTTAACTGACCATTGTATTGAAGCTGAGTACAAGTCTTAAATTCATTCAATAAGTTGTTTGATATCATCAGGTCTTGGTGGGTCATAAATTGTCCTTTTACTAACAAGTCAGCCCTTAGCAACCCTACACTACCCATTTAATAGCCAGAAAATATCTAAATCTTTTTCAATATTTTTTGGTAAAAATATCCGGTTTTTTACCATTTTTTATGTAGATATTAGATATAGTGCTACTAAGTCAAGACTGATTATCACAAAGGCAATAGCATGGCAAAAGTAGCGTCAATAAAGGAGCGATATATAACCTAATTACCCCTAATTTAACTCTAGGCTCTAGCAATGATTAACTAATCAGTAGGAACTTATGTTATCCAGATGATCGTGTATACAGTTGTGATATATTATCATATTCATTTTTAAGCTAGTTTACGATCGGGATTTATACTGATCTATAATTTAAAAAATAATTTGTACTATTTGAAATAATTTAGGTTTAGAGTGTTAGCTTTGTTTGAGTTGATTGTTTTTGAAATATTACTTTCAAAGTTATTAAAGAGCTTTTTTGTAAAAAAAATTGCCAAATAAAGAGGTTATAAAATTTTAGACAACCTTGATAAATAAGTCAGTACACTGAAACTATTGGCAAAGGTCTTCCTTTTTCATTGGTAAAGGTTACAAGCTTGTTTATATGTCGTAATATAGTTCTGTTTATTCTCACAGACTTACTTATTAGCTTTTACTGGTTTCACAATATTAACCTGACGGAGTAATTACCCCGTCAGTAGTTGTAGCTAGCTGCCAAAATAGATTATTTCTAGTGAATTATTTCTCAGAGATTGATTTGTCATTAGTTGCTGACAAAGAATTTGGCATTAGTGGGCAAAGTAAAACTTCCTGATAATTCTTTCTCAGGGTTTTGTGACGTTGTAGCTAGCAATAGCTGCTCGCAAATTACCGTGATGTTCTGACAACAGTCGATCGCCTGCTGGTTTTTCTAAGCCAGTCCAGTGCATTAATAGGGCTAACTTCACCCAATTGCCGCTACGTTCTAGTAATACACTCGCATCTTCCCGACTTAAATCTGTAAGGTCTTGCAAAATTCGCAAAGCGCGATCGCGTAATTTTTGATTGGTGACAGCGACATCTACCATGCGATTGCCGTAAACTTTACCTAGCTTGACCATCACCCCGGTAGAAATAATATTTAAAGCTAGCTTTGTTGCTGTACCCGCTTTGAGGCGAGTTGAACCAGCGAGGACTTCAGGGCCAGTCAATAGCCGAATATCAATATCGGCATCAAAACTTACCTGTTCAGCAGGTACACAGGCCATAAAAATTGCGATCGCTCCTCGTTGACGGGCGGCGTTCAGCGCCCCGTGAACAAAAGGCGTTGTCCCGCCAGCAGTGATCCCCACAACTACATCTAATTGTGTAACTTGTCGTTGAGCGATCGCCGCTTCTCCATCTTGGGCGCGGTCTTCTAAATCTTCAGAACTACGTACTAATGCGCCAGCACCACCAGCAATAATTCCCTGTACCAACTCTGGAGGCGTACAAAAGGTAGGTGGGCATTCAGCAGCATCTAATACTCCCAATCTGCCACTTGTCCCCGCACCAACATAGAATAAGCGTCCTCCCTGACGCAAACGCTCTGCTGTGCAATCAATCGCACGAGCCAATTCACTTTTAGCCGCAGCTACTGCTGCAACTGCTTTTTGGTCTTCGCTATTAAACAAATCTACCAATTCCAGAGAACTGATCTGGTCTAAGTTAAGACTATTAGAGTTTACTTGCTCAGTTAAAAGGTAGCCGCGTTCCTGCAAATTTGACATTATATTTTTTGTCCTCGGTCATTTGTTATTGGTGAACCAGTGCGGTCTTGGGGAGCCAGTCCGTTGCGGTGAGTCCAGCACTGCGCGAGGGTTTCCCTCCGCAGGTGACTGGCGAACCCGAAGGGGGGTTCCCCCCGTTGAAGGAACTGGCGTGGTTTCCCCCATGAGCAACTAGTGTTCCCCGCAGGGGTTCTCGCAGAGTACCCGAAGGGTCATTAGTCAGTTGTCATATCATGTCCGTCAGCCCTAATCAAAGCACTTCCCACCTCTCCCCTGACCAGTGTAGATTTTTTTACAACAACCCGGGAAATGCGACAAAGAAGAAAAAGCAGGGGAGCAGAAAGCAGAGGTGAAAGAAATGCTTGACCAATGACCAATGACCAATGACCAATGACTAACTACAACAAACCTTCGAGTTGACGACGAATCTTTTCTAGTTCAGCATCAGATAAGTCTGATTCTGCTTGGTCTGCGGGATTAGTGCGGAAGGTTTCCTCATCAGTATCCTCTTCTTGAGCATTAGGTTGCCAATCAGTTTCTTCTACATTTAGTTCTGGGGGAGTGACTACTAAATTACTGTTTTCGGGGATAAGTTCCCACTCATAATCAGCGCTTTCACAAAATTCCTTAATTTCCTCGGCATCGATCGCTTCTACTGTCGGTACGGGGAAATCCTGAGCTTCTAACAATAAGGCATAGCGCGTTGCATCATCTTCTGACTCAAACATCAGAATTTTATTGCGATCGCCTATGCGCACGGTGTGAATTCCCTCATTCTCCGTTCCAGCATTAAAAATCAGCACAAAAACACGCATCGGTGTAATCATCTATCCTTATGTTTTTGGTGTCTATTCCTATTAAAGTTCTAGCTTGTGCCTCAAGGAAAGTCTCACCCATCATTTTCATCTATTTCCTGCAGCAGTTAAAGCTTAACAGTCAATAAGTAACCTTACTCATTTTCTTAATGCCAAATTAAAACTGCTATAGGATGAGGGTATAAATATAGTCGAGTTTTTGAGAATAATCTCGGAACTCTATAAGGATGGTCTCGTCTAGAATGATGATGTCTTTATATCAGTTAGTGACTTTCCGCAAGTACAAAGGCATTCAGGCAAGATTGTAATTTTGCCTACATCAGTCAAACCTGTCATCTATGTTTGCATATTTCGACTACGCTCTGATGAACGCTTACAGTGTGGAAATGATGAATGGAGTGTTGACGCTGTTTTAAATGGAGTCGTTTATTGAATCTGTCTTTGTGAGCCACTCTGTTGTAGGCGGAGCGCCTTTCTACAGGATTAGGAAGTGGCGGTAGCGCCATCTGTGAGGGAGTCCCCCTATTGGCGGCTTCCGGCACAATGGGGAACTCCCGACCTTTCAAGAGAGCGACGCAGGAGCGTCACCTGCAAGGGTAAACTAGGCTGTTTTTAAACATAGATAGTCAGCAATACGAGAATCCCACACCGATCTGATAATACAGTGTGGGTATTTTACTGGTTCTGATATGCCTGACAGTGCCAATATCATTGAATATGTATTAAATAAACTAATTTTATCGGCTCAAGCGATCGGGTCTTCTATTTAGTTAACGTATCCTGGATCTGGCAGAGCAATCTGTTACTAGTCAATGCCAGATGTGAGTCAGCTACAGTCGCCAAACAAAGAGTGAAAGCCAATGACTAAGCGTCCCAATCAAGTTAATCACTCCCATTCCCCAAATCGTCAGCGTTTCTGGTTGCTGGTGTTGAGTCGCGGTGGTATTGCTTTGGGTGGACTCTTGCTGCTGGCAATTGTAGGCGGTATTTGGCGGTTATGGACTTTTGTCCAGAAAGATTTAGCGCCGCTAGCAGAACAAAATCTCACTACAACACTCAATCGTCCGGTAAAACTTGGCGGCGTTACAGAATTTTCTCTGATGGGAGTGCGGTTTGGGGCTTCGGAGATTCCAGCAACCGCCACAGATCCAGACCGAGTGGCAGTTGATGCTGTGGAAGTGGGTTTTGACCCATTCAAGTTAATCTTTAACCGCAACTTAAAGCTAGATGTCACCTTAGTCAATCCGGATGTTTACATTGAAAAAGATGAACAAGGGCGCTGGCTGACTACTAGCATCAGCATGGCTGGTAAAGGCGGCCCGATTAAGACTGATTTAGATAAAATTCGGTTACGCAATGGCAAGCTGGTTTTAAAGTCTTTTCCTAAAACAGTAGGACAACAACTAACCTCAAAACCTCAACTCCCTAACTTACCTGTGGGTTTTTCGCAACTTAACGGAACTGCCCAACTTTTAGAAAACAACCAGTTGATGAGGTTTGATATTACAGGTCAAGCAGATAGTGGTGGGAGTCTGGCTCTTAAGGGAGATACACGCCTCAAGACACAAGCCGCTAATTTACAGATCCGAGGGCAAGACTTGCTGGCTGCTGATATTACTCGCATTATTCAGCTACCACTGACTTTACAGGCGGGTCGAGTTAATGGGGATTTACAAATTCAGCTCATACCAGAGCAGCAGACCTTATTGAATGGCAGTGCTTTTTTACAAGGAGTAGCAATTCAAGTACCCCGTCTACCACAACTGTTGAACAATATCCAAGGAAACGTCAACTTCCAGGGAGTGGAAATACAGCTCGACAAGGTAGCTGGGAACTATGGCAAAATCCCCGTAGTAGCTACAGGTATTATCGATAGACAAGCTGGCTATAAGTTAATAGGGCGAGTCAATCAGGTAGATGTAACTACAGCCTTAGAGACTCTCAAGGTAAAACTACCTGTACTTGCTACTGGAGAAATACAAGCAGACGTACAGCTTGTCGGCGCACCCAATAAACCAATTCTTACAGGTACAGTTGCAACGATTAAACCTGCTCGCATTGACAAAGTAGATTTTAAAACTGTTAGTAGCAAGTTTGAGTTTTCTACCAGCAATTCCCTAGTTAGCCTGAAAGATATTCAAGGTACACCGATAGTTGGTGGAAAGGTTGCGGGTGCTGGCGTTATCAAACTGGGGAAAACCCCGCAACTGGATTTTAATTTTACTGGTGAGAATGTTCCAGGGGATGCGATCGCGCAAATTTATAACACTACACCGTCATTTCAAATCGGTGCTGTCTCTGGTACAGGTCAGTTAACTGGTACTGCTGGTAAGATTCAAACTGTAGTGCAATGGCAAGCTCCCAAAGCAACTTACCCTGCAACTGGTATAGCCACCATTGCCCCAGATCGCACTGTTTTCTTCCGTGATGTGGCTTTTAATCTCAATGGTGGTAAGGTGCAGGTCTCTGGTAGTTACGCTTACCCCAATCAAAGTTGGCAAGCTATAGCCCAAGCCTCTGGTGTACAGGTAGAATCTTTTGTTGATAAAAATAAACTGCAAAATGTCTCTTTAGCTGGGGCAGAATTTAACGGTCGCCTGCTGCTTTCTGGGACAACATCACCATTTAAAATTGCCTCAATTCGCACTGAAGGTGCGGCTGTGCAAATAGGTGGGGGAACGGTTGCAGTTTCTAAGATTCAACTACAAGACCAAAACTTTGCAGCTCAATTAGTCACTAATGGTGTTAGGTTGGGACGGATATTAAAGAATATTCCCCCTGCTTTGACTGGGCCATTGGCGGGTACTTTCCAAATAGCAGGCAGCAGAGATAATTTTAGCTTGAAAACTCTGCGCGGTACTGGCGAGGGTAGCTTGGCTGTGGCTGGTGGGACGGTCACGGCAAAAAATATTCAACTTGCTAATGGTGTGTACCTAGCGCAACTGCGGGCTAATAATTTGGCTGTGCAGGAATTAGCGCCAACTATTAAGCAATTTCGGGGTAATTTGAATGGTGATTTCGACGTTGCTGGGTCAGTTGATTCCTTTAAACCAGAAGCTATTGTAGCTACTGGTCAAGCACGGGTAAATGTTGCAGATGGCACAATTACAGCCTCAAATATTGAACTAGCTAATGGTCGCTATCAGGCTGTAGTTAAGGCTGCTGGTGTGAAGTTAAATCAGTTAAATCAGCAATTACGAGGTCAATTTGGCGGTCAGCTGCAAGTAGTTGGGACAGTAACATCAACTAAATTAGCTGATGTGCGTGCTGCTGGTGAGGTACAGTTTTCTCAAGGTATTGCGGCGATTCAGCAACCCTTGAGTGCAGCGATCGCCTGGGATGGACAAAAGCTGAACATTGAACGCGCTACAGCACCTAATTTAAATGCCAGTGGTTATATATTAGCCAATGCTCAGGGAGCAGGTATACCTCAAATTACAGATTTAAATCTGAATGTGCAAGCCCAAGATTACGACTTGCAACAGTTGCCAATTAAGCTACCTAATGCCATTAACCTAGCAGGGAAAGCAGATTTTGCTGGGCAAGTAACTGGTAACTTACCTGTCCCCAATATCCAAGGGCAACTCAGGTTACGGAATTTGGCAGTGAAGAACTTTGCCTTTGAGCCAGTTTTAACTGGAAATATCCAGTCTGTGCGAGGCAAGGGTACTAATTTAGACGTAGCCGGAAACCGCGATCGCATTTCTTTCAACCTCAATGCCAACAATCGCCCTAACTCTTTCTTAGTCAACTGGCAGCAAGCATCAGCCAGCGGTCAAGTGCAAGGTGATAACTTGGCTTTGAAATTAGATAACTTCCCCTTACAAGTACTAAATTTATCTTTGCCTGCTAACACTCGCCTTGGTAGTACTGCATTAGCCGGGGCTTTAACAGGGAATTTGCTTGTAAATCAAGATACATTAGCAGCCAGCGGCAATATTGCGATCGCCAATCCCGCGATCGGACGTATTAAAGGCGAACAGTTAACTGCGCAATTCCGCTATGGCAATGGCACGGCGAATATTACAGATAGTGCATTTGTTAAAGGTAAAAGTCGCTACGCTTTTACAGGCTATCTCAGTACATCCACTAAAATTCCTCAAATTCAAGGTAAGCTCAACATCAACGAGGGAAATGTTCAAGATGTCCTGACAGCAATACAGGTATTTGAGTTGCAAGATCTCCGCAACGGTATGGAAGCGCCAACTTACGGTACAGCGGCCGATCTAGTAACAGTCCCCCAAGGATTAGCCAATCAGCCATTATTAACCCAAATTGAGCGTTTTTATCAAGTAGATGCTTTATTAGCAGAACAACAACAACAGCGGCGTGATGTAAATCCAGTGCCAGAGTTAGCAGACTTGCAAGGAACTTTCAACGGCGAAGTTACTTTAGACACTGCTACAGCTAAAGGAATAGCAGCACAGTTTAACTTGAATGGCCAAAACTGGACTTGGGGTAAAGAGGCAGAAAAGACTGAACCAGGTCGTTTTTATCGTGCCGAACAGTTGATTGCTAATGGCAGATTTGAAAACGGTGTTTTGACGTTATTACCTTTACGAATTGAGTCTAAAGACAGGCTAATCGCTTTCAAAGGTAATATTGGCGGTAACGATCAATCCGGTAATTTACAGGTCAAAAATTTCCCAATCCAGGCACTGAGTAATTTTGTGAAACTGCCAGTTGGGGTGACAGGTAATCTCAACACTTCAGTAGCTTTAGCAGGTAGTATAGGCAATCCCAAAGCTAGAGGGGAATTACAAGTCACAGAAGGAACAATTAATCAGAAAAAAGTAGAATCAGCTATAGCCAGTTTTAGTTACGATAATGGCCGCTTAAATTTTGGCAGTAACGTCACAGTTGCTGGGCCAGAACCCGTCAACATTAACGGCAGCATACCCTATAAGTTGCCTTTTGCTTCTGTAGCTCCAGATAACGATCAAATCAGCCTGGATGTGAAAGTAAAAAATGAGGGACTTGCCCTGTTAAACGTGTTAACTAGCCAGGTCATGTTTGAGAAAGGTGAAGGTGAAGTAGATATCACAGTGCGTGGAACTAGACAGCAACCACAAGTTGTTGGAATTGCCAGTGTTAATGATGCCACTTTTTCAGCCCAAGCTTTGCCAGGAAAAATAAGACGTGTTACAGGCAAAGTAAATTTTGATTTTGACCGCATATTAGTAGAGAACCTTCAGGGTAGATTTAGCCGAGGTCAAGTAGACGTGGCTGGAGAAATTCCCATTTTCAATTCTCAACAGGCAATTGTTACCAATCCTCTTACCGTTAACCTCGATCAGCTAACCTTGAGACTCAAAGGACTGTACGAAGGAGGTGCTAGCGGTAATTTACAGATTACTGGTTCTGCCCTTAACCCAGTCATTGGCGGAAAAGTAGAGTTATTTGATGGTCAAGTGTTGCTTGCAGAATCTGCCAACACTGCTAACTCTCAAGATAGCGCTCAAAGTTTTTTACCAATCGAAGCTAACAAGCAAGACAAGACTGAGACAAAAAATACAACAGCAAGATTGAATAATCTAGAACTATTACTAGGTAAAAACGTACAAATTTCTCGACCACCAATTATCAACTTCCAAGCAACAGGTAGCCTCGCAGTTAATGGTTTTTTAAATCAGCCAGTACCAGATGGTACGATTCGGCTAGAAAAAGGAGGAGTAAATTTATTTACTACCCAATTTAATCTTGCTCGTGGTTATGAACACACAGCAACTTTTAAAAAGGAACAACCCCGCGACCCCAATTTAGATATTCTGCTATTTGCCAAAGTATTAGATGGAAATTTAACGGGTGATATTAGCAAGCTCAACACCACAGGTTTATCAAGTTTAGAAACTGTGCGAGTTGAAGCCAGAGTTAAAGGGCCTGCTAGTAAATTAAACGAAAATCTGCAACTGACAAGCAGTCCTACTCGCAGCGAAACAGAACTTGTCGCGCTTTTAGGCGGTGGGTTTGTAGATACTCAAGGACGTGGCGACAGCACTTTAGGGCTAATCAATATAGCAGGTTCAGCTGTATTCAACAATTTTCAGGGAGCCTTTAACCAAATTGGTAATGCTTTTGGCTTAAGTGAACTGCGTCTATTTCCAACTGTTATCTCTGATAATCCCGAAGCAGGAAAGAGCAATTCAACTTTAGAATTAGCACTGGAGGCTGGGGTTGATATTTCTTCTAAGTTTTCTGTTTCCGGCATCAAAATTTTAACAGCAAATGACCCATTACAATGGGGTCTCAATTATCGAATTACCGATACAATTCGCCTCCGCGCTTCTACAAATTTATTTGATGATAGCCGTGCTGTAGTTGAGTATGATAGGCGATTTTAAAACTTGTCATTGGTCAAGTGTCAATAGTCAAGGATTATTATTTCTTCCTTGTCCTTCTTGTCCCCCTTGTCCTTCTTGTGCTTCTGCTCCCTGTTGCTCCTTTTTACAAGTACTGCCTGTCAAGGTATAGTTGTCTACTTGAACCCAGCTATCTTGACCTACAGCCCAGAATCCAGTGAAGATGTTGTATTCAGATTCAGTACCTGTGACGAACCGCAGTGTTAAAGGTATGTATTGGCCTAATCTGCCAAACTTGATTTCTACAAATGCTTTTTGATTCGCATCTCGCACTCCAAAATAACCGTCTGTGACATTTTCGGATGACCTGACATAGGCTTTTAACTCATACTCAGTGTTAGGTTGTAGCTTGACGCGCTGGCTAATACCATTCCATCCAGAAACATTTCGCATCCAAACGTTGTTTTGAGCAGAATTGCTGTTTCCCATCCCTCTATCAATGCCAACTTTGCCTTCCGAAACCCAAGGACTGCTGACAATGGGGCTGCTTTGTTCTTCAAAGTCACCATCTAATAGTGGAGTAGGACAGGAAGCTTTTACTTTAGCAGAGCCAAGACAGTATGTAATTCCAATGGTAATAAATAATGCAACTGTGCCGATCGCGAACTGTTTGCTAGTCATTATAGATTGACCTCTTGACTCAGGGGTATTACCCAAGTCAATGAGTATATAATATGTCTACAATATCGGCTTGAGGGAAATTACTGAAGGTTGCTTTTGAACTTCAGTTCTGGGCGGGATAATACCAAAGCGCGAGACTTTATCTTCACTATATGCAGGCCAGGCGCAACTATTGACGAAAAAAAGTGACCCTGAATTTTCAGAGCCACTCTCGTAACATAATATTCAGCCTAAAATCCTTAAAAGTTCACAATAGACTGAGTTTATTATTTCTCAGCTTCAGCAATGGGAACCCACTCAGTGTGGAAACTTCCAGGCTTATCAGTACGCAGGTAGGTATGCGCGCCGAAGTAGTCGCGTTGTGCTTGAGTCAAGTTTTGAGGTAAGCGATCGCGGCGATAGCTGTCAAAATAATCTAAGGATGCACTAAATGCGGGAACTGGAATACCTAGTTTTGCAGCAGTCATGATGACTTCCCGCCAAGCTGCTTGTCTGTCGAGAATTGTTTGCTTAAATTCTGGGGCTAATAGCAAGTTAGGCAATGCTGGATTTTCGTTAAAAGCCTTCTTAATCTTATTCAAGAAGCCAGCGCGAATAATACAGCCACCTTTCCAAATCCGCGCCATTTCGCTCAGATTCAAGTTCCAATTATATGTTTTTGAAGCTGTAGATAGCAGCGCCATCCCTTGAGCGTAAGAACAGATTTTTGAGCAATAAAGGGCATCACGTACTTTGTTAACAAAGTCCTTGACTTGCCCATCATACTTGCCACTAGGCCCTGTCAAAATTTTGGATGCGGCTACCCGTTCGTCCTTAATAGAAGAGATAATCCGGGCATTAACTGCAGCGGTGATGGTGGGAATAGAAACTCCCAATTCCAATGCAGTCTGCACAGTCCAGCGTCCAGTTCCCTTTTGACCAGCAGCGTCAACAATCAAATCAACTAGAGGTAGATTGGTTTCTGGGTCAATGTAGGGGAAAATATTCTTCGTAATCTCAATCAAAAATGAATCGAGTTCATCGGTGGTGTTCCATTGAGCGAAGACCTCATGCAGCTGATTGTGATCGAGTCCAGCAGCATTTTTCAGCAAATCGTAGGCTTCAGCAATTAGCTGCATATCGCCATACTCAATGCCGTTGTGTACCATTTTGACGTAGTGACCAGAACCACCAGGGCCAATGTAAGTTACGCAAGGGCCGTCATCAACTTGGGCAGCAATTTTGTTAAAAATTGGTGACAAATACTCGTAAGAGCTTTTTGTACCACCAGGCATTAGTGATGGGCCATTGAGTGCGCCTTCTTCGCCACCACTTACACCCATACCGATATATCGCAGCCCAGCGGGTTCTAATTCTTGGGTGCGTCGTTCTGTATCTTCAAACCAAGAGTTGCCACCGTCGATAATGATATCGCCTTCGTCTAGCAATGGTCTGAGTTGAGCAATTACCGCATCCACTGGCTTACCAGCTTGCACCATCACTAAGATTTTGCGGGGACGTTCTAGTGCAGCTACGAATTCTTCCAGGGTAAAGGCGGCTTTAACATTCCGTCCAGGCGCACGTTGCGCCATAAAGGCATCGGTTTTTTCTCGGGACCGGTTGTAAACTGCAATTGGGAAGCCATTACGCTCGACGTTTAGAGCGATATTCTCGCCCATAACGGCTAAACCAATCACACCAAAGCTTTGTAGTGTCATAAACTATGTTTGGCTAACTCTTGCAGATCCTTTTATCTTTAAGGGTAGTCCGAGATTTTCGCTTCTCTCCTAAAGAAGACATTAAGAAAGAGTTAATCTAGCCCGCAGAGATCCACAGCTAACATAGATAATTAGTTTTAATTTGTATCTAAATCAACAATTAACTTGCAAAATTTGCAAAAGTGAAATATCTAGTCAAAGGACACAGTAAGGAGTTACCAAATAATGCTGGCATATGTCCTAGCTTTGGCGGTGGGGCTTGGTAGTTTAGCTATTTATCTAGCAGCTTTCTTCTTCCCAGAAATCCATCGCAAGAATGATTTTATTTGGAGTGGGATCGGGCTATTTTACGCCTTGATGTTATGGGTTTTTGCACAACGCATTAATGGCGGTCTTTTGCTGGGTCATGTAGCTAGTGTTGCTCTTTTGGGTTGGTTTGGCTGGCAAACTTTCTCATTACGTCGGCAGGTTACACCAAAGGCACAACAAACACCAGTTCCCAGTTCAGATGCTGTAAAAACTTCAATTCAGCAACAAGTTACTAAGTTATCTTTACCAGAAAGGCTAGCTCAGTTGCAAAAGGGTGTTGGTAATACCTTTAGTGGAGTAAAAGATAAATTCCAAAAACCTGCGACAAAAGCACCCGCAAAATCCAAAACTAAAGCGTCGTCTCTGGTTGAAATTATCGACAACACTACTGCTACAACAGAAACCCCAGCAGGAGAAGTAGTTACCGCCACTGAAACCGAGTCTCAAACTGTCATATCAGAAAAACTAAATGATGAGGTAGTCACCACTACTGAAATAGAAGCGAAAACTGAGGCTATCCCAGAAGTCATTCCGCCAAATCCCCCATCTCCAGAATTGGTGGAAGCAGCACAAGCACATTCTGAGACTGAGAATAAAGAACCGATTCCTGTCGAGGAAATTGCGCCGGATGCGGTACTTGCTCCCCCAGCGGAAGCACCACCAGAACAAATACCACCAAATAATCAGCCTAGTTGAATTGAGTGAAACCCAGCATTAACCTAAGATGATGCTGGGTTTTACTTAATTTGTTTTAATGTTTTGCCAATTCCAGAATCTGTTCAAAAAGTTGATATACTTGCGCGAACAATATGCCTCATTTCTGGTAGATGCTTGAATATCTCTGGCTTATATCCTAACTCTGGTTACTTATAGAGCTTGCCTTGAAAGTTGCTAATTCGTTCTTTTCCTATTTTGACCAGTATCTCGTTCCATCTCATATTTAATCACTGTGAAGCTACCATCTTTTTAAAAGAGTCACACCCAAATAATTTTATTTAGATATGTCTGTACAAGAGTTTCAGGTAATGCATTAGTTGAATTCGGTAGATGACTATTTAGTGACTATAAACAATATATTAATATTTTCTTGAACCGGAACCCGATTGTCATACCAAGTTGCACTCAAAAGTGGTATCTGTTATTGCAACCGGAACTTAGTGAACGGAAAAAATCTCATTAATTCCAAGTTACTACAGCAGACCACAAATTAGTATTAGATCTGTGGCTGTATGCGCTCCCAAGAGAAGGGACCGAAGGTGTTCGGGCCTGAGACGTTGTTAGCTCGTGGGTTGATTGTCAGTTTTAACCACTCCAGCGGGGAGGTACTACCGTGGACGACGACGCGGTGGAAGTTAGGCACATTATACCCTGCCGGATGGATGTAGGCTACAGAAGTGCAGGGAGTTGATAGTTCCCATGTACAGGAGGCTGTCGGTGATAGGGGATTATCCGATCGGTAGACGTGCGAATCACCGTTAAACATAAGTACGGGCTTGCCAAACGCGGTGCTATGTGAAGCGATGCTCTGGACGATAGGCTCGTATTCAGTCTGGTGATCGATACCCTTCTCAGTATCCCACATATCAGCCTGAGCCACGATCGCAATAGCCTCAGCTTTGTTGGTGGCAGCAATGGCGAAGGCAGTGTCGAGCCAGCGTAGGTCAGCAGCTGTACGCTCGCTTCTTTCCTGGTTCTGTGCAGCGCTGGCAATGGGAGCACCGTACCATACGTCTTTGTCATTGTTCGACCCACCAGGCAAATTGATGGTTACGAACAGTACTTTTGACTGCATCCACATCACATTCTCGACGAACTTAGCATCTGTTGGGTATGCAGAGTTATAATACTGAGCCTGTGATTGTACCTGCTTCTTGCGCCCACCGAGTGAGTATCCGGGGTTGGCAAAGAAAATTGACCGGATGAGTTCGAGATTGGCGATTGGATCGCCGTTCTGGTAGTCAACGGGGTTACCATTTGCGTCAAATTTGTTGCCACCTTCGCCTGACTTTTGGCAGTCTGTCCACTCGTTATCGCCGGGAGTGTAGATGAGAGGGTTCTTAAACGCAGTCCATAGGCTGAAGAGTGTGCGATCGTAAGCTTCAGTGCAATACTGCTTGCCAGAGTGGATATCGCCGACATGGATGACGAGATCGACCTTTGGGTCAGCGTTGATGGAGTTAATAAATGCTGGTGTTGCCTCCGTTTGTTGGGTATCGGTGGGTGTTGTACCGTAGGGCGAGTCTCCGTAGACAGCGAGTGTGAGGACGTTTGCTGAGTTAGGATCAATGGCAGTACCGTTACCAGCTTGGGCAACTTTATTGGTTGCCAGTATTAGCGCAAGAGTGGTTGTCAGCGCGAAAAGAATTTTGCGCTTGCCTTCCTTTCTTATTTTCATTGGTTCAATTTCCTTAGGGCTTAGGTATCAGATACAAGTATCATCAGAACAGAAAATTGTTAGCCAAAGCACTACATAAAAAGTTTTACGCAATAGGGCTTTTAAGCTTAACCCGGTTTTCTGTTGCCATAATTTTCATACCTCATTTGATGCTATGAGGTTAAAATTTAGTTAATAAATATTTAAGAGTCTTGGTTAAATATAATTTATTAAAGAAAAGCAGAAAGTTTCACGAAATGTAGATTTTAGCTTTTCATCGATGAGTATTAAGAATTTGTTGGGCGATCGCCTCATACACATCCTAATACTCGGCAACCTTAGTACCAAAACTACAAACGAAAGTATCACCATCAACGCAGTCTTAACCACAGCTTCGATGTTGGTAACGACAATCGCGACGTTGATAACGACAGCTTCAACTTTCTTTACAAAGCAGGAGTTTTCCTCTAGACAGCTTCTACATTCAAAATGACAGCGAATGAAGTGGTGACGACAGATGTTTGGAGAATCAAGCAGACGCTAACTTATAGATGTATTGCGATTGTGCTTTACAAAAAGGCATATCTCCGCTCAGGCTCTTTTAGGGCTAATTTCAAACGCCAATTCAGAACGGTAGAAACACACATCAAACGCTAAGAAGAAATTCATGTGACCTAAAATTAAGGGGGCATTTCTGTCTGTTGTCCAAGCAAAAGCTAGCTCTACTGGAGGAAATAGCTCAACATTTGCTGTTAAGACCAACGCCCGCGCCTCAAATCTAGCTAAATTACCCCCTAAGGGAACGGACAGCCTTTGACGTTCCCAAACTGCTCCCAGTCTTAAACCGATTTCATAAGGTAATACGTTGACAGTAGAGCCAGTATCTAGCAAGCCTGACACACTTAAAGAACGATCCCGATAAGTTAAGATCAGCGGTAAATAAGGCAGTGTACTCAATACACCGAATTGTGGGTTTACCTCAGTAAAAACAAATCTTACCTTATCAACCATGTGTTGTTGCTTTTTCCTCTGCCAGCGCCTTTGCTAAAACAGCAGCAGCTTCAAAAGAATTATGTAAGCCTTGACTACCAACTTTGCCTTGAGCGTCCAATGGGACTAAACTTGATTCCTGTAACAATTCGCCTAGCAAAAAATGTGTAAGCAAGAGTTTATCAGAGTAGGGTAATTCTTTCAGGAGGGGTATCAGTTCTGAGAGAGGCATCAGATAAAGCTTTAATGAATTTGGGTTACATCAATTTTAGAGCATAGTTTTTGAACAGAAATACTTGGGCTTACTCACCCATCCCTATCAAGCTGAATAAAATAGCGAATTTTGGTTTTCCTGTCATCTTCTATAATTGATAAAACCTGGACAACTAAATCTTAGGCATGAGACAGTGACAGAAGCAGGAAGTTACAAAGATACTGTAAATCTACCCAAAACGAACTTTGATATGCGGGCGAACGCGCTCAAGCGTGAGCCAGAAATCCAAAAATTTTGGGAAGAAAATAAAATTTACGATCGCCTTTCGCAAAATAATCCCGGCGAATTATTTATACTGCACGATGGGCCTCCCTACGCAAATGGCTCACTTCATACTGGTCATGCCTTAAATAAAATTCTCAAAGATATTATTAATCGCTACCAACTGCTGCGGGGGCGAAAGGTTCGTTATGTGCCAGGTTGGGACTGCCACGGCTTGCCAATCGAACTGAAAGTTTTGCAGAATATGAAGTCAGCAGAACGGCAAAATCTCACGCCTTTACAACTGCGGCAGAAAGCGAAAGAATTTGCCCTCGCAACAGTAGATGCGCAACGCCAAAGTTTTAAACGTTATGGTGTTTGGGGTGATTGGGATAATCCTTATCTGACTTTGAAGCCGGAATATGAAGCAGCGCAAATTGGTGTTTTTGGTCAGATGGTGTTGAAAGGCTACATCTATCGTGGCTTAAAGCCGGTTCACTGGAGTCCTAGTTCTAAGACTGCTTTGGCTGAGGCTGAGTTGGAATACCCGGAAGGTCATACTTCTCGCAGTATCTACGCGGCTTTCCCCGTCACTAGTTTGTCGGAAGCAGCTAAACCACTGCTAGGAGAATATTTACCAGATTTGGGTGTGGCTGTTTGGACAACTACACCTTGGACAATTCCCGGTAACTTGGCGGTAGCGGTGAATGCAGACCTAAACTACGCTGTGGTGGAAGTTTCAAGCAGAGACGCGGAGGAGGACACTTGCGTGGGCGGGTCTCCCGACTTGAGCAAAGTGTCCGTCGCGCAGAGAGGATTTAAGTATCTAATTGTGGCGGCTGATTTGGTGGAACGTTTAGCTGCTACTTTGGAACTAGAGCTAACTGTAAAAGCCATATTCAAAGGGAAAGATTTAGAACATATCACCTACCGTCATCCTTTATTTGACCGCGAAAGTCCGGTGGTTGTAGGTGGCGATTACATTACCACTGAGTCCGGTACAGGGTTGGTACATACTGCGCCCGGTCACGGTCAAGAAGACTACATTGTAGGTCAGCGTTACGGTTTGCCTATCCTTGCACCAGTAGACGATAACGGCAACTTTACCCAAGAGGCGGGACATTTTGCTGGGTTGAATGTGCTGGGTGATGGAAATCAGGCGGTAATTGATGCGTTAGCTGCGGCTGGTTCTCTGTTGAAGGAAGAACCCTATCAGCATAAATATCCTTACGACTGGCGGACGAAAAAGCCGACGATTTTCCGCGCCACCGAACAATGGTTTGCTTCGGTGGAAGGATTTAGAGAAGAAGCATTAAAAGCGATCGCCTCGGTAAAATGGATTCCAGCCCAAGGTGAAAATCGCATCACGCCAATGGTGGCGGAACGTTCTGATTGGTGTATTTCCCGTCAGCGCGCTTGGGGTGTGCCAATTCCGGTTTTCTATGATGAAGAAACTGGGGAACCACTGCTGAATGAAGAAACCATCAACCACGTCCAAGCCATTATCGCCGAAAAAGGTTCCGATGCTTGGTGGGAATTGTCGGTAGAGGAATTATTACCAGAACAATACCAGAATAACGGTCGGTCTTACCGCCGAGGTACTGACACAATGGATGTGTGGTTTGATTCTGGTTCATCTTGGGCAGCTGTTATCAAGCAGCGTCCAGAATTGCGCTACCCTGCGGATATGTATTTAGAAGGTTCCGACCAACATCGCGGTTGGTTCCAGTCCAGTTTGCTCACCAGTGTAGCAGTGAATGGCATTGCACCTTACAAAACTGTCTTGACTCACGGCTTTGTCCTTGATGAACAAGGGCGGAAGATGAGTAAGTCATTGGGGAATGTGGTAGATCCGCAAGTGATGATTGTCGGCGGTAAAGACCAGAAAAAAGAACCCCCCTATGGTGCTGATGTGTTGCGGTTGTGGGTGTCGTCGGTAGATTACACCTCCGATGTGCGTATAGGTAACAACATCATCAAGCAGCTAAATGATGTCAGGGGTAAGATTCGCAATACAGCGCGTTTCTTGCTGGGTAGCTTGCATGATTTTGACCCAGAAAAAGATGCAGTACCTTTCGAGGAATTGCCAGAACTCGACCGCTATATGCTGCACCGCATCACCGAGGTATTCGGTGAAGTCACAGAAGCTTTTGACAGTTTCCAATTCTTCCGCTTCTTCCAGACAGTGCAGAATTTCTGCGTTGTGGATTTATCCAACTTTTATCTGGATGTTGCTAAAGATAGACTGTACATCAGCACACCTAAAGCTTTCCGCCGTCGCAGTTGTCAAACAGTGCTGAAGATAGCTTTAGAGAATTTAGCACGAGCGATCGCCCCTGTGTTATGCCACACCGCCGAAGATATTTGGCAACATCTCCCCTACGCAACACCTTACAAATCGGTGTTTGAAGCCGGTTGGGTACAAGTAGAGGGAGAATGGCTAAATCCAGAATTAGGTGAATTTTGGGAAGCATTGCGACAACTCCGCACCGATGTTAACAAGGTCTTAGAACTAGCCAGGATCGAAAAACTCATTGGTTCATCCCTGGAGGCGAAAGCTTTAATTCACATACCTCACAAACAGTTAGGCGATGCTATCAAAGCTTTTAATCCTGTTAGCGGTAACGGTATTGATGAACTGCGGTACTTATTGCTGACTTCTCAAGTGGAATTATTAGATTCTGCCGAGAAATTGCAAGGATTGAAATATACAGCGCAGACGGAAGACTGGACAATAGGTGTAGTGAATGCAGATGGCGAGAAGTGCGATCGCTGTTGGAACTACTCCACCCACGTGGGAGAATCAAAAGAACATCCCCTACTTTGCGAACGGTGCGTTCCAGCCTTAGCAGGTGAGTTTTAGGTATTGGGCATAGGGCATGGGGCATAGGGCATTTTGTCCCCATCCCCCATTCCCCTAAAATGAATTAAAGATAGACTATTTCTAGATACAGTATTTATTCAGGTTCTACTGAACAAGAATGTTCTAGGACACAAAATCTATGACTAATCTCTTACAAGAAGCATTTGCCGTCGTCTCACAGCTACCGGAAGCTGAACAAAATGCGATCGCTCAACTGATTTTGCAGCAAATAGCCCAGCGCGATCAATCACTGCATAAAATACCTATAGATTTTATGCAATTCGCTGGTATTGCTAGTGCTGAAGAAACAATACTTTTGCAAACTCTTGAACGTGAGATTGAAGAACAGCGATCGTTAGACTTGCAAAGACAAATCGACCTGTGAAAAAAGCTTTATTGGATACTAATATCTTGTCATACTTCCTGCGAGGTGAATTGCAAGTTGTCACAAAATTAAGTGAATACCAACAATTTCACAGCAATTTAACTTTTTCTGTTCTCACCTACTATGAGATCAAGAGTGGCTTACTCTACAAAGATGCAAGGAAACTGCTTCAACAATTTGAAATTCTTGCCAATGGCAGTGAAATTTTACAACTCGATTTAGAAACAGCTAATATTGCAAGTATCATTTACACAGACTTACGTCAAAAAGGTTTACTAATTAGTCCGATTGACTTGCTTATTGCAGCATCAGCAATTCAACATGAGTGTGTTTTAATTACTGCAAATATTAAACATTTTCAGAATATCGTTAACTTAGAATTTGACAATTGGGCAGCACCTCCCTTGTCATGAAAATTGTACACCAGCAAGGCTTTTATTTGGGGGAATGGGGCATTGGGCATGGGGCATAGGGCAAGAAGGCAATAGTCCTCCTTGTCCCCCTTCCAGTCCCCTACAGCTTCTCCAACAACTCCTGAGTTAACTGAATAAATGATTTAGAACCAGGTGATTGAGGACTCATTAAAACAGCCGGCATAAAACTATCAACAGCTTTTGCCACATTCACATCAACTGGAATTTGGTTTTTACAAATTTTATCTACACCAAAATCTTCGACAACGCGATGCATAACTTGTTTATAGTATCTGCCAGTCAGGAGATTTGCACTCGACATACTGAATACAATCCCCAGCATTTTTATATCGATTTTCGCTTCATGTTCGTGACTGTCTTTTAATTGTCCAATGCGTCTTTCCAACAATTGAATACCTACTACAGATAAAGGTTCTGGTTTAGCAGGTAAAATATAAAAATCACTGCAAGCCAAAGCGCTACGAGTTAATAGATTATAGCCAGGCGCACAATCTAGAATGATAAAATCATACTCTTGGCGAACTGGTTTTAAGATGTTATTAATTAACACCCTTTCAAAACGATTCCAAACTGTTTCAAAATCCTGCTCGCCTAAAGCAACCGATTGTTCGTGCAGCATTTCTGAAACAACAAATTCATCATATAAATCGATATCTCCTGGTAATAAATTCAATCCAGGTAGATTACAAACGTTAGTGTGAACGATATCCTGAATCGTCAACTTAGCGTTTGGTTCTGGTGCGATAACTTGATCTATTAGATATCGAAATGTCTTTCTATTTTTTCGACGCTTGGCAAATTCCAAAGGCGACATCAGGCTGAGTGTGGCACTAATTTGGCTATCTAAGTCCAGAACCAGCACCCGTTTTCCATGATATTTAGCTAAACAAGTAGCTAAATTAACTGTAATGGTGGTTTTACCGACACCACCTTTCATATTTGCAGTTGCAATTACATATCCCATTGGTTAAGTCCTTTGATGGCGCATCCCCATGTAGGTAGCGTACATCTCTCCTGATATATGGAAATTTTCGTTAAATTTAATATTTCTGGAATACACAAAGTTATTCCAGTAACACGACTGTGATTGAGGCAGTCAGAATTATAGCAGTGAGTAGCACATTACTAACATTGAGAGGAAATTAATTTTAGGTTGATGGTAGCTGAATTTTAGTAGCTAATAAACTTTGTAAGCGTTGTAGTTGTGGCCCGACTTGATAAAGTAAATCACCTTTTCCTAACAAGTAAGCTGCTGCCGTTGATGTACCGCCTAAAATAATTTTGGAATCTGCTTCACTTCTGGTGCTGAGAGCAATTCTTCCTGGTAAATTAGAGCGAATCAGTGGAGTAACAATACCCGCTTCGGGACGTTGAGTAGCAATAATCAGATGAATGCCCGCAGCTCTTGCTTTTGCTCCCAATCTTTTAATACTTTGTTCTAATGCAGTACGAATTTCCTTTTCTGCCATAAAGTCAGCATATTCATCAAAAATGCAGACAATGCGAGGTAGAAGTTGAGCAGAACGATGATTATAAGTACTCAAATCAGCACACCCAGCTTTCTCAAACCTTTGGTAACGAGACTCCATCTCTGCAACTAATTCATCCATCAGTTCAATAGCGCGATCGCTATCCTTGACAATAGATGAATATGACCAAGACATTTGCTCAAACTCTGGAAACGTCACCCGTTTAGGATCGACAAGGGCGATTTTGAGGTGTTGTGGAGAATGACGATATAGTAAGCTGAGGAGGAGCGATCGCAAAAATTCGCTCTTACCACTCCCAGTTGTACCTCCAACTAAAAAGTGACAGGTATTCGGATCGGATAAATCAGCTTCTATTAATTCTCCTTCCAAATTCACCCCAATCGCAATTTTTACAGGTGCATTTGCAGGTAAGAATAGCGGTTGAATATATGCCTCAAAGCTAGCAACCTCTCTATCTGAACGGGGTAAATCTATACTGACATACCCAGCTTGTGGAGCAATTAGAGGTGGATTTGCTAACCCTAACTGCACTTGTAAGTCATTAGACAAGCGTAAAATCGAATTTACACTTACGCCTAAATGGGGTTTCAGCTTCACCCGAATAAAAGCAGGCCCCACAGCAGCGCCTTGATAATCAACTTTAATTTTAAAAGATTGCAAGGTAGTAACTAATTTTTCACCCATGACATCGCCTAATGCTGATGTCTCCTCCTTTTTAATTGAAGGTTGCGGAGTCTCAACTTCTGTATCCACAAAAAAAGTCTGACACTTTTTCTGCTGGGGACAAATTTCACACAGATAAGGCTGAGTTGTTCGTGGTGGTGAATTGGGATGAGGCGGTTCCCAAGTTAGCCATTCTTGCATTTGTTGCAATTTATAGGGAATCAACTGATGCACAGTATTTTCTAGCTGTTCCCAAGAATATTGATACTCTTTAAATTCTGGTAAAACACAGTAAACTGCTGAGTCAACTGGTACTTTTTTCTTTTGCCATAACAAATAACTATACAATGAAACCTGAGCCAACTGCGCTGATGGATCAACAGGTTGATAGGTTTTAAACTCCACCACAAAAAGGCGATTTACTTCAAAATTAAAAACTAAACAATCAAATTCTCCCCTAACTAGTTGCTGTGTTCCATTAGGGAGACTAAAGTAATGCTCAATACTGCGTTCTCCAGAGAGAAAGGTATTACTAATAACGGTTTCTGCATTGCAATAGCGCCGATTAATTACTAACAATTCTGCAAAGCGCTTAATTAATCCTTGTAATCCTTGCCAAACTTGTAAAAGTGCTTGAGCTTGACTACCATCTTTCGCAACTGCTTCCTGTAGATAGGGAAAGAATTCAAGTTGATAAAATATTTGTTGCATTTGTGAGGCAACTTCCTCTACCTTTATTTGTGCAGCCTCTGGTTTAAACAAAGTTTTAAATTGCGGTTCAATCACAGCTAATTTCACAAATTTATCCGCTAATTTATGAAACGGATTACCGATGCCAATAGCTGTATCTGGTGGTAAAAATATTGCCTTATCGCCAAATGTATGATTTAGGTAGAATAAGCGGGGACACTCAAAAGCAAGACGGACTTTAGTCACCGTTAAAGATGAATTATCAGATTTTTCTTTTGGCTGTTTTGAGCTATTATTTCCCATATCAAAAATATTAATTACAGCATTGGGATATGATATTTCTAGTAACCGACGATGCACAGCCGCCAAATAAACCGTATCCATCGCCGCATATTTTAGCTGCTTGTCGCTAAGAGGACGCTTTCCCCAATCACTTCCCTGTTCTTCAATTTCTACATTCGAGAAATTGCAAAGTTCTGCTGCTAAAGTTTTCAGTTTTAAATTGGAAACTTCCAAGCGTTGACGAGTAATTTTTCTGGCTAATTGTAAAGTACAAGTAACATTCTGCGCTAGCTTACCTCCTAAATACTTTACGTCATAGCTAGCATTATGAAAAATCTTCTCAATATTGGCATTACTCATGATTTGGTTAACAAAATATGCTGCCAAATCACGTTTATTTAAGACATCGAGAATGTAAGCACATACACCTGTTGAGTCTGTCGGATCAGCTAATACCTGAATCAGCGATAATTTTGGATAGTAAGTATTCCAGTCAGCAGTTTCTGTATCTAACCAAAGAATTTTAGTAGATGCTAATTTAGATATTAATTCCCGGATTTCCGGAGCTTCTGTCAGGTATTGCATTGACTAATTATTAACACTTATAGCAAGAAATTATTTTTTAGGTACTAAGCAAATTAACTGAGCTTCCAGCCTAGCTTTAGGGTCAAGTAATTTAATTTGATTTTTTTGACATAATTCTTGAATAGATGCTTCTATTTGAGCTTCAATTGCAGTAGGAAAGTGACTGAGGGTATTTTGAATCAAAGTTTGTCTACTTAATAAATACTGAGTAGTGACTAAATTTAATATAAAGTCATTTATTGGTAATTTTGGTGGAGGTTTGATTGTTCCTTTAACTATGCCTAAATCTTTTAATAAAGGACAGTCTTCTAAAACTTTAGATTCACGAATAAGAGCTTGCAAATTCTTTAGGTTGATTGTTTGACTACCAATAACTAAATCATTTTCACGAGCATCTCTAACTAAACTTTGGTAAGTCTCTAGGAAATGAACAGAGATAAGATTTGGCTTGATGTGTTTATGAGGTGATTCTGTAAAAATCTCTACAAATACTTTATGTCCTTTATTTTTAGAATCACCCAATCCTTCTGCGCGAATCAGATATAGAGTTAAAGAAGGATCTTTTTTAATAGCTTTTTTGCAAGCTTCCATGATGTAGAAGAAGTTGGTCATATTAGCATCTTCTGTCCAAACTACTCCGAAGTTTCCAGGGTTATTAGGCAATTGATAGCCTATTGAATAACTAGCATACTTAGTTCCAGTAAAGAGTGGAGTTTTAATTCCTTCTATTTGCAACCCTGCTAAAGATTCTTTTATAATCTGAATCAAGTCTGGTGAAGATAAATGGCGAAATTTTGTAATTCGCTGTTGAACTTTAGTAAATTCTTCCTGCCATTTTAATTTAAATGATGCTAGTAATTTTAGTTTTTTATTTTTGTCCTCTACTTCATCATTTTTAGGATATGTAAAATCTGCTGGATTTTTGCCATTTACTAACCATTCTTTATAGTATTGAAATATATCTCTACCAAGAATTATAATATTTCTGGGATCAGTCTTTCCTGAAGGAAATTCTTCTTCTAAATATTGGCGATTTAAAGGATAAAGGGCAGAATTGGGTTTAGGATTTACCTGACGATGAAGCAAATAAAGACGAGATGCTAGTAGTAGTTCTGCTTGTTGTAAATTGATAGGTCTGAGAGGAACTTGTCGTTCTATTCTAGCTTTATCAGTCTGATCAATCTGCCTTGCTTGCTTATTCCAAATATCTGTATTAATGCTGATAATAATTAGAAAATTGTTATCTTCATCATGTATTTTTGTGTTAACGTCAAACAAGTTTTGCAAGGCAAGTGAACCATCTGGGAGACGCGCAATATTGTTTAACTGATCAAAGCAAAGTACAATTGGCTGGGTATCAGCTGCAATTCTACTAAAGTTCGCTAAAGTTTCTCTTGCAGCTTCTTCTGTATCAATAGACCTCTTAACTTTTAGCTCTTGCAAAGACTCTTCAGCTAAATCATCTCCACGTAACCACTCGCAAGCTACAGGATACAGTTCTAAATCCGTCAGATCATGTAAAACTCCGAAAAAGCTGTCTGCATTATAGATACCTACTTGTTTGTATATATCTTTTAGTTTGTGAATAAATCTGCGGCGATCACTTCGCAATAAATCAAATATATCATCCTTAAAAATGCGTTCTTTAACGCTGCGTTGTTTAATAGCAAATAGAACATTTTCCAGCCAAAGTAACAGTTGAGAATCTTTTTGTCCCTCTGGAACTTGTACTAAACTATCAACTGTGTAGCGTAAAATGTGCCTCCAGATGCTATCAGTCTGAGGAAATGGAGGAATATAAACAAAAAATGCTTTATGGTTTAATTTGTTCTTAAGTCTACCCAAAAGATAGGTCTTGCCAGAACCACCATCACCGTCCAATATCAGAGTACGTGTGCGATGATCTTGAGCAACTTGGTCGAGTATTACTTCAATTGTAGTGATCGCTTCTTGATGGATAGAATCAACTATAGGTTCTGGCTGTTGCTGTTTGTGCCAAAAGTTGACAGAGCGAAAGTTATCGAAGGGGTTGATACTCCTCAGAATAATTTCATCTATAGATACCATAAAGTTACTCTTTAGTTCACGGTAAGTTTAATGAAAAACAGCGGACTTCCTGAACGCTGGTTAATTCCAGCGTTGACTTGCTCTTGAGTGTATTCTTGAGCGTGTACAAGCGCTCTCAATTCAATTTGGTCATTCTTTTGCAAACGATACAGTACTTGATCTAATTCATCCCTTGAAAGCGGTGGTTGTAACTTTTGTCGCAGATGGAAAATAGGTAAATAATTATCTGTACCCAATTCCTTATCTAATTTTTCAATAATTTGTAAAATTTCTTCATCACTGAGATTACTAATTATTTCAGAAGCTGACTCTGTAGCAATTGTTAGTGAAGTAGAAACTTGTTCTGACTTTACTCGCAAGTTCTTGCGTAAAAACCGCAGGTAATTACCCAGCAATTCCAAACTAATGACGGGGTTAGAGCCTTTGTTAGGACTGTAATCATCCCGCAAATACTCAATTCCTCTTTCAGTTAACCAAACTTCGGCTTTAGTTCTTTGAATTTTGATTTCAGCTTCAATCAACCCCCGTTCCTTCAGGGTGTTCAATATCGCATCTCGTTCAGCAGCTTTTGGCGAGGTGATTTTGCTGGGGGCGATTTTCCCAGAAGCTTTACTTATCTTGTCCAGTACTTTGAGTTCTTTGTCTGTGATCGGTACTTGGGCTGCATCAAGCTTCAGCAGAGCTTGACCCGGCGGTAAAATTTTAACTGTGGCAATCTCACGGGTATAGTCTACCAGTTCGCGATCGCCCAAATCTCGACAAATTTTGTCTTTACCTTTAAACGAGCTAAAAGCACTTGCAGTAAGGCTAGAGCGATAATTGGGACATCCCAACAACTTGAGTAGAAACTTTAACTCGTTCGTTTCCATGCTGGTAATCTTGCCTGTATCTAATTAAGCATTAAGCACTACTCTAGCTCGAATGGCAAAAATTGACACACTTTTCCTAGCGTAGCATTAGTATCCATGACTACGGAAAAGTAGGTGATCAGAATATACAGCGTTTCTAGCTATTAACTGACTTAACATTTCATAGCCAGTAGGGTACGTTATGGCAGAACGACTAACGCACAGATGAGCAAATCAAAATGGTGCGTTACTTAGTTAACGCACCATACTTAAGAAATATAAGACTGTTGAAGTCAATTCGATAACATCGTTGCTAGAGCTTTTTCAACTGCTTTGGGATCTGTGAGTAACTGTGCGGCTATTTCTTTAGCTTGCTCACCTGGATAAACATCCTCTACGCCATCGATGACAGCTTGCAATGCTTCTTGAACAACAACCTCTGGAGCCACTTTTGGCGGCGGAAAGTGTTTACTCATTCCTGTGTCTACTGTTCCAGGCATGACACCTACAACTAATGTACCCTGTGCTGCTAACTCAGCCCGAATACTTTGGGTCATCAACAACGCTGCTGCTTTAGAAGCACAGTAAGAAGCATTGAGTGGTAAATTGACTTTTGCCAGAATAGTCAGCATATTAACGATCGCACCGCCACCATTCACTTTTAATACCGGAGCAAACGCCCGACACACGTTCAAAGTGCCAAAATAATTGACTTCTATTTCTGATCTAGCAGCAGAAAGGTCAGGGGTAGAGATAAATCCTTTGAGCAGACCAATTCCCGCATTGTTGATCAGCAAATTTACATCTGGGCACTCTACAGCAGCAGCTTTGACCGATTGCTCATCGGTAATATCCAGTGCAATCGGGATGATGCGTCGCGGATCGACCGCCACTATCTCAGCGAGAGAATCAGGGTTTCTGGCTCCTGCATAGATGCGAGATGCCCCAGCTGCTCGTAACCCTTCTACGTAATTTTTCCCAATCCCACCGTTAGCGCCTGTAACCAATGCAACTGAATTTTGGATCTGCATTTTTGGCTCCTTATGTATTCATGTAGTTGTAAAACTTTCTTTTCTCTATTCCCCAGTGCCCGATCGCCAGACAACAATGACCGCGATCGCACTCATGATCAGCATTAATCCTCCAGCCCAACCATAGGTTGACCCTAAACCTACCTGCTGACTCAAAGGCTGACTGAGAATAGGCGAGATAAACTGTCCGAGAAAAAGTGAAGTTGTCAAGCCACCCAATACCCGACCGCGTGCCGTTGCCGGGACAGTCGCAGTTAGGCAGACATTCATATTTGGCATCAGCAATCCAATACCCAGCCCACCAATTGCTAAACCGATAAGAATTAGTTCATAGCTGCCAACCAAGCTGATGATGCTGTAGCCAATCGCCATCAAGCCAAAGGCGATCGCATAAATGGCATTAAAGGAAAACTGCTTTTTGAGTTGGGGATAGCCAAGGGCGCTAATAGAGGTGGCGAGTGTAGTGAGGGCAATTGCTAAACCACTTTGAGCAGCCCTAGCGTTGATCAGTTGTTGCAAATAAAAAGGTAACTGTGTAGGAATCAAATAGAAGACAATTTGAGTAATCAGAGCGATCGCGTAAATGGTAAGCAGCAATTCCCAAGGCAACGGTTCGGAAGTTGAGGGTAGTTGGCTTTGATTTGATACAGCATCGCGATCGCGCTGTGGTTCTGGTAAAACGAAAAGTACTAACGGTAGAATCAGCCAAGCTACCAGATAAATCAAGAATGGTAGTCGCCAGTTAACATCTGCCAACACACCCCCAAGGGACAAAAACACAACACCACCCAACCCCATGAAAGCTGCTTGCAACCCTAAAAATTGGGCGCGCGCTGCTCCAGTGTAGTAGTCTGCTATTAAGGTTGTGGCAGTTGTCATCACTCCAGCAACGCTCAAGCCTAGCAGCACTCGTCCGAATAACATTAAATCAATGGAGTTGAGAACAAACCCAGAACTCCCGGCTAGACCATAGAGCAGCATAGCCAATACCAGCAGCAATTTCCGCCCAAAACGGTCAATAAAAGTCCCCACGAATGGCGCACCGATGGCGATAAACAGAGCCGGAATCGTCAAAATCAGCCGAGTCCAATAATCTACATTGCTGACATTGCTAAAGTAATCTCGAATCGCAGGTAGTGATGGGGCGATCGTTGCACCTGCCATAACAGTGAGGGTACTGGTAAGAAGCAATGTGACTTTAACTAGTAGAGAGTTTGGATCTTGTTGTTTCATAAGAATGGCGCATGAAGGTGAGGGAGAAATCATTCTCCAAAAGAAGGCTATGGATCGTGAAGCGGGGAAACGGAGACTCCTCCCATTTAATATGTCTGCGCTAAAGCTTTTATTTTGCACTTACAAGATATGGATTTACTCTATAAAATCAACCAAACTTTGTCCCTATCCCAGAGTTAAAGTTTTTGGCATATAGAAATGTCAGTATTAGGTTAACTTTAAGATTAGGCAATGACCTTAACTTATGGCTAGGTAAGATAAATTGAGATTTTAGATTTTAGGGACATAGATTTAAGCTTGATTTCCATAGCAGATGGACTCACATTAGCAATCAAAAATTAATCAATCATGACAGGTAAATTAGACGGCAAAGTCGCAATTATTACCGGAGCCTCTTCTGGTATTGGTGAAGCCACAGCAGTAGCACTAGCAGCAGAGGGGGCAACAGTAGTGCTGGCTGCGCGCAGAGGCGATCGCTTAAATGCCCTCGCACAAAAAATTACTACCAGTGGTGGCAAGGCTTTACCCATCATTACAGATGTTACAGACGAAACTCAAGTACAGAATTTAGTCCAGAAAACCAAGACAGAATTCGGTCAAATAGATATCCTCGTAAATAATGCAGGTATTGCTGCTGTGGGTGCGATCGATGGTGGAAATACCTCAGATTGGAAAGACATGATTAATCTCAACCTGTTGGGATTGCTGTATGTCACTCATGCCGTATTACCAATCTTGAAAGCTCAGGGTGCAGGGCATATCGTCAATATTTCATCCGTAGCAGGTCGGACGGCACGGGTTGGTATTGGTGTGTACAATGCAACAAAATGGGGTGTTAACGGTTTTTCAGAATCCTTGCGGCAGGAAGTTTGTAAGCATAATATCCGTGTGACTATCATTGAGCCTGGTTTAGTGAATACAGAAATTAACGACCGAATTTCCGACCCCATTGCCAAACAAAATATGGAAGAACGTCGTCGTTCTGTGACACCTTTAGAAAGTGAAGATATTGCGGCGGCTATAGTTTATGCGGTGACACAGCCGCCACGTGTGAATGTGAATGAGATTCTCATTCGACCAACACTACAAGATTGGTAAATTTTGAAGAAATAAGGCAGGTGGCAAAAGCCAGTTGGGAAGGGAGTATTGAAAGCGGCAAATAACAAATGATTCGATTAGATTAAAATTAGATAGCTAAATAGCAGTTCGTATCTTGTAATGAATCCCTACAATATCTTTAATCAGACCGAACTTCAGCGTGTTAGTGATGGCATCACCCGACCCTTACTAGAAAATTGCGAGACTGCCTCACATATCCTTATTTTAGTTTGGCCACAACTTGGGGATTTTGATAGCCTTGAATATGCATGGTGGTTACAGCACGAAGCTGAAAAATTACCGCCTGAAAAACTCGCTATTCGTGCAGTGGGAATTGGCGATCGCACCTCTGGAACACGATTCTGTGAATATACAGGATTTCTACCCCAAAATTTATTTGTTGACCCTAATGCAGAACTTCATCAGCAACTCAAACTTTATTCAGGTCTGAATCTTTCTGTTCCTGGAGTTTCTGTATCTGTGAAAGCTTGGCTAAATCTAATGTTAATGTGTGCAGGGTTTGGCAGCCCAGGAACTTTAAGAGAAGTTTTTCGGGGATACAGGGGCGATCGTCAAGCCCCTCAACTCATTGAAGATGATGAAATTATTCAAGCTACTCCTCTACCTGCGTTTAAAGGCTCGTTTTTTAAATTAGCTGGCGGAGGTGGGTTTCAACGTCCCTTTGAATTAGCTACTCTCCGGCTACGGAATATGGTGGAAGTTCTGAGCAATTGGCAGACTTATGTACCTAATTCTGCCTACTTAACTCAGCGTGGTGGAACTTTTCTGTTTGATTCCAGAGGTCAGTTACTTTACGAACATCGAGATCCGGGAATTCTCGGCTTTGCTGCTAATATGAGTCAGCCCCTATCATTTTTATCCGCGATCGAAACAGATAGCTTTACTTCAACTCGCTAATTCCTGATTGCTATTTGAATGCGTTTCACAGAGATTTATAGATGCGGACTCGTGCGCTAACAAACTGCTAGATTTCTCAACTTAGCTAGAGTTACTGGCAGTCCTGTACTAATCTAAGATTATTCAGCTTTAGCAAAAAAGTGATGTCTCAAGTTGTCATTGTTGGGGCAGGGCCTACTGGTGCAACGCTGGCGCTTTTGTTTGCCAAACGCGGCATTGCGGTGAAATTAATTGAAGCATCTCGCAACTTCCGCCGAATTTTTCGTGGTGAAGGATTGATGCCTAGTGGATTAGATGCGCTCGAACAAATGGGATTGTTACCCATCTTGGAACGCATTCCCCATCATGCTATAGATGCTTGGGAATTTTTCCTAGATAATCAGTTGCTATTTCGCGTAGAGGAACCATTTGAAATTGGTGGTAAGCCCACAACGCTTGTCTCACAGCCAGCTTTGCTAGAAGCCTTAATTGAAGAAGCTAGCACCTATCCTAATTTTGAGTTCCTACAGAGTGTAGCTGTACAAGACTTGCTGTGGGAGGAGGAACGAGTTAGTGGTGTAAAACTCAATGATGAACGCTGTATTGATGCAGATTTAGTTATCGGCGCAGATGGCCGTAATTCTATTGTTCGGCAACGAGCAAATTTACATTTAGAGCATTATGACAAAACTTTTGATGTTCTCTGGTTTAAATTAGCCAATAGTCCAGATTTTCAATCTGAAAATATATTTTACTCAATTCTTTCTGGCGATCGCGCATTTGGTTTGTTTGCGGGAGCAGAAGGCAATTTGCAATTGGGCTGGTCGCTGAATCAGGACAGTGCTAATGATTGGAGAAAAGTTGATTGGCCTGCGATGTTGCTGTCAGTATCGCCTCCCTTTTTAGCCGAGCATTTGCAACAAAACGCACAAACCATTGAGCGACCTGTATTGTTGTCTGTGGTAGTGGGGCGCTGTCCACACTGGTATAGACCAGGATTATTGCTTTTGGGAGATGCGGCTCATCCGATGTCACCGATTCGCGCTCAAGGTATCAATATGGCATTACGAGATGTGATTGTTGCTGCCAACCATTTAGTTCCAGTATTGCGCTCAACGAAGCCAGAGCAGACAAATATTGATGCCATCTTACCGCAGATTCAAGCACAACGAGAGCCTGAGATTGTCCTTGTGCAGCAACTTCAAGCTCAAGAAGCAGCTCAGGCTGAACTATTAGGTAAAAGCCCAATTCTGCGATGGGCAGTAATTAAGCTAATTCCTGTGCTACGACCGATCCTGCGGCAGTCTTGGCTCTTGCGACAGATCCAGCTGCGTCAAGGGATAAAACACATACAGTTAACAATGTGACTCTCCCACCTCTAGTTGATGTTAGCTTTTGTCATTTGTCATTGGTCATTGGTCAATTCCCCGCGTCTTGGTGTCTCCTTCTCTTTCATCCATAGCGGTGAACTGGTTTCATTGGGGCTGCTTTGTCCTGTGTTTATGCAGGAGGCTGTACTGCTTTACCTACACCGTATTCATACACTAATTCCCCGCCATAGTGAGAGCCGGAGAAAATTGACAAGTATGTTAATCCATTCAAATTTGTGCATTGACTTGAGTTTTTTACAAGCTGGCAAATTGATCTGTGGCTTCAATCAAAG
Source organism: Aulosira sp. ZfuVER01 (assembly GCA_034530615.2). GTDB lineage: Bacteria > Cyanobacteriota > Cyanobacteriia > Cyanobacteriales > Nostocaceae > Aulosira. The sequence continues at coordinate 219,109 of JAVRCV020000049.1, forward strand.
CGCTGCGAATCCCCGGTTCGCTCATTGAGTGTCCAGCATCAGGAACAACTACAAATTTTGCTTCTGGCCAAGCGCAGTGCAATTCCCAAGCTGATACCATTGGGCAAACGACATCATAACGTCCTTGCACGATTACTGCTGGAATATGGCGTATGCGATGAATGTTGAGCAGCAATTGATCTTCAGGGTCAAAAAATCCTTTATTGATGAAATAATGGCATTCAATGCGAGCAAAAGCTGAAGCAAACTCATTCTCACCAAATTTTTGCATCAGTTCAGGGTCTGGAAATAGCTTACTGGTACTTGCTTCCCAAATTGACCAAGCACGAGCTGCTTCTAGTCTAATTTGCAGATCTGGACTAGTTAAACGTCGGTAATAAGCACCAAGCAGATCGTTACGTTCATCTATCGCAATTGGTTTGATATATTCTGCCCAATACTCAGGAAAGATATAGCTTGCACCTTCTTGATAAAACCAGCGCAATTCTTGGGGTCTGAGCATGAAGATGCCGCGCAGAATTAAGCCTGTGCAACGCGAGGGATGTGTTTGACTGTACGCTAATGATAAGGTACTTCCCCAGCTACCACCAAAAACTACCCACTTCTCGATCCCTAAATGCTGACGTAGTTTTTCAATGTCGTTAACTAAATCCCAAGTCGTATTTTCCCTTAATTCAGCATGAGGCGTACTTTGACCGCAACCACGTTGATCGAACATTACTAAGCGCCATTTTTCCGGGTGGAAGTACTGCCGATAAATCGGGAGAAAACCACCACCAGGCCCCCCATGAAGTAAAACAATCGGCTTACCATCTGGATTACCAGATTCTTCAAAATGAATTGTGTGGAGGCTAGAAACTTGTAAACTACCTTCTCGGTAGGGTTCGATAGGGGGGTAAAGTTCTTGCATTCTTGTTATTGACAAGCACTGACACTTAATAATTTTGGCATTACCCTTAGTCTACTTTTAACTCAGCACTCATAACTTCTCATTCAAGACTGACAATTCCGCGTTTGAGGGCTGTAATAACTGCTTGGATGCGATCGCTCACTCCCAATTTACTGAGAATATTATTCACGTGGTATTTAACAGTTCCCTCTGATATCTGCAAAACAGTACCAATTTCCTGATTTGTCTTGCCAGTAGCTATGAGGCTGATTACTTCTAGTTCTCGTCCACTTAGTTGCAAAATACCCACTCGCTCTGCTAGTTTAGCTCCTACTGAAGGGGGAATGTACTTTTTTCCAGTATTCACAACGCGAATGGCTGCGAGTAGTTCATCCGGTTCAGCATCTTTTAACAAATACCCTTTTGCCCCAGCTTTTAGTCCCCGATAGATGTCTTCGTCACCATCATAGGTAGTCAACACAATAATTCGAGAGTCTTCAAATTCGTTACAAATAGCGGTAATGGCTGCAACTCCATCCATTTCTGGCATTCGCAAATCCATGAGTGTGACATCAGGTTGATGTTGCCGAAATGCGGTAACTGCCTCATACCCATTACAAGCCTGTCCGACGACTGCCATATCTGGTTCGCGATCGATCATTGCGGCTAAACCCTGGCGAACAACGGGATGATCGTCAACAATCAAGATGCGGATCGGTTGTTGCTGGCTCATTTTACTCTCGATTAATTACTATTGTGATTTCCGTTCCTTTTCCTGGGATACTTTGAATTGTCAAGTTTGCGCCAATGCGATCGCTTCGTTCTTTGATACCCATTAATCCAAAACCTTTAACAGTAGACAAACTATCTGTATCAAATCCTCGTCCATTATCTTGAACTCGCAAGATAAATTGCGTCGGTTCATACAACAGTTCAATCTTGATGTCATTTGCAAATGCATATTTAATAGCATTTGTCAATGCTTCTTGCCCGATCCGCAGTAAGTTATTTTCTATGTCCATCGATAAGGGATAAACCCTGCCGATAACATTGCAATTTATCTGCTTATAAATAGAAGCAGACATTTGGGCAGCAAGGCGATTAAAGGCTTTATACAAATTACTAGTTTCTAAGATTTGGGGACGTAGGGCATTAACCGAGCGCCGTGCTTCAGCTAGTCCTTCACGCGCCAGATCCCGCGCTTGAGTGATGTGTGCTTGCACCTCTGCCAATTCCCTAGGGACTATCCTAGAAGCAGCACCCAACTGTACAATTACGCCTGTGAAAGCTTGAGCCAGCGTATCATGAATTTCTCGCGCCATGCGGTTACGCTCTTCTAAAATCGCAGTTTGGCGACTCTGTTCGGCTAAATGAGTCAAATGAATCGCTAATGTTGCTTGCTGTGCCAAGGCCATAATCAATTCTATGTTTTGAGGCAAGCTAGTCCTTGGTTCCCGAAAGCACAAACCAATAAATCCGAGGGGGCGAGAACCGAGAATCAACGGTACGCGAACAATAGAACGATGTCCTTGATGACGATGCCACTTAATTGCGAAGTCCATCTGTTCATTCCAGTCATCCAAATTAAAGAAAATTGCCTCGCCTCTAAACAGCGCTTCTTTCCAAAAAGTGAGAAGATCGTCTGTTATAGGTACTCTAAATTGTTCTAGTTCAGCAGATGTCTTAATGGGAAGCACCCGCCCGTCTCGTACATATCGTTTCATGATTTTTGTATCAGACGATTCATTGTAGAGAAACAGGGCGGCTGCATAGGATTTGACTTGGGCGGAAGCCTCTAGCAAAATATGTTCCCAAAATGTTTCTAAGTCTGGTTCATCTGCCAGCCGATTCACACAACCGCGTAGTGATTCGTTGGCTCTTACTAGTTCAGCAATCTGCTCTTTTGCGGCTTTTTTTTGTTCTTTGAGGATAGCGGCTTGTTTTGCTTGTTCTGCTAACTGAGTTAGTTGAATTGCCAGTGTTGCCTGATGCGCTAAGGCTTGTGCTAGTTCAAATTCTTCTGGGTTCAAGATAGCTTTATGCGTGAATGATAACCCCAAGAAACCCAAGGCTATATCACCCAGCATCAGCGGAATACACATAGCTGTCTGATGTCCTAGTCTGCGATGCCATTCCAAGGCGACAGGCCAGTGTTCTGGATGAGCGTTCTCCCAAATCGCAAATTCCAGGGGTTGTTTTGTTTGGATCATGATTTCCCAAGCTTTGGTAATATCTGCGGGAATGGGATCTAAAAAAGGTTCGATGTCGTGTAGTCGATCCTTGGGTAGTACTCGATCGTTTTCCGAACCCAAATGTAATCGCAGCGTATGGGAGGACGGATCGTAGAGGAATAGATGCGATCGCTGGGCACCTAATTGATGTTTAATTTCTAAGATAACGTGACCAAGAAAGGTATCAAGTTCGGAATCAGCGGCGAGGCGATCGAGACTATTTTTAAGTGCGGTGCTGGCTCTAGAAAGTTCGGCAACTCGTTCTTCTGCGGCTCTAGCACGTTCTGCAATCAAGCGCTCAACTAACTGTTTACGGTGCAGTGCAGCTCCAATACCCTCAGCCGCAGTGGTGAGTACATCAATTTCCTGCTGACTCCAATGTCGAGGGGTAACGCAATCATCAAAGGCAACAGCACCGATGTAACGCCCTTCAATAAATAATGGCACTCCCCCAGAGGATTTAATGCCAATCGATTCAAACTGCTCTTTGATCGCATGGGGCAAGTTATCAACTATATGCCAAATAGAACGACCTGCATATAGTTCTCTCAGCATGACTTCGACATCATCATTATCAATCGCTGCCATTGTGGGATGATTGATTTGAGGGATAATTCCTTCAGCTACCCACTCATAAGTAACGCAGTGCTGTAATTTTTGTGTGGCTGGGTTTTGTTGTTCGAGAATGAGTTGAACGCGGCTGATATTTGCTACTTCCCCAATCGCTTGCAGGGCTGTGGGAATTGCTACATCAATATCCTCAGTTTCCAACAAGTTTTTAGTAATTTGGGCAACTACAGAAAGTAAGCGATCTCGTTGTTGCAATTCTTCATTGACTTTTGCTAGTTCTGCGGTACGTTTTTGTTCGGCTTTTTGAATGCGTTGACGCTGAATCGCACTCCCAAGGCAAGCGGCTACAGTTTTAAGTAATGCCAGTTCTGCCGATCCCCGGCGCTTGGCCTCGCGACAGTCATCAAAACCCAACACTCCCCAGAACTGACATTCTACAAAAATCGGCACAACGTGCAATGCTTTGACACCGAGTGCAGCTTGCCCACTGCGAAATGGCTCAGGCATTTCTTCTAGGAGATAGCTCAGGCTGTTTCCTTGGCTGATCCGCTCATACCATTCTGCAATTCCTCCTTCTTCATAGCTGCTTTCTGCTACATCAGGATGGGTGATTTGGGACACTGTATGCGGTGAATCCCATTCGTACAATATCTTCCAATAGTGTAAAGGTTGGGATGGATGAGCAAAATTCTCGATCACCGCAACGCGATCGCAATCCAAACTTTCGCCAATCAGCTTTAGGGCAGTATTCACCGCTTCATCAAAGTTTTCTATTGTTAGTAAAGCATTGGCTGCCGTTGCTGTCGCTTCTAAAATGCGATCGCGGTTCTCTAGCAATCGGTTTTGCGCTTCGAGTTTTGCAACTCGTTCTTGTTCGCCACCCAGCAAAGTCTGCTGTGCTTCTTGTACTTCTGTAATGTCGGCATTGGTATCCCAAGCACCCACCACAAATTCATCCTTAATAGTGCTGACTATCTTACATTTAAGATATAAAGTTTTTGTTCCTTGCTGTCAATTTATTCAGATTCTGGATTGCGAGTTCAATGTTTATTTTAAATATATGTACACAGCATCATTTTGTTGATTTCTGAGTCTGCATTATGAAAATATGTTTAGTTAAACACTAAACATATTTTTCAGTTTTCCAATGTTTTATCTTTGCATTTAGGCGAGAGAAATTTCTAACCTCGCACTTTCCGCAATGCTTTAAAACCCTTGCTACGCAATCTACCCGGTAACAAAGACAACCCTAAACCAGTCCATGCTTTAGTATTAGAAAAAGATTTACCTGCCAAAACTAGTTCTCTACCAGTTTGCGTTTCGCCTTTTTCAATTAAACGTAAACCTAATATCAACTGAGCTTCAGTCAGTCTTTTTTGTCTAATTGCCTCTAATTTGTCTGACTCAAACTTATAACTTTCTAAATACTGAATCTTATCAAATAAATAAGGAATAGCTCGATTAATGCCTTGCTGTTCTGCATGGCAGCGATATTCCATCAATAGTTCTGGTAGATAATAACCTTTTTTACCAGCCAAAGCTAGTCTTACAAATAAATCATTGTCTTCACAATTTTGCATATTGGGAAGCATAAAGCCCAATTCTTGCAATGTTTGAAGCCGAAATAATGTTGCGCCAATTTGAAAGCTTTGGTAAATAAATACAACCTCTAGTAAATTATCAACAACACCAGCAGATAATTGTTCTCTACCCCAACGACGAGAATTTGTCTGAGTTACTTCATCATTACGGACATTATTAATATCGATGATCCAATGGTCAGTGCCTACAAAATCAATGCTCGATTCTTGCTCTAGAATGGCAACAGTACGTGCTAAGAAATCAGGCGTAAGCCGATCGTCGTCATCAAACTTGATAAAATATTCGCCACTCGCTGCATTAAACCCAGAGCGCATATTATTACTTTTACCAATATTTTGCTGATGACGGATGTAATGAATACGCGCATCTGTGTACTTTGACATCAATTCAGGTGTACCATCACTAGAACCGTCATCACAGATAATTAATTCAAAATCCTGGTAACTCTGCTTAATTACACTCTCAATAGCTTGAGGTAGGAGATTCACCCGATTAAAAGTAGGAATACAAACAGTAACTTTAGCCACAGTGATAATAAAAAATGTTGTTTAATTAGCAGTGATTACACAAATCGAAAATTTTAGTCTATTTAATATAATTGCCATCTTAACACGGGAATTTAAGACTTCAATTGATGAATATCTATCAACCGGAAAAACAAGTGAAATTTATCAAACAATTTATCATCCATAGTTACTAACATAATTTGCTCAGTATATATAATCAACCAAGGTGACTTGATTTAATATTGCCATAAAAATTTCCGTATATACAACAGGTTAAATAGTAAAATACATGAAATTCATCATATTGCTACTAACTCAGTAAGTAGCTTTTTATTTTCTTTAATTTACTAAAGTTTCATAAAAAATATCTCAGGGATATTCATGATGACAATCAGCAGTCATTGAAGTCATTGTATAGATATATGATTGTGTTTCTTAGTGTTATTACAGACATCAGTTATATGAATATCCTCATGCTATCTTCCACTTTTCCCTATCCACCAACACGGGGTGGAACCCAAGTCAGGACATTTAATTTGCTCAAGTACCTGAGTCAACGCCATAGTATTACTCTTATAACTCAGCGTGATGCTACTGTCACAGATGCGGAAATAGCAGGATTAGAAGATTGTGTAGATCGTCTAGTTGTTTTTGAACGTCCCCCAGAAGCTGGAACATCAGCAGGAATGTTCAAGAAACTCCAACGCTTTAGCTCATTTTTGCAACAGGGAACACCGCCGAGTGTACTCAATCGTTACTCAATTGAAATGCAAGAGTGGATTGATAAGTCTGTAGAGGCGGGAAAATATGATGTAATTACCTGCGAGCATAGCGTCAATGAGATTTATGTGCGGCCTCATTTTCAAAAACAGCTAAAAACCGTAGTCAATATTCATAGTTCTGTCTATGGCAGCTGTCATAATCAACTTGCAACTGGTATTTCCGACAATAGATTGAGGGATCAAATTAATCTGCCACTTTTACGTCGTTATGAGCAAAGCTACTGCTCTAAGTTTTCTGCCCTGGTGGTGACTACAGAAGAAGATAAAATTCAATTACAAGAATTCAACCCTAATAGTGGAATTACGGTTATTCCTAATGGTGTTGATTTAGTTTCCTTTCCTTATAGAACAGCCGATCCGGGAGGACATCGCTTAATATTTATCGGCGCAATGGATAATTTAGCAAATATTGATGCGGTATGCTTCTTTAGTCAAGAAGTATTGCCAGAAATCCAGAAACATTACCCCGATACAACTTTTGAGATTGTTGGCGCTCATGCTGCACCAGAAGTTTTAGCACTGAAAAAACAATCAGGAATTACAGTAACTGGGCGTGTGCCCTCAATGGTAGAGTATCTACATAAATCAACCGTCTGCATCGTACCAATGCGGACGGGTTTTGGAATTAAAAATAAAACTTTAGAAGCAATGGCAGCTGGTGTACCAATAGTAGCAAGCGATCGCGGTTTAGAAGGACTAGCGGTAGATGGTGCTGGTACACCCCTAAGAGCGCTCAGAGCAAATGTACCAGCAGAGTATGTTACGGCTATTAGTCAACTATTCGACTCTCCACAGCTACGACATGAGTTGTCTTATTCTGGTAGAGAACTGGTAGAAACAGAATTTACCTGGGATATTGCCGGTCAACACTATGAGCAAGTATGTTGTAGGTAGCGATCGCAAGGCCAATATGAAGTGTAAAGCCTGAACTTTCAACCTTAATCATTTTTGAGCTGCTCATCTCAAATCTGATTACTGTTGCATCGAAGGTACAGCAAAAATTCTACTGGATATGGGAACACGTGGATTAGAAATTGGAGCTGTTGTAGTTAGAGCAGCAGTGGTAGGGGGATTAGTAGAATTTTCAGATAATATATCTGCTTTGTTATTGGTAGAATTGCTCAAATCAATTGGCTGGGATGGCGCAGTTTGTATAGCTTTATCTAAACCCGTAGCTAGCTCTGAAGATATGGAGCTAGCATTCTGAGTATTGCTATTATTTGCTTCTCCCTGACTTTGTGCGTGACATGGAGTTAGAATGCAAGCAGAAGCTGAGGCTAAAACTAGGGCTATTAGGTTCTGAAGAGATTGGCGCATTTGTTTAAAGGAAGAGATAAAAAAGTAAGAATTGAAAAGGTAGATTCACGCTTGCTGGAAGAGGCAACTTAATCTGCACAGCAATTTTGACTGGATAAAAATGCACAAGAAAATTTCAGGATGATTTCTATCCCAAATTTTTATGTGTTGTCATTAATGCTTTATGTAAAAAAATTGCTGCGATCGCCTGAAAATCAAACAGGCTTTTAATGCAATACACTTCATTAACAACTAGGCTATGCAGCAGTAACTACTGAGTTGTTAGCTGAAGAGTAAGTTAGCAAATTAATACACCCCTGGCTCTTCGTGTTAGTTAGGTTGGTGAAACTATCAATAATATACTTGTATAGTCATTCTTCATAAAAGAGGAATTTTACTGATTTTTTGATTTCTCAGTATTTAGCTAGAATTAGCAACAAATTTGTATATTTAATGAAGTAAAGAATCACATATATAATATTTTCAAGAAGAGAAGTTCTGACAAGCGTTGGACAAATGTAATATCATGTCCGCTTAAAGACTTATCATTAAGCAGGAAACAGAGAGCAAGGAGGGAAAGAGTTTTTATTTTTTTGCACAGATGCACCGAATCATAACTAGTCAGCAGGACGTGATATCAACTTGGATTTCTTACAGATGCAAAATCTGGGGTTTACCTCTACAAATGAATCAAAAGAGTTTAGCAACCGCAACAAACATTGCAACCATACCAACTTAAATATTGTGTCTTCTTTGGGGCAAAAGTTGCGATCGCCAATAACATTGCCGTCATTGCTTCAGTGCGCTGTGAGAAATGGGAAATTCTCAATTATGAGGTAATGCGATCGCATCTCTCCTGTAGAGTTGTTGAGACGGGTGCATCCTAGTTTTTATTTTGCTATAAAAAAATAACTGTCATTGCCAGGAGGAACGACGTATTCCTACTGAGAAGCAAGCTACGCGAATCGTTCGCGTTAGCGTCTCCCCAGGAGAATAGCAGGGCCGTTTCATTCGTAATGGTATGTATTTTGTCAATATGATTGGCAATAAATATCAGGGCAAAAGTCATAAATTGTTGACCATCTTGATGCCTAAGATTAAATACCAAGCTCGTTTTTTATCTCCTGAACCTTTGCATTTTCAAGCCTTTTAGGGGATGAAACAGCCCTGCCAGGAGAATAGGGTTCCCGTTCGGCGTAGCCGTTGCCGCAGGCTAGGGTAGAGTAGCAATTGCATGAACTCGCTCTGATACTATTCCACTTTAAGAGTGATACAAATACGTGATGGGGGGTTTAGCAATGCTAAACCCCCTACGAAAAATATATCTGGATCGTGATTTTCGTGAAAACGATATACTGCCACTTGAATCAGTGGATATAAAAATAGCGATGTCTACGACGAGCTACGCCTACGCTAATTTATACCGAAAAATGCAGTTTGAACGCGAAGAAACCCCAAATTGAAAGATTATCGATATCGGATGCGATCGCTGATGCTGATTAGTGTAGGTTGGGTCAAAGCATGATACCCAACCATTTTCCAGATTTAATTCATCATGAGCATTCTAAACAGCTGTATCTTCTCTTTCTATCTGTTGCCGAATGGTATCAATTGCTGCATTAATACCAGCCAGCTTGGACTCCAAATCATCTCGCATCCAAGTGAGGAATTTTAGTTTATGCTGTAAACGAGATTTGCGCGAAATAGTTTCGCCACCATAACAGTAATTGCCCCAGAAAGGAAACATAGTTAACCTCTGAATTAAGCCGAGTAACAGTGCAGGATTTTGCACCACCACATTACATTTTGGCTAAAAACAATCAGACCGATGGTGTAGCTACCGATCCATTTCTTGGGTGTTTGGCGCACTCTAGCCTTTCTTTGGGGCGATTAATAAATGATTCAGGTGTTTCACATTTAACTTGTATTAATTAAGTGAATGCTGAGAATTCACGTTAGGGGTAGACCAAATTCTATTGTTAGAATGCTATCAACAAGCGAAATGCTATCGCTTGGATGATGAGATTAAGTACAAAAACAGCATACACTCTTTGATGGTAAATCTGACAAAAGGAGTTGCTGTGACTAGTTTTCTATTTGTAACTGATTTAGATAATACTCTGGTAGGCAATGACAATGCACTTGTAGAATTAAACGATCGCCTACAGCAACATCGCCAAGAATACGGTACAAAAATTGTCTATGCTACTGGGCGATCGCCTCTACTGTACCGCGAACTGCAAATAGAAAAAAATCTCTTGCAACCAGATGCGCTCGTCCTTTCTGTAGGTACGGAAATCTATCTGGATGGTAGCGATACACCAGATTCAAGTTGGTCAGAAATACTCTCTCCCGGATGGGATCGCGAACTTATACTATCAATAACTGAAAAATACCCTGAGTTAGTTTTGCAACCAGAGTCAGAACAGCGCCCCTTCAAAGTAAGTTTTTTTCTCGAACAAGCTGTAGCACCTGGCATTTTATCGCAACTTGAGTTAGAGTTACAAAAATCTAATTTAAAGAAAAAGTTAATCTACAGCAGCGGAATTGACCTTGACATTGTCCCCCTTACCAGCGATAAAGGTCAGGCAATGCAATTTTTGCGTCAAAAGTGGAAATTTGCAGCCGAACAAACAGTTGTCTGTGGTGATTCAGGTAATGATATTGCTTTATTTGCTGTAGGCAACGCACGGGGGATCGTAGTCGGGAATGCACGCCCTGAGTTAATCCAGTGGCATAATGACTATCCCGCTGACCACCGTTACCTAGCACAAGATTTTTGTGCAGGTGGCATTCTGGAAGGACTGAAATATTTTGGATTCTTAGAATGATTAGTTATCTAAAAGGTATCGTTGCTGGTGTTCAAACAATTAGCAGTAATCGCGTGATTTTGACTCTTGAGGTCAATAACATGGGGTATGATTTGCAAATTCCGCAACGGCTAGCAAAGCATTTGCCAGAGTCGGGAGGAGTGGTGCAAATCTTTACCCACTACCAAATCCGCGAAGAAGTGCCCTTATTGTATGGCTTTGCTTCTCCCGCCGAACGGGACTTATTTCGTCACCTGCTAACTGTTAGCGGGATTGGTGCGGCTTTAGCGATTACTCTGTTAGACACGTTGGAACTACCAGATTTAGTCCAAGCAATTATTGCTGCTAACATCCAAATTCTGATTCAAGCTCCAGGTGTTGGTAAGAAAACCGCAGAACGCATCTGTTTGGAACTGAAAAGCAAATTGATCGAGTGGCGCAAATCAGCAGGATTCTTCGTCGCCACAGGCGGGCCCGCACCAGGGATTCTCGAAGAAGTGCAAATGACTCTGTTTGCCTTGGGCTACACTGCTCACGAAGTCAGCCACGCCTTACACGTAGTCAGTGAAGATATTGGACTCCCAAAAGACGCCTATGTAGAAGATTGGATTAAACAAGCGATCGCTCATCTTAGCAGTAGCGAACAAATTGGTCAGTAGTCAATGGTCATTTGTCATTTGTCATTGGTAATTTGTCTCCCTTGTCCTCCTAACTTAAAATGCCTATAGATCCTTATGCTTGGCTAGAGCAGTCTTTGGCAACTATTCATCGGGCGGATTGGTATCGCTCAGTACAACCAATCCACGGTCGCTCCGGTGCTACTGTGTTGATGGAAGGGCGGGAGGTAATTAATTTTGCCAGCAATGACTATTTAGGCTTGGCAGGGGATCGAAGACTAATTACAGCCGGGGTTGCAGCTACTCAAGAATTTGGCACAGGAAGCACAGGTTCTCGATTACTTAGTGGACATCGGGAATTACATAAAAACTTAGAAAGAGCGATCGCATCTTTAAAGCAAACAGAAGATGCATTAGTATTTAGTTCAGGATATTTGGCGAATTTAGGTGCGATCGCAGCTTTGGTAGGTAAGCGCGATTTAATCCTCTCTGACCAGTACAATCATTCCAGCCTGAAGAATGGAGCAATACTCAGTGGTGCAGCAGTAATTGAATATCCGCACTGTGATGTTACGGCTTTAAAAAATCACTTAATAGAACAAAGACAAAATTACCGACGCTGTTTAATCCTCACCGATAGCGTCTTTAGTATGGATGGTGATTTATGTCCTTTACCCACACTGTTAGATGTAGCGGAAGAATTTAGCTGTATGCTGCTAGTTGATGAAGCTCACGCCACTGGAGTACTGGGTAAAACTGGCGCAGGGTGCGTCGAACATTTTGGCTGTACGGGAAAGCAATTAATTCAAATTGGCACATTGAGTAAAGCTTTAGGTAGTTTAGGCGGATACGTTGCTGGCAGTGCTACCTTAATTGACTTTTTACGCAATCGCGCACCGACTTGGATTTACACCACAGGACTTTCACCCGCAGACACAGCCGCAGCCTTAGCCGCGATTGAGATAGTACAACAAGAACCGCAGCGCCGTCAGCAATTATGGGCGAATGTAGATTATTTAAAAAAGTTAATGCAAGAGCAGGTAATTGAATTAAAATTACTGCCTTCAGAATCACCTATATTATGTTTTCAATTGCCAAGTGCCGCAGCAGCATTAGAAGCAGGTAAGTATTTAAAAGAATCGGGGATTTTTGCCCCAGCGATTCGTCCGCCAACCGTCCCCACAAGCCGCATTCGCATATCTGCAATGGCGACGCATCAAGCAACGCATATTGATAAACTCGTAGCAGCATTGCGCGACATTAATTAGATACCCGACTTCTTAGATAAATCAGAGATCTGGGTGTTCTGGGCATCGAAAGTAACGCACCTTTAACTTCAAATTTCGTGTGACAATCAACAACATAAGACCAGATAGATCTTGTTTGCCACAAATTAGATGAGGTTCTCAATGAATGAGTACTCGTTGATAAACAACCTCAACCCGTTCGTTGTGAATGCGATCGCGTTCTCTATAGATGAGGTCTCGTTAATAAACAACCCGATCTGGTTGGTCACAAATGCGATCGCGTTCTCTATGGATGAGTACTCATTGATAAACAACCTCAACTTGTTCGTTATGAATAGGTTGAGTTTCTCTATGGATGAGTACTTGTTGATCAACTATCCTGGCGTGGAGGATCTTTTTGGCGGGTGCTTTACCGTTTCGACTAATATTTGGCGATCGCGTTCTGCTTGTGTGAGATTGACGATGTACTTGCTGGGGTTCATTCGGCTCTCGTCCTTAACCTCTCTACCCAATATTTTAAGCTTGCCGCACTAAAATATTATGTTTTCAATTGCCAAGTGCCGCAGATGCTTTAAAAGCAGGTAAGTCTTTAAAATATGTAGGGATTTTCGCCCAGCGATTCGTTTGCTAACTGTACCTTATCTATCAACCGCATTAGGAGATCTGCAATGGCAACCCATGATGCAACGCCTGATAAACTAGTAGCAGCTTCAAAAGCAATGCAACCATAGCTTGACATTAGTTTATTACTTGTCATTAATAACTAATGTTTCATTCTTAAAATACAACACGAAAAGTCAAATTATCCCCTCACTTTGTTTCATCGTGAAAATGAACCCCACAAATGGACTGCTTAAGACAAGGCGCTTCACCTCTACGCAGTAATTTTAAGAATAATTTTAAGAAATTGTATAGTCAGCAATTTCAATGAGAGAATCTGAGCTTATTTTCTCAATGTAAAGGAAGACATGGACGATCGCAAACAAGCTCTCCAGTCCATCGCTGCTGCACGCTGGCGGGTATCTCTAATGCTAAGTGGGGCCATGATGGTGATTTATTTTGGCTTTATTCTGCTGATTGCCTTCAATAAGCCTTTATTAGGGTCTTTAATTCTTCCTGGGCTGAGTCTGGGTATTTTGCTGGGGGCGCTGGTAATTGTCTCAGCATGGGTATTAATTTTTCTCTATGTGCGCTGGGCAAATAACAAATATGACAACCGCATCAGTAATCTAACACGCAAGTGAATAGCTATACCTGTATCAAAAATTCAAAATTGTAACCAAAATATGATCGTAAATAGTCTCTGGTATATTCCGCAACTGGCTGTAGCTGATGTTAGCAGCCTTGGACGTTTCAATCCGTTGGCGATCGCCTTTTTCTTCCTGTTTGTGGCAAGTTCTCTAGGTATTACCTTCTGGGCTGCCAAGATGACTAAAAGCACATCCCACTTTTACACAGCTGGGGGTAAGATCAGCGGTTTCCAAAATGGGCTAGCTTTAGCAGGAGACTTTATGAGTGCAGCTAGCTTTTTAGGGATTGCTGGACTGGTTGCACTCAATGGTTTTGACGGTTTAATTTATTCCATCGGCTTTTTAGTAGGCTGGCCTATCGTCATGTTTCTCATTGCCGAACCACTGCGGAATTTAGGCAAATATACTTTTGCAGATGTGGTAGCTTATCGCTTGCAGCAAAAACCTGTACGCATCGCCGCCGCCATTGGTACATTAGCAGTCATCAGCTTTTATTTAATTGCCCAAATGGTAGGTGCGGGCGAACTTGTCAAACTATTGTTTGGTTTTGATTATGAATTAGCCGTAGTCATCGTTGGCGGCGTAATGATGGCTTACGTGATTTTTGGCGGGATGATTGCTACTACCTGGGTACAAATTATCAAAGCAGTTTTGCTGTTAGGCGGAACTATTTTGTTATCTATTTTGGTATTGGCAAAATTTGGTTTTAATCCCCTCAATCTCTTCGCCGCCGCTGCTGATAAATATTCTGGTGTATTAGCACCTGGTAAGCAAGTTTCCGATCCCTGGGATGCAATTTCCTTGGGGATGTCGTTGATGTTTGGTACTGCGGGATTACCTCATATTTTGATGCGTTTCTACACAGTACCAGATGCCAAAGCAGCCAGAGTTTCAGTAACTTATGCCACAGCTTTTATTGGCTTTTTCTATCTTCTCACCTTTATTCTTGGCTTTGGAGCAATGGTACTAGTTGGTCAAGATGCCATCAAGCAAATTGGCACTGGTGGTAACATGGCTGCACCAATGTTAGCCGAATTTCTCGGTGGAGATGCTTTCTTAGGCTTTATTGCGGCTGTATCCTTCGCCACGATTTTAGCGGTAGTTGCAGGTTTAACACTTTCTGGTGCAGCGGCATTATCTCATGATTTATGGGTGAATGTGGTGCGAGGAGGTCATGCCAATGAATCAGAACAACTGAAAGTAGCTCGTGGTGCGACAATGCTTTTAGGTGCATTGGCGATTATCCTGGGTATCTTATTCAAAGGACAAAACGTAGCCTACATGGTAGGTTTAGCATTTGCGATCGCAGCTAGTGCCAATTTCCCTGCTTTACTGCTATCGATGCTGTGGCGACGCTTCACCACCAATGGTGCTGTAGCGAGTATGTTAGTCGGAACCTTCGCCTCTTTGATATTGATTTATTGCTCCCCTACAATCCAGGTAACAATCCTCAATCATCCGGATGCACTTTTCCCATTAAAAAATCCTGGTTTGGTCACTATTCCCCTATCATTTATTGTGGGGATTATTGTTTCTCTAATGTCTAGCGAAACACAGGCAGAAGAAAAATTTGCAGAAGTCGAGAACCGCATCCACATCGGTTCTGAAAATTGAGTAACGGATTCTTCATTTTCTTATGGGGTGAGGGCAAAACTCATCCCATAATTATTTCTATCAAACTTTAGAGATTTATCTTATTTTACTAAAATACTAACGATACTATGATACCAAAAGGTTCATAATGACAAGGCTTTCAGCCTGAGAGTCTTAATGTGCAGCCTCACATAAAATTGATACAAGTAAGTCGGTGCTAATATTTCCAACTATGTTAAGGAATTTAAATGTAGAGTGTGTTGTCGCGCAGCGCAACGCACCGACACACCATTAACCTTTAAAGGTGCGTTAGCCTATGGCATAACACACCCTACCGATAATTTATATTTCTTTCCATACATTGAATTTTTCTCGTCTACTTACTTAACACTTCTCCACCCTATACTCAGCACTTAAATATGACTCAGGTGCAACAAACGACAATTGAAGGTATTTACGAAGTATGCATTGGAATTACAGAGCCAATTTCTGCAATTCAATATTGGGAGCAATTTGGTTATCGCATTGGTGAAACGGGTGAACTATCCGCAGATGTAGCAAATCAATTATATAAAGTAAATTCACCTTTACGCTCGATCCGCCTTTACCATCAAAATGCCGATCATGGATTAATTCGGTTGATGATTTGGCAAAATCCCACAAATCAGGGATTAGGAACAGGGTCGATGAAAATAAAGGGAAATCGTTGGGCGACTGCTTTAACTGCTGATGCGTTAACTATTTTAAATCATGCAGAAGAAGCAAAAGCCGCAGGTTGGGATATTAGGTACACCAATCCTTACTGGGAAATTATCTACAACAAAGAAAGAAAAAGCCGACCTTTTATCGATCCGGCGGTTGGGGTGCGAGAAATGTTGTTATTGCAACCCTTAGCTAGACAAGTTTTATTTCAACGCTTTGGTTATACACTGCCACATTATGGGCAAATCAACCAAAATGCTGCATTCAAGACTAGTCAGTTTACCCACATGGGGTTAATTGTTCAGGATGACAGCAAGGAAATTCTGAAATTTTACGAAGACGTTTTAGGCTTGCTGCGGGTGCGTGATGATGTCGAGACTAGCTATGAATCTTCATTAGCAGGTCGGGATCTTTTTGACCTCAACCCTGGTGAAAAATTTATTGTTACCGCTTTTGATGACCCACGTTCTTCTGTGTCTGACTTCACGGCGGCGCGTAGTGGCAGACTTTATATTGTGCGATTTCCAGATGCGATAAATTTAGAGTCGCGGTTTGAAGCCGCACAACCAGGTAGCTTAGGAATGTCGTTATATACCTACCGCGTGCGAGGAATTGAAACATATTGCGATCGCATTAGACAAAGTTCAGCACAAAATATAACTAACTTAGTCACCAATGAATTTGGCGAAATGAGTTTCTCCTTCATTGCACCCGATGGCTACTTCTGGACTTTGGTAGAAGCTTGAGAGAAGGAAGATGAGGGGGAGAATAACAAATGCCAAAATTAACAAAGCGATCGCTGATGCTAATTTTACTAGCTTTGGTATCTGCCCTATTGCTAGCAATAACATCTACAGCTATCAGTATTTATGTGTATGGTAATAAAATTAATCATAATCAGGCAGAAGCAGCAATTGTTTTAGGTGCAGCAGTTTGGGGAAAAGAACCATCTCCGGTTTTTAGAGAACGAATTAATCATGCTATTAATTTGTATAAAAATCAGGATGTTAATAAGATAATTTTTACTGGCGGAGTTGGCGAAAGTAATGAACCTGCTGAAGCTGTAGTTGGAAAACGCTATGCTTTAGCACGCAAAGTAAAATTAAATGATATTCTCACTGAAACGGAATCGCGAACTACTTACCAAAATCTCAAAAATGCTCGTTCAGTAGCATTTACTTCCCAAATAAATAAGTTTCTCATTGTTAGCGATCCATTACACATGAAACGGGCTGTAATGATGGCAAGAAATTTAGGAATGGATGCATATCCATCACCCACACCTACCACTCGCTATAGTACTTTCCGTAGTCAAATTGACTTTCTTATACGAGAGACTTTTTTTTACTTTGTCTATCTCGTGTTTAAAATTTAACTATTAAATTTTTTGCCTAATTGTCAGCAGCTTCAACCCGGAACATAGGTCAGAAGACTTGAAATAATTAGCAAAAGATCCAACCAAAAAATATGTTGATGAGAATTTGGGCTGTTACTGTTGTACTAACTTCTTCTTGGTTAATAACTGGTGTCATAGCTGCTGAACCAATCAAAGCTGTAGCAGCTTCTCCACAAAGCGATGCTCAACCAATTATTGTCAATAAAGCAGATTTTGGGGTACAGCGAAAGGATTCCCAAGGTAAAGAAACTTTTATCCCCACTTTTAGAGTGCCACTTCAAGAAGGAAACAAATACGGTTGGCAAATTCAACTAAAAAATTACAAGGGTGCAGTGACTTGGAGAGAAGTTCTACGATTACCAAAACGTCCAGAAACTTGGGGTGTAGATGGTGGACAAGACCTGGCAATCTCCCCAGATGGCAAAGAAGCCGTGACAAAGCGCACACAAAATACTACTGATGGGGTGATTAAAAATTTCTGGACGATCGCACCTGGCGACCCAGATGGTAAGCATAAGATACAGGTCTATATTGATGACCGCCTGATTGCTGCTTTTGAGTTTGAAATTGTGCCTTTGAAAAAGCCAAAAGCAGAAGGCAGAATCTAGATCGATGTAGTGTCGTAACTGCAAATAAAGCCCAAATTGTCACAAAGGCTTTACGCTAAACATCTGGAAGCATAGCCTGGATAATTTTGGCTGCTTCCAGATGCAACAGCCTCTTAACCGACAGAGGCGATGTCTAGCGACAAGCCGCTTTGCGTCTACGCAATTTTGCTAAACCTCAATTTTATAATCGAGTTCATGTTCATCCCCCGGTAGCCCACGAAAACCCCAATTATGCTTGGGATTCTCGAAGATTGTAATCTCTAAATCTTGGGAAGTGATACCTACTGAGAGCGATCGCTCAAACAACAGCCGGATCAATTGTTTTTTTGCTGCTACACTCCGCCCTTCAATCATACTGAACTCGATGATGGTATAACGGTCAGTACGCCCAGATGGGTAGTAAAAATCTGACTTATCTAACGGAAAAAAGCGATGTGCCCGCTTATTTGCGGGATACTGTAATGCTTCCATCATACAAGTATGAATTACATCCGAAAGCTGCTGTTTGATGGGGTTAAGATAATCCCGTATTCCGTAAATCTTGACTTGAACCATACTTTATTCTCTTTTTCACGATCGCGGTTAACTTTCTTAACTAAAATTACTTTTAAACCAGTGTTATTGAATGAACTAATAACTTTGATACTCTAGCTCCTCGAAATTTTACTTAATCAATAGTTGTTTTTATTGAGTAACCTAAAATTTAGTATCAAAGATAACAATTTAATGGTTAAATATCAAACTAATATCACAGTTTAAAGCTCGATCTAGCGAACTTTCTAGCAGCTAGCTGATTCATTGGAGGAAAATTAACAACTATATGAGTAGACTTAACCGACGTAGGTTTTTGATTTACAGCTCTGCAACTATTGGTAGTAGCATCTTTCTAAAGGCTTGCGTCAATAATTCTCCCAGCACTACGACGAACACCCCGACTGCTGCTCCTGTGGCTGCTGCTACTGGTGACAAAATCAAAATAGGTATTCTGCACTCCCTCAGTGGCACAATGGCTATTAGTGAAAAAAGTGTCGTCGATGCTGAGAAATTAGCTATCAAAGAAATTAACGCCGCTGGTGGTGTTTTAGGTAAACAAATTGAAGCAATTGTCGAAGATGGTGCTTCTAACTGGGATACCTTTAGAGAAAAAGCCACCAAGTTGATCGATCAAGATAAAGTAGCTGTAGTTTTTGGCTGTTGGACTTCAGCTAGCCGCAAAAATGTTAAACCAGTCTTTGAAAGTAAAGACCACATGCTGTGGTATCCCGTGCAGTATGAAGGTCAAGAGTGTTCTAAAAACATTTTTTACACAGGTGCAGCACCAAATCAACAAATTGAACCTTCTGTTGATTGGTTGTTAAAAAATAAAGGCAAAGAATTCTTTTTAGTAGGCTCGGACTACGTTTTCCCTCGGACTGCTAACACGATTATAAAAGCCCAATTAGAAGCTCTAGGTGGAAAAACAGTTGGTGAAGATTACTTACCCTTGGGTAATACAGAAGTTACACCAATCATCACAAAAATTAAGCAAAATTTGCCCAACGGTGGGGTAATTTATAACACATTGAATGGTGATAGCAATGTAGCATTCTTCAAACAATTGAAAGGTGCTGGATTAACACCAGACAAATATCCTTCTATGTCGGTAAGTATTGCCGAAGAAGAAGTTAAGGCAATTGGTGTTGAATATCTAAAAGGTCACTACGCTGCTTGGAATTACTTCCAAACAGTAGACACTCCTGCTAATAAGAAATTTGTCGAAGCTTTTAAAAAAGAATATGGTGCTGACCGGGTAACAAATGACCCAATGGAAGCTGCATATATCGCCGTTTATTTGTGGAAGCAAGCAGCAGAAAAAGCAGGTAGTCCTGACTTAGCTAAAGTGCGTGCTGCGGCTTATGGTCAAACCATCGATGCACCAGAAGGCAAAGTGACAGTAAATGCTAATCATCACATATCCAAAGTAGTGCGGATTGGTCAAGTTAGAGATGATGGTTTGTTTAATATTGTCTATGCTACACCTGCACCAGTTGACCCAGTTCCTTGGAATCAATTTGTGAAAGAGACTAAGGGATTTGCTTGTGATTGGTCAGATCCAGCTAAGGGTGGTAAGTACAAAAAAGCTTAAGCAAAGATAATTCGCAATTCGTGAGGGAGTTGCCGTCTTGGCGCTTTGCGTCGATGGCAAACTCCCGAACCCGAAGGGTAATTCGTAATTAATTACCAATTACGAATTATTCTGTTAGTAGCTTCGGAGAAAAATACGTGTTAACTGGTTTTTTAGATGCTGTATTTAATGGTACAAGCATCGGTTCTGTGTTATTAATTGCTGCCTTGGGATTAGCCATTATCTTTGGCTTAATGGGTGTGATTAATATGGCGCATGGCGAATTGATGATGTTTGGAGCTTATACAACATTTGTTGTACAGAATGGCTGTAAACAATTAGGCGGATTTTGGTTTGAAATTTATATATTTTTGGCTTTAATCGTTGCTTTCATTTTCACGGCATTGATTGGTTTAATTCTAGAAAGAGGTGTGATTCGTTACCTCTATGGCCGACCACTAGAAACTCTGCTAGCAACTTGGGGAGTCAGTTTGATTTTTCAGCAGTTTGTGCGGAGTGTGAATTGGGTATTATTTATTGGCTTGATATTGTTTTGTTTGTTGTTTTTTGGTGGTTTATGGTTTTTAAATTCCCGCACAAATTTAGAGAGAATTCGTAACTGGGTTGTAGGAGCGATTTTCTTGCTATCTTTGGGCATAACGATTACCACCAGCAATTTATTGAGTCAAACTTATCAGCTAGCGGCCACTAAACCTTGGTTTGGCGCACAAAATCTTGATGTAACCGCACCTAGTTGGTTACAAACTGGTATATCTTTAGGCGGGGTGCAATTACCATTTGCCAGGTTATTTATTATTGCTTTGACAGCAATTTGTGTAGGGGGAATTTATCTCTTCTTACAGCGTTCTAACTGGGGATTAAAAATTAGGGCTGTTACCCAAAACCGCAGTATGAGTGCTTGTTTAGGTATCCCCACTCAAAAAGTTGATGCGATCGCATTTGCTTTGGGTTCTGGTTTAGCTGGTGTGGCTGGGTGTGCAATTAGTTTATTAGGTTCTGTGGGGCCTAATACCGGGCAAAATTACATTATCGACACATTTATGGTTGTGGTTGTCGGTGGTGTGGGTAATTTAGCGGGTACTATTGTCGCTGCTTTAGGAATTGGTACAGCGAACTTTTTAATTGGTTCTGGAACTATAGCTTTGTTGTTGTCTCCTGTGAAGCCTTTAGCGGACTTTTTGACGTTTTTTGCAACAACAAGTATGGCCAAGGTGATGGTATTTCTACTGATTATTGTGTTTTTACAGTGGAAGCCTGCGGGGATGTTTCCGCAGAAAGGCCGGACTGTTGATGTTTAATATCACGCAGAGGCGCAGAGGATGAAGCAAAAGAGGCGAAGATTAATCTTAATTGAGGCTGGGGTGGTGGTGGCGATCGCACTCATCCTGATTGTAATAATGCCAGTGGTGCTGTCAGAGTTTCGCTTGAATTTATTGGGGCGATTTTTGTCACTGGCGATTGTGGCTTTAGGTATTGATTTGATTTGGGGTTATACTGGCTTACTCAGTTTGGGACATGGTATTTTCTTTGGTCTGGGTGGATATGCGATCGCAATGTACCTAAAACTGCAAGTCCCACAAGGTGAGTTACCTGATTTCATGGGACTGTATGGTGTCACCGAACTTCCCTGGTTTTGGCGACCTTTTTATTCTTTCCCCGTAGCAGTAGCGGCTGTAGTCATCATTCCTGGGTTGCTGGCGGGATTGCTGGGATATTTAGTATTCCGCAATCGCATTAAGGGAGTTTACTTTTCAATTTTGACTCAAGCCGCAATTATCGTATTTTTCAACTTTTTTAACGGTCAACAACAATTTTTTAATGGGACAAATGGACTGATAGATTTCACAACATTGTTTGGTGCAACTGTCAGTTCGCCGCAAACAAAATTTATTTTCTACACACTCACAGTATTGTTTCTCGCCGCTACCTATGGGATTTGTCGCTGGTTAACAAGTGGACGTTTTGGACGACTTTTAATAGCGATTCGAGATGATGAAAGCCGGGTAAGATTTTCTGGTTATGACCCTACAGATTTTAAAACATTAGTGTTTGCAGTTTCCGGTGCGATCGCAGGCATAGCAGGAGCATTTTACACCCTGCAAAGTGGTTCCGTCTCACCCAGAGCAATGGATATTGCTTTTTCCATTGAAATGGTGATTTGGGTAGCCGTAGGAGGCCGTGCGACATTAATCGGCGCAATTGTGGGAACTTTATTAGTTAATTATGCTCGTGCTATTTTAAGCGAGCAATTTTCGGAAATTTGGCTATTTTTCCAAGGCGCACTCTTTTTAATTGTCGTCACCGTCCTTCCTGACGGACTAGTAGGATGGTTGCGTAGTCAAAACATTGCTATTTTCAAACGTCCTCAAGAAATTTCTACATATCCCAGCTTGGAAGAAGATCCGGAAGTGCAACATGAACGCCAAAATCTTGGAAACTGAAAACGTCACTGTCAGTTTTGATGGTTTTAAAGCACTCAACCAGCTAAATTTTAGTATGGATGTGGGAGAATTGCGAGTAGTGATTGGCCCTAACGGTGCTGGTAAAACCACATTTCTTGATGTGATTACAGGTAAAGTACAACCAACAGTAGGAAGAGTTTTATTTAAAGGTAAAAACTTACGTTCTATACCTGAACATCAAATTGCACGGCGAGGAATTGGGCGCAAATTTCAAACACCTAGAGTTTATCTCAACTTAACACCAAGAGAAAATTTAGAAATTACCAGCAACCGTAATAAGAATGTTTTTTCGACATTGTTTGGGCGTTCTCATACCACTGAACAGAAGAGTATTACAGGGCTATTAGAAACCATCGGTTTAACTTCTAAAGCAGACATCCCAGCTGCCTTATTATCCCACGGCGAAAAGCAACGTTTAGAAATTGGAATGTTAGTAGGACAGTCACCAGACTTATTACTTGTAGATGAACCAGTCGCAGGTTTAACCGATGAAGAAACATATAACATCGGCGAACTACTTTTAACCTTAGCGCAGAGTCATTCAATTTTAGTGATTGAACATGACATGGAATTTGTACGTCAAATTGCCAAAAAAGTCACAGTTTTACATGAAGGTACGGTACTGTGTGAAGGCAATTTTGAAGAAGTGCAAAATGATTCTCGCGTGATTGAAGTATATTTAGGAAAACAGGAAGTATGAATTGGGGACTGGGGACTGAGAAGATGATAAACAAATGTCTGGATCGCGGATTTTGACGGATTTTAAGATTACGCAGATTTTAAGATTACAACACCATTCCATAATCTGTGTTATCCCGTAATCCATCTAATCCGTGAGACATTTTTCGCTCATCTAACCAACCGCTTAAAAGTCATACTTTTACTTCCAAAATTAATTAACAAACCAACCTCCAACTTATATGCTTTCAAATAATTCAAAGCTTGAGCTAAATGCACATCTTCAAGATTAATAACAGCCTTTAACTCAACCAATACCTTCCTCTCAACAACAAAATCAGCCCTGCGAGTCCCAATCGGTTTATCCAAATCCTTATAAAAAATACTCTGTTCAATTTCACGCACAAACTGTAATCCTACTTGGCTCATTTCGTGAGCCAAAGCCCTTTGATAAATTACTTCCTGAAACCCATTACCCAAAAACTTATGAACCTCAAAACTAGCCCCGATAATTTTCTGAGTAATATCAGCATACTTCAAACCCTCCATACAACACACTCAATCACGAATTAAACAGATTTAAAGATTACAGCGATTTTATCTTTCAATACGATCCAAAAAAATCAGTGACATCCCGTAATCCGTAAAATCCGTGATAACTAATAGTAGAAAATTATTTTATGCTAAAAATCTCTAACCTTAACGTTTACTACGGCGAAAGCCACATTCTCCGCAATGTAGATTTAACTGTACCAGCAGGGCAAATGATTTGCCTAATTGGACGCAATGGTGTAGGTAAAACAACCCTACTTAAAACTATTATGGGGTTACTTAAACCGCGCAGTGGCACAATTAACTTAGCTGGGAATTTAATTAACTCCAAATCACCAGACCAAAGGGCAAAAATGGGAATTGGTTATGTTCCCCAAGGACGAGAAATTATTCCCCGTTTGACAGTTAAAGAAAATCTGCTATTGGGATTAGAAGCTAGGCAGAAACAGGTTAAAAAAGCTGAAATTCCAGAAGAAATTTTTAGCTTATTTCCGGTGTTGAAAACCATGTTATCGCGGATGGGTGGTGATTTAAGTGGCGGCCAGCAACAACAATTAGCGATCGCGCGTGCTTTAATGGGACAGCCGCAATTACTCGTCTTGGATGAACCTACCGAAGGTATTCAACCCTCAATCATCCTCGAAATTGAAGCAGCCGTTCGCCGCATTATTGAAACTACAGGCATTTCTGTTTTACTGGTAGAACAACACTTACACTTTGTCCGACAAGCTGATTATTATTACGCCATGCAAAAAGGCGCTATTGTTGCCTCTGGTTCAACCGATGAACTTAGTCAGGATGTGATTCAAAGGTTTTTGGCGGTTTAATATTATTGGGCAATGCCCCATTAAATCACTCACCGCCAAAACACGCAGTATCTTTAAGATAGAGAGTTGATACTGTTTGAGTAGCAATGGTGACTTTAGCCGAATTTCAGCAGTTAATCGAAAAACAGAGCTTATGTCCGGAGATAGTACCAAAAGCTCTACAAGCTCTGTTTTATGAGAGAAAAGGTAATTGGGGCAAAGCTCATGAAATAGTGCAAAATGCCAGCGATGCAGACAGTGCTTGGGTTCATGCCTATTTACACCGCAAAGAAGGCGATTTGAGCAATGCTCGTTACTGGTATCGACGCAGCAATCAGCCAGAGTTTTCTGGAGGACTCAACCAGGAATGGGAAGAGATTACTTCTTGTTTACTAAATAAGGTGAAAGAAGCATGGACGCAGAAGAATTGATCCGACGTTATGCTGGAGGAGAGAGATATTTTCCCGCCGCCAATTTAATTAAAGCCAAGTTAATTGGAGCCGATTTACCTGGAGTCAATTTCTGGGGAGCAGACTTGAGTGGAGCTAACTTAGCTAAAGCTAAACTATGGGGATCGGACTTGAGTAGAACTAACCTGGCAAAAGCAAACTTAACCAGAGCAAATTTAAGTGGTGTGAAGCTGAATGAAGCGAATCTCCGGGGAGCCAAGCTGAATTATGCCAAGATGTATGGAGCTGATTTAAGTGGAGCTTACTACGATGAAAGTACCAAATTTCCTATAGGTTTTGACCCAGTTAGTAGGAATATGCGAAAGTTTTAAAAGCTTTTTGTCCCCACTCAAATATTTACTTTCGGCTGTATTGGTAGTGAGTGATACTTATACCATTTATACATGAAGATAGATGCACTAAACAGAGAATTAGTATTAAGCCTTTGTCAATAGCATTTTTACGATTTGTCCTATTTGGGGTATTAATTAAGCAATGAAAGTAAGAAAAACACGGCGGAATTTCTTGCTTACGAGTGTTGCTGTAGCTAGCAGCATTGTTAGTGCTGATGCGTTAACAACTAATACTTCGGGAACACCATCAGCAACAATGCCAGAACGGATTTTAGGACGCACAGGAATAAAAGTTCCGATTCTGGGATTGGGAGGTGCAGGTACAAATACGCCAATAGACAAGCCAGATCAAGAACGAGAAGCTGTGGCGATTATTGAAAGAGCGATCGCACTCGGTATTCGTTACTTTGATACTGCTCGAAGTTATGGAGCAAGTGAACTTCATTTAGGGAAAGTACTACCAAAGCATCGTGACAAGATTTTCTTAGCAAGTAAAACAGATAAAAGAGATAGAGACGGAGCATGGCGAGAACTAGAAAGTTCGCTGAAACGTCTGAATACAGATCGTTTAGATTTATGGCAATTACATCATGTTTCTTTCCTTGAAGAACTTGATACTATATTTAGTGCTTCAGGTGCAATCAAAGCTTTAGAAGAAGCAATGCAGCAAAAAATCGTGCGGTTTGCAGGTATTACCGGACATCACGATACAAAAGTAATAGCGGAAGGACTACGTCGCTTTCAATTTCACACAACACTGATTCCAATAAATGCTGTAGAAAATCATCATCCAGACTCATTTATTCCAGCAATTTTACCTTTAGCAAAGCAACAAAACTTAGGTGTAATTGCTATGAAAGTTCCTGCTTATGGAAAGTTATTTCAAACAGGTGGTTTGCAAAATATACAGCAAGCTTTAGGATATACTCTGTCTCAGTCAGGAGTTCATTGTTGCATCATTCCGGCTGATAGCGTGCAACAGTTAGAAGAGAATGTGCAAGCAGCTGTTTCTTATCAACCCTTAACTAATCAGCAACTAGCGGCAATTGAGCAGCTTACTGCGGGGATATGGCAAGATACTACATTTTATCGGGCTTGGCATTAGAGATGATATTTGAATTAGCCTACCACTTGCCAGAGTAATCTTCTTGTTGCAAACCGATAAACTGTCGCCGCTTCCAAGCATAATGCAGAATATTAATCCCTAATTCCTGGGCTGTTCTAATAGTTAACCGGGGTAAAGTCAATTCTCTATCTAATCCCCAAGCAGTTGCTAAATCACCAATTACTAAAATAATTCCGCCCCCAATTAACATTTTAATTAACTGTTGATTGATAATTGGCAAAGCAGCAAATAAGAAAGGTTTGGTTCGTAAAGGATGACTTCTTTGTAATTCTTCTAAAGGTCTTAAAGGATTTTCTAATTGCTGGGCTAAGGCATGTGTACTTTCAATCAGAGGGTTAGCATCTTGAGGTGCATCAACTAAAAGTATGCCACCAGAATTTAAATAATTTCGTAGCGATTCAAATTCAATACTGTTAAAAGATAGTGCCTGCTGACCTGTTAAATAAAGTAAGTCATAGTCTTGAATATTTTCACTTAAGGAAACCTGTCCTGGCTCATCGATTCCGCGTAAAGATGGGTATAGAGGTTCGATTGATTGCAACAAATATGAGAGGTTGAAAAAATTCCGGGCGCATTCAGAATCGCTATGATTTACCTGCGCGATCGCAACATTTGTCTGTGGACGTGCTTGTGCATGACGGCGGTAACGTAAATCAATGTTTTGATAACCAGGAAAGAAAACATCCGCAGGTTGGCTAATGGCATTTTGTCCTGGCTGCAAAAGTATTCTACACAGTTCTATTTCTGAACTTTCTAGGGTAGAGTTTTTTTGGTCAATGCGATATGTTTCTTGGACAATATCTCTTGGTTGTCCACGCCGCAATTCATCAGGATCTACATAACTGACTACTAAGTAAATGGTAGCTGGTTCAGAACTTGCTACTTCTAAATCAATGGGAAAGTCATAAGCATTGGGCACTACAATTAAATTTCCAGCTACATCAATGGCAATTCCTGGTTGAATTTGTACCCAGCGTCCATCTCGATATTTAGCTTCTACTTGGCGGGGTGCAGGAATGACTCTCACGCCTAAACCGCAGACTATTCCAGGTTGGTTTAAGCATTGATAATGAGTGTTTTGTCGCAGTCGGTGGTAATCATGGGCTTTACTCCAACGTTCTGCATTTATTAGTAGTCCATCTGAAGCTTGTAGGCGTTCAAAGGATTTTATATTTGGTGGTGGGAATGGATGAGTCACGTCGCTTCGCTCCGAATTCAAAATTCAAAATTCAAAATTTAAAGAAATATTGTAGTAGGGTGGGCATTGCCACATAATTTTAATTATTTTGATTTTCTATTAACAATTGATAGGTACAAAATGCAGGTTTTTCTTGTTCAATAATTTTTCTGACTAATTGTTCATTTATCTGATGAGAAGAGGTTGTACGCAAGCGGACTATAAAGTGATATGCTTGTCCACCTGCTAAAACTGCGCTGCCGATTTGGGCATCACCTAAGATAAAACTGGGGCCGAAGGGTTCTGTAATACTGATATGTTTATCAGCTTCGTTTGGGACATCCTCGTCTAAAGGTAAACCTGTATAAAGGTGCAAGTAAAGACGCAATCCTTTCCGAGTTCCTCGCCAGCGATAAATTTCTACTGCACGGCGAATTAAACGGCGCTGTTGGTCGAGATTCCAGACGGAATCTACTTGCCAAGCTACCCAATGGGCTAAAAAGGGTAGTATTGCCCTTGGTGCTGTCAAGGGGTCGATGTTTGCCCACATGACGTTAAAACTATCAATTGCAGGTTGATAAGCTTGTTCAAATATCTTGATGAAACGACCAATAAAGTCTATTTCTCGATAGAGAACTGGCAAAAATTCCATGTAGGCACTGTAGGGACGAATATATAAATTAAATGTCTCACTTTGCTGGATTTGTTCTTGCTCTGTACCTGGGTCGATATTAACAAGTACTAGACAGCGAAAGTTGAGAGTTAATTTGTCTTTTTTCGCTGGTGAAATTGCTTCTTGGTCTTCAAAAAATGTGGCGGGAACAGTGAAATATAGCACTGCATCCATCTGTCCACCGGGCGGAATTTCGCTACCTTCTGTACCAATTTGGCACCATTGGGATGGAAATTCACCTTCTACTTTTAAACTTAGTTGTAAGGGACGTTGTTCTAAGTTTTTTACTTGGACAATCATCTCGCTGGGTTGTCCCGGATGCAAAAGCAAACTATGCCCTGTTTCATCTATACCTTCTGGGCCAGCAAATGCTAAACCTGCCCCAGGTACAGCTTCGGGAATTTGCATTGGGGTTAATTGAATGCTGATGGCTGGGCTATAACGGCTTTGAACCATAAGGTTTTCCCTCAGCGAGTAATGATTTGGATGTCGTGACCGGAACGCAGATTGGGGTCAAACCAAGAACAAACTAAACCTTGCACTCCTGGGTCAATTAATTGTTCTGGTGATGGTTGTCTTCTCCAGGTTTCTCCTTGCTTGCGGATGGGAAACAGCAGGACTGGGCCTAAATAACGCACGCCTGGGGTTTGTTGCATTAAGGCGATAATATCTGAAGTATAAACGGGTCGCCCAAAAGGCCAACCTTTACCTTCAGTGCCTCCGGTGAGGGGATTTAAATATTTATACAGAGCTATTCTTAAGTTGCGAAGAATTTCTGCTCTCGCTAAGGGGTTGTCATAAGTGGGTTCGAGAATAACTTCTGTTTGTACAGAAACACCGACGTAATCAGGTTCTAAGAGCCTGACTTGTACTCCTAATAACTTTCTTTCGTCTAAGTATTGTAAAACTTGCTCTTGCAGTGCGGGGCTGAGGGCAAATTGTGTCGGTGCAATACCTTCGCCTTGAGTAATGGCATCTGTATTCGCTTGGGGAACTACCAATAAGCTCACTGTACCCGCCTGACTAGTAGATAAACAACGCACACGAGCGATCGCACCTGCACCAGCTTGCTGCGCTAATACTTCAAAGTCTTCCGCAGTCACAGCGCGATCGCGTGTACGCAGGATGCGGGGAGCCTTAATCACAGCTTGTTCCAAAGATTCGGCATCTGCGCCGTTAATCGCAGCTTTGTAATTTGTGACACTAGCTACGTAGGGTACAGCGGACTTTAAAAACTGGAGTGAGCCTACTTGTACATTACCTTCTCTGCCGCCTCCTGTGCGGTAAGCGAGGATTCTAATCTCAGCGCCGCGTGGAGGAACTGCTCCGTATTGGTGTTCAAGTTGGTTTTCAATATCACTTACTTGCACAACGGTATCTTCTATTCTTGGCTGCTGAATACGCGATCGCACTTGTGTTTGGCGTTGGAGTTGTCCAGGTTCCCGAATTAACGGCCCAAACTGGACTACACCAGTTAGCGAATCAATAATATAGTGACGGTCTTGGGGTGTAGAATCGGCAAAATCTCGCACCTCACGCCAAGTTTGCGGTAAGCCACCAGGGGGAGTAACGATGATGTATTCAGTTTCACGGCGTTCTAAAACGGGTGGTGCTTGTAATTGAAAGGTTTGTCCTGGTGTACCGTTACTAATTCCTAAGCGTTCATCTTGCAGCAAGGTGCTATGACTCGCCCTGACTGTTCCACCAATTGACCGCACCGCTAACCCAGTAATGCGTGGCGGACGGCTATAACCTTCTTGATTTGCTTCTGGGGTGGTAAAGCTACAACGCAGCCAGCGTCCTCGGTAAGCAGTAAAAGTCGTCACAGGCCAAGATTGGGGTAAATGCAGCCGCACATCTGCACCTTGCGCCGGATTTCCTCCCTGTTGGTTAATTTCGTAAAAACTGAAACCCCGTGTTTGGTCGTCTGACTCTTTCAGTAACACAGGTTGCCAATTTTCCCCATCCCAAGCTTCCCATTTGCGGGGCGGATGATTGGGGTCAATACCTGTAGGTGTCGCCGCAGCCCCTTGGATAGTCACTTCTAGGACATTACCATCTAAAGGATCGTCAGAATTAATTACTAAATAAAAGCAGTTTCCAGCTTGCGGTTGTTCGTTAAATACAGGTTGTTCGCTACCAGCCCAGTAACCGTTAGGCTGACGAGTCCAGATATTTGAGAGGCGTTCGCGCAGAGATTGGGGAATATCTTCAATAGCTTGGGCGGTGAGGAAATGCTGTAAACGCGGTTTACCAATAATTAAAGGCGAATCTGTACTAAAGGTAATCGCTGGTGTAGTTTCCGTGCGGATTGTAGAAACTTCAATACCTGTAGGAATCGTATAAGCTTCAGGTAAGTCAGAACTTAAATAAAAAGTTAATTCTGTATGCGCTGGGGCGGGAGGTTGGAGGCGAATGCCCAATAATTCTAAAAAAGCTACATAATTTTTTCTTGGTACTTGGTTAAACCTGAGTAACATCTGGTCAGTTAACCAAGCAAATAACTCAACTAGCGTCATTCCAGGATCGCTGAGGTTGTGGTCTGTCCATTCAGGACAGTAGCGCGGGATGCGCATTGTACACTCTTCGACTAAATCATCAAAAGTGCGATCGTCTAAGTTGGAAGATGGTAAGTGCGGTAAAAAATCAAATTTCACAGTTACACCAAATTAGAGAGGGTGGGGTGTGGGGAGTGTGGGAAGTGTGGGGAGACAAGGGAGTATCTGACAAATTAGGAATTATTATTCAGGAGGCAATAAATAAAACGGATAAACAAAGTTGTGAATATCAGGATTGTCTTTAAGTCGATAATTAATATTGATGTCTACTCGGCCACGCACCGGGTCGGGTTCGGTGATGACTTGATCGACAATAATGCGTGGTTCCCAAACTTCTAGCGCTTCTAAAACATAAATCCGAATTCGCAGTAGAGTGTCGTTATTCATCGGTGCAAATGCCAATTCCGACAAACGGGAGCCAAAATTAGGGCGATATACCCGTTCACCTACGCCAGTCCGAAGAATTATCCAAATAGATTCTTTAACTTTTTGCGCTTCACTGCTGAGTTGTATCCCGCCTTGCAAACTCAAGCGCAAGGGAAAAGCCCAGCCTGTTCCTAAATAGTCTCGTTGCTGACCATAAACCATAAACAATTCAAAATTCAAAATTCAAAATTCAAAACCTAAGGTGGCAAGCATTAAGTAGCCAAAATGCTCGCAAATTAGACAGTCGTTGCTATATGGCTGTGATATCTATACTTTCAAAGATATCGGCACAGCAGATTTAAGCCTATTCGCCAAAGGTCGAGATGAGGAAGACATGGGGACATTAAGACGCGGGGACATGAGGAAGTGCGGAAGTGAGGACATTAGAAAATTGTCATTCTCCATCTTTCTATCTCCGCGTCTTTGCGTCTCCCCCTCTCCGCGTCTCTTTCATCAGCCCCCAATCAAAACAGTCATTTCACCTTTGGTAATTTTATTAGGTGGGCCGACGGCTTCGAGAACGGTGTCACCCATGCGACTGGCTGGTAGTCCATTAATTAATACTGTTTGGCTACCATCAATCACAACACCAGGGCCGTGGGGAGGTAGAGGTAAGGGTGTGGTGCAATTATGAATATCAGCACCAACGGCGGCGGATGTAATTGCACTACCCATTGTAGCGGCTGCTGTGGCTTTGGTAGTTTGTTCAGCTGCGATCGCAGCTGGCGCACCTGGTGTCCCCGCCGCTGCTTTGGAAGCAGCCTCAGCTACTTGAATAGCCGTATCAGAAACTTGTTTCGCCGCCTGCAAAGCCTGCGCCGCCGCCGCAGGTATACCCCGCCATGCAGGTAAAGAGCCAATTAATACATTAGAGCTACCAGGGCCTCCCGTCAAAACTGGCGGTAACGGATGCGCCACAGAGTCAGTAATTCTTGCTGCTGGTCTTCCACTCATTTTTCTTTGCGCCTACTCTACGCTTGTGTTGTTGACCAAAGTACTTGCGTTGTGAACCAACGGACTTGTGTTGTGAACCAACGGACTTGTGTTGTGAACCAACGGACTTGTGTTGTGAACCAACGGACTTGTGTTGTGAACTAACGGACTTGCGTTGTGAACCAACGGACTTGTGTTGTTGACCAACAGACTTGTGTTGTTGACCAACGGACTTGTATTGTTGACCAACGGACTTGCGTTGTTGACCAACAGACTTGTGTATACACCCTAGGCCTCATGCCCTCTGCCTTTCTTAATTCAACCGAATTAGCGTACCTTTAACAGTCACATTCATCCCTGCGCTAATATCGATGTTGCCACTGGGTGCATCTAATGACAAGTCGCCTGTGGATTCTACGGAAATCTTTGCTCTACCCATATCGTCCATTTTAATTTTATGCCCGCCGTTGGTTTCAATTTCAATACAGCGATCGCTATCGTTGAGATAGATTTTATGTCCGCCTTTGGTTTCGACACGCACCCCTGCTTTACTGCTACCTTTATCTTCTTCGACAAACTGCAAGGTATGTCCTGTACGGGTTTTCACAGTCCGTAATCGCACTTTCCCCCCTACGACTGTATCATCCACTGCTTCGGGTGGCGCGTCTTTGCCGTTCCAAACACCGCCCAGTACATAAGGACGATGAATATCACCATGTTCACAACCAACTAACACTTCATCATTGACTTCTGGTAGACAGTCAAACCCCCGTTGATTCGCTGCGCCCGAAGCTACAACTCGCGCCCAGTTGCTAGCGTGTTCTTCTGTGAGGGTGGGGAATTTGACTTTCACTCTCCCCAATCCCTTGGGGTCTTTGTTATCGGTGACAATTCCCACTAGAAAGGTTTGACCAGGCTGGAGGCGGGTTTGTGAAGAGAGAGTGGTGAATAAATTACCAGCCCGTAGCCCCCGGATGCTGAACTCTGTAGTATAAATTCGCTGGGTGTAGAAATGGCGAGTTTCGGTCACATAATATTTCCCACTATAGCGATCGCCCATACCTGTAAGTTCAATCACTTTCCCCGGTCTAACTTTGGGATTACCTACAGCTTTCGCATCTGCATAGACAAATTCTCCTCCCAATTCATCACACAAAGCCTGAGCCATTTTCTGTGCTTGTGTAGTGCTATTAATTGGTTGATCGACAACGGTCATTTTCGGCGGCTTTAAGTTGGAGAATTTAGTACTACTACTGCTACCTTTTTTATTACCTGTGTCAGTTATTACCGTTTCTGCTTTAGCTGTGGAAGCGATCGCTTTTTTCTGAGTATAATCCCAGCCACGTACTTCTACAGCACTCACTTGTTCCGCACTGGTAACGCGGGTACTAAATTTACTAATATCAACTAGCCATTTTAATTGGATAGATTCCTGACTTTCTGGTTTACGAAAATATATTTTGTCATTCTGAATGAATAATTCAAAACCAATGCGAGCAGCCCGTTCTCGCAAAAACTCCATATTAGTTTGGTTTTCTTGAAAGACATACTCATGAACTTCACCGCTTGCATCTATTTTGCCGACTTTGATTCCTACTTCTGAAGCTATTTGCTCTACGATATCGCTATCAGTTTTATTTAAAAAGGAACGATTATAACGACCTCTGTGCAGACGATGAGAAATATCATAGCCACGAATAATCATATGGGCTTCAGATTTTTCATTGAAGTGAACTTCCATTGCTGTAATTTCACCTTCAATTAAGTGGTCTTCTAACTTTTCATCAAAATCAGCATCTTGGGTAGTACTGGAAACAAAACCCAACTTGACTTTTTTACCAATTTCAAACAGTTTTTCATGCCGCCAAGGTTGGTATTCTGCACGGTCAACTGTGGGAATATAGCTATTATGTACTACCAGCGTAAACATAGCTGGTAAATGCAAGCTTTCTTCTACGGTAATTTGTAATAAATCCTTAATTAGCTCAGGAGAAGCCTCTTGTCCTCCTAATTCTAATTTAGGTTGGCTTAAATAAAGACTTTGGTCGGGCATAATAAAATTAATTCGTAATACTTCGACTTCGCTCAGTACAAGTTCGTAATTCGTAATTAGGAAAAAAAATCAGGGTAGACATTGCCCATCATTTGTCAGTTTTAATTACAAATTTTTAGGTTTTTCCAAGGCTGGGATGTGGCTGACGATTTTCGCCTGTAGAAGCCGATTGTCTGCCCCCTGGAAGGTTATTTTTATCTACTTCTTGCAAAGCTATATCTACCATTGCTCTAACTGGTGTGCCATCAGTCAGAAACATATTTAAATTGTAGGTGAGACTAGTAATTACACAATGAAAATATTCTGTTCCCCAAGTAAATATATAAACAGGTGGGCGCTTGTCTGGGTTACGTTCAATAGTTTCTACGCCTTTCTTGATAATGTCTATATATTTCATTACAGATTGTTTGGTTTCATATGTATCAAACAGTAGTTGTTTGAGGGTGAATTTGTAAGGCTCTACCCCAGAAAAATTTACTTTAGGTAATAGAGTTGTTCCTCTATTACCTGGATCACTTTGCCAACTAACAGTCCGAGAAAAACTGATTTCTGTAGGATTAAACATCAATTCAATATCAGGCGCTTCACTGTTATAAGCTACGAGTTTAGCTTTTACCAGTTGGGGATTTTTCTTTTGGGGAATTACAATTGTTTGATTCGCCATTTGAATATTTCTTCTCCTTTGCGGTTCGTTTTTATTAAACAATTACCAAGGTAAGCGACCGAAATAGATACCTTGACGCTCTCGCTCAATTTCTATACGTTGTCGCAATCTGTTATATATTTCATAGGCTAAAGCTTCCAAATTTCCAGATTCATCAGCTTCGGGAACAGCAGCAGATGGACTTTGTATGGTTTCAGTTATTGGCTGTATATCTCTAGCTATATCAGGTGCGATGACTTCTCCACCATTAGCAAAGCCTTTCGGAGAAGTTAAGGGTTTAGTAAAAATCTGTGGTGATGCTGATGATTGTAAAACTTGAGAATATTCTGGATTTTGCCAGTTAGATTCTCCACTATTAAAGTTAAAAGATGTAAATGGATCGTTGTTACCGTTGAGTAATTCTTCCACACTTGACCATTGGGTAGGTGTTTCATAGCCTGCGTTAGTATTGGAACTCGGTTTGCGGAAAATTAATGTAGGTAATGAGTAATGAGGTGAAGGTTCCGTTTTTGCAGTGGCTTTGTTTTCTACAGTATTGAGTTGCAAAAAACTGGGTGAAGAAAGTCTATGTTTACTAATTTCTGTTCCCAACGAAGAAGGTATTAGCGAGTTAGATTCCTCCGATGAGTGATTTTCAGAGTTTTGCCGCTGTAATGAAATGTCAGCAAAAGAATCGACTTTAGTCGGAGTCTCTGGAGTCGGTATTTCTAAACTCGGAAGAATAATATCCTCTGGTGTACCGCCAGTATTGATATGCCGAAGTATGGGAAGATTTTTTTGAGCATCATTAGCATTAACTACAAACTCCCCAGGTGTGAGCATTGCAGGTATAGTATCCGAAGAGGCTATCTGTGGATTTTCGACTGAGGACTGTGTTACTTGTCCGCCTGTTGCAAAACCTTGGGGTGCGGGTAAATTGTTTAAGACTGTATTTTGTTCAACTTCTTTGGGAGTCTGGTCAATAAAGTTTGTCACCGCAGATGGTAAATTTGCTTCTACAGGTTGTTCGTGAGTAGCGACTTCCGGGAAAATACTTGATGCTGTTGTAAAATTTGGTGGGGTAACAAATGAAAGTGCGATCGCACTCTCATCTAGTTGAGTAACTTCTTTAGTTTCAGCTAATATAGGCGGCTTTACAACAGTCGGAATATCTGTGTTTGCTTGGCTATCATCTGGTGAGAAAACCATACTTTCCGACGCATCCCCCAAATTAACCGATTCCGCAGACTGTAATTCTGAAGGAACTATCAGGTTATCTGTAATTACAGGTGAGGTTGGCGCTAGCTGAACGGGTACATTGTTGGTGCTTTCAGTTTGTTGGGGAGTTAGATTTGCTGACGCATCCACAAAATTCACCGATTCATCAGACTGTGTTTCTGAAGAAACTATTAGTTTATCTGCAATTACAGGTGAGGTTGGCGCTAACTCAACAGGTACGTTACTGGTGCTGTCAGTTTGTCGGGAAGTCAGATTTGCTGACACATCTACAAAATTAACTGATTCCGCAGACTGTAATTCTATCGGGTTATCTGCAATTACAGATGAAGTTGGCGCTAACTCAACAGGGATATTGCTGGTACTGTCAGTTTGTTGGGAAGCCAGATTTGCTGACGCTTCCACAAAATTCACTGATTCCGCAGACTCTAATTCTATCGGGTTATTTGCAATTACAGGTGGAGTTGGTGCTAGCTGAATGGGTACATTGCTGATAATCTCAGGTGTGGTTAGAGTTGGAATATCTTCTACGTCTAAAGCATTAATTATGGTTGAATATTCAGTGCTAAGTACAGCAGATTGTACTTCAGAGACATTTGCTAAAATATGGGATAAGTTAGGGGTTTCTTCAACACTAAGTAAAGTAGTTTTTGCTAAAGGATTGTTAGATTCTGGAAGAATATTTGAGATTAATTCAGTTGCAATTTCCCTACTTGTATGCGGTAAACCTTCTTGCTGTTGTAGAGTTAAGGCTTCTTCTTGTCTAAAAATATTTGGATTATTAGCTATCTCTTGTGGTTGTGAAGTTGGGTTAATTAGAATATTTGAGACATCAACAGCTTGTGGCGCTTCTTGTACTATAGGCTGTTCGCTATTATTTAAGTTATCAATATTAGTTATATTAGTTTCTGCTGTTAAAATTTGAACTGAATCTTTGATAATATGTGGCGATCGCGTGATGATTTCAGGTATATTGACAGCATGAACTATTGTTGTTAACTCAGTACTAGTCACAGTAGAGCCTAAAGCATGAATCACTTGGTTTTCATCACTAGTGAAATTCTCGAACAAGACAGATCCATTGTCAACTATAGGCGGAATTTCTAAGCTATTCAGGGGAGTAATACTAATAAAATCTCTATCATTGATACTGTTATTTACAACTGGATATGGTTGTATTTTATGCTCTTGGGTGTTTTCAGGATTAGCTAATAAAACAGCAGACTCATCTTGGCTTCCTAAGCCAATTTCATTAAAATTATTAACAACAGTAATCTCATCAAGTTGCCTATTAACTTGCTCTGTTGCAGAAATGTTAGGATTTTTTTGGGATTTATTTTTTGCTCGTGTACTACGAGATTTCTCTGTTTTTTTAGGTTTAGACTTAGCTTTAATATTTAATTCTGGCGTAATATTATTTGGCTTACTGTTTTCTGGCTCAGATAATATATTTGGGATATCACCTTGGATATTTTCACTAACTGAATCAACTGTATCAAATTGAATTAAGGGAAAATCAGCATTAATATACTCAGGTTCAGGAATATTAGCATCTATTAATGGATTGCTGAATGCTGGATTTTCATGAGATAGTAAAAATTGTGAGTAGGTGGCTAAAGGTACTTGATTTACTAAAGGCTTGATCGTACTGCCATGTCCATGTACAGAAATAGACTCTTTTCTTGATAAAAGTCTATGAGAATAACCTAGAGGCTTTCTTACCCCAAGTGGTTGTAATCTAGTACCCAGTAGTGGTTGAATGATTTGCATATCTATCGTCGGAAAATTGTAGATTAATTAGACAAGAAAAATCCCGACTTCATCTCTCGTGTTTGGGGATTACCTCCTCCTTTGGCTTTACCTAATTGCAAACCTTCATAAGCTAAAGTTAATTCTTCTATAGCAACTGCATTACCATCTGCCTGCAAGGTTGGGGTTTTCCAAGATATAGGAATAGCCCCAATCAATGTCCAACTCATCATCGTTTCGCCACCTTGATTAAAAACAAGAATATTCACATTACGTCGAGGTGTGGCTTTGTTTTCATCAAAGACTGCATTAATCCAATTCCAAAAACCAGGGTGGTCAGTAACACCACGTTTCAGGGTGACATCGGCAAATTCTGTATGTCCTAAATAAATTCTTTGCTGGTCGTTGACACCTCCTTCAAAAAAAACATTTTTCTTCATTTGCAGACTTAAGCCCGAACATTCAGTAAAAGATGCAGCAATTGAACTATCTATTTCTACATAGAAATGATTGGTGGTGACATAATTTAACTCGTGAGAGACATTGCCGTTATTATTGCTTCCAGCCATTACAACCACCTTTGATGACTATAATTATTGAACCTTTCGCGTTGATAACGTAGGTCTTCAAGTAACAGTTCATACACACGCTCAGTCAGCTTGTGCAAAAGCAATGAGTCTTTGAGGTACTTGTCGGCTGCTTTAGCCGCTTGGCTAGCGTTAGAGGTGATTGACAGCCCCGCGTAACCAACACTACCCCCAACTTCGCCAACAGGTGTAAAAAAAGTTTGCTTGACTTCGGAGTCCATAACTCAAAATAAAAAATTCATCCTAAAGTCAAGGCTAAAGGTAGTCCATCAGAATCAACACTAGCCAAAAGTCGAACTTAAATTTTGCCTGATTTAGACTTTGGCAGAATTGTTTGATAAATGCGATCGCAGTATCCTAGATACCTCAATTGGTAAAAAATTTGCTTGCTGCTCGGGCTTGAGGAAAAAACATCAAAGAACGCATATTCGCCCAGCGCCAGAAGGCCGACACTACGCCCGTTTCCATACCTACTCTTAAGCAACCAAAACGTGGCTTCGGTTTACAACCGTCTGAAGCTTCGACCCAAAACCTTGACACGCTACTTCTTGGAAAGTGTAATTACTAATTACGAATTAATTCCCATTATTCCCAGTGATGAAATTCATCATTGGTATTGCGCAATAAAGAACTAATTTGCGCTCGGCGCGTTTCAAAGTTAGCAGCAATGGAAATTAAGACTATCCCTACGAATAAGCCCACAACCCATTTTAAGAATGGATAACGCAAACTGAAAATTACTAATTGGTAAATACTAGTAATTAAAAATGCGGCTGTACCAATGTAAAGAAATGCTCTGATTCGCAAACCCAATCCCGCAAAAATGGCGATGAGGCTGAAAATTCCCGGTATCAAGGCTGTATCTTGATTGAAAATAATTGCCCATCCGCAAATTAATCCACTAGCAAACATTCTTAAACTGTGACGAGCAGCTTTCGATTCTGGTAGCCTCAGTAGGGGATCTATTTGGGCAATATATAAAAGCGATAAACCAATTACTGTGACATACCACAAACTATCAGTTAGGCGTAAGTCATAAAACCAGCGAAATAGTGCCCAATCAATTAATACGACGCTGATATATGTAAACCGAATGTTATTGCCAACCTTGGCGAGGAATATATAGTAACAAGCTGCGATCGCTAAAGTAATCGGGTAAACTTTCAGGCTGGTTTCAGCTAAAATTATCAATGGAATAATATATGCTGCCGTTTGCCAAGGTCTTTTCGGCCAACCCCAATTCTCCCAAGGTAAGATGTAGAGAAAGTAGGCAACTACACAGGCGATCGCACCATTCCAAGGAATTAATGGCCCTGTTATCAAATGTCCTACTATTGTTTCGCGCCAATAAATTCTGATAGCTGCTACCTGTAATAAACCGAGATAAACCCACATCTCTGCTATGGTAATTCCTCCCAGAATACGGGAAGATGCAGAAGCACCTCTGCCTTGAAAAATCGCATACTGAATCAAAACAACCCCTGTACCCAACCCTAACAGGCGATTTACTTGGATGGGAGCGCTAATCGCAGTGAGTAATAAAAAACTACTCCAAGCCCAGTGAAGATGGGCGATACTATTCAATTGTTGACGAGTCAGACCTAAGTAATCTAATAGCCAAGGCGATAAAATGCGATAGGCATACATAATACTAGTACCCAGAGCAGCCATAGCAATTAAGCCATCGCCATACGCGCCGCCTTTAGCTTGTGACATTTGGTAGAACAACAATTCATAGGCAGAAATTGATACGCCAATCAATCCCAAATACAACAAGGGTTTGAAGCTTTCTTGCCGTCTTCCGA
Source organism: Aulosira sp. ZfuVER01 (assembly GCA_034530615.2). GTDB lineage: Bacteria > Cyanobacteriota > Cyanobacteriia > Cyanobacteriales > Nostocaceae > Aulosira. The sequence continues at coordinate 259,599 of JAVRCV020000049.1, forward strand.
CACCAATGACAATCAAAGCTACACCTAAAGAACATAAACCTGTCCAGTCTTCAAATGTCTGCAAGCGTAGTAATACACTTAAGGCAGCATACATCAGTGGCAGAATGTGCAGGCTACTCTTGAGCCTTTGTGTTTGATAGCGTCGTCGCCACCATTCTCCCAAAATTTGGGTACTCAAACCTAGGGCAATATTTGCGATCGCCATATTCACAACTGAACGTCCCCAAAACCCTAGCAATTCGGCAATCAGCAATTCCAGGCACCAACCGATGCCATAAAATGCCCAATTGCTGGGTTGTCCCCAACTGCGGTAGGTGATGGCTACTAAATTTATGGCAATGGCGGTTAAATATAACCATCCCGGCGCAACAGTTCCCTGATAAACAACAAGGGAATGGATTGTCAGCAAGAATAACTCAACGCTACACAAAGCGATCGCCCATTTATCGCTGGCGGCTGCATATATAGTTGTGAGTTCGCTACCTTGGCGAATTAAGGCTGTACGCCCTAACCATAAACTCAAAGTTGCGATCGCACCAACAATAAACCAACCTGCTAGGCTTAATTTTGCTAATCCCGGTATACCTTCCCACAGCAGCACACCAATAAAACTCAGCCCAAAGCCAATTGTAATTGCAGCTGATATTTGATATTGCAAATAGCGTGTATTGGCAAACATCAAAACTGTAGCCACAGCCAAACCGATTAATCTAGTTCCTGGTAGCTGTAATGTTAGTAATTGGGCAACACCTACAGCCAAAATACTCAAGCTAGTACTGATAGTGCGACGCTGTGCAGTTGTGCGGCTAGCGATCCCTGTGAGTGTTAAAGGTGTAACTAGCCAAATAATTCCCCAGTGGTGGTAACTACGAACAACGCCAAACCAAGATGTTTCGGCATTTACCCAAAATAGAGCGAAACTGACAAAGGCTAGTGCTAAACCAATATGCCATGCACTACGTCGCCATATTCCACTACTAAGGCTATATCCCCACTCCACCACCATCAAAACTAACAAAATGCTTGCCCAGATTTCTCTACCCAAACTTGGTAACAGCCAATTAACGATTGAGCAAAGTGTCAGCACTGCCATGATATGAGTTAGGTAAAGCAAAGGAGAAGATTCTCTTTGTCTTTCTTCTCTGTCAAAGCGGCGTTTGGTGACAACTGCAAGGGTAATGGTAGAAAATAACAAATTTAGCGATCGCAATGTGGGATTTACTAAGGCGATCGTTGTTAAGACAGTTCCCAGCATCAGCGCTAACATCTCGCCAAATTCACCCAAGTCTCTTTTTTGGGCACGATAAAAGCGATCCGTCAGCGCCACTATGAAAATGATGTAAGGAAATAAAGCAACACTCAGCAAAGCCCAAGGTTCATTTTGCGACTTCGTAAGTTGCGTACCAAAAGCGATCGCTCCTTCCTGAACGCTTGCAGGTACTAACCGCCAACCTAACCAAATAGTCTGTAAGCCAATCGCAAAAACTGCTGCTAAGTCAGTCTGTAAACTATACCTCTGCAAGCGACTGCCCACAAACTGCAAACTCAACCCACTTACAGCTATGGCTTGCCAAGGGTAGTTTGTCACTGCAACCAACCAACCCAGGAATAGTAATACACTACCAAGCCTTTCCCAGATGAGGAAGGATGAGGAGGACGAGGGGGACAAGGGAGAAGAAGAAACTGCTTCCCCGGCTCCCTGCTCTTTCACCTCCCGCTGTGCTAACCAAGTCATCAACCAGCCGCAAATCCCAATTGCTAACCCTAGCTGAGTGACTTCTACCTTGGCAATAAAAATTGCCCGTACTAATAGCACTACTAGAGCATAAATAATTACTGCTGCTGGTAAGTTGATGCCTACACTAATTCGGCTACTACTTTCACTTGGTGAAGCTTCTGGAGCTTTTTGCCGATGGTAGCGATGGTGATAAATAGTAATGATAGTTGTGCCGATTGTTGCCAAATACACGGCAATTAAGGGAAAGCCTGGTAATTTCCAACCCCAATTGAGGAAAGATAGCCCCAGAATATTTACTAGTAATAATTTATCAGTGCGTAAATTAGTAGAAAATAGGCGATTACTGAAGAGTAAAACAGTTATAGCTGTTAGTACAGGAGCTGCGATCGCAACTGCAATCCAATCCAAAGGATTCTGCCACAACTTGAAGCTATCCATTGCCCAGAAGTTTACTGGTACTAACAACAGCGTCACCAGCAGCAATGTTTGCGCCGTTAATCTCAAGTTGTTTTGTTTAGCAGCCCAAAAGCCAAAACCCCAAAAACTTAAGGTATAAGCAAATAAAACCCCATACTGTCCAGAGGCGGGAAACTTCTCCCACTGGCTTGCGGCTAGTACCCCAGAAGATACCACCACCAGAAATACCCCTAAAAACAGCAGCCAGCGGACACTCAATTCCGCCCCCAACGACTGCAACATTGTAGTGACAAAGTTGGGTTTTGCTGGTTCTGCGGGTGGGAGTTTGCGGCTACGGGATTTTAGAGGTGCTTCCTGTAACATTTCTACAGGTAATTGTTTTACCGGATCGGAAGTTGCTTTAGCTACCTGTGGTTGCAGTACCACCGGACACACCAAAAATTCTTGGCAAATCTGCCTAACTTGGGCATCCGAGATCAAACCTAAACGCAACCATAGATCTAGCCCTTCTAATAGCTGAGGATGGGAAGATGGCAACCTGATTTCAAATTTTAGCGGGCGATCGGGTAACATAAGCCGCAGCCGTATAAGTATATACTTTCATCAAATATTGCTTCAAGTATATTGTGGCCTTATCTGTGCCACTTATCTAGCTGACCAATCTAAAAGTTTAAGTTCTTAATAATTAAGCAGCATTACATGAATATTACAAAAGTTTTTTGACGCTAAAAATCCTAATTTTATTGTTAAGCAGTTACTTGAGGATTATCCAAATGCGCTACTACAGCCTGAGTAAAATCCTTACTCAATAATACTTTTAAGCTTGCCTCGGCTTTCTTTGCCAAAAATTATCATAGTCCTAGTTGTGATGTGTTCAGTTTTTCGAGTTATAGCACTTCTAAATGAGCTACAAACATTAATCCCCTCTTCTTCCCCTTGTCCTTTTTGTTTGGATATTAAATAGGATTGCTATATTTCTTTAGTATCTCTCTGGGTCTTCCTCATCGATAAATTTGATTAATGCTATTACTTCTAGCAAACTTTTCCAAAAACCTAATCTTGGCTGTTTCTGATTAAGTTGATCTATATCAACTGTTTCTATTTCGGTATTTTCAATTGGTTGAGTACGATTTTTTTTATCTACAAAATTTTTTGTTATCTCTGTTTTAGAAATTTTATCGTTAACGTTCACGAGCTTTTGCCTCTAGCTTTCTATTTTTGGAGATGTGATTACCATTAGCTATTGAACAAACAATAGCTTCTATAACCTTAGAAGCACTCAGCATAATAGTTATCTTTATAGAAAATTTAATTATTTAATAATAGAAAATTCAACTAGCATAATAGAGTATAAATTACATAAAATTTAAGTAAACTTACTGAGATATTGCCAATATCACTCAGATGCAAAACATGAGCGTAAATTGGTGTGCGCTCTCGCACCGTCTCAAACAGTTCTGCCTGGAACTGTTATGCTGATTCTTTTCAGCATAACCGGAATTGATCTGTCTGAGCCAACATATAATCTTTTTTGCCCAGCAATTGGATGCTCTTTGACAGGCATCTCCACTCTTTTTTGAGGAGTAGGCAGAGGGCAGGAGGCAGAAGGCAGAAGGGAATTCTGGTTCCTGTCCTCTGCTCGTGACCCTACGGTGTACACACAAGTAGAAGCATCAACACACAAAATGTTAGGAAACGTTGCTGAGTGCAATACCCATACCCTCTTGGAACCTGATATAGATATACTACGATTAGTTTATCAAGAAATAGTATTATCTAAAGTGATGGCTTTATACCCAGTTGTTACCAATCAAGTAAGTAAAAATACTCGGCAGATTTTTACACGCAGGTCATTTTTACCAGAGCATCAAAGCCTGCTTTGGAAGATTGAAACAGGCTTTGTGCGGACTTTTACATATTTAGAAGATGGGACGACAGTGGCTTTAGGATTGTGGGGGCCAGGAGATATCATTGGTAAACATTTATCTAGGTTAGAACCATATCAAATGGAGTGCTTAACGAAAGTCGAGGCAAAAATCTTACTGATAGAAGAATGGGAACGACCTACAGAGACTTTGCTGAGTCACATTAAACAAGCTGAAGAATTGATGGTCATTCGTAGCTATAAAAAGGTAGACACCATGCTAATCAAATTACTGGCATGGTTATCCAAAAAGTTCGGTTTAGAAGTTGAGAAAGGACGTTTGATAGATATGCGTCTAACTCATGAAGACCTTGCGGAAATATTAGGTTCTACTCGCGTTACTATTACTCGTGTTTTGGGACAATTTGAGCAGGAAGGCTTGATAGACCGTCTTTCTTTGCATCGCATTGTGCTGCGAGAAGAAGAAATTTGGTATTACGAGATTTAAGTCCATGAGTTTTGGCGTCTTTCTTTCATCCTGAAAGTACGCCCAGCCAGGATATAGACTGCTGACGACAAGCCTCTGGCGCATCTACGCACTCAGAGAAATCTCAGCCTGGGCGCGATCGCAGTATTTGAGAGAAATCATGAAAAGATAGAATAGGCTGTTTGTCTAAGACAAATAAACTAGATATCTATGAGTTCGACCATTCCCTCTAAAATTCGGAAGTTACCAACTCAAGCAATCGGAGCTAAGATTTTCCACACTGGTAATATCATTAGTTTGTTTCTCATGCTTACCAGTGGACTGCAAATTTATAATGCCAATCCAGTGTTTGGTGGGCGTGCAGGTTTACATATTTTCCCTCTATTTACATTAGGAGGTTGGCTAGCTGGGGGTAGACACTGGCATTTTTTCGCCATGTGGTTATTTTCGCTCAATCTCTTGTGGTACGGAGTTTACATTTTAATTACCCGACGTTGGCGGCATAGATTTGTCGGTGCCAATGACATCAAAGCATTACAAAAAAGCCACAATTCCCAGCGACGGATTTATGCTTGGCATCGCATTGTTTATACAGCGATTATTCCTATCTTGCTCTTAGCATTATTTACTGGCATAGGGATGTATAAACCTGCACAATTTCCCTGGATTGTCAATATATTTGGCAGTTGGCAAGCATTGCGGATTGTTCACTTTGCCTCAGTCCCTATAGTGATTATATTTGCGATCGCTCATTCTCTACTAGGACGTAAAGCTGGGGGTGAGCAACTTACAGAATCTATGTTTTGGTAACCTCACGGCTTTTGCTACTAAGGAATTTGAGATTTTTAAATATGGGTTTAATTCGCATTCATAAACTTCAATTAACACGCCGTCAATTTTTCCAAATTTCTGGATTATCTGGTATTGGGTTTCTGCTTGGTGGCTGTGGAACAATGGGTTTTGAAGATTTAGTGGGTAAACTTTCCGAACCGCTAAATCAAAAGGTAGAAGCATTGATATTTAATCCCCAAAAGCCAGTACCAGAATTTTCAGCTAGTGAAATTCAACCAGAAGCGTTAATCGTTAATACCTTTAGAGATACCCCAATTATTGACCAAGAAAAATATCGACTAATTGTAGATGGAGAGGTGAATAATCCCTTAAGTCTGAGTATGACAGAAATTCAGGCTTTACCTTTAACTTCCACGATCATTCGCCATGTTTGTGTAGAAGGTTGGGCTGCAATTGTCCAGTGGGGTGGTATCCGTTTAAAGGAAATTATTAATCTTGCCCAACCAAAACCTAATATCAAGTATGCTTATTTTAAATCAGCCGATGGCTACTATGAAAGTTGGGATATAGCATCAGTATTGCATCCCCAAACTTTATTAGCTTATCAAAAGAACGGTGAACCTTTACCAATTGATAATGGCGCACCTCTGCGTTTGGCTTCACCTATCAAACTGGGTTATAAACAGAGTAAATGGGTAACTCAAATTACACTAACGAGTTATTTATCACCTTTTAAAGGCTACTGGGAAGACCAAGGTTACGAATGGTTCGCCGGACTGTAAAAATCAAGAATGAACCTCAACAAATACAGCTAATAAATTTAGCAAACTTAATTAATTATGAATTTTTTTGATAAACTACACGATAATATTGCCCGCAATCAAAGCTTACTATTTGTAGGACTCGATCCAAATCCCGAAATGATGCCTGCTTGCTATGAATCTCAAGATATCATGGCTGGCTTATGGAATTGGTTGCAATTTATTATTGCTGAAACTGCTGATTTTGTCTGTGCTTATAAGCCAACACTTGGCTTTTATGAAGCATTAGGTATCCCAGGTTTAGAACTACTGCACAAAACTTTAACAGCTATTCCAGACCAAATTCCAATTATTTTAGATGCTAAACATAGTGACTTAAATACCAGTACTATTTTCGCTCGCACTGTGTTTACACAATGGCGAGTAGATGCTATTACCCTCAGCCCTTACACCGGACAAGATCATGTAGCACCATTTTTGGTTTATCCTGATAAGGCTGTATTTATTTTGTGTTGTACATCTAATCCAGGGGCGGAAAGTTTACAGCAATATCCTACAAACGAATCACCTTTATATTTGCAAGTAGTAAAAGAATCAAAAAATTGGGGTACTCCAGAACAATTAGGACTAGAAGTGGGAACTAAAAATCCCGATGTTTTGGCATTGATTCGAGCAGTTGCACCAGAAAGAATTATCATGGCTCGTAGTATCTGGGCAGAGGGTAGCAATCTCAATCAAATTTTAGCAGCAGGCTTGAATAAGAATGGTGATGGATTGCTGATTCCTGTACCTCAAGATATGTTAGGAAACTCACAATTAGCTCAAGAAATCCAGTCTCTACAGACAGAAATTAATCAAGCTAAAAATAACATTATCCAGGATAATTCTACCTGCTCTTTATGGGTACCAGATGTCTGCTTTTTAAATCAACACCCACAGCAAGATTTAATTTTACAACTGTATGATATTGGCTGCATCATGTTTGGTAACTTTGTGCAAGCATCTGGAGCAATATTTCCATATTACATTGACTTACGTAAAATTATTTCTAATCCTCAAGTTTTTAATCAAGTTCTGAGTGCTTATGAGCAGATTTTGCAAAACCTGAATTTTGATAGGATAGCAGGTATTCCCTACGGTTCTTTACCCACCGCCACCGGTTTAGCTTTACGCCTTAATTATCCAATGATATTTCCACGTAAGGAAGTAAAAGCACACGGAACTCGCAAGGTAATTGAAGGTAACTTCCATCCTGGGGAAACTGTTGTGGTTGTTGATGATATTCTTATCAGTGGCAAAAGTGTGATGGAAGGTGCAGAAAAATTACAGTCTGCCGGACTAAACGTTAATGATATTGTGGTATTTATCGACCATGAACAAGGAGTAAAAAATAGGTTAAAAGAAAATGGTTACAACAGTTATGCAGTTTTAACGATTTCCGAAATTACAGAAACGCTGTATCAAGCAGGACGTATAAGTGAAGAGCAATTTTTAGCTTTTAAAGAAAGTTAGGACTGCTATACAGAATAGAAAAATCAAAAGTTATGTATTCTAAGTTTCTGGATAATTTGTCAAGGATTAAGCATCTCATCCTAGAATCAATATCGATGAATAATCAACAAATTTAAGGAATATTTATTCCGCTATATTGCAAATTGATGATGAACATTTCTCTAAATCAACTGATTAAAATATTAATTTTTACACTGCTGTTTCCCTTAGTATTCCTTAATGGTTGGCTAGCATTTCAATTTTTCAAATACTTTCAACCTATAGTGACAATTTTAGTGCTAGCAAGTTTACTTGCTTTTATTTTAAACTATCCTGTTTCAATTCTTCAAAAACGTGGTATTGCACGCAATTATGCTGTAGGATTAGTTTTCATATCAGCTTTAATAGTATTTATCGGTTTAGGGATTATTTTATTACCCATTGTATTAGAACAATTTAATGAAATGGTTAAATTGCTACCACAATGGATTGATGCAAATGAAGCAAAACTCCAAAGTTTAAATAATTCAGATTTAAATCAAAAATTGAAAGTTAATATAGGTCAAATATTAACTCAAGTTACCGATCGCGTCCCTGATGAATTAGAATATTTATTTAATCACTTGCTAACTATTGTCAAAGATACTATTGATAGCCTTTCGGAAGTAATAGTAACAGTCGTATTAACTTTTTATTTATTAATAGATGGAAAACGAATCTGGGAGGGTATCTTTAACAAGATACCTTGGGGCTTTGCACAGAAAATAAGAGAATCTCTGCAACTAAATTTTCAAAATTACTTGATTGGTCAAGTAAGTTTAGCTTTAATCATGGGAGTTGCCGAAACTTTATTATTTTTAGTTTTTCAAGTCCAGTTTGCTTTACTTTTTGGTTTAGGAGTGGGGCTTTTAAGCTTAATTCCCTTTGGTGATGTTATCAGCTTAATTATAATTATTTTAATTATCGCCTCTCATAATCTTTGGCTAGCAGTGAAGATTTTTGCAGTAGCTATTATTATAGACCAGTTAATTGACCAAGCGATCGCACCTCGTCTTTTAGGGCGTTTTACAGGCCTTAGACCGATATGGGTGATAATTTCCTTACTAGTAGGAACTTATATAGGGGGCTTATTGGGTTTGCTAATTGGTGTACCTGTGGCTGGGTTTATTAAAGATGCAGCAGATGGTTTTGTGTCTATATCTGATGATGCTAATAATGTAATTGAGGGTAAAGAAATATCGGAAATATTAACAGAAGAATCAACTTCTTAACTACCTCACGAATTACGAAGCAATTCTTAACATTTGATTTCCACCAATCTGTAGTTCATATTCGACTTTTTCAATCTCTACATTGTAACCTTTGGCAGTGTAATGCTTGATTATTGCATCTAAATGTGGAGAAGGTTTCAACATTAAAGTTATTAAAGGAAATATCCTAATTTCCTTAGCGATACGTAGCATCTCCTCAATTGAATTGAGGTGAAAATTATAAGTGTAATGATCTGAATATAAAAATAAAAAGTGCGAACAAAGCGCTAGATCAAATGCTTGGTTTGGATATGCTAATTTTGGCAATTCACCAACTTGGTATCTATGATTTTTCTTACCAGCATCATAATCAGCAATAAATTTTTGGATAACTTTTACTCGATTAGAACGTAAATCATCTGGAGATTTGTGATAGCTCCATACCCAATCATTAGGTGTAGCTTTAACTTGGTTAATGATGTTATCAACAACTTGATTAAAGCGTTGCAAAATTTCATCACCAGAAAATTGGTAAAGCGGATCAACTGAAACCACACTTTTCCCTTTATCTGTCATTTCAGTATTAAAACTAGCTGGCCCATCCCCAATACCAATCATCTTTTTATTTAAATCTGTTTCTGTTAAATTGAAAATTTTGATATATTCATCCATTGACCTCCCAAAAGGAACGACTTGATCGAGAACCATTGCCATATCATTCACCTCATGAGTTTATCCGCACAGGATAATCACAATATTCAGAATATTTTTCCTAATTTTATACCAATTTCAAAAAATAAGGTGATAAATGGGTAGGGAATAATGTTGTATTCTCCAGAAGAATTTATATATCGCAAACATTATCAGAATTGGCATTACGTTAAGAATTAGACTTTACAAAACGCTAATTATATGGATTTATCGGTTTGAATACAACAGCGATCGCAGGCTAGCATTTCTGCCAGATATCTAAAATTGTTTATCCTCATCTGCACCTATTGTGATACGGCAATTATTCAACAGTGAATCCAGTTCTTTGACAACTTTAAAAGGATTTCTCCCAGTAAACACAGATGCGATCGCAGCTTCAGAAGGATTTCTGCCTGTACGCTTTACGGCTTTTATGGCAGCTTTATTCGATAATCCCCGAACGCTGACTAACCATGCAGCTAGTACATGTCCAGTACGTCCAATACCACCAGAACAATGGACAACAACCTTCTCGCCTTGTTTGTCGGCTGCTATTAAAAAAGGAAGTATTTTCGTTGTCAGTGTTTTTAGATCGCATAGATGGAAGTCTTCAATTGGTGCCCAACAAACTTGCAGATTACCAAATTCTTGTTCATATCTGTTGATAAGATTAACAGAATAATTAACTAATTGTTTTTCAGGAAGTAGGCAACAAACTCGCTTGACATCTTGCTGCTTCATGAACTCAATCCAATTATCTACTTTCTGAGTTAAATACCCAGGTCGCGCTGCACCAAATACTATTGGTTCATTCTCACCAGCCGGAGCAAATTTATACATTTCTAGATATCTAACATCTGCATTCTCTGATTTTAACTTTTAGCCAGTAGTGGTGTGGCAAGACTAAAATGTTGCAATAAAAAATGTTCGTAGTTGCGCTTTAGCGCCCTATCAATTATAAATTTAATGCACAACTTTAGCCTTGAAACGCTACTACTTAATTTGGACAGACAACTAGTACAGCACGGCGTAAAGAAAGCTACTGTTTCAAACAGTCACATTTGACTTTTGACTTACGCCTTGCGGTACTAGGGCTTTAATTGTTCTTTTTGCAGTATTTCTGTAATTTTCTGGGCGCAAAGCGGTCGGTAGAACAAATAACCCTGTACATCCTCACAATTAATAGATTTCAAAAATTCTAGTTCTTCTGGCTTTTCTACGCCTTCAGCAGTAAGCCGTAACCCTAAACTTTGCCCTAGTACTACGATCGCCTTAACAATATGAGCAACTTTTTGATCCGTTGTCAACTCTTGAATAAAAGACTTATCAATTTTCAGATGATGTAGTGGCAAAAGCTGTAGGCGCGATAGAGAAGAATGACCTGTCCCAAAGTCATCGATAGAAAGGTAAATACCCATCTGCTTTAAATTTTCCAGCACATTTCTGGTGAACTCTAAATCTTCAATAGCGGTTGATTCTGTAATTTCTAACTCCAAAAACTTCGGATTTAGACCTGTCTCTTGTAAGATGCTAGCCAATGTGTCCACCAGATTCGGTTGGCGGAACTGTTTTAGAGAGAGATTGACGGCGACAGTAAGCTGAGGCAAACCTGCTTCTTGCCAAGCTTTATTTTGCCTACAAGCTGTTCTGATTACCCATTCTCCAATGGGGACAATCAATCCACTTTCTTCGGCAAGGGGAATAAAAATATTAGGCGCTACTAGTCCCATCTCCGGATGCTGCCAGCGTAATAGAGCCTCCATGCCAGTAATGTCTCCCGTGGCAATATTTACCCGAGGCTGGTAGTACAGCATGAATTCATCCCGTTCTAGTGCATAGCGCAAACTCTTCTCTAATGTCAAGAGTTCAGGCGTCTTAGTACTTAGAGAAGTGTTGTATAACTGGTAATTATTTCTCCCGGCATCCTTTGCATAATACAAAGCTGCATCCGAATGTTGGATTAGGGTTTCAGCATCAGGGCTATGTTCGTTGAACAGAGCAATGCCTAGACTGGCGCTCACATAGAGTTCGTGCCCTTCTATTTCAAAGGGATTCTCTAAAGCTTGGAGAATTCTCTGGGCTACCTGTTTTACCTCTTCAAGATAATTAACTTGGGGCAGTAGGATAGTAAATTCATCACCTCCCCAACGGGCAACAGTGTCCCCAATTCTGAGGCAGTCTTTCAATCTTTGAGCTACGGATTTTAACAGAATGTCTCCTAATGTATGCCCCAAAGTGTCATTGATCACCTTGAAACGATCTAGATCGAGAAACATTACAGCTAGACTTTCTTTACTGCAAGCTGCATTAGGTAAAGCTTTATCCAACAGTTCATTAAAGAGTAGGCGGTTGGGTAAACCTGTGAGCAAATCATGAAGAGCTTGGTAACGAATTCTTTCTTCTACTTGCTGACGCTGCCAAGCACCGCTGATACTAGCTGCCATAGTCAATAGAGTTGACTCTTCGTGTCTTGACCAGTGACGTTCTTGTGAACAGTCTGCCAAGCCCAAGTAACCCCAAAACTTATCCTCCAGACACAGAGGTACTAAGAAGATAGATTGAATCTTATCTCTAGTAAGAATCTTTTGTTCAGCAATAGGAAAGTCACGGGTAAGTCCAATGATGGATTGTCCCTGTGAGAGTGCAGTGTACCAACGGGCTAGTCCAGAAGAATCATAGGGCTGATTCTGCCAGTGATGGCGTGAAGGCTCAATATGCGATCGCGTCCATTCAAATCTGAGACTGACTGCCATCTCTTTGGTAGTTGGGTGGATATGGTTTTTGAAGAGATAGGCACGATCTACTTCAGCAGCTTCACCCAACATAGCCAAAGCTTTCTCAACACCGCTTTCGTAGTTCATTTCCACCAGCAAATAATTGGCAGCTTCCGCGACTGCTTGTAGTAGACGGTCTCGCTGGCGAAGTTCGGCGGTTGCTCGTTTTTGCTCTGTAATATCCCTAATAATAAAAGTTCTAATTAAATCACTCTCAGGAAGGTAATGAATCGATTGTTCAAAAACTTCTGTACCAACTTCTACCTCACGAACAAAAGAATTGACCTCTCGATTCTCAATTGCACTCAGCAGTCCTGCCAAAACTGGATGATGCTCCCCGGCTTCCCTTAATCTGGGAAACTTCAAAGATGCGGCGGGATTGAGATAGATGACTGTTCCCTCTGTATCCATTTCGATAATTGGATTAGGGATAAGCTCTGGGAAGGATGCTAGGCGGGCTAGCACTGTTTCACTAGCTCCTTCAAAGTTAGAATCAGGAGCAACTAAGGTTTCAAAAGGATTGGCAGGATTGGCTTGCTCCGACAGGAAGCTAGATATATCTTCAACTGTAAAAGATTCAGTAAAAGCTTTTTCGGACAGATTGGAAATAGCATAGTATTTCGCACTAACTTGGTTGTTACCAAATGCAATGACATCTCCATGCTGAAGGTTATGAGAAAAGCATTTAGTAGCATTAACAAATACACCATTCGTACTTTTTTTTCCTTTAAAGTCGCCATCGATAATCCGAAAACCATATTGATCGGTTTCGGGAATAGTTACCCTTAATAAAATGGCGTGCTGTCTCGACACGGAGCGCGAACGGAGGACAATAGCGTTTCTCGAATCCCGTCCGAGAGAATAAGTAGCCTCCTGAAGGGGAATAGTTCGTTGCCCTTGCAAATCTTTGACAACCAAAATGTGACGTATTTTTTCCCGTTCATTTGCTGCCATGCCTTTTCCTCACATTCTCATATCTTGGGGGTCTTCGTTGGAAAAAATTACTCCAATAAGTCCTAACTTTGAGCTTCTACTTCTTGGATAAAGCTACTCAATCAATCCGATCGCTATTTATGAGAGGATTGCCTGGTCATGATTCCAGAATTTGGCTATCTAGAACGATATGCCTAATTATCTAGCCAGTTTTTCCCAGAGGAATCCTAGGCGTTTTCTCAACTCACTAGAATGATTGGAAAATTTGGCCTTATGGTCACATCTCTCGACTTTTTTTGTGTATTCACTCCCCAGAATAAATTCAAATACCTCTAAAGATGTATGGTATATTTGCGGATTTTTTGCATATTGACCAACTGTGTGGGTAGGCAGTCTTGATGAAAACTCTACCCACAAGGGGATGGAGTTTTTGGGCATGGGGAAGATGTACCGCCACAATGCCCCAAGCGACGGGCGAAACAACCTCTTGCACCCACAAGGGAATGAAGTTTACCGTCGCTTTCAATGAAAAGGTTTCATCGCGCCTTCAGACAAGGGAGCAGGGGAATGAGGGAGATGAGGAAGCAAGGAGAGCAGCTAAAGCGATCGCACTTTGTCTCTAAAATTTGAAATTGCTCACAGCTGAGGAGTTATATCGCTACAACATTACTAGGAAAAGTAAAGTTTAATTGCAATAAGAATTCGCCCCAAGATAAGAGTGATAACTTATTAACAAGAGCTAATCAGCTTCCCTGGCAGATCCAACAGCCAAGTCCCATAGTTAAATTAAGTAAAGAGGTAAAAACGCTGTTTCAATATCTGTCTCGTCAACTAACAGCAACACCCAAATCGAACACTTACGTTTCCTCAAAGTAGTACTTAACAGGGGGCGATGTAACTGATTTTTTAATGGCATTTCCACAGTCATGTAATCAGTACAACCCCAGATAGTAGTGAAGAAAAGAGAGGAAAAACTAAGCTAGTGAAAGTTTGGGTGTTGTTGTTTTAAGTATACAAATTTCTCAAGCAATATTTCGGCGATGTCTATCGACAAGAAGCAGAGCTTCTACGCACCTTTTTAAATACGTACAAATAAACACCGATAAATTATCTATATTTATCGGTGTAAATGTGTGTTGATTTGTTCTTGAAAGAGGTTGTAATATGATGTCCGGCAAATTACCATCAATATGTGATTGCGAGTGAAACGACGCAATTGCAAGGTTTTTGGGATTGCTTCCCTACGGTCGCAATGACGGTTATTTAAACGGACATGATATAGCTTGAAACTTTAATTCTCATCACGCCCATGCACTTGAGCAGGCGGACTAGTGGCCTCAACGGCGGTAAACGGTTCTAAAATCTTATATGTGTGGTTTGACCCTTGAGGAACTACCCAAGAATCCCCAGGCTCTAACAAAATTTTTTGTCCTTCAATATGTAACTCAGCACGACCATTAATTACATAACCGACTGTTTCATAGTCGCGGGAGGTTGGCTGTTTATCTTCGGTTGGTTGTTCATTATCCCAAAGACGCATTGCCACAGACTTGCCAGATGCAAGATACTTCTGACCGAGTTTACCTTTCGGAGAATGGCTAGAGTCTACTTTCTTGACGCTGGTGTCACTCATATTTCATGAATTTCCTTACGGTTTGAGTACAACTTTGATGCAGTTATCTTGCTTGTTCTTGAAAATTTCGTAGGCGTGGGGTGCTTTTTCAAGAGGTAGGCGGTGGGTGATAATAAATGATGGATCGATGTCACCCTTTTGAATGTGTTCCAGCAAGGGTTTTACATACCTGTGGACGTGAGTCTGTCCCATTTTCAAAGTCAAACCCTTGTTCATAGCAGCACCCATAGGTACTTTGTCTATAAAGCCACCGTAGACTCCGGGAATAGATACGTGACCTGCTTTTCTACAAGATACAATTACTTGCCTTAATGCTGTGGGGCGGTCTGTTTCTAGGCGTACTGCTTGCTTTACTTTGTCGTACACCGCCATCGCATCTGTACCGTGTGCTTCCATCCCCACTGCATCAATACAGGAGTCAGGGCCACGGCCTCCGGTCATTTCTTTGAGTGCTTCGCCAACATCCATTTCTTCGTAGTTGAGAACTTCAGCTTTAGCGTAGTCTTTAGCCATTTGTAAGCGTTCGGGGATGCGGTCAATGGCAATAACCCGTTCTGCACCTAACAAGTATGCGCTTTTAATCGCGAATTGTCCGACTGGGCCACAACCCCATACAGCAACGACATCACCGGGTTTGATGTTGCAGTTCTCAGCTGCCATGTAGCCTGTGGGGAAGATATCGGTTAAAAATAGTACTTGCTCATCCGTTAAGCCATCAGGAATTTTGAACAAGCCGACATCGGCAAAAGGGACTCTGGCGTATTCTGCTTGTCCGCCAGCATAACCACCCAATAAATGTGAGTAGCCAAATAGACCTGATGGGGAATAGCCCATTTGCTTTTCTGCTAACCAAGCATTGGGGTTAGAGTTATCGCATAAAGACCAGAGATCGCGCTGGCAGAAGAAACAAGAACCACAGGAAATAGTGAAGGGAACAACTACGCGATCGCCTACTTTCACATGATTCACCGCACTCCCCAATTCAACGACTTCCCCCATAAATTCATGCCCAAGGATATCGCCTTTTTGCATTGTGGGGATGTAGCCATTGTAAAGATGCAAATCAGAACCACAAATTGCTGTGGAGGTAATTTTGATAATGGCATCACGGGGGTTAATCAGTTTAGGGTCAGGAACTGTGTCCACCCGCACATCGTTGACTCCATGCCAGCAAACTGCTTTCATAATTATTAATCCTTAGGCTGCAAAATTTTTTGGATTTCAGAAGTAATATCTTGATTCAGTTTTATTTAGAGACGCGATGATTTGCGCCTCTACAAATCAAGAAATTGCTGACAATATCTTGTGGGATGGGTATTTATTCACCCTAACTATGCAATCTGTATGCTCATACCCACCCTAGAATCGTTCTGACTTATTCTTAATCCAAATTGAGCTTTTCGCGAATATTATCAGCACCTTCTCTGAGTTTATTTTTGCTACTCTCAATCAAGTTATTCTCAGGGGTGCCTTTGTAATAAATACCTTCTGGTGTTCTTACTGTCTCACCAATCTTGCCTTGATTGGCAGTATTGTCATAATATTCTCGATCGTCATTAAAATTTCGTCTGAGATTATTGTCAGCATTTGGATTGAGTTTATCTAGAGCTTTGTCCAATAGGTTCTTGTCATTGCTGACATTACCACTGTTATCGGGTGTTCCTTTATAATAGATACCCTCTGGTGTTTTCACAGTCTCAGCTTGTGCCTGCATTCCATTACTGTAGGCGAAAGTCTGCATTCCCAAAAACGCCAAACCTAGGAGAAAAACTATCATAATCCGGCGCAAAATTACATTCTGTATCCAAGAAAATATACGTGTCATAGACATCCTCTGTTGTATTACAATCTGTTTTTTGTTAATAGCTATCAGCTATTTCATGTTTTAAGAACAACTTTGATAAAGTTGTCTTATTTTGGTTGAAAAATATGGTAGTCGTGGTGCAAGTATCGATGCCAAAACCACCAGTTATTTGTTTCAACGCTTCGCCAGCATCAAATACTAAGAAGTTAATTGTTTTGAGGCTGATAAATTTTTTCGTAGTTTCTAGATTCTTCGTCTCTAGATATTGCTTATTGATTAAAAAGACGAAAGACTAAAGAATAGTGCAGCACTACGGATATAAATATCCAGTTGAAAAAAGTTAAAAAGCCTATGAAAAAAGCTTTCTTTCCTTTTGCCTACTGCCCTTGTACTAATTGCGTCCTGTCGGTTGACCTTCTGTAGTAGCGATTTCTCCAGCTTCCATGAGCATTTTGAAGCGGCGCAAATCATCGCCAATTTGCTGTTCTGGTTCTTCACCAAAAAGTTTGGCGATCGCCGCACTCAACTGCCCACCAAGAACGTTATACTCCAAAACAACCTTGACTTCCGTACCGCGATCGCCTGGTGCTTTTTGAAAGCGTATAAAACCAGAGTTATCCACATCTGCATTCGCTACTGAAGCCCAAGAGATAAATTGATTTTCTCGGTCTTCTAAAATGTCTGCATCCCATTCCACGCTGTTACCCAAAGGTGCATTGGCAATCCAATGCGAACGTGTCTCGTTGTACACCTTCACAGATTTGAGATGCTTCATAAATGTTGGCAAATTCTCAAAGTTGTGCCAAAAGCGGTACAGTTCCTCTGCGGGTTTATTAATTGTTACCGTCTTTTCAACTTTGATTGGTTTGTTCATGCCTATTGCTTCCTGTGCTTGCTGAATCGTGCTTTGTTTGGTTACACCTTGATATATCAGGCCCCCGCCAGCCAAAGCCGTTAGCGCGCCTCGCAAAGAGCCTTGTTTTAAACCCATCAGCACCATAGCGCCGCCACCGATTAAAGAAGCCCAACGTTCAGCTTCACTGGCTTCACCCTGATTAATGTTTGTTCTATCTCCTGGTGTCGCAGTCACTTTTTTCCTCCCGATTACAGTAAAATGACCACTGAAGGCGCAAAGACTCTCTTCTCTCTCTGTGTTCTTTGCGCTACGGACACTTTCCACTTTGGAAAAAATCCTGTATGGAAGTGTCCTCTTCTGTGGTTCCCAACCAAATTACATAGCTGTAGCTGCCCCTGTGGTAGCCTTAGGAGGCTTAACCTCGGCTGACACAAGTCGGTGATACAGTGCGACTAATCGCTGTTCGCATGTCAATAAATCTTGGTAAATTTGTTTGAAAATAGCGGTTGCTACTGGATCTGTAAATTGGGCACATAAATTGCCAATATCGCCAATTCCGGTTTGTAAATCGCCCAAAGCGCAACGTAGTTGATATACGTCATCGCTACCAGTAAAGCTTGTTTTTACCTTGGCATATTGTTCGGCGATATTTGCAGCTAAGGAGGGTTTTTCTCCTAGCCTATCGAGGTAAGTTTCTAATTTTTGGATATGGTGCTGTTTAGTGGCAATTAGTTCTTGAAAGATTGATCTTGCGTCTGTATTTGATTCTTTTTCAAGATATTTCTCTAATGCTTCTAGAGAATAACGCTCACCAGCCAAAGCAGTATTTAAACCTTTAGCGATATCGCCTTTGGTTGAGCCACCCCAAGCATCAGCAATTTTCCACCATTCAGCAGATGTATCGGTTTCCTTGGGTAAGGCTGCGTCTTTACCACCGTAACCCAGACGGCTCAAGATAGCTGTGGTGAAAATCGCTAAATCCCCAGGTTCACGGGAAGTAATTAAATTGCCATCAACTACTAGCGGCTCATCTATATAGTTTGCGCCAGCATTGATGATGTCTTTGCGAATAGCACTGAACCCAGTAATGCGTTTATCTTCGAGCAAATCGCCTTCAATCAAAAGTTGTGGGCCGTGACAAACAGCAGCCACCCATTTTCCTTGTTGTACTGCTTCTTGTACGAAGCTTACTGTGTTGGGGTTGCGCCGCATGATGTCGGGAGCCATACCTCCGGGAATGACCACTGCATCATATTCAGATGCGATCACTTCTGTAGTAGTAGCATCGGGTTGGGTGTTAACTTTGCCATGCTTACCCTTATATTTCTCATTCATGCGAGAACCGAGGATAACTACCTCCATTCCCGCTTGTTTTAAGCCATTATAAGGAACAGTAAATTCTGAATCCTCTACTCCATTTTCAATGAGGATCGCAACTTTTTTCTTACTGGAATGACTGTTATGGTGTACCATCTGATTTTCCTATGTCACTATAGAATTCAATTAGCTAAAATAGTCAATTAATTTGGTAATTTGCCTCATCAAAAAGGCTGATTTCTTCCTCAAATCTCATAAATTTTGAATTGGCGATTATCAGGAAACTTCCCTAGTCGGTGCGCTAGTAAACAGTTCTTCGTAATCGTGAGAGAAATGGGTGTGAAAAGCCGTAAATTTTTCTGGTGTCACAGCATTTTCTAAGACTGTAAAAACAGCACGCACATGATTTACAGCAATTATTGGATCGATATTTTCTTTTTGACTTGTACGGGCAATAAATTCTTGTAATTTGAAGGATTGAGCAGATTCTTCCTGAATTGCTTCTAAATAGTTGCTCAGTTCATTAGGTAACTGGGCAGCTAATTCCTTGGCTGCATCAGATCCAATTCGTTCTTTAATCGTTTCCAATGTGGCACGGGTAGCCCTTTCTGCCTCTGCACGAGAATTGGATTGAGCTAGGCTTTGTACGTGGGTAATAAACTCGTTGTATTCCACTGTGTACCTCCGGTTCTCCCGATAAATGCTAAGATTTAGCATTCAAATAGCTGAAAGAAAAAATCAAATTCAAAAAATATTGATTAAACCAATACTTAAGGTTTTTAAATAAAAATTAGTTATAAGCAATAAGCGAGTAAGCAAAACTTTTATGTTTATTAACTTATTACTCATAACTAATAACTTCAACTACACGGGGTTTGACCATGAATTCATATTTACCAGAGTATGGTTCAAATACTAAATTATCGTCGTTCTCAGGGGATAGATTCTTTTATTTCTAAAGTAATACATCCTTAGTTAGACAAGCTTCTGTTAGGAAAAGGTTATGGTGTAGATACAGAAATGGCTAGAATTATGGCAGAAAAAAATCGTAATGAAGAAATAAACTCTGATGATTTGCCTCAAGCAATTACCGAATCTTACGGCACTGGTGTAAAAGACCTGCCAGGATACAATATTGGTGGGCGCTCTATGCAAGCAGAACGACGCGAGTATACAGAAACTAGCCCCGAACTCACTGGTGGCGATGTTGACGCTTATTGGGAAGATGCAGATGCAGTTGGAGATGAAGCGGTTGGTGGTACTGCTCCCACTCCCGATCAAAATGTTACTGAGGAATTAGAAGCAGCAGTTGGGCTAGAAATGGACGATCGCAGTTTTCTCCGCACCAATGATATTTTAGAAGAGCGTGACGATCGCCGTTGGGAGTTAGATCCTCTGTCTTCTGAGGATTATCAAGAACGAAAATAGGTGATAAATCTTACTTGCTAAACTCCTAGATCCCCGAATTCTTCAAGAATTCGGGGATCTAAATTGCTTTCACGCCTAGAGCGATCGCACATAAAATAGATGAAACAGATCTGAGAAAAACTGATTTAAATAGCGCAGATTTGAGCTATGCTAAACTCAGTTGAGCTTTTCTCTGGAGAGCGAATTCGAGTTTGGGAATCTGACGGGATAATTTGTTTACCAATCTCAGAGAAACTGGCTAATGTGAATCAAACCTCAGTTATGCCAAATGCGGCAGTGTAGTTCTCCTCAAGACTGACGAAGTGGGGCTGATTTCACAAAGATAAATTGCCAATCCTGACTTGAGAGGAGCAACTATATCCCATTTTGTAGGTAAAAAATAGGCTGACTCCTGTTTTTGACTGTCAATTATCCTCTGCCTATCTTGCGTAATCCTTACTCCTACTAAACTCTGAGCAGGCTTTGGAAACTTTGCCAACCTCAGGTTAATTTTTGAAAAGTTTAGTTTCCTTGGTTATCTATATAGCCATAGAGTTATATAGAAATTAAAAAATTAGGAATCAAGTATGAGTAGCGATCTAGCAACTAAGTTACGGGAAGGAACGAGACAATCCCATACAATGGCGGAAAATACGGCGTTTATGAAATGTTTCCTTAAAGGGATTGTCGAAAAAGAGCCGTTCCGCAAACTGATAGCCAACTTGTATTTAGTCTATAGTGCCTTGGAAGAACAGCTTCAACGTTATAGCACTCATCCTGTAGTTAGTTTAATTTATTTTCCGGTGTTGAACCGGAAGACAAATTTAGAGAAAGACCTCGCTTTTTACTACGGTGAGGACTGGCACGAGCAAATAGTGGCGCTGGAAGCAGGTAAAGTTTATGTGGCGCGAATCAACGAAGTAGCCAACACCGAACCTGCATTACTAGTTGCTCATGCTTATGTGCGCTATATGGGAGATTTGTCTGGGGGACAAAGTTTGAAAAAAATTGTCCGTTCAGCACTGGAATTACCAGCAGATAAAGGAACCGGACTCCATGAATTTGAGCAACTACCTACGATTGAAGCCATCAGAGCATTTAAAGCGCAGTATCGTGATGCATTGAATGCATTACCAGTAGATGATGCTTTAGCGGAAAAAATTGTTGCAGAAGCAAATTATGCTTTTGAACTCAATCGTAATGTTGTGCATGAGTTAGAAGCTGATGTGAAAGCTGCAATTGGCGATCGCATTTTTGATCTAATTACGCGCCAAGATCTACCCGGTAGCACAGAACATTCACATGGTAATACTTCAGTAAAACTCGTTGCAGCTGAATAAGCATCAACATCAACAGTGAAATTTAAGGACGAGTGTAGGTATCTTTTCTCTACAAACTGGATACCTGCACTGATGAAAGATTGTACCACTTTAGATTTTGGATTTTGGATTAAAAAAGAGTTAGTAAAAAACCTTTATTCCTCCATCTTTCATCATCATTTTTTCCAATTGGTATTAATGAGCTTTTAGTGGGGTGATACCTACAAGAGTAATTTTGACATTCCCATATAGCCACTATCACCAGATTAAAACATTCAAGGTTATTAGCATCATGAAACTTGCAACGCAAACTGTCCAATTCAACTCGGAGCTACTCAAAAAATACGACCAAGCTTTGCCTCGATACACAAGTTATCCCCCAGCAACGGAGTTAAAAGAAAATTTTGGCGAGTTGGATTTGCGATCGGCTATTGCAGTAGGCAATTATAAAAATACTCCTCTCTCTCTCTACTTTCATATTCCTTTTTGTGAGACTGCCTGCTATTTTTGCGGTTGTAATACAATTATTACCAAAAAGAAAGAAATAGTCGCTCCATATTTAAATTATGTGGTGCGTAATATCCGGCAATTTTCTGAGCTAATTTCCTCAAGACGCCAAGTACATCAACTACATTTTGGAGGTGGGACGCCTAATTATTTAAGTAAAGAACAAATGTATTTTCTCTGGAATACGATTAATAGCCAATTTAATTTAGACACACAAGCAGAAGTTTCCATTGAAATCAATCCTAGATATGTTGATAAAAACTATATCTTTTTCTTGAAAAACTTAGGCTTTAACCGCATTAGCTTTGGCATTCAAGATTTTAACTATCAAGTGCAAGCAGCTATTAACCGCGTCCAACCGGAAGCTATGCTTTTTGATGTAATGGAATGGATTCGGGATGCTGGATTTGAGAGCGTTAATGTTGATTTAATTTATGGCTTACCTTATCAAAGCCTTGCTAGCTTTAAAAACACAATTGCCAAAACCATAAAACTCGATCCCGATCGAATTGCTGTTTTTAACTTTGCTTATGTACCTTGGATGAAGCCTGTACAAAAAAAGATTCCGCAGTCAGCATTACCTCAAGCTTCAGAAAAATTAGATATTCTTCAGATGACTATCGAAGAATTAACAGCAAATGGTTATTGGTTTATTGGTATGGATCACTTTGCCAAACCCAATGATGAACTTACCATTGCCCAACAAAAAGGACAACTCCACAGAAATTTCCAAGGATACACAACAAAACCAGAATCGGATTTATTTGGCTTTGGGATTACTTCTATTAGTATGCTGCATGATGTTTACGTACAAAATATTAAGCAGCTAAAAAGTTACTATCAAGCAATTAATACTGGCATTATGCCAATTGAAAAAGGAGTAAGTCTTAATCGAGACGATATTCTCCGACGGAATGTAATTATGGAATTGATGTGTCAGTTTCAACTCTCGGTTAATGATGTAGAAGAAAAATATCATATAGCTTTTGATACGGATTTTAATGAGTATTTTGCTAGAGAATTATCTGAGTTGAAATTGCTAGAATCTGATGGATTGATTCGGATGTTACCAAATGGCATTGAGGTGACACCGAGTGGCAGATTACTGATTAGAAATATTGCCTCCGTCTTCGATGCTCATACCAGACAGAGAAAAAATGCAGCTTTTTCTAAAGCGATTTGAAGAAGGCAGGAGGCAGAAGGCAGAAGGTAATTAAAGATGATGTAGTTTTCTTCTAATTGTAGACCACTAAAATTGTGATTTGGTAATGGTCTGAAAACTAGTTTGGATAAAGTAAAAGAGCATTAATATCCTTTACAACATCTTACCTTCTGCCATCTGCCATTTGCCTTCTGCCTTCAAATAATTTCATCCTTTCTCACCCCTCTTTTTAGCAGCAGGAAGAAAATTATGCGTATCATGATGATTCAACCCAACTATCATTCTGGTGGTGCGGAAATTGCTGGTAATTGGCCGCCTAGTTGGGTTCCTTATGTTGGTGGAGCATTAAAGCAGGCTGGCTTTACCGATATCCGCTTTGTTGATGCGATGACAGACTATATTCCTGATGATGTCTTAGCAGAAATTATCGCTAAATATCAACCGGATGTAGTACTAGCAACGGCGATTACGCCGATGATTTATCAATCGCAAATAACTCTGAAAATTGTTAAAGAAGTTTGCCCGCAAGCAACGACAATTATGGGCGGGGTTCACCCTACCTATATGTACAATGAAGTTCTTAACGAAGCACCTTGGGTAGATTACATTATCCGAGGCGAAGGCGAAGAGATTACAGTTAATTTACTCCGGGCGATCGCCAATGGTACAGATGAGAGCGATCGCCGTAATATTTTAGGTATTGCTTTCCTCGAAGATGGTAAGGTGATAGCGACACCAGCCCATCCCCCAATTGCTGATTTAGATACCCTCACCCCAGATTGGGATCTCTTAGATTGGAAGAAATATATTTACACTCCTCTCAACGTCCGGGTAGCTGTACCCAACTATGCTAGAGGATGTCCATTTACCTGCCGTTTTTGCTCTCAGTGGAAATTCTGGCGCAAATATCGTTCCGGTTCTCCCAAGCGCTTTGTCGATGAAATTGAAATCTTGGTGAAAAAACACAAGGTAGGCTTTTTCATTCTGGCTGACGAAGAACCGACAATCAACAAACCCAAATTTATCGCCTTATGTAACGAATTAATCGAACGTAATTTGGGTGTGCATTGGGGTATTAATACTCGAGTTACAGATATTTTGCGGGATGAACAAGAATTACCTCTTTACCGCAAAGCTGGACTAGTTCACGTTTCTTTAGGTACAGAAGCCGCAGCCCAATTAAAGCTGAACTTGTTCCGCAAAGAAACCACAATTGAACAAAACAAGCGGGCAATCCAACTGTTAAAACAAAATGGGATGGTTGCCGAAGCGCAATTCATTATGGGTTTAGAGAACGAAACTCCAGAGACAATTGAACAAACTTATAAAATGGCTTTGGATTGGAAACCAGACATGGTGAACTGGAATATGTTTACCCCTTGGCCATTTTCAGAATTATTTCAAGAATTAGGCGATCGCGTCGAAGTGCGAGATTATTCTCAATATAACTTTGTCACGCCAATCATGAAGCCAAACGCAATGGAACGGGAGGAAGTTCTCAAAGGAGTGCTGCGGAACTATGCTCGTTTCTATCTGCGCAAAACGATTGAGTATTGGTTTGTCAAAGATCCCTTTAAGCGAAAATATCTTTTAGGCTGCTTGAAGGCTTTTGCTCAAACTACCCTCAACAAACGCTTCTACAACCTGAAGCGGGTGAAATATAAAGGACTACATACCGAAATTGAGTTAGGTTTTGATGAGTCCAAAATTCTCACTCGCGAACAAATCGCCCAACGCAAAGAACAACATCCAGAATTGTCAGCAGATGTAAATTTTACTGGCAATACCGGCGATATTTCCGCTTGTGGCGCACCCAACGATCTACCGGAATATCATGGTGACGAACAGGATGTGCCGAGTATGAAGATATAAGGAATGAGAAAATAGAACTCTTCTAGACTCTCCCACACCCATAACTAAAGGTGTGGGATTCTTGCTGGAAAAGGCTTTTCGTTGTACTTTGTAAAAATTCTTCGTGCCTTTGTATTTTTAGGGAAACACACTGTTGCGATAATTTAAGCTGACATTCAGTATTTACAAAATCTGGGACGCTTTATACAAAGACTATTAGAAGCTGCAACGAAATTTTGTAGTCCCACATCAATGTAATAAAACTACTCTAAGTAGCATTATTTGCGGCCACACTTAGGAGTTTTCTGCCTTAAAACTTTAAAACAACATTTGACCCTAAAGGCATGATAGCAGTCGCAAAATGAGTGTTTTGGGTATCAGGGTTAACCCATTCTTTAATCAATACAAACTCAGTTTCTGGGTCATAAAATAAAACTGCTAAGGATATTTGACCTTCCCAGGAATAATGCACATTACCATCTTTAGAGAAGTACACAGCACCTCTGCCATGTGCATAAAAACCACTTAAGGCAGTTCTAGCAAGAGTATTCCAAGAAACAAATTTCATCATGCCACCTCGTAGACTCAGATTTCATATCGCTTCATCCCAGATATACTTGCAAAAACATTACCCATCCGTATAAAAACTGAGATTTGTCAAAATTTTTTGTCGAGTCTACTTTGGATTTAAGCCATAAACAGGCTGATATTAAGCTGATTACTTCACTAAGCAAACAGCCCTAGGAATTTACTAGCCAATTTATATAGGTTTATTTTTTACCAAACCAAAGCCCGGAAATGTAGGCGTCAGCCTTCCCGTAGGGGATGAAGTGAAGCAATGCCAAATCCTGGCGATCGCTTCATTTCATCCCAACGAGAACCACTAGATGACAATCTTAGGCTGCGAGTTTTTCCTCAAGTGGTTTAAAAGTCTTTTTGGTAGCACCGCAGATTGGACACTTCCAGTCATCAGGAATTTCTTCAAATGGCGTTCCCGGTGCAATACCAGAATCTGGATCGCCAGTAACGGGATCGTAAATCATACTACATTGTCTGCAAATCCATTTACGAGTTTTGGGATCTTCACCTGCAACTCTAGTTGCTGCTTGTCCGCCGTTCAGGACTTCTAAAGCTTCAGCGTAGCGATCGGCGTGGTAATTTTCGATAAATTTTAGCAAGCCAAAACGATGTGCTGCTTCTCGAAATGTGTTGGCATGATCGGTAGATTCTTTAGCTTGCTTGAGGAATTCTTCCGCAGCAGAACTATCGCGATCTTGTTGAGCAGCAGCGGCAAACTCTGGATACATTGTAGTGTATTCATAAGTTTCACCTTCAATTGCCAATGATAAACAACGAGATACAATTTCTCGCTTTTGTTCATCAGTTAAAGCTGATGGATCTTTGACAACTAATTCTGGATGGAGCAAAACAAAATGTGCAAAAGCGTGTTCTGTTTCTTGATCTGCTGTTTCTTTAAAAAGTTTCGCTAAGTCTGTAAACCCAAGTTTACGCGCCACTTCAGCAAAAAACAGATACTTCCGATTTGCCATCGATTCACCACCGAAGGCAGCTTCTAAGTTTTGGAGTGTAGCAAAGTTAGACAAATCCATAATTGTTGGAGGCTGGAAACGTTATTTTTTGTTGGGAAATACAGACTTTAAAACTGGGTAAAAGAGAATATACTCTAATGATTCAGAAACGTTTTATACAACGTTATTTATGCTACTTGAGCTACCCGTTTTGTTAGCCGTTCCAGGACAATTATAAAACTTAAAAGTTTTGTATTCGGCAAATTCTAGTTTTAATTTATTAGTGCTGATGTATTTGCCGATAATTAGGGATTCTCAGCAATATTTATGTAGTGATTAATAAAAACTAATTGCGTTTTGGGGGAATTCCCCAAATCTTAATTTGTTTATCAAATCCACCACTAGCTAGCATTTGCCCATTAGGGCTAAAAGCGATCGCGCTTACCCAATCTGTATGACTGTTGAGTGTAGCGATCAACTCACCTGTAGTCAAATTCCACAATTTAATCCCATCTTTCCCCGCACTAGCTAGGGTTTTGCCATCGGGGTTAACAGAAATCGCATTTACCCAGTTGTTATGTCCTGTGAGAGTGCGGACTAGTTCGCCAGTGTGAATATTCCAAATTTTAATTGTGCGATCGTGGCTAGCTGTAATGATGGTCTGTCCATCTGGGGTAAAAGCTACAGTACTAACTAGATCGTAATGTCCTACATATCCGCGAATTAATTTCCCTGTACTCAAGTTCCACAGTTTAACTACACCTTTATAGTCTCCACTAACTAGCGTTTGACCATCAGGACTAACTGCTAGGCTATAAATCAAGTTATCAAAGCTGGCTAGAGTACCCAAAGGGCGCTGCTGTGGTAAATCCCATAAACGGATTCCATCTATAGCACCACTGATGAGCACCTTACTATCAGGGGATACAGCTAAAGATAGAACATTAGTACTATGACCGACAAAAGAGCGTTTAAATTTCTGATTTTTTAGGTTCCACAGATTAATTGTGTAATCGCTACTACAGCTAGCGAGGGTTTCTCCATCTGGCGAAATCACCAAAGATGCTACAGCTGTTTTGTGTGCTTTACGAATAGTCCCCACCCGTTCGCCTTTTACCAGATTCCACAAGCGAATTACACCCTCATTTTCCGCACCACCACTGGCAAGAATTTTGCTGTCTGGACTGAAAGCTAGGGATTTTACGGTTCCCCCATGTCCCTTAAGGGTGTAAATTAACTGAGGATTCGCAAAGTTGGTTCTAGCTTGTAAGTTTAGTGCTTCTTGAGCCGCATCAGCATTTTTAATCGAAAACCCTTCCCAGATTGTAACTGGAAGGGTAATAAAAGCCATAAATGCCAGGACAATATACGGGCGAAGCACAGAATAATTCCTAACCTTTTCCTCGCTCCTCACTGTTTTTTCTCATTTTGTAACGCCTGTTGCTACCCTACTCTACGTTCCGAGCAGCTGTCCTCAGGGCGTATACGGTTCTCTTGTGGGGTATGGCAGGTTTAGGCTGAGTTATAGAACCAACACAAAATACTTCACTTGGTAAAACTCCCAGTGAAGAACATCTAATCTGGCTCTAACTTCTGTAGTACTCAGTACTATGTTAGGGACTTCCAGAAAACAAATTATCCATTTACTCAGATAATATTTTTCTTTCTCCCCCTGCCTACACCGCGATGGGATATTTTTTTAGTTGGAAGTCCCTTAGTGGGGTGGTTTTTTCTTGGTCACAGTTAGCATCGGTAAAGTTGGACTCGAAGAACGCGATGGTAAGTAATGTTGTACCACAGGCTCCTCTTCTGGTAAGGGACGGCGTTGCTGAATGCGCCACAGTTTCACACCGAGGCTAATTCCTGCTGTCACTAAACCAAAAGTAAATAACGACCAGCTATCATCTAACCCACCAATCAGCGCGTCTACTACGCCCATAGTAATTAATAAACTAATTAGTGGCTCTTTCCGGTAGGATGACTTTAAAAAACGAGGAAATATAACATTCATCACAGTTTGGTTTGATCCCGATTGGCTTTTATGTCAGTTTACTGAGAATACCTCACCCGCAATTAGACCGTTTTTGGACTTTCTGATGTCAAGGCATTTTCACGTATTATAATTATCTTAAGTAGGAGAGGAAGTGTAGTAATTAACCCTCTTGCACATACGAATTGCAAGTTTCGGATAAAACTGTCACTTTTGCTGTGCCTCTTAGCCATAGACGGTAAGTCGTGGGAGGTAGTTTCGCTATCTGTTACTTAAGTTAAAACCAGCCAGAATACCCAGCTGGTCAAAACTCTTCTAATTACTAGCTTACAACTTTAACGCCTGTGCTTTGTGGCAGCACTACTTGAGACCGAGCCATGATAGCACGCCTTGATTGGTCAGGTATTCAATTACCACCATCAAGATGAAGCCAATCATCGCAGCTCGACCATTTAATCGTTCGGCATATTCATTAAAGCCAAATTTAGGCTCCTCTAGTTTGGGTGTAATCGTTGGCTTTGGTTGTGTCATCATTAACAATTCCTCTCTTCTTTATCGGCAAACGAAATGGATTGCGAGAAGTCTGTAAACGCTGCGGCGTTTCGCAGATTTGCTTCCGACCTTGGTGTCATAGCGACTGGTCTTCAGACATCAGAACTTCCGTAGGTGTTGAACTGAGTTGCCATGCTGGAAATCCAGCAACAACTTCTTGGAACAAAGACGTGTAAACAGTTGTTTACAATTTTTTATTATTCTTTATATATTTTAGAAAGACTAGGGCAATAGTCAAGGGTAAGAGTTGGTAGCACCTCTAAGGAAGTAGAAAAACTGAAAGCCATAAGTTAGCTATCCCTAATACGGAAGTAGCCAGTCTGGTACTGGCAGGCTAAAGTGAAACCAAAATTTATCAGAGGCTATAAATGGAAATCGGCGTTCCCAAGGAAACTAAGGATCAAGAGTTTCGTGTAGGTTTGAGTCCTTCAAGTGTGCGGGTGTTGAGTGAAAATGGTCATGCTGTTTTCGTCCAGACACAAGCAGGTATTGGTGGTGGATTTACTGATGATGACTACATCGTTGCTGGGGCGGAGATTGTTCCCACACCAGACGCGGCCTGGAATCGAGACCTCGTTGTCAAAGTTAAAGAACCCCAAGGAACTGAGTATAAATTTTTGCAGAAAGGACAGATACTATTTACTTATCTGCATTTAGCAGCCGATCGCAAATTGACAGAACATTTAATTGATTGTGGCACTTGTGCGATCGCTTATGAAACCGTAGAACAACCTGGTTTAAACAAACTGCCTTTGCTCACACCGATGAGCATTATTGCTGGTCGGTTATCCGTACAATTTGGCGCAACCTATTTAGAACGTCACCAAGGTGGTAGAGGTGTTCTTTTAGGTGGGGTTCCGGGAGTGAAACCGGGCAAAGTCGTAATTTTAGGCGGCGGCGTCGTTGGTACAGAAGCAGCTAGAATTGCCGTAGGTATGGGCGCGATCGTGCAAATATTGGACGTAAATGTCGATCGCTTATCTTACCTAGAAACTCTGTTTGGCTCTCGAGTTGAATTGCTGTATAGCAACTCTGCCCATATCGAAGCCGCCGTTAAAGAAGCTGATTTGCTGGTTGGTGCGGTTTTGCTGCCAGGACGCAGAGCACCAATATTAGTATCCCGCGAATTGGTACAACAAATGCGTTCTGGTTCTGTAATTGTGGATGTTGCAGTTGACCAAGGCGGTTGTGTAGAAACTTTACGCACTACCACTCACACCAATCCAGTTTATGTGGAAGAAGGTGTAGTGCATTATGGCGTTCCCAATATGCCAGGTGCAGTACCTTGGACAGCTACCCAAGCACTGAACAACAGTACATTACCGTATGTTGTCCAGTTAGCAAACTTGGGTATTAAAGCGCTGGATGTTAACCCTGCACTTGCCAAAGGTGTGAATGTCCATAATCATCACTTAGTGCATCCTGGCGTACAGCAGGTATTCCCCGATTTAGTCAGCTAATACCACAACAAACTCGATATTTACAAAAGGTTTGTATTTATCTAGGGATTACAGTTGTAGTATTTATACTTAATTAATCAGAAGACTTTACCAGATACGAAATTTCGTGTCTGGTAAATTTTCACGGATAAATGCGATCGCTCTTCATTCAAATAGTCAAATTAGCTACCCTTGCTCATTAATATTAATAAAGTTAGTTAGCAGCGATCGCCCTTGAGTTACGACAACACCTGCAAATACCTCGCAGAAAACTACCCCGCAGATTTTGCTCGATGGTTACTTGCATCTGAAACTTCAAATATCCAAGTACTTAAAACCGAACTGAATCTAGAACCAATTCGCGCTGATTCAGTGACTTTTCTGCAAATCTCTAGCCAAATTTTGCATTTAGAGTTTCAGACTTCACCAGCATCCACACCCCCACTTGACTTTCGGATGCTTGATTACTACACCAGATTGAAACGGCAATACTGGTGCGATATTGAGCAGGCATTGATTTTTCTCCAACCTACATCCTCGGAAGTTGTTTTTAATACTCAATATATAGACAAGAAAACCAGACACGAATATCGAGTGATTCGCTTATGGGAAGAAGATCCAACACCATTACTAGCTAACCCCGCACTCCTACCCTTGGCGACATTGGCTAGAACCGACTCACCCGTAAACTTACTCGAACAAGTCGCTGCTGCTGTCGATATGATTGAGGTAACAGACGAAAAACAGAATATATCAGCTTGCGTACAGGTTCTAGCTGGTTTGCGGTTTGACAAGAATTTGATTAGACAGCTATTTAGAGAGGAAATTATGCAAGAATCTGTGATTTACCAAGATATTTTGCAAAAGGGATTGCAACAAGGATTACAACAGGGATTACAACAAGGTGAAGAACTAGGCAAGAAACAGGAGGCGTTAGAACTGATTCTCCGTCTTTTGACACGTCGCTTTGGTGCAATTGAGCCGGAGACAGAACAGCAGATTCGCAGTTTATCAATCACTCAGCTAGAGGATTTAGCTGAGGCGCTGTTAGATTTCACTAGCCAAAGCGATGTAGTGAATTATCTGGCGAGTATTTCCCCACCTCAAACCAATCAATAAGATTAAGGAGCTGTATCGACGCGATCGCCTCACCTAACACTACTCATCTACAATATAGATAGACTTTGTTGAGATTTGTATCGTTGGGGATTAGCTGTCATGGCTCCCGCTGTTTTAATTCAAAATCTGCAAAAGCGCTATGGCACGGTTGAAGCCGTCAAAGATGTCTCCTTTGCGGTAGAACCGGGAGAAATCTTTGGTTTACTCGGCCCCAATGGCGCTGGCAAAACTACTACTCTGCGTGCTTTATGTACACTCACTACGCCGGATGCTGGCAAAATCGAAGTATCTGGAATCTCGGTGTTAGATACTCCCAGAGTGGCAAGACAAAAGCTTGGTTATGTGGCTCAAGAAGTCGCTTTAGATAAGGTGCTGACTGGTAGAGAACTGCTGCAACTGCAAGCGGCGCTTTATCACCTCCCCGGCGCGGTAGGGAAACAGCGAATTGAAGCCGTGTTAAATTTACTTGGTTTGCAAGAATACGCTGATAAAAAAACCGGAACTTATTCTGGCGGTTTACGCAAGCGCCTAGATTTGGCGGCGGGATTGCTTCACGCACCAGATGTTTTGGTGTTGGATGAGCCGACGGTGGGACTTGATATAGAAAGCCGTTTTATCGTGTGGGAATTCCTGAGGAAGTTACGCGCCTCTGGAACGACGGTAGTAATTACCAGCCATTATTTAGAAGAAATTGACGCCTTAGCCGATCGCGTGGCAATTATCGATCGCGGCGTTGTCATTGCATCTGGGACACCTTCGCAATTGAAGGAGCAAGTCGGAGGCGATCGCATTACTTTGCGAATCCGCGAGTTTACCCCCATTGAGGAAGCTGAAAAAGCCAAACACCTCTTGCAAGCTTTGCCATTAGTACAGGAAGCGATCGTTAACAGCGCTCAAGGTAATTCCCTCAACTTGGTGGTGACACCACAAAATGACGCGCTGATTACGATCCAACAAACCTTGAATACCGCTGGCTTGCCCATTTTTGGCATCGCCCAATCTCGTCCCAGCTTAGATGACGTTTACCTCGCCGCCACAGGACGCACTTTGATGGATGCAGAACTCGCAGCTGTTGCCAATCGCGATCCAAAGGCTGAGAAAAAGCAAAATATGAGATAAAGGGCATGGCAAATGGGGCATAGAGCATAGAAATAATTACAATGCCCAATGACGCCAGTTGCCTCAAGTCGGGAAACCCGCCCACAGCACTGGCTCCCCAATGCCCAATGCCCAATGCTCAATGCCCAATGCCCAATCCTTAATCGTTATGAGCGTTACTCCTAAACCTGATATAAATTGGCAGCCAGCAACATCACCGCAAGGTTACGCTGATGCTACTCCTAATTTTTTTGGTGAATTAGTACAAGAGACTTTGGCGTTAACTCGTCGTTTGTTTATTCAGCTGCAACGCCGTCCTTCAACTCTATTGGCGGGGATTGTTCAGCCTGTGATGTGGCTAGTACTATTTGGTGCATTGTTCCAAAATGCTCCCAAGGGCATTTTTGGCAGTACAACAAATTACGGGCAATTCTTGTCTGCTGGTGTAATTGTTTTTACAGCTTTTGCAGGAGCGCTAAATGCTGGTTTGCCAGTGATGTTTGACCGTGAGTTTGGTTTTTTAAATCGGTTACTGGTAGCGCCTTTAGCATCAAGATTTTCAATTGTCTTTGCTTCGGCAATCTTTATTATTAGTCAAAGTTTACTGCAAGCAGCTGTAATTGTTGCCGCGGCAGCATTTTTAGGCGCAGGTCTACCCGATGTAGCTGGGTTGGGTGCGATCGCTTTAATTGTCTTTCTCCTGGCTTTGGGTGTAACAGCTATTTCCCTTGGCTTGGCTTTTGCTCTCCCCGGACACATTGAACTGATTGCGGTAATTTTTGTGACTAACCTACCGCTATTATTTGCTAGTACTGCTTTGGCACCTTTATCTTTTATGCCTAAGTGGTTGCAGGTTGTCGCTACTCTCAATCCTTTGAGTTACGCTATTGAACCGATTCGCTATCTTTATCTCCACGGCAATTGGAGCTTAGGTAGCGTCGTCATGCAAGCTCCTTGGGGTGCTGTTACTTTTGGCGAAGCATTACTAATATTACTTGGCTTTGCTGTAGTCGCCTTGTTAAGTATTCAACCCCAACTTAGACGAACTCTTGCTTAAGATATAAGCATGATCTCCTTGTAAAAAATTTAGGGGAAAAACCCATGAAGAAACCACTGCTACCCCTTGCCAAACTTGTATTTACTACCGTAGCGGGAATGGGCTGCGCTTCCTTGCTGATGGCTCAACCTAGTTTGGCTCAACTCAGTAACGTAGATTCATTTCCTGGTGCAGATTCTAACCAGAATAATAATACCGATCCATTATCTAGTGGCGGCAACTCAGATTTCAATATGTTCAATCTGATTCATCGAGCTAATTTTGGGGGTTTTAACTGGAATACTGAACAGCAAAACCAACAATTAGACGAAGCAACTCTTGAGTTTAAAAAAAGGCAACAACAGGCAATTCAAAATGGTGGCCAGCTTGGAACTACACCTCAAGCTTTGCCAATCATTAGACTCCCAGAAAATACCCCTGCACAGCAGACAATACCAGCAAAAAACTAGAGATATCGCAAACTGAATCTAAATACACCTTGCTTCCACTACAAACGGTGGAAGCAAGGGTAAAAAAGAATTATTTAGCGATCGCGTGAAATCAACTATAGACCCAAAGCCGCTAGAACATCACTAGCGTGGCTGGCAGTGTTGACAGCAGAATCAACATGGATAATTTTGCCATTGGGATCAATTACGTAGGTGACACGCTTGGCATAACCGCCACCATCTACATCGAAGGCTTGGATCAGGCTTTTGTCAGTATCAGCCAGTAAAGGAAAATTCAGATTATATTTAGCGGTGAATGCTTGATGGGAAGCTTCATCATCTGCACTCACTCCTAGTACTACAACATCTTTACCTTGGTAATCGGATTGAGCATCCCGGAAACTACAGGCTTGTTTGGTACAGCCTGGGGTATCATCTTTAGGGTAAAAGTATAAAACCACTGTCTTACCAGCAAAATCAGATAACGAGACAGTGTTGCCGTTAGTATCTTTGGCGGTAAATTTAGGTGCATCCGTACCGACTGCTAGAGGCATAATGAACCCTTCCTGTATAAGATTGTTGGGGCATTTGAAATTTTACAATAATTTACAATAATTAAATGAATTACTTAAGAAACGCAACAAACTACTCAAGAGTCCATAGTCAAATAACTAAATAACTCTTGACCCTTGAACGCCACTTGACCCTTGACCCAACCCTTGACAATGCCTGCTACTGATTCCCAAAACCCAAAAACCTTTTCTTATCCTCAAAGTACTGTAGAACGAGCTGAGCGATCGCTTGTCTGTTCGCCCTTCAATCCAGCTTTATTAACAGCGATGCATCACCAAAGTGTGCCATTGAGTGCGATCGCGCAAGATAGTGGTATCAAGCATGGCTACACTAAACGTTCTGTATCAGAATTAACTTGTGATAACGCCTTGGATTGGCTGATTCAAGTAGGTGTACTGCGACGCGAAGTTGATGGCCAGGGAATTACCGATAGTTTTCGCCTCACTCCCCTAGGTCAACAGTTAGCAGAAAAATACCAAAGTCAAAATTGGCGTCAGCCCTCATGGCGCGATCGCTTACAAAATGCTATGACTCGTTGGTTGAGATTGCCTTTCTAGGCTCTCAAACCAATAAAGTTAGGATGATGAACTATCAGGGAACAATATATACGCAAGCATCGACCCCCTTTATAAGGCCTTTATCATCAGCCTCTGACTGAGTTTGTCCGGTGATTGTACGGTGTATATAGGATATAGGAAGCACTAAAGCATCCTCTAGGATTAGTGGTTGAATGCCCTACCTTCAATGCTTCTATCAGCTTCCTAGCTTGTTAAATACTAACAAGCGGATTGCTAAATTACCGTTCACCCCTGAAATTCCGCCCCTTATATAGAAAAACTGATAGTCATTATGAAATCAATTATGGTTGTGGGTACAACATCCCACGCAGGGAAATCACTGATAACTACAGCTATTTGTCGCATTCTATCGCGGCGTGGCTGGCGAGTGGCTCCCTTTAAAGGTCAAAATATGGCTTTAAATGCTTATGTAACCGCTAGTGGTGGAGAAATTGGCTACGCCCAAGCGGTACAAGCCTGGGCGGCGGGAGTTGTACCTTGGGTAGAAATGAACCCAATTTTACTGAAGCCCCAAGGAGATATGACCTCCCAAGTCATTCTCAAAGGCAGACCTGTCGGTAAAGTTAGCGCGGTAGATTACTACGAGCAATATTTTGAACTGGGTTGGCGGACAATTGAAGAATCCCTACAGCATTTAGGCACAGAATTTGACCTGTTGGTTTGTGAAGGTGCCGGTAGCCCTGCGGAAATTAACCTCAAGCACCGCGATTTAACCAATATGCGGGTAGCAAAATATTTGAATGCACCAACTATACTCGTAGTTGATATTGACCGGGGTGGTGCATTTGCCCATGTAATTGGCACTCTAGAGTTATTAGACCAGGAAGAACGGGACTTAATTAAAGGTGTTGTAATCAACAAGTTCCGCGGACAGCGATCCATCTTAGAACCGGGAATAAAATGGTTAGAAGCCCGGACTGGTATCCCTGTAATTGGTGTGATCCCTTACTTGGAACATATGTTTCCGGCTGAAGATTCTCTCGATTTGTTGGAGAGAAAATCCCATAAAAGCCAAGCTGACCTTGATATTGCAGTCCTCCGCTTACCGAGAATTGCCAACTTTACTGACTTCGATCCACTGGAATCAGAACCTACGGTATCAGTAAGATACTTAAGCCCTAAGCAAGAATTAGGTCATCCAGATGCAGTAATTATCCCAGGCACAAAGACGACAATTGCTGATTTGATACTGCTACAAAAAAGCGGTATGGCAGAAGCGATCCAAAACTATGCTGCTTCTGGTGGGACAGTTTTAGGCATCTGCGGCGGCTACCAAATGCTAGGTCAGATGATAGCCGATCCAGAGGGGATAGAGGGACAAGCTGGCAGATATCAGGGGCTAAATTTATTACCTATTAGAACTGTAATTACCGGACAGAAAATCGCCCGTCAGCGCCAAGTTAGCTCAAACTTCCCACAAATGGGTTTACCAGTCTATGGCTTTGAAATCCATCAAGGGCGATCGCGTATTGAACAGCAAGCAGATAGCCAAGCCTTCCAACCGCTGTTTGATGATGTTAATTTAGGGTTGGTGGATAGTTGTCAATCAGTTTGGGGTACTTATCTCCACGGAATCTTTGACAATGGCCCTTGGAGACGTGCTTGGTTAAATCGCCTACGTCAACAACGGGGTTTAAAATCTCTACCTACGGGTGTCGCTAATTACCGAGAACAGCGAGAGCATACTTTAGATTCCCTCGCCACTGAAATTGAAAACCATTTAGACTTAACGCCCTTTTTGTCCTAGGGAGGTTGCTATTTCATGAGTGTTCGCGTCCAGTTTTTACCAGATGATGTCACAGTTAATGCGGAAGTCGGAGAAGCCCTTTTAGAAGTCGCAGATCGGGCGGGGATATTTATCCCCACTGGCTGTCTTATGGGGACTTGTCACGCTTGTACTGTGGAATTAGAGGATGGAGATACTATCCGTGCTTGTATCACAGCCGTCCCACCTGGACGCGAACAATTAACGATTAATCTGTTTAGCGATCCAACTTGGTAATGGTCATCCTAATTTGACATTTGACAAACCCAAAAAATCCTTAAATTGTCACACATCCTGTAACAGTTGACTGAGTGTAGCAGTTACGGTGTCGATCGCTAAATTTCTTTACTCAGATGCTCTTGATGTCTGCATTGGGAATTAAGTAACCCCGCAAAATTAATTACAGTCATTGCGAGCGAAGCGTTCCCGAAAGGTAAGCTAGGGTAGGTAGCCGCTCCGCGTTTACAACATAGTGCAAAAGTCCGGAGTACAATTCTTTTGACCTTTGAACGCCAGTTGCTACCCTGCGGGAAGCCCTTACGGGTTCGCCAGTTCCTTTATGCCGGCGGCAGTCCGCACAACGGGGGGAACCCCCGCAAGCGGCTGCCTTGGGAACCCGTCCACCGGACTGGCTCACCGCCTCCGGCGTCTACAAGTCGGGGAACCCGTCTAACGCAGTGGCTCCCCAACACACTAGCTCCTTTTGACTTTTGCTCAGGGGTACTAGTACCTCATCATTTTGTTATTTAAATAGCAAATTTGCCGATAGATTATGTTTATTCTCTTTATAATCAGATTAAAATTTTGATTTCTACATCATAACATCACAGTATTTTCTATTTTTTGATAAAAATTGATACGCTCTTAGACTCCAGGCAATTTATTAGTTATGTTACTAAATTTCTAAACGTTATCTACCTAATTTTCCAGTATTTCTGATAAAAGTTGCTGACCCTGAACTGTTAACTCAAACTAATTAATATATAAATATATAATCCTCTCAGTTCAGGATATACTATGCCAAAACGAATTATTGTAGAGCTAAATAATTGGTTACAGAGAGATAGAATTGTACGTAATTTAGAGATTTTTCAAGACTTTATTATTATTTCTCTGTGCCTTGGCTTATTCTGTGTGATGCTCATCCGCTTAACAGATATGTTTTTTTCGTTTTTGCATCCCTTAGATTTACGGGAAGTAACATCTGATATCTTGTTTATTTTGATTCTGGTAGAGTTATTTCGCTTGTTAATTGATTATCTACAAGCACAGCAAATATCTGTAGGAGCAGCAGTCGAAATTACTATTGTTTCTGCTTTACGAGAAGTAATTTTACGTGGTGTACTTGAAATTCCTCGCGATCAAATTATGGGGATTTCAGTATTTTTAGTAGTTTTAGCAGGAATTCTTGTTGCTTTACCTTGGATGTCTCGCTTTTTTGAGCATATTAGGGTTACAAAATCAGAAACAACAGAGGCAATAACACAATTATTAGCAGATCAACCTCTTCCTTCTGATTAGTTTAATCACAACAACTGCTGTAATACTATTTTTCTAAAATCTGGCGATAAATCAATCTCTACGTCCTTTTTCAGAAAGCTTAGTCGCCAGATTTAGGAAACCCTATCAAATATAAATCCTATATTTTTTATATAATTTCTAAATATTTCAATGTTAAGCTAGAATGTTTTGTCGTATACAAAGTTAATTAATATTTATCATGCTCTGCAAGTTAGGTGCTAACTTTGCACCTGGTTGATTAATCTTTACATTTCTTGCAAGATAGCCTTTGAAATTACTAGAGAAATCAATGAAGTATGGATATTCTCAAAATGTTACTTGAGTACAATTTTTGGGAACCATTGAATATGAGGCGTAGCTGAATTAGCGTTATTTCACATCTGGGGTGTGAAAATACTTCTGAGCTAACGCCTAGTTAGTTATGGCAGATCGTGATGTCTGCTGATTTTTACTAATTAAGTAGGTTAGCTACTTGAATAAAATTTATGCAACAAAATTCTATTCAAAAGATATTTAAATTTATCCCCGATCGCACGGTATTAATAGCCTTAATTATTCTTCCTATTGTTCACTTTTGTCTTGGTAAGTTATCAGCAACAATCGCTTTTCAAGATGGAACAGCGCCAATTTGGCCAACAACAGGTGTTTATTTAGGTACTATCCTAGTGCTGGGATACCGTATTTGGCCCGCTATTCTTCTGAGTGAATTAATTGCTAATTTTTTAATTTTTTATCAAAATAACGTTATCAGCAGTATTCTCATCTCCTTGATCGACCTGAGCGATCCGTTAATGATGGCTTTGTTGATCAATCGCTTTATCGGTCGTCGCAATTTGTTGGAGAGGGCGCAGGATGTTTTCAAATTTGTAGTGCTGATTGTGCCTTATCCTGTAATTAGCTCTACTGTTGCCATTACTGGACTCTGTTTAAGTGGTAGTACCCCTTGGACAGAATATGGAAATGTCTGGCGGGCTTGGTTAACAGCAGTTCTTGCTGGTACATTGATCGTTACACCAGTAGTCCTAGCATGGTTACTAGAGCCAAAACAACAGCAAAGATTTCAAAAACAACAAATTTTAGAGTTTGTACTGTTACTTTTATCGTTGATTGTCATCAGTCGGATAGCCTTTTGGGGCGGGTATCCAGTGGAATATATGATGATTCCATTGTTGCTCTGGTCAGCTTTTAGGTTTGGACAACGGGAATCAACTTTGCTGGTGATTATTATCTCAGCGATCGCAGTTTTTGGAACAGCTCGTGGTTTTGGCTCCTTTGCGAAAGAATCAGTATACCAATCTCTTTTGTTACTGCAATCTTTTATTTGTGTTGTTGCCTTAATGACATTTGTAA
Organism: Aulosira sp. ZfuVER01; assembly: GCA_034530615.2. Classification (GTDB taxonomy): domain Bacteria; phylum Cyanobacteriota; class Cyanobacteriia; order Cyanobacteriales; family Nostocaceae; genus Aulosira. The sequence continues at coordinate 299,651 of JAVRCV020000049.1, forward strand.
TCTCCGCTTTACTCAACGAAAATAGGAAAGCACAAGCAAAACTCAAACAAGCAAAAGATGAATTAGAACAACGGGTAGAAGAGCGCACTGCTGAACTTAAAGCAGCTAAAATTGTGGCTGACAGTGCAAGCCAAGCCAAAAGCGAATTCTTGGCAAACATGAGCCATGAACTGCGTACTCCTCTCAACGGTATCCTTGGCTATGCACAAATCTTTCAACGCTCCCAAACTTTAACAGAGAAGGAACACAAAGGTATTGATATCATTCATCAGTGTGCTTCTCACCTACTGACACTGATTAACGATATCCTTGACCTCTCAAAAATTGAAGCGAGGAAGATGGAACTTTATCCAAAAGATTTTCCCTTTCTCAACTTCCTGCAAGGTGTGGTGGAAATTTGCCGCATTCGAGCTGAACAAAAGGGAATTTACTTCATTTATCAGCCAAGTCAACAACTTCCTCGAAACATCTGTGCTGATGAAAAACGCCTACGACAAGTTTTGATTAACATCTTGGGTAATGCAATTAAGTTTACCGATCGCGGTGGCGTTACTTTTAAAGTTGAGGTTGTAGGCGATCGCCTACAACACCTGCAAAAAATTCGCTTTCAAATTGCAGACACTGGCGTAGGTATGACTCCCCAACAACTAGAAAAAATCTTCCGTCCCTTTGAGCAAGTTGGTAGCGTTGAACAGCAAGCAGAAGGTACAGGGTTAGGGTTAGCTATTAGCCAAAAGGTTGTAGCTTTAATGGGCACCACAATTAATGTACAAAGCCAATATCAGGAAGGTAGCATTTTCTGGTTTGAAGTAGAGCTAGCTGAAACTGATGAATGGACACAAGCACCTACGATTGCTCACAAAAGTACGATTGTCGGCTTTCAAGGCGAAACCAAGAAAATCTTGATTGTGGACGATCGTTGGGAAAATCGTTCGGTGGTAGTGAATTTACTCGAACCCATCGGCTTTGAAATTTTTGAAGCCAGCAACGGTAAAGAAGGTTTAGAGCAAGCTAGCAAACTTCTGCCAGACTTGATAATTACCGATTTAGCAATGCCTGTAATGGATGGGTTAACAATGACTCAACACCTACGCCAGTCAAAAGATACACAAAATGCGATCGTCATCAGTTCTTCGGCTAGTGTATTTGACATCGATCGCCAAAAAGCTTTAGACGCTGGATGCAATGATTTCCTGCCTAAACCCATACAAGCCCAAGAGTTGCTGGATACATTAGAAAAGCATTTGCAATTGAAATGGATTTATGAACATGAAAATCAAAAAGTTTCAGCCTCGGCTACAGAAATGGTTATACCGCCCTCATCTGAACTCATGGTGCTTTATCAAGCTGTTCAACGCTGTGATGTTGCCAATATCCAATTAGAAGCTAACCGCATCAAGCAATTAGATCCAAAGTATACGGCTTTTGCTGATAAGTTATTGGCACTTGCTGACGAGTTTGAAGTAGAAGCGATCGCTGCCTTAGTTGAAACATATATATCAAATAACTAAATAGGCAAGAGTCAATAGTCAATGGTCAAGAATAATTTTGGATTCCTTATATCCCTTCTTTTTTATTGAGACTGCTATCTGTTTGAAATTAATGATAAATCATAAAAAAACAAACTATGTTGGTAAATGTAAATCCCATTAAAATCCTTACTAATGACAAATTGACAAATGACAACTTCCGTTAGTTATCTTTAATTAAGCCGACCTAGTTAAATTATGAAAACTGTTAAAAAAAATTCTGTTTTAATTGTTGACGATACTCCAATGAATATCCGGTTGCTATTTGATATTTTACACGCAGATGGCTTCGATATTTCAGTTGTTAAGAGCGGTGAAATGGCATTAGAAAAAGTGCCTATAATTCAGCCAGATCTGATTTTGTTAGATGTGATGATGACTGGTATTGATGGATTTGAAACCTGCCGTTGCTTGAAAGCAGATGCAAGCCTCAAAGATATTCCCATAATGTTTATGACTGCACTATCTGATGTAGAGCATAAAGTCAAAGGGTTACAAATGGGAGCAGTAGATTACATCACCAAACCCATTCAAGTGGAAGAAGTTCTAGCTCGTGTTCATGTTCACTTAGCATTGAGAAATGCCCAACAAGAATTACTTCAAGAAGTAACTGAACGCAGACAAGCAGAAACTAAACTACAGAAAACACTCCAAGAATTACAACAAGCCCAAACCCAGCTTGTACAGAGTGAGAAAATGTCTAGTCTGGGTGAATTGGTAGCAGGGGTAGCCCATGAAATTAACAACCCAGTTAATTTTATCTATGGCAACCTCAACTATGCTCAAGAATATATTGATGACTTACTCAGAATAGTAAAAGTTTATCAACAATATTACCCAAATCCTGTTTCTGAAGTTCAGGAAGAAATAGAAGTAAACGATCTAAATTACCTCATAGAGGACTTACCAAAATTACTTGAATCAATGAAAATCGGGGCAAAACGTATTCGAGATATTGTCCTTTCTTTGCGAATTTTCTCCCGCTTAGATGAAGCTGAAATAAAAGATGTTGATATCCATGAGGGTATTGATAGTACACTGATGATCCTGGGACATCGAATTAAAGGTAAGCCTGGTAATTCTTTTGGTATTCAGATTATTAAAGAATATGGCAACCTGCCCCTGGTAGAGTGTTTTGCTGGGCAAATCAATCAGGTATTCATGAATATTATTAGTAATGCTATTGATGCTTTGGAAGAATCATCAGTCAGTTGTCCATTGTTAACTGTCAATAGACAACTGAATGAAAATCCCACAATTCGGATTCACACTGAAGCAACAGACAAACAAGTTTTAATCCGTATTGCTGATAATGGACAAGGAATACCAAAAGGTCTTGAGAAAAAGATATTTGACCCCTTTTTTACAACTAAACCTGTTGGTGTAGGCACTGGCATGGGATTGGCAATTAGTTATCAAATTATCAAAGAAAAGCATGGCGGTTCATTGGAATGTGTAGTGCTGCCAGAAGGTGGTACTGAGTTTGTGATTTCGATTCCCAAAACTTTAAATTTGTCATAAAATTCCAGTTTCTATATCAATTCAAATAATATTTGAGATACATAAAGTTTTCTTTAGGAAACAACAATATTGTTTCCCTATCTATCGGGCGCATTCTTTCTTTAAATTGGTATTATCTTGGTTTATTCCATTAACATCAAGCGTAGGGTATCTAAACGCACATACCAAGGAAAAGGCTGGTCTTTCATAGTTATCCATTTTTCTTTGAAAACTTCTGCTTGTAAATGGTAATCGTGAGGGTTAGTAGCAGGAGAATGCAGTTTTAAAAACAAAGTCATTCGATGGGGTGTTTCACTAGTTCTTACTAACCAGCAAGGAAATGTATTTTCTTGGTTGGAGTCTTTGGTAAATACGATCTGATGGGCACGAATACCAACGAAAGATAATTCATGAGGGATTGGTTCGGTCACTTGAAGGGTACAACCCCAATCAATTGCTTCTACTTGTGATGGTTGCAAAAGTACTGCACGGGAAAAGTTTTTGCAACCGGTGATTTGAGCAACACTTACAGTTAAAGGATGCTCAAAAATATCGTATTTGGAATCATGTTGAACTACTCTACCATGCTCTAATACCAACAAATTAGGACAAATGCGGTAAGCTTCTTCCATATTATGGGTAACAAACAAAGCTACACCTTGGTAGTTAGCTAGAGTTTCAGTCATTTGTTGTTCAAGTTGACTCCGTAGGTGAGTATCGAGTGCAGAGAAAGGTTCATCTAAAAGTAATACTTCCGGCTGACTAGCTAACGCCCTTGCTAAAGCTACTCTTTGCTGCTGTCCCCCAGAAAGTTGGTGTGGATAGCGATCGCTGAAGGTGTTGGCGAAGCGATCGCCTAATCCTTGTAGCTGCATAGCTAATAATTGCTCTTCTACTTGCACGCGGATACTGCCGTTAGATAGTCCTTTGGGTAAACCAAAAGCAATATTTTCTGCCACAGTCATGTGAGGAAACAGCGCATAATTCTGCACTAAAAAACCGATGCGGCGATCGCGGCTAGGCAGATTAATTCCTTTTTCTGAATCAAACAGGACTCTCCCATTTAAAACTATGCGTCCTTTAGTTGGTGTCTCTATCCCGGTAATACAACGCAGAATCATGCTTTTACCTGCACCAGATCCGCCCAACAATCCCAAAGGTTGCCGATCGGTATTGAAGCTAACTTTCAGATGAAAACTCGGCAGTCGTTTTTCAATATCCACAAATAGCCCCACTGAGGAGGATGGCGTGTACAACAGAGATGATTCACTCCCTTGTCCCCCCTGTCCCCCTTGTCTCCCTTGTCTTCCTTGCCTTCCTTGTCTCCCCTGTCCCCCAATCCCCCTAACTTCCTGCCAGAAATTGACTGCAATAATTCCCGATAGAGAAATTACCATAATTGCGATCGCCCAAAACCAGGCCTCTTCCATCGCACCTGCTTCGACAGCAAAGTAAATCGCCATTGGGATTGTCTGCGTTTGTCCAGGGATGTTACCAGCTAACATCAAAGTTGCACCGAATTCTCCCAAAGCACGGGCAAAAGTAAGAGTTGTGGCGGCGATAATTCCAGGTAGTGCTAAGGGTAAACTGATGCGCCAAAAAATAGTTCTTTCCGTAGCACCCAGAGTTTTCGCTACTCGCAGTAGATTTCTATCAATCTGTTCAAAGGCTCCTAGTGCAGTTTTATACATTAGCGGGAAAGATACAACTGTCGCTGCGATCGCTGCACCATACCAAGTAAAGACGATGGTGAAGTCAAACTGCTGCATGAGTTTCCCTACAGGGCCATTTTTACCAAAAAATAGGAGTAACAAAAAGCCCACAACTGTAGGCGGTAAAATTAGAGGCGCAATAAATATACCCTCAATTAAAGATTTACCTTTACCGCGATATTCCAACATCCAATATGCAGCGGCAATGCCTACAAAAAAAGTGATGAAGGTTGCTAATAAAGAAGTTTTCAGTGATATCCAAAGAGGGGATAAATCTTGAGGCATAGCTGTTTGTGGAGAAATTTACTAGAGGGTAGAGTTGTAGATTGATATAAAGCGCTAAAGTGCTTCCTACATAAAGTTCACAATTCCTCTTTGTTCAACTTCCAGCTAGACTGAAACCCTGTTTTTCAAATATACTTTTGGCTGCATTTCTCGATAAAAATTGCACAAAATTCTTGGCAGCATCAATATGCTTACTGCTTTTAAGTACAGCGATGGGGTAGACAATTGGGGAATGACTATTTTCAGGTGCAGTTGCTACAACTTTTACTTTTTGAGTGCTTTTCGCATCTGAAAGGTAAACTATCCCAGCATCAGTATTGCCAGACTCTACATAATTAAGGGCTTGACGAACGTCTTTAGCATAGACTGCTTTATTTTTAATTTGGTCAGCAATTTTTAATGAAGTGAGAACTTGTTGAGCATATTGTCCGGCTGGTACACTCTTGGGTTCTCCTAAAGCAATTTTCTTAATGCGTGGGGAAGCCAAATCTTGGAAATCTTTTATATCATTAGAACTTTGAGGCACAATTAAGACTAATTTATTTTTCAATAAGCCTTTGCGGGTGTCATCAACTAACAAACCTTTTTGCTTTAAGGCATCCATCTGCTTATTTGCTGCGGAGATAAAAATGTCAACTCCTGCACCTTGTTCAATCTGTTGTTGCAAAGCACCTGATGAACCAAAGTTATAGGTGAGTTTAACTGTTGGCTGCTCTTTGCTGTAAAGAGGCTTGATTTCGTCCATTGCATCTTTTAAGCTAGCGGCAGCGGATATAGTCAAACTTACCGCTTGGGCTGTAGAGTTAGGCGTACTCGTCTGATTGCAGGCGATGAATAGTACCAACGAAGCCAGCACCCAACTGACAAAAGCCAAGATACGTTTACTACGCATTTACAGTATCTCTAGGTTTTTTGATTTATTAGTTCATAATTTACCAACTAATAGTCCCAAAAAGTTGGTACAAACCTGGGAATTACTGAATAGTCAAGGAATCCTCACATTGGGAGATCGGGTCAAAACGATGATTACCTAATTTTAAAGTGCGATCGCTTGTGGATTTTTGAAACGCAATTAAAAAGCGATCGCACTCTTATCCCAACCCTTGAATGAGTAGGTGTTTCCGCTGATTTTCTGTAAGTTCAGAAATCAAATAAATTACTATATCAAAATTGAGTGACAGTCACACTAATACCAGAATCAAGTTTAGGCACTTTTAAATATTCAATTGGTTCGCTGCTTCGAGGAGGCGGAGTTTGATTATTATTTAGCTGCTGACATTTCTCAAACGCAGCCCCTGGATTTTCCAAGAAATCCAAAGGATTCATTTTTTGACATCCTTGCTCCTGCACTACTGTAATTTTGGTGTTCGTGGGGATGAGATTATTATTTGGTTGGATGATGACATTTTTCCAATCACTATTAATCGTTACAGGTTCTGTGAGTAAATTAGCTGCTTGATTCAAATCATCGGTGGTAGGTAATATAACAGCAGGCACATTGGGTTTTATCCTTGTGGGTAATAGATTTTCTTGTTGAGCATAAGCACTGTTGTTTCCGGCGATCGCACTGATGATAACTAACAATAATAAGAGCGAATATTTCATACTTTAAACTCTCAAAAATTAATGGGAATTTATCTTAGTCTCTTTGTGGTAAAAGAATAATTTTTGCAATACAAAGACACAGAGACACAAAGAAGAAATGTATTTCAGTATAGTTATAGCAAAAATAGCTCATATTAAGTAGAATAAAATCTTTTTGTAAAAATACAATACGATTACTAACTTCACATTCCGCTACAACACCACTATTTTTTTCCGTAATCGCGTAACCTGAAACAGTATTCATTAATTATTTTCATTTTTATAAGTGAATGCTGCTAACGATCGCCACCACACACTCCCCAGCAACGGAGTTAGGCTACTTACTACATAAACACCCAGACCGTTGTCAGTCGTTTTCTTTGACGTTTGGACAAGCGCAGGTTCACAGTCTAGGTGTTTTATGGTATGCAGGGATATAAACTGCTTTGTGTGTATGATTCTAGGGTCTTGTTTAGCCTTGCATTAATGCTTTAAACCGTTCATCATTTCTGATGCTGTCAAAATCAGGATTAGTTTTTGCTTCACTACGACATCGGGAAGGATTGAGATTTATTGCTTGTTGCAAGTTTTCAATTGTTAGCTCAATGTTTCCTTGCAAAGCGTAACAGCAAGCTTTGCCATAATGACCACTCTCATCATTAGGTTGTAGTTCTAGCGCTTTGTCACAACTAGCTATTGCCTCTTGGTAGCGACCTGCGCGAGCTAGTACAATACCTTGATTAGCCCACCATAGAGCATATTTTGGTTGAATTTTCACGGCTTCATTGATATTTGCCAGCGCTTCATCATAATGCCCTAAAAAACTCAGGGTTAAACTCTTAGAACTCAAATAACCTGGTTCATTTGCTCTAATATTTAACGCTATATTATAGCTAGCTAATGCTTCCTCATAACGCTTTAAATCGTTCAGTACATTGCCTCGATTGGCCCATGTGTTAGGGTATTCATCTTTAATTGCCAAAGCTTTGTCAAAGTTAGCTAATGCTTCCTCATAACGCTCTAAATTCGCCAGTGCATAGCCTCGATTTGACCATGCTGCTGGGTAGTCATCTTTAATTGCTAAAGCTTTTTCAAAGCTAGCTAATGCTTCCTCATAACGCTGTAACTTTAATAGCACAGCACCCCGTTTATTCCAGATTTCAGGAAAGTCATCTTTGATTGCCAAAGCTTTTTCATGGTTAGCCAAAGCCTCTTCGTATTCTCCCAATTCATATAGCCAATCACTGACATCTAAAAATAGACTACTGCTGAATTCAGGATGAGTATCAGTAGAAATAAGTTCAGCTTGCTCAATTGCTCGAAGTAGCAAATCTTTTCTTTGGCTAGGGTGGCTTCTCAGGGATTTATATAAAAGCCCAGCGTACTTACCCAGCCCATCTTTCAAAAAGTCAACTTGATTTAAACAAGGTCTTAATACTGCTTCTAACTCTTCCTTAGAGGGGCCAGTCCCATTTTCGTAGTTCATTTCATATTGAGATGGTTCATTTTCTAACATTACCCAACTAAAAAGAAAACCCAATGTTGTGCTTTTCAAAAACTTTTCAGTCGCATCGGGTAAGAGCTGATAATTCTCTACTGTTGCTTCGGCGATCACTGCTACAAAAGGAATAAATACTACTTCAATTTGCTTGAGATAGCGAGAAGCAAACAAATGGAAAATAAATTGACGCTGACCCTCATCCCTTCTAGCAAAAAGAGCATGATAGAGAAATTCAGCAGTGTATTTTCTCCAATCAGAATTTTCGTATTTTTCTGGTTCAGGGCTATCAACAGCAACTTCCTGGTTTGCCCTTCCCTCATAATATATGGCTAGTAACTCATGAGTTGCACGAAATTCCGTTTTATCATCTTGATAAAATGAAAGTCGAAAAACATTACGAGCCACATCATCCAAGCGATACTGACCTTGAACAAACTCAACAAAATCGCACTTTGTTAGCCAATCAAAACAGTTGAGAGTCGCATAAGCACCCGTTTCAAAATCTATTCCTTGTTTTTGCATTAAATACTCAATCAACGACCTATCAAACCAACGACAACAAGCTGCTAATTGCACTATCTGCTTTTGCTTTATACTCAGTCCTTGCAGTAGTAGTTCAGTAATCGCTTGGTTCCCACGAGAAAAATCAATATTTCTATTTGCTTCTTTCTCTCGTTTAATCCAGTTGAGATAGTAAGGTAAACCTTTAGTTGCTTTATATATTTTATGAATTTCACCAGATTTAGTAATGCCGATATGCTGAAGATATTCTTTTGTCTGTTCTTTATTGAATTCATCTAGTCGTTGTTCATAAATCAAATCCCGATCCTGCTGCAATTTCCGCCAACTTTCTTTCTCAAGTACAGAACGCCGTCCTGCTACCACAATGCGAACAGGATAAGATTTTAAAGCCGTATCTTCTAATAAATACTGCCACAGCCAAGTGTCAATATCTGATGGTGCTTTTTCATAGGTATCTAGAATCAGCACAATTGAGTGCTTTTGCTTTTGAGCTTTCTGTATCAAACCTTGAGCAAAGGCATGAGTTAACTTAGGTATTGGTTCCAGCATTAACTCCTGAAGTTCTTTGTTATTCTTGGTTGCTGGATGCTGTTGCAATAGTTCTTGCATACGCTCTTTACTTGATTTAAGCGCTTGTGGTGCATCCGATAACATTCCTCCGGCCTTAACCGCAGCATCCAGACCTAAACTTAATGCTGTTCCGGGATCTCCCAAGTATCCTGCACTTGTTGCTAGTAGCATTCCTGTGCCTAATTCAAGCCAATCTTTAACTGTATTTTGTTGTTGTGTATCAACTGATTTACCTTGAACAGGTTCAGTTTTTAGCTTGTAAAAAGTATCGTGATATCGCTCATAAAGTGATGTAAACGGGTCTGGTTTAGGTAAGATATCCCTTCGTAAAAGTCCCGTAGGTTTAGGTAATAGCTCATAAAGCTTTTCCATTAACTTCAATGGCGTTTCGATACCTGGTGTAAGACCAAAAGACACTACTGCAAAGTCAGCTTGCGACTCGTGCATCTCTTGTAGTTTGTTGGTAAGGGTAGTTTTGCCAACTCCTCCAAACCCATAAACCTGAAACAAAAGTGAGTTAGACTCTGGAGATTCCAACGCCTTAGCAAATTTAGTGAAAAAGTCCTTGGCTTGCTGGCGAGAGATGTAAGGAGGTTTCTGATTACTCATTTAGTCTTGGAAATACTGGAATGCTTGTATAAGATTTTAGCCAGTATTAATCTAATTCAGCATCTTTAAAATCATCTCTTTTAAGCAATTGTTTAAAAGCGAGATTGAATCGTCGTAATTTTTAATCTTACATTTGATACCAAACGATCACCCTTTCCCCTTTCCAAGCACAAACTTCATATTCCTCAACAACACCGTTATTTATTTCCGTAATCGCTTACGCTAAAGCGGTATTCATCAACTATTCGCATATCTCCATACCAGTGAATGCTGCTTACCATCACCACCACACACTCTCCAGCAACGGAGTTAGGCTACCTGTTACATAAACACCCAGACCGTTGTCAGTCTTTTTCTTTGACGTTTGGACAGGCGCACGTTTTCTACCCGGAAGCGAAACCAGAAAGCTGTACGGCGGCGTTGCTGTTAGATGTCGATCCGGTGAAGTTAGTGCGGGGAAAGGGTGCTAGGCTAGAACAGTATGTAAGCGATCGCCCTTATGTTGCTTCTTCATTTTTGAGTGTTGCGATCGCGCAAGTATTTAGCACTGCATTGTCAGGTCGTTGCAAAGATAAACCAGAACTTGCGCAAACTCCCATTCCTTTAGTTGTAAAAATCTCTGTCTTACCTTGTCGTGGTGGTGAAAGTTTTCTGCGCCAACTATTTGAACCGTTGGGTTACACAGTAAATGCCCAAAGCCACACCTTAGATGAGGAATTTCCTGATTGGGGACAGAGCAAATATTTTACGGTAGAACTGCAACACACCATACCACTCAGCGATTTATTGAGTCATCTTTATGTGTTAATTCCGGTGTTGGATGACGATAAACATTACTGGGTCAACGAGGATGAAATAGAAAAGTTACTGCGTCATGGTGAAGGTTGGTTAAGTCAACATCCAGCGCGATCGCAAATTACCAGGCGTTACCTCAAGCGCCAGCATCGCTTAACTCGTGAAGCTTTAGCCCAACTCGCAGAAGAAGACAATCCAGACCCGGATAGCGCTGAAGAAAGTCATGCTGAGGAAGAAGCGGCGGTAGAAAAGCCCATTAGCTTGAATCAGCAGCGGATGAATGCTGTAATTGCTGCTTTGAAAAAAAGTAATGCCAAGCAAGTAATTGATTTAGGTTGCGGTCAAGGTAATCTCGTTAAAAGTTTACTCCAAGATACCTTTTTTGAAAAAATTACAGGCGTAGATGTTTCCTACAGGGCATTAGAAATTGCTCAAGAAAGATTAGACCGTCTACGCCTTCCCCGCAATCAATGGGAACGTTTGCAACTAATTCAAGGCGCGCTTACCTATCAAGATAAACGCCTCAAAGGGTATGATGCTGCTACAGTAATTGAAGTAATTGAGCATCTTGATTTACCGCGTTTGGGAGCATTTGAGCGAGTTTTATTTGAGTTTGCACGTCCAAAAACAGTAGTAGTAACAACACCAAATATTGAGTACAACGTTAAATTTGAAAACCTCCCCGCTGGCAAACTGCGACATAAAGACCACCGCTTTGAATGGACACGGTTAGAGTTTCAAGATTGGGGAAATAAAGTAGCAGAAAGATTTGGCTATGCTGTGGAGTTTCAATCTGTAGGGATGGAAGATGTAGAAGTTGGTTCACCTACACAGATGGCGGTGTTTAGTTGTTAGAAATTTTTTCGTAACCCCAGATGAATGGAAGCAATTATATTTATAGGTATCCAAGGAGCAGGTAAGTCTACTTTTTATCGCGATCGCTTCTTTAATACTCACATCCGCATTAACCTAGATATGCTCAAAACTCGCCATCGCGAGCAAATTATTTTTCAGGCTTGTTTGGAAGCTAAACAGCCTTTTGTTATCGATAACACTAATCCAACTATCGAGGAGAGAAGACGTTACATTACACCCGCTAAAGAGAAATACTTTCGGGTTGTGGGTTACTACTTTCAAGCTGTATTAGAAGATTGTAAGCAACGCAACAAACAAAGACCGCCGGAACAAATTATTCCTTTAGTAGGGCTATTAGCAACTTATAAAAAATTAGTTGTGCCGAGTTGGGAAGAAGGATTTGATGCAATTTATGTAGTGAAACCTGATTTAAATTATTCATTTATTGTTGAGGAATGGAAGCGTGAAATTTGATGAACTTGATAGCAGGATGCGAATATTTGAAACAGCACACGACCATTGTGTGTTACCTGGACTGTATATTGTTGCCAGATTAGATGGACGCGGCTTTACCCGACTAACAAAAGAAGTGCATCAATTTGAGGCTCCTTTTGATACCCGCTTTCGGGATTTGATGGTGGAAACAGTCGAACATTTGATGAATTGCGGCATCGATATAATTTATGGGTATACCCAAAGTGATGAAATCTCTCTACTTTTTGCTCACAACGAAAACACCTTCAGTCGTAAATTAAGAAAACTCGACTCAGTTTTAGCAGGTGAAGCCAGCGCCAAATTTTCAGTATTGTTAGGTTCTTTAGGCTGTTTTGATTGTCGAATTTCTCAGCTTCCTAATACAGAAGAAGTAGTAAATTATTTTCGTTGGCGAAATGAGGATGCTCATCGAAATGCACTGAATGCTCATTGCTATTGGTGTTTGCGTCGAGATGGGAAAAATACTACAACAGCAACCAGCATGATGAAAGGGTTATCTGTTGCTGATAAAAACGAATTGTTATTTCAACATGGGATTAATTTTAATCAGCTTCCCAACTGGCATAAACGCGGTGTAGGGCTTTATTGGGAAGAATACGAAAAGCAAGGATTTAACCCCATCAAAGGTGAAATTGTCCCAGCATTGCGACGACGCATCAAACGAGATTTCGACTTACCAATGAAAGATGAATACAGCCAATTTATTGCCGAACTAGTCAGCGCAAAACCATAAATAAAACTCCGCGTACCTTTGCGCTTACTCTGCGCTCCTTTGCGTTAAAAAAACCAATTATCTAATATGAAAATTACTATCCCCGAACTTTCTCTCATTGTCCTTATCGGTGCTTCTGGTTCCGGTAAATCAACCTTTGCTCGCAAGCATTTTCAACCTTTTGAAGTTTTATCTTCAGACTTTTGTCGCGGCTTGGTTTCTAATGATGAAAATAATCAATCTGTTTCTGGTGATGCTTTTGCAGTGCTGCACTTTATCACCGCCAAGCGACTAGCCGCAGGTAAATTAACTGTGGTTGATGCTACCAACGTGCAAATGGAAGACCGCAAACATTTGCTACAAATGGCACGAGATTATCATTGTTTTGCGATCGCAGTCGTTCTCGACCTACCAGAAGAATTATGTCACGAACGCAACCAACAAAGAAGCGATCGCAATTTTGGTTCCCATGTCGTGCGTCGTCATACCCAAATGTTGCGGCGTTCTCTACGCGGTTTAGAAAAGGAAGGCTTCCGCTATGTCTACACTCTCAAATCTCTGGAGGAAATAGACTCAGTTGAAATCGAACGTCAACCGCTGTGGAACAACCTAAAACACGAACACGGCCCCTTTGATATCATCGGTGACATTCACGGCTGTGGGGATGAACTCGAAGCATTGTTGCAACAGTTAGGGTATGTGAAAAGCAAAGGGGACAAGGGGGACAGGGGGGACAAGGAAGAATTTGCTACCTCATCTTCCCACACTCCCCACACTCCCCACACTCCCCCCTCTCCCCTCTGGAATGCACCCACCTACCACCATCCCCAAGGACGGAAAGCTGTGTTTCTTGGGGATCTGGTAGACCGAGGCCCCCGGATATTAGATACAGTCAAGTTAGTCCGGAATATGGTGATAGCGGGTACAGCTATCTGCGTTCCTGGTAATCATGAAAACAAGCTGTTGCGGAAACTACGCGGTAAGAATGTCCGAGTTAATCATGGGTTAGAGCAAACTTTGCAGGAGATTGAAGCGTTACCTGATGCAGTGCGGGAACCCTTTACTCAAGAACTGCAAGAATTTTTAGATTCCCTAGTCAGTCATTACCTCCTTGATGGTGGGCGGTTAGTCGTAGCCCACGCTGGGATGAAACAAGAAATGCAAGGGCGGGGTTCTGGTGCGGTGCGGGAGTTCGCGCTGTATGGCGAAAGTACAGGGGAAATTGATGAATTTGGCTTACCCGTGCGCTACAACTGGGCGGGTGAGTACCGGGGTGAAGCAATGGTGGTATACGGACATACCCCTGTACCTGAGGCGGAATGGCTGAATAATACTATTGATATTGATACAGGTTGCGTCTTTGGCGGTAAATTAACTGCGCTGCGCTATCCTGAAAGGGAATTGGTGAGTATACCTGCGGCGCGTACTTACTGCGAACCGATTAAACCTTTGGTGCAAAACACCTTTACCCGCACATCTCAGCAAGAACTGGATGATGTTTTGCACATTGAAGATGTATTAGGTAAGCGCATTATTAACACTCGACTGCAATCTAACATTACCATTCGCGAAGAAAATGCGATCGCAGCTTTAGAAGTAATGAGCCGGTTTGCAGCTAATCCCAAATGGTTGATTTACTTACCTCCTACCATGTCCCCGGTAGCGACATCCTCATTACCAGGATTGTTAGAACATCCTGCACAAGCTTTTAACTATTACCAAAGCCAAGAAATTACTGAGGTTGTATGCGAAGAAAAACACATGGGTTCGCGAGCAATAGTAATTGTTTGCCGAGATGTGGCTGCTGCACAGAAACGTTTTGGTGTGGTAGATGAAGGTATCGGTATCTGCTACACCCGCACTGGAAGGCGATTTTTTGACGAGCCAGCACTGGAAACAGAACTCTTAGCGCGGGTAAATGCAGCCCTCTCTGCAAGCGGCTTTTGGGAAACATTTAATACCGACTGGGTATGTTTAGATTGTGAATTAATGCCTTGGTCAGCGAAAGCGCAGGGATTATTGCGATCGCAGTATGCACCTGTAGGAGTAGCATCACGCTTTGCTCTTAATGATGCCGTATCTTTGTTACAACAAGCAAGCGATCGCGGTGTAGACGTTACCAGCCAACTCAGCCACTACCAACAACGCGCAGAGATGGCGCATCAATATGTTGCAGCTTATCGCCGTTACTGCTGGTCTGTCACCGATATTTCTCAGTTAAAGCTAGCTCCTTTCCACATCCTAGCAACAGAGGGAGCCGTGCATATTGATAAAGACCACCGTTGGCACATGGAACAAGCCGCCAAAATTTGCCAAGCAGATCCATCTTTACTCCTAGCTACTGCTTACAAAGTCATCGATTTAACAGATCCTAGCAGCCAAGCTGAGGGAGTTCATTGGTGGGAAGAACTTACCAAAGCCGGGGGAGAAGGAATGGTAGTCAAACCTATGCAATACATTGTTCAAGGTAGCCGGGGGATTGTGCAACCTGCGGTGAAATGTCGCGGACAGGAATATCTGCGAATCATCTACGGCCCCGAATACTCCAGCCCAGAGAATCTGCAACGCCTGCGTCAAAGGGGGTTATCTCTCAAACGTTCTCTAGCCATGCGCGAATTTGCTCTAGGTGTGGAAGCCTTAGAGCGATTTGTCAACAATACCCCACTCCGCCGTGTCCATGAATGCGTTTTCGGCATTTTAGCGTTAGAGAGCGAACCAGTCGATCCGCGACTTTAATGCATCGGCCTGTAATGCGATCGGATTGTTTGACGGATATCTTCCCAATCTTGAACAGTCATTTCTGTTGCATCTCCAGAATTTAATCCTTCCAGAAGTATTGTTTCAGGATATTCTTTAGCTCTTTGTTTTTGGTCTTGTCGCACTAATGCACAAAAATACTCGCTAACACTGCTGTAACCACCTTGAGCTACCTGCTCTTCCACATAAGCTCGCATTGTGTCAGGTAAAAAAATATTTATTCTTTTCACAAGAGTTCATATCTTGAATATGTTTTTCTACATTCTGGCAGTTTTTGCCATTTTAGGTTATGGAAAAAGAAGATGGAATAAGCGATAATAAAAACTTAATAATTTCTTGTATTAATGGATGTTGTTGTAATATATTAATTTCTTTCTCATTTATATTGCTAAATATTCTTGAATTTATTTGCTTATTATTGCCAAATACTGTCTCTAAAAAATTTTTAGGATTTCTTTGTGCTAACTGCCATTCTAAATCATTGAATTGGCATTTTGCTAGTTGTTCAATGAATAATTTATCTTGTAAAAATACGGTTTCTAATTCAGGAATTGCTAGAAAAAGTTGATAAGGGATTCCAGATGATGCCTGATTTAATACATAATTGATTAAATCATACCTTTCAAATATTTGAGATTCGTTATCTGTATCTGCATCTAAGACAAGAGCAACAGGTGTTTTACGAGTAGCAAGAAGAGAACTAGCTAAAGAACGCGCTCTATAAGAACTTTCACCAGGTATAAATTGGATATCTTGACTCAGATTTTTTGGCAATAATCTCTGTAAAATTTCTATATCTCTATTATCTTCTGTAATTATATATGCTAGTGTCATGGAATAATCTCCGTTGTAATGTCGTAGTTAGGGATACAATTTTGAACACAAAAACGATATTTTTTGACTAGAAATTTACATATACATTTATTTGTTAGTGAATATTCAATTTCTTGCCCTCCCCACAATAAAATAGTTTGAGGTGCTACAAATCCAGTTAATGTTACTGCTGCTTCTGTAAATCCACTGCGACTAAAAACACTACCAATAGCTGTAGCTGGCCTTCGTAATAATTGATTTCGTAGCTTTGCTATGGGTTCAATATTAACTTCTTTAGTTTCATCCTTACATTCGATCAAACAGGCTAGGCTGTCTGTATATACCACTCCGTCAATTTGTTCTACTATTGTATCTTGAATTTTTACACTATAAGGCCAAGCCACTTCAGCGCCATCAAGTTGGAAGGTGCGTAAAACTAAATATTCTAATGCTTTACCTTTATCCCAAAAGTTTGAGGTGTCTTTTGCTTTAATTTCTGACCATAATATAATTAAGTCATCCCAGTCATAAGTGATAATTCTTGCTTGATATTCTGCATCTGTAGTCATGATTGCAATTGAGGTATAGTAAGCTATTAAAGATTGAACTTATATTACATCCTTACCAGTTACGGCAAGTGAAAATACTTATAATAAAGTACTCCCTTGTAGATTGTGTGAAACGTAATTAAACCCAACAAATAACATCAATTTTCACAAAAAAGTTTTAAACTTGATTCATTGCTATCGTGAGGAGTTCGCATTAACAATACGAACTAGAATTTCATGACATAGCTACTAAGTCATCTGATAATCTGTTAAACAGAATAGAAAATCATAATTAGTGGAAATAAAGGAGTTTTCTTTATGGAAAAAAATTATAATCATCATTACGTACCTCAATCAATACTTAAAAATTTTGCGTATAAACAACAAACAGTTTATTCTCTGATTAAAGTAGAGGAGTTACCTATATATCCAATCAATATCACGAATATATGTCAAGAAAGAAGTTTTTATGAAATAAACATAAAAACTAGTGATTCAGAAGAAATTGAAAAGATAAATTATGATATAGAGGTTTTTGAAAAATTAGATAGTGAGATAGCTCCTATTATCAAAAATATTATTGCAAATGAAGAAATAAAAGGGTGCATCCCAGTTTTTATTTTGCTATGAAAAAATAACTGTCATTGCGTTCGCGTAGCGTCTCGTAGAGAGGAGGAACGACGAAGCAATCGCATGGATTCGCTATGAGTTGAAGACTTTGTGATTGCTTCGCTTCACTTCGTTTCGCTCGCAATGACATACAAAAAAGTGGGATGCTCCCGAAATAAAAAGCCTTACTTCGGAAGAATTAGATAAACTTATTACATATACTATTTATCAATATTTTAGAGTTGCTTCAGTTAGAAACATTGGCAATCAATTTTGGAATAATGAAGAAGAAATAAGACTTGCTCATGCTGGAATATTGACAGATCCTAACTTAGTTAATTCCGTGGCAAATATTTTAAGTAATCCCTCTTTTGTTACTTCAGGGAAAGAAAAATAGTCAGAAATTCAACTG
>JAVRCV020000050.1:0-52190 GCA_034530615.2 Aulosira sp. ZfuVER01
CTCAGTAGTGGCTATTCTCAACTCAGTAGTGGCTTTCCTCAACTCAATAGCGGCTTTCCTAAGTTTCCTACCTCTTGTTTTTGCCTCTTGCCTTTTTAAGATGAGTAATTCTATACCGAAATATTACTGATATTAGCTGAAAATTGTACGTTCAAAAATTGCTATTTATGCTGAACCAGATTTCGATTTAATTAAGGCAAGCTATGTTGAGAAGTATTTTAAAAGGGCAAATTTATGAGTCACAAAAAACGTAAATCCAGCGTTTTAGAAAAAGTTGAGTCAAGAGCAGCCGGGATGAAATTGGTCGATCCAACTCTGAAACTGGATGATGATTATAGTCTGGAAAAACTGCTGGAGTCAATGGAACAGTTACGTAATAAACTTGAGGTTCATAATAATGCTCTGTCTTTAGCTGATTCTTCTTTAACTGAAGTTGAGGAGATGGAAAAAAATTTGGCTAAACTTTCTCAAAAAATGCTCATGCTAATTGCTATTAAGTACGGCAAAGATAGCCCTCAATATGAAACATCGGGTGGTGTTCGAGATAGCGATCGCGTCCGCAAAATGAGGTCGATCCGCTTGAAAAATGTTGCACAACAAGCATCAGATAATACTAAAAGCGCGAGTTTTAGCGAATAGAATGAGACTGTTGGTCAATTCACGAAGGGTTAAACCCTCTATCCCTAAAAGCTAAGGATAATATGAGCTTATTTTATTATGGAATATGAACTCTCACCCCTATCCTCTCCCTCTACGCAAACTTGTGTGTACACCGTAGCCCTTAGGGAGAAGGGGAACTGAGCAATGCTAGACTCTTATGACAAATGTTGTTGAAATAGCTGAAAACTGCTGCTGTCTCTGCGTCCTTGATTACCCCATTTTCTGACATCGCTTTCCCGTCCACTTCTCCCATCGCCCAATTCCTCGGCTAACCAACTCCTCATTCTCATCGCCAATAAAACAAATCCGCCCCATGCGTTCGCAAGTAATCAAAACTTCTCCATTACCCATAAACGGGGCAATCACAAAATTATTTGGGCTGGTATATAAATTAATTAAGTAATTAACAATTCCTTCAATACCTTCAACATTAATTGCTGTCTGTGGTTGGGATAGAGAATGACGAGAAAAAATCCCTACATAGATATTTCCTAAGACTAATTCGTATTGAAAAGGCATTTGATTACGCTTGTAAAATTCGTAAATCTGTCCTTGCGATCGCAGTACCGCTACAACCCGCGCTTCTCCAGCCAAATAATTATGATTCCAAGTTGCGGAAACAGTTGCGATCGCTAACGCTGCATCTGAGGGTAGCAAGTTCATGAACTCTTGCTGTGCCGTATCGCCACAATACACTAAATGCCGTCCTAGTATCCATTCTTCACCCACTTTGACCTTTGTCGCTGGGGTGAATGGCTGATACTGGCTTTTCTTAGGCAGTAACTTAGCTTCTTTCTCCGCCACAGCACTTTTGTATGCTAAAGTCTGTAACTCTTTTTGCTTAATCTTCGCCTCAGCCAAAAGTTTAGCTTGCCTTTGGGCTTCTTGTATATCTCCTTGCGCCTGAGCTAATTCCCCAGCTTGTTGTGCTGCTTCTGCTACAGCGCGTTCTTCACTACCTGCTCTTGCTATTTTGAGTAATGCTGTGGGACTTTCTGCGATCGCAGTTCCCTTAATCATCTGTTTGACATCAGGGTGAATTCCTTTTGCAATCTGCTTTCCATGCTGAAAGGTGCGCTCGGAGTAACCAGCTTCTTTCGCTAACTCCAAAGTGCGTTTCGGAGGTGGTGAAATCATTTCACCACCTTTGAGAGTATGTTGGTTATCTCCCGCTTTCGCCCTTAATCCCATGCGTTCGAGAATTTGATCTCGTTCCAACCACAATTCCGAGCGTTCCAGCGGTTCTAACTCATTGCGGATCAAATTCTCATCAATCTCTGCCAAACGAGCTTGTTCAGCATATTGGTAAGTGACAATATTACACGCGATCGCATCTAACCCCAACAGCTTACAAGCCGTTAACCGATGCAATCCCGCAATCAAATTTAGCTTTTGATCCACCGTAATCGGGTTCAACAGACCATTAGCCCTAATTGATTCCTTCAACTCATCAACCTTATCACCCTTGATTGGACGGCGGTTGGAACCAACAAGAATTTGCTCTATGGGCACAATAGGCATAATTACTGTTCTTCAGTGCAACCAGTCAAAACACCAACCATAGCATTAAGATATCAGGAGTCAAGGGGAATGGGGCATTGGGCATTTTTCCCTCGTCCCCCTTGTCCCCCTTGTCTCCCCACACTCCTCTCTGCTCCCCTGCTTCCCATGCCCTATGCCCCATGCCCCATTCCCCAATTTCTGAGAATGTCTTATGGTACACAACTGAGCTAACAATAATCCGTTGATAATAGTAGAGTCATACCAATTCTTTATGAAGCTGCATAGAATTCGATCCCCCCTAGCCCCCCTTAATAAGGGGGGAACCGGAAGAAATCTATCAAAGTCCCCCTTAAAAAGGGGGATTTAGGGGGATCTAGATATGTGCAAATTCACATGAGATTGGTATCAGTTGATTAACCATAATATTTGGAAATCAAATGAGGAAAATTACTTAATCTATATTACCTATTTCCTCATCATTTTATGAAAGATATTATGGATATTCAACAAAAATTGAGATAGCGAAAACGAGTTGACAAGCTAAAAGGTTTTTGCAATACTTTAACAAAGCTTTATCCTAGTTTCTTCAGTCATTTTAATCCGCGCTGCTTGTATTGGAGATTTTGTTGCATTGCAGGCGCTACTGAATTTTTAGACTACCTAATTCAATGACTGTAAAAGATAAAACCAAGGATGCTTATTAGTATCGCAAATACTAATCTTCTATAATTTTTCACTGAATGAAGACCTATTTCCTCCTTGGTGAAATTGGCGCACTGGGCGGTTTGTTTTAAATGCCTCTTCATAGAGATTTAGCCTTCCACTAGTAATCTGTTCTAGCTACAAAAGCGTAAAAAAAATCACATACAAGTAATCTACTTATCCCATTTTTGGAAATCGAAAAAGTTGGGATAAGCCCAATGTAATCAACAGATATAGACCTTTAAGTTATTTCTTGGCATAGCACAATTGGAATGAAAATATGGCAGTAAACAAAGAAAGTCCATTATTCAAACAGCCCATACAACGGTGGCAAATAGTTTTAGGAGTTGCTGTCATCTTTGCTACTGGGCTAGCATCTTTTTACGCTTTATCAACATTATTTCGGTCGAATATTCAAAGTCGCCCAACAAATCCTCCAAAGACTGCTCCGGCGAAAGTTGCAATCACTGCATTAGGACGTTTACAGCCTCAAGGCGAAATTACTTATTTGTCTGCACCTCATTCCATTAACGGTGTGCGAGTCGAAAAGCTGTTGATCAAGGAAGGAGACAAGGTACAAGCTGGACAAGTTCTGGCTTACTTAGAAGACTATAATCGCTCTACAACAGCGTTGCAACAAGCTTTAGACAAACTGCAAGTTGCTAAAGCCCAATTAGCCCAAGTAAAATCTGGTGCTAAAACCGGAGATATCGATGCCCAAAAAGCGACGATCGCAAGTTTACAGTCACAATTAAAAGGAGACGTTGCAACCCAACAAGCAACCATCGCACGTCTCCAGGCTCAGGTAGAAAATGCTCAAACCGAGAATAATCGCTATCAGCAATTATATAAACAAGGTGCGATCGCAGCTTCTGTAGGAGATAGCAAAGCGCTGCAACTCAAAACCGCACAACAACAGCTTGCAGAAGCTCAAGCCACCCTCAAGCGCACTCAAGACACACTCCAAAGCCAAATTAAACAAGCAAAATCGCAACTCGACAGTGTTAGCGAAGTCCGGACTGTAGATGTAGAGTTAGCACAAACCCAAGTCAGAAGTGCCACAACTGCGGTTAAACAAGCAAAAGCCGATCAAGATTTAACTTACATTAAATCTCCCATTAACGGCACAATTTTGAAAGTTCACGCCAGAACAGGCGAGGTAATTGCTACTTCCGGCTTTGCTGAGATAGGTAATATCTCGCAAATGTATGTAGTTGCAGAAGTTTACCAAACCGATATTCAAAAAGTGCGTAAAGGTCAAAAAGTGACTATTACCAGCCCAGCAATTGTCGGAAAATTGCAGGGAACCGTTGAAGAAGTGGGTTGGCAAGTTGACAAGCAAAGCATCTTTAGCCTTAACCCTGGAGCAGACACCGATCGCAAAATTGTAGAAGTAAAAATCTGCATAGACAATCCAGCTGATAGTGCAAAAGTTTCACGACTCACTAACTTACAAGTGGATGTTGCGATTCATATTTAGGTAAAAGTCAAGGGTCATTAAATGAAGAACAAATGGCCACTGACAACTAACACTTAAGAAATAAATTCATGAATTTTAAAATTCCTTTAGCATGGCTACAGCTAGTCCAGCAAAAAGTTCGTTTTCTGGTAGCTGTAGCGGGGATTGCTTTTATTGTGCTGCTGATGTTTATTCAGCTAGGTTTCCAAGACGCACTTTATTCTAGTGCTACCGCAGTACATCAAAGTTTGCGCGGAGATTTGTTTTTAGTTAGCTCTCAATACAAATCTTTGACCTCAAATCAAAGCTTTTCTCGGACTCGTTTATATCAAGCCTTGGGGTTTGATGGTGTTGAGTCAGTTAGCCCCATGTATTTGCAATTTGCTAAATTAAAGAACCCTGTAACAAGTGAAAAATATTCAATCTATGTTATTGGGTTTGACCCCGGAAGATCGATTTTAAATATTCCAGAAGTTGAGGAAAATTTAGATAAACTCAAAATTCCGGATATGATGCTTTTTGACCGGGATTCACGCCCGGAGTTTGGGCCGATTGCAGAAAGATTTGACCAAGGTAATACTGAACAAACAGTTGAAATATTTCCCTTTAATTCATTAATTGGTTATCGAGTCAGAGTTGGGGGCTTATTCAGTTTGGGGCCTTCCTTTGGTGTAGATGGTAATTTAATTGTTAGTGACTCAACTTTTCTGCGCATAAATCCTAATACCCGCCCTGCAGAAATGATAGACGTAGGTGTAGTTACCTTAAAACCTGGTACGGATGCAAACAAGGTTCTGAAAAGTTTACAAGCTTCACTACCTAATGATGTCCAAGTTTTTACCTATGAAGGTTTTATTGATTTTGAGAAACAATATTGGGCTATCAGAACACCAATCGGTTTTATTCTTAGCCTAATGCTCACAATGGCTTCTGTTGTAGGTGTCGTAATTGTTTATCAAATTCTCTACAGCAACATTGCTACACAATTTGTGGCTTATGCAACCTTAAAAGCTATGGGCTACGCCAATAGATACTTATTAAATGTGGTTTTTCAACAAGCTTTAGTATTGGCAATTGTAAGTTTTATCCCCGGATTTATTTTATCTGTGCTGCTCTACGATTTTGCCATGAAAGCCACTAAGCTGCCAATCATGATGACCTTTAATAATGCCTTACTGGTCTTAGTTTCAGCAGTTTTAATGTGTTTAACTTCCGGGTCCCTTGCTATCAATAAACTCCGTTCCGCAGACCCGGCTGATATTTTCTAATTCTTCTTACAACTCAAATCAATCATCTCTGCTTTATGAACCTCGAAAACAAAACTCTCCTAATCACCGGAATTGACGAATTCATCGGTTGGCGTGCGGCTGAGTTAGCCATAGCAAAAGGAATGAAAGTTAGAGGACTGCAAAGTTCTACTGTTCAGGATAAAAAAGCGCAAAACTTAGGCGTTGAGGTGATTGTTGGTAATATTAACGATGCCAAGATTGCTCAAAAAGCTTGTGAGGGAGTAGACATCGTTTTACATACGGCTCAACTTGCGCAAGAAGCTGGCGCACTCAAAGATTTTCGGGAAATTAATGTTGATGGAACCATCACTATGGCGAAAGCTGCCAAAAGTGCTGGTGTCAAAACTTTTGTGCATCTTTCTAGTGTATTAGTTTATGGGTTTGATTATAGCGATCGCGTCACAGAATCCGAAGCCTTAGCTGAAGAAAAGAACCCATACTGTCAAACCAAAATTGAAGCTGAATTAGCAGTACTACCACTAAATAATCCCCCAGATTTTGGCGTTATTGTAATTCGAGCAGGTGATGTTTACGGGCCAGGATGTATCCCTTGGGTAGCACGCCCGGTTCATTTTATGCGCCAAAAGTTATTTGCTTATGCTAGTGATGAACACGGTGTCATCAATCATGTATATGTAGATAACTTGATTGATGCTATTTTCCTAGCCATCGAAAAAGAAACCTACGGAGAAATATTTAATATTACAGACGGCGAACAAACTTCTTGGAAAGAGTATTTTACACGTTTAGCCGAAATATCTGGTTCACCTGCACCCATGTCTCTAGGAAAAGATGAAATCAAACTATTTCTAAAACTGCGTGTTCAAGGACAAAAGCTATTTCGCAAGAAAGCTGATATTCTGCCAGAGTCTATAGATTTTATGACTCGTCCCTACGCTTGTTCTATTGCAAAAGCCCAAAGTTCATTAAATTATACACCTAAAATTGACCTAGAAAAGGGATTGCAAATTACACAAGAATGGCTAGAAAAAACGGATATCCAAACTCTGATGAAATAGTCTAGTTAGTTTTCTTTGTGTCTTTGTGGTTATTCTATCATCTGCCTCTTCCCTCTTCAATCATCAATTATTTTAGTGTTTGTAGGAAACTAGTAATAATGTTGAAACTGCCTAGAATTTCCGCATTAATTATTGCTGCATTAACAAGCATCAGCACCATTAAAATGGTAGATGCTGCACCTGCGGAAACCCTAACTGTTGTAGTTAATGGTATCCGCAGTCAAAAGGGTGAAATTTGCATCGGAGTTTACTCTCAAGACAAAGCAAAAGCATTTCCTTTAAATACTTCTAATGTATTGCAAAGTGCTTGCAATAAAATCACAGGTAGCACTTTAAAACACCAGTTTGTTGGCTTAAAACCAGGTAATTACGCTGTTGCTATAGTTGACGATCAAAATGGCGATCGCAAACTCAATCGCGACTTTTTCGGTATTCCCACAGAAGGTTTTGGTATTTCCAAAAATCCCACTGTATCCATACAAACTGGTACACCCAAATTTCGTGATGCTAGTTTTGCGGTGAATAAAAATACCACCATTAACATCACCGTAAAATATTCCCTCGACCCCTAATTCAGTCAAGGGCGGGAAAATCGCGCTTAGAGGTTGTTTTAAAAGTGGTTAGCTGTGATTTTAGATACTAATTGATCCCCCCTACCCCCTTAAAAAGAGGGAAAACTGAATCAAAGTCCCCCTTAAAAAGGGGGATTTAGGGGGATCTAAAAGTATTTGGTACATCATTAGGGACTTTTCAAACATCCTCTTAAGGGCGGGGAAACCCTGCCCCTACAGGAGGCTCTACAATTAATGCCAGATTTGGATAAATTTCTGTGTAACTCGTTGCTGAGTTGGCTGGCTATTCAAGTATGTTTAACTCTGGTGTTTCTATTATCTCTGCATTCAAGCCAGAAAAACTTGTTACCAGATGACCAGTTACCCAAAACTGCGGTGATTCTTTGTCTGCGGGGAGCCGATCCTTATCTTAGACAATGCTTACGCGCCCTGTTGCAACAGAATTACCCCCAATATGAACTAAAAGTTGTAGTCGATCACCAAGACGATCCAGCTTGGAACATTGCTATTGAGACAATCGAAGAACTAGGCACAACTAACGTTGAAATTAGCTCTTTGCGCAATGTGCGCAATAATTGTAGTCTCAAGTGCAGTTCCGTAGTGCAAGCTGTCTCAGAATTGGATGATTCCTACACGATAGTTGCCTTGGTAGATAGCCATACTGTAGTCCATCGGAATTGGCTGCGGGAATTAGTCAACCCCCTAACTCATCCCAAGGTGGGAGCCACAACTGGTGGCCCTTGGTACTTACCAACAGGTAAATATTGGTGGTCTTTAGTACCTTATATCAGCAACGTATCCTTAGTTATACAGAAGTATCTGTTCGGGATACCTTGGGGTGGGAGCTTGGCTATCAAAACAGAAGTACTTCGCCAGACAGGACTTCTAAATAAATGGAGTCTAGCTTTGTGCGAAGATATCATGATTGGTAGCATCTTACGCAAACATAGGCTGCGGGTAAAATTTGTACCTTCACTGTTAATGGTAAATCGGGAAGAGTGCGATTTACCTAGTTTAAGAGATCAGATTCAGCGTCAACTTATCTGTTCTCGATTTTATCATCCGCAACCAACGGCAATTATTGGCGATACTTTTTCCAGCATAGTACAACCGACTCTAGTATTAATGTGTTTGCTATGGGCGCTGTTCACTTCGCAATGGGAGAATTTCGCGCTGTTGTTGGGATGTTATGTCAGCTATACCGTGGGCTTGCTCTGGCTAATGCTAATTTTAGAGCAAGGAGTACAGCAAAATACACGCGATCGCAATCAACCACGCGCACAAATTTCCTTTACCACAATCCTCAAATTGCTAATTGGAATTCCCCTAACTCAATGGATATATGGGTTAGGGCTGTTTTCTACTCTGGGAATGTCTACAGTCAAATGGCGTGGTGTCAGCTATCGCATCTCCGGCCCTTGGAATATTCGCTTAGAAGAGTATAAGCCGTATCGAGGGGGATGAGGGGAGTGTGGGGAGGGTGGGGAGACAAGGGAGACAAGGGAAAAATGACCAATGCCCAATGCCCCATGCCCAATTTCATGAAATCTGCTGCGTAAATCCTAAAATCCGGCACTTTCATGGAATTTTATAGGTGATAAAGCATGAACGATTGGGCGGTGTTGCTTTCTCAGGTTTTGCTGGGTTGGCTGGCCATTCAAGTCTTGTTAATTCTGATCTTTGTCTGGAATCTGCGTTTTCAGCAGGGTAAATTATTACCAGATGACAAGTTACCCAAAACTGCGATCGTTCTTTGCTTGAGGGGTGCAGATCCTTTTCTGCCTAACTGTTTGCGTGCTTTATTAAATCAGAACTATCCTCAGTACGATCTAAAGCTGATTGTTGATCGTCAGGAAGATCCAGCTTGGAAAATTGCTACTGATACCATCCAAGAACTAGGCGCAACTAACGTTCAAATTAGCCCTTTGTGGTTCATCCGCAAAAGTTGTAGCTTGAAATGCAGTTCTCTGGTGCAAGCAGTATCAGAGTTAGACGATTCTTATCAGGTAGTTGCTTTAGTAGATGCTGATACAGTTGTTCATCCTAATTGGCTGCGTGAATTAGTCAGTCCTTTAGCCAACCCCCAAATTGGGGCGACAACAGGTAATCGTTGGTACTTACCCACAGGTAAATATTGCGGTTCTTTAGTGCGGTACATCTGGAACGTATCCGCAGTTGTGCAGATGTATCTTTACGGGATTCCTTGGGGTGGAACTCTCGCTGTTAAAACAGAAGTGCTGCATCAAACAGGACTTTTGGATAAGTGGAGTAAAGCTTTTGGCGAAGATACTATGATGCGTAGCGTCTTGGGGAAAAATAAGTTCCAGGTGAAATTTGTACCTTCCTTAATGATGCTCAATCGGGAAGAATCAGATTTACCCAGCTTAAGATACTGGCTCCAGCGACAACTACTCGCTTCTCGACTGTATCATCCTTGGTGGTTGGCTGTAGTTGGTGACACAATTTTAACCATATTCATCCCAACTGCGATCGCTCTGTTATTTTTAGCCGCCTTACTCACCAAACAATGGCATACCGCCTTCTTCTGCTTTAGCTGCTATAGCGGCTATATGCTAGCACTACTCTTGCTTGTACTTGTCTTAGAAAAAGAAATGCAGCAAGTAATTCGCCGTCATGGTGAACCAGAAACTAAATTATCAACTACCACAATCATCAAACTGTTCCTTGGCCTTCCCTTTACCCAATGGGTTTATGGATTAGCAATGCTATCATCCCTGTGGATGCCAAAAGTCAAATGGCGTGGAGTCACTTATGAAATTAAAGGCCCTTGGAACCTGCGACTCATGGATTACCGCCCTTACCAAATGTTAGATCAACCAAGCGATCGCAAACTCTCCCTTTAAATAAGATAAGGGGACACGGAGACAAGGGGAAGGGGGACAGGGAAGAAAAATAATCTATGCCCCATGCCCCATGCCCAATTTCATGAAATCTCGCTGCGTAAATCCTAAAACCAGCCCTTTCATGAAATATTTCCTTTAACCATGACAAACCAACCTCTGCGGATAGCCCTGTTAACCGGATTGTATGCTCCCTTTCTAACAGGCGTTTCAGTAGCAGTACACCAGCGAGTTCGTTGGTTATTACAACAAGGGCACGAAGTATTCCTCATTCATCCAGAAATTAACAATAAATACCCCAAGCAAGTTGGGAATCGTCCCATGCCAGGATTAGAAGAGTTACAAACTTATCCAAACTTTTCTTCCTATGCATTCCCCACCGAACCACTTATCTTCTACAAATCTCTGCCTCAACCGTTAAATTACAGACATTGGAGCGATACTAAGTTACTCTCAAACTTCCAACCAGACATAATTGTTGTGGAAGAATCAGCCCAAATGAGAGGGGCTTACTCAGCCTTCTTACAAGGTTACGGTCGCCCTGTGGGAGTTAAATATGCCAAGCAAACAGGCACTCCTATCATCTCAGTATTCCATACAGATATCATTGCCTATATCAAATATTACTTAGGAAATTTCTTCTTTAGCTTGCTGCGTCCAGTTCTTCCCCTGATAGTTAAGCAGGTCAGTGATGCTTATAATTTCAATTTATTTCCGTCTCGGGAACTGCTGAGAAAATACGACAGCCTCAAATGCCAACGCAGTGAATACGTTCCTTATCAAGGCATCGATTGCGAAAAATTTCATCCCCAAAACATTATCTACAATCCCATTCCTAACGACCATCGCCCAACTCTGCTGTTTGTAGGACGCATCACCGCAGAAAAGAATGTCACTCAACTTATCGATGCATTTCCCATCATTGCTGCCAAAATTCCTAATGTCCATCTGGTCATTGTTGGTAGCGGCCCCTTGGATCAAGAAGTCCGTCGGTGTGCCCAAAAGTTTAAATCTGGTATTACTGTATGGGGTGAATCTCATGGAACAGAACTTTTGGGTTGGTTTGCGAGAGCAGACATATTTGTGAATCCTTCTGTCACCGAAAACTTCTGTACTACCAATATGGAAGCTCTAGCATCTGGAACCACTGTTGTAGCAGCTGACGCTGGGGGAAATCCAGAACAGGTTTTATCTGGAATCAATGGCTTGCTTTCTGAACCCAACAACCCGGAAGATTTAGCGCAAAGGGTCATTGCAATTTTAGAAAATCCCGAACTCAAAGCAAAAATGGCCCAGAACGCTCGCCCCTCAATATTAGAATTTGATTGGTCAGCTTGTATGGAAAAGTTTGAAGAAAAGCTCTATCAACTAGTTGCTTTATCAAACAAGCAAAAAGTGAAAGTTAATTAACTTTGTGATTTCGTGTCTTTGTGTTTCAAAAATCATTTTTTAACACAAAGACACAAAGCAGTTAAAATATTATCAGCATTAAAAGTTTCTACCCAAGTAAAGTTACTTGATTAGAAAAGCTTTGCTATGATTCCATAATCATAGTAACTTTTTACAAACATCAAAAAATCCCTAGAAAAAATCTATAAAATAAACACTATGCCTAATCCATTAATGTATGCAGAGGATAACTTTGTTGTCCTTGAAACAAACCAACCCGAACAATTTGTCACTGCCTCTGAGTTATTAGAAAAGCTGAAGATAGTTCTGCAAAATATCAATTTTCAAGATTTACCACCTGATGTTCAAAGCATTGATAATGTTGCAGATAGAGCCAAGTATCTAATCGATACAAGTTGTGAGTTAGATCTAGTCCCTGGCCAGTATTTACAGTGGTATGCTGTACGCTTAGAAAAGTAAACTTTTTAGTCAATAGTTATGACTATAACTATTGACTAATACCTATTTTTGGGTAATCAATGCTAGTTCAATTTTATCTTCAGCAGGTTGTGTAATTTCAACTTCTACCCCAGGACCGAAATAGCTGGTCATTTTTTCTTGTTTTTGCTGCCAAACATCAATTGGAATCAACGGGGAATCAAATTCTAAAATTAAAGCGTAAGCCCCATGAATTTCTTTTTCTTGTAATCCTGTAATGATTGGTCTTTCTTCATCCGTCGGACTCAAACCCAGAATAGAAAGCGCCCTATCTAAATGAGCATCTTGCCCATAGCAATATCTGGTGATATCTTTACGAATTTTATTTTGAGTCACAGTAGCTTGTTGTTCCCGCAGTTTCAAAACTGCGGGTGTAGTGACTTGGCTAAAGGGTATAGGTTTGAGTTCATTAGCTTTGAGTGCTAATCCTCCCAGCAATAGAGGAAATCCGTAAAAAAATCCTACAAGATTGAGTGTGGCATTATCTGCGGCATAGGCAACAAAGCCGACAATGGTTAAGATCCCACCGACAGTTAAACCGAGTGTCCCCAAAGAAATTTGGCGTAACATGAGTTGAGCTTAGTATAAATTCTTAAAACATTAATTTTATTATCATCGGATATGAGTGACAGATTGGGGAAGAGGGTAAGCTCAAGCTAATCAGTAACTATAGCTGGGCAAAACTGGAAATATTTTTTCCACCGAACCAGGTTTAACCAGAAAATTCCCTTTCTTGCCTTTTTTTGCGTTAATTTTAAACTTGAAGATACTTAAGGACTGCAAAAAAAATGGATGTACAGACTATAAAAGAACGAATTGCGGCAGTTGAGAGCAAACGCGAATATCTACTGAGTCTACTAGAACAACCTAATCTAGGAACTTTGAGAATTGATGTCAATCAAGCTTTGGAAGAATTGGATGATTTAGTAGACGAATTTAGACGCACTATTCCCCAGACAGGAAATAACTAAGCTTCTCTAGGCTTTAGTAAAAATTAAGATTGCGTCGGTACACCGTTAATTCTCGGCGCTACCGACGCTTTTCAGTAATAAAATATCACGAATCCCCCGGAATTGAACTTTACCTGGGTTGAGCAAGTAAGTGTGCTGCATCTGCATCATGAATCTGGTCATTCAGACATCTTCTGTACGCTTGCCTAACTGTCTCACCATAGCGATGAGTTCGTTTGTCGGTACATCTTTTCTGCAAAAATCATCAAAGCTAGGCATAGCTTTTGTCTGTTGTAAACTTGCGTCTTCTACTGAAGAGTAAGCAAGAATTTGGGTGTTAGGAGAGATAGCTTTAATCTGACCAGATGCACTCCAACCATCCATGACTGGCATTTGCAAATCCAAAACAATCACATCAGGATGGTAGCGCTTGACCATTTCTATGGCTTCTTGACCATTCTTAGCTAAACCTACTACTTGAATATTTTCTTGGCAAGAAAAAGCTAATTGTAGAGTTAAACGGGTGAGTTCGTGATCGTCAACCACTAGAACACGCAAGGTAGAAGACTCACAGGACAACATTAACATTTATAAGAAAAAGACTAAATACAATAACCTTTATAGTTTAGGGGAACAAGTACTAGAAATTACTCTATCCTATGGTTGAATAATTCGTTTTTACAAAAACAAATTATGGAGATTTTGTGAGGAAAGATTAAAGTTTCCTAAAAGATTAAATTGAACTAGTTGTCAAGATAGAAAGAGTTCTTTTTTGAATCAATGAGATTTGAGCCAATACTAGTTGAGCGTAATGCCATATTGATGAGAGTAGTTTGTGAGTGAGCTTCGGGAGCGCGATCGCATGGATGTCGTTGGATGTAGCTGCCATTGGCTTGTAACTCCCAAGCTTGACGATTATCTGCCAGCATAATTCCGAGGATTTCTTGCAAGTCCTTAGCAATATCTGGGTCTTGAATGGGGGTAATTACTTCGACTCGGCGATCTAAGTTGCGACGCATCCAATCAGCACTGCCGATAAAGATTTCTTCTTGACCATTGTTGTAAAAATAAAAAATTCGCGAGTGTTCCAAAAAGCGCCCAACTATGCTAATGATGCGAATGTTTTCACTGATGTCTTTCATTCCTGGGCGTAAACAGCAAACACCGCGAACAATCAAATCGATTTGCACTCCAGCACGGGATGCTTCATATAAAGTGGCAATAATTTGGGGATCGACTAGGGAATTCATTTTGGCGACAATCCGCCCGGTGAAACCATTTTTAGCATTTTCGATTTCACGCTGAATTAGTGCCAAAAAGCGATCGCGCATATTTACAGGCGCAACTAGTACTTCTCGGTAAGACTTTTGCCGCGAGTAGCCTGTTAAAAAATTAAACAAATCGGTGATGTCAGCACCAATTTCTTCTTGGCAAGTGAATAAGCCTAAGTCTGTATAAAGTCGTGCGGTTTTTTGGTTATAGTTACCAGTACCAATATGCACATAGCGACGCATCCGGTCTTTTTCTCGGCGCACGACCATGATGGTTTTGCAGTGTGTTTTCAGCCCCACTAGACCATAGACAACGTGAACGCCAACTCTTTCTAATCTTCTTGCCCAGTAAATATTGTTCTCTTCATCAAACCGCGCCTTTAATTCCACTAATACAGACACCTGCTTACCATTTTCGGCAGCAGTAATTAAGGCGTTGACAATGGGTGAGTCTCCCGAAGTTCGGTAAAGAGTCATCTTGATCGCTAGGACATTCGGGTCATGGGCAGCATGGGTAATAAAGCGCACCACGGTTGCGGAAAAAGATTGATAGGGATGATGTACTAGTAAATCTTTTTCGCGAATGACGGCAAAAAAGTCTTTTCCTTCCTCTACCTCTGGGTTTTCCGAATTGACACTGGGTTCTCGCAACCATTGCAGGCGGGAAGGTACTACCGATTGTCGTGGTGGTTCTTTAAATTCTGGTAGCGGTAATGCCATAAAGTACATTAAATCCCGCAGTCCCAAAAGCCCATCTACTTCGTAAACATCACTTTCGGTTAATTCTAAATCTTGTAATAAGCGCGATCGCACTACTTCGGGAGTTTGAGCTTGAATTTCTAACCTGACGGGAGTTCCACCAATGCGGCGTTTGCGCAATTCCTGTTCGATTGCTAACAGTAAATCGTCGGCTTCATCTTCTTCTAATGCCAAATCGGCGTCACGGGTAATCCGAAAGGGATGATATTCCTGAATATTCATTCCCGGAAACAGGGAATCTAAGTTATGAGCGATCGCCTGTTCTAAAGGTACACCAGTCCAGTGGGCAGGTTGACCGTGATGTTGAATTCCTAATTCTGGTGGTAAAGGTAAAAATCGCGGTAAGACTTTGGGGACTTTGACTCTAGCAAAAAATTCTTCCTCAGTTTCTGGGTTTTTGACCACCACTGCCAAATTCAGACTGAGATTGGAAATGTAGGGAAAGGGATGGCTAGGATCGACAGCTAGGGGAGTCAGAACGGGAAAAATTTGTTCTTCAAAGTAATTATCTAGATAATTCCGTTGTTTTTCTGACAAATCTATATAATCCAGGATGTGTATCCGCTGATTTGCCAGCAGGGGTCGGAGTACTTGTTCAAAATGTTGATGCTGTTTAGTTACCTGAGGACTCAAGGTAAACCTGATATCGTCTAGCTGTTGTTGTGGTGTACGACCATCAGGACTTAACTGGCTGACTTTTGCTTCTACTTGTTGCTTTAAACCTGCAACCCGTACCATGAAGAACTCATCTAAATTTGAGGTAAAAATAGCCAAAAATTTGAGTCTTTCCAAGAGTGGCGTTCGCTGGTCGCAAGCTTCATGTAAAACTCTGTTGTTAAACTCCAACCAGCTTAATTCTCGGTTGATATAGTATTGTGACTCGCTCAGATTAATGGAAGTATTACTCTTCTTGGATTTTGGCATGATCGCTTTAGGGCAGAAAGTCGCAGCCCATTAATAAACCATAGTAAATGAAATAGTGTATGGGCGCGAAGCGGCTGGTTAACTGACAGCGCTTCTATATATGGAGAAAATCGCAAAACTGTTAACAATATCTAATGCGCGCTAGTACTATATATCATTAATTTTGAAGTGACAATAAGTTTGTAGTGAGTTAGCGGGGTCTTGTCCCGCATTTTTCCCAAGCATCACACATCTATGTTTCAAGCTACTCGCCGCCGTCTCGCTCTTTGGTACACTGCCGTAACGGCTGTATTACTACTATTATTTGCGAGTGGAGTATATTTATATGTCCGCAGTACGTTAGTTGAACGGATTGACGATACCCTCAATCATGTGGTGGAAGTAGTAGAGCGATCGCTAGTAATTGAACCAGTTAACACTGGTACTGAGACATTACGGATTAATGTAGAAGCTAGTTTTCGTGACAATGCTGACACCGTAGAAGACGATCACATTGATTTGGAATGGTTTAGTGCTACTGGTGAATTACTGTGGTCAACTCTATCCACACCTCTGAATATCCCCATTCATGCCAATCGTACTGGTGAAACTGTACGTGTTGCAAAGCAAGAAGGATGGGGACAATCAGCATTGTTATTACGCCAGGTAACACAGCGGGTAGAAGCCGGACGGCAAGTATTAGGCTATTTGCGTGTTAGCCATCCCTGGTTTGAAGTTACTAAACCCAGCCGTCAGTTAATTTTTGATTTGGCGTTGGGTACGGGATTGATGGTGCTTTCTGTAGGCGCAAGCGGTTGGTTTCTTTCGGGTAAAGCAATGGAACCAGTAGGTGATTCCTATCAACGCCTCAAACAATTTACCGCCGACGCTTCTCACGAACTGAGAAATCCGATTACTTTGATTCAAACTAATGTGCAAGTTGCACTGGCTGATTTAGAGTTAGCAGAGGCAGAAGTTACTACCGCTTTACACTATCGACAACAGTTAAAATTAGTGGAACGGCTAACTCAGCGCTTGGGTAGGTTAGTCAATGATTTACTGTTTCTCGCCAGACAAGATAGTGGGATTAGTAAAGATAACTTTTGCGCTTGTCCAATGGACGCTTTATTGATGGAAGTGCTGGAAGAACAGCAATTGTTAGCGACTGAAAAAACAATTACTCTGGCTTTAGATTTAGTAGATCCTCACGTTGGGGAAACTAACCCCCAATTGCTGGACAATTGGTTCACACTGATAGGTAACTGGGATCAATTGGTGCGATTGTTCACTAATTTAATTGGTAACGCTTTGCAGTACACGCCATCGGGTGGGCGGGTGAATGTAGAATTGGCGCGTTTAGAAGGTAGCAATCGCGTTTCTGGACTGCGTTACAGCATAGCTCAATTACAAGTTAAGGTGAGCGATACAGGGATTGGTATTCCAGGAGATGCACTACCACGCTTATTTGATCGCTTTTATCGGGTAGATCCAGCACGTACCCACACCACAGGAAATACAGCTTGTGATATTTCTACTGGTTCGGGATTAGGATTAGCGATCGCCCAAGCTATTGTCGAACATCACCAAGGTCAAATTCAAGTGGAAAGCCGTATAGGACAAGGTACTACTTTTACTGTTACTTTACCCCTAACTCTGGAGTCTTAATTTTTAAGAATAGCAACTCAACTTATAGCAATTCAAAATTACGCCAGATGCGATCGCACAAATTGTTCTAATCGTGTTGAACTTGAGTTTGGACTAATTGGTATCCTCCTCTTTGAGAAATCAGCCAGTAAAAGTAGTAAAAATTTTTATATTTAAAAGATATTTTCTCCGATTCTTCCCTTAGCTATCCTATAAAACTCCTATTTGATTTTTGAACAAATTCCGTACACTTCAATTTCTCCGTTCCCCTTCTGATTCGCCAGTCGCTCGTTGGGGACTTGGGGCAATGAGGAAGAACCCCCAAGACCGTGCTGGCTCACCTATTCCCTGCCTCTACGAGTGATTTCTCCGAATCAAATCGGATTGCTATAGAATACTTTGAGTTAGGAATTGTATAACTAATTGAGCCTCAAATAATTATTCTCAAGGCTCTCAAAAGAATTAATTAATTTAAGTTTTTTACTATAAATAGAGAAAATTAATTAGTCATAAAATACTAAATTATACCTATGGGATTATAACTAATGATTTATATAAATCATTCTTAGGAAGTATGCCCTAGCTTTAACCTGAAATAAATTTTCAGACCTCTAGCTAGATCCAAAAACTCAAGCTAATCGGTAAATTAATATCATCTAAATAGTAGTAAGAAAAAGCCTTATAAATTTAATGGCAGAGGGTAATATTTAACAATTTTATTACCTGACATAATTTGCTGATTTAGAAAATTTCCCAACAGCGAAGCTGAGATTTTTTCAGGAGTCAATAATGAAGAGCAATTCGCCTAAGTTTCGGAAGTCGGCTGAGTTATTTGCTGCAATCTGTGGCGGTTTACTGATGAGTGCGCCAGCATTAGCGCAAACACCAGTAACACAGCAACCTACTTCTGCTAATTCTAAAATTAATCCCTGCCCTCGTATTTTCTACGAACCTCAACACACTAATCGTGTTTTAGTTCCTCAAGGATGTCCACCCAATGCTCTAACTCAAAGAATGCAATCTCAAGGGTTGCTTCCTTCTAGTTCTGTTCCTGCTACGCCATCAGCGGATCAAACAAGAATGGGTGTAGGTGGAGAAACAACTTCAACCACTACTAACTCACAACCGAACCCCCGTCCCGGCATCTTAAATGAAGCGCCTTATAATCGTTCTCAGCAACCTTCACAGACTGATAGTTCAACTACGTCCACAACACCGCAGCAGGTTCCTACCCAACAAGATTCTGTAACTGAACCGTCGCTACAACAACAGGGACAAAGCCCAGTTGCTACAGTAGCGCTTGCAAATGGCAATGTTAGTGTCAGGCTAGTAAATGACACCGGAGCTAATGTCACTTACCAAGTTATTGGAGATACTGACGAGCGATCGCTAAGTGGAAAATCTGATGTAGTTTTACAAGGTTTACGCGCTCCAGTTACAGTGACATTTCAAAGAGAAGATGGCGGATTGCTATCGGTAACTCCACAGCCCTCTTCAGAAACAGGATTATTAGAAGTTAGATTAAAGGAAACAACAAACGTATCCCAAGACAAAAAAGCCATGAGAATTCAATCTAATGGCTCGGTATATTTGAATTAGATTTTGCAGTATGCCTTTTTATCGCTTGGGCAATTTAATCAGCTTATCAACTAAGAATACTTCCTGTTTGCTATCTTCCAGAGCTTTTGCTAACACAAGCGCTCGTTCGTAAAAGTTACGGGCAGTTAGATAATTATTTAACTGCTCGTACAAGTTAGCGTAAGTCATAAAAGATTTAAATTCTTCCCGCTGATTTTGCAATTCTCTAGCGGTTACTAGGCGTTGTTCTAGTAAGTCAAAAGCACGCTCATAACGTCCTACAGAACTGTGCGCTGTAACTAAACCGTCAATCGCGCGTAAATAATTAGTGCGATCGCCTGTGGTTTTAGCTATCCGCAAAGCCGATCCATAGG
The DNA here is from genome assembly GCA_034530615.2 of Aulosira sp. ZfuVER01. Classification (GTDB taxonomy): domain Bacteria; phylum Cyanobacteriota; class Cyanobacteriia; order Cyanobacteriales; family Nostocaceae; genus Aulosira. Next base: position 19,432 of record JAVRCV020000050.1, read on the forward strand.
AGCCAATTGTATCGGGATAATTTCCCACTGCTAGATAAGCATCACCTAAGTTGTTGAGGGTATTGGTTTCACCGAGAATATCACCAACTTGACGGCGGAAAGATAAAGCAGTTTCATACAATTTAATTGCTTTGTTGTAATTGCCTAACCTGGCATTTACCAGGCCTAAATTACTCAAAGACAGTCCTTCGCCTGCACTACTTTGGATATTCTGAGCGATTGTCAGCGCCTCTTCAACGGTTTTACCAGCTGGGGTAAATTCTCCTTTTTGCAGCAGCACCGTACTAATATTATTGAGTGCGAAAATCTGAGCCTGAAAGTCTTTAGTGTCGCGGGCGATCGCTAACCGTCGCCGCAACGCATCTTCCCCTTCCTGAAAACGATTCAGCTGGATGTAGGCTTTAGCCAGCAAATCGTAAGTCATCCCTTGAGCTTTGTAATCGCCAAGGGCGTGATAAATTTCTAGTGCTTGCAAGCAAGAGTCAATTGTTTTATCCGCATAACCAGAGATTTGTTGTTGCTCCCCAAGACGCAGTAAGGTATCTGCTTGATCTCTTGATTCTCGCAACGAGGAATCATTTAAAGGGCGGTGCAGTTGTTGCGTAATGTCAGCAGCACTAGCCACTAGGGGACTACAAAAAACAGCCAACATTAAAAAGCAAGCAGTCAAAAATTGGAATTTGCCATTTGGGCGCGAGGCTAGAATAGCAAATTCCAAAATATCCAACCCATAGCGTCTCGATCTGAGGGTGGGATTGTCATCCAGAATGCTACCCTCTGGTAAGAAATACCGTTGTTTCATAAAACTTACCCGGGAAATTTCGCTTTTAAGTACAAGGTCTAAGAAGGAGTGTTAAATTTCCATAATAGAGGTAAAAATATACGCGATTATACTTAAGCTAGATCAAGGTAAATCTTCACCCAAGTAAATAGCGCGAATATCTCCAGGTAATTTGGCCTCTAACATACGATATCCTTCTTGGAGAAAATTGGCTACTTCAATCGGCGTAATATTTTCTCCTTCGGCTTGCAGATAGGCAGCAATTCGAGTTTCACTCCAGCGGAAAGTTTGAGCCATTAAGACTACAAACCGCAAAATTGGTGATAGCTGTTCTAAAGCCTGTTCCACGTAGCACCACAAAGCAGGTGAAGTAGCCTTGAGAGAATAATGAATCGCTTCTGTTGGCGGTAGTTCAATCTCATTAATGCAAAAAGCTGTAATGTTGATCAGCCAATTTTGCAGGGTTAAAGCTTCTTGATCTGGTTGGGAACTTTTGGTTAAATCTAACCCACCCAGTTCATAGTAGATATGCCGCCAGGTGAGGGCAAACAGATAATCTGCTTGGACAGGCGATCGCGCCGAGTGGCGAATCAAGGTGTACACTATCGGGCTATAGCGACAAAAAATCGCTGTAAAATACTTGCCAGTATCTGGATAGCGCTGAAAAGAAGTTAGGAGTTCTTGGTCACTTTGATGAAACAGTGACTTGACTAGCGGGTGGTTAGCTTCGGGAAAGTGGGGTATTTGCACAAGCCTTAGGTTGATAGTTGTTAAAATATGTGGGGGATGTTAGTCTCCCAGTTTAAGCGCACAATATCTTCATGCTTGTCTGATTTTCTTCAGACTTCAGACCCTAGAGTTATTGATACACTATAATCAAAGACTTAATTTTAGTCTTTATCGACAATAATAAAAGCGGCTCCCCTATACAATAAATATTTGATTTGTTCATGGTTATAGCAGCTAGTGTGATACCTTTCCTGTTCAGTCCTTTGACTTTAGCCTCTTTTTTACCTTCCCTGCCCCTGGATAGCCTGTTCTCCACCCAAGGCATTATGGTGTTGCTACTGGCGGCTTACGCTGGTGCCATGTGGATGTTCCTCACCAGTGCGCCAAAAGTACATACTGTCATGGTGTCGGATTTAGAGATTGCGCGACAGTTGTATGAAGGGCTGCTAGATTTGCCAGCGGCTGAAGTGCCTTTGCACTACTACTACAACTACGAACAAACCATAGGCGCAGCAGGCATAGACCCCCTTTATATGTCCACAGGCCCCAGTTTCTCTGGCAAAATGATGAATAATGCTAGTGATGGTTTGTGGTATCAGTTAAAGAAAAATACCCAGTTGCACGTAATTACTGGCGCTAGTTTGGGGGCAAAAAATCAACAACGCCATGTTTGTTTTGACCGTGATTGCCTAGAAATGATCCTCCTGCGAGTCGAAACACGCGGTTTGAAGTTTAAGATTCGTAACCAGAAGCCCCTAAATTTTTTAGTCAAAGACTATGAAGGGCGAATTATTGAAATGGCTGAGGTTGCAAATTAGTAATTGGTTGAAGGTGTATTAATTTAACTATTAATACACCCTTTTAATTTTTGTTATATTTTATTTGCATAAAGTAAAATAATTTGGCTATATTCTGGTTTTTATAACTGCTCACTATATAGTTTCTAGTTTTACCTAACACATAAGACTTGAAAGCAGCGGAATAATTATTTCAAGATTGCTGAGTGCGGAGTAACCCCCTAGATTTATCGATAAGACACTGCATAGTACCACGTCAGCATAACGAACCAACCAAAGGTTTTGGTACTACGCCATCACCAACGCCAGTCACCTCAACAGTAGAACTATCGCAGGGTCATAGCTTCCCTAAACATACTTAGATTTTGCAACAATCCAATCAGATTTATATAGCAAGTTTACGAAGTACAAAAACTGCATTTTATAGCCCTACAATTTGCTGTATGTATGGCAAGCGTGACTAAATATTGGGGAGAATAGATAGCTTATCTTCTCCTAAACTCTTTAATTCTTCAATACTTAACCATCCTTCTCTAATTAATCTAGCAAAAACAAATATCAAAACTGAATATCTCGTATTTATCATTAATATTTTCTCGTTTATTAGCTAGGAAATCATCCAATTTTCATAGCGAATCAGGTTATAAGATTTATTTACTTTTTCCCGCATCTTTTGGAGTAAGGCATCACACTCACGTTTGTATGCTTGGTTGAAAGCTTATTTTGCGATTTCTTTCTCGCTTTTCGACCAACGAAGAGTATCCGTTTGCAATGTCAGTCTCAAGTTTATACGGTTATCTTAGTTTGTCTCTTCTTAACAATCAATTGACATGGGGTAGCAATACACGATACATCATGAGTCAATCGTTAATTTGTTTAAAATGCCAAATTTCTTCAGTTGCCAATCTTATCAGCATCAGGAGGGATGAATATGGATATCAGCTTAATCATATCCAACATCCTGAATCCACCAATCTTATTTTTCTTTCTGGGGATGACTGCTGTTTTTGTCAAGTCCGATTTAGAAATTCCTGCTCCTGTACCCAAACTTCTATCGCTTTATTTGCTGTTTGCGATTGGTTTTAAAGGCGGGGTAGAATTGATTAAAAGTGGCATCACTCAGGAAGTAGTTCTGACGCTCTTAGCAGCGATGTTGATGGCTTGTTTTGTCCCCATTTACACCTTTTTTATCCTGAAGCTAAAGCTTGATACTTACGATGCTGCTGCGATCGCCGCAACCTATGGTTCTATCAGTGCTGTCACCTTCATCACCGCTAGTGCCTTTTTAAGTGAGCTTGGTATTACTTTTGATGGCTACATGGTAGCAGCTCTTGCTCTCATGGAATCTCCAGCCATCATTGTTGGTCTAATCCTGGTGAATATATTTACGGTAGATGAGAAGCGCGACTTTTCTTGGCCGGAAGTGTTACAGGAAGCATTTCTCAATAGTTCCGTCTTTCTTTTGGTCGGTAGTCTTTTGATTGGTGTGTTGACAGGAGAACACGGTTGGCACGTTTTAGAACCCTTTACTCAAGGTCTGTTTTATGGCATTCTCACCTTCTTTTTGCTTGACATGGGACTAGTTGCTGCCAGAAGAATTAAAGACTTGCAAAAAACCGGAGTTTTCCTGATCTCATTTGCCATACTAATTCCAATAGTCAATGCAGGCATTGGGTTGCTGATTGCTAAATTCATAGGTATGCCTCAGGGAGATGCACTACTGTTTGCTGTGTTGTGTGCCAGCGCTTCTTACATCGCTGTACCCGCAGCTATGCGGATGACTGTTCCAGAGGCAAATCCCAGTTTGTATGTTTCCACCGCCCTGGCAGTGACATTTCCATTCAACATTATTGTAGGAATTCCGTTGTATCTCTACGGGATTAACCTATTTTGGAGGTAATAATATGCATTTAGTTAAAAAGATAGAAATTATCGCCAACTCCTTTGAGCTTGCCAAAATTTTAGATACTTTGGACAAGTCAGGTGTACATGGTCATGCTGTAATCCGAGGTGTCGCGGGTAAAGGATTACGAGGTATGGCAGAAGATTTAGACATGACGATGCTTGATAATGTCTACATCATCGCATTTTGTATGCCAGAGCAAATTAAGCCTGTTGTAGAAAACATCAGACCACTGCTCAACAAATTTGGCGGAACTTGTTACATCTCTGATGTAATGGAGATTCGCTCTATGAAATGTGTCGCGTCATTATAAGAGAGCAATCGGGCATTTTATGGAACGTCGTAATTTTTTGAAGTTAGGAGCCACCGGAGCATTTGGTCTGATGCTAGCTGCCAGTGATTTACTTTGGCAAGTTAAACAGGCTCAAGCCGCCCCTCAATCCCTCAGTCCTGATGCAGCACTGCAAAAGCTGATAGAGGGAAATCAGCGGTTTGTCCAGCATCAACCCCAATACCCAGATCAATCAGCAGCGCGATTGCTGGAAGTGGCACAAGCACAACATCCGTTTGCAACTATTCTCAGTTGTGCGGATTCACGGGTACCCGTAGAAATTTTGTTCGATCAAGGCATTGGTGACATCTTTGATGTGCGGATTGCTGGCAATATTGCCACACCAGAAGCGCTTGGCAGTATTGAATATGCAGTCACCCTATTAAACTCACCCCTACTGATGGTACTGGGTCATGAGCGATGCGGAGCAGTCACCGCCGCTGTCCAAAAAGAAGAGTTGCTTGGTGATATTAGTACCTTTGTCAAAGCAATTAAGCCTGCGGTAGACAAGGTGAAGAATCAGCCAGGTGACGCAGTGGAAAACGCTGTGGTGGCAAATGTGCAATATCAAATTGAACAGTTGAAGCGATCGCATCTCTTAACTGAGCGTTTACAGTCCAGTAAACTCAAAATCGTGGGAGGTCGTTACGACTTAGATACAGGAAAGGTGAATATTATCACTTAGGAATCTAAACTAGCCGTCTAGTAAAGGGTGGAAGCTCTAGAATCAATGAAAGAATATGGTTTGCTATCTCTCTTTACCCATGACGGCAACATTAATTCAAAGTCACGATCGGGTTTTACTCAATAAAATTAGCTAGCAAAATTAAGCTGATACGCGCCTAGATAAAATATTTTTGCGTTAGGAGTGTCCAGGGTAAAGAGGAACCAGCGCTGTGGTGTTAGCGTATCAGCTTTGGCATATTACCTATTGAATAACCATAGTAACTTACACCATTTTGGATTGGGAATTGCTTTCTGCGTCTGGCTTGGTGGAAATCCATCTGTCGCATGATTTTTTCAACTTGGTATGAGTTTACTAAGTTTGTGCTTTGATTATTGATAATCGAAACAGCGTAGTTTTACATATATTCTTTACTATTCAAGTCAAAGTTCAGTAATTTTATCAGTTCTATATCTTCAGTCAATTATTAATTCATTTATTAAATGATAAAAAAATTAAAAAATATAATTTTTTATCAGTATTTACTCTGAAAAATTCAGAATAACAGTAGAAACCCTAATACATTAATAACCAAAAAAAGCTAGATTTATTGAATCAATGAAGATTGAATCAAAACGATTCTTTTTCAAAAATCTTATGCCATAATCCATTTAACATCTATCAATGTGTACCATAGTTAAGCCAACAAACATTCAATCTCAAAGTAATAAATTTATTTTAGAGATGATTCTGATGGTTAAGCTTTTGAATTAATTGTGTTTATATCTCAAATGTAAAAATAAATTCCAGTAAGTAATTTCAAGTTGGAGAGCTAGCCCGTGTAGGCAAAAAGCCAGCATGAATTGAATGAAATAGGGGTGTAATACCAATTAATAAATATTAGTTCAACCAAGGAATCAGATACAGCAATATGTTGTTTAAAGAAATAGATTTTAAATCTTTACAATCTCATCTGTCTATAGTTTCTCTGCTAGATTTCATTTGTCAAAAATATCCCCATCAAGTGGCACTGGTACTAGAAGATCGGCATTTGACTTACGGAGAGTTACACCAACAGGCAGAAAATTTATCTAACTATTTGACAGCACAAGGCTGGCTAAAGCCTAACAGTTTAATAGGGCTGTGTATAGAACCTTCTTTTGAAATGGTTATTGCTATCTATGCCATATTGAAAGCAGGTGCAGCTTTTGTCCCTCTCGATCCCGATTTACCTCGTCAACGGCTTAGTTACATGATTGTTGACGCGAAACTAAGCACGGTTTTGACACAACAAAAATTTGCTTTTGATATTGAGCCTGCACTACGGCAGAGTGGTATTGATGGGCATATTTGTTTTTTAGATACTCCTGTTGTCTGGCAACAGTTAACTGCACCCCCCATACCACTTCAAGTAGTACAGCCTGAGCATTTAGCTTACATTATTTATACATCTGGCTCTACAGGTATACCAAAGGGAGTCATGCTTACTCATCAAGGGTTACTAAATTTAGCCTTAGCAAGCTGTAGTACTTTTGACATCCAACCTGGCTTGCGTTTACTTCAGTTCGCCTCAATTAGCTTTGATGCAGCAGTTTGGGAAATAGTAACAGCACTATGTGGTGGAGCGACTTTGGTTTTAGGTGCAAGAGAGCAAATGCTTCCTGGACAGCCATTGGCAAACTTCATCGCCAGACAAAAAGTAAATTGGGTGATGCTACCACCTTCCGTACTATCAACGCTAACACCATTTCGTGACCAGCTACCTGATTTACACATGGTGGTAGTAGGTGGTGAAGCTTGCCCCACATCACTGGCCAAAGCATGGGTTTCACCTTTGTTGGGAAAACTCAATACATTGCTCAACAAGACTTGTCCCACATCACTTGCTCAATCATGGGTTTCACTCCATACTCGCTTTTTCAATGCCTACGGGCCTACAGAAATAACAGTTTGTTGCACAATTTACGAGTTTCAGCCAGAGGATATTAGTTTACCTATTGGTTATGCATTACCAAATGTGGAACTTTACGTTCTCGATGAAGAACTTAAACTTTGTAATAAAGGTGAAAAGGGCGAGTTATACGTAGGTGGAGTAGGAGTAGGCAAAGGCTACCTCGACAAACCAGATATCACAAATGCTCGTTTTCTAGATAACCCCTTCGGTTCCGGTAAGATTTATAAAACTGGTGATATCGTTTACGAAGATTCCCATCATCCAGGCCTGCTACATTATGCTGGTAGAACTGACAATCAAGTCAAAATACGAGGCAAGCGTATAGAACTCGAAGCCATTGAAATGATACTTGCCCAACATCCTGGCGTACAAGCGAATACAGTCAAAGCAATTAAAACTGTACAAGTAGAAACCAGCAATCTGCCAGAAAACTATGGGATTTCAATGCTTGTTGCCTATATCGTTCCCAGAACTGGGCAGTTTCTGACTGAAAAGCATCTGCAACGCTTTGCCGCCGAACAACTACCAGATTATATGGTACCTGCCCGTTTTGTCTTCATTGACGAATTGCCTTTGCTACCTAACCGCAGCAAAGTAGACCGAAATGCTTTACCGGAACTACCACAAACACCATATTTCATTCCTAACACCATAGATAACTCTGTTAAAATCGCAGCAATTTTTGATGAAGCTTTACAGTTGCCTATAGGTAGTTGCACTCCTGACACTAATTTCTTTCATATCGGTGGCAACTCACTCTGCATAGCCCATGTATTATATGCACTCGATCGCGATTTTAATGTGTCTCTTCCTTCTCGCTTAGTTTATGAATACCCTACACCATCAGATTTAGCACAACTGTTAGAACAATATAAACTCAAAATTAACGATGTAGCTGATGATAGGCAGGTTGACTTACAAGCAGAAGCTAGACTTTCTCCAGAGTTGCATACATCTGTTTGGCAACAAACACCACAAACTAAATATGACTGTGCATTGATTACAGGTGCAACAGGTTTTCTTGGGGCACACCTGTTGTATGAACTTCTGCAACAAGGCAGCTATCAAAAAATTTACTGTATAGTGCGAGCAGAAAGCGATACAGCTGCAATGACAAGGTTGTATGCAACTTTTATCGAGTATCACTTACCGACAGCAGGGTTAGCACAAGTATATGCGATCGCTGGAGACATCCAAGAGCTACAGATGCAAATACCAACAGCCCTATTTGACAAACTGAGTGAAGAAGTCAATCAAATATATCATGTGGCGGCTGACACTAATTACATCAAACCTTATTCGGTAATTAAAAAATCTAACATAGATGGTACTGCTAACGTGATTGCTTTTGCAGCACACCGTCGTCACAAAACTCTGCATTACCTATCTACCTTAGCTGTTTATGGATCGTTAACCTCATTGCTAGGTATTAATGAAGTGACAGAGGACTTTGACATTGACCTCAGCGCACCAATTATGTCCGTAGAATACGGCTATGTCCGGGCAAAATGGGTAGCTGAACGTATGGTAAGAACAGCAAGGAAACAAGGATTAGCAGTCTCTATTTATAGTCCTGGTTTTATCTCCGGACACAGGCAGACAGGAGTTGCTAACCTCAATGATATGTTTTACCGCTTTGTTAGAGGTTGCATTCAGATGGGCTTGTATCCAGATTTTCCTGAAAAATATTGGACTCCCGTACCTGTAGACTATGTTGCTGCTGCTATTGCTAATCTTTCCCTAGAATCAAAATATATAGGTGGTACTTACCATCTTGTCGTCCCCCGTCAACACGAAGTCAGCCATCTAGAGATATTTGAGTTCATTAACCAGTTGGGCTATCCTGTACAAAAGATCTCACCAAAAAACTGGTTAAATGCCATCTCTACTTTGTCAACAGATAACCCTTTGTATCCACTGATTTCATTTCTGCAAGAGAAAGTTTATCAAAACCGCAGCACAATTCTAGAAGTACACCATCGTACTCCTATCTTTAAAATTGATAACACTCTCAAAGCCCTCAAGGAAGTTGGTATTGAGTGCCCAAAAATGAATAAGGCTTTGATTAGCCAATACTTACCTAATTTTGTGCAAGGGTTATCAAGAGAAGCAGTAAAAGCTAATACATCATTTATAGAAGTAGCTTAAACCGCGTCTACTTTAAAACCAATACTTTTCTGTTGATGGGGTTTTGCTCCCAAATCCTATGCTTTTCCCTGTTCTCTTTTGCAAAACTCCAGTTCTCCGCTTAGACAAGGTTGAATTGTGTTGGTTTATTGCAGCCTTCTCAAGACTGATATTAGGTCTTAAGAAGGCTTACTCTTTAAGTAAGTAGCCCGAAATAATTAATTACACAATGTCATTGCGAAGGTCGTGTTCGCCCTTGCAGTTCCCGCAAGGTAGCAAAATATAGGCGTGAAGCTATGTCAAAGACTTGACGCTCGCAATTGACTGTAAGTATTTTTTGCCATCCACTTATAGAGTCTAGAAATTTTGTCACTAAGCTATACGCTGATTGACACAGGTAAATGGAAGCATCTCATACCAATTTCAAAAATGATTGCAACAAATAGATTTAGGAAACCCATACACACAAGGCAGTTTCTAATCCAAAATCTCAAATGTTATCACTTTTTTAATCCCTATCCTAGAAGGGTATTGCTACACAAACAAAGCCTGACGACTCAGACTTCGTCTTTAAAGCCAGTGGTGTGGGCATTGATAAAAACTGGGATGCATCCCAGGTAAATTACTTACTATCTCACTTGAAAAAGAAAATTATTGATTTGATTGAGTAATAGCAAAACTGGGAATTCTAAACTTACAACATCTTAAATGTCTACTGATAAGGGTATTGCAATGCTGACCTCTCCCTTGATGCCAAATTACCATCTAAACGAAATTCTCCATGAGGGAGATGATACGGTTATTTATCGGGCTACATCACAAATTGACAAACAATCTGTAATCTTAAAAATTCTCAAAGCAGAGTATCCGTCTCTAGATGCAATTACTAGTTTAAAACACGAATACAAAATTACAGAGAACCTTAATTTAGAACGTGTTGTCAAAGTCTTGAGACTGGAACGCCATGAAAATCGTTTAGCCCTAGTATTTGAAGATTTTGGTGGACAGTCACTGAAACAACTACTTAGCACTCAGAAATTAGAGCTAAATAGTTTTATGAGTATTGCATTTCAAATGACACAAGCTTTAGTATCAGTACATACTCACCATATAATCCACAAAGACATTAAACCGGGCAATATTATTATTAATCCCGAAACAGGGATTGTAAAGCTGACAGATTTCAGTATTGCCTCACAACTCAATAAAGAAACACCACAATTAGCTAATCCCCAGCAACTAGAAGGTACTCTAGCATATATGTCCCCTGAACAAACCGGGAGAATGAATCGTACTCTCGACTATCGGAGTGACTTTTATTCTTTAGGAGTTACTTTTTATGAAATGCTGACTGGAAAATTACCTTTTCAAAGCGATGACCCACTGGATTTAATCTACTCTCATATTGCTAAACAGCCTGTAGAGATTGAGGAATTAAATCCAGTAATTCCGAGTGCCATTGCGGCGATTGTTGGGAAACTCATGGCAAAAAATGCTGAAGACCGTTATCAAACAGCTAAAGGACTCTTAGCAGATTTAGAAATCTGTGGTGAAAATTTAAAAACAACAGGACAAATTACTGACTTTACACCTGGTCGTTTAGATGTTTTAAGCCAGTTGCTTATTCCTCAAAAGCTTTATGGTAGAGAAACTCAGGCTAATTTACTTTTGCAGGCATTTGAACGAGTCAGCCAAGGAAGCCGCGAACTTATATTAGTTTCCGGTTATTCTGGAATTGGTAAATCTTCTGTCGTTAACGAAGTTAATAAACCTATTACCCGCGCTAAAGGCTTCTTTATTAGTGGGAAATTTGACCAGTTTCAACGCAGTATGCCTTATGCGTCTATGATTCAGGCTTTTGGCAGATTAATGCGGCAACTGTTGACAGAAAATATTACTAAACTTGACCAGTGGCGTAGAAAAATTTTAGCAGCTGTTGGTTCTAATGGGCAAGTCATCATTGATGTAATTCCCGAAGTGGAATTGATTATAGGTAAACAACCAAAAGTAGCTCAATTAAGTGCATCAGAATCACAAAACCGCTTCAATCGGGTTTTTAGTGAATTTATTCGTGTCTTCACTAAAAAAGAACATCCTTTGGTCATCTTTTTAGATGACTTACAATGGGCAGACTCAGCCACATTGAAGTTAATGGAACTGCTGATTACTGACATTAACAGCAAATATTTACTTTTAATAGGGGCTTATCGAGACAATGAAGTTAGCCCCACACATCCATTAATTCAAACGATAGAAGCAATTAATAACAATTCTATTGTTGTTAATAACATTATTTTGCAACCACTGTTGTTAAACGATGCTAGTAATTTAGTTGCTGATGCATTAAATGAATCTATAGCAGGAGTAGAAATACTCGCCAATTTACTTTACAACAAAACAGGTGGTAATCCTTTTTTCCTCATACAGCTATTACTAGTACTTTATCAAGAAAAGCTGTTAATTTTTAACTTTGCAAGATCATCATGGCAGTGGAATATAGATGAAATTCAAGCAATTGCTATTACTAATAAGAGTGTAGTAGAACTAGTTTCTAGCCGAATTCAAAACTTACCACAATCTACACAAGACATATTAAAACTAGCAGCTTGTATAGGTAACACATTTTCTCTAGATGTACTATCTATAGTAAGTGAGAAATCTCCTACAAATAGTGCTAATGAACTTTATTATGCCTTGCAAGCTGGGTTGATTTTACCTTTAAATGATGCTTACCGCATACCCTTAGTGTTTGGACAAGAAGATTCAGTTAATCTAAGTTTTGTTAGCAAAAAAGTTAGTTATAAATTTTTACATGATAGAGTTCAGCAAGCTGCTTATTCTCTGATTCCAGAAGATAAAAAACAGGCAACTCATTTGCAAATAGGCCAATTACTACTGCAACAGACACCATCTGAATGCTTAATAGAAAATATTTTGGATATTGTTAACCAGCTGAATTTTGGCTTGGATTTACTAACTAAACAATCTGAAAAAGATGAGTTAGCAAAACTTAATCTTATGGCTGGCAAGAAAGCTAAACAAGCAACAGCTTATGAAACTGCTACTAAGTACTTAAATACAGGTTTGGGCCTTTTGGCAGCAGATAGTTGGCAGAAAGATTATTTCTTGACACTAAGTTTATATGTTGAGACTACAGAATCAGAGTATTTAACTGGTAATTTTCAACAATCAAATAATTTAGTATATTTTACGCTAAAGCAAGCGAATAACATTTTAGATAAAGTCAAGATATATGAAATAAAAATGCTAACTTGCATGGCAGAAAACAAAATGCCAGAAGTTTTAAAAATTGGTGTGGAAGTCCTCAAAGAGCTAGGAGTAAAATTACCAAATCAACCAACAAAACTAAATGTTATTTCAGCAATAATTCAGACAAAATTTACATTATTAGGTAAATCAATAGAAGATTTAGCTTTCTTACCAGAAATGTCTGACCCTCATAAATTGGCAGCTATGCAAATATTGTTGCAAATTGTTCCTGCTGCTAGTCAGGCTGGTTCTTTAATTTTTGTACTGGCTGTATTGGCAATGGTGAGGTTATCTGTCAAATATGGCAAATCACCTGTTTCAGCTTATGGCTATGTAGCTTACGGTTCCATTATATCTGATAAATTCAGCGAATTTAATCCAGGATATAGATTAGGAAAGTTAGCAGTAGATTCGATTACAAACATGAATGCTGACTCACTAAAAGCAACAGTTTACTTTGTATTTAATGGTACGATTAGATTTTTTAAAGATCCTGTTAAAGATACAGTAGCTTCTCTTGTAGAAGGGATGCAGAGTGGATTAGAAATGGGAAATATAGAAAATGCTGGCTATTGTGCGGTGATTGCAGGCTACCATTCGTTACTTTCTGGGGAAAACTTGGAATTGGTAGACAAGAAAATTTTGGGCTACATCCAGTTAATGCAAAAGCTAAAACTTGAAACACTAGCAGCAGCTACAAGCATTTTTAGACAAGCAGCTTTGAATTTACAGGCACTTTCATTGCATAAATCTGCTTTAATTGGCGAAGCATTCGATGAGATAACAATGGCAGATGAAGTAATTAAAAATTACTCTTTTAAAGGTTTTTATCATGGTTGCAAAACAATTATTTCCTATTTATTCAATGAATACGATTTAGCTGTAGAAAATGCAATCAAAGCGGAGGAAACTCATGAAAATAATGCAGGTTTATTAATTTACATTGTAAATAACTTTTATTATTCTTTAGCTCTCTTAGCGCTCTGCACTCATACTTCAATTGAGAAAAAAAGGCAATACATAAAGCAAGTAGAATCTCATCAGCAGCAAATGCAAAAATGGGTCAAACAAGCACCATGCAACTTCAAACATAAATATGAGTTAGTTGAGGCTGAAAAAGCGCGAGTTCTGGGTAATGTACAAGTTGCTATAGATTTATATGATAATGCTATTGCAGGCGCGAAAGAGAATGCTTATATCCAAGAAGAAGCCTTAGCGAATGAATTAGCAGCACGGTTTTATCTGGGTTTAGGTAAAGACAAGATTGCCAAAATGTATATGACAGAAGCATACTATGGTTATATACGTTGGGGCGCTATAGCGAAAGTACAAGATTTGGATGAACGCTATCCCAATTTGATCATTCGTAATGAAATTGTCAAAGATACAGCAATAGATGTAACCAGAACTATTGCTACGACAAAAATTAATTATTTAGACAGTAAAGGTCATAGCAATGGAATTTTAGATTTAGCTACAGTAATTAAGGCTTTGCAAGCAATTAGCAGTGAAATAGTTCTAGATAAACTGCTAGATACTCTCTTACTTATAATTCTCGAAAATGCTGCTGCTCAAAAGGGCTGTCTAATTCAGATGAAAGGTAATGAATTGTTCATAGAAGCAATCAAAACCACAAATAATTCTTCTGTAGTTCAACAATCAATATCAATTAATGACAGCCAAACTATTCCTGTTTCTATCATTAACTATGTTGCTAGAACTCAGGAACCTCTGGTGTTCAACGATGCTATGTCTGAGGCTATTTCTCAATCTGACCCTTATATCCAGCGCTATCAACCAAAATCAATTTTGTGCGCTCCTATTTTCTATCAAGGTAAATTGATTGGTATCTTATACTTAGAGAATAATCTAGCGACAGGCGCATTTACTAGCGATCGCGTCACGATTGTAAATCTCATCACATCCCAAGCTGCTATTTCTTTGGAGAATTCTCGACTTTATCAGCAAGCACAAGACTATGCCAAGCAATTAGAAATCTCTCTCTCTGACCTCCAGCAAATGCAATTGCAACTGGTGCAGAGCGAGAAAATGTCTACCTTGGGTGGTTTGGTATCAGGGATAGCACATGAAATCAACAACCCAATCGGTTTTATTACTGGGAACTTGCAACCAGCCAGTGAGTACGTCCAAGACTTGTTAGAGCTAATTAACTTGTATCAACAGCACTATCCTAAACCTATGGCAGAAATTACAAAAAAAATTAAAGCCATAGATTTAGAGTATGTACGAGAAGATTTACCCAAACTCATTGCTTCCATGCAAGAAGGTATCAACCGCATTTATGACGTGAGTGTAAGCTTGCGTACTTTTTCTCGAGCAGATACTCAAAAACCAATTACTTGCAATATCCATGAAGTAATTGATAGTACGATTTTGATTCTCAAGCATCGTTTGAAAGCCTCAAGCAGTAGTCCTGCTATTGAAATAAGGAAAAAATATGGCGATCTACCGCCAGTTCAATGTTTTCCTGGTCAACTTAGTCAAGTGTTTATGAATTTGATCGCCAATGCTATTGATGCTTTAGAAGAGTCAAATATGGGACGGACTATGGATGATATGAAAGCAAATCCCAATTGTATTACCGTAATTACTAAAACCAGTGAAGACCAGAATAACATCACGGTTCATATTAAAGATAATGGCCCGGGAATGACAGCAGAAGTCAAGCAGAAGATTTTTGACCATTTGTTTACTACCAAACCCGTAGGTAAAGGAACGGGGTTAGGATTAGCTATTTGTTATCAGATTGTCACAGAAAAACATGGTGGAGTCATAGAGTGCATTTCTTTCCCTGGAGAAGGTGCTGAGTTTATTATTCAGATTCCTATAAAGATTTTAAATCAAGTCGAAAATCAGCATCAGTTTCATTGGCATTAAAGCACAAGTATTCATACTAAGAAAAAAGGATGAAAAATTTTCATCCTTTTAATCTAAAATACATTGCACTTACATATTTTTGCATTTGAAGCACATCGGTAATTGTCTGTATAAACAGACTAAACTGTGTGAAGCAGCTTTTACTTTTACAGATATACTCTATAATAGCTTCTTGACTACAGGTAAATTAAAAAAGAAAAGTACTTCTGAGAATGCCGATAGTCACTGGATCGTTATTTGGTGTATGACCAGGTTCCAAGATATGAATTATTCCTGGTGTGATACTAATATTATCTGTCAGTTGGAAGCGATAAAATGCTTCGATATGAGTAGTTGTTCCTGGTTGCCCTCCAGCACGTCCTAAGCCTGTATCGACTGAGTCAGGAACATTACTTCCTATCGGTAGATTACTACTTGTAATCTTAGGAGGTTGCCCTACATAAATTCCAGCTAAATTTCCCTTAGCAAATAAATCTGGTAAGTTGAGAAACGCCATGTAATTTGTTGTTTCGACATTTCCTACTTGCCCAGGAATATAAGAATTAGTATAACCACCCCATGCACCAATAGTAATACGGGGCGAAATTTGCCAAGTTACAGTGGCACCAACAGCATTAGTTTGAAGGGGTTCTGATTTTGCAGTTAAGCATTCATCACCCACATAACTCTTTAAACAGCCATCTGAAGCATAATTATTGACATAATACAAACTTAAATCTATGGCATCAGTTGGTGTTACCAGTAATTGCACAGCCGTAGTAGTAGTACCATCAAACAAACCTGTACGTTTACCAGGATTACCGGGAACCAAACTAGTATAAATTGCCTGTAAACTAGCACGTTTAGCAAACTGCCAATCTATAGCTATACCACCGTGACCAAATCCTATATTTAAAATCGGATTTCGTTGGGCAAAGAAAGATAATGGCCCTGTAGCACCACTTTCTACGCGGTTTGGCCCTCGAAAGGCACTTGCCATACTTACGCCTTCGGTTCCTACCATCAATGCTAAGTTGTCAGTAATCAGCCAGTGATAATTGAGGTCACTGATAATAAATTGGTTATCTGTAGGATACTCATAGCCGAGATTCATATCATTGCGAGACACGCTATTGTTAAATCTAGGGCCAGAGCTACCCATTCCATTTAAAAGAGCTGTAAATAAGTAACTACGAGGGGTAAATTGCGTAGTTAAAGATAGCTGGGTTAGGGACATTAAACCAATGTTTGTACCACCATCATTTGTATCTTTGATACCATCTCTGGGATTAACATCACCCCTATTGCTAGTTCGTCCCTGCGCGCCAACTATTACTAGTCCACTGAGTTTAGTTGTTGTAGAAAATTGCTTGGCTTCAAGTTCGGTAGTGCGCGCTTCTAAGCTATCAACTCGACCTCGCAATGTTGCTAATTCTGGTGCAAATTCTGATTGTAATTTTTGTAACTTGGCTAAATCTTCGCGAGTCACTGAATCACTGGTAGCTGTAGCGATTAACTCATTAACTCTATCTAGGCAAGCATTCACACCTGCGGCGAATTCATATCGAGTTAAAGCGCGATTACCACGATAGGTGCTATCTGGATAACCTGCTATGCAACCGTAGCGTTCTACTAAAGACTGCAATGCTTGAAACGCCCAATCTGTAGGCTGTACATCTTTTAGTTGAGATACCGATGTGACTTGTGACATCGGTTCTTCTTCCTCTAAGTAAGACTGATTTGGGGGAGAAGGAAAGCTATAGTCTTGTGCAGTCGCTTTTTCTACAACTCCGTTTACGCTCGCAACGATTAACCATGCGAGCATCCAAACTTTACTCTTACTGTGGCTAATCATTATATTTTTCAATTTATTTTACTCTATATCACTATATAAGCCATGAGTGTATGTAAAATTATCTAGCAATAGCATGAGTATATTTACGTATTTTATACTAAGTTAGATTAAAAAAAATCTGGGCAATATTTAACAAGCGCGAGTATAAAAGATAAATTAACCAGCCCAAATATACTCTCTGGATAGAGTGAAAATTAGCATGGCAAATCGGTTGCGAAAGCTGACGCCAAAGTCCTTAGGGCAAAATCAGCCTCGTGTAGGTACAATCAAACATATCTTCAAAAAACCCCAGAACAATACTCAACTGGGAAATTTGCTAACATCAACGCTAGCGATCGCTGCATTGTTAAGCAGTGTAGGTTTATTAATAGCTTTTGCCTGGATCAGCGTTCTATTCATATTCAATCCAGAACAAATTATTTGGCTAAATAAATTTTTACCAGAATGGGCGCAGATTTCCGTTGGTAATTCCGGTGAACGCCCCCAAAGCCTCAAACAAATTCAAAACAGCCTAAGCAAACAACAACGCATAGCTGGGAAAACTCTAGCTTTGGAACAAGACAAAGAAAACTCTTTTTTATTACCAGTTTTCCAGCAACGTCCTAATTGTCAGTTTGATTGTCAATTAATTGTAGAACTCAGGGTTTATCAACAAGCCAAGGACTTGGAATTCCAATCCCAGGCAGAAAAATATTACCGTCTTGTGGCGCAATTACCCATCACCGGGCCAGATGAATCCTTTGTGTTGGCTGCATCTGATGAGGAGGTAAAACTAGAAAACCCAGACAACAGCATTCCTTTACCACTAGAAGAAGTCAAACGTTTTGACGGAGAGACTCCATCATCAGGTTTTTGGTTTGATTTACAAGGTAAACTCCAACAAGGAACTAGTGCGATCGCTTACGGTCAAATTGTCTACTACAATCCACAACGCAGTACACTTAAACAGATGTTGTCGTGGAAAAGTCCCAATGGACAAGTACCTAAATGGCAGCAGGTAACTGGTAGTGCTGAAAAAGAATTAGTCATCGATCAAACAGTAGGGTTAGAACCACAGCTACGCATTTACCAGGTTAAAGCTATTAAGTTATTCCTCAACCCCATTCAACTAGAAGAAATTTCCCTCAAGATACCCGCCCTCAAAGATACTGCCTACCAAAACGCTTTGTTACTTGCTCGTAGTGGACTGTGGACACCAGCCTTCGAGTGGTTGAAATCTTTGCAGAAACAGCGAAAAGAGGCGCTTCCAGCAGCGGCACAAGCGCAAATCGATCTGATTGGCTTACACTCCCAACTTACCAAAACCCAAGCTGATAAGATTTGGGCAATTCCGAGTCAACAGGTATTAGCAGATTTGATTGATGGTCGCTGGGCAAAAGCTTTACAGTTATTTGAAGCTTCTTCACAGAATGTCCAAGAAATTGCTACTTTACTGCAAATGGATGGAGGACGTTTGTGGAACCGTACTACAACAGCATTGCGAGTTAACCCAAATAGGCCAGATGTACAAGCTTGGGGAGCATTGATTTTAGCAGTTCAACGAGGGGAAGAACGGGCAATTTCTTGGTTGGAGGCACAACCAAAAATTACCCCAGATACTCTTAACCAGATTCAAGGCCTATTAGTACGCCTGAGTAATGAAGGAGTTAGACCTAAAATCATTTCTGGTCATCCCAGCCGCATTATAGGTTCAGTGCAACCTCTAACTAAAGTAATCAGCACTGAGTGGCTCAGACCAAACCCAAAAGCAGAATTCCAACTGATGGATAATGAAGTTTGGTATCAGGTAGAAGTAAGCGCCTTTAATGATGGTAAAAGCTGGCTAAATTTCCCATTTGAAAATTTACAGATGCCTAAAAATTCTCCTGTCAAATTTCTCTGGGATACTTTGGGTATCTATTCTGACCCAGGAATGTTACTTGTGGTTTGGTCAGCCAACGGAGAACAACAAATAACTACCGCCACCATCAAAGGAGTGAAATTGCAAGGTGGGGCTTTGCGGCTATTAGTTGCTGGACAAAAAATCGCTGACAATCAAAATAATCTTCTCCAACCCAGACCTTTAGCTTTGACGGATGCAGCTTTGGAATGGATACAACCATCTCCCATTACTCTGGCAGAACTATATCAACAAGATCCAGCAAGAGTAACGGCTATGCTGCCGATTGTATGGCAGACTTTACAACAATCTGGTCAAATTCCCAGTGGCGCTAGGCCTAACCTGGCACAAATGCTGCAAGAACTAGGCTATTGGCCTGTACAAGTGATTAATTTAACAAATAATTCTCAGCCAGAAACCGTACTAACTATCTCAGCAGAAGCAATAGCATCTTTGAAGCAATCGCTGTATGGAGTACAGGAGCAGGAAGAAAGTTTATTCCGTCCCCGTACCCTGATCTTGTCGGATAAGGGTAAAGTACTTTATACTGATTTTCAAAGAAATTCCGAGCAAGCACTGACAGCGATCGCCCAACTTTCGGATGGACATTCTCTAGCTTTGTTAGTAGAGAATGGCAATAAGTATAGTCTCAAGCGCTGGTCGCAAAAAAATCAACGTTTTGAATAGCCGCTTGAGGAACGATAAAGGCTGAAGTGTGAAGTATGAATTCGGTAGTACGGAGTTCAAACCCATAACTAAGAGTTAGTGGATTGAACGTAGTGCCGCACAGAAACAGACTAATTTATTCATTTAGCCTTTAAACATCTTCAGACTTCAGACTTTGATAGGCTTATTGTTCTTGAGTATTGCTAGACAGGCGTTGCTGCTTGAGGTTCTGCAACTGCATGAGCAAAGAGTCTATCTCTGCTTGCAAGTGCATCAATTTGGCTTGCTGATCGTCTTGGTAATAAGACTTGTTTAACTTGCTTGCCCAGGACTCTTGGGACACGCGATCGGAAACACTAGATGAACAGGTAGACATAGTTAAATAGATCCACAACTCAACTCACACCATTAGAGATATTATAATAATGTAGTTTTAAGCTTTGTTAAAAGATTGTGTATTTTCAATCATTTACTCTAATAGGTTTTTAGTTTTGTGATAAGAGACTCCAATTGCAATGACTGTGTTCCAGAAAATACATCAGACCTGCGATCCTTTTGTGACAAGACTTTTGACAAAGCTGCCTGGGAAAATCAATAAAAATTCTAGGTGAAACGCCTGCACCATAAGAAATTACTTTCTTCTTGTGATGAGAGCATCTGCTGGTGCAAGATGTGTACTACTGGTATTTTTCCGTTTGCACTAAAAATTTGTATAAATAACCGTGACTGTAAGCTTGTCTGTTGCTAAATCTCATCGCCAACCCTGGCCCGGACTGATAGAAGCCTATCGTGAATACTTGCCTGTAAGCGAAACAACGCCGGTGGTCACTCTGTTGGAGGGGAACACACCTCTAATACCAGTGCCGGCGATCGCGGAAATTATTGGCAGACAAGTGCGTGTTTTTGTCAAATACGACGGTCTTAACCCCACTGGTAGCTTCAAAGACCGGGGAATGACAATGGCAATTTCCAAGGCGAAGGAAGCAGGGGCAAAGGCGGTGATTTGTGCCAGTACAGGCAACACATCGGCAGCAGCAGCTGCTTACGCTAGACGTGGGGGAATGAATGCCTTTGTGCTAATTCCCGATGGTTATGTGGCGCTGGGTAAGTTAGCACAGGCTTTACTTTACGGGGCTGAGGTGCTGGCGATTAAAGGTAATTTTGACCGCGCCTTAGAAATTGTCCGCGAGATGGCAGAAAGCTATCCGATCACTTTGGTGAATTCGGTGAATCCCTACCGCTTAGAAGGGCAGAAAACAGGGGCGTTTGAAATTGTCGATGCGTTGGGTAATGCTCCAGACTGGCTGTGCATCCCAGTGGGAAATGCGGGGAATGTCTCGGCATACTGGATGGGATTTTGTCAATATCATCAAGCCGGGAAGTGCGATCGCTTACCCAAGATGATGGGATTCCAAGCAGCAGGTGCAGCTCCCTTAGTGCATGGTAAGCCAGTAGAACATCCAGAAACCTTGGCAACAGCAATTCGCATTGGTAATCCGGCAAGTTGGGAAAAAGCGATCGCTGTTAAATCAGCTAGTCAGGGAGATTTCCGCGCCGTTACCGATGCTGAAATTCTTGATGCCTACCGATTGTTGGCATCATCTGAAGGGATATTTTGTGAACCAGCCAGTGCAGCTTCCGTAGCAGGACTGTTGCAAGTGAAAGACCAAATCCCCACAGGGGCGACAGTAGTTTGCGTCCTCACTGGCAATGGTCTCAAAGACCCAGATACAGCCATTAAGCACAGCCACAGTCAATTTAAACAGGGCATTGAGGCAGAACTGGGAGCAGTAGCAGAGGCAATGGGATTTTAGGAAATAAAAGGTTTAAGACCCTTAAGTCTACACGTAGCCTCGGTTTCAGCCGGGGATATAAGCCCCGGCTGAAACTGTCTTTAATTTTGAATTTTGAATTTTGAATTTTGAATTGTTAAGCCTCCTGCCCTCTGCCTTTTTTGTTAAATGGCGGGGATTTCAGCTTAAAACTTATGTTGAAATTTCCTGGACATCGATTTTTGGGCGTAATCTTCTTAACAGAAGCCTTCTATTTCTGGATTCGCCAATTGTGAACGATCTGCAAAACAAGTTACCTCAAGATCATTGTGAGGATCTAAAACGTGATTTTCAGGTGGTCAACCGTGCCTTGCGCGTTTTGAGTGTTTGTACGCAAGCTGTGATTCGAGCAACCGATGAAGTAACGCTGTTACAAACACTGTGCCAACTAATTACCGAAGAAGCAGCTTATCGGATGGCATGGGTTGGGTATGTTTGTCATGATGCAGACAAAACCGTTCAACCTGTGGTCTGGGCAGGGTATGAAGCGGAATACTTGCAGACGGCGAATATCTCCTGGGCAGATACAGAACGGGGACAAGGGCCGACTGGAAGAGCCATTCGATTGCGCCAGCCCGTCGCCTGCCAGAATATGCTGGAAGACCCTAGTTTTGCCCCCTGGCGGGAAGCAGCACGGCAGCGAGGGTACGAATCGTCACTAGTGCTACCGTTGTTGGATGAAGGAGAGGTCTTTGGCACACTGAATATTTATTCAGTTGAGACGAATGCGTTTGATTTTCAAGAAGTGGAACTGCTGACAGAACTAGCAGACAGCTTGAGTTTTGGGATTTTGGCATTGCGGGCAAAGCAGAAACGCCAGCAGGCAGAACTGAGGATTTTGCGACTCAACGAAGAATTGGAGCAACGGGTTGAAGAACGAACTGCTGAATTGACCCAAGCAACAGAGGAGTTACAACGATCGAATCACGAATTGGAGCAGTTTGCTTACGTCGCATCCCATGATTTACAGGAACCCTTGCGGGCGATCGCAGGCTATACCCAATTGTTAATCAGCGAGTATGGCGATCGCTTTGATGACACGGCACGCTCCTATGCGGAGGTTGTGAGCGATGGGGCAAAGCGGATGCAGCAACTAATCCAGGATTTGCTGACCTATTCACGGGTGGGTACTCGCAGCCAGGAATTGGCGCTTACAGAATGTAATGCCGTGGTGCAAGAGGCTTTGCGGAATTTGCAGGTGGCTATCGCCCAAAGCCATACAGTCATCATTGTTGATCCACTGCCCACTCTCAAAGCCGATCAAAACCAATTGGTGCAACTGTTTCAAAACCTAATCGGTAATGCCATCAAATTTTGTAAAGAGGATTGTCCCCGCATTCAAATTCGCGCCATTCAAC
This sequence comes from Aulosira sp. ZfuVER01, assembly GCA_034530615.2. Classification (GTDB taxonomy): domain Bacteria; phylum Cyanobacteriota; class Cyanobacteriia; order Cyanobacteriales; family Nostocaceae; genus Aulosira. Next base: position 42,455 of record JAVRCV020000050.1, read on the forward strand.
GCGAAACAGATTTTCTCTTCCAAGTAGAAGATAATGGTATTGGCATTAAACCCAAATACCTGGATCGGATTTTTGAGGTGTTTAAACGGCTCCACACCCGTCGAGAATATCCCGGCACTGGTATTGGATTAGCAATTTGTAAGAAAATTGTGACTCGGCATGGCGGACAAATGTGGGCAGAATCCATTCCTGGTATTGGCAGCACTTTCTGCTTTACCATTCCCCATCATCTCAATGAACAATAATCTGACGTTTCAACCGATTGAAATATTGATGTGCGTCAGCGAATTTTAGATTTTAAATTTTGGATTGAAGATTCAAAATTTAAAATCTAAACGGCTTTGAGAGCAAGCGAATTCGACTTGGAGCAACAGCTCCCTATACCCCAAGCAAAGGAGGAAGCAACCTCATCCACCCAAGAGAAGATGCAGCTTTCCGCCCCTTTCAATGAATCTCCTGCATATCATGTTCAAGAGAGGCTCGCTCTCTTGTCCAACCATCAATAGCATCACCCAAGGCTGTAGTTAAATTGTCGCGGGTTTGGGCGTGGTTATCTTGCTCAGTTTTCAAAGCTTGTAACAGGCGATCGCGTTCTTTGATGGCGGTAACTAATTTAGCTTTCAACTCCTCCACCGATTGCAGTTGTTCTATTTCTTGTTGGATAGCTGTTACTGCTGTAGCATCAGGGAGTGCTTGTGTATCCAAACCTTGGACTTTCTGCAATTCTGCTTTTAGGGATGCGATCGCCTGTTGAGATAGCTGAGTATCGGTGCGGCGTTGTTCTGCCTCTGTGTTATAGAGTTTACGCCACTTTTCAGCACTTTCCCAAGCGACATCGCGATCGCGCTGGATTGCTACCATCTGCTGTTTGAGAGACTGGATTTCAGTCAACCATTGTGTTGTTAAGTCTTGACTCATAGCGATTATTGATTAGTTAATAGTCAATAGTCATTCGTCAATAGTCAATAGTCAATAGTCAAGGGTCATTTGTCAAAGGTCAACAGTCAATCAATTTTGGATTTTAGAGACAGCGATTTTAGATTGACTGTACCCACTCTTGGGTTACAGCTTGGGGATTTTAGAGACAGCGATTTTAGATTTGTTCAGCCCACAACAAGAGAAGTACGGTCTTGGGGAGACACTGCGTTGCTGGGGTTCCCCCGGTTGAAGCAAGTGTCGTCTTTGCCCAAGTGGAGCAACTTCGGGGGCTTGCTCGTACCAAAGAAATCATCCAAAATTTAAAATCTAAAATTGGCACGGTCAAGGGTCAAAACTAAATTTGGCAAATTTGTTGAATAAGCAGTCAGAACACCACAATCATGTACCAGTTTCGTTTTGTCCGCTTCTTTCGCCACCTCAACTGGCGTACCCTCAAGAAAACTGTTGCCAGAACAATGGAAAGGCGACTGTTGGGACTGGCTTCGGAAATTGCTTTCAATGCCATGCTATCGCTGTTTCCGGCGATGATTGCTTTATTTACAGCCATTGGCTTATTTGCAGAATCGTTGCAAGACACTTTTAGACAACTAGCGATGGAACTCAGGCAAATTGCGCCAGAAGAAGCATGGTTTCTAATTCAAGATTTTGCCTCTAGAGAAATCGCTAATTCCAAAAATAGTAGTTTGTTTTCTCTCAGTTTTGCGATCGCAATTTGGGCTGCTTCTGGGGCGATAAGTACTGCGATGACGGCTTTAGATCAAATTCATCAAATTCCCCCAGATCAAATGCGTCCCTTTTGGAAAGCTAAACTTATTTCTCTGGGACTAACAATCGGTACGATGTTGCTCTTAGTATTCGCTTCATTCTTAGTGTTTATCAGCGATTTACTATTAGCAATGGTTGTGAATCAAAATAATTCTTTGGTATTCTTACTTGCTATTTTGCAACAATTACGTTGGCCTTTAGCTTTAAGTATTGTTGCTCTTGCCTGTGGATTTCTCTATCGCTATGGACCAAGTGTGTGGAATCCAGGTACACCAATGATGCCTGGAGCTAGTTTAGCAGCTGTTTTTTGGGCAATTTTGTCTGCTCTGTTTCGACTTTATGTGACTAACTTTGGTAACTACAATAAAGTATATGGTGCAGTGGGGGCTGTAATTGTATTAATGCTGTGGCTGTGGATGAGTGCCTTGGTTGTCCTAGTAGGCGACCAATTAAATGTCACTGTAGGTGAAGATATGCTCTCGCGCAAACAATCAAATTTTCTTAAACAAAATTAATTAATAAATATACAGCAGTAAAATACTTAACTATTCAACGTCAAAAAGCGATCGCACTCATGCCAGATTTTCCTTCTCGATTTCCGATCATTGAACCTGATGCTAAAGCACCTACTATAAAGCGACTGCGTCAACTAAGTAGGCTTTTGGATAATATTATTACTGTGCCCGGAACTCAGGTTGGTATTGGGCTAGATCCAATTTTAGGATTATTACCTATAGGCGGAGATGTTTTAGGAGTTATCCTTTCTGGCTACATTGTTGTAGAAGCAGCGCGATTAGGTGTATCTAGAGCGACTCTCGGCAGAATGGTATTTAATATCATCATTGATGGTTTGGTAGGTGCTATCCCCATGCTGGGAGATTTGTTTGATTTTGCTTGGAAAGCTAATACTCTGAATATTCAACTATTAGAAGATCACTTAAAGTCTCCCCACCAAAATAAAAAGGCAGATAAGTGGTTTATCTTAGCGCTGATAGCTGGATTGTTGCTAATTGCCATTGTCTTAGTTATATTGCCTATGATAATAATTAGATGGCTGTGGCAGGCCTTAAGTGGTGGTTAATTAATTGATTGATAAAGGAATGAAAGATTGGTGGGAAGTTACTTTTCCTAAAGGGCGGCAAAGTGTAATCATTACTGATACACAAGGTTATCCTGTAAAAATTGCTTACGGTGAAAAAGGTACAGGTAAGCCGCTAATTTTCTTACATGGCATGGGTACTTGGAGCTACAATTGGCGTCATAGTATAGCTCCATTATCCAAATATTGTCGGGTAATTTCTTTTGATGCTAAAGGCTATGGTTTTTCAGAAAAACCTTTGACTAGGCGAGAAGATAACGGTCATCAAATTCTTGAACTAGCGCGAGTAATTCAAGAATTATGTGATGAACCGCCTGTGATTGTTGCAGAATCTTTAGGAGGATTAACTGCTCTTTCTCTTGCTCAAGAATATCCTGAATTAATAGGGCGGTTAGTAGTTGTCAATGTACCGATTTTTGCCGAAAAATTACCTCATTGGGCAATGTGGCTATTAGCCCAAACACCGCTAGAAATCATCGAAACTATAGACTCCTTACGTCTAGCATATTGGTTTGCACCTTTATTTAGAGAAGTCATGGCCATAGAAAGACGACAGGTGCTATTCGATCCTTCATTGTTAACGCAAGAAGATATATATTGGATAACCTACCCTTTTACTGAACTTCCTGGGACTCTCGTCAAAGTTGCCGAAGAGTTACAAATAGCAGCTAGAGAAATTGAAAATTGGCAAAGTAAGAAACCAAATTTACTTACTAAAATTCAAAATAAGTTAAGTGATATTACATCCCCCACACTAATTTTATGGGGTGAACAAGATAGTTGGTTTCCTGCTAGTCATGGGGAAAAATTGCATAAAAGTCTCCCCAATGCGAAATTGCAAATTCTGCCTAACTGCTGTCACGATGCAGCTGCTGGTTCTTCCAAAGAGGTCAATACAGCGATTGTGGAGTTTTTGCGGGATACAGATTTCTTATAAGGTATACGGCTCAGTGAAAATCTCTGTAGGGGCACGACGTTAGTAAGATTATCTAGTTGTGAAGAATATTTTGGGTGCCGTGCCCCTACTACGGGTAATCTTATTCTCATATTTAACTTAAGGCGAATATAGCTGACACGAGTACTGCAAAGTATTCTATAAGCTTTACAAGATAAGCGCTTCAGGATTTGGCGCACTTTTTGAGAGAGCAATCAGCGATGCTGCGCTATGAGCGATCGCAACCATGTGCTCGATTTGGTATGAGACGCGACAAGAGGGTTAAGCTTGAAAATGACACGCTAGGGTTTGGGTCATGGCGGATTCGGTCAAAATATTCAATGAGTATTCAAATCGAGACTTAGAGCAACGGAAAGTTTGGTACACGCCAGTTGTGGAAGCTTATGATCGAGGCAGACCCCGCTATCCTGAAGCATTAATTCAGCGAGCGATGGAAGCCGCTCACCTTTTTGCTGATTCAACTATTCTCGAAGTCGGCGGCGGTTCAGGAATTGCGACAATTCACTTTGCTCAGTTAGGATGTGCAATCGATGTGGTAGAACCGAATCCAGCATTCTCCCAAGTGGCAGAACGTCGTCTTGCAGCATTTCCTTTGGTTCAACTCTTTCAGCAATCCTTTGAGGAGTGGCAAGTTAAACCGCAAGCGTATGAAATTGTACTAGCAGCAAATGCTTGGCACTGGATATCATCCGATATCAAGTATGTGAAAGCGTCACAGACTTTACGGGCGGATGGTTCTCTGGTTTTACTTTGGAATCTGACGCTTGAACCGAGCCATGAAATGTATCAAGTCTTGAATCAGGTGTATCAAGCTTACGCGCCCGCGATCGCACCGGAGTACGAAGGTCGAGACAAACAAGCTGAAATCGTCGCAGGCTTGGGAAAACCTGTCTCTTATTCAGGATTGTTTGAGCCTCCCTCCACAGAGATCATTCCTTGCTCCCAAACCTATAGTGTTGATCGGTATCTCGATTATTTGAGTAGCGGCTCACAATATGTTGCCTTAGAGTCGCAAGTCAGAGCAAATCTATTTTCGGGATTGAGGACTGCGATCGAACAGCAATTCGAGGGCGAAATTCAACTGTTTAATTTAGCTGCATTGCAAATTGCGCGGAAGATCTAAATCACTGAGGGCAAGCCGTATTTTGGGCGATCGCCTGTCGGGTGGTCAACCTGTGTTAGTTCCTGGTTCGATGGGTACGCACAGCTGGATTTTACTTGGAACTGAAAAAAGCGATCGCCTTTCTTTTGGTTCGAGTTGTCACGGCGCAGGGCGAGTTATGAGTCGGGCTAAGGCGAAGCGTGAAGTCAGAGGCGATCGCTTGCGTGGCGAACTGGAAAAAGAAGGAATCAATATCCGCGCAGGTTCGATGTCTGGTTTAGCAGAGGAAGCACCACAAGCCTACAAAGATGTTAGCCGTGTTGTTAATGTTGTTCACAACGCTGGTATTGCCCGTAAGGTGGCTCGTCTAAGACCGGTAGCTGTAATCAAAGGATAATATTTACAGAAAAATTAGTTTGAAGCAAAGGGTTTCAGCCAGCCAATTTGCATAGCAGTATCGAGAGCGATCGCGGCGATCGCAAAACACAATACACTCTCCCCAGCCAATACCAAATAAGGCAAGACTGTACCATGAAAATTCCAGCCAACTTCTATCTGAGTTAAGCCTCGTACTAAGCCAAACGCAAATACACCGCCAGTTTTCAGTTGCGGATTGTTGTCTAGGCGAATGATATAGCGGTAAGTAACGCCAAATAATAAACCAGAGAAGAAAGCGATCGCCCCACTCAGCAAAAAATCTAAACTTACTAGTGTCGGAAAATACTTTGCCAGCAAGAGAGTATTTACGAGAGTAGCGATCGTGAAGGCTAAAAACAGGGAAATAGCCCCAATGATTCCAGCCTTCAGCGATTCTAGGCGTTCTGCCATTAGTTGAGACTCTAAAATTCTGTTCACAATTGTGCAACGCCACTTTGCAGAATCATTAGTCCTTAGTTAACCACACTTGTACCCAATCCCCAATGCCCAATCACTACTGAATCAACTCCCTTTTCCCAGTATGATGAATATGAGAAACGTTTTGTAATTATTTTAAAAGTGGAACTATGGCGATTTTGACACTGGGCTGGGTATCACTCTTGGTCGTATTCACTTGGTCGATTGCAATGGTAGTTTGGGGCCGTAACGGACTATAGAGGAATCGTGGAAAGCCCATTCCTGAGTATTTTGACATTGCTTGCTGTACTGCTGCTAATTGCAGTAACTGGGGGCGTTGGTTATTTAACCTTGGCAGACTGGCGCGATCGCCGTCGTCAAGAAAATGAAAAACGCGCAACCCGAAGCAGCACTCCCAAGCGGCGATGATTCTTCTTGCGTGACATAATACAGCCAAGTTTTCTAGGGTCAACAATTTTTAGGGACACGATGCGATCGTTGTCCCTATATTGTTATATTGATTACTTAAATCCCGGAAAAGCAACGATGTGATTTTTATTACTAAAAATATATTAAGTTTGAATTTACCATAGTTAAATTTATTACTTAAGACATATATATTTGGATACCTGTTACCTTTAGATTGGTTCAGGGAATTCTGAAGATAGAAGACTTTCGATATTTAAAGTCCTATTTGGCATGGAAAACTCCTCTACACTACCACCTACACAACTTAATTCAGCGCCACCACAACATTTCCCAGAACAGACAATACCTATCTACCAAGGTGAGAAACATAAAGCGTTATCTAGAGTAATCGCCAGAATTCGTGAGTCACTGGATATAGACATTATTTTCAAAGTCACAGTCACTGAGGTACGTCAGCTGCTGAACACTGACCGAGTTGGAGTGTTTCGTTTTTATCCTGAATTAGATTGGGAAGGGGAATTTATTTATGAGGACGTAGGAGAGGAGTGGAGTTCGGCACTAACAGCCAAACTGCGCGATCACTGCTTTGCTGCCGATTTTGCCGGGCTTTATCAGCAAGGGCGAATTAAAGTCATGGATGATATTTATCAAGCCATGATTACTGATTGCCACATCAAGATTCTAGAAAGATTTCAAGTACGCGCCAACATTGTTGCTCCCCTAATGAAAGGTAAGGATTTATGGGGATTGTTGTGTATTCATCAGTGTAGTAGACCTCGGCAATGGGAAGCATCAGAAGTAGAATTTGTACAACTCATAGGTGAGCATTTGGGAGTTGCCTTACAGCAAGCAGATTACCTGGAAAAAGTAAAGTTGCAATCAGCACAATTAGCACAAGCAACAGCAAGAGCAAAAGTAGCAGAATGGCAGAAAACTATAGCCATCACTGTTGAGAAAATTCGTCAGTTTCTCGATTTAGAAAGCATTTTCCGTGCTAGTACGGAAGAATTGAGAAAACTGCTGACTGCTGACCGTGTTGCTATCTACCGTTTCAATCCAGACTGGAGTGGTGAATTTGTTTTTGAATCAGTAGCAGCAGGTTGGAATTCTCTAATGGAAGAACAGTTGCAGCGTCCGGAGTTGGGTGAAAACGTTAGCGACTGTAGTGCCAAGGATTTAGCTGAAGTCCCAGTCATGGATACTTATTTACAAGATACAGATGGTGGTCGCTTCACCAGAGGCGAAGTATACCGTATTTGTAATGATATTTATAATGCTGGGTTTAGCGACTGCTACATTAAAGTCCTAGAGACTTATCAGGCCAGAGCTTATGTGATCATTGCTATTTACCACGGTCAAAAGCTCTGGGGCTTACTAGCTGTTTACCAAAACAATGGTAGCCGCGATTGGCAAGAAGATGAAGTTTATTTGCTCACCCAAGTTAGTACCCAACTGGGTGTAGCTTTGCAGCAAGCCGAATTCTTACAACAATTGCAGAACCAAGCAGCAGAACTGGCTAAAGCCGCCGAAAGACAAAGGGCGCTGGCGAATACTGTGGAAAAAATTCGTCAGTCCTTAGATATTGACACCATCTTTAAAGCTACTACTCAAGAAGTGCGGCGGTTGTTAGAAGTTGAACGAGTGTCAATTTATCGCTTTAATCCTGACTGGAGTGGCGAATTTGTTGCTGATTCTATTGCTGACGGCTGGATAGCAACGGCTAGGATGCAGTCTGAAACAGAGCAGGTTCTTTTACCAGGAACGCCAGCAGGCAAATATGCCCGTCATGAAGTCTTTGTACCAATTTCTCAAGGGGAGAAACTTTGGGGATTGTTGGTAGCTTATCAAAACTCCCAACTACGTTATTGGCAAGATGAGGAAATTAACTTGCTGGCACAAGTAGGTGTGCAATTAGGAGTAGCAATACAGCAAGCAGAAACCTTAAAGCAAGTACAGATACAAGCACAGCAACTGGCTCAAGCTGCTGAACGAGAAAGAGAAGCTGCTGAACGAGAACGCAAAGCTACCGAAAGGGAAAAAGCATTAGCTGCAACTGTAGAAAAAATTCGCCAATCTTTGGATCTTGATACCATATTTGCTACCAGTACTCAAGAAGTCCGACGGCTATTAGAAATAGATAGAGCTACTATTTATCGCTTCCGGGCTGATTTGACTGTGGAATTTGTTGCTGAGTCATTAGCCCATAATTGGAAACCAAACCGGGAAGTTGTGCCTTTAATTATCAAGAATTACTTACAGCAAACCCCAGGAAGAGATTACGCTAACAGTAAAATTATCGTTATTAACGATATTTATAGCACTGAAGATTATACGAGTCAGATTGCTCTACTCAAACCAATCGTAGTGAGAGCATATATGGTTGTACCAATTTTTCAAGGTGAGAAAATTTGGGGATTGCTGGCAGCATATCAAAATACCAAACCCCGCGATTGGCAACAAGATGAGATTGATTTGTTAGTGCATATTGGCAATCAACTAGGAGTAGGAATTCAGCAAGCAGAATTACTTGAACAGACTCAGCATCAAAAAGAAGAACTTAAGGAGACTCTCCAAGAATTACAGCAAACTCAAAGTCAGTTAATTCAAAGCGAAAAAATGGCTGGTTTAGGACAGTTAGTAGCTGGAGTAGCACATGAAATTAATAACCCGATTAATTTCATTTATGGCAACATCACCCACGTTACTGAGTACGCTGAAGACTTACTGAAATTGCTAGACATTTATCAAAAAAATTATCCTAACCCGAAAGCAGAAGTTCAAAGGCAAGCAGCAGCATTAGATGTAGCTTTTATTGCTAAAGACTTGCCTAAAATTCTCAATTCAATGACTGTTGGTGCAGAACGTATCAGTGAATTAGTACTCTCTTTACGTACTTTTTCACGCTTGGATGAAGCGGAAATGAAGCCAGTTAACATTCATGAAGGTATTGATAGTACCTTATTAATTTTACAACATCGTCTAAAACCACAGGCAGATTTTATTGCTATTGAGATAGTTAAAGAATATGGTGAATTACCAAAAATTCAATGCTACGCAGCCCAGATAAATCAGGTATTTATGAATGTTCTTAGCAATGCCATTGATGCTCTAGAACAGTCAATCATGTTAGAAAAAAACTTAGAAAATCCTCAAATTAAGATTTGTACAGAGGTAGTAGATGAAAACTCAATCTTGATTCGCATTGCTGATAATGGTTGTGGTATTCCAGAAAATGTGCGATCGCGGATTTTTGACCCTTTCTTCACTACAAAAGAACCTGGTAAAGGAACGGGGTTAGGACTATATATTAGTTACCAGATTGTTGTCGAAAAACATGGTGGTCAAATCAAATGTTTTTCCGAACCTGGTAAAGGTTCTGAGTTTAGGATTCAAATACCCGTCAAACGTTCGGTTAGTTAAAAAAAGCTAGTGCGATCGCTTCTTTGTCTCAGGGCGACTGCTGCAACCAAGCTACTATCGCTTTTTATATTACGCAGAGGTGCAAAGTTTTTTGTAGTGGATTTGCACTTTTTCCTGAGATTAAAGATTATAGTATGATTAATCCCTCTTTTGTTACTTCAGGGAAAGAAAAATAGTCAGAAATTCAACTGGC
>JAVRCV020000051.1:0-144802 GCA_034530615.2 Aulosira sp. ZfuVER01
AAGTGAAATCCTTTCACTGTAAGAGATTTAACATTTTGGCTAAAGATAAAATTAAATTGTGTCCGCCCGCAGCCGCAATTTCTAAAGCCCGACGGGCATGAGCTTGTCCTTTAACGTCTTGTAAATCTACACTGCGAGAATGTACAGTAGCACCATGACTAGCCACGACAGTTTTATCCAGTTGCACTGGTTTGTGGCGTAAGGGATTATTTAATAAATCAGCCACCTCAGATAAATTTTTACAGCCGTAAACAGTTAACCCTTCCACAACTGCTGCTTCTTGAGCATTATCAATTGGGACAACCAAACCTGTAATTCCCATCTTTTGCGCAGTAGCCGCAATGGGTAACACACCCGCCACAGGACGGAGACTCCCATCTAAGGAAACCTCACCCAAGAATAAATAATCACCTAACAAATCGGCATTAATTTGCTCAGAAGCCGCCATAATGCCCACGCTAATGGGCAAATCAAAACTAGGCCCTTCCTTACGTAAATCAGCCGGAGTTAAGTTAATTACAATCTTGCGCATCGGAAAGGCAAAACCAGCGTTCTTCAACGTCGCTTTCACCCGTTCCTTTGATTCCTGAACTGCTGAATCTGGTAGTCCCAAGACAACAATTCCTGGCAAACCTCCGGATACATCGACCTCCACACCTACTTTTATGGCATCGATGCCCACAATTGATGCACTCCAGACTCTAGCAAGCATTTCTTATATCAGAGTAAACCTTTAAAATCTCTAGCAGATGAGTAAGTAAATTGACATGAGTGAAACCACAGAGACGATTTTCAGCAAAATTATTCGTCGGGCAATTCCCGCCGATATTATTTATGAGGATGATTTAGCTTTAGCTTTCAATGACATCCAGCCCCAAGCGCCAGTTCACATTCTCGTCATTCCCAAAAAGCCAATTCCCAAACTAGCTGATGCGGAATCTCAGGATCATGCGCTTTTAGGACATCTGATGTTAACTGCCAAGCGCGTTGCCGAACAAGCTGGACTAGAAAATGGTTATCGCCTGGTAATTAATACTGGTGCTGATGGCGGTCAAACTGTGTATCACTTACACATACATATTCTGGGAGGACGGCAGATGAAGTGGCCTCCTGGTTGATTTAGAAGCTTTTTCGTTAAGTAAATCTCCTGCTTCGTTTTCGTCTCGCCTTGGAATCAATTCCAAGGCTAATAGCTCAAGTCTACTGAAGTAGACTCAACAAAGATTTCAGTCCACTTGAGTGGACTTAGACTATTAGCCCGGAACTTCAGTTCTGGGCGGGATGACAGTTAGCGCGATCGCATTCAATTTCAGGAGGTAAAATCGGGTAAATCATTGCATTTATTCAAAATAAATAAACTACCATCACCTCCGCGTCCAATTCTGAATGTTTCATCTAAATAAGTAATGTCGAGAGTAGCAACTCTCTCCCTAGGATTCTTTGCTGGCATAACCTTATATGGATTAAGTTGAGGGGTGTTAATGCCGACAATTTTCTCAATTGCTAAATAACGTGTGTCGAAATAGACGTTGATGCGTTTGTGTGCTGGCGGCGATACCTCTTCTTGAGCAGGTTCAAAACTAGCTGTTAATTTGACATATCCTGAGATTATTCCTAGAAAATGCCGAACTTTTGCGAGATTGAAAAAGGATTTATTGGCAACATCAATCACTTGATAAACTTTCCCCACTTTCAACCCCAATGGTAGAGAAGCTAAAGAACGAATTTCTCTGGCTGTGGAGTATTTTAGCTGCCAAGCTCCATCCAGCAAAGCAGTAGCATTGAGTAGTGGATAAGGATTAGGATTGACGCTTTCTAATTCCGTCGCCAATTGTTCAATTTCTGCGGCTAAGGTTTCTTCTAGCTGCAAATTCGTCACAGGGCCATCGCTGTTGGGTTGAATCTTCTCAAGCGAGGCTTGTAATTTTTCCTTCAAGAAGAGTCGATTGTTCAAGATTGATTGATTTTCCTTTGATAGCCTATGGATTTTATTGAAAGCGACGGGAAATTCCATCTCCTAAGTGGGTAGAGAGGGATAGTCGCCCCGTCGCTTGGGGCATTGGGCATTGGGCATTGGTAACTTCTTCCCCATGCCCTATCGCGTACTATTCCCAATATTGGCTCTAAGAAAATACTACTTTTGGGTGCTGTGGTAAGCAATCAGAATTTTGACCTATATCAAACTTAATTCTTTACTGACTATGCTTTCCACGCGATCGCACTTCTAAACCATTGTATTTTAGGAACGCCGGAATAAGCTTTTTCTCCCTTGTCTCCCTTGTCTCCCTTGTCCCCCTTGTCCCATTTCTCCCCACACTTCCCACACTCCCCACACTCCCCACACTTCCCACACTCCCCACACTCCCTTGCCCCCCTGTCCCCTTCTAATGCTAGAAATTGGAAAGGAGCATGAAATGGGTAAAACAACTATGATTGCACAGGGGCCACAAGTACAACGAATGCATCCACGCGATTGGTCATGGCCGTTTTGGCCTGCTGTACCACTCTACCCCTACGGCAAACGACGGACAGTTTGCACTGAAGTAGTAAAGGATACTATTTGGACATTCGACCAGTTGCACGGCATTCTCTACACCATCGTGCCCATTCGGATGACTGTAGTCAAGTTGGAAGCAGGGGGTTTGCTTGTATATGCACCTGTTGCACCAACTCCTGAGTGTATCCGTCTGATTAAGGAGTTAGTGGCACAGTATGGAGATGTTAAATACATTATCCTGCCTACTAGTTCGGGTTTAGAACATAAGGTCTTTGTTGGCCCCTTTGCTAGACAATTTCCCCAAGCGCAGGTATTCGTCGCTCCTCACCAGTGGAGTTTTCCCGTAAACTTACCCCTGAGTTGGCTGGGTTTTCCTCAAACACGCACCCAGGAAATCCCAGAAGACAACAGCCAAGTCCCTTTCAGCGATGAATTTGACTATGCGGTGTTAGATATCAATTTAGGACGGGGATCGTTTGGTGAAGTGGCAGTTTTTCATAAGCGATCGCATACTTTATTACTCACGGATACCATACTTTCTGTACCAGAAGATCCACCTGCGATCGCCCAGTTAGATCCCTACCCTTTACTATTTCATGCCAGAGAAAATGCTGCGGAGGACATTGAAGATAATCAAGCAAATCGCCGCAAAGGATGGCAACGTATCTGTTTGTTTGCGATCTACTTTCGTCCCAGCGCCTTAGAAGTGACTGGATTGAGGCAGATGTTGGGCGATTTTATCAAAGCACCGAATCGCTCAAAAAAAGCTTATTTTGGGTTATATCCCTTCAATTGGCAAGAAAATTGGCAGCAGTCATTTGCAAACCTCCGAGGCGATGGGCGTCCCTTTGTCGCGCCAATTTTGCAAACCCTGATTCTTCCCCAAGATCCAAAACAAGTACTTGACTGGGCTGATAAAGTTGCAAGTTGGGATTTTCAGCAGATTATTAGCTGCCATTTTGACTCGCCAATCAAGACAAATCCCCACCAATTTCGCCAAGCATTCGCTTTTTTGGAGAAGAATGCATTCGTCAACCAACCCCTACCAGAGGAAGACGTGCGATTTATCAAAGAACTTGAAGCTGGTTTACTTAAGGGTGGTATTGCTACACCACCTAAAGAGAAAGTATAAAAGTAGGCATTTTTCAATAATTCTCAGCGTACAAATCCAGCAACGTGATTTTCATACTTTTTGCTGAGAACGTTGAATTGGCTCACCCATTCTTCTGCTTCTGCACTCAGTTTACCGAAAACCTTCATATCAATCGGTTTCACAGTGGTAACAAACTGTTGAAATTCTGGCCATGCTGTCATCATATTGATATGCTGCATGATTTGGCTGCGATCGGCAAAGGTAAGAATTGCGCCCAACTCAGTTGATTCTGGATTGGCATAAAACTGCAAAGTTACAAGTGCCTTAATCCCTTCAGTCTCCAGCCGTCGCGCTAGCGCCTGAGAGGCGATCGCATAGTCTTCAAAAGATTTTGTTAGCTTTAGTACTTCAACAAGGGTGACGTGTTCACTGGCTGATGAATTCATAAAAATATGCCATCTGCGAACCTCAGAACTTCATGATACAAGATACTGGGAGAAAATCTTCAAATGTTTAGGATTAAGTATTCTAAGCAGAAATTAAGATTTGCCAACAATGGAGAGTAAAGCGCTAGATATTCAGTATCAATAAAGAGCGATCGCTAACATACTGTATAAACTTATCTCAAAATGTCTGACCAACCTTCACCTCCTTCACCAGCACATTTTTTTAACACAGTTAATTCTTACCAACAGACAGCAGCTATTAAAGCAGCAGTGGAATTAGAAGTTTTTACTGCCATCGGTTCTGGAATTGAGTCAGCTGCATCACTGGCACAAAAGTGCCAAGCTTCAGAACGTGGTATGCGAATGTTATGTGATTATTTAACAATTATTGGCTTTTTAATCAAGGAAACAGCCGGATATAAACTAACGCCTGATTCAGCAAAGTTTTTGGATAAAAAAAGTCCTGCTTATGCAGGAGATGTAATGGAATTTCTCTTGTCTGACACCATAACTCAAGCTTTTGCAAACCTCACAAATGCTGTGCGTCAGGGAGGAACTGCTCTGTCTTCTAAAGGCACTTTAGAAAGCGAACATCCAGTCTGGGTAAGATTTGCACGAGCGATGTCAAGTATGATGAGAATGCCAGCAAAATTAATTGCTCAACTTGTCAATGGAGATAATCAAAATCAGATCAAAGTGTTAGATATTGCAGCCAGTCATGGCTTATTTGGTATTGCTTTTGCGCAACAAAACCCGAATGCAGAGATTGTTGCTCTGGATTGGCAACCTGTGTTAGAGGTAGCAAAAGAAAATGCAATTAATGCAGGAGTGGGAGAGCGTTTTCGGACAATTCCTGGGAGCGCATTTGATGTAGATTATGGTAGAGATTACGACATAATTTTACTACCTAATTTCTTGCATCACTTTGATATCCCCACTTGCGAACAATTGTTGCGAAAAATTCACGCTGCTTTGACAGAGAATGGCAGAGTGATGACATTTGAGTTTATACCCGATAGCGATCGCATTAATCCTCCCGACGCTGCTGCTTTTAGTCTGACAATGTTAGCAACAACCCCACAAGGCGATGCTTATACCTTTGCAGAGTATGAGCAGATGTTTGCTAATGCTGGTTTTGGGCGTAGCGAACTGCATTCAATTCCACCTCTTTTCCAGCGAATTGTAATTTCGTATAAGTAACTAAGTGTCAGCGTTAAAAATTGTAGTTATGCAAAGGCAGAAGGCAAACGAGTTTGACTATTTATAGCGGGTGGCGCGTCGCTCGTGGGGTGTTTTTTAGATACAAGCGATCGCTTGTGGATTTAAAATCTGAAGTGGAGCATAGACGCGCAACGGCTTGTTCTCAGACATCGCCTTGAAAACATTATCATTCCACCTCAGAACTGGTAGTGTCGAGTTCAAAACACTTAAAGTTAGAAATCCGTGATTAGAGATACACTAAATATCATCAATATTTCAGCATACATAACCAATAAATTTTACTAATTCCTATGACTCAAAGCCAAGATAATCAACCCGCTTGGTGGGAATCGGTACAAAAAATTTTAGATAACAAATTGGTTGGGTGGGGTATACCGGGTATTTTTGTTGCTATTGCTGCCGATCATGCTAAAAATGCCCGATGGCAAGAGTTTGCTATCTTTTTAGGAATCACCTTTATTGTCGCGCTCATCATTAGAATTGGCAGCAAGCTTCTTCCCTATTTCGATAAATTTCTGGACTGGTTACTTGCTACTCAAATTCCTAAATGGTGGACAACAATTACAGATAAGTTTGGAGCAGAGTATCTTGCTAGACTAACGGCTGAATGTAAAGAATACCAGGGACGCGGATTTAGTGGGGAAGGACTGGATCTGGAAAATGTGTTTGTCCCCTTGGGCTTTAATTCCGAAACCCCAGTGTATAATCCTCAAGATTTGACCTCTGGTGATGAAACTGAGCCAGAGCAAAACGAGCAAACACTAACTTCTAGAAGCATTACTACTCAACAGGAAAGTGAAATTGGCAGTTTGCTGAGAGGGATTACGAAAAAAAAATCGGCGTGGCGAAGACTGGTGATTTTAGGCGCGCCTGGTTCAGGAAAAACCACACTTTTACGACATATCACGCTGCTGTTTGCTCTGCGAAAACAATCACAATTGTATCGGGGTTTGCCTCAACTTGTTCCTGTTTTGTTGAGATTGAGAGATGTTGCTCCTGCCATTGTTGCAGATGATAATTTCTCTCTAGCGCAAGTAATTGCTAAGGCGATGGGAGATGAATCATCAAAAATTCAGCAGTGGTTTAACAAGCAGTTGAAAGACGGCAAGTGTCTAGTAATGTTAGATGGACTCGATGAAATTGCAGATGATGAGCAGCGAAAGCAGGTAAGCGCTTGGGTTTCTCAGCAACTTCAACATTATCAGCATAAATTACCATTCATTTTGACATCGCGCCCACAAGCTTACAATCAAGCTCCTCTGCCAGATACCCCAGCTTATTTTGTGCGGTCATTCAACACCGAACAGCGCAATAGGTTTCTTTTCAATTGGTATTTTAATTTAGAAAAACGGAGAAATTCTGGAGGGCGATCGCAAAAGCAACTGAAGAACATTGCCGAGTCTAAAAGAAATGACTTAGTGCGGCAAATTGATGCAGTTCCGACCCTGCGCTTGATGGCAACAAATCCGCTATTACTAGCATTAATTATTAACACCTACAAGCAGAAAACAAGCCTTTCTCCAACTCGAACAGGACTTTATAAACAAGTTTGTGATGTGCTTCTCCAAGGACGACAAACTCCTTCTGGAAGATTTAGCCAATATCCTCTCAAACCAGAGCAAAAGCAAGAAGCGTTACAAGCACTCGCACTAGAGATGACCAAACGCCAAGTTCTTCAGTTTACGCTAGATGAGAGAAATCAGGACAGTAATGTTTTTCTAGCAAAAGACTTTCTTCAGGCAGAACTAGCTCAGATGGTTGAGGCGGGAAGAGAGTTTAAACCAAAAGATTTTATTGAAAGAGATGATATCGGTGTACGAGAACTGTTGAGCGATCGCAAACAAGAGAAACTCTATGAATTTACCCATCGCACCTTTCAGGAATATTTAACGGCGGTTGAACTCACAAAGGCAGAACATGAGCCTGATGTATTAGCAGTTTTTACCAAAGATGAAAAATACCTCGATTGGTGGAGACAAACCATTTTGTTCTATGCAGGTCAGGTGAAAGTAGATAAACTGATTGATGCTGCATTGAATAACCCAACTGTAGCCACCCTCACCCTTGCTTACGAGTGTTTGCAGAATAAACTCCGAGTTAGTCCAGAGAAAGAACAGGAACTACTGAGCAAAGTAGAACAGGGGTTGAAGTCGGATGATGTCGAAGTTTTTAAGTTAGCAGCATCAGTGCAACTGGAAAAACGGCTATACCACCTTAACGAAGATTGTTTTCTAGGAAGTTCAGAAAAAGAAGACCAGCCTGCGATCGCAACAACAGAAATAGGACACAAAATCTGGGCAGGACAAGTGGTGGATGATACTGAGATTACTGAGGCAGAATATCGGCTGTTTCTGTTAGAGACAACCAAGGCAAGCAACAGCGACCTATTTTTAGAAATTAAACTAGATGAAATTGATTTTGCACAAGGCAATGCATTTTGTGCCTGGTTAATTGAAAGAACTAGAGAACGATTTGGTGAGGCAGGAATCTGTTATGTATGGGAGGAAATATCAACAGATCCAAGAGAAAGTTTACCAGTTACATACCACTTAGTTCGGTTTCGCATACCCGAAAAGTATCATCAACTTGCTTACTATCTAGCAGCAGGTATGTGGAAAGAAGCTGATGAGGAAACATTTAAGGTGATGCTAGAAGTAGCAGGACTAGAAAGTGAGGGATATTTAGGCTTGAATGATATGCTCCAATTTCCCTCTGAAGATTTACGAGTGATTGATCGTCTGTGGGTACAGTATAGTAACGGCAAATTTGGCTTTAGCGTTCAAAAACGCATTTGGCTAGAGGTTGGTGGGTGGTTAGAGGGAGAACAACGCCAATTCTGGTTACGGCGATCGCTATCAAATTTGGGTGTTAAACTATGGAACAACGATGATTTCATAATATGGAAAAAATTTTGCGAGCAAGTTGGATGGATTGATGAGAAAGGAAAAGAGACGTATAAGCAAGGGTGTCTGCCCCAAAAAATCCATAATCATAATGATAAGGTACGAGGTATTTTTATTTTTAGTGATTTAGGTGATTTAGTTTTTAGGCTAGAATCGAGGTAAAAATATTCATCTATAAGTGACAGATGACTCAAATTACTATTAATTTACCTGAAGCTTTAGTTGAATCTGCTCAACGTCTAGGAAAAGTTACAGCGCGAGAGCTATCAGAAGTTTTAGTTGATACGCTGGAAATCATCTTACCTGCTTTTAATAATCTCACAGAAATTAGCAATCATGGTGAAGTTTCTCTTCTTACAGATGCCGAAGTCATTGAATTAGCTAATTTAAAAATGGATGTAGTCCAGAATCAACGTTTGGGAGAACTACAAGCTAAGGGTAAAAATACAGGATTGACGGAAGCTGAAGGATATGAATTATTAGTTTTAATGTCAATTTACCAAATGGGACAATTAAGAAAATCAATGGCGTTAGCTGAAGCAGTTAGAAGAGGACTTAGAGAGCCTTTATTACCATGAGTTTTCTCTTTTGAAAGTTTACGCCAAAGGGTTAGATAACGAGCAGAAAATCGCTGTGAATATTGCCTTAGTCACCAAGATTATATTATGGGCAGACTGCAAATTGATCATATCTATCCCTTAGCTAAAGGAGGGATTAATACGGAAGATAATTTATGTTTAGCCTGTGAATTATGCAATCAATATAAGTGGAAACAAACTGAAGGTTTAGATCCTGAATCTGGCAAGGTAGTTTCTTTATTTAATCCCCGCAATCAAGAATGGAAAGAACATTTTACTTGGAGTGCAGAGGGAACAGAAATTATTGGGATAACGGCTTGCGGTCGGGCAAGAATTGTAGCTTTAAGATTAAATAATAATTTGGCTGTTATTGTACGTAAAAATTGGGTTCAAGCTGGTTGGCATCCACCAGATGATACGAAATAACCCAAACTCAGCAGCAAACAAATTGAGCCAAACTCATCTCCTAACCAAATAGCGATCGCACTTCGTGGAGAATTTATATTTAGCGATCGCTATAACTGATATTTGGGTACTCCTTGAAACTCACGTAGGTGGGTTTTGTCTGTGTAGGCGCGATTTCCAATTGCTGGGTGTTTTTAATACATCACCGCAGATCATTTTTCACCCAGTTGTGATTAATCGTAATTCCTCGGCTCTCCATTGTTTGCACAAATAAATCTGTTGGTAGTGCTGCTTCTACAGGTGCAACTCCTGGCTTTTTCAGTTTACCTTCAAGTATCAATTGAGCGATACTACCTGTGCCACAACCAGAAGCCAAAGCTGTATTTTCATAGACTAAATCTGCACAATAAATACCTGTTTTACCATCTTTTCGCCCTGTAACTTCTGACCGTACTGCTACACCAATTCCCGTAAAAGGATTAGTAACATCTGTCATAAAATGACTGACATGAGATAAAAATTCGATCGCGCTCCTACGTTGCATTAATGCTTTAGGAAAGATATGGGCTGCTATCCAAGTTAAGTGATTATAAAAATCGGGTATTGAACCGAACTTTGTAATTACCGTTTTAATTGATGGGAAAGAGTATGGCATTGTGAAAGTTTCCGGCATATCAAACCAGTAAACTCCACTGCGCCCATAGGGAGATGGAAAATTAATAGTTTCGCGTTCGCTGTAGGGTTTAACTAACTCCCACTTGCCATTTATCCAAGCCTCAAAAGGATGCTGCAAACCTAAAAAAGTGGTGCGCATAACTGTCACGCCAGCACCACCAGAACCAGACACTAAATAACTGAGATGGATTTTTTCTGGTTTGTCAAATTGCTCGACACATTGCCGAACCATACTATTAGAAATCCCAGGAAAAATTCCCGTATTAATAATTGCCGTGACATTAGCCGCAACAGCTTGTTCGTTAAACTTTAAAGCCTTACTAGTATAAGAACGGTGATCGCTAACATCTAGATAGTTAACGCCTTGTTCAATGCAAATTTGTATAACATTAGTGTCTCGGTAGTGAAAAGGGCCAGCACAGTGAATGACTAAATCAGAATTTGCGATCGCCTCCCGCAGTTTGTCAACTTCCGCCAAGTCCAACACCAAAAACTGCACTTGTGTTCCTAAAGTCCAGTTACTTTTGCCACTGAGCCACCTGGCATCTTCGTTCCCCTCAGCCACTGGGTAACGTCCGGTAATCGTAATTTGTGCTTGGGTGTGGGTGGCTAGATCCTGAGCAACACTGCTACCAATCCTACCCCTACCTCCAAGAATTAAAACGCGGTTTGTCATGAGTACTGATGGTCAAAACTAGATTTATTGCAACAATTTTTAGTTGTGCTTGTCACCGGCAACAAGTAAGACTTGGTGATGATGCAGGTAGTAGTTGAGGGAGTGGAAGGGGGCAAGGGAGGGTGGGAAGTGTGGGGAGTGTGAGGAGTGTGGGGAGTGTGGGGAGACATAGGACAAGGGAGAAATGCCCAATGCCCAATGCCCAATGCCCAATACCCAATACCCAATACCCCACCAATTAATGTCTGGTTAACCCCCCAAAAATCTAGTGCCCTTTATTATGAGTAATTTTGTAAAGTAAAGATAAGTAAAGAAAGTGATTTAACAAGATGGCTGCTTTAAGCTTAGAGGAAATTTCTGTTCAGTTAGAAAGTCCAAATTTGCGCGATCGCATGGTAGCTCTAGCCAATCTGCGAGATGTTCCGTCTGAAGATGCCCTACCGTTAATTAAAAAGGTGTTGCATGACGAATCTCTGCAACTGCGTTCAATGGCAATTTTTGCTTTGGGAATTAAACAGACGCCAGAAAGTTATCCACTTTTAGTAAAAATTCTCGAAACTGACCCAGATTATGGGATGCGTGCTGATGCTGCTGGAGCCTTGGGATATCTAGGCGATGCCAGAGCCTTTGAGGTGCTGTCACGGGCGTTTTATGAAGATACCGATTGGCTAGTACGCTTTAGTGTGGCAGTTTCTCTAGGCAATATTAAAGATCCGCGTGCCCATGCCATTCTCATTCAAGCGCTGGATAGTGAAGAAGTTATATTACATCAAGCTGCGATCGCGGCATTAGGAGAGATTAAAGATATTGAATCTGTAGATCTCATCCTCCGCTTTGCCCAGTCAGAAGATTGGTTAGTGCGCCAGCGTCTTGCAGAAGCCTTAGGTAATCTTCCCACTCCCAAGAGTGTATCAGCTTTGAAATACCTAGAAAAAGATAGCCATCCCCACGTTGCTGAAGCAGCGAGAATTTCTCTTGTGCGGCTCGAAACAACAGGTGATTAAACTTAGTCAAGGGGCATTGGGCATTGGGCATTTCTCCCTTGTCCCCCTTGTCCTCCTTGTCCTCCTTGTCCCCCCACACTTCCCACACTTCCTTCTCCCAGGCTATACCCTCAGCAACACCTCCTGCTACCTTGTTATAAGTGGGATTTTCAGCATTTTGATGCAGGTGAGTTTCAATTATGAATATAGAAGAGTTTTTTGAATTGAGTGCTGGTAAATGGTTTTCCCATCGCACCAGTCATCTTTTGGCTGTTAAGCAATCCGAAGACGGTAAATCAAATATCACCATTGAAATGCTGGCAGCAGATCATCCACAGGTAATCAAACTGTGTCAAAAATATGAAGTTAACCCAAGTAGCGCAGCTTGTGGTGTCATAGTTACTGGGAACGGTGCTATACCAGGGGACAAAGAAAAACATAGTGGCTCTACTGTGTTAGTTACAGTACCAGATGCAGATAACCCCAATGAAGGCAAGTTACTGTGGGAAATTGGTGATGCACAAAAAGCGCCAACCGCCGGACGATATAAACTTGGCAATGATGAAGCTTTAACACTAACTACAGAGTCTGAAACCACACGTTCTGAGGAGCGTATATGGTTTGCTAGCCCCAATTTGCGGATGCGAGTCAGTGTTGTAAAACACTTAGATGGCTTTAGCATGGGTTCTTTCACAACTGAGATTCGCATGGGTGGCGCTCCAGCAAACGCGAAAGCATCACCAGCAGCTAATACAGCATCAAGTTAGTTGTGCCAGGGAAATTACAATAATATCCAAATGGTAGGGGCACAATATATCGTTGTGCCTTAAACCTTTGGTGTAGTGAATTTTTGATTGCGAAGCGATCGCATACAATATCTATTACATACAACAGCTAAAAACCCAAAAATATAATTCTTTTGGCTAGAAAACGGGGTATTGGGCAAGAAGGAGAGATGGAGAAGAAAACTCCCCACACTCCCTTGTCCCCCCTGTCCTTTTTCATACATGGCGATGCAATTTTTTCATCGGGACTACCTTCTGCCTTCCTCACCAGCCCCTACCAAATAAAAAAGAATGAACCCAGAGAAATTGGCAAAACTGCGGGATTTATGCCGCGATGAAGCGGCATTTGAGCAAATCAAGCAGATCCTGGGCGAAGAAATTTTAAAATCTAAGTATGAAATCAATCGGGCAAACTTCCAGGTACAGCAGCAAAAAGCATTATTTCGTGTAATTACTCGCCTACGCGAACCTATAGACCTAGAAACAATTTTTCACTCTACAGCTACCGAGGTACGCCAACTTTTGGCAGCAGACCGAGTCGGGATGTTTCGCTTCTACCCAGATTCTGGTTGGGATGATGGGGAATTTGTTTCTGAAGATGTAGACCCAGCTTTTCCCTCAGCTATGGCGCAAAGAATTCATGACCACTGCTTTGGCGAGCAATTTGCAATCCATTATCAGCAAGGAAGAATTCAGGCTGTCGCAGATATTTACAATCACGGGTTGAGTGATTGTCACATCCAAGTTCTAGCTCAATTTCAAATTAGAGCCAACTTAGTAGTACCCCTATTACAGAGTGGTAAACTCTGGGGATTGTTGTGTATTCAACAATGTCGTGCTACACGAGAATGGCAAGCTACAGAAATTGAGTTTGCTACCCAAATTGCCAGTCATTTAGCTGTAGCGCTGCAACACGCAGAACTCCTTGCAGGTGTCCAAGCAGAAGTACGAGAGCGCCAGCAGGCCGAACAAGCGGTAATTTCTCTCAACCAAGGATTACAACGAGCAATTATTGAACTAGAGGCAGTAAATAAAGAACTAGAAGCGTTTAGCTACTCTGTCTCCCACGATTTACGTGCCCCCCTACGTAGTATTGATGGCTTTAGTCAGGCTTTACTAGAAGACTACGAAGACCAGCTAGATCAAGCAGGAAAGAACTATCTCCAGCGAATTCGGCTAGCTACGCAACGAATGGGTCAATTGATCGATGACCTCCTCAATTTATCTCGGTTGATGCGTAGCGAGATGCATTTGGAAGTCGTGGATTTAAGTTTATTAGCGAGGCAAATCTGCACAGATCTGCAAGAAACTCGGCCAGGGCGACAGGTAGAGTGTGTGATTCAACCGGGACTTATAGCGCAAGGAGATAGCCGACTGTTGCAAATGATGTTGACAAACTTATTTGACAATGCCTGGAAATTTACCTCCAAGCACACCAAAGCCAAAATTGAGTTTGGCAAAATGCCTCAAGAAAGTGCCATTCCAGTCTACTTTCTTCGAGATGACGGTGCGGGCTTTGATATGGCCTACGCCAACAAATTATTTGGCCCCTTCCAGCGCCTGCACAGAATCGATGAATTTCCTGGAACTGGAATTGGGCTAGCCATAGTGCAACGAGTTGTGCATCGGCATGGTGGTCGGGTCTGGGCAGAAGGAGTTGTAGAACAGGGAGCTACTTTTTACTTTACATTAGTAGCAGACGAGGCTGGAGCATGAGTGTGAGCAATAAAATGATTTTACTGGTAGAAGATAATCCTGATGACGAAGCTTTAGCTATTCGCGCACTCAGGCGCAATCATATCAGTAATGAGATAGTAGTAGCTCGCGATGGTGTAGAAGCTCTAGATTTCCTCTTTGGCACTGGAGTTCACGCTGGTCGGGATATTAGCATTAAACCCACCGTAATTTTGCTGGATTTGAAGTTACCCCGGATTGATGGTCTGGAAGTATTGCGTCGTTTGCGAGCAGACAGACGTACTAGCGTACTACCTGTAGTCATCTTGACTACTTCCAGTGAAGAACAAGATTTACTTAAGAGTTACACCTTGGGGTGCAACAGTTATATTCGCAAACCCGTAGATTTTATCCAGTTTACGGAAGCAGTCCGACAACTAGGAATGTACTGGTTA
This sequence comes from Aulosira sp. ZfuVER01, assembly GCA_034530615.2. GTDB lineage: Bacteria > Cyanobacteriota > Cyanobacteriia > Cyanobacteriales > Nostocaceae > Aulosira. The sequence continues at coordinate 14,392 of JAVRCV020000051.1, forward strand.
CTAATGAACGAGGTACCATCCCTTTAGAGAGTTAGTCAAGATGCTCCCCTACCTGAATGTTTTGATTGTTGAGGATTCGGAAGATGATACTCTCCTACTTTTAAGAGAGTTGTACCGCAGTGGATATACTGTCAACTATGTTAGAGTTGATACTGCTGATGGGATGGAGGCAGCGTTAAATCAACAATCATGGGACATTGTAATTGCAGATTACAGTCTTCCTGCCTTCAGTGGTTTAGATGCCCTCAAGCTTCTCCAAAGGCAAAAGCTGGATTTACCATTTATCATTGTCTCCGGTACGATTGGTGAAGATATTGCTGTAGCTGTCATGAAAGCTGGCGCTCACGACTATCTCATTAAAGGTAATCTCACCCGCCTTGTGCCTGCGGTAGAGCGAGAGTTGCGGGAAGCGGAGGAACGGTACAAACGGCATAGTGCAGAACAAGCTTTTCGAGAAAGCGAAGACCGCTTTCGCACACTCTGCGCCTCGGCTCCTTTGGCGATCTTTCAAACCGATGCTAAAGGAAAGTTTACCTACAATAATCCTTTATGGTATGAAATTTCCGGCTTAAGCGCCGAGGAGAGTTTAGGCTGCGGTTGGACACAAGCGATTCACCCCGAAGATAGAGACGAGGTTTTTCAAGATTGGCAGCAGACAATATGCGAACAAAGCACCTGGGTGCATGAGTACAGACTGCTGACTCCCCAAGGCAAGGTACGATGGGTACGTGCCCTTGCTAGCCCGATGTACTCAGCTGAAGGAAGATTTTTAGGTCATGTAGGGACAGTTGAAGATATTAGCGATCGCAAACAAGCAGCCCAGAAAATCTACGAACAAGCAGCATTGTTAGATATTTCCACAGATGCGATCGCAGTTCGTGACCTGGAAAATCATATCTTGTTTTGGAATCAAGGTGCAGAGCGTCTTTACGGATGGACGACAGCAGAAGTTATAGGAAGAAATGCTGCTAAACTCTTATTTAAATCTGGGGAAACTTCGCCACCGTTTTCGGAAATCCAGAAAGTATTAGCTAAAGATGGTAAATGGCAAGGCGAGTTACAGCAAGTCACAAAAGATGGCAAAGAAATCATTGTCGCCAGCCGTTGGACACTGATGTGCGATGAAGCGGGTAATCCGAAATCTATTCTCACACTCAGTACCGATATTACTCAAAAAAAGCAACTTGAAGCACAATTTCTCCGCGCTCAAAGGCTGGAAAGCTTGGGTAGTCTTGCAAGTGGTATTGCCCACGACTTCAACAATATCCTGACGCCAATTTTGGCAACTGCACAACTGCTACCTCTCAAACTCCCCGAACTCGATGAAAATACTCAGCAACTACTACGGATCCTAGAAGGAAGTGCTAGGCGAGGTGCTGATTTAGTCCAGCAAATTCTATCTTTTACACGCGGCGTAGAAGGTAGTCGTGCGATCGTTCAAGTACGGCACTTGCTTTCAGATATAGCGCAGGTTGCTCAACGTACCTTCCCCAAATTTATTGAAACCAAAACTGATATCGCCCCAGACCTGTGGACAGTTTTTGCCGATGCAACTCAACTTCATCAAGTATTAATGAACCTATGTGTGAATGCGCGTGACGCCATGCCCGACGGCGGTACTCTGAGGATTAGTGCAGAAAACTTTTGGATTGATGAAAACTACGCTAATATGCACATCGATGCTCAAGAAGGTTTTTATGTTGTCATCACCATCGCTGATACAGGAACAGGCATTCCACCAGAAATAATGGATCGGATTTTTGATCCCTTTTTTACCACCAAAGAAATCGGCAAAGGAACAGGTCTAGGCCTTTCTACGGTCATGGGTATTATTAAAAGTCACAACGGTTTTGTGACAGTGTACAGCGAACTAGAGCAGGGAAGCTGTTTTAAGGTTTACTTACCGAGTAGAGAAGCTAAAGAAACTAAACTAGTCACCAATACAGAACTGCCAAGCGGTAATGGCGAATTGATTTTAGTAGTAGACGATGAAGTCTCAATTTGCCAAATCGCTAAAACTACCTTAGAAAGTCATAATTACAGGATTTTAACTGCTAGTGATGGTATTGGAGCCTTAGCACTTTACGCCCAACACATTGATGACATCAGTGTAGTGTTAATAGACATGATGATGCCAGTCATGGATGGTGCTAGCACAATACTCATGTTGCAACGCATGAATCCCAAAGCACAAATTATTGCCATGAGTGGAATCATGGCCTATGAAGCTGCTGCTCAAAAAAAGAGCCTTGGTATCCGAGAATTCCTCCCAAAACCCTTTACAGCCCACGTGTTGCTTAACACGTTGCAGGAGGTTCTTTCGTAAGTCAGAGTTTGGGGAGAAATGGGACAAGGGGGACAAGGAGGACAAGGGGGAGCCACTGCGTTGCGCGGGTTCCCCGCGTTGTAGCAAGTGGCGTTGACAAGGGAAGAAATGCCCAATGCCCAATGCCCATTATTCCAATTCATCAATTGTGGCAGGAATATGAGGCTTTGTATCATGAGCAGTATTTCGCTCATACCAACTCATTAATGGAGTCGCGCTAATTCCATGCACAATTACAGAAAATACAATTGTCGTATAAGTTATCCAAGCAATTTGTTCGGCAGTTTCACCTTTTAAGCCATTACCATAAGCGTAGGCAAGATAATATAAAGAGCCAACACCACGAATACCAAACCAGCCAAATAACCAGCGAGTTACTGGATTCAAAGTTCGGCGGTGGGAATTTAAAGGACGTTTTCCGATTGTACTAATCCAAACACCTACAGGTCGGATAACTAAGAATAACAAAACTATCACTAACAAAGATTGAGCCGCATAATTTAACATTGGCTGCAATAATAATATCGACCCCAAAAGCAAAATTGTCCCAACTTCTAAGAGTCTTTCTAGTCGCTCAATAAATCCTAATTGTGCAAGTGATTTATCTGGATTTTGATAACTACGTTGAGCAACTAAACCAGCCACAAATACTGCTAAAAAACCATATCCATTGACTATTTCCGTGAGAGAATAAGTCACAAAAATAATACTAATTGCAATAAAATCTTCCATCAAATTATCAGCAGGGCGATGCTTTTGAATTCTTTTGTCAAACCAAACTATGGCTTTGGCAACAATAATTCCCATGACGATACCAGCAGCGATCGCCCAAATTAAATCAACTAACAACCAACTTTTCAACCAATTATCCCAATTGCTATCTTTTAGGGCATAAATCCCAAAATAAACGAAGGGAAATGCTAAAGCATCATTCAAACCACCTTCGGAAGTTAAACCAAAGCGCAACTCATCGCGATCATTTGTATCGGTTAGTTGGACTTCTGAGGCTAAAACTGGGTCAGTTGGTGCGAGAATGGCTCCCAATAAAATCGCTGCTCCCCAATCCATACCTAGAAATAATTTACCTACAATAGCTAGGGCAAAAATTGAAATTGGCATCAAAAATCCTATGAGGCGGGCTGTAATATCCCAAATTCCTAATTTGAGAGGTCGCACTATTTTTAAGCCACAGCTAAACACAGAAATAATGACTACAAGTTCGGCAATACGCTCTAGAACCTCGGCATTAAATACATCATCGCGACGCAATTGAATCAGCCCTAAGCCATAAGGCCCTAAGAAAATTCCAACCAATAGATAGATGAGGGCAAAGGAAAGTGGTAAACGTGAAATCCATCCTGACCCTAATGTGACCATCAGCAAAAGTAGCCCAATTATCAACAGGTCAAGAATATAAATATCTACCATAGATATGAGTATAAAAAATGAGTTTTGCACTGCAAGTTTAGTAGTATTGCTGATAGCTCTAAATCACCCTTAGGCTGATTTTATTTTTCTAATTTTGCGTGCAGTGGTAGATTGATCTGGTTGTACCTGCCGAGCTATATTGCTGCGCGGAATACATAATCAGCTTTTCCCAAGGGTTTTAGACATTTCCAATGGGTGCTTTATTTACGCCCTGTTGTACTAGCTCGCCCAACAGCACCATACACTCTGCTAAGTTACTCAGGTTGAAGTAAAATTATTGTTATATTTGTTACCACGTAAGGCAAGTCAATTAATTTACTTAGCTATTAGGCTAATTTTTATACTAAAAATTTACTTTCAAAAAATTTAACTGCTGTTGAACATAATAAAATCTCATATTTTAATAAAAAAGCCTAAATATTGGCAATAAAATTTTTTGTTGTTATCATGTGGCAAATCTATAATTTGATACTGCCGTACTTAAGTGTTTAGCAATCTAATTGCAGAGCATCAAGAAAAACTTGGTGCTAGAAAATTTATAATTTGCCAATCTCATCCGTAAAATTACTATGTCAGCTAGTCTAACGCCAGAACAGTTGACAGTAAGTCTAAGTGTTACGTATTCCGCGATAAATCGTGAGGAAAATGAACGCTTTAAGCCCTCGCTACTAGCTATGCAGAAGATTGAGGTGATGTAGGAAGAGATGGGCGAACAAAGTCAGGATTAGACATCATTCTTCATGTGAATTTTGCACTTAGGAAATCACAAACTATCAAATAACCTTGCACTAGAGAAAGCTTCACTAAATTTATTAAATATGACTACCGTTTTACAGATTGCAAACAAACAACTCACGGGTGAAGAATTGATTTCTTGTCTGAATCGTTCTCATCTCCTACCGCAAGTTCTCAGGGAAGTAATTATCGAACAAGCGATCGCATCAATTGACTATACCCTAGATGAACTTCATTCTTTTTGCCAACAGCTTCAGCAAGCAAACCAAACTCAAGTAAATTTTCAGCATGATTTAGAGGCGAGTGTCGTTCGTCAACTCAAGATTCATAAATTTCAAAAAGCTAACTGGGGCGATCGAGTTGAATCTTACTTCCTTTCTCAAAAACACCGTTTAGAGCGAGCCTCTTTTTCTCTGATTCAAATATCTGATGGCAGAATGGCCCAAGAAATTTATTTTCGCCTTACAGAAAATGAACATAGTTTTGCAGAATTGGCAAAACAATACTCTCAAGGTTTGGAAGCACAAAATGGTGGATGGGTTGGCACATTAAAACTTAGCTATCTTCATCCAAAATTATCTGAAATTCTCCGTACCAGTCAACCAGGAGAAATTTCGCCGATTGTGTACTTAGAAAAAATGTTTTTTATTGTGCGCTTAGAACAGTTTATTCCTGCTCAATTGAATGCACAAATGCGCCAAGAATTGCTTCAAGAGATGTTTGATAATTGGTTGCAAGAACAAATTATTCAATATAAAGATGCAGTTTGCTTAGATACCTTCTCTGAGTCTCATATTGTTGTTCAGAATACCGAAGAACTTCCAAGCAAATCCGCAGAAACAAAACTCGAATTTGGTAAAAATGCGATTCTAAACACTGTACCAAATTTACCAGAAGCTAATTTTCTAGGAAATTTAAAATCAGAGAAACCAAAAACTCGGTCTATTTCTCTATTTTATCAGTCGCAAAAAACGAAATTTGCGGCAGCTTTATTGCTGTGTTTGTTAATCGGAGGATTTGGCGGTTTTTATCTTTCTACCCACAATCTACCCTTATCGTATGCAACTTTGGTGCCCGCGGTTTCAAAGACCAATACTTTCCACACAGCAATAAATCTGGCAACACAAGCAGCAAACCTCAGTCAAATCGCCCAATCGCTAGCAGAATGGGAACAAGTAACACAGACTTGGAAAAGTGCGATCGCACTTTTAAAGTCCCTTCCCAAAACCCATCCTCATTACACTCTCGCTGCCCACAAAATTAACGAATACGAGCGCAATTTAAACTACGCACATCAATATACGCAAAATAGATTCCATCTTGCCGTTAATTATGCTACAACTGCTGCCAACTTAACTCAAGCAGCTTCTAAGAGTGAAGATTGGAAAGTTGTCATTAAGCATTGGCAAGGTGCGATCGCGTTAATGAAATCCGTTCAACTTAATAGTCCTAAATATTCTGTTGCAAAGCAAAAAACAATTGAGTATCAGCACAATCTCAACTACGCTCAGGCAAACATATTGAATCATTAAAAATCTCCCGGTTGTGTAGATTTCGCTTTGCTCATTGACGCGAAAAACCGGGAGATTCTTGGTTCCACGAGTAGGGACGGGTTTAGAGATATCATCAATCATCCCATCCCTACTTAACCATTTACCCATCCACAGTCAATTTGACTTGGACAATTAAATCGTTGAAATCGCGATCGCTGCCTGCTCCTGTGATATCCTCAAAGCCAAAGCAGTTATTGCCTAGCATCCGAACATGATTATTCTTGTCAGAATTTGCACCTAAGAATGGACTGTAAACTGCAAAGTCGTCAGAATTACTACTTAAAATTGCATCTACAGTGCTATTAGCAATAATAAAAGGTGCAAATAGCCAACCTGAGTCAAAATTGCCGGTGAAAGTTGCTTTACCTTGGTTTTTCACCTTCAAGTCAATGCCGTCAACACGTGCCCGAAGCATGGCTTTAATGTAGCCTTTATCCCCTGGACGGAAGTCAATACTACCATCATTGTCACTATCAATACCTCCATTCTCATCATTGACTCTACAGAAGCCAACTAAGTTGTCGTAAGCAGCTTCTCTGTTGATAACAAACTCTGCTTTAACCTTAGTTTTGACTTCCCGTAAATCGATGACTTCACCTTGATGCTTTCCTTGGCGGCCTATACCTAAAGGTATTTTGTCATTGGTTTCCTTAACCTTCAGCACTAAATCGCTACCACCAATAGATACACCTTTCCAAGTCATAGAAAACCCTTCAATTTCTGAGCTTTCTATTTTGACATTCGTGGCAGATGAAAACACTACTTCAGAGAGTGAAGTTTTTCCAGACAACACAGCATCAGTAGTGCTGTTGCGTATCGTGTAGAATCTCAGGTTGGCACCTGAGTCGAATTCTAATAAGTTTGCCAAGTCAGTTGGATTAAAACCATCGGGTGCATTGGCAATAGCAGAGCAAACTATCTTTGATCGTTTGAGAGCTACTTCTGCATAACCTGCTGCACCGGGAGCAATACCCTCAATCGTACCTTGGGCATCGTCAACGATAAATACACCTATTTCGTTGACTACTTTAGAAGTGTTGCCTTCAATTTTGATTGAGATTTTTGCTTTATCACCTTTAACTTTACTTTTGACAGTAAAGATATTTTCCGTAATATTTGTGAAATTGACAATCGTTGTTATTTGATTGATGGCAGCAAATCCCAAGTCGTTAACATTGATAGCCAAGTCTTTGTCAAAGGACTCTCCTAGACTGTCAGTTGTGCGGACACGGATATTGTAGGTAGTTTTAGTTATGGAAGATTTAATTTTGAGGCTATCTCCCTCGATAATGAATGCATCATTATCAGTATCGCCAGTGCCTGCAACCAAACTGAAAGTATACTTGATGTTTTTATCTAAGTCAGTGGTTTTGAAGACACAGATGGCTTTCTCATCATCATTACTACTACCATCATCATTCTCATCATCACCGATCGCAGTAAATATTACATCTGTAGGTGCAGAATTAAGTACTGAGACTTGATTACTATCAGCATTCAATACCACTAAGTCAGGTTTTTTGTCACTGTTTAAGTCTGCCACCGTCACGTAAGGCGAAGATGTTTCAACTGTTAAATCGGTAGGAGTAGCAAAACCACCATTACCATCGTTTAACAGCACTGAGATGTTGTTGACATCAGCCTTTTTCCCTACTACCAAGTCAAGTTTGGCGTCACCGTCAATATCTTCTAAGACAACAGAATTCGGATTTGTCCCGACTGTGAAATTGGTATAAGTGCCAAAACCACCATTACCATCGTTCAATAGCACCGAGACATTACTAGAAGCATAATTCGCCACCACCAAGTCAAGTTGCTTGTCACCGTCTATGTCTCCAATGGCGATCGCACTGGGTTTTGTCCCAACTGTGATGTTGGTGGGAGTACCAAAGCCGCCATTACCATCGTTCAACAATACTGAAACGTTGTCGTCATCAGCGTTCGTTACTACAAAGTCAAGCTTGCTATCACCGTTAATGTCTCCGATTGCGATCGCAGAGGGTTTTGTCCCGACTGTAAAATCGGTAGGAGTACCAAAGCCACCACTACCATCGTTCAACAATACTGAAACGTTGTTGTCATCAACGTTGACTACCACTAAGTCAAGCTTGCTATCACCGTTAATGTCTCCGATTGCGATCGCAGAAGGTTTTGTCCCGACTGTAAAATCGGTGGGAGTACCAAAGCTGCCATTACCATCGTTTAACAACACTGAAATGGTGTTGTCATCAGCGTTCGCTACCAATAAGTCAAGCTTTTGATCGCCATCTACGTCTTCTGAGGTAAGGAAAACTGGGTTAGTTCCGACTGCGAAGTTGATAGGAGTGCCAAAACCATCATTACCATCGTTTAACAACACAGAAATGTTGTTGTCACCAGTGTTCGCTACTGCTAAGTCAAGTTTTCCGTCTCCATTTAAGTCTTTCACTACCACAGAAGAGGGACTTGAACCAACAGGAAAGTCGTTGGCACTTGCAAATGATAGGCTCATGATTTTTTTAATTAATAGTGTGTTGGCTTCCTCACACCTGTTTCTGTTTAGCTCACCCGATAATTCACAAAATTAAGATTCTTTATTGAAATTGTGAGGAATACATCATTCAGATTATTTCGGAAATCATAAAACACGCTTCCGTGAACATACTATAAACTCTAGATCGTGGTAATTACGCAAAGACAATACATTTCTATCCGAAATAGAGAATCGCAGAGTTGTATGTAAATTGTGTTGTCAACATTGTTCTAAAAACTAATGACTGTTATCGATAACATAAATATCTGACTATATCTGCATTGTAATGAAAATTATTATGCATAGTATTAAGAGTAATATCTCTAGTCAATTAAACCTATTAAATGGCTAATGTTTTGCAGATTCAGAAAATATATGATAACCCTCACCAACACATCGATAAAAACCAAAACTACAATCCAAAATCATCATGAGTCTGATTATTGTGACTTGCTACAAGTTTATTTTCTACAAGTCGTGATTGAAAGCTTAGAAGATGGTATTTTAATTCTTAATGAAGCGGGTAAAGTAGTTCATGCTAATGCACCTGCCTATCAAATATGTACTCAATTAAGACAAGAATATGGGCATCAAAAGTTTATTCATCCAGTCATCTGGCAGCTTTGTCAGTCTTTAATTGATAGGCAAAGCTTTAATGCAGATAAATTGATTATTCTATCTGATGAAATTGTAGTTAATCGGTCAAGCATTTTTCGCATCCGAGTAAGATGTCTGAATTTAAAAACTACTCAGATGCGTCATTTTTTAGTAACGATTGAAAATCGCAATGAATCACTAAAAAACATTGCGATCTCTGAAGTTATAAAATATGATTTAACACCGCGAGAAGCTGAAATTTGGTCTTTATATAGAGGCAATTATAGCTATAAAGATATTGCTGCCAAGCTGTACATTACTATAAATACTGTGAAGAAGCACATGAAAAATATCCATGCTAAACGACAAGCATATCTAGAAGTACAGTAGCATTGCCAAATGTTTGAGTATGAGCTTGAGAAAATTTAAATGTAGACCCCTGGTACAAAATTTGCATAGGTATCTGTATTGAATAATCAAGAGAAGCCTAGCTCTCAATAATTTTCATCCAAAAGCCAAAATTGCTCTGAGCTACTCAAATGAGTATGAATAGCCAATTGTAACGTTGACATTGATAATATTTGAGCATTTCTAATTGCTTAACTATTCATAGTTAGCAGGTTAATTCCAAAATCCTAACTTTTGACTTTGCTAATTTCTGAAGTTAATTGTTAAAATCTAGGGCTTTTTAGCAGGATTTTGAATGAGTATCAATGTATTAGAAATCTTCTGTTTCAAGTCATTATCATTTTGAAGATCCACAGTAATCTTATTGAAACGCTCAATAGTAAGACCATTCTCTTCTACTATTTTTTGAGAGTGTTTACAGTAATTTACTGCAATATCTTGAGCTTTTTTTGGCAGCCCACTGATACTTTTGGAGTCATTACAAACTATCTTGGGAATTTCGCGATCGCCCATCAGTTTTTTAATTTCGTCAAAGGCTTGTTGACGTGCTGGCTCCATTGCTAACACAGCTTGAGCATAGCTGATGATTTCATTACTGTTAACTGGTTGTGGGGTTTGAGCGTTAACTTTACCACTAATTATAACGCTGGCAACTATACCAGCAGTGGCGATCGCACTATAAGATAAAGCCTGCGAAAGTATGTGTTGTAGTTTTCGTTGGAAAAACAAATCAGCAATTTTTTTCATATAGCGTGTGACACAGAACTAAAGTAGGGATATGTTATTTGCTTTGAATTATTTTAAGAGTAAGAAGTTCCGCAAACTCCTCAATCCATGAAATTTTTATATAATCCATAAAATTTTTAGATTTAGTATTAGCTTCCTCTAGAGACTTGACAAAGTTCTATCACTTTCGTCTGTAGAGTTGCAATATCTGAATATCCTTGCTTCAGGCTAACTTCTAACTCCAGCAACAAAGGTAAAATGGAGATGAGTTGCTGTACAGAAAGTGACTTGACTTCTTGTTGTAAAAAGTAAATTCGTTTGGGATTTCCTATCTCCGCCGCCTGAGCGATCGCTTGTGGATTCCGCTCACCACTTTCCATCATAATTTTTACCCATAACCAAGTGCGAAATTGACCAATCAATGTCGCAACTATCCGTAACCTAGGCTCAGAAGCATTAATCAGATCGCTTAAAGTAGCCAAAGCTTTAGCTGTATCTCCAGTTCTAATTGCTGCCGCCAATTGTAAACTATTTTGAGTAGTATTTCTGATTAGCCTTGTAATTATATCAACATCTAAAGGCTGAGTGGTACCAGCAGCATAGAGGCGCAACTTCTCCATTTCATTGTAAAGAAGGCGTGTATCGTTACCTACAGATTCTGCTATGAGTTCCGCAGTCTTGGGTGTCAATTTTACGCCTGTAGTCTGAGCAGCTTGATTTACGGCTTGTACCAGCAACTCTGTTTTCCAAGGTGGAATCAGCGGAAATTCCCGGAACTCAGTAGCGTATTGCTTCAAAATTTTTGTCGATTTTAAGCGTTCATCCGGTTTGTTGCGACTGGTGAGCAATAAAAATGAGTTCTCCGGGATTACAGGTAAAGTGCGCCCAAGTTCTGCTAAGACATTATCTGGGCAATGTTGGCAGAGAGTAGTATTAGCTAACCAGACTAACCTGCCACCAGCACCAAAACTTGGTGTCATAACTTGATTTAATCCCTGAATCGCCGCATCAGCTTGATCTGGTAACAAGGAAGTGTAGTTAAAACTTGTCCATTGGGGATCGAGGACGCGATCGCACAAACTAGCCACCGCTTTTTCTATAGCAAAATCATCTTCACCCCAGTAAACATGAATGGGCATGAAAAACCTCTGTTCTCCTCTTGTTTCACCGTAGCACCACCAAGGAGATTCATGTCATTGGGTATGGGACATGGGGCATTAGGCATTGGTAATTTCTCCCTTGTCCCCCTTGTCCCCCTTGTCCCTCCGAAGTTCTGAGCGGAGGCTTCCTCCGCTCAGACTTCTCTCCTTGTCTCCCCACACTTCCCACACTTCCCACACTCCCCACACTCCCTCATCCCCCTTGTCCCTTCTTCATCACTTGCACTAATAGCGAATTCGGGGATCTACGTAAGCGTTTAAAATATCAATTAAAATACTGGCGCTAACGACGATTGCCCCGAAAAATACTAGCACTCCCTGTACTGTGGGATAATCGCGATCGGAAATCGCTTGATACAGTCGGTTTGCTAACCCAGGCCAAGAAAATGTCACCTCAGTTAGAATCGCCCCACCCAACAAAGAAGCAAAGGTTAATCCCAAAACTGTAATTACTGGAATCAGAGCATTTTTCAAAGCATGAGAAACTAAAATCTTGTTTTCTGGAATACCTCTGGCTCTAGCTGCTTCTACATAATCTGCTTGTAGAGTTTGCTTGAGGTTTACGCGCACAATTCTTTCAAAAATCCCACTCAGCAAAATACCTAGAGTCAAGCTAGGAAGGGCAATATGGTGTAGTGAGGTAAAAAACTGAGAAAAGTTCCCCGCTAGTAAACTATCAAATGTATACAAACCAGTAATATGGGCAGGTGCAGGAAGATTTGGTGGGAATCTGTTGGAATTGGGAAACCAACCTAGTTGTACCGAGAAAATCAACTGAAGAATCATTCCCGCCCAAAACATAGGCAGTGCGTATGTAATAATTCCAAATAATCGCCCCCCTGCATCTACAGCTGTCCCAGGACGGGAAGCCGAAAGAGTCCCAACTAAAATTCCGACAATGAGTGCAACTGCCATACTACACACTGCTAACTCTACTGTCGCGGGAAAATATTGTCCAATTATGTCCCCAACGTGCTGTCCCCGACTCGTTAACGAGGTTCCTAAATCAAAGCGCAGCAAGTTTCCCAAATAATTTAAATACTGTAACCACAAAGGTAAGTCTAAACCCAGTTGTTTGCGCAATTCTGCTTTAGCGCTTTCTGGCGCACGTCCACCCAGAATCGCATCTGCTGGATCTCCTGGTGTTGCTCTCAGTAAGAGAAACACGATGGTAATAATTGTTAATAACTGAAGTGGTGCTAAGAGTAAACGGGAAGCAATGTAATATTGTAGGGCTTTGGATCGTGACATATTATAGAAAGGATGAAAAATAAAGGATGAAGGATGAAAAGGAATATGGTCTTGATTTCAGACTTCATAATTCAAACTTCATCCTTTAGACTGTTACTTTTTAATTGGCTTATAAACTAGATTTTGGGTGGGGTCAAGTTGGACGTTACTCACACCTTTTTGAGCAAATACATAGTCTTTGTTTTGCCATAAGGGAACGTAAGGCACATCATTTGTGACTATCTCTTGAATTTGGGTAAATATCTGCTTACGTGCTTCTGGATTTTGTTCTTTGCGTTGTTGATCGATCAGCTTATTGACAGTTTCATTGTAATAGAAAGAACCTTGACTTTGGCTACCGCCGTCTTCGCATCCCTTAGCAACAGAACCCTTCTGACAAGCTAAAAACGGTTGTACGTAATTATCAGGATCTAAAAAGTCTGGATACCAATCAAGTAAAGCTGCTGGATATAAACCCTTACCGATGTCTTTAAAGAAGGTAGCACCTTCTACAGTTTTGGCTTCAACTAGCAGTATGCCTTCCATCTTTTGATCGATAAGTGATTTTAGTGTCTGCGCTGCTAAACTTCGGGTAGGCGAACTAGCGGGATACCAAACTTCTACTTTTGCAGGATTATCTTTAGAAAAACCTGCAGCAGTTAATAGTTGTTTAGCCCGATCAAAGTTAGCATCCCCATATTTATCTTTAAATAAAGGCTGGGAAACATTAAAGGTGGTAGGAATCATGCTATAGAGCGCATCGGCTTGATTAAACAAGACTCGCTGATTTAAAAGCGGACGATCGATTAATGAAGCGATCGCTTGTCTTACCTCTGGTTTATCTAAAGGCTTTTGATTTCGGTTCAACACCATGTAACTTACTACACTACCTTGAGCGGTAATCGCTTGCCAGTCTCCTTTTTTTGCACCGTCTTCTAAACTGCGAATTTGATCTGGTTGCAGAGAAAGATAGGCTACATCCACCGCACCTGTACGGAAAGCATTAAACAAATTCACCGGGCTAGTCTGAATTTGAACGTTAATACCTTTATTCGCTGGTTTTTCTCCCCAATACTTATCAAAAACATCCAATCGCAGGGAATCAGTACCATAGGAAGCTAATTTGTAAGGGCCAGTTCCTACAAACGTCTCTGGCTTAAATTTACCTGCACCCAGTTCGTAAGCTTTCGGCGAAACTGGACAAACCCCAGAAAAAGCCAGTAGTGAAGGAAACGCCGCAAAAGGTTTTTTCAGTTTAACAGTTAACTCAGATTCACCCGTAGCTTTGACTGAGTCTATCGTATCGGCTAGTAAGAAAGAGGGTTTCCCCTTATTTTCAATAAAGCGCTTGATAGTAAATGCCATTGCTTCCGCATTAAAGGTAGTTCCATCATGAAAAACTACTCCCTGGCGTAAAGGGATGGTGTAAGTTAAACCATCTGAACTGACTTTGGGTAATGCTGTTGCTAGTTGGGGTTTAATTTCTGTGCTACCTGGCTCATAAGTATAGAGGCGATCGCTCATATTAAACACTAAACCCAAGGATGCCAATTCATAAGCATCAGCAGGATCTAGGGTTCTCGGCTTTGCTGTCGTCCCTACAGTAATGCGACCATCGCCAGTAGAAGTAGTTGTAGAACCAGTTGATGTATTTGTCTGGGAACGAGGAGTACAACTGACAACCAATAATAAACATAGACAGAATAAACAGAGGAATTGTGTCATCCCTCTCCATCGTCTAACCGATAAGGTAAACCTGGTCATAGAAATAAAATTATTGAGGTTAGCGGTGAGTCATTTTACTATAGGTTGATGAATTTTCTTTAGAAAAATTAGACTTCTACACCAAGGATGCATAAGTGATCCTTGATTAGTTGTTTGCCTAAGTGCATCGGATATGGAAAGAGAATATTACCCATAGACCATGCTGGGGAGTATCTTAAATAGTGTGGCACTCGGCAAAGAGATTTTAGGCTTTCTTCGGTTTTTTGAAAATCCGGATGAACAAAAAAGGGTACGATTTCTAGTATCTGCTGGTGCTTGAATGCAATATTTGCACCGTATTCGTCATTTTGAGAGTCGAGGATGTAGAGTTCGCGTACTGTTGGCGTATCTTGTGCTTTTTGTGTTGTTGGTAATCTTCCAATAGAGAAATAATGTAGCAACTTAGGTATAGATTTATCGTAAAAGCCACTTAAGCGAATTAGATCTCGCGCTGGGGATTTTTCATGCCAAGCTTTTCGATTTGTAATGTATTGGGTTGTCTCGTCACCAGTGCGGAAGCGAATAATTCCTAGCAAATTTCTGAGTTGGCTATAGTCACGAGTATATATACAACCATGACCTGGAACATGTTGGAAATCCAAGACATCCCGCTTTGCTAGGAGATTTTCATTTTTTAGCTGGAACCAAACTTGACCTCCATTTTCTTCGCCACGTTCATTACGCCACACATCAGCTTCAATTAAGACAAGAGTAGGACGTTCATCTACTTGCATAATGACATCCGCAGCAAATTTTGCCAGTTCTATTCCCTTTAACTGAACTGTTTTCATATAATTGCGATCACGTCTTGCTCGTGAGAAAATCTGCCCAAGTTCAATCCCTGCTTGTGGATAAGGAATCCAATCCCCACTATCGGGAAATAATACATCGACTGCACCTGTTGCCCGCAGACGCACAGCAAGGGCATAGTGAATATTATCTTGCCCTAGATGACTTTTTCGGCGACAAAGAGCAATTACATCGAGATTTTGGGCGATTTCTTTGGGTATTCCGGCTCGTTCATAGACTTCTGAAGGCAGTCCATAGAGTGCCCCAATCTGGCGTAGTGACACATCTAAGACAGCATTTAAAATACGTCCTGTTGTTTTCTTACTATAAGACGGCGATGTGCTTGCGCTTTCAACTTCTTTATCAGTTGATTTTGGTTTAACAGTTTGCACCATTTGAGAACCAATTTTTTCTAACACACAAGCTTCTCGAACTGCCCTATAGATGCTTTGTTTAGGGTGAACTCCTTTCTTTTTGGTTTGTCCTATTTCAACAATTGCAAAGCAGTAAGGTTTAGTAATGGAGTCAATTAAACTAATAACTTTCTGTTTTAAAAAACTACGCCATGCATCAAGTTTAATTTGATGTTGCTTGCGAATCTGTTTGTCAAACTCTTGACCATCTTTAGGAATAAGTCCGGCTGTCTCAAGTGGCTGTAAAAGAGTTGCATCATCAATCCACACAGGTGATACTTTGATATGCTTTGGAAAATCTTCTCCTTCATTGAGTAGGAAAGCATCACGCAATGTTTGGTAAACTACATCATACGTATCTCGCTCGCGCCACAAAAGAAAAATATGCAGAGGGTTTCCTGACAACACTCGCTCAATAGAATTAGCAATGATTGTTTGTCGTTCATGATGATGCTTATCTACACGTTGCTTAATTTCTATTTCACTTAACCTCTGTTTTTGTTGTTTTGTGAATGTTAGAAGTTTAGAAATATATTCATAATCGCGCATAGCCAAGGGTGTTTTAAGACCAGAGGGAGCCGGAATATCGCTTTGCATTGGAATATCTGCTATTAAAACTCCATTTAAAAGATTTAATACTTGAGCAACAATATTGCCCCGTTCTTGCAAACTAAAACCAGGTTTAATGCTGTGTCCTCTTTTATGATTGTCATATTCATACTTATATCCTTCAGCATGAACTAAATAATATTCATCTTGATTCCAGTTAGAATGATTATCTAAATTTCCACATCTCGCAGGATTTTGAAAAATGTTTTCTGTTGTTTGCAATGGACGTGCTTTAAATGCAGCTAACAAATTTGGTAATTGAAATTTCCACTGATTACTATTTTCTCTACCATTATTCTCAATGGTCAGACGTATAAGTGTTGAATCTATTCCATAACCAGTTAGGCGTTCTTCATTCATTCCTATTAGTACAGAGATATCACGACCATAGTTAGGTTCTATTAATGGTTCATGGGCATATCGTTGACAGCTTAAATGTAGAAATATCCAAGGTTTAAGCTTGCCATTTTCATTGAATCTACCTGCTTGGGTCTGAACGCGAAAATCTAAACGATAAACAAAATATCCTTCTCTTTCATTGTCATTATCATCTATGTAGAGTGCCCGAAATGGTTGACTAACTAAGAATAGTCCAGTCCTTCCCGAACCATCGCCTTGCACCTTACGCCACTGAATTTCTTGCTGTCTTTCTCCTGAGGAAATTACACATTTTTTTTCATGTAGCAATGTTGCTAAAAAGCTGGGAATCGCTTGAAAACCAATTCCTTTTTCGGCATTAATGTCTTGAATTAGCTTTTCTGGGGTGATAGATTGCCAACTCCAATTAGTGGGAATTATTGCTATGTCTTCTAGAAAGCGATCGCAAACACTCTTGACTTGATCCACCTTCCCTTTACCCTGAAACTGTTTTGTCCATTCCTGCGCCCAAATCATCACTAATTCATGTATTTGCTCAGGTGTTGGCACTCGCAGCGGATTTTCAACTGTTCCTACAGCTAATGCTCGATAATCGCCGATATCAAAATACTCAAAACCATGCGTTAAGGTTGATGCACAGGCAAGTAATGCATTATTTAATTGTCGATACGGCACTCCAACCTTTGTTTTTCGGTTAGCGGCAAGAACCTCTTCCATACTGTTGCGAAAGTCAGTAACAATTCCTGCAAATGGAAACTGAAGTACTGCAATGTCCAAATCTACAAGAGCATCTTCCGCAAGACTCATTCGCGCAGGTAGGAGAATAGAAGGTTGCACCTCTTTTTTAGGCATTATGAATTCCTTTGTACAAAAAATTTACCAGTGTAAGTCTTCAATTCTTTCCAGTGCATCAGCCAGAGGCTTGTAAAGCGCATTTCCCACTGTGTTATCCTCGCTGGCGTAGTCGCAGATGCGTAAAAGCATGGCTACCAGAAGACTTGTTTCCTCTGTATCAAATTCAGATAATTCAGGATCTGCTTTCCTTGCAGCACTCTTGGGTGCCCAAGCTGCATCAACAAAATAACCACGAAATGGCACACCTCCACGTAAGAGACGACCAACAGCTTGAATAACTAACCCAGCCGTAGTAGCAGCCAGGTCAAATCGCGGAAAAGACAGTAATTCCTGATGATCGCGCAGGATTTTATAGTAAGAACGTTGCTCAACCGATCGCCAATAACGCGCTGCCAATTGACGCACCTTTTCTGCACGTTGTACAATTCCATCTCCCTGTTGCCATGCCACAAAATCTGCTTTATCTGCCCAGTCTAAAGCGCGACGGTTCATTTCTTGGGCGATCGCTTGTGTATCATGGGGGTGTGGATATGGACGAGTGAGAAAATATACAGCACCAAATGCAGCTTTACCATGAATATTCAAAATATTGAACCCACGTCCGATCGCATTCATCGGTGCAACTAGAATCTTGGCTTTTATTTGCCCAAAAGTCTCAATATCTGCGCGGTTCAGCGCACCTTTATCATTTGATTTGGCAAATTTTTCGCCTTCATCAAGGTCATCTTCTGTGTATGTATCAGTATTATCAGGAACTAAGTGATAAACTAATTCCTGCATACTTGACCAACAATTACGGATCTCGTTTGCTACCCAACGGGCTTGATCGTAAGAGTTGACTAGTAGTAAAAGGCGATCGAGATCGCGCCAGTGGTTATCAGCATCACGATCGCCAATATATTTCAATTCTCGAAGTTCTTGCCCTAGATGACCTGTGCCGTTAGTCCCAACAAGCGATCGCGCTATTTCCTGCAATAAGCTCATTTTGCGTCGTTCAGACATACCAGAAATGCGGAGAGGTTGGTTCTTTTGGTTGAATTGGGGAAGAAACTTGAAGAAGCTTTGGGCGATCGCCTCACTCGCCTCCTGTTCTGGCATCAAAACAGCGTGGGCATTATCAAGGTGAAAACTAGCAAATCTGAAAAGTAGAACGTTTCAGAGATAGTCAGCAAAATAGAACCACATTGACTACTAAAGTTGTCAATAAGTGGCGAAAAGTTACATTTTTGACAAAATTTAGTTCAGATGTATTATTATCTATAGTTCAAACGTATTAGCACTGAGTTATGACTGATTCTCCGCCAAGATCCTGGTTTGATTCCAAGACAATCTATGAACAAATCCAATACCACTTCCCAAAGTGCCAATCAAAAATACGTATTGCATCTGGCTATTTTACTGTAAACGGCTGGGATCAGATTCGGGATGTTGTAAAAGGAAAGTATGTTGATCTGTTAGTTGGAATTAACGAACGAACTCAAAGACAAGACGAAAGACACGCACAGCACCTTCTAATCCAAGAAATCAAGAAAGATTTAGCAACAGGATCATCACCAGGTAATCGCCGTCAAGCTGTAGCAGATTTAGTTAATAGAATTCGGACGGGTCAATTTCGGATTGTTGATGCACGTGCTAGGAAACATCATGCAAAACTTTACTTTGTTGACTGTAAGGTTGTCATCATTACCTCAGCCAATTTAACGAAACATGGCTTAATGCAACAGGTTGAAGCTGGTAATCCACTGAGTCGGAAGAAGGAAATTGTAAAACTTGTCAAGAAATTTGATGGATATTTTGCTGAAGCAGTAGATTTAACTCAGAGGCTACTTAAAGCTCTTGAAGATTGGTTGAAACTTGCTACTCCGTGGGATATTTACCTCAAAACCTTACTTGCTTTTGAGGATGTAGAAATTGATAATAAGTATACTCCGCCAACGAATTATCAAAGAGCAATGATTGCTGAAACTTTACAGAAAATAAGCGATCACAGCGGAGTCATGTTGGTTGCTTCAACAGGACTTGGAAAGACCGTTGTTGCTACTCACCTCGCCTTGAAACTTTTTAGATCAAATGAAATTATACATGTATTGATTATTGGCCCGAAATTAGTTAAAAGGCAATGGCAGTCTGAATTTATGGATGCGGGTATCCCTCAGACCTATATCGGCTATCAAGCTTTAGATAAAGAAGATCCAAGCCATGATCGTAATCTTGAACACTTTATCGAAATAGAAGAAAAAATAAATAAGCAATGGCTCATTATTATTGATGAATGCCATCTATTCAGAAATTGCCATGATAGTGCAGAAGGCCCTAGAAGGCGCTCATTCCAAAGATTGATTTCACGAATTAAAGAAAGTGGCTGTAAAGTCTTACTTCTAACTGGCTCACCTTACTCTAAAGATATTAGGAATCTCAATCACCAAATTCTGCTTCTACCTCACACTGCGGAAATTGAAACTTTTTCAGATAAACAAAACAAGAACAATTTCAATTGGCATACAGATAGTATAAAAGGATTTATTAACTTGCCTGTTGTGTCTCAATTAACTACACCTTATGTTGCACAACAGTATGGAAAGAAGCTAGAGACTGGCATATTAATTGAGTTTGGACAGCAAAAGCGATATATTCCGCTTGTCAAGTTATATCGAGTTAATTTCCATTTATTCATGGAAAGTGAAATTTCTCAAGTTTTTAGGGATGGTTGCTTTACCGTTAATGATCCTCCAGCGTCACGCAAGTTTATAGAGACGCAAGCAGAAGTTGCCTGGGTTAGTTCACCGTGGGCACTTCGCGAAATTATCAAAAAGGTTATTAATACCCCAGGCAAGCGAAACTTGTCATACGAATTTGGGTTTGAAATGTCTCAATCTCAGCGCCGTGAAATATTAGAGCCGCTCCTAAGTCGATTAAACCAAATGCAGTTTACTGAGGATCACAAACTTGCATCTCTATGTAACTTTCTCCAAAAAGCTCACTTTAATAGTAAAAAAATTATCATTTTTTGTGAGCGTCGTGCAACAGTGGTTTATCTTGTTGAAGCCATTAATGCTTTACTTCCCAATCTGCGAGTATTTGGCACAATTAAGCAAGCAAAAGGTCAATATGTGCATAGAAGCGACCGAGAGATTTTCCAGGCAATTAAAAAGTTTGCGCCAGTTGCAAACAGAGCCGAAGGAAAATACAAAGAGACTTACGAAATTTTTATTTCAACCGATGCTCATGGTGTTGGCATTAATCTACAAGACGCACCTGTAGTTATTAATTATGATTTAGCTTGGACAGCTATTGAACCTACACAAAGAGCAGGCCGTGTTCTAAGACCCTGGATTGAACCGCGTAATGTGGAGCTTTACACTTTTGTTCCACCACTAGAAGGTGATGCTTTACGTGATTTAGGCATTGCAAAACGTTACAGTAACCTAGCAAATCGCCACAGTCAATCTCAAGAAATTATGGAGCTTCCTGTTCTATCTATAAATGAGAAAGAAGAAGTTAATTTTTTCAACAATGTATCCAAAGTAACAATTCAATCGGGTGTACTTGATTTAGAGGCTTTAGTCGATGACAATATATCACCATATTATCACCATGCATCTAAGCTGTATAATAACCGCGACTATGCTCGAAAGATTCGTGATGATATTATTAGTGCAAAAATTTATTCAGGGCGAACAATTTTGATTTACGTCTTGTTTAAACACGAAGATGAATACAAATGGGCTGTTTATGAACCTAAGTCAAAAAGCTTGCGGAACATATCACGTAATCAATTACTTGATTGGCTGGAATGTAAAGAACATACTGAACTTGCCCTCGTTAATACTGATGAAATTGAAGAACTTAGCTATGCTTGCATAAAAGAGTGGTCTAAACAAAATAATGCTAATTTAGATGATATTGTCAGAGAATGTGCAATGTATCTCAAACCATCACATCAAACTGATGATGTTGAAAGTTTAGCTAGATATTAGTACTTTATATCCACTGGTTACAAGTGCCACCTGCTGAGTTATTCAGAACTACAGATGCGGATCAATTGAATACACCTGAAGCGATCGCCATTCAACTACGAGCTGACAAAAACCTTGATCCAGCGATTGCTAATGCTTTAGCGTCTCTAGTCAAAGCAGCCTATCAAGACCTTTCTCAAAAAGATAGCGAATACAAGCAAGACTCTTGACTATGTCATTGATTGAAAAACTATCACCTGAATTTAGGCAACGCTGTGAGGCGATCGCATACTATAAATATTTATTACAAAATTTTTGTAAAAATACTTACTTTGAGATGAAATTCTTAGAAAGCACAAAACTATATATATTATTAAAATTTTCTCCAGTAGCTTATTTTGTCGTAAATTTTATAAGTAATCAGGGATATTTGGGATAGTTTAGCTTTAAGCAATAGCCCAAGTAGTTTAAATCAAAAATTTCCCATTTGCTGCCTAGCTTTGCTGACAATATATCAAGGGCTATACATCAGCGCTTGAGACGAGCGCGATATCGTAAACAGCAGATTGATAGTCTAAATAGTGAGACTCAAAACGTGAAATATTTTTTTCTATCTGAAGGATGGACAGTGTCTAGAGTCTGGGCCTCTGATGGACTCTGGCAGATCACCGCTTGGCGACGCCAACCAGATATTCAGAAACTGAATATTTGTCTGGTAGAAAATAATGAATTGTTATGGCTTTATCGAGTTGAAGAGGCCGTTTTAACTGTAGAAGTGAAGCCAACAACAGCAGTACTGGCAACTACTACCATCGGTCAAGTAGTGCTGAAGCGTTTGATGACAGCTGAACAAGTAATCGAACGCCTGGGTACGGCCGAGGCCAAGTGTCAACTGCAAAACATTCAATCGGTGGCGCAGTAAGAAGCGGGGCATGGGGCATTGGGCATTGGGCATTGATTATTTCTCCTTGTCCCCTTGTCCCCCTCATCCCCTTCACTTCCATCCTTCACTTCCATAAGAACACGCAAACTAGATGTAAGACAGGGATTGGTAGCAAAAAATATCATAGATGCTACGCGATCGCATCTATTTACACGCTTGCAAACAGTTCCATCAATAGTTACACTTTTTAAAATATTCTCATTTTT
Organism: Aulosira sp. ZfuVER01; assembly: GCA_034530615.2. Taxonomy (GTDB): domain Bacteria; phylum Cyanobacteriota; class Cyanobacteriia; order Cyanobacteriales; family Nostocaceae; genus Aulosira. The sequence continues at coordinate 36,980 of JAVRCV020000051.1, forward strand.
GCACTTGCTATTGCCTAGCACGCTTAACTACCCAAATTCCTTTAAGGTGTTTCATCACTCCTGAAGAAGTCTGAGGTAGTTCAAAAAAAGAGCGATCGCTATCCTATCGGGTACAGATCGCCAAGCGTGTAAGCATAGCCAGAATCCGCACGCTGTCTGACTTATAAGACTAAGCTGTGGTAAACAAGACCCTGGCAATAACAAAAAACTGAGAGAAGTAAGAGCGGTAACTTCTGCCGCGCATAACTTCCGTAAGAAAATTGCTTTGTAAACTAACTCATCGAGGAGGAGCGTAGTCGATGGGACTACCCTGGTACCGAGTACACACAGTCGTTCTGAATGATCCAGGACGGCTGATTTCTGTACACTTGATGCACACAGCTCTAGTGGCAGGCTGGGCTGGTTCGATGGCATTGTACGAACTAGCTGTTTATGACCCCAGCGATCCAGTTCTCAACCCAATGTGGCGTCAAGGGATGTTCGTATTACCCTTCATGTCACGTTTGGGTGTCACTCAATCTTGGGGTGGTTGGAGTGTTACTGGTGGCCCAGCAACCGATCCTGGTTTCTGGTCATTTGAAGGTGTTGCTGCGGCTCACATTGTTCTTTCTGGTCTTTTGTTCTTAGCTGCTGTTTGGCACTGGGTTTACTGGGATTTGGAACTCTTTAGAGATCCTCGTACTGGTGAACCTGCTCTAGACTTGCCAAAGATGTTTGGCATTCACCTGTTCTTATCTGGTCTACTTTGTTTTGGCTTCGGTGCTTTTCACCTCACTGGACTATTTGGCCCGGGAATGTGGATTTCTGATGCCTTTGGAGTCACAGGTAGCGTCCAGCCAGTAGCACCAGAATGGGGGCCAGCTGGCTTTAACCCCTTTAATCCTGGTGGCGTTGTTGCTCACCACATAGCTGCTGGGATCGTCGGCATTATTGCAGGCTTATTCCACCTCACAGTCAGACCACCCGAACGGCTCTACAAAGCCTTGCGGATGGGTAACATTGAAACAGTACTTTCTAGCAGTATTGCGGCAGTATTCTTCGCTGCCTTCGTGGTTGCTGGAACTATGTGGTACGGTAACGCTACCACTCCAATTGAACTGTTTGGCCCTACCCGTTACCAATGGGATCAAGGCTACTTCCATCAAGAAATTGAGCGCCGCGTCCAAAACAGCGTTGCCAATGGCGCAAGCCTTTCGGAAGCTTGGTCACAGATTCCTGAAAAACTGGCTTTCTACGATTACGTGGGTAACAGCCCTGCCAAAGGCGGTTTATTCCGTACAGGGCCAATGGTAAAAGGTGATGGTATTGCCCAATCTTGGCAAGGCCACGCAGTATTCAAAGATTCTGAAGGCAGAGAATTGACAGTACGTCGTCTGCCCAACTTCTTTGAAACCTTCCCAGTCATCTTGACCGATGCAGATGGTATTGTCCGCGCTGACATTCCTTTCCGTCGGGCAGAATCCAAATATAGCTTTGAACAATCTGGTGTAACTGTTAGCTTCTACGGTGGCGATCTGAACGGTCAAACCTTTACAGATCCAGCCGAAGTTAAGAAATACGCCCGTAAAGCTCAAGGCGGTGAAATATTTGAATTTGACCGGGAAACCTTGAACTCTGATGGTGTATTCCGCACCAGTCCCAGAGGTTGGTTTACCTTTGGACACGCTGTATTTGCTCTGCTATTCTTCTTTGGTCATCTCTGGCATGGTGCGCGTACAATTTACCGCGACGTATTTGCTGGTGTGGAAGCGGATCTAGAAGAGCAAGTTGAGTGGGGTCTATTCCAGAAAGTGGGTGACAAGACAACCCGCCGTAAGGAAGCTCTCTAAATTCAGTGCTGAGTTATGAGTAACGAGTTCTGAGTTAAAGCTCTGACTCAGGACTCAGAAACGCCAGATGCTACAACGGAGGGAACCTCCGCAACGCACTGGCTCCTCAGTACTCAAAACTTTAATTACTGGCTGGATAGGCAGGAACTTGTGATATGGAAAGCGTTGCGTACATCTTAATTTTCACTCTGTGTATAGGAGTTCTCTTCTTTGCGATCGCATTTCGGGAACCCCCCCGGATTGCAAAGAAAGATGATTAGAACACTCTTACTAGACGTGTAAGGTCATACAAAGATAGATATCCGCTGTTACCTCTTGGGGATCGGCGGATATTTATGTTTATTCGCTCTAGAGTTAATTTGCTGGGCAAAAATTACACTATCTATAATCACTTTGATTTACGATCGATCCCGATCTTGGTAAAGAATCGGGGAAGACTTTGGTGTAAGCTAGAGGCTGGGTCAAATACCTTAATTATGAGTAATTTGATAACAAATTATGAATCATGAGGTTGAAGCCCTTGGCGCTAGACATCAACTCCTGATAAATGACTTGTCACTAGACAGTATGATATAATCTTCTATCTGTGAAGTTGATATGTGTTGTTACTAGCTTTTCTGCGCTAGGATGAAATAGGTTTGGGCTGGCATGATATAGCTTGCCTAATAATTGCAATCGCGACAAAAAATTACGGAGACTAGAACCAGGAACAAATTAGCATGGTCAATCAGAATTTAACCGCTACAGAAATTGGATTTACACACGAAGATTTCGCTGCTCTACTTGATAAGTACGATTATCACTTTAGCCCTGGTGATATTGTCCCAGGAACCGTTTTCAGTATAGAGCCGCGCGGCGCTCTGATTGACATAGGTGCGAAAACCGCAGCATACATCCCTATACAGGAAATGTCTATTAACCGGGTAGATGCCCCGGAAGAAGTATTACAGTCTAACGAAACGCGCGAATTTTTTATTCTCACTGACGAAAACGAAGATGGTCAGCTGACTCTTTCGATTCGTCGTATTGAATATATGCGGGCTTGGGAGCGTGTGCGCCAGCTGCAAGCTGAAGATGCTACAGTTCGTTCTGGTGTGTTTGCTACGAACCGTGGTGGTGCATTGGTGCGGATTGAGGGATTGCGTGGCTTTATCCCAGGTTCCCACATCAGCACTCGCAAGCCTAAAGAAGAATTGGTAGGCGAAGAACTACCATTGAAATTCCTCGAAGTAGACGAAGAACGGAACCGCTTAGTTCTATCTCACCGTCGGGCGTTGGTTGAACGGAAGATGAACCGCCTCGAAGTTGGTGAAGTTGTGATTGGTACAGTGCGCGGTATTAAGCCCTACGGTGCCTTTATTGATATCGGCGGCGTTAGCGGTCTATTGCACATCTCTGAAATTTCTCACGAACATATTGATACACCTCACAGCGTATTCAATGTCAATGATGAAGTGAAAGTAATGATCATTGATTTGGATGCAGAAAGAGGTCGGATCTCCTTGTCAACCAAACAGCTGGAACCCGAACCCGGTGACATGATTAAAAACCGCGATTTGGTTTACGATAAGGCAGAAGAAATGGCAGCCAAGTATCGCGAACAAATGCTAGCCAAACAACAAGGTGCTACTGCTGTTGCTGCTGAAGCTGTAGCTGAAGAAGACATCCCCTCAGCAATCGAAGAAGATATCCCCTCAGCAATTGAAGAAGATATCCCAGCAGCTATTGAAGAAGAAATTCCAGCAGCTATTGAAGAGTAATACACTGGTATTTGTCTGTAATTAAAAACATGAAAGTTTTTCAAAAAGGGGGATTTTCCCTCTTTTTTTATGGTATTCATGGGCACAATTTTGAATTTTTAATTGATATGTAAGGGTGAAAAAGGGTGAAAGATTTTGGTAACTATTAAATGCGGAAATATCACATTTCCGAATATTCAAGCTATTTTGTTTGATAAAAACGGGACTTTAGAAGATTCAGAAGCGTATTTGCGATCGCTCGCACAAAGAGCCGCAAGATTAATAGACGCGCAAATTCCTGGTATTGGGGAACCCTTACTTATGGCATTTGGGGTTAATGGCAATAGCCTCGATCCCGCAGGTTTAATCTCCGTCGCCAGTCGCCGCGAAACAGAAGTTGCCGCCGCCGCATATATTGCTGAAACTGGTAGAGGGTGGTTCGAGTCTTTAACAATTGCCCGTCAAGCTTTGGATGAAGCCGAAAAATACATTGCTCAAACTCCTTCCCCACTGTTTGTTGGTAGCTTAGAGGTGTTGATGTCTCTTTCCGAAGCAGGATTAAAACTTGGTATCCTCTCAGCAGCGACAACTCAAGAAGTACAAAGCTTTGTAGCTCATCACAAGTTAAGTGATTACATCCAGCTAGAAATGGGAGTAGATGAAGGGCCAAGTAAGCCAGATCCCATCTTATTTTTAAAAGCTTGCCAAGGTTTAGGAGTAGAACCAAGCGCCACATTAATGGTTGGTGATTCTGTAGGTGATATGCAAATGGCACGCAATGCTAACGCCGCAGGTTGCATAGGGATCACTTGGATTGGGAAATCAGATCATGTTAAAGGTGCAGATGTGGCGATTAACCAGCTTGAAGAAATTCAAATTTTTGCACTCTAAAGGCGACGTAATAAGTAGCTTCCAAACAGCCTGGAGGGAAACTAAGTTTTTCCAATTAAACCAATATTTCCAAGCTTTTTGAAAAGTGGTGTCGGCAAAGCCTACTTGAAGCAACTGTAGTTACAGAAGGCAGAATTATTTTCTAAAACCTTCTGCCCTCTGCCTTCCTTGAGTCAAGCTACTTGCCAAACACACTGCCAAGGGCACGAGCCATATTTTGTGGTTGCATCGCATCCATCGCTGCTGTTGGTTCATAGCCACAGTGAACCATGCAATCGGCACACTTGGGATTACCACTGGCGCGACCGTATTGGCTCCAGTCGGTATCTTCTAGCAATTCCTTGAAGGTGGAATAATATCCTTCATTTAATAGATAGCAGGGTTTTTGCCAACCAAGAACGCTGTAACTTGGGCTACCCCAAGGTGTACATTCGTAGTCTTTCTCACCAGTGAGGAAGTCTAAGAATAGAGGGTTGTGATTGAAGTTCCAGTTTTTCTCTCCAGCTTTATGGGGGGCAAGGATTTCGCGGAAAAGGGCACGTGTTTGTTCGCGCTTGAGAAAGTGATTTTGGTCTGGTGCCCATTCGTAGCTGTAGCCAGGCGAAATCATCATGCCATCAGTATCCAGGGTTTCCAGGAAGTCGAAGAACTCCTGCATTTCTTTGGGGTCAGTACCCTCAAAAATGGTCGTGTTAGTTGTGACACGAAAACCCTTAGCTTTAGCAGCGCGAATGGCTTTGACAGCAATATCAAATACGCCTTGGCGATCGACACATTGATCGTGTAACTCGCGCATCCCATCTAAATGAACGCTAAAAGTTAAGTAATGGGAAGGTTGAAATTTATCCAGGCTTTTTTCTAACAACAAACCATTGGTACACAAGTAAATATATTTCTTGCGCTCAACTAATCCCTTAACAATCTCATCAATTTGGGGATGTAGTAGCGGTTCTCCCCCAGGAATTGAGACAACAGGTGCGCCGCACTCTTCCACAGCGGCGAAGCACTGTTCTGGGGTTAAATTTTGCTTGAGTATCTCTGGTGGATGCTGGATTTTTCCACAACCATTACAAGCTAGGTTACACCGGAAAAGCGGTTCCAACATCAATACTAAGGGAAAGCGTTTGCGCCCTTTCAAGCGCTGAGTCACGAGATATTTCCCGATATCTATAGCTTGTTGTAAATTAATCGCCATCGAACTGTTCACTCCTCTGTTACGTTGAAACACACCACATTCTCAGCTCCCAGATAAATCTGTAGGGCCTTTAATTTTGAATTTTGAATTTTGAATTTTGAATTCCCCTAAGGGGTTGACATATCCCCTACTAACAAACCAATCAACAGCATCCTGAAGTGCTATCTTCAGGGAAGACTGAGGTAAGCCCAACTCTTGTACTGCTTTTGAGGCATCGTAGTACATTGGTTGTTGAGCCATGCGCACACCATCTAATGGTACTGAGGGTGATTTTCCCAAAGGTGCGAGAATTTTTTCATCAACCCAAGCAACGCTAAGGGGTAGCCAAGCAGGTACAGCCTTTTGCGGTGCTTTTAACCCTGTAATTTGGGCGAGTTGTTCTAAAAGTTGCTTCAGGGTGAGATTTTGATGTCCTAAAATATAGCGATCGCCTGATTTTCCTCGCTGTAAAGCTAGTAAATGCCCCCAGGCTACATCGCGCACATCAATAAAATTCAGCCCTGTATCCACATAAAATGGCATTTGCCGTCGTAAAAACCGCAAGATAATATCACCTGTTGGCGTAGGTTTAATATCCAATGGCCCGATTGGGCTACTAGGATTGACCACAACTATTTCCTGACCTGCACTAGCTGCTTGCATGGCTACTTGTTCCGCCAGAAATTTCGACTTTTTGTAGTGACCAACCAATTTTTCCAAGGGACTCTGATGAGTTTCATCTACGACTTTACCAGATTCCCCTACCCCAATTGCAGCCACCGAGCTAGTATATACAGTGCGTTCAATCCCAGCTTTTTGCGCTGCTGCTAACACATTGCGCGTACCTTGGACGTTGTGGCGGTAGAGTAACTCTTGGTCTGTTTGCCATAGGGAATAATGAGCTGCAACATGAAATAGGTACTGACAACCCAGCATTTGCTGCCAGAGATCTGAGTCATTTAGATCTCCCTGGACAATTTCTACCTCTAGCCCTTGTAAATTCTCTAGGTTGCTGCTGGGGCGTACCAGCGCCTTCACAGCATATCCTTCTTGCCGCAACCGCCGTACTAAGTGGGCACCGATAAAACCCGTACCCCCAGTGACAAAGGCTTGCATTAGGGAATCCACCTTTTTTGAAAACGCGGAAACCAATCATCTAATATGGCGTAGACCACAGGCACAACAATTAAACTGAGGACAGTTGAAGTTACCAATCCGCCAGCGATCGCAACAGCCATAGGCGATCGCAATTCTGAACCTGCACCTAAACCTAAGGCGATGGGAACCATACCTAAGATTGTGGCCGCAGTGGTCATCATGATTGGTCTAAGGCGCACTGGCCCGGCTTTGAGGATAGCGTCTTTACGTTCCAGCCCAGAGTTACGCAATTGGTTGATGTAATCCACAATCAGAATGGCATTCTTATTGGTGATACCCAACAAAAACACAAAGCCAATCAGTGAAATCATGCCGAAATCACTCTTAGTTATTAGTAGCGCCAGCATCGCCCCCACCAAAGCTAAGGGCAAAGAAATGCCAATCACTACAGGGTCTACCCAGCTTTTAAATAGCCAAATCAGTACCACCACAATGCAAAGAGCTGATAGAGCTAAGGTAGTGCCGAAACTGCCAAAAACTTCACCCAAACGGGCAGAATCTCCTCCCAGGTCTAAAGACACACCTGAAGGCAATACAGCTTTAGCTTCTGCTACTACCTTATCAGTAGCATCACCTAAAGACATATCTTTGCCCAGGTTAGCGCCAATATAAGCTACTCGTTGATTATTCAGTCTCTCAATCTGAAAAATTTGATCGTTTTGATTGCTTTCACCTGTAACAGTAACATCAGCAAATCCCGATAGTTTTACTAATCTGTCTTTAATTGCTTTAGCTGCCTTGCTGAGTTCTTTGAGGTCATTACCTCTTAATGCCAACTGTAAGGGTTTTTGACCACCAGTATCAACAAATTGAATATCTTCCACACTGGTTGTTACATTCGGCAGATTTGGTAAAGAAGTACGGAATTGCTCTTGTAATTCCGCAGTTGTGATTTTGCGGTCTTCCTTGAGCTTGACATAAATTGTGCCTTTATTTGGCTCACCTTCACGGGAACCAACGGTGGTAAATACTGTTTCTACAGCTGGTGATTTTCTTACGACCTCTTCCAGTTTCTTAGCAACTTGCAGAGAATCGTCTAAAGGATTAGAAATTGGCCGTTGGGATTGGGCATTAGCAATTTGTGAATTAGCTATTTCCCCTTGTCCCCCTTGTCCTGCTTGTGCTTGTGCTGCCTGTGCCTGTGCTGCCTTTAAATGCTCAGGTAAACTCAGGAGAGGAGCAGTGTAGGTAATATTAAATTCACCGCGATCGAGTTTGGGAATAAATCCCTTGGGAATCATGGGAACGATCGCTATACCCGCAATGAAGCTGAGTAAAGCTAAACTCATGACTATGCGCTTGTGATCCAAAGACCAAGACAGCAAATCTCGGTAACTTTGGGCAAAGCCAATCCATAGCTTAGATTCGCGACGGCGAGAATGGGACGATGCGGGTTTGAGCCAGTAGATAGAAAGTACCGGCGACAAAGTCCTGGCTACTAGCAACGAAGCCAGCATAGCAGCAGAAACAGTAATACCAAAGGGTTTGAAGAATTGACCAATTACTCCACCCATCAACCCAATTGGCAGAAAAACTGCGACTGCGGTAAAAGTTGCGGCTGTGACTGTCAGTCCAATTTCATTGGTAGCAATCAGCGCCGCTTGGCGGGGAGTTTCACCATCTTCGACGTGGCGCATGATGTTTTCTACATCCACAATCGCGTCATCGACAATACTACCAATCACCAAAGCCAAGGCTAACAGGGTAATGGTTTCTAGGTTGAAGCCAAAAAACGCCATGACTATAAATGTTGCCAACAAAGATGTCGGAATCGCCAAGGCAGAAATTAAGGTAGCTTGCCAATTCCACAAAAAGGGAAAGATGACAATTACCGATAACACAATTGCTTCAATCAAAGCGTCGATTGTGGAATGGGTGGCGTTGCGGATATACTCAGCCTGAGTGGCGGCTAAAGTGAGTTGGACATCCTTGAGAGAAGACTGCAGCTTTTGGACTTCTTGCTCAACTCGGCTCACCACTTCCAAAGTATTGGCTGTGCCTTTTTTTATTACCTGAAATGCCAAAGCATCTTTACCGTTGAAGCGCACTAAGGTAGACCCGCCTTCCGGTAAAGCAGCTGTATTGGCTGCTAGCTGGGGAGGAGAAGTACTAGGCGCACCCAACAGCACTACTTTTAGTACTCCTGGTAGTTTAGCGATCGCTGGCTGAATTTTGTCTTTTGCCAACTTCGTCAAATCAGTAAGATTCCCAGAAGGATTCTCAATGGCATAACTAATGGCAGCTGACTCATTCAGATTCAGGGGAATAATTTTATAATTTGCTCCCTTAGTTAGAGTCAACTTTTTGAGCGCATTCTCGACTTTGCGTGTGGAATTTTCGAGATTTGTCCCGACAACAAAAGACAAACTAACCGCAGTTTGCCCTGGATAAGTGGATGAGCGAATATCCTCAATTCCTTCCAGTGATTGCAAACGCTGTTCTATTGGTTGAGTAAGTTTTGTCTCTGTATCCAGGGCTGATTCTATGGGGGCAGTAGCATTTACGACCACCACAGGAAAAGTAATGTCTGGAAACAAAGCATACTTGAGGGAACTGAAAGCCAAAAGCCCAGCTACCGTCACGGCAATCCAAAAACCTACCGTCAGCCACGAAAATTCAATCGCCAATCTAGAAATATTGAAGCGTTCTCGTGCAGATTTTGAGCTATTAGGCTTGACCATCTTGGAAAATCATCGTGCGGGTGACACAATTATTGTCATGCTACAGTAATCACTTGCAGTTTGCGAGTTCGGGTACTCCCCAATCAGCAATATTGCTGATTGTTCTAACCTTGGTATGACTCAATCTTTAGCTTTTGGGCTGTTTGGAATTGCCCATGATCCTAAAGTATTGCTTGAGCAACTCTTCACAATTTTCGATCCAATTTTGGACAAAGAAGCTCGGTATATTGTCTTTTTTGTCAAATGGTTTACCTATATCCAAATTAATCGCGGTCAAGGACTTTTACCTCTGCGGATCGTCAGAACTCTCTAGTATTACGGAAAAGCACTGAGCAATTTAATTACCGCCTTTGGCGATTCCGATTCCAGTGGTATTGGTTTCACCGCTACTAGCGCAAGCACTTTCACCGACGACCTGACATTAGAAAAGTTTCTCGGAGTGTGCATTCAAGAAAATCGTCAAAGGATGAGTAAGTATGATTCCCGACTACTCAATCCAGAATTAATGCCCAGACTTGCTAGTATTGCGTTACGCACTTTTCAATTAATACCCCACCGACTCAAGCCTCAAACTGTATAAAGGGCGTGTGGGGAAAGTGGAGAGAAATGGGACAAGGGAGAAACTGCGTTGTAAACTTATGAGGCTTTTAGCTCCGTGAACGAGGCTTTTAGCTCCGTTAATGAGGCTTTTTGCTCCGCTAACGAGGCTTTTAACTCCGTGAACGAGGCTTTGAACTCCGTTCGCGAGTCTTTTAGCTCCGTTAATGAGGCTTTTTGCTCCGTTGACGAGTCTTTTAGCTCCGTGAATGAGGCTTTTAGCTCCGTGAACGAGTCTTTTAGCTCCGTTGACGAGGCTTTTAGCTCCATTAATGAGTCTTTTAGCTCCATTAATGAGGCTTTTAGCTCCGTGAACGAGGCTTTTAGCTCTGTTAATGAGGCTTTTAGCTCCGTTAATGAGGCTTTTAGCCTTGAAAATCTGAGCTTGACCAATGACTAATAACAAATGACAGACATCCAACTAATTCTTGTACCCCAAGGAGCAGAGTATAAAGCTGTGAGTCGTGGCTTAACCCGTGTCACTAGCTCAAATACCACTGTAGTTCCTATTCCCGTGGGTGTAAAAGCTCTAAGCGCATATCTGCACAAATTGCAACAGGATGGAAGGTTGCGGAATCAACCACAAGCGAAAGTGCTATTGATGGGTTTGTGTGGTAGTTTATCCCCCAGCTACCCTGTAGGAAAAATCGTGTTGTATGAAAACTGTGTTTATCAGGGGAATGTGCGCGAGTGCAATGGCACTTTCACAGCACAGTTGTACTCAGCACTCAAAACTCATATCTCAGCACTCGATTTAGTTAAGGGACTAACAAGCGATCGCGTGCTTTGTTCCGCTGTGGAAAAACGCCAACTTGGTGAGACTCTAGGAGCTGATGTTGTAGATATGGAAGGATTTGCAGTTTTAGAGTTTTTCCATCAAGTGGGGGCATCAGTAGCAATGTTGCGTGTAGTCAGCGATGATTGTCAACATGATATCCCTGACCTGACATCGGCAATCAGCCCTGATGGTTCCCTGAAGCCTTTACCCCTAACATTAACATTACTTCGACAACCTATTGCGGCTACCCGTTTAATTCGAGGTTCCTTACAAGGATTGAAAGTATTAGAGGAAGTAACCGCGTTATTATTTTCTAGTTAATATCAGCCCCTTCTTGTGTTTTCTGGCAGAAAATAAATTTATGGATGTGCAGTGCAGTCGGTGAACAAAAAACGGGAACTACCCTTATGACGCCACTTACATTAAACCTCAATTCTGTAATTAAACTGACTTCAGAAGAGTTTTATCAGCTGTGTCAAGATAACCCTGATTTAAAGCTAGAACGTAATGCCGCCGGAGAACTAATTATCATGCCGCCTACTGGAGGAGAAACGGGAAAAAGAAATTCTACTATTAATGCACAACTGTGGCTATGGAATGAAGAAAACCAGCTGGGAGAAGTTTTTGATTCTTCTACGGGATTTACTTTACCAAATGGGGCTGACCGTTCTCCTGATGTGTCTTGGGTTGAGAAAAGTCGTTGGAATTCTTTAACTAAAGAACAAAGAGAGAAATTTATTCCTCTATGTCCTGATTTTGTAATTGAAATACTTTCACCATCAGACAGATTGCCAAAAGTTCAAGAAAAGATGCAAGAGTATTTAGATAATGGCTGTCGTTTAGGTTTATTGATTAATCGAAAAAAGCAAGAATTAGAAATATATCGTCCTAATCAAAAAGTTGAAATTTTACAAGCTCCTCAAACTTTTGCCGCAGAAGATGTCTTACCTGGATTTATATTAAATATGCAAAAAATTTGGCAATAAAGGACAGCAATATCGCTATCATAAGCGTGATAGCAATACGGCTTACCTGTGAAGATTAATGAGAATTACCAATAGAATTACCAATAGAATTACTAATTGGTAATTGAAAATTCATGAATTACAAATTACGAATTACGAATTACGAATTATCTGGGGTCAACCAGGGTAAACGCGACCTTTCCAAGCACCACCGCGTCCTTGCCAGTGACGTATAGCTGAATCTATGGTCATTAATGTATAAAGAAAGGCGATCGCGGGTAAGCAAAACGCTAGCCAGGTAGGACATTTATAAAAGCGGATAGTAGGAAAGTAAGCTAAGGTCATTAACAACCAAGCTGATAAACTCACAAGAGCGATCGCCCAATTCCCTGTTAAACCCCCTAAGATAGCAGCTATTGGTGGAATTAAATAAATTAAAGTCATCGCTAAGACTGTGCCAACTAATAGCAAAGGTGAATAATTGAGTTGGGTGTAAGCAGTACGCGCCACCATATCCCATACTGTATCTAGGCTGGTATAAGGACGTAAACTCCGAGTTAAAGTACTTAATCCTAGCCAAATATGTCCTCTACCATTTTTGCCTAACTTGACTGCATGAGCTAAGGCACAATCATCAATTAAAGCTTGGCGAATCGCTGCAATTCCACCAATACGCTCAAGTGCTTGTTTGCGAATTAAAATAGATCCGCCAGCAGCAGCGGCGGTGGGGTTTTTGGGATGATTAACCCAGCGGAAAGGATAGAGTTTTTGAAAGAAAAACACGAAAGCCGGAATCAAAAGTTTTTCCCAAAAATTTTCACATCTGAGCCGCACCATCACTGAAACTAAATCTAAATCTTCTTGTTCAGCTTTCGCTACTAATCGGCGGAGACTACCCAAGTCATGTTCAATATCTGCATCTGTAAGTAAAAAATAATCAGGTGTAAACTCATTAGCTATTTGAATACCTTGCTCAACAGCCCAGAGTTTGCCACTCCAGCCAGGAGGTAAGGATTTGCCGGAAATAATATGCAGTTTTTCGGGTTGATTTAAGGCGCAAGCAACTCCTTGAGCAAAATCGGCTGTCCCGTCGGTGCTGCGATCGTCTACCAAAAAAACGTTAAAATCACCAGGATAGTCTTGAAGTAAAAGCGATCGCAGGGTGAGTGGTAGCAATTCGGCTTCGTTACGCGCTGGAATTACCACACAAATCCTCGGCAAAGATAATAAGGGGATTTCTTTTGCTTCTAATTTCTGGTCAGATCGCCAAAACTGCCCCCGAAAACTCAGTAATCCTATCCAAATTAATAAAGATAAAACTGTGAGTGCTAATACAAATGCCGCCATGACCTATTGCCCATTCTCAATGTCTCAGACAGAATACTATGTCTGCTGATTATGGGAAAATATTTTTCACCGTTGTGGTGTTGAGGTGAAATAGTATTTCGATGCAAACTCAAGACAGGGTAACAGTCAATCAAGTCGCAGCGGCGATCGCAGCCAGCCAAAAACATCTGCTGTCAATTCAAAATTCATCAGGTTACTGGTGGGCAGAGTTAGAATCTAATGTCACTATTACTGCTGAAGCTGTTCTACTGCATAAAATTTGGGGCACAGATAGCACCAGACCCTTACACAAAGTGGAAACCTACCTGCGTCATCAACAACGCCAGCATGGAGGTTGGGAACTGTTCTATGGGGATGGGGGAGAACTGAGTACTTCGGTGGAAGCTTACATGGCTTTGAGACTCCTGGGTGTGCCAGCTAGCGATCCCGCAATGCTCAAGGCTAAAGCTTTTATTCTCCAACGTGGTGGCATCAGTAAAACTCGCATCTTTACTAAGTTACACCTAGCTCTCATTGGCTGCTATGACTGGCGCGGTATTCCCTCCCTACCACCCTGGATTATGCTTTTGCCTAATGCTTTCCCCGTCAACATCTATGAAATGTCGAGTTGGGCGAGATCGAGTACTGTACCGCTGTTGATTGTCTGTGACAGTAAACCTGTTTATCTGATTGACCCAGCCATCAACCTAGACGAACTGTATGCTGAAGGTCGCGATCGCGTCCAGTGGGAATTACCCCGGAGTGGCGATTGGACAGATTTATTCATCACCCTCGATCGAGGATTCAAGTTGGCAGAAAGCTTGAATTTAGTTCCCTTCCGTGAAGAAAGCATCAAAGCCGCAGAAAAATGGATTTTAGATCGGCAAGAAGCTACAGGTGACTGGGGTGGAATTATTCCGGCCATGCTCAATTCCCTGTTAGCCTTGCGCTGTTTGGGTTATGACCCAGCCGACCCAATTGTAGAACGGGGATTAAAAGCAGTCGATAACTTTGCCATTGAAACCGCAGATAGCTACTGCGTCCAGCCTTGTGTTTCACCAGTTTGGGATACAGCCTGGGCAATTCGTGCCTTAGTAGATTCTGGTTTTGCCCCAGATCATCCCGCGATCGTGCAGGCGGGAGAATGGTTAATCGACAAGCAAATTCTCGACTATGGAGATTGGTATGTCAAAAATCGCCAAGGAAAACCAGGTGCTTGGGCATTTGAGTTTGACAATCGCTTTTACCCAGACGTAGACGATTCTGCTGTTGTGGTAATGGCGCTACATCAGGCGAAACTCCCCAATGAAAAATTAAAGCAAGCTGCGATCGCCCGCGCCTTAAACTGGATTGCGACTATGCAGTGTAAACCAGGTGGTTGGGCAGCTTTTGACCTTGACAACGATCAAGATTGGCTCAACGCTATACCCTACGGCGATTTGAAAGCCATGATCGACCCGAACACAGCAGATGTCACTGCCAGGGTACTAGAAATGCTGGGTGCTTGTGACCTATCAATAGATAATCAAAACTTTGAGAAAGCGATCGCTTATATTCTCCGCGAACAAGAATCAGAAGGCTGTTGGTTTGGTCGTTGGGGAGTAAATTATATTTATGGTACTAGTGGCGTTATTTCAGCCTTAGCCTTAGTTGCGCCGCAAACTCAGCAAAAGAGTATCGAACGGGGAGCCGCTTGGCTAGTTAGCTGCCAAAATCCTGACGGTGGTTGGGGCGAAACTTGCCTCACATATAACGATCCTAGCCTTAAAGGACAAGGAACTAGTACAGCATCCCAAACAGCTTGGGCTTTAATTGGACTAATCGCCGCAGGTGAATCCACTGGCAAATTCGCTCATGATGCCATTGAAAAAGGAATCAGCTACCTTTTAGCAAACCAAAAGCCAGATGGTACTTGGTTCGAGGCGTACTTTACAGGTACAGGCTTCCCCTGCCATTTCTATCTGAAATATCACCTCTATCAACAGTATTTCCCTTTAATCGCTCTCGGTCGCTACCGCTCAGTTTTAGAAGCTAGGGGATAGGGGAAGAGGCAGAGGGGTAGGGCGCAGAGGGAGATGAGGGAGACAGGGAGGACAATGAGGACAAGGGGGAAATAACAAATGACCAATGCCCCTTGCCCCATGCCCAATGCCCAATGCCCAATTACAAATGACAAATGACAAATGACAAACCTAATCGAATACGAACAAGCCAGCGATGAAGTCCAGGCGGTATATGATGATATCCGCACCACACGACAGACTGAATATATCAACAATTTTTGGAAAGCGATCGCCAACCATCCTCCGACTCTGCAACGCACTTGGCAAGCAGTCAAGGAAGTGATGACTAGCCCTGGTGAGATCGATCCGCTAATGCGCGAACTCATTTACATCGCCGTGAGTGTGACAAATGGCTGTGATTATTGCATTGCCTCACACTCAGCATCAGGGCGTGCTAAGGGGATGAGCGATACTATGTTTGGTGAACTTTTGGCGATCGTTGCTACCGCGAACATGACTAATCGCCTTGCTGATGGTTATAAAATTCCTGTGGATGAGCAATTTAAGACGTAGGAATTTCAACCTCTCGCATAAATTGATTTTTTGGATATCAAACCACAGATAAACACAGATAAATATCGGTGTACATCTGTGGTTCCTTTTCTTGCTATTCCTATTTTTGCAAGAGACTCCATGACCTGCGCTTACAAGGGACAATAAAAATCAATCTTTCCATGCCCAATGCCCAATGCCCAATGCCCATTGCCCATTGCTCATTTTTAAGGCAGTCTATTCTCTATCACCCTAAACCTAGATGATTTTGCAGTGCTTGACGCATTACATCTACAGGTACAGTTTCTTGCTGTAACCAGATTTTTAAGGCGGCCGCACCTTGTTGAACTAGCATTTCTAAACCATCGATCGCTATTGCACCTTTTTCCTGGGCGATTTGGAGAAACTGCGTCGGTTGAGGAATATATATCAAATCGTAAGCGATCGCTCCTGTTGGTAACTTGGCTATTTCCGCCGCACTCAAAGGCGATTCATCAACTTTGGGATACATTCCTATTGGAGTTGTATTGACTAACAAATTTCCTTGGGGAATCAGTTTCCCTAATTTATCCCATGTATGAACTTGCAAATTTGTGGCTAGTGAAGAATCATCCCAACTAGCATAAAATTCTTCTAATCTCTGCTGACTGCGCCCTACAACGTGAATCTCGGCAAATCCTAGTTGGTGACAACCTGCAACAACTGCTCTCGCCGCGCCGCCGTTACCTAAAATTACCGCTGCTTTCTGGCTCCAATCTTGGTGATATGTGGTTTGCAAAGGGGCGATAAATCCTTCTATATCTGTGTTTGTACCTACCCATTTGTTATCTTGACGACTAACAGTATTCACTGCGCCGATAGCTTGGGCAATGGGGGTAATTTCTGCTAACAATGGCATAATTGCCTGTTTGTGAGGGATAGTGACACTAAAACCAACAACCCCAACAGCCGCAAAACCTGCGATTGCTATTTCTAAATTCTCTGGTGCTATAGGAAAAGGAAGATAAACATAATCTAATCCCAATTGAGCGATCGCTGCATTGTGCATCACTGGTGATAAGGAATGTTCCACCGGATGCCCAATCACTCCTAAAAGTTTAGTTTTGCCTGTAATCTGCAACATACTTTGTCAGCCAGTGACTTCTCGCCTCTGGGCAATTTATCACAACTTTGGTGGCATTATTTAGACATCTCTTTTAAATGATTGCAGAATTTCCATCAGCGTATTTTGGCTACTGCGTTCTGGCTCATGCTTACGGGGGCGACGTTGGATATAGGAACCATCGGATTGCAGATCCCAAGCTTGGCGATTGTCTGCCAGCATAATCTCCAAAATGTCTTGTAAAGTTTGCGAAATTTTGGGATCTTCCACTGGTGTTACAGCTTCTACCCGTCGATCTAAGTTGCGCGGCATCCAATCCGCACTACCGATGTACACTTCATTTTGCCCGTTATTGTGGAAGTGAAAGATCCGAGAGTGCTCTAAAAAGCGGCCAATAATGCTGATGACGCGGATGTTTTCGCTGATTTCTGGTACTCCCGGACGCAAACAGCACGTACCGCGAACAATTAGATCAATTTGGACTCCCGATTGCGATGCGGCGTAGAGGCTGGTAATAATTTGCGGATCTACCAGAGAATTCATTTTGGCAACGATTCGGCCTGTTTTCCCATTTTTGCAGTGTTCAATTTCGCGGCGAATCAAGGCGATCGTGCGATCGCGCATACTTACAGGTGATACTAGCAGCTTGCGGTAACAAGGCTGATAGGCATAGCCAGTTAAATAATTAAATAAATCAGTTAAATCTGCACCTATGTCTTCTCGACAAGTAAAAAGTCCTAAATCGGTGTATAACTTTGCTGTTTTCGGATTGTAGTTGCCAGTGCCAATATGAACATAGCGACGAAGTTTTTCTCCTTCTCGACGCACCACCAAGACAATTTTGGTGTGAGTTTTCAGCCCTATCAAGCCATATACAACATGAATTCCTGACTTTTCTAATATTTGCGCCCAGGTAATGTTATTTTCTTCATCAAAACGGGCTTTTAATTCTACAAGAACTGTAACTTGCTTGCCACTTTCTGCTGCTGCAATCAAAGATTGAAAAATCTCCGAATCTCCAGAACAACGATAAAGTGTCATTTTAATTGCCAGTACATGAGCATCACACGCCGCTTGCGCGATAAATTCCTCTACAGAGGCGGTAAAAGATTCGTAGGGATGATGTACTAACAAATCATTTTGTTGAATTATCGAGAAAATATTTTCTCTTGCTGCTGCTTTTTTTAATTTAGTTATTTGTTTGGATTGATGAATATCATGTAGCCGAGGTGGAATTATTGGCGTCCAAGGTGGATCTTTCAATTCTGGTAATTGCAAAGCCATGAACGACATTAAATCCTTTAAATTTAACAGTCCATCTATTTCATAAACATCATTCTCAGTCAGTTCCATTTCTGGGCATAACATTTGTCGCACATACTCAGGCATTGAAGGTTGAATTTCTAATCGGACTACACAACCGCGAAAATGTCGCCCACGTAACTCCTGCTGAATTGCTAATAGTAAGTCATCTGCTTCTTCTTTGGCTACTGCTAAATCTGCCTTACGAGTGAGTCGAAATAGATGATATTCTTGCACAACCATGCCAGGAAATAAGGTTTCTAGATTGTGCGCAACTACCTGTTCTATTGGTACACCCATCCAATGATTTACTGTGCCATTTTGTGGTTCTAAATCTTGAGGTAACTCAATAAATCGCGGCAGAATATCTGGCACTTTGACTTTAGCAAACTTTTGTTTTTCTGTGGTTGGATCTTTGACAACTACTGCCAAATTGATGCTGAGATTAGCCATTCGCGGGAAGGGATGGCTAGGATCTACTGCTAAGGGTGTCAGAACTGGAAAAATTCGCTGTTTAAATAAGTTTTGTAGGTAAGAACGCTGTTCTAAACTGATATCTGTGTAATTGAGCAGATAAATCCCATTAGATGCCATTTCTGAACGCAGCACCTGCTCAAAGTGGTGATGCTGCTGCATTACCATTGGACGCAATACTTGTGCGATCGCTTCTAATTGTTCTTGTGGAGTCAAACCATCTGGCGTTCGTTTACTTACCTGCGCTTGGACTTGCTCTTTGAGAATTGCTACGCGAATCATGAAATATTCATCTAAATTAGAACTGAAGATGGCAGTAAATTTTAGTCTTTCTAATAAGGGTGTACGCAGATCCAACGCTTCATGTAAAACCCGCCGATTAAATTCTAACCAACTTAACTCTCGATTAAAGTAATATTGGGGGTCACTCAAGTTAATAGCTGTAGTTATCTGTTTAGCTTTGACCATATTAATTTATTCAGAGAAAAATTTTGGAAAATATAGATAAAGCTTCTACTTTATATCGCTCAGATTGATAGATTATTTTATGTTTTACACAGAAGATTTATAAGAGTTAAATTGTGGTTGATTCAGGTATAGTAAATATATTTTCAATCTTTTAAGACTAATTGAAAATTAATAACTATTTATTAGCCTGCAAATATTTAAAAATTTTTTATTTATAAAATTAATTAGTATTTTGATTATTTTCTGCTTATTTATCAAAGGAATTTTTCCAAATTAATTTTGACATTGCTGTCACTAACTAGATTCTTTGTAATTAATTAACATGAGGTTAAGCAAAGGTTAAGTAAGCCTTGATTTTATATCAACTTTGCTAATGTAAGCTTTTTTACATAGACAACTAGCGTCGAATAAAAAATGTTTTTTTATGCGAACTAATAGAAGATAAAATGCCAGCCAATTTTTATAGCATATATAAGCTCAAATGTTCGATTGAAGATGAACAAAACTAATACTAAATATTAATTTTTAACTTTATTTATCCAATATTTGATAGCAATGAATCTATGTAATAAATATTACACAATAAACCTATTTGACTGTAGGCTAACTAAACCTAAAAAGTTGATGGTTAATGTTGGTTTTCCCGACCTTAAACCGAACCTAGTTACTGGATTACAATGATTAAAAGCTACTTCACATTTCTTTAGAATCATGCAGGCAATTACAGCCCCCTCTACAACCCCAATTCCTGGACAATACTGGCAGTGGCGAGGGCATAAAGTTTACTATGTACGAGCCGGAGAACAACATCCGCAACGTCCGCCTTTGTTATTAGTACATGGATTTGGTGCTTCTACAGACCACTGGCGCAAAAACATTACAGAACTAAGCCAAGATTTTCAAGTATTTGCAATTGATTTATTAGGATTTGGACGTTCAGCCAAACCTAAATTGCAGTACGGTGGTGACTTGTGGCGTGACCAACTTTACGACTTTATCAGTGAAATTATTGGTCAAAAAGCAGTTTTAGTAGGTAACTCCCTTGGTGGCTATGCTTCCTTGTGTGTTGCAGCACAACGGCCTGATAGTGCTGCTGGGGTAGTCTTGTTAAATAGTGCGGGGCCCTTTAACGAACAGCCAACATCTGAACCTGAAGCTTTGCAAACACAAATTCAGCCTCCCAAACAAGAATCGGGATTGCAAAAGTTGCTGGGTGAAAGCGTGAAGTGGATGTTTCAGCAACCTTTAGCGCAGTTTTTATTATTTCAATACGTGCGACAGCGTTGGGTAATTCGCCAAACCCTAGAAAAAGTTTATTTGGATAAGAGTGCAATTACAGACCAATTGATAGAAGAAATTTATCGGCCTGCTTATGATGCAGGCGCATTCGATGTATTTGTCTCCGTGTTTAGTAGTCCCCAAGGAGAAAAAGTGGATGTACTGCTAAAGCAATTAACTTGTGGTTTATTGTTATTATGGGGAGAAGCTGACCCTTGGATGAATGCTAGAGAGCGTTCCCAGAAGTTTCGCCAATATTATCCACAACTGCAAGAACATTTTCTCATGGCAGGTCATTGTCCCCATGATGAAATACCAGAGCAAGTAAACTCTCTTTTGAAAGATTGGGTGTTGTCACTTCCTCAGTAAATCACAAAACAATTTTAAGTATTCCATACACAATAAAAGCCTGCACAAGCAGGCTTTTAAATAGCAAAATATCCTGATTTTTCAGTAGCAAATTCCTGTTAGCTATTACTTATTGAGGGCGTATTGTCGAAACCTTTCTAAATCGGCTTGAATTGTTGACTCAACAACTCTCCCCAAAAACAAGTTATCCATAATTTTGCCAAGAAAGCCAGGGATAGCGTAGGAAATAGTCATTTTGACAATACTACTACCGTGGCGATCGTAAAAGCGAATCGCGCCTTGATTTGGCAAGCCATCAATCGATTCCCATTGGATAATCTGATTGGGTATAACTTTGAGAATCCGGGATTTCCAGGTAAAATCCAGACCGCCAGTACTCAGCTTCCAAATAGATATCTCTGGATCGTCAGGCGATATTTTCACAGAATCAATCCACTTCATCCATTTGGGCATTTGCTCCAAATCAGACCAGAGACTCCATACTAAATCAATAGGAGCCTCAACCTCGACCTGTACACTATGCTCTAGCCAGTCTGACATTTTGTTTCCTTCCTCTACGTCCTCTATCGCCTCGCGCGGTTCTTATTGCTTCAAATTTTCCAAAATCACTTTTGCCGCACGTCGCCCGGAAATTGTTGCTCCCTCCATGCTATCGATATAGTCTTGCTGAGTATAACTCCCTGCCAAAAAGAAATTAGGAACTGGTGTCTTTTGGTTGGGACGGTACACATCCATCCCTGGTGCTTCTCGGTAAAGAGACTGGGCAAGTTTTACTACGTTGTACCAAGTCATATTTAACTCTCGTGACGAGGGGAAGAGTTCATGCACTTGCCCAAGAACGTGCTGGGCGATCGCTTCATTGCTTTGTTTGATAAACGGATCTCCCGGTGTTAGCACTAACTGCAACAAAGAACCCTGTCCTGGGCGATAATAATCAGCAGGGCTAGCTAACGCCAAATCTGCAAAGCATGAGAAATCAGCATCGGCGGTGTAGAGCAAGTTATCTATACCCGCTGCATGATTTAGCTGCTTGCGTTGCTCTCCATCTTGTAGTTCTGTTACCCAACCATCAAACCTTAGCTGTACTGTGGCAACGGGCACGGCATCTAGTTTGTAGATGTTGTCAAATTCTGACCACTTACGCCACTGTTGAGGTATGATGCGTTGAATCCCAGGTACATCACAGGCAAAGACGTAGGCATCAGCAGTAATTACTTCTTCTGTATCACCTTGGGCAACCACTATACCCGTAACCTGGGTTTGTTCCCCTTGTTCTGCAAACTGAATTTCCCGCACTTGCCGACGGGTGTAAACTTGAGTGCCTCTAGCTGCCAAATATTCCAAGATGGGTTTGTGCAGGTATTCATGTGGGGAACCTTCCAGCATCCGCATTATTGAGGCTTCAGTCTTAACTGCAAAAAACTGAAAGATTGTCAACATACAACGGGCGGAAATGTTTTCGCAATCAATAAATCCCAAGGCGTAAGCGATAGGGTTCCACATCCGCTTAATGCTACCTTCATTACCACCGTGACTGCGAAACCAGTCAGCAAAGCTGATTTTATCTAAGTCACGAATGGTTTTCATCGCCCTATCAAAGTCCACCAAACCCCGAACGATGGGGCTAGTGCCTAGGGCGATCGCATTTTGCAATTTATCCTGTAATGATAGTTGAGAAGTAGTAAAAAATGCCTTTAACCCATTAAAAGGCGCACCAGTGAAGAAACGAAAATCTAAAGCACCGGTGCGCCCTCCTTTGTTGATAAAAGTGTGGGTATGTTCTTTAAGGCGTAGATTATCTAACGCCCCTACCTTCTTCATCAAGTCAAATAGCTGATAGTAGCAGCCAAAAAACACGTGCAACCCCATTTCAATATGGTTGCCATCGCCATCTACCCAACTACTAACTTTTCCACCAACAAATGGACGGGACTCAAAAATCTGTACTTCACAGCCAGCATCAGCTAAATCTACGGCAGTTGCTAGCCCTGCCAGTCCCGCACCTACGATTGCAACGCGCATTCCGTCGTTCCTTTTCAGTTTCTTTACAGATTGTAACTGTCTTGGTGTCGGAATTTGCTACTCAATATTCAGTCGATTAGCACTATGGAGGTATAAGGGTGTTCTATTACATACTCTGGTCTGCCAAGAGTTTTCAGTAACGAGTAATACCTCATAAAATAGCTCAAGTCTAGGCATTGAGTTACTCAGTACTTACTTTGTAACAACTGAATTAAAACAAGTATTTAAAGTATTGTTGGCAAACACCTTCCTACTTGCTGAGTTCTCTAGTATCTTCAGAGACAGGTAAACCTCTAATCAGTTCCCGAATGACATCGGTTGCTGGTCTACCAGTCTGCTGACAATATTGTTCCAGTTTTTCAGCTTCTTGTGCTGCGAGATTAACTGTTATACGTTTTACGGCCCACTTTTTATTTGTCATTATCATGCTAGTTGCTATATATTAACATCATCAAACACATCTAACTTCCAGAACAAAAAGCTAATATTCTTGGAATTAGTTTCAGGAAACAAGCAATGCCATTAATATTAAAAATGCGAGTTTTCTCAAAGGTTGTTCATTTTCCAATAAAATATAAAAGGTATGATTCATTTGTTACTGTTGTGACAGGGAAAATAGCGCACACTTGCCGTGAAACTAATTTTCATCGGCAAAAGTATCGCGGCTAAAAGCTGACTGTTAAGTTTTCAAAATCAATGGGTATCCATGCTGTTAACTAAATAAAGATTACCCAGATTTTTCTTTATCAAAAGCATTTCTCTTTCTCTCTATACTCAGTTCGCTACAAAACTCTGGAGAGAACATAATACCACAACATCTAACAATCAAGAGTGTGAATATCATTATTGTTAAATGCTGGCTTGTAAAGATGTTTTAGTAGCATGTGTAGTTTGCGATCGCTCGTGGTAAAGTTCACACTAACTAGCTACGTCTCCGGAGGAGGAAGAGTTTTCGCACTTCTTCATGTTAAAGTCATCAAACTTCATACTCTTAAATTCAGATTTTTTGGAGAGTAAGGCTTTGGTAATTTTGGTTTTCGCATCCTCTAAGAGCTTTGACACTGTTATTTATTAGACTGTTACTATCTTCTGATGCAAGCAGTCTCTTTCATCAATCATTATTCTGACAGAAAAGCAACATCTGTTAATGCTATTCAAATCTGCACAATTCATCTATAATTGCTAGAAATTTTTTAAATTTCCACCAATTTATATATTTCAGTAGGTCTCTTGAATAAATGAATATTTTCAATCATTAATTTTGGGTCTCTGATTGCTCATTTTCTCAATTACTAGCGTACTAGAGATGTGGTAGATTCAACTTATAGATCAACCTAGAGCTACTGATGGAATCAAATTTTAATTCCAGATAGGTACTCTAACTATCAAAGCATTTTCAGCTTGCTATTCAAACATGATGCAAATAACCATCACTGTATAAAAAATATTGTACACCTCAATATTTTTTAAGTGCATTTATTATTGCCATTTTGGCTAAAATTTAAATAATCTTTATTCAAGTGTTAATTAACAGTATTCATCTAGCTTTATAAAAGAATTATAAAGTAGCCTTTGATCTGCTAAACTTTTAATGAATAAAATTCATAAATAATAGAATTCTGAATTAAAAAAAAGGCAGATATTGAAACAAGTTGGCTTAATTTAAGCTAACCCTACCATCTATAAAAATTTTATTTATTGTGCTAATTTATACATTTTAATTAGCCCTAATAGTCACTATAAAAATATAAGAATATAGTTACTTCATAAAGTTTTAAGCAAGTAACTAGTACCGCTGCGCGGTAGTCAATAGACTTTTCCTCTAGGGCAGCACCAAGGTTAGAGTTTTTAGGAGGAGCCAGTCACGTGTGGTGAAACCAGCGCAGCGGTAGGGTTTCCTCCATGAGCGACTGCTGTTAGCATAGCGGTGAGCCAGTCCGGTGGACAGGTTCTCTGGCATAAAGGAGCCGGCGCGTTCGGTCGCCAGACTTGAAGCGACTGGCGTGAACTGTCTCACCCGTCTGTTCAACCTAACCTACGCATCTACGCATCTGTCGCATAATTTTATTGAATTGGTATAACTGGCAAAGAAGCAATAGTTTAGCCATTGCTGAATGCAGGCTATATGATATTGTTCAGCAAGCTTTGATCCCCGTTTGGGGCAGTACTATTCAAATTGAAGTTGAGGTACGAGTTGCAGAGTACCAAGACCTAAATCTTTTGGAGAAAGCGATCGCGCTTCAAACAGAGCCATCATATCTCGTAATTGTGGGTTGCCACGAGCCGCTCCTGTCAATCCTTTAGCAATGATTAAACCACAGTAGCCCTCGGTATTTTGACACCGCTGATTCCATTTTTTTCGGGCTTCTACATGAATGGGATCGTTATCTAAAAATTCACCAAATAGGAACAATTCACCATTGTGAGTTTGTAATAAACCCAAATCATAGTTATTGCCATCAAAGGGATCGGCACCAGGATTAAAGCAAATTGCGTTCAATCCCCCAGCGGCTTCTAAATGTTCAATAACTGTCTTACCCCTAGGACGAGAAGTTTGAATTAAAATTACTGGCAACCCATCACCTACTTGTTGAATTTCACCAACAGGATGATAGGTAACGCCTTGACGTAAATACTCCAGCATCTCCCAAGAGACTACTCCCAAACTAAGAAAAGAGTCTTCTGGGATCAAATCATCTCTCAAGGAACGGAACACCGAGGAAGATTCTTCTATCTCACCATCCTCGATATCTAAGCCTGCCATTTCCTCTAATTCCGCTGCCAATTCTGGCATGGTAGAGACAGTCACAGATACTGTTTTAGTTGCTTCATTGCACTGAGGAAGCGTAATCCGATAGCGATGGTTCAGGCTAGGGAATGAGTCTCCATAAAGTTGACGACGATGATCGCGGATAAAGCGGTTCAAGCTCTCTAAAGCTACAAAAACCACAAGTGCTTCTTCGTCATACAAAACAGACCGCAGTCCTTCTAAAGGATGGATATTACCAAAGGTAGGGTCAATGTCGGATAACGGCAGATCGGCTAAATCACCATCATCATCGTCAAATTCATCTGTTTCATCACTACGCTCAAAAGTAAGAAACAGACAATCTTGTTTGAGGAATGCTTCTTCTAAACGTCCTTGTGAATCCTCATCTCTTAAGACGGCGGCGCGAAACTGCTTGAGGGAATCTTCGGAACGATACAACAAAATTCCATATTCCATCCCCAGCATTCCCATGACTGAGGCATAGAGTTTACCCACATCCCACTTATTAATCTCTATGGACAAAATTTGTTGTTCTTCTAAAAACTCCCACGGAGATGCTTGCCAAATGGCGAATGCCTTTTCTTGTAACGCTTGGGCATACTGGGGGGGTAAATCGGGAGTTTGGCTATCGAGAATTTCGCCAAAAGAGCGAAACAGCTCGTTAATTAAAGGCAGTTCTGGTGAGTAGTCAATGACAATATCTAAGTCTTGCAGCACCCCACGCAGATAAAATTGAATCTCGCGATCGCGGACGACAATTCTTTGCGGTCGAGCAGGTTTAGCAGGACTATGGGGATGCTCCATCGCCCGCATGAGAGTGCGAACCACTGCTTCGGGGCCAGTGTCAGGTGCGACAACATCCATACCTCTGACAATACCTTGAGAGCCATCCACCCACAGTATGCAATCACCCTTGCCCTCTGCGTCTCTTGGCTGAGTTTGTGATGATGACAACGGACGGCGATCGCCCTCCCATACAGAAGGAATCTGGGATAATTTCTTCAACCGACGACTGGTAGAGCGATTAAAACTTGTCATAGAGTAAGTTAATTAAAAGAAGCAGTTTCTTCGTCAATTTTTGGGAATGGTTAGCCTTGGATAAAATTTTCCTAGCTATACCTGAAGATTGGTTGCGATTCAGGCTGCCACAAGGCTGAATCTCCAAAAATAGCGAATCTCAAAACGCACCTAATCTCTCAATTCTAGAATAAAAATATTTAGCCGCTTTTGACGGAGTCTTTACAATTTGGCAACCAGGGACATCAACATCGCTAGAATAGATACAAAAACACCAATTACAAGCCGAGACTACTGGTTAAACCAATTAAGGAGTTGAACAGCAGATGACACAAGCAATTCAACCGCAACAACGCGGAATTCAGTTGAGCGAAGCTGCATTACTTCAAGTAAAATCGCTACGTGACAAGCAAGGTAAAGATTTATGCTTGCGGGTAGGTGTTAGGCAAGGTGGCTGCTCTGGGATGTCTTACATGATGGACTTTGAAGACTCCAGCAAGATCACCCCCCAGGATGAAGTTTTTGACTATGATGGCTTCAAAATTGTTAGCGATCGCAAAAGCTTATTATACCTCTATGGCTTAATGCTTGATTACAGCGATGCCATGATTGGCGGCGGCTTTCAATTCACTAATCCCAACGCTAACCAAACCTGTGGTTGCGGAAAGTCATTTGGAGTGTAAGATTGTCCTTTGTCAGGGGTCAGTTGTTAAATTGCTAATGACCAATGACAAAGCGCAAAGTCGAGCCACTGTGTTGCGGGGGTTTCCTCCGTAGATGCGTTCGACGAGGTCGTTCTCGTAGAGTAGCGGCTTGCCGCAGGCATCAGAACTTTGTAAGACATGACAAATGACAAATGACTAATGACCAATGACTAATACGGTTGAATCCCTGTTTGATACAGGTTTAGAACGCTATAAAGCTGGGGAAAGTGCAGCTTCTTTAATTCCTGTTTTTAAAGAAGTATGCGATCGCGCTCCTAAAAGCAGTTCTGCTTGGACTTGTTTGGCTTGGTTGTATCTGCTGGATAACAAAGGCAACTTAGCTTATAAAGCCGCACAGAAAGCAGTAAAGCTCAATCCCCAAGACCCACAAGCCAGAATTAATCTTGCCGTCGCCATGCTGGAAACCGGGCAAAAAGGTTTGCGGGAACACATCGATTTCGCCCAACAGTTAATTTTTGTAAATCAAGAATGGGAAGACGAAATCAAAAACAGCATTGCAGACGGTTTAACTAGAAAACCAGATTGGCAGAGTTTGGCAAAAGTCAAAGGCTGGCTGTTTGACGCT
Source organism: Aulosira sp. ZfuVER01 (assembly GCA_034530615.2). Lineage (GTDB taxonomy): Bacteria > Cyanobacteriota > Cyanobacteriia > Cyanobacteriales > Nostocaceae > Aulosira. Next base: position 64,765 of record JAVRCV020000051.1, read on the forward strand.
TAAATGGTAATAGAGTTAGTTGTCACTAGCTAGAAACAAAGGACAACTAACTATTACCCTAACCAGCAATTTGCAGTTTTAAAGAATTTGACAACACGACAGTTGATGAAAGAGAAATTTTTAGGCTGGCTCAACTTTATTTTAGTTGCAGATGTATTTCTGGTTTTGTTTGGCTTTGGCTGGTTTGCGATCGCAGTAATTGGTGATGCCTCAGGTATAAATTTAGGACTAGATTTATGGCATACACTGTGGCAACCTGTGTTTAACCCAGCCATTGGTATTCTCATGGGGGGCGCACTTCTCAGTGGTCTGATCAATTGGATTTCCCAAAAATTCCAGGCTGATTAGTCAATAAACCATGACCTATTTCAAAATTTGTGTTAAAGCCGATCGCAAATTAGGATATTGGTACTCAAAGCCTGCTGCCATAGTGCGCTTGGGTAGAACTTGTTGACCTTCTAAAACTACTGTTGCCCCGTCTCCCAAGAGTGCTTCTAGGGCAAAAGCCGGGACTGGCAACCAGGAGGGGCGATTCATGACTTTCCCCATAGTTTGGCTCAAATCTACCATCCGCACAGGGTTGGGAGCCGTAGCATTATATACACCTTCCATCCCTGGATTGGCTAAGGCTTGCAGAATCAGGTTAACTAAGTCGTCTAGGTGAATCCAAGAAAACCACTGCCGACCACTACCAATTGGCCCACCGGCAAATAGTTTGAAGGGAGGGATCATTTTACCTAAAGCACCACCCATTCCTAGGATAATACCAAAACGCAGAATTACTAGTCGCACACTAGCATCTTTAACTTTGTTCGCTTCTGCTTCCCAAGCTTGACAGACTTCGGCAAGGAAATCATTTCCAGACTGGCTGGTTTCATCGAAGGTAGCAGTTTCACTAGTGCCGTAGTAGCCGATAGCTGAAGCGTTGACTAACACCTTTGGTTTAGGGTTAGCTTGTACTATTGCTTCTACAATTTTTTGTGTACCTAGCTTGCGGCTATTGAGAATTTTCTGTTTGTGTTCTGGTGTCCAGCGTTCCTCAGCGATGGGTTCACCGGCTAAGTTAACAACACCATCACAACCTGCAATCGCATCTTGCCAAGAACCCGATGTAGTAGGTTGATAGGCAACAATTTCTACATTAGGAAAAGCCTGAGAAGGAAAAGCTTTTTGGGCCAAGGCGGTGTTACGTGTTAACACCAACACGTTATTACCTTCCTTATGGAGTCGTTCTACCAAACGGCTACCCACAAATCCTGTTGCTCCAGCAATTGCTACTTTCATGATGCACTCCTCGCCCAAACTTTTATTTTAAAGTTTTTTATCAGATTTTCTGCTTGTACCTCCTTCTTTTTTGGGTGAAAGAGATTTGATTCTACATTTTGCACTAGATTTCTTTAATGAATTTATAAAGACTTGCAGTTTACATACTTCGGTATTATAGGATGGACGGAGTGTTGCAAGGCGTGGGGCTATTATGGCTCGCTATACCTGTTCATTTATTGTTTCTGTTCCTATTGAGCATCTTCAGCCGTTGCTTGTAGATCTGCTACAAGACTGTGATTTGGATGTTCAATACTACAAGTCCGATTACATTATGGCTCGTGAAGTTCCCGGTACTGTCCCTTTTTCCAAGCTTGTTAAGGTGGAAGTACTGATTGATAAATCAACAGCGACGGAAACAGAAACTCGGTTGAGTATTTTGGTTAAAAATGAGGAACTACCTCTCCAACTTGATAATCACTGTCGACAAGTATTTGACTTTGTGAAGCAGGCGATTGAACATAGCCGCCATTGGCATCTGATTGAAAGTTTAGCAGGGTAACTTTTGCTACTTTTATCTGGTTCGTCCATAGTCGCTAGCTAAATGGCAAAGCTAACTCAAGTCTTGACCATACAGCTTTGCCAGCAATGTTTTTTGTAAGAAATCACGACGATATTAATTTCTTTAGCAAGATTTTGATGACGTTATATTTAACGACAAGCTACTAGCCTAGAAGTTCAATATTGATAGTAATTGTCTCTGCTCAATGTAGAAGGCTTGACTTTTCTTGAGCAAGCGCCTTTTATTTCATGATTTTAGCGATTTCCAAGCAATAAATTATTCAAAGGTTGGCCGCAAGCTACCACAAAAGGTGCATAGGCAATTTGGCGAAGCTTTGGCTTCCTACTAGGTAAGACACGAAGAGAAGAGGAATCTAAGGGTTTGTACGTCAGTGTTGGGTATTTTTTATTTGAAAGTCCCTTATTGCTTCTAGAGTTCCTCTATATCCTCGGTCATGCCAGGATTAATCAATGTAATATCATACTCACTAGCATCTGTATTACCCGAACGCTGGGTGTTACGTAGCAAGTAATAGATAGCACGTACCTGAGGCCCAAAAATAATTTCGTCTTCATTTCTCAGATCGTGGGACGGCATTTTGCGTCCATTAATCATCAGACCGTTAGAACTGAGCTTGCCTTTAGCATCACCATCGACAATTCGATAATAATAGCTGTGACTATTCTGCTCTCGTGGTAATCTCACCAATGTGGCATGGCGGCGGGAGACAAACTGCGACACCAAACGGATATTGCACTCACGATCTCTACCGATGGAGTAGACGGGGTTTTCCAGAGTAAATTCCTTACGACCTTGATCGTCTTCAATAATTAGAAGATGGCTTTCATTAGTCTCTGGTGCCATTGATGCATCGCTGCTAACATTGGTCGAACTGTGAGTTATCAAGCTTTGTTTAATATAGTTTCCTGCCATTCTTACGCACTACAGTCTTTGGTACTGCTCTAATAAGCATTAAATTGCATATTTCCCCAAAAGAGTAGAAAATGACTTTTCTACTCTTGTTAGTTTAACTTTTGGAAGATTCTCAACAGCCTTTGGTAGATGCTTAACTCCTGACTACGATTTTAGTTTGTCCAACAAGGATAGGAGCGAGATTGAGTTGAGAACTTAACCTCCAAGAGAAAAGTTTAGGGTCGATGAGCTAAACGCCGTAGTAAAACTGAATTACTAACAACACTAACTGAGCTAAAGGCCATTAATGCGGCGGCACCAGAGGGGCTAAGTATAAAACCCAAACTGGGTAACAAAACACCCGCTGCTAAGGGGATACCAATTGTATTATAAGCAAAAGCCCAGAATAAATTCTGACGGATTTTGTTGAAAGTGGCACGGCTAAGGTGAATTGCTTCTACAACGTCGCTAAGGCGATCGCGCATCAGCACAATAGCAGCAGTTTCCATTGCTACATCTGTGCCGGAGTATAAAGCAATTCCGACATCTGCTTGAGACAAAGCTGGAGCATCATTGATCCCATCTCCAACCATTGCGACAACTGATGCCGATTTGGTTTGTAATTCTTGGATAGCGGCGGCTTTTTTACTGGGGGGAACACCAGCCATCACATCAGAACTATCTAACCCCAGTTGTTTACCGATCGCGCTGGCTGCTTCTAAGCGATCGCCACTTAGCAGCATTACCCGGAAACCCATCTGAAGTAACCGATCTACTGTGGCTTGAGCATCTGGTCTGAGGGTATCACAAACGGCAATAATTCCCGTTAAATTCCCGTCTACCGCGACACAAACAACTGTTTTGCCTTCTGTCGCCAATCTTTGACTCAACTGTTGTGCAGTGTCGCTAATGGCAATTCCGTGCCAGCTTAACCATTCCCAATTACCCAGCAGTACATTAGCATTATCCACTACAGCAGATACACCAAGTCCTGGTTCTGTATGAAAGTCTACAGCTTCTGGAATGGCTAACTCTTGCCGCTGAGCTTCCTGTTGAATCGCTTTGGCGAGCGGATGGTATGTACCGCTTTCTACAGATGCGGCTAGTTGCAGGAGTGATTGGGGAGATTTTCCCTCTGTGCCCAATTCCCCAATCAGCAGGCAATCAGTCACAGTAGGATTACCTGTGGTTAATGTACCTGTTTTATCAAAGACAATCGTATCTAGCTGGTGTACCCGTTCTAAAACGTCGCCACCTTTAATTAGTAGACCCCGTTCCGCACCCAAGCCAGTACCTACGAGAATGGCTGTTGGTGTAGCTAGCCCCAAAGCACAAGGACAAGCGACTACCATAACTGCGATCGCTAATTTTAAGCTGATGAGCAGTGGCGAGTGATGAAGGCTAAGTGATGAGTGATGAACACTATGAGATGTATGGCTCATAATGTCCATGCCGCCTGATATGGTGAGATCTGGCCAGATATGTGTACCGAAAAAGTACCAAAAGATAAATGTTAAGAAGGCTGCTGTTAAGACTCCGTAGGTAAAGTAACCAGCAACTGTATCTGCTAATTTCTGAACAGGTGCTTTACGGGTTTGGGCATCTTCTACCAGGGCAACAATATGAGCTAAAGTTGTATCGCTGCCTGTACGGGTTGCCTGAATAGCGATCGCTCCCGATTGGTTAAGAGTACCTGCTGTTACTATATCCCCCGGTTGTTTAATTACAGGTACGGATTCCCCAGTCAGCATCGACTCATCCACCGTGGTTTGCCCCAAGCGAACTTCACCATCAACAGGGACTTTATCACCAGGTAGTATCTTTAACCATTCACCAACTCGTACCTGTTCTGCGGGAATCTCGATGCTAGCTGACCCGATAACGGCATCTTGGCTAGGGTGCGAACCGTTTCCATCATTCACTTGCCCAATTTTCTCTGGGTTAGCAATCAATCGTGCCACCTGTGGCTGTAGTGCTAGCAGTTGCCTAAATGCTGCGGCGGCCTTTCCTCTAGCTTGTTGCTCTAATGTCCGTCCCAGTAGAATAAAGCCCAACATCATCACTGGTTCATCAAAGAAGCACTCCCAACCCATTTGGGGGAATAGTAGCGCCACCAAACTAGCCGTATAGGCTGTGAGAGTTCCCAATCCTATCAGGGTATTCATATTGGGGGCATTTCGCCGCCAGCCTAGCCAACCATCAACTAAAATCGGGCGACCTGGAACTAGGATAGCCAATGTTGCCAGTCCACAGTGGAACCAGATGTTATTTAACAATGGCAATGTTAAGCCGCTAATAGTAGCAAAATGTCCAATTCCAGATAAGACTAGCAGCACCCCAGCAATTACCAACTGCTTGAGATAAGAGCGCATTTCTTGTTGCTGTCGGGTTTGGGAGTCTTCTCTAGCAGCTATCTCACCTGCGGCTGTTCGGGGCTGAGTGGGAAAGCCGTTGGCGGTCAAATGCTTTGCCAGTAACTCTGCATCGACCGCACCAGCTTCTAACTCTACAACTGCTACCTCTGTTGCCAGGTTCACACAGGCATTCTTAACCCCTGGCTGTTGGGTTAGCTGTCTTTCTACTGCTTTTACACATCCAGCACACTTCATGCCCCCAACATCCAGAATTATTTTCTCTGTAATTGGGATCGGTTCTGGCGCGATCTGAGTTTTGGGAACAAGTTGCATGGCAAGAGTTTAGTTAGATTCGCTTCAAAAATATGACGCTCGACGAAAAGCGCCCTAATTTGAGGGTAGCGAAATCTGGAACTAAGACTACATGTCAAACATATTAAATTCTCAATTTCTTTAGCTCTAATCAGTAGTGACGACGACAAGAGCGTTGATGAGAGATGTAAATCAATGCTCCAACCTGCATAGGGAGAATGGAAATCAGGCTTTTCCAGAAATAATTGATTTCTAAATTAGACATAGCACTGAAATACCCCACACCTATTAGCAAACACAAAACCAAGGTAAGCTTTTGATTTTTGAGGATTAGCATATCAGTAGATATAAATTGCCAGAATGCCGCTATGATACATAGCCTAAAATAGAACTTAAATTGAGAGAGAAACTTTTAAAACCAGCCCTGCTTCTTGACGAAGTAAGTATCTACGAATTCTTCGTGGGGCTTGTTTAAGTAAATCATGCCTTCAATCAAACCTACAAGTTGCATAATTAACAAACTAAACCCGTAAGTAAAAGTGCCCCCAACTACAGAAATAACTAGCATAATAAAGCCTTCTGGGGCGTATCCTAAAACAAATTTATGAACGCCAAAACCTCCGAAAATAATCCCACAGTAACCAGCCATAAGTTGTTTGGTTGTTTGACTGGAGTTTAGATTTGCCATATTGAGTAGTACTCCTGGATAAATAGGGGGTAATTTTAAATGATTGTTTCAGAAAATAAGTAAATATATTTACCTCATAAATATATTTTTACTTTTCCCAATGAAAAAGCAATTTCCTAGGTAAATAGCCACAACCAATGTGTCACGTTTCTATAGGAAACGCCATCACAATTGCATATAGAAGGTTATTTGCTATTGCCTGAAACTATAGAGCTATGCTTAAATATTTGGATCTTTGGACGACATATTTCCGCACATTAGAGACTTGCAGCTTTTCAAGTGAGACATTTCTCTTGAGAAGAATTCACTTTTAATTATCAGCAAATACTCTTATGCTGGAATAACCCTTTCTACAAGTCCATAAGTTTTATGTCCGGACTTTTTTGATATGGCTGCAAAGATCGAGACATATTTTGTGGACAGTACCAATACAGGCATTGTTCCACAGAATAGAAACAGATTTTGCTTTGATAAAAGTGCAAATTAGTAGCATTTTGAGAAACCCCATCAATGGCTGCTAGACAATTTCCCAAACGTTCCCAGTAAAGAAAAGCTTGAGAAAGCAATCTACATCTTGCAAAGGTTTAAAATTACCCAGCCAAGATGAAAAGCTGATAGAGATTTTGCTATGTATTTCTCGGTATTGCGAGAGTGACTTTCGCACTCAGCAATATTTACCCCGAAGCTAGCATTTACTCATGCTTACTGCTATTTATAAACATTAAACTCTTGCCATATATTATTGCCATATATGGAGATAAAAGCAAATATTTTGATTTTTTGGCAACCGTAATTTTACTTATATTTAGTTACCGCTACCGAGGATAAATAAACTGAGTAAAGTACCACTATTCCAAAGACTATGCAAAAGCATAGGAGCAAGTAGATTACGCGATCGCGTGTAGACTACTCCCAAAACGATCCCCAAGGCAGTCAGTGGTAAAATTTCCGACAAGCTCAGGTGAGCAGCAGCAAAGAGCAGGCTACTGGTAAGAATGGCAGCCCAAACGGGTAGGTAACGAGTGATGGATGGCAACAAAAAGCCGCGAAACAGAATTTCTTCAAAAAACGGTGCGGCGATCGCAGCTGTTAAGAAAAATATACCCAATGCGATGGAATCTTGACTTTCCAATGCCAGCTGCAACAAGGGATTACTACCACCTTGTCCTTGCCATAGTTGTTGATTAATCAAAGACACCACAACGACTATCGGTAAAGCGGCACAATAGCCACCTAGTCCCCACAAAAACCACTTACCTTGAAAATTGAAGCGAAACCAGAATTCTGGCAAGGGGAAAAAGCGCTTGATTGAGAAATACAGTACTAATAGGGCACCTGATGCTACTAAAAGGTAACGCAGCAAGACTGAAAAAGCCTGAAAACGTACATTACCACCAGCCAGCGAGATAGGGAGCAGAGACAATAACAGGGGTACAAACAGTTGTCCCATCAAGAAAAAACCGAGAATAAAAACCTGTAAAATCGTTTCACCACCCCAAGGTGTTGACCAGGGTACATCAGCATTCTGAGCCAGTAAGGCAGCTTTTCCCTTGACCAAACCTTGAGCAAACACAGCAATTAACAGTATGATACCGATCAAAGCTGCCAAGGTCGGGACAATGCCAATCACTGCTAATTTAATTACAGCTTGGGCAGCAGCTTGTTGTTGTGTAGCTTGAACTGCTGATAATGCTTCTGGACGTTGCTGGAGTTTGTAGAGTTGCACCAGTGCAGTAGCACGAAACCAACCTTCTAAATTTTTTTGAATCAACTGTTGGGCATTTGGTAGCAAGCGAGGAGGATTACTCCATAAACCAATTAACACAGTAGATGTTTCTGGAAATTCAGGATTGATATCTGAGCGTTGCTGTAAATCCGTCCACGTCTCCAGTGCTAAATCTGTCTTTCCTTGCTGTGCTTGTAACACTCCTAGGCGTAAGTCCAATTCAGCTAATAACTTTTGCAGCTGGTTGATAGACTGCTGCAACTGTCGCTGCTGTTGACTAGCGGGATTTTCAGATGGACGAGTTTCTGGTAAGGGTTTAGGAGGTGCAGGAGTATTAACTGGTTGAGAGCGCAGTTTTGCCAGTTGATTTTTGGCTTTATCCAAATTGGTTTGCACCGATTTCCGCGCTTCTTGATATTGCTTGACAGCGTTATCCAGAGGTTGATCGCCAACAATGGCATCCCTAACTACCTGGAAATTCTCGTCTTTGTTATCTTCTGGTTGCCAAGCTTGCGCTTGCAGCGCAATATTTGTTTGATAAAGTTCCAGGCGACTTTGGAACTGCGGTTCCTGCCAACTACTAAATAAAGACAAGCCGGACAACACCAACGAAATCAGTGTTAGTCCAATTAAACCCAACCGTTTGATGGTCATCTATCTTCCCTTGACTAACCAGTTTGGAGCGTATGCCCCTTGGGAATTATCGCAAGAAAAAGCAGGAGGTGGGTAGGTTTCGGGATTGAGTATTTATACGTTAGATAAAAGCGGGCGTTTTTTTCCTATGCTTCAAGACGGTGAGATTGAAGGGAATGAGCTTCTCCGCCGTCTTTTTGTGATATTGATCGCGCAAATTTAGTAGCTATTTTGTTCACAGATATTTCATATATATCACGTTTAATTTGAATTAAATGATACTTTATCAGAATTTTTTACTTAAGTAATTATTATAAAGATTGTATAAAAAACACAAACTCAAGTATCAATACTGGTAATGTTTGGAATAAATTAGTGATTCTCACTAAGTCTTTTTATACAAAAAAATAAATCATACGGACAGAGGAATTAACTAGAATTTTTATGTTTAACTATTTACGTAGTTACTTTTATTTACGCAATACGAAAAAAATACTGTCACGAAAAGCTTGGATAATTCTGGGAAAATTTGGCTTGATCGCTGCCTGTGACATAATTTTTGTATTCACGATCGCAGTTTATGAAGCTTCAGCTACCCGGATCAGCCTCATTAATCCAAGCGAGTCTACTTGTATTAAAGGTAAAGATGCTTGCATCAAGAAAATCAGTAAAGATACTCTTAAAGAGGATGAAGAAATAGATACATTTTTGCGGATTGAATCTTTACCTGAGACTTCAACAAAAGAAGGCTACAACACAGATGCATCTTTAATTAAATCTCGCGATCGCGAAAAACAGCGATGGTCTCATTCGTTAAAGTTAAGTGATGTGCCAATAGTCAATATCGGTGGTACAGATTATCGTGAATTTATCTTAACTATCAACGAGCCAGAGAAAACAAAGGCAAATCCCAACTTACCAGAGATTGAACTGAAGAAGTTACAGATTTTCTTGGGCAAAGCACCAAATCTAATTAATTACCCAACTTTTGATGGTCATGCTACCAAAACTTTCGATCTCGAGCAAAATTCAGTTTTGCTTCAAGATATAAACTCTGAGCATGGTAAGCATGATTACTTGGTGTATATTAGCGACAGTTTTTTTACAAAGGGTAATAAAGGTGACAAGAAATATGTTTATCTATTTTCTCAATTCACTGATGCTGAAGGTGGAATTGTAGAATGGGCAGTGAGGAAGTTAGATAAAGGAGCTATATTACCCACTATCCCAGCAGGCGGATCGGCGGGAGCAGCAGAAGGTATATTAGGTAGTTTAATTCCCTTCTTCGGATTGTCACAAGTTTTGGGTGGAGGTGGATCTCCTAGCAATCACCAGAATTTGATTGATGGTAGAACTGGAGTAATTACACCAAACTTAGCAAAACCATCAAGCGAAGTTCCCGAACCAACAACTGTGTTAGCTTCTTTGATCGGTATTAGTTTCCTCGCTACAGGAAGGTCAAAAATAAATTCAAAATTCAAAATTAAGAAACATTCTTGACCCTTGACTCTTGTCTGTTTTGCGCTCAAAAAGTAGATGAGATACTACTCAAATCTTGTTCGCTCATTGAGTTTAGTAGTGTCCACAGTTGCAAACTAGTAAAATCGGGAATTGCGATAAAAGCGCCGACTTCTACTAAAATTTTGGGATCGTGAGTAGAAGCTATGCCAATGGTGCGGATATCAGCACCAACAGCAGCACGAATTCCAGAGGGTGAATCTTCTAAGGCGATCGCTTCATGCGCCTGAATCCCTAACTTACTCAGAGCAACTTGGTAGGGAGCAGGATCTGGTTTACCTGCTATACAATCGTCTGCCAAAACAATTGTATGAAAAGCTTCCTTTATGCCTAAAACATCTAGCATAAATTCGGCATTTAATCTAGGAGCATTAGTTACTAAAGCGCGTTTTAACTGATGTGCTTCTGTCCATGCTATTAGTTCCGAAAATCCACTTAGCGGCTTCAGATTTGGTGCAAGTTCTCGGAACAGCGCTTCTTTATCATCTGCAAATTTTTGTCCATCTGCTAGTGATAGTTGTGGCAATATATCTTTGACAATTTCTGGGTTTAGTCGTCCACTAATTCTGGATTTGTAAAAGGTTTCGTCAATTTCTATGCCATAATTGGACAACTTTTGCTGCCAAGCTTGGTAGTGTATAGGGTCGGTGTTGACAATAGTGCCGTCTAGGTCAAAGAGAATTGCAGCTAGCATGGCTTCTAGTTATTATGTAAATAAATGTTAACTTTACTGACATAGTTTACATTGTTTTTTATTCTTTGTCATTGTCTCAATATTCATCAAGGCAAAGAACAACAAATTAATCTGCTAAATCTGTTTCTTCTTTCCCCAACTCTAAAAGTTGTCTTGCACTCAACTGTTAAAGGACATAACTGATTTAATTGAGCCATATTATTGATCGCCACCTGTGTAAACAAATGCTAGCCGCCACAAAATCTTTTAGTGTCGATAAATTGACTGTGCAGATTTACAATACTGAAGCCGAAATGGCTCAAGATGTTGCAGAAATCGCGCAACAGTATTTACATAAACTTCTTCAGCAACAGGATTCAGCCACTGTTTTGCTAGCGACAGGAAACTCCCAACTTAAATTTCTTGATGCTTTGATTGCTTTAGGTGGTGTAGATTGGTCGCGGATTATCTTATTTCATTTAGATGAATATCTAGGGATTTCTAGCGATCATTCTGCTAGTTTCCGGCGCTATCTGCGGGAGCGTGTAGAGCAGCGAGTTAATCCTCAGCAATTTCACTATCTAGAAGGTGATACCTTGCAACCTTTGGCAGAATGCGATCGCTATACCAAACTGCTGCAAGCACAGCCAATAGACTTATGCTGTCTTGGTGTAGGCGAAAATGGGCATTTGGCTTTCAACGATCCATCTGTGGCTGATTTTCAAGATCCTTACAGAGTCAAACTAGTCAAGCTAGATTCCGTTAACCGACAACAACAAGTCAAAACAGGTCATTTTCCAAATTTGGAAAGTGTGCCGCAATATGCATTTACTGTAACTTTACCCTTGATTTGTTCGGCAAAAAAAATTATTTGCCTTGCACCAGAAAAACGTAAAGCGAATGTAGTTAAAGATATATTGCAGGGGTCAATTAATACAAAATGTCCTGCTTCTATTCTGCGTCAACAAGCTCAAGCAATGTTATTTCTCGATATAAATTCTGCTAGTTTGCTACCTTAAACTACTTAGCTTCTTCTCATTCAGTTGTAAGGATTTAAGTTATATATTTACTCTTGAGGATTGTCATTAGTCATTTGTATTCCAAAGGACAGATGACCAATGACAAGCAGAGAAGTCAGAGCGACGGATAAATAACCTGCGGTAAAGACTAACAATGAACCGCCTTTCACCGAAGGTAAAGCCACATCTTATACAGCAGGCGCTAAATTTAAACTGCTGAACCCTGCCTCCACTCTGAAATTACATCTTCTACTACTAATTCTTTTTTCTGTGAATTTGTAGCTGATGCTACTAGTACTTTTAGTGTTGTGGTATAGACATCATTTATTATTTGGTGCCCGTAACCAATTACTTTGCCTAGATGTCCAGTTTTTTGATTTAGCACATAGTCCCCAATGTTAAACATAGCTGCAACTACCAGTTTTAACTAATGTGTCTCTACATTGTCTGTGTACTAAAGCTTAATAACTTCATACTTGGAATATGTTTTATCTCAGCCTTAAGGAAGATTTTTTCCGGGTTTGATGTTTATTTAAGTTAGCTTCACTCCCCAAGAAGAAAAACTTTTTGTTTTAGGGTAGTTCCATTGACATAAGTTGCACTGCCATGCATGAAAATTCTTCCTAATTCTGCTCTATGCCTTATTTCCAAAAAAGAATGCGGAAAGGTAAATTTTATTTTAAATCTGCTTTTACTCGTTGATTAACAATATTGTTCTGTTCTTCGTGTACGATCTTTTCCTGCTCATAATTTAAATTTAAATTGTAAAATAATTTACCAAAAAAAAGTGCGACAGGAATGCTAATAATCAGCCAAATACAGGCAAAAATTACCAATGTCAAAATCATAAGTCTAGTAATACCTAAGTGTTTTTGCGGTCACGACGATCGCGGTGATATTTTTTTTGATTTATTGGGCATTCTTATGATATACACATCATTGGGAATTGCAAGTTATACTATTTCATTTCAAGGTCAGTACAGATGGAGAGCAAGGGAGAATAATTTGTAACTGTAATTTAGGTAATTGCTATTAATCGGTAATATCAGGGTTTCGGCGATCGTAGCCTAGTTAAAAAGTGCCTAGTGCAGTACGAAACAATCAGACTTTGTTTCCCTAAGGAAAGGATTTTTGCGTTCCCCTAAGCCGAGGTGATAAATTTTAAACGTTTCTTCCGTGTTTTTTTAGCTACTTGCTTGGGCCGACTTTGGCATAGCAATCATTAAAATTGTAAATAATGATACAAAGATTAGAGTATATATACTAGTTAAGTTTGTTTAAACTAACTGTTAAACCCAAACATTTACAACCTGTCTATTACACAGGAATCACCCACGATTGTTGGACATTGGAGCCAAATTTTCTATGTCAGATCCCAACATTGGTCGCTTACTCAGCAAACGCTACCAGCTTCAAGAATTAATCGGTACTGGAGCGATGGGCCGAGTTTATCGTGCTAAGGATGTTTTGTTGGGAGGAGTACCTGTAGCAGTTAAGTTTCTTGCGTTGTCCATACAGAATGAAAAAATGCGATTGCAAGAACGTTTTGAGCGAGAAGCGAAAACCTGTGCCTTACTAGGGCAAAAAAGCATTCATATTGTCAGAGTAATGGACTATGGAGTAGATGACAAGAATACTCCTTTCTATGTTATGGAATATTTGCAAGGACAGAGTTTAAGCAATGTTATTCGCCTGCAAAATCTGACTTTACCAAGATTTTTGAGTATGGTGCGTCAGATGTGTCTGGGGTTACAGTGTGCCCATGATGGCATTCCGGTGGATGGCACTATCTGCCCAATTATCCATCGCGACATTAAGCCTAGCAATATGTTGGTGATTCAAGATCCGAGTTTTGGAGAATTGGTCAAGGTTCTGGATTTTGGTATTGCTAAGTTACTAGAGTCAGATGGCAATATGACTAACTATTATTTGGGCACTCTAGCTTATTCTTCGCCAGAACAGATGGAGGGAAAGGAATTAGACAATCGCTCTGATATATATAGTTTGGGCATCATGATGTTTGAGATGCTCACAGGGAAGATGCCACTGGTGCCAACAACCGCCTCTTTTGGAGCATGGTATAAAGCGCATCGCTATCAAGAACCAACTTCCTTTGCTGAGGCGGCCCCTGCTTTACAACTACCAAAGCAGGTGGAAGATTTAGTGATGAGTTGTCTCGCTAAAGCAGCAAGCGATCGCCCCCAAAATATCAGTGAAATCCTCAGCACTTTAGCATCTATAGAACAGCATTATCACACACGCCTTAGTATTCCAAAAACTGATGTGCTGATTGATGAGAGTGCAGTTAAAGCTGAAGTTACGCAGCAGATAAAAGCTGATGTACAAACATCTGATTCCGAGAGTGAAATCACTCCTACCTATTCTTGGCCGCAAAATAAACCAATTGCGGATATTGTTTTTCCTCAAATCATCCGTACTAATACTGGAACTTTACCATCTCTGTGGATCATGCTACAGCAAGAGGAAATTCATAAGCGTTTAGTCTGTAAACGTTACAATCAATTTCTCTTTATTACTATTCCCCACCCTATGCTGCTGTGGATTACGGCAATCTATAATCGCAAGCACGGACCTAAATGGTTGCCTTACTACCTCGATCTGAAAACCAGTTTCGGGCAAGAAATAACCACTCTTCTAGGGCAAACAGGTTACTATCGCCTGTTATTCTTTGCTAGAGAGACACCAGCTAGCTGTTCTCATATCCTAACTTCTAGTATCGCTCCTGCCCAATGCCAAAAATTGCAAGAGTGGGCCACAAGTAGTAAAGTTCTGGTTTCTTCCGCTGAACCGCAAATGAGTAAAGGTTTGCTCAAACGCGAGTATGAAAAAATTAAGCCCTTGATTTTGGCAAAGCTCGAAGGAATAAATACTAATTCTCAATTTGACCTTTCTGGCTAGGTAAATGTTACTGTAATTTACGTAAATTATGAGTTTGTAAGAGTATTGCTACAAAAATAGTTAAGTTTTGTTAATAAAAATCTATATCTAGTTGTAAGTTGTATTTATAAAAAATATAATTGGCTACGTTGAGACTTGTAAAAGTTAGTTTTTACTTGATTATCTAAAAATACGCATCTGTACAGAGTATAGTTGCTTGCTTGATTGTACATAGTTATGACTATCACGCTAGCTGACCGTAAATTAGTTTTGCTAACGTGCCTAGTTAATATAGATGTGCATTAAGAATTTAGCCTTAAGGCTACGATAATTTATTTTTTTTAGTTGTTGTGTTAGTTGTTTTCAAGTTGTTGGAATTGCCTATCGAAGTTGACGCCCCAGCATCCCCAGCTCCTTTCCTCGTTGGAACCGAGCAAGAGAAGGAGGTCGCCCACTGCGACTATAGAAAAAATCTATGCCAAAGTGGAGCCTGAATCTAAGCCCCATTGGTGCTTAAGTAGTTCTTGGTAAGTTGCTTCTCTCACTACCATTTGCTCATAGAGCTTAACCAAAAAGTCTTTGGCTTGATCGTGGCTCATGTGCTGCACCTGAGTGGCAAATGAGCGAATGCTGAATTGCTGTTCTAAGGACAGTTCGATTGGTCCGTTCATAGTTAACTCCAGAAAAAACAACGCGAAAAGGTTATATCGGTTTGGGTTACAGAGGTTCCAAAAGGATAATATTGGGACTGATTTCCTATTGCATTTGTTCCTCTGTTATTAAGAAAGATAACAATAGTTTGACGAAATTGCCCACACCCTTATGGATTAATTTTGTCCAATTTGCCCACTTACTTATGGGTTAGTTTTCTGTTTGGTTATGTGACACCTAACTCTACTGATATACAACCAAAGTCTGCCTGCAAAGGCCGATTTTGTTAAATTTACATATTGGCTGACCAGAGGCTAGCCAATGCCTGACGTTTCCTAGAATTTCTTTTAAGCTTTTCTTAAGAAGAAATAAAAGGAAATGTGGGTAAATTATTATATTCTCTATACCTCATTAACGGCAAGATGTCAATCTAACGAAATATGGAAATTTTGCCTCCTTTAGGTAATTTGGAAGGCTAGAAATATTTGTATCAAGTTAGAAATAGGAAAAATGCTCAGACTGAACAAATTGCTGAGTATATTTACCAAAAATAGTCAAAAGTCTAGTTCCTGAGACATTTGACCGTTAACTATTTACTAGAGTTAGGAATTAATTCTGCTCTACTGCGACGATCGCAACTGTGATGTTATCGTGTCCACCATGAGCTTTAGCCGCATCGACTAGAGATTGGGCTGCCTGTTCTAAAGCTGAGTTGTCTTGAAGATAGTCAGCGATTTTCTGCTCGACAAGTTCTTCTGTAAGACCATCACTGCATAACAGTAAGCGATCGCCAGCTTTTACATCAAAAGGTTGCACATCGACTTGGTGTAGGTCTTCTCGCCCCAAGCAGCGCGATAAAACATGACGAAACGGATGAATCCGCGCTTCCTCGAAAGTAATGTCACCTAGTTTAATTGCTCTGGCTACCCAAGTATGGTCTTCTGTAATCTGTTCTAATTGCGATCCTCGCAAGCGGTAAAGCCTAGAGTCGCCAACATGGGCGCACCAAGGCGACTCTGGGTCGCGAAAAATTACCACTACAGCCGTTGTACCCATGTCAGCCCGTTCGGGATGATCTTGCTGATCCTGCAAAATAGCTTCATTAGCCCGCCACAGCGCTTGGACCAATAATTCCTGAGAAGACTGAGAAGATAGCCAATTCGCTGTTAAATACTCCTGAATTTCTCGAGTAGCAATCCGGCTGGCTTCCTCTCCGCCTGCATGACCACCCATACCATCAGCAACGATGCAAAATCGCTGCTCTGAGTCAATATAGTAGGCATCCTGATTATTAGAACGAATAAGTCCCGGATCGCTCAGACCCGTGAAATTAAGTTTCATAAATTTTTACTGCGAAAATTAATACATACGGTCAGAACGTTCGAGACGTAAAAGCAAGCGAATAAGTAGACCTGCGATCGCGGCTGCAATTAAACCAGCCAGTACTGCTAAGAATACATATTTATTCACTAATAAAATAGTGCCTGAAAGTGTAAATCCACTGATGAGCAGCGCGTAGCTAATTCCGATTTGAATATTGCTTTGCCGTCTCAGCAGGCGTTCCGTTTCTAGAGAACGGACGCGCATACGCATATCGCCGCGCTCTAACTTTTCTAGTGTATCTTCTAATCTACGTGGTAAACCAAAAGCAGTTGTACTGACCTGAACTGCTTGGCGACTTAATTCATTTAGGAAGCTATTGCTCTGCTCACCATTCATATTGGTCATAAGCTGCATTGCATAGGGTTTGGCAACTTCCATAAAATTAAATTCTGGATCTAAGCCCTTGCCAACTCCCTCAAGAGTGGAAAAAGCTCGCATCACAAAAGTGAAGGTTGCAGGAAATCTAAATGGTTGATTATAAGCTATTTCGTACAGGTCGTCACTGATGGCTGCAACCGATTGGTTTTCAAAAGGCTTATCCATGAAATTATCCAGCATATACTGGACAGAACGCCGCACTGGCCCCATATCATCTACTGGTGCGATCGCGCCCAAATCGATCAAAGATTGCACAACGCGATCGCCATCTTTTTGGGCAATGCCGAACAGCGTTTCCATCAGTCCTTCACGTATATTGGATTTAATCCGCCCCATCATGCCGAAATCGTAGAATATCAAATCACCATTGGGGCTAACAGCAATATTCCCGGGGTGGGGATCGGCATGGAAAAAGCCATTATTGAGCAGTTGCACTAGGTAAGCTTGGGCACCATAACGAGCAATGAGCTTACGATCCAAACCCGCCGCCTCTATAGCTTCGTACTGGCTAATTTTGATTCCCGGCACATATTCCAACGTCAGCACTTGGGGCGAGGTGTAACGCCAGTAAATTCTGGGTACTTTCACCCAATCGTAGCCACGAAAGTTACGCCTGAAAGTGTCAGCATTCCGACCTTCGTTCAGGTAATCAATTTCTTCCCAAAGAATACGGCAACACTCTTCGTAAATTCCGAGCCAATCTCGGCCACGTCCCCATTTGGGATGGTTTTGAAAATAACGAGCAATTCCTTTAAGAATCTGTAAATCAATTTCAAATAACTTCTTCAGTCCCGGACGCTGCACCTTGACAACCACGGCTTCGCCACTATATAGCACAGCTTTGTGGACTTGCCCCAAACTAGCCGCTGCTAAAGGAATCGGATCAAAATTCTGGAAGAGTTCGGGAATTTTTTTACCTAGTTCTCGCTGAATAATCGCTTCTACTTGGTCATAGCTAAAAGCAGGTACTTTGTCTTGTAGCTTTGCCAGTTCTTCTACATACTCGACTGGAAATATATCAGCACGAGTAGAAAATAACTGCCCAACTTTAATAAAGGTAGGCCCTAAGTCAAGCAAGGTATTACGAATCCAGATAGCTTGCGCTTTACGCCTTGCAGCTTGCTTGGCCTCAGTGATTCCGCCTGGATAACTCCAAGCTTTGTTGTATCGCCAAAGCTTGAACATCAAGGTCAAAACAAAAGACCAGATGTCCACAAAGCGCCGTCTACTAGAATAATTTTCCCGATTCCAACGGTATGCCTTATCCGAATAACCTTTTTCCATATTTGTTGCGTACCGTTGGTTTTTTACCGAATCACCTGGAAGAAAAGACACTCTGATTCCTAAACTGTTTGCGATCGTAATGTCATTTGTCCGCTATTGTTTGTCATTTGTCTATAAATGCTGACTCATGACCAATGACCAATGACTAAATATGCTTCCTAGTAGATTTTTCTCAAACTTTATACAGAACTACTACGATACTTTTGCAATTCGGTACGCAATAGGGCGATTTCGGCTCGTAGTTCATCAATCATGGCTTGCAAGTCTACTGGCTCAGATCCGCTGGGTCCGCGTACTGTGGTAGGTTGACCAACATTAGCAGCATCAGCAGCTCGATTAGCCCGTTCTAGAACTTCATCTGTGAACTGGCGCAACTGTTCTCTAGCTTCAGCATCAAATTTGCCAAGTTCGCTTAAAGCATCAGTCAAGGCGACCTCTAAGCGTTCGTTGACTACTTCAGCTACAGCTCTACCGACAAAAAAGGCTTGCAAAAGGGGGTTACTCATAAATTTTTGTTACGTCTCTCCGCAAGAGAATTATAACTTGCTCGTATGCTTTGCGGCTTCTACTGTGGAGATATATATTGGCTGGGCAAACTTCCAGCCCAGATCGCCTTGGAAACTTCTAGTTCAAATTTGCAAGCATTTATTCTGTATCGCTAAGGTGACTCAGCGAATGGGTTAGGTAATTTTGATGCACTCGCAATCTGGAATGATACTTGAGGATAAGCACTACATTTCTTTTTGGCGATCGCCAGCATCTTATCTGAAATGTCTACCCCAACAATCTGTTGCGATGAATATTCAGCTAGCAGTAACCATTCAAACTCACCAGTGCCACAGGCAACATCAAGTATAGTATCTGTTGGTGATATCTCTGCCCAGGTTTTGAGGAAAG
Source organism: Aulosira sp. ZfuVER01 (assembly GCA_034530615.2). GTDB lineage: Bacteria > Cyanobacteriota > Cyanobacteriia > Cyanobacteriales > Nostocaceae > Aulosira. The sequence goes on from JAVRCV020000051.1 coordinate 83,916, forward strand.
ATAATGTGTTATCTATATAACTTTTCCAACGTAGATCGTAAACAGTAGCTAACTGGTCGTACTGTTTGCGAACTATAGTTTCACTCATATTATTTTTTGTAATATTTATTCATGTTCAATAATTGGACAAATAGTTGAATGAGAATCATCCGGCTTGATTTCCCAACCAGAAAGCAACCCTGATAATTCTTGTCTCAAAATCAGTAATTGCTGGATTTGTTCATCAATAGCTTTTACCTTATCTTCTAGTTTAGTTTTGATATGCTCACAAGGTAATTCACCTTCATCATGAACATTTAAAAATTCCTTAATTTCTGATAAGCTTAATCCTAAGCTTTGAGCGCGTTTAATAAAGTGCAGTCGCTCTAAAACATCAGAGTTAAATAATCTAAATCCGCCTTCGGTTCTTCCTGATGATTTGAGTAGACCAAGTTCTTCATAATAGCGAATAGTCTTAATTGGTACGCCGCTTTCTTTAGCAACTCTACCAATCTGTTTTGCTTGTTCTTGGACTAACATACTTGTCAAAGCCTCAATGAGATATGATTACCGATCTTATACTAAACTCTCCAGTTAGCTGGAGAGTCAAGCATGAAAAGCATCATTCTATCAAGCTTATGAGACACTGAGTTGAGTAGAAGCGGTTTCTTCACTAGTGGCTGCGGCTTGGACTGCGATCGCACCGCGAAACATATTCATACCGCAGGTGAAAGCATATTCACCTGGTTTTTCGGGTGTAAATTCCACAGCAGTGATTTGATTCAGGGGTAAATCTGCGGCAATGTGAAAGTCTGGAATCACAACTTGTTCTAAGCAACTGCTGGGATCTTTGCGTGTAAATTTCAGCCTTACTGGTATCCCGGCTTGCACGACAATTCGGCTGGGATCGTATCCCCCATCAACGGTGATGCTAACTTCTTGGACATCTCCATCTGCTGCAACTGCTTTCTGAGACTTGGGTTTACTCAGCAAGAACCACCAAAGTTCTAAGCCAATTAATCCTAAGCCGCCTAGGGTGACAGTGATTTTGTTTCCTATTGGCTGATCGATACGTTGAAATTGATTGGTTTGGACTGTTGCAGATGAGTGTGTCTTATGGGATTTTTGTGCATTCACCGAAGATGTTGGCGAAGCCATCGCTTCACCAGATGCTATTCCGAAGACAATTCCTAAGCTGGCTATACTACCGATGAGTGCTGTTTTGTTTACCATTTAAAAACCTCTTACATGGATATAATTCGTAGTTCGTAATACCCTACGGGAAGCCGCACTTCGTGCGTCTACGTAATTCGTCATTAAGAAAGTCAGCTATGGTCTGAGTTTTGGGAATTGAAAGAGAATTAGTGTAAGTTTCCAGCTACACTAAAATTCCTGAAATCACTCCCAGCAGAAATCCAAATCCTGCTAAAGTCCCGAAAAATATGGTTTGATTGAACATTGTTATTTCCTCTATCCGAGTGTTTTAGGTTGGAACTTACGCAAACGCAGCGCATTGGTGACTACGGAAACTGAACTAAAGGCCATTGCTGCACCGGCGATGATGGGGTTAAGTAACCAACCGAAGATGGGGAAAAGAATTCCGGCGGCGATGGGAATACCAGCAACGTTGTAAATGAAGGCGAAGAATAGGTTTTGGCGAATGTTGCGAATTGTGGCGCGGCTGAGTTGAATTGCTGTAACTATGGCTTGCAAATCGCCAGAGATTAAGGTGATGTCACTAGCTGCGATCGCTACATCTGTACCAGTCCCAATTGCAATTCCCACATCGGCTTGAGCTAAGGCTGGTGCATCATTTATCCCATCACCAACCATTGCGATAATTTTGCCTTCTGCTTGTAGTGCTTGTACTGTCGCCGCTTTTTGCTCAGGGCGGACTTCTGCTAAGACTCTTTTGATACCAACTTCACGAGCAATGCTTTCTGCGGTGCGGCGGTTATCGCCTGTGAGCATGACAACTTCTAAACCGAGTTTTTGCAATGCTCTCACAGCCTGGGTAGAGGTGGGTTTAATGGCATCAGCAATCCCCATCAATCCTTTGATTTCGCCGTCAACTGCTAACCAAACTGCGGTTTTACCCAGGTATTCTAAGCATTCTTTATCTTGTTGCAAGGCTTGAGTGTTAATACTCAACTCTTCCATCCAGCGTTGTGTCCCAATTTGCACCAGACGGTTAGAAACAATACCTTGGACACCGCTACCTGCCACGGCTTCAAAATCTCTGACATCTGCTAATGATACTTCCTGAGATTGGGCATATCGAACAACTGCTTCTGCCAATGGGTGTTCAGAATTGCGTTCTAAGGATGCTGCTAGTTGTATCAGCTTAATTTCGTTGCCGTTGAGTGTACCGTTAACTGTCAGAAAATCTGTAACTGTCGGTTTACCTTGGGTAATTGTGCCTGTTTTGTCTAAGACAATTGTTTGAATTTGGTGTGCTATTTCTAAGCTTTCGGCTCCCTTAATTAAAATGCCGTTTTCTGCACCTTTACCTGTGCCTACCATCACGGAGGTTGGTGTAGCTAAACCCAAGGCACAAGGACAAGCGATAATTAACACCCCAACTGTGGTAATCAACGCCAGGGTGACATTGCCCATAATGTTATACCAAATTATGAAAGTAAGAATAGCGATCGCAATTACCGCAGGCACAAACCACCCAGTAACTTGGTCTGCTAGTCTTTGAATTGGGGCTTTTGAGCCTTGAGCCTGCTGCACTAATTGAACAATCTGCGCCAGTACAGTATCCTTACCAACTCTTGTCGCCCGAAACTTAAAACTTCCTGTTTTATTGATGGTTGCGCCGATAACTTCATCCCCTGGCTGCTTTTTCACGGGTACACTTTCACCAGTCACCATCGCTTCATCAATTGTGGATGTCCCGTCAACTACTTCCCCATCAACCGGAATTTTCTCCCCAGGCCGAACCAGCACTACATCACCAATTTCTACTTGTTCAATCGGGACATCTATTTCTCGCCCGTTACGAATCAACCGTGCGGTTTTAGCCTGCAAACCAATTAGCTTGCGGATAGCTTCTGAAGTTTGTCCTTTAGCCCGATTTTCAAATAGCCGTCCTAACAAAATCAAGGTAATGACAATTGCCGCAGTTTCATAATACACATCTGGCCTCAAACCCTGAGCAATTAAAAAGCCAGGAAACAAAGTGACAAATAGGGAATAGAAATATGCTGCACTTGTACCCAAAGCTATTAAAGTATCCATTGTGGCAGCATGGCGTTTGAAAGCTTTCCAGGTATTGATATAGAACGAGTAACCACACCAGAACTGTACAGGAGTGGTGAGGACTAATTGCAGCCAAGGGTTATGCAACCATGTGGGAATCCAAGATAGGTATAACCCTGTCATCATTGGTAGTGAGCCGATCGCCAACACAATGCAAATAATGCCCCCTACCGCCACCTTTAGCTGCAAATTGCGGGATTCTTTCAGGCGAGATCTTTTTTCTTCATCATCTTCTCCCGCCATCAAATTTTGTTCTTGGAGGGGATAGGCAGAATAACCTGCTGCATCCACTGCATCTTGGATAGCTTGTAAATCGGTTTTTCTGGGGTCATAATCAACTGTTGCCTGTTCTGCCCCAAAATTCACACTACATTCATTTACGCCTGGGACAGAACTGATAGCGTCTTCTACACTTCTGGCACAGGAAGCGCAACTCATACCGCGCAGCTTAAGTGTCGCATTCTCCATTTGAAAGCTCCAATTATCAAGTCATGTTCAAGACTGATTTCATCTTGAATCCTCCAGTGAACTAGAGTGTCAAGAGGGTAGAGAAAAAAATTGGAACTACGCAAAAAGTCCTTTCTCAAATAACTTTGCAGCTATTTCCCAATACATTAACTGAACTAAGGAAAAATTTCTGTTCAAGTCCCTAGACTCTCCAGTGAACTAGATATTTGAAGATAAACTCCAGCAAATAAACACCAGCTTGTTCTAAAGTTGGGAAAGCTTTGGGGATGAAAACCAAAAAGGCGATCGCTAGAGCGCAAAATTTGCTTATGGTTATACCAATGCAAGAAACTAGACTTTTATTAGCAGCAGTTATACTCACACAATTAGATGCTAAACACAGCAGATAATTGACTGCAATAATTCAATTCATCATAGTTAGGATTCTCTTGACTCATGGTTACTGAAGGATTTTATCGTCGTCCCTTACCTCCTCCTAGTATTTCTTTTGCTTCCCCACAGGGACGACAAATCTTTCAAGAGGCGATCGCATAAAGTAGCTGTGTAGGCTTGTACTGTATTACACCAGTCGCAAACAGTTATAAGAAAGGATATCAGACGATTATCCCATTAATAAGATAAGAACTTATATATCTTGACATTTATTAGATTTTATCTAGCACTTATTCAATCCATATCCAATACAAATTGTCAATTATAAATTGTAAAAGTTATAAGAATTTACCTTCTGCTGGAGTAAAGATTGAGTAAAAACATCCTCTTTTATCCTCCAGGCAAAGATACGAACTTTTAGATATTTCACCTTTAAATCTGAGTTGCCATACTCAGTACAAGTGATCGAGTTTACGGTTAAAAAATATCTGACAAACACTCAACCAGAAAGCTAAGAGCGATCGCACTTACCCTATTACGGTTTGTAGGTTGGGCATGCAGTGCAGATTTGTTTGAGCTAGCCATACTCCTCTAAGAATCTTCTAGTAATTTTTGCGGGTACGGGTAGCCTCTATTAGTTTTCTGATCGAGCAAAGTTATTACGACTGCAAAATTCCCTGAGTCAGCATCTCCACTGTTAACCATTACCTTTTTCTAGTAATTAGTTTTATGGCAACTTTAAATCTTCTGACGAAATTTTCCATTGCGATGACTGCTACTACAGCATTGGGATTTTTTGCTTCTTCCGCCAGTGCTTTAACCCTAACTGATACTTCTGCTAACTGGAGTAATACTGTTGGTGGAAGTAATGTCATATATCAAACTGTGGGTACGGAAAAGCAAGTACGTTGGGGACAAGATATAGGCAATGGTCAAAGTGGATTAGGATTTCTCGGAGCTACCTCAGTCACCTTCAATCCCGATCAAGTCTTTCAAATCGGGACTCTCAAACACTATAACAACGCAATAGCAGGTGGAAGTGCTGCCTCACAAGTTGATTTTGACCTTGCTTTAAACTTTAGCAACCCAAGTGTAAGCACACAACCATTCAAATTTAGCTTTGGTATTGACGAAACGCCCAATTCTGGGAATGTCAATGATTGTCCTTATTACAGTACTGCTGTCTGCTCTGATAAAATTTCCTTCTCTACCCTACCTAACTTAAACACCTTTAATGTTGCTGGTGTGGATTATACGCTCCAGTTGCTAGGATTCAGTGAGACTCCTAATGGCACACCTACAAACTACTTCATTTCACAGGAAGGGGGTACTAGCTTGGCTAACCTTTACGCCAAGATTACTGTTGCTACACCATCAACACAAAGTGTCCCTGAGCCAAGTTCTGGCTTAAGCATATTTGCCTTTGGTGTTTTAGCTGCTGGTTCTATGTTAAATCGCAAACAGCGTTTGAAAGCTATAGCTAAAGTATAGGCCGATCAATTCAGTTGCTTAAAATAAGATTTTGTAATTGCTGTTTCTTTCTGAACAAGAGACAGCTATTTTGTCTTTTTGGCTACGTGCGATCGCTCTTTACCAAAATAACCCACGGATAGACTAGTATAAATTATGCTAGTCTATCTGTGCCTTAAATTATGATGAAAAATATGCAGGGAGGATTAGAGTTTGTCGAACAATTAATTTATGCCAAGACAGGGAAATCACTTACAGCTATCCAAAAGGTAGTATTACAGCAATCTTGGGAAGAACAAAGAAAAACTTACAACCAGATTGCCCAAGAGTTTAACTATTCTGAGAGCTACATTAAGCAAACGGTCGCCCCTCAATTATGGAAACTGCTTTCAGAAGTTCTAGGGGAAAAAGTCAATAAAAATAATGTTCGTGCTGTATTAGAAAGACGAAAAGTAAACCAAAGTTCTACGAGAAGTCAAAACCTAGTTGAGATATTGAGAAAGCGATTAGAGCCTTATTACAGTGGGCAAATACAGTTCGTTCCTAAAAAGGACACTGTAGATATTTCATTAACAAACCATTCAGAATTGCTTTCTTTATCTACGAAATTAACAACAGAAATTAATCCAAAAACAATAGAGTTAGAACTACCAAAAGGATCTGTACCTTTGGCTTCTGCTTTTTACATTGAGCGAATCCCCAATGAACGCAGGTGTTACGAAGAGATTATCAAACCTGGATCTCTAATTCATATTAAAGCGCCTAGACAAATGGGCAAAACCTCGTTTATGGTTAGGGTTCTGGCTCATGCAGCCATCTTAGGCTATCGAACTGTGAGTTTGAATCTTTTACAGGCAGATCGGGCAATCTTGACTGATCTGAATAAATTATTACGTTGGTTATGTGCCAGTATTACCCACAAGCTAAAGCTCAAAAACCGACTAGATAATTACTGGGATGAGGATTTAGGCTGTAAGGCAAACTGCACGCTCTATTTTCAAGAATATTTGTTGACGCAAATAGATAATCCTTTAGTCTTAGCATTGGATGAAGTAAACGAAATTTTTGAGTATCCCGAAATTGCCCAAGACTTTTTATCTCTATTACGTTCTTGGTATGAAGAAGCAAAAGATAGTGAAATATGGAAAAAACTCAGATTAATAGTTATTAACTCTACAGAAGTATATATTCCTTTAAATATTCATAAATCTCCATTTCAGGTAGGCTTATCAGTACAGTTGCGCTCATTTAGCTGGGAGCAAGTGCAGGATTTAGCTTGGCGTCATCAACTTAATATCTCAATAGGCGAACTGGCCGAACTTATGTGGCTGATAGCTGGCCATCCTTATTTACTAAGGGTAGCCTTATATCATTTGGCGCAGCAGGATTTAACTTTGGCAGAACTGATGCAAACAGCAGCTTCCGATACAGGAATTTACGGGGAATATCTGCACCAATTGTTATGGCATTTACAACAGCATCCAGAACTAGCAGTAGCCTTTGAGCAGGTGCTGAGGGCAAAAGCACCAATAGAGTTAGAGCAAGTACAGGCTTTTCGTTTACACAGTATGGGGCTAGTAAATATACGAGAAAATCACGTGATGGTCAGTTGTGATTTATACCAACGATATTTTGGTGGATAGGATATATTGCGATCGCACTCCTAAATTCCCAAGTGCGATCGCCTGACTTGCCCTCTCTAATACCATTCTTCGAGGAGAAGCGTGAAGTTAGTTGAAGCTAAGGGTCTTGAGCAAGCATTGATTTTCCTCATACCTTTTCCTAACTACAATTATTTATATATAAAATATAATCAGCTATCTGGTAGTAGAAATTCGTTTACTCAACCTGATTAAATACTATGAAACAAATAACTTTAAACTCTCATATTGGACAAGATGGAATATTACATTTAGATATTCCTGTAGATGTCACTAATGTTGATTTAACTATTACTGTAATTTTACAACCCATTACTGATTCTCAGCCAGAAAATAAACCTAAAGGAAAAGGTTGGCCTGCTAACTTTTTTGAAGAAACTTCTGGATGTTTGAAGGATAGTCCTTTAATTATAGATTCAGAAGGTGTTTTTGATGATTTAGAAGAGCTTAAATTGTCATGAGATATTTACTAGATACAAATGTATGTATTAAATATCTCAATGAAGACTCGGTTATTCGGCAGAAACTTGAAAATTATGATTTAGAAGATATTGCGGTTTGTTCAGTTGTGAAACTAGAGTTGTTTTATGGAGCGATGAGGAGTGATAATCCCGATCAAGTTTGGGCAAAAGTAAAGCGATTTTTAGAAGTATTTATTTCTTTACCTTTAGATGATATTTCAGCGTTAAATGCAGGTAGGATTCGCGCTCAATTAGCTAATGCTGGTACTCCTATTGGTTATAATGATTTATTAATCGCTTCTATTACATTGTCTCATGATTTAATTTTAGTGACTCATAATACTAAAGAGTTTGTCAGAGTTGAAGGATTAAAAATAGAAGATTGGGAAATTGAATAATATAATTGAAAGCGATCGCACTCCTAAATTCCCAAGTGCGATCGCGGTTCACTACCTTTACTTGTCCCAAATACGGACATCCGATAATTTTTAGTATAAATTAAATAAATAACTTATGTCTGATTTTTGAACAAAATACCTGACGAAAGCTTTATGAAGGTTGATTTTGCTGGGTTATATGTTTTCAAAAATCAAATCACTAAGCTACGTATTATTATTGAATTTATCGTCATGGAAAAGAACGTAGCGTTACGCAAAACTGATGAAGGCTGGAAATTTATTGATGAGTCTGAATTAGAAACTTTTGTTTGGGATAATTTAGCAGAAATATTTGGACTAAAGCCCTTAAAGCGCCAATTATCGATAAAAGGAGAAATTTGTGACATTTTAGCAATAGGAGAAAATAATCAATTAGCTATTATTGAACTGAAAAATACAGAAGATAGATATGTGATTAATCAACTCACACGCTATTACGACAATTTATTAGAAGAACAACCTTTAAAAGATAACATTAATTATGATGAAGAAGTTCGTTTGATAGCTATCTGTCCCAGCTTTCATCGTCATAATTTAATTGATGAAAAACACAGTAAATTAAAATTTAATCTATTTACTTTTTTCATTGTATATGAAAATAATGAATTTTATTTTCATTTTTCTCATATTCATAGCCAATTTAAAACAAAAATTGTCAAAATTAATTATCAAGAAGTTAATCTCCAAAATCAAGTAAATGATAATATTCCTGAACCTGCAAGGTTATTATTAGATTGGTTAGGTTATTTAACAAACACAGAAATAGATAACTTAACGAAAATTAGAAATCAAATATTGACTTTTGATTCAAGAATAGAAGAAATAATAGTGAATAAAAGCATTATATATGCAAGTAAATATGGTAAGGATAAGATGAGGCAATGTGCAGAGTTTTGTTTTGATAGAAAGTCGAAGAAGATACTATTCTTTTTATGGCTGATTATTCCCAACCGCCAAAATAGAACTATTACTAGAATGCAAATTGATACAACGCAAGAATATCTCACATATTGGCGATACGCTTCTGTAAAAGAAGGAAGTATAGATTGGGAAAAATTTTATCGTCGTCATTATACTATTTCAATAAATAATCAGAAGTCTTTTGGTATTGTTACAGAAAATAATCGCAGTTTTTATTGTGTTCCAGGAAATAATGGCACATGGTTAAAACAAGAAATATTTGGTGAGGACATTAAACAAATTATTAATCATGCATTAAAAATATGGCTAGAAAGAACTAGTTAAAATAAGTTTAGTTGTAGGTCGGTATGAAGTCAGTAAAATCCAAATCTCATGTATTGGATTTAAACAAATAAAAATTAAGGTTGGCAATGTAAAAAAACTTATTTCGTCATCGAACTTAGCTTTTTAAGCTGTGGCAAAATCTGTATATTGTCTCACATCTGGCGGCTGAAACGCCAAGACAATCTCACTAGCAGGAACACCTAACCGGATTAACTCCGTGGCTATTCCTTCCTCAGTTAAATCTTCCTCAATGTAAATCTTTTCGTTCTTAATGCGAACATGGACATGAGTATATTTATGTCGTTTATTTCCCTGCCAATCAACTGTTAACCAGAGATAATGATCGTGGGTTTCGTCAAATACCAAACAAGTCTCATGTTTTTTATTAGCTGCTTGATGTGCAAAATCATCATATTCTGTCAAAACTTGTTTAATTAATTCCCGATAACGCATTAATTTATCCATTGAACAATTTCCTCCCTTTCCATATTCACAACAAGTAAATTTATTTGATTAAATTTAACTACGGCTTGAATTGATTTTCTCTGGAAGAATGTTTCATAAATATTATCTTTGATAGCTAAACAAATTTCTTGATATTCATCTTTTCCAAATTGAATTAAATTTCGATATAATATATATTATCCCAAAGCAAGTTCAAAATCTTTCATCAGAGAAGGACTAATAAAACTTTTGATTTCTACAATAATTTTACGTTTTATTTTTGACTCTGATAGATTTTTCTCAATTGCTAAATCTGCATATAATTCCGCATCTTCAAATTCAATTGAATAAGGATCGGCTGTAATTGTCCAGCCATCTTTAATTAAGGCATTTTTGACTGCATCATGGTAGATATCTTTTGCTGGCATTTTTACCCTGCTAAGAACAGTCAGGTGGGCATTACACCCACCCTAATTACACTATACCAATAAAGCCTGCTGCTCCTTAGTAATCACTCGCCCTTCATCCTCAAAACCGGCGATTTGATCGAAGTTCAAATACCGATACAAATTATCGGCAAAAGGATGAATTTTATTCGCCACAATATCAAGATATTCCTTGACTGTGGGAATGCGTCCTAACAAAGCACAAACTGCGGCTAATTCTGCGGAACCTAAATACACTCTTGCACCTTTACCCATGCGATTATTAAAGTTGCGGGTAGAGGTAGAAAATACAGTTGTGCCATCGGCAACTCGCGCCTGATTACCCATGCATAAACTGCATCCTGGCATTTCTGTCCTAGCACCCGCAGCACCAAAAACGCTATATACACCTTCTTCTTTTAATTGGTATTCATCCATGCGGGTTGGGGGTGCTATCCACAGGCGTGTTTTTACTTCACCTGCGCCTTCCAAAACTTTCGCTGTTGCCCGATAATGACCGATATTTGTCATACAAGAACCAACGAATACTTCTTGCACTGGATCGTTAGCAACTTCCGATAATAATTTCACATTATCGGGGTCATTGGGAGCAGCAACAATTGGTTCTTTGATTTCGTTCAAATCAATTTCAATGATTTCGGCATACTCGGCATCTGTGTCAGCTTCCAGTAATACAGGATTGGCTAACCATTCTTCCATTTTGGCGATGCGGCGGAGAATAGTACGCTCATCGTGATAGCCTCTGGCTATCATATTTTTTAACAGCGTGATATTAGAACGCAGATATTCAGCAATTGTTTCTGTACTCAGTTTAATTGTGCAACCTGCACAGGAACGTTCTGCTGATGCATCTGTTAATTCAAAGGCTTGTTCAACTTTTAAATCGGGCAAGCCTTCCATTTCTAAAATTCGCCCAGAAAAGACATTTTTCTTGTTCTCTTTCTCTACTGTCAGCAGTCCTTTTTGAATGGCGACGTAGGGTATGGCGTTAACAATATCTCTGAGGGTAATGCCTGGTTGTAATTCTCCTTTGAATCTTACCAATACTGACTCTGGCATATCCAAAGGCATCACACCCAAAGCGGCGGCAAAGGCTACTAACCCAGAACCTGCGGGGAAGGAAATACCTAAGGGGAAGCGGGTGTGAGAGTCGCCGCCAGTTCCGACGGTGTCGGGTAGTAGCATCCGGTTTAGCCAAGAGTGGATGATACCATCACCTGGACGTAGGGCAACGCCGCCACGTTGGGCGAAGAAGTCTGGTAAGTCGTGGTGGGTTTTGATATCAACTGGTTTGGGATAAGCAGCGGTGTGGCAGAAACTCTGCATCACCAAATCAGCACTAAAACCGAGACAGGCGAGTTCTTTTAATTCGTCGCGGGTCATGGGGCCTGTGGTATCTTGGGAACCAACAGTAGTCATAATCGGTTCGCAAGATGTACCAGGACGCACACCGGGTAATCCGCAAGCTTTCCCTACCATTTTCTGCGCGAGAGTGTAGCCTTTACCTGTATCTTCAGGTGCTTGGGGACGGATAAATAAGGTGCTGGGTTCTAAACCTAGTGCTTGGCGGGTTTTGTCGGTGAGAGTACGCCCAATTAATAGAGGTATACGTCCACCTGCACGGACTTCATCAAGGATGGTATCGGGTTTCAAGGTGAAGGTGGTAATGACTTCGCCGGCTTCGTTGGTAATTTCGCCTTTGTAGGGATGGATGGTAATTACATCGCCTGTTTCTAGCTTGGTGACATCACACTGAATCGGCAAAGCACCGGCATCTTCAGCAGTGTTAAAGAAGATAGGCGCGATCGCACCACCTAAAATATACCCTCCAGCTCGCTTGTTGGGAACAAAGGGAATATCATTGCCCATGTGCCACAGTACTGAGTTGATGGCAGATTTACGAGATGAACCTGTACCAACTACATCCCCAACGTAAGCAACAGGATGCCCTTTTTTCTTTAACTCGGCAATGGTTTTCAAGCTTCCAGGTTGCCGTGACTCTAGCATCACTAAGGCGTGTAAGGGAATATCCGGGCGAGTGGTAGCACTTTGTGCGGGGGATAAGTCGTCGGTGTTCGTTTCACCAGGGACTTTGAAGACAGTAACGGTGATTTCTTTGGGTAGTTGGGGGCGAACAGTGAACCACTCAGCTTCCGCCCAAGAGTTAATCACCTGTTTGGCGAAGGGATTGGTTTTAGATAACTCTAAAACATCGTGGAAAGCATCATACACCAACAGAATTTTACTTAAAGCGTTGGCAGCGTAGGCGGCGATTGGTTCCTTTCCCTGTCCCCCCATCACTAGCGGGGTTTCGGAAGAGTCGGAAACAGATGTGGTGGGAAATTGCAGCAATTCAATTAAAGATTGCACATTATAGCCACCTACCATCGTTCCCAGTAATTCTACTGCCTGGATAGGCGAAATTAAGGGGCTTTTCGTTTCACCTTTGGCAATAGCAGTCAGAAATCCAGCTTTTACATACGCGGCGTTATCAACACCAGGGGGAACGCGATCGCGCAATAAATGCAATAATGTATCTTCTTCCCCTTTGGGCGGATTCTTCAGTAATTCGCACAACTCTGAAGTTTGCTTTGCATCTAACGGTAAGGGGGGAACTCCTAATTCTGCTCTTTCTACAACGTGTTGACGATATGATTCCAACATTTTACACTCCAAATATTAGCCACAGATGGTTTTAGTGTTTATAATCACTGCCTATATTTCAGGAGAATTCAAGCTTACAAGTCTTTATCAACAGTATCAACAGGTAATGAGTCTCCCTACTTGAAGTTTTTGGTCTGGCCAGGACTTATAATTATCACTGTATAGCTACTTTTGCCAATAAATCTATTTGAAAATAATTCCTGAATTGGCATTTCTCGACTTGGTTGTGTGTCTATTCATCAGATAAAATATTTCCTTTGTAAGTTAAGTTACACTCAATTTTGTATATGTCCAAAACATACACCGTTGAAGTTCTGCATCAAGGCAAGAGTCACACTTTACAAGTCCCTGAAAATGAAACTATCTTAGCAGTTGCCGATCAAGCTGGTTTAGAATTACCTAGTTCTTGTCATGCGGGTGTTTGTACAACTTGTGCGGGTAAAATTATTTCCGGATCTGTCGATCAAACCGATGGTATGGGCGTTAGTCCAGAATTACAAAAACAAGGCTATGTGTTGCTTTGTGTAGCCAGACCTCTTTCTGATATAAAAGTTGAAACAGAAAAAGAAGATACACTCTATCAGTTGCAATTTGGCAAAGACTAATTAAAGAATGAACGCTAAAGGCTAAAGGATGAAAATTTGACAGAAATTTCTCTTTTAATACTTCATCCTTTATGCTGATATCAGTTATTCTAGAAAGCACAAATTACCAGGAATAGGTGAGAATGACTACACATTTTATTACCGCAGAAATTGACCTCCAAGAAACTCCCACAGAGTTAGAGCAAGTAATCACCGCAGAATTACAAAAACAAGGTGAACCTTTACGTTGGGCAATTACCTCTGTGGATATAGAACAGCAAAAGGCTACTGTGGAAGCTGTTGTTACTACAGCGAGTGCTGAATAAGGAGTAATGAGTCCTGAGTCATGAGTCCTGAGTAGTTAAGTAACTGTCTGTCAACTTAGGAATTAAAACTCTTCTTAACTTAATTTTCACTCAGCACTCAGCACTCAGAACTTTTTATGCAACGTCCATATACAGCTATTTTAATTGTACCTACTGGTGTTGGGGCAGCAATCGGGGGTTATGCCGGGGATGCTTTACCAGTAGCAAGAGTCATATCACAGGTGTGCGATCGCCTGATTACTCACCCCAATGTCCTCAACGGTGCAAGTTTGTACTGGAATTTACTTAATACTTTCTACGTTGAAGGTTATGGACTTGACAAATTTGCCGCTGGATATTGGGGTTTGCGTCCCATACATAGAAATAAAATAGGTTTGCTTTTAGACCAAGGTATAGAGCCAGAATTGCGGCTACGACACCTACAAGTAGCTGATGCAGCCAGAGCAACACTAGCTTTAACCCTGACAGATTATGTAATTACAGATACGCCATTAAATATAGAATTACGAACTTCGCCATCGGGGATTAGTTGGGGGACAATTGGTAATCCCGATAGTTTATTAAGAGCAGCAGAAGTACTAATTAAACAAGCTGGGGCAGAAGCGATCGCAGTAGTTGCCCGTTTCCCCGATGATATGGAAGAAGAAGCAGTAGAAAACTACCGTCAAGGTAAAGGTGTAGATCCTCTGGCGGGTGCGGAAGCTGTCATCAGCCATTTAATAGTACGTACCTTTCAAATTCCTTGCGCTCATTCTCCCGCTTTAGCCGCAGCACCCCCAGATCCTGATTTATCTCCCCGTTCCGCCGCCGAAGAATTAGGTTATACCTTTTTACCATGCGTCCTTGTCGGCTTAAGTCGCGCACCGCAATTTATTATAGATAAAGGAACAGCCCAATATCTACCAGAAGATATCTGGGCAGACCAAATTGATGCTGCAATAATACCAGCAACCGCTTGTGGTAGCAGTGCAATTCTGAGCTTAAATCAGAAGCAATGCCAGATTATCACTGTAGAGGAAAATCAAACTCAAATCCAAGTTCCTCCCCAACCTTTAGGGATCAAGCCCATACAGGTAAACTCATATTTAGAAGCAGTTGGTGTCTTAGCAGCACACAAAGCAGGCATTAATCCCGCTGCCCTCCGTCCGCAAATAAATTCGTTGCAGCAACTTAACTATTAGTCAAGAGTTCTTAATTATTTCTCCGCGTCCCCGCGTCCCCCTGTCTCCTTGTCCCCTCCTCTCCCTAAACACCCGTGGTTGAACAACAAAAACAAGAACCAGAAATTCCCTACCTAACACGCATCCAAGTACTGGGGGCGATGGGAGCGACTGCTATCATTTTGTGGATAGTCGCCAAGCTGTGGTTGCGCTTTGGTGATTTTTCCATCTTTACTTGGCGCTGGAACGAAACGGATTTACTTGTAGGGGTGGGGATAGGATTAATTATCACCGTTTTGAGTGGCTTAACTTACCGTTTTGTGCCACCTTACCGCAAAAGTGCAGATTATTATTTAGATTTGGTACTCAAGCCTTTAGTGTTACCAGACATAATTTGGCTAGGGTTGCTACCGGGGTTAAGTGAAGAATTATTATTCCGGGGGGTAATGCTACCAGCCTTAGGCGCGGATCATGTGGCTGTAATTGTATCAAGTCTTTGCTTTGGCGTCTTGCACCTGAGTGGTTCTCAACAATGGCCTTACGTACTTTGGGCAACCATCGTCGGACTCATACTCGGATATAGCGCTATTTTTACAGGCAACTTATTAGTGCCAATTGTGGCTCATATTATTACGAATTTGATTTCTAGCTATTTGTGGAAGTTGCGACGGGTATGAAGGCGATCGCATCACAACTTTTGATGAATAATTGAGGATGAGCGATCGCATCATGTTCAAGATAGTAGCCTTTGTGCTGCTAGTGCGATCGCCTGGGGCAAAATTCGATGTTCCTGAATTTGAATCCTCGCGTGGAGGGTTTCGGCGGTGTCATCTGGTAGAACTGGTACTGCTGCTTGCATTAATATTGGGCCGCTATCTACTTCTAAACAAACTAGATGCACCGTACAGCCTGTAATTTTTACACCAGCAGCTAAGGCTTGTTCTACAGCATGGATACCTTTAAAACTAGGTAACAAGCTGGGATGGACATTAATCATTCTGTCAGCAAAGGCATCAATTAACACTGGTGTTAACAATCGCATCCAGCCTGCCAAAATCACCCATTCGACATCGTATTGCTGTAAAGTTTGCACAAGTTGCCCATCAAACTTTTCCCGGCTTTTGTAATCGCGGTGATTTAACAACACCGCTTCTACACCGCGATTTGCAGCCCGAACAGCAGCCTTAGCGCCAGGGTTGTTATAAATTAAAACCTGAATTTTGGCGTTTAGTTCCCCTTTTGCAATAGCTTGGGCAACAGCCTCAAAATTGCTACCATTCCCAGAAGCTAGAATGCCTAATTTTAGAGGACTAGTAGATGCAAATTGATCTTTAGAGATGTTAGGCGAAATCAGGCTAGCATCTGTGATGGAATTATTACTCATGAGTGAGGGTCGATAAGTTTGATATTCTCCGGTAACTTCGTGGTATCGGAAACTTTTGTGAATAGCGTGGCTGTCGGAGAAAAAGCTGTGGGTCTGGATTGCTTAGGAGAAGTATTATCTAATTGCAACCGCAGCTGACCATCAGCAGTAAATTCAAATATTGTCTCCACTGATTTTTGCTCTTTGGAGACCGAGACATCTAAATGCATTGGTTGTGGCTTCGGGTTAATTTTATATTCAAATGCGATCGCCATTGGATTTTTCGGGTCAGGTGAAAGAACATATAATTTACCATCCGGCGAGAAAATGAACGTGAGTACAAGATCCGATGAAGGGTCTTTACTTTGCCATTGTCCTAATAGCTTTTGGGCAATTGGGTTTGTAGGCTGACTTGTAGAAGATGGTGTTGGAATTGGTGCTTTTGTCGGCTGATTTGCAGGAGATGGAGTTAGGATTGGCGCTTTTGTCGGCTGATTTGTAGAAGATGGCGTTGGGATTGGCGCTTTTGTTGGTTGAGCCAGCACAGTTATGTCAAGTGTCGTTGATAATGCTATAAGTACGCTAGAGGTCAGCATGGTGCTGGCAATGGTAAATTTGCCAAAGTTGGAGAAAATTTTAGGCATTTGTTTGAGCCAATAGAATGAAAGGATCTTAGCAGTACCTCTGCGTAGAATCACACTCTACACCATTCACTAGCCAAAATAGCGATGAAAACATCCCGTTCTTCTCAAATGCAGTTGCTGGATAATGATGCAATTGCCGCTTGGATTTTTCTCACACCAGCATTGATTTTACTGGGTGTGTTTATCATTTGGCCGATCGCCTATTTGTTTTACCTCAGTTTTACCGCCGGTAGTTTTACCTCACAAGGTACTTATCTAGTAGGCTTGAAAAATTACTGGCGCTTGCTGTTCAATTCCGATTTTTGGCAAGTTCTAGCTAACACCGCTTATTTTACCGTTGCCACTGTCATTCCCAGTTTGGTGATTCCTTTAGGACTGGCAGTACTATTAAACCGTTCTCTAGCTTGGCGAGGCATCATCCGCAGTGCCTACTTTCTCCCTTCGATTATTTCCCTAGTAGCTGCTGGCTTAGGATTTCGCTGGCTATTTCAAACCACTGGCCCGGTAAACGGATTTTTAAATATATTTGGCATTCCATCAATTCCTTGGTTAGGAGACACTGTTTGGGCAATGCCAGTACTAATTTTACTGAGTATTTGGAAACAACTCGGTTTTAATATGGTCGTATTTTTAGCGGGATTGCAAGCAATTCCCCCCAGTCGTTATGAAGCGGCAGAACTAGATGGTGCAAATGGCTGGCAACAATTTTGGCACGTTACCCTCCCCGGCTTGCGACCGACTTTAATATTTGCGATTGTTACCACTGCTATTTTCACCTTGCGGAGTTTTGAGCAAGTTTACGTGATTACAGGCGGCGGGCCGCTAAATTCAACAAACTTGCTGGTTTATTACATTTACCAAGAAGCCTTTGGTCAATTTGATTTTGGTTATGCAGCCGCCGCCGCGACGGTATTACTAGCAGTAACCCTAGTGTTTGTGTATTTGCAGTTGCGAACTTGGGGCGAGGAGTCGTGAAAGGAGTGTGGGGAGGGTGGGGAGTGTGGGAAGTGTGGGAAGTGTGGGAAGTGTGGGGAGTGTGGGGAGAAATGGGACAAGGGGGACAAGGAAGCAGGGCAAGAAATTACAAATGCTTTTGACTCTTGACTCTTGACAACCTCTGCGAAAACAAAATGACACACAGCTTTAGCCCAAAAAACAAAAGAAACCACTGTCTAACAATGGTTTCAACATAATTTTAAGAATGCCGTATATATTTTAGCTCTCACTCCAGTGGACTGCTGTAGGCACTGAAGCCGTAAGCTAAAGTTTCTTTCCAAGCATCTGAAGGTTTTAGGCTTCTATTAATCGCTTTTGCAAACGGTAGTGCAATCCCTTTGATGGTTTCTGGTAAGATTGCATATTCTGTAGTTGGTTCTACTATATATTGCGGACACTTGTTTTTTATACCAGCATTATTCAACATTTCTTGAATTTCAACAGATGAATATTGCTTGAGATAAATCGGGTTTTTACTAAAGATATTTATACTTCTAATGAAGTTATGGATAATGTGAGAAGGACAAGACTTGTTATGAAAAGAATGATTAAAAACGAACATACCACCAGGCTTTAGCACCCGAAATATCTCTGCCAATAAGTTTCTTAACTGTGCATCTGGTATATGCATAAATACACAATTAGAAATCACTAAATCTACAGAATTATCTTCTAAAGGTAAAATTTCTGCTGAATTACAAATTACATGAAATTGCGCTTCTGGGAAAAAATCATATTCCTGTTTAACCTTGATCAAGCGTCGCAATAAAGATTCAGAAATATCAATAGCAAAATATTTTTGGCATCTAAGATTTTTCTCTTTTGAAAGATGTAATGGAGCGCGACCATAACCACAACCAATCTCCAGAATAGAATCAACCGATTTATTCATCGGAAATTTATTCCAAGTGCCGCCTGGTCTACCACCTAATAAAGTGTAATCTTGTTTAATTGGTGATATTTCTGCAACCTGTTCAATTTTTTGGGAGCCATAGTAAGTCTTACCAATTTCATCCCATTTTTGTTTATGTTCAGTACTATTTAACTGTTCGTAGTTATTAGGAAAATAAATCCCATCCCGAAGCTGAAATTCGCTTAAGCTACTTCCGGATTTTGCTAATTGAGTCATAGGAGTATTTTTGATGTATAGCTAGCTATTTTTCTTGTTATACTCTTAACTCACGATTAACTGCAAGCGTCATTTTATCTACCTGCATTAATCAAAAATACATAAACTAATTACAAAATTACTACCAGCTTTAATAATTACTCAAAAACGCGGTGGTCTGCTGACAATAAATCTGGTAAAAAACAATATTTGATCAATAATCTAAAATACAACAATTATCTCTTGTCAGTAGATTTACGCTTCTAAGCTTAAATCGGTTTACAAATACTTTAAATTTAAATATAGACTACAATTCTTGGAGGCTGTGCTGGAATGAATGAAGGGTCACAACAAAAACGGGTAGTAGTGGTGGGAGCAGGTTGGGCTGGGTTAGGCGCAACTTACCACTTGGCAAAACAAGGATATGATGTGACGCTTCTAGAAGCAGGGCCTTATCCTGGGGGATTGGTTGCTGGGTGGAAAACACCCGCAGGACGTTCTGTAGAAGCAGGTATACATGGCTTTTGGTATCCTTATCGAAATATTTTTGCACTGATCAATGAATTAGGAATTAATCCTTTTACATCTTGGACTCGTTCTGCTCAATATTCCCCGGCGGGTTTGGAAGTGGAATCGCCAATTTTTCAAGATTTACCACGACTTCCTTCACCTCTAGGAACTTTTCTCTACACTCAGTTTCAGCGTCTACCATTAATTGACCGTTTGAGTGCCTTACCTTTACTTTACTCTGTGGTTGATTTTGATAATTCTCATGATGCTTGGCGGCGTTACGATTTTGTCACGGCGCGGGAATTATTCAAGGATTTTGGTGTGTCGGCGCGACTGTATAAAGAAGCGTTTGAACCAATGTTATTGGTAGGCTTGTTTGCTCCTGGGGAACAGTGTTCAGCCGCCGCAACTTTGGGAATGCTGTACTTTTTTATTCTGGCTCATCAGCCGGATTTTGATGTGGTTTGGTGTCGGGGAACTGTAGGCGAAAAAATATTTCGTCCTTGGGTTGAACAAATTGAAAAAGCTGGTGCCAAAGTTTTACCAAAGCGGCGAGTCACTGACTTAATTGTTGATAGTAATAATCGGGCAACAGGTGTAGTTTGTGATGATGAATTGTTTAATGCTGACGCTGTGATTTTTGCGGTTGGGGTTACGGGAATGAAGAAAATTGTTGCTAACAGCCCTAGCTTACAAAGTCGGGAAGAATTTCGCAATTTAAATAATTTAGGGGCGATTGATGTTTTAGCAACTCGGTTATGGTTTGACCGCAAAATTAATATTCCCCGTCCTTCTAATGCTTGTTTTGGCTTTGATGCGACTACAGGCTGGACATTTTTTGATTTAAATACGCTGCATGATGAATATAAAAATGAACCGGGAACGGTAATTGAAGCTGATTTCTATCATGCAAATCAGTTTCTCAATTTGAGCGATGAGGAGATTGTGCCCATAGTTCAGCGTTATTTAGCAACTTGTGTACCAGGGTTTGAAGAAGCAAAGGTAATTGATAGCAGTGTAATTCGTTTACCAAATGCAGTGACTCATTTTGCACCTGGGAGTTATCGCTATATGTTACCGGCTAAAACAAGTTTGACAAATGTGTTTATGAGTGGGGATTGGATTGTTAACCGTCACGGTTCATGGTCGCAGGAAAAGGCTTATGTTACTGGTTTAGAAGCGGCAAATTTGGTGGTTTCTTACTTAGGTAAGGGTCAGCCATCAGCGATTTTACCTGTAGAAGCAGATGAAGCGCATATCCAAGTAGCGCGATCGCTCAATCAAACCGTCCGTCAGTTGAGCAAGTCTATTCTGCCTAACTTTTGGTTGCCTTAAATTACTTGCTCTCAGGAATTTGCTATTAGAGGTTGTTTGAAAAGTGGTCGGCTGTGATTTTAAGCACTTATTGATCCCCCCTAGCCCCCCTTTTTAAGGGGGGAAAACGTCTTGAAGTCCCCATTTTTAAGGGGGATTTAGAGGAATCTAAAAGTATTTGATACATTACTAGTGACTTTTCAAAC
Organism: Aulosira sp. ZfuVER01; assembly: GCA_034530615.2. Taxonomy (GTDB): domain Bacteria; phylum Cyanobacteriota; class Cyanobacteriia; order Cyanobacteriales; family Nostocaceae; genus Aulosira. Next base: position 105,038 of record JAVRCV020000051.1, read on the forward strand.
ATCCTCTTAGGTGCTAGTCGATTTGGCACAGTTGATAATAGCTTAAATACCAAAAACAGCATTTTCAAATATTCATCAGGGCACAACAATTTTGTGCCCCTACGTAGCTATTGCATTGTTGTTTCAAATTGGTACAAGTACTTTGCCAATACTGCGTAACAAGTTTAATCGGTCGTGGCTATGAGATTTTTTCAGGGCGCAAAAAACCGAATTTGGCAAGGTGATATCTATGAGCGAGGTATTTATTCCTATATTTATATATACTGCAAACTTATGTCTCAAGGGGGAATGAGTTAATTTATTAATTCAAGTAACATTTACTGAAAATATCGGATTACTAATTGATTTTTGAACAAAAGGTAAGACGATGTTTGAAAAGTGGTTAGCTGTGATTTTAGGCACTTATTGATCCCCCCAACCCCCCTTGAAAAGGGGGGCAGGAACCTCTCAAAGTCCCCCTTTTTAAGGGGAGCCACTGCGTTGCGGGGGTTCCCCCCGTTGTAGCAAGTGGCGTGGATTTAGGGGTATCTAGAACATTTTGCTACTAATAAGGAGAATTTTAAAACAACTTCTAAGGTGAGCATTACCCACCCTACACATACTGAACATACATAGTTACCATAGCCAAATAGCAATTTTTTAGAATAGTTGTGATGAAAGCAACACATTTAAATGGTAGCAACACACTTAAGCTAAACTAACTTTTAATCTGACTTATACAAATTTTGTCAGCTTGATATTAAAGCTCCAGACTGCTAGTCGATCGGACTCATCTTTGATAAATTGCAAAACTTATCTGTTGTTTTAATTACTCAAAAACTTAACATCCGAAAGGATTTACTGCTTACATCATGAACCCTAGGCGGCCTGCTAAAAAATCTCAATCTAATTCCCCTGCTGGTCAACCGTCGAATGAAGAACAGCAGAATAATCAAAACGAATTATTTCCCATTGTGGGGATGGGTGCTTCTGCGGGTGGGTTGGAAGCTTACACAGAATTGCTGAGTCATTTGCCAATTGATACTGGTATGGCATTTGTGGTGGTTCAGCATTTAAGCCCCAAGCAAAAAAGTTTGTTGAGTGAGATTCTCTCACGGTCAACCGATATGCCTGTAGTGGAAGTGCAGGATGGTATGGTCGTAGAACCAAATCATGTCTACGTGATTCCGCCTAATGCCACGATGACCATTTCTCAAGGAGTGCTGAAACTAGCTTCTAGGGGAAAAACCTACGGGTTTTTTATGTCAGTAGATGCTTTCTTGATATCTTTAGCAGAGGATCGGGGAAACAAAGCAATTGGCATAGTCCTGTCGGGCGGTGATGGAGATGGCGCACGGGGGCTAGAAGTTATCAAAGGGGCTGGTGGTATTACTTTTGCCCAGTGCGAGCAATCGGCAAAAGTCAGTAGTATGCCGAACGCTGCTGTGGCTTCGGGTCATGTAGATTTTATTCTCACTCCACAAGAGATTGCTGAAGAACTGGCAAAGCTTAGTCATCATCCTTATGTCAAATACCAGCCTCAAGCAGCGCTGACTGAGGTACCTGAGTTACTCCCAGTTAGTGGGGATGTGCTTTCGACCATCTTTAGCTTACTAAGGTCTGCTACAGGAGTTGACTTTCATCACTACAAACAAACTACTCTCAAGCGGCGCATTTTGCGGCGGATGGTTTTGTACAAGCTGGAAAGATTGGAAGATTATGTCCGCTATCTCCAGGAAAATCCAGCAGAAGTCATGGCGTTGTATCAAGATGTACTGATTACTGTCACCAGTTTTTTTAGAGATCCGGAATCTTTTGAAACCTTAAAAACAAAAGTATTTCCGATTATTACCCAGGATCGCACGCCAGATTCGCCCATCCGCATTTGGGTAGCAGGATGTTCAACAGGTCAAGAAGCTTACTCAATTGCTATTTGCTTACTGGAGTTTTTGTCCAATCAGGGAATCAATCCACCGATCCAGATTTTTGCTACGGATATTAATGAGGTGGCAATTGAAACAGCTAGGATTGGCATCTACAAGCTTAACCAAGTAACAGAAGTCTCTCCAGAACGTCTACAGCGCTTTTTTGTTCAGGTAGAGGGTGGGTACCAGATCAGCAAGCCAGTGCGTGAATTATGTGTCTTCGCTAGACAAAACTTGATTGGCGATCCGCCTTTTTCTCACTTAGATCTGATTACCTGTCGCAATGTACTAATTTATTTGGGAGCACCTGTACAAAAGAAGGTTCTACCAGTCTTTCATTATGCTCTCAAGCCAACTGGCTTTCTGATGTTAGGCACCTCAGAGACAGTAGGAGAGTTTTCCGACTTGTTTAAGCTAACGGACAGAAAGTTCAAGATTTATACGCGAAAAATGGCTCCGGCTCGGCTGGGTATAGATCTGATTGCAAGCAACTATCCTACACAAACTAATACTCCGCAGTCATCGGTAAGTGAAAATAATTTAAATGAGTTAGAAATGCAGACAGCCGCTGACCGAATTGTGTTAAATCACTATGCCCCAGTTGGTGTTGTTATTAATAACGATCTAGAAATTTTGCAATTTCGCGGACAGACTAATTCCTATCTGCAACCTCCACCAGGCCGGCCTAGCTTTAATTTGTTGAAGATGGCAAAAGAAGAACTGCGGCTAGAGCTACGCACTGCCATTCACCAAGCAAAACAGCGACAGACGTTAGTGCGAAAAGAAGGTATCCAAATTCTAGAGAACGGTAAAGTCAGGCTGATTAAGTTTGATGTTGTGCCGTTTAAATCTGGCAGTAGTGAAGAACGTTTCTTTTTAGTGATGTTTGAAGATATGCCATCTTCAACAACTACTGTCTCAGAGTCGGCTAGCAATCGCAACGTTAAGTCTGCAAGGAAAAAACAAGCTGCTGCTGAAGAGGAGATTAACGCACTTCAACAGGAGCTAGCAACGACTAAAGAATATCTGCAATCAATTATTGAAGAACAGCAAGCCACTAATCAAAACCTCAGAGCTGCTAACGAAGAAATTCTCTCTAGCAATGAAGAGTTGCAAAGTACTAATGAGGAACTGGAAACTGCTAAAGAAGAAATTCAGGCAACCAACGAAGAATTAAACACCATTAACGACGAACTGCAACGCCGGAATATTGAGTCAACTCAAGTTACCAACGATTTGCAGAATTTACTCAGCAATATCAATATTCCGATTCTGATGTTGGGTGGCGATTTGCATATTCGCCGCTTTACTCCGGTGGCTGGGAGAATTTTTAACCTGATTGCCACGGATGTGGGGCGACCATTGAGTGATATTAATCACAACTTGAACATTCCCGATCTAGAACAACAAATTTTAGAAGTTATTGGCACTCTTAGCTTTAAAACTCAGGAAGTTCAAGACTCCGAAAGTCACTGGTATGATTTGCGTATCCGACCTTACCGGACAATTGATAATAAAATTGATGGTGCTGTGGTGGTGTTGGTTGACATTGACGAACTCAAACGCAGTGCCGAACAGTTAAGAGCATCAAGAGATTACGCCGAAGCAATTGTCGATACCGTGCGGGAATCGATTGTGGTGCTGGATTTAAACTTACGGGTGGTAAGAGCCAATCGCTCTTTCTACGAAATCTTCCAAGTGCTGCCTACAGACACAGAACAGCGCTTGATTTTTGAACTCGGCAATGGTCAGTGGAATATACCTTTGTTGCGATCGCTCTTAGAAGATGTGATTCCCAGCAATGCCCCATTTCAAGATTTGGAAGTTGAGCATAACTTCGAGTCCATCGGGCACAAAATTATGCGGCTGAATGCGCGGAGAATGCCGCAAATCGATGATATGCAATTGATTCTTCTGGTAATTGAGGATATCACCCAGCAAAAGCAACTGGAAGCAGAACGCACTCAGTTACTCACTCAAGAACAGTCAGCTCGTGCGGCGGCGGAGACAGCCAACCGTGCCAAAGATGAGTTTTTATCGATTCTTTCTCACGAACTGCGAAATCCGCTAAATTCCTTACTGGGTTGGGCACAGATGCTACAGCGGCCAGATCTCGATCGAGAAATCATTACTCAAGGACTAGAAGCTATTGAGCGTAGTGCCGTAGCTCAAGCCCAGCTAATTGGAGATTTGTTAGACATCTCCCGCATCAGTGCTGGTAGGCTGCGTCTGGATGCGGAATTAATTGAGCTTGTACCTGTGATAGAAGCCGCAATTGAGGTTGTGCGGATCTCAGCCGAAGCCAAAAATATCCAAATTGAATCTCGGCTAGATCGTACAGTAAGAAGAATTAACGCCGATCCCAATCGCTTACAGCAGGTAATTTGGAATTTACTTTCTAATGCGATTAAATTTACCCCAGCTGGGGGCAGAATTGCGATCGCTCTAGAATATACCGATCTCTACGCTCAAATTCAAGTTAGCGACACAGGCCAGGGTATTAGACCCGACTTTCTCCCCTATATTTTCGAGCGCTTCCGGCAAGCCGATGGTAGCAGAAAGCGCTCAAATCCTGGTCTTGGACTGGGGCTTTCCATAGTGCGTCACTTAGTAGAACTCCACGGCGGTACAGTTGAGGCAGAAAGTTTAGGTGACGGTCAAGGAGCAACTTTTACCGTCAGGCTACCTTTGCAAACACACCCAACAGAAACTTCTCTACCGACTACCAGACAATTGGTCGCCTTACAAGATAACTTAGAAGTGCCAACGGGAAATATTACATCATTGCAGGGTGTGCGGGTACTGGTTGTCGATGACGAAGCAGATATTCGCCAGTTATTTAGTATCATTCTTGAGCAGTACGGAGTAGAAGTGACAGCTGTTGCATCAGCCAATGCAGCGTTATCAACCTTGATGGCTAACCCTAACGGGTACGACGTTCTGCTATCTGACATAGGTTTACCAGAGCAAGATGGTTACGATTTGATTCGTCAGGTGAGAGCGCTGAACGCTGAGGCTGGGGGGCAAATTCCCGCCGCCGCCCTCACCGCCTATGCTGAAGATGCAGAGCAAGCAGAAGCTCTAGCAGCAGGATATCAAATGCACATTGCTAAACCAGTTGAACCCGCGCAATTGCTATTTATAGTTGCTTCGTTGGCGGGAAGAATTAGCAATGATTAATGGGACAGACCACCACAAAAAACTGCTCGTAAACTTTTAGATTAACAGCGTACTAGAAACTTCTAGATGGACTACGCTTAATGTTGTACCTAGAACATTTATCTTTGGGGGGTACTTGCTTCTCTCATGTTGAACACTATTGATGGTTGGGACAAACAACGACAAGTAAAACTGTCAGAGTCGCACTTTGATGAAAGGATTAGGTGGTGTGCTCGCGAAGCCCATTTAGATAGTGAGGAAGCTCAACAAGCTAGGGAAGAAGCTAAAAATATTACAAAGCTAACTCAGCAAGCTAGGGCGAAAGCTCGACAAGCTACACAGGAAGCTCGAGAAGCTAGGGAGAGAATCCAGCGAGTTAAGGAGAAAGTTCAGGGGTTGGGAAACAGAGGTGGGGGAGCAGAGGGAGAGATTTAGGTTTTACCAGTCTGGAATTAGGTAAAAATTACCACATCGTGATTAGGGATGCATAAGGGCAGACACCAAAAGAAATCCAAAATTGCGATTGTGGCGATCGCAGCTTCGGCTGGTGGAGTTACAGCGATTCGCAAGGTTTTATCGGGATTGCCTAAGGATTTTCCTGTACCGATTCTCTGTCTTCAGCACCTCAGTATTTCTGACATTAACGTTTTGGCACAAGTGTTACAGTTACGAACAAATCTGACGGTACGCTGGGCACATAATGGGGAAGAACTCAAGGCAGGAGTGGTGTATGTTTGTCCACCAGGGCATTACTTTGTTGTTCATGCTAAAGGTAAAATCTCTCTGGCTCCACAAGCAAGTAAACACGGCTGGGTACATGGAGTCGATCGCTTTTTTGAGTCGGTGGCCGAGAGTTATGCAGACAGCGCTGTAGTAATTGTGATGACTGGTACAGGTAAAGGTGGCGCAGAAGGTGTGCGTGCTGTATCTGGGCAGCATGGGATTGTTCTGGCTCAGGATCGAGCTAGTTCTGTAGCTGATGGAATGCCAGAGGCGGCGATCGCAACTGGTTGCGTAGACAGAGTTCTGTCCCGTGAAGCGATCGCACCTTTATTGGTGAGCTTGGTATGTGAGGGAAAGCCGTTAGCAAAAGCGCCAGCGAGCAAGACAAAATCATCCCCAAGTACTCGCTTGCAGATATCGCCGACGCTTGTTGATGCATTAGAAAATGTACTCGATCGAGCGATCGCTATGCACCGCACGGACATGGGCTACATTCATCTGTTCGAGCGGCAGACATGCAGCCTCGCTCTCGCAGTTCAACGCGGCTTTGACGCAGCCTTAGTTGATGAGTTGCAGACAGTCAGTATCACTGAATATTCACCCTGCATCAGGGCTGTGCGTTCTGGAGAGACGGTGATTGTTGAAGATGTCGAGGTAGATCCTCTGTCTGCTCCCCAAAGAGCGATCGCGGCTGCGGCGGGATATCGCGCAGTCCAATCCACCCCGCTAACCACTCGCACAGGCACTTTGGTCGGCGTATTATCTACTCATTTCCGTCAACCGCGCAAATTTTTACCTTGGGAGATGAAGCTTCTCGATATGCACGCCCGTCATGCTGGCGATTTAATTGAATTGTTTCAAGCAGAGAAAGTTGGGTGAAGGAGAGATAGGGGAGACTGGGGAAGAAACAAGAAAATCTGGTTCCCTCCCCTTGACAAGGCTACGGTGTGCCTACAAGTCGATTGAGGATGTTCGACGATGTTGAACACACAGATTTCCGTATGGAATTCTCTACACAATTGAGCAGGATTATATTCTTATCCTTGCAGTTATGCATTGCAGTAGAAAGCCTGGATACTGGAAAAATCGCAGGTAGCAGAAGTTGCTAGCAGCCCAACATTGTGCTAATTCAACTCAGCAGCAACTCATATTATTAGAAGAGATCGCTTATCCTCTGCTGGAAAAAATGGGGTTGAATTCTATTAAAAGATCAAGATACAGGTGTATTCAAATAAACTATATGCTTTTGGGAGCGATCGCATCTAGTAGGCGTTACCAAACCGTTCTTATATTGTCGTGAGCGGTTGGTAGTACTAACCGCTAAAATAATGCCGTGCGATTTTTGCAGGATTGTGTTTTGGTATCTGAGACGATTGCGGATGATGACGATTCTGTACAAATATCAATGCTGCAACTGCCAGAAGAAAATAACCAAAGGTTTTCTGAAGTTTTTGCGCTGGCACAAACTGAGCTAAGTAAGCACCGGGAATTGTTCCTAAACTGGCAGCCACAATAAAGGATAACATCAGGTTCCAATTGAGAGGCACCTGTCCAAAGTATCCCAAAAAACCTGCAACTGAATTAAATGCAATTATCAACAGTGATGTACCGATCGCTTTTTTCATGGGTACTTTTCCTAAGAGTACCAAAGCTGGGACAATGGCAAACCCACCACCAACACCAACCAACCCAGTTAGTACCCCAACCCCTAAGCCTTCAGTCATTAACCATAACCAGCAATACTTGCAGACTGGTTGGGGATAAAATACCAGTGGTTGATCTGCGGCGACAGGCTTAGAACTACGGCGAATCATAAATACCGCTGCTAGCAACATCATGATTGCAAACAGCATCATTTGGAAGGTTTCGGTAACTATTGGGAGTGTGGCAATCTTTGCCCCGATAAATGCACCAACCATTGTAGCGGAACCAAAAATTAATGCTGTCTTGAAGCTGACATTTTTGGCTCGCCAGTGAGGAATCACTCCCAACAAACTAACAGTACCAACTATCACTAGGGTCATGGCAATCGCAGATTTAGCAGGTACACCCATGACATAAACTAATATTGGCAGTGCCAGCACCGAACCACCACCACCAATTAAGCCCAAACTCAACCCAATACAGGCAGCTAGTAAATGCCCTACAATCCACAGGGTCATACACTGCTCCGTTGGTTGTATGGTAGTTTCGCCAGCAGCATCCCCAACATACAAGTGTCTGTTACCCCAGAATAGGTTAATCCTGTTCCTATAAAACCAGTGAGTAGTAGGAACCAGGGTGAAACAAATGCTCCCAGTAATGTGCTAATTAATACGAGAGAACCTGCAACAATCTGAACTTGCTGCATTAAACTAATTGGCGCATGGCGGTTGATTTTGGTAAGATAGCCTGCTTCTTTCCAAGCACTCATTCCACCATCCAAATGAGTCACTGTTGCAAATCCAGCGTCAAACAGTTTTTGGGCTGCCATTGTTGAGCGATTTCCCGAACGACAGTACAAAACTACTTTCTTGTTGCCATCTTGAGGAATTTTGTGAGAATCAAAGTTAGATAGGGAAACAAGTGTTGCGCCTGGGATATGTTCCCCTGCATATTCAGATGGTTCGCGAACATCAATCAGTGTTACAGCTTTTTGCTCAAGCAGTTGTTGAAGAGTTTGGGCATTAACAGTTTGCAATCTGTTTAAACGGGAAGTAGTCATTGAATTTTATCCTTCAGTTTTCTATAGTGAATTAAGCAGCGACGTTACCACAGCGCTGGTTAGCTGGTACTGCTTCCATAATCTTGTTGGGTTCAGGTAAGTTGAGATTATCCATCAATTGCACAAATTCAGTGCGGTTACGTCCAACCAATCGAGGGTTCCACTGCTTCTCTTCACCAATAGTAGAAACTGTGTTTCCGCGATAATCATGACCGGGATAAACTAATGTTTCATCTGGCAATGCGAACAGCTTTTGGGTTATCGAGTCATACATCATTTCTGCATTCCCACTTTGGAAGTCAGTCCTTCCACAACCACGAATCAGCAACGCATCTCCAGTTAACAGGTGAGTGCCGTTCACTAAATATGCATTATGGCTGTCAGTATGACCGGGAGTTGCAATCGCTTCTATTCTCACACTCCCTAACTCTAATACTTCTCTATCTTTCATCAAGCGGTCTGCACAAGCAATTTGAGTATTCTCTGGTAAGATTCCCAAACAACCTGTTAACTCGCGCAGTTTCCCTGTACCAGTAATATGGTCAGCGTGGATATGGGTTTCTAGGCAGAATTTTAGAGTTAGCCCCAGTTCCTTGAGCAATTTGCGATCGCGTTCCACTTGCTCTAATACCGGGTCAACTAGAAGCGCAAATTTGGTCGCTGAATCGGCAATTAAATATGTATATGTACTTGTTTCTGGGTCAAATAGTTGTCGAAATAACATCATGGTTAACTCCGATAATGTCTTTTACCAAATCTATTACTAGATAGTACTACTATATAGTTATATATTGAATTTGCCCAGATTTTTGACAAAAAATAATTGAAATTTTTTTAATGAGTCTTTTTACTTAAATCCTCAGCGACTAAGAAAGCTAGGGAATATTGCCCTTCGCAAGCGATCGCCAGCCCACGGTAGTTAAATAAATTACTTTTAAACCACAGAGGCGCAGAGAACGCAGAGAGTAGAATCGAGATTTTTCGATTCACCCCATCAGGGTAATCTCCTTGATTGAACTGTGTTGTGCCAGCAATATAAAATTGTTCTTTTTCGCTTTAAGATCGATGAAAATACCCCTTAACTATCAATGTAAGATTGCCATCTATCCATAGTTACAACTTCACACTAGTTATTGAACCTGTCTACAGATGCCTCTGGAGAATCTCTTGCATCCGATTCCAAAAGGGTTATCTAAGGTGCCACTCCGTGTAGCTCTGATAATACCTCTTGTCTTGCAAATCTCTGCGGCTGTAGGTCTAACAGCATTCTTCTCTTTAAGAAATAGTCAGCAAGCTGTTAATGAAGTTGCTACTCAACTGAGAAATGAAGTTATAACTCGCATTCATCAGCATATTGCTGATTACATGGAGACACCTCAACTTGTAACTCAGATGAATGCCAATGCTCTCCGTTTTGGCGATTTAAATTTGCAAGATGCAAAGAGTCTGGAACGCCATTTCTGGCAACAGATGCAGTTATTTAAGGCTTTAAGTCCAATTGCCTTTGCCAGTACCCAAGGAGAAATTTATGCGGTCGATCGCCTCAATGATGGAGCGCTAGTCATCCGTATCAAAAACCAATCAACAGGTGGCAATTACCATACCTACACCAGCGATCGCCAAGGTAATCGGCTCAAGTTAATTCGCGTGAGTACAACTTTTGATCCGCGCACTCGCCCCTGGTATGTAGAAGCTGTGAAAGCTGGTAAATTTACTTGGACGGAAATTTATCCTTATTTCTCCTCATCAGGGCTGGCGATCAGTGCAACTAGGCCTGTTTATCACCAGACAGGTACTTTGCTGGGAGTGACAAATGCAACTTTATCTTTAAAGCAATTAGGTGACTTTTTACACAGATTAAAAATTAGTCGCTCAGGCAAGACATTTATTATTGAGCGTTCTGGAAACTTAGTAGCAAGTTCAACAGTTGAGCAACCTTTTACCTTGAGTCAGGAGGGAGGAAAGGAGAAATACAAACGGCTCGGTGCGATCGCCAGCAGTGATCGCATTACTCGTCAGACAGCACAGTACTTGCTGGAAAACTTTAGTAATCTTCAAAACATACATAGTAGTCAGCATCTGGAATTTGAAATTGCTGGTCAGCGCCAATTTATACAGCTTATGCCGTTCAGCGACGGCTACGGACTAAATTGGTTAATTGTGGTGGTGGTTCCCGAAGCTGACTTTATGGACTTGATCGAAGCCAACAAGCGCACGACTATTTTGCTGTGTATAGGAGCGTTGTTGCTGGCTACAGTATCAGGAGTGATGACTTCTCATTACATTACCCGACCGATTCTCCACTTGAGTGCAGCTTCTAAAGACATCGCTGATGGCAAGTTAGACCAAATGGTGACAGTCGAAGGCATCAAAGAAGTGAGAGTTCTGGCTCAGGCTCACAACCAAATGGCGACTCAATTACAAGAATCCTTTGCTGAACTATTAGAGGCTAACAGGCAGTTAGAGGCTGAAATTGCCGAGCGCAAACGTGCAGAGGAACAATTGCGCCGAAATGCATTTCACGATGCACTCACAGGTTTACCAAACCGAGCTTTTTTTATAGAGCGCTTAAAACATGCAATCCAGCAAGCCAAACGCCAGAGGGATTATTTATTTGCTGTACTGTTTCTAGATTTGGATCGCTTTAAGGTGATCAATGACAGTCTTGGACACATAGTTGGAGACCAATTTCTGCTGACTATTGCTAGCAGAATCGAAATATCCATCCGCTCCACGGATATAGCAGCACGGCTTGGGGGAGACGAATTTACAATCCTGCTTGAGGGAATCCAAGATGCTTCAGAGGCTATCAAAGTGGCTGAACGAATTCAACAAACACTAGCATTACCTTTTGAACTTAACGGGCACGAAATGTTTACTACGGCTAGTATTGGCATTGCTCTGAGTTCGACATTAGACTACGACCAGCCAGAAGATTTACTCAGAGATGCTGACACGGCGATGTACCGAGCCAAGGGGCAGGGTAAGGCGCGCTATGAGTTATTCAATCCAGATATGTATGCTTATGCTGTACACAGATTGCAGTTAGAGACTGCTCTGCGCCGCGCAATTGAGCGCCACGAGTTTCGAGTTTATTACCAACCGATTGTTTCGCTCAGTAGTGGCAAAATTTCAGGTTTCGAGGCGCTGGTGCGTTGGCAGCATCCAGAGCGTGGTCTGGTTTCGCCTGGAGAATTTATTCCCTTGGCGGAAGAAACTGGACTGATTGTGGAAATTGGTTACTGGACACTGTATGAGGCTTGCCGCCAGATGCAAGTCTGGCAGGTGCAAGCTCATACCAACTCCCTAGAGAAAATTAGCGTCAATCTTTCTGTCAAGCAATTTGCCCGGACGGACTTGATTGAACAGATTAGGCAAATTCTGGATGCGACTGGTCTAGATGCCTCCAGTCTAGTTTTAGAAATTACTGAAAGCGTAATTATGGAAAACGGTGATGATGGAAATACCGCACTCCTACAACTGCGTGAGATGGGTATTAAGTTATCAATTGATGACTTCGGTACTGGCTATTCCTCATTAAGCCGTCTCCATAGTTTTCCGATTAGTATATTGAAGATTGACCGTTCCTTCGTCAGCCCGATAGATAGTAGTACCAGGAATTTAGGAATTATTGAGACAATTGTCACGCTAGCACACAACCTAGGTATGGATGTGACTGCTGAAGGGGTAGAGACAAAGGAGCAACTAGCATATCTGAGAAATTTGAATTGTGAATATGGCCAAGGATATTTGTTCTCTCCTCCACTGGATAGTTCAGCAGCAACGGCATTAATCGTGGCAAATTCTCAATGGTAAGGGTGCTTTAACTGTTACTTGATGTGGCAAAATTGGCATAGCTCAATTCATTGATGCGATTCCAATTGAAAATATTCTCCCGAAAGGCTTTCCACTGTTCGTATACTTGTTTGAAATTTGCATCTTTGCTGGCATTTTCATTGAATATATCAAAGGAGATTTTCTGCGCGGCTTGCATAATCTCTGGGCTGTAGGGAACAAGCTTAGTACCACCAGATTTTAATCTCGTCAGTGCTTCTCCATTCAAAGCATCATACTGACTAAGCATATTTAAATTAGCTTCTGCACAAGCTGTTTTGAAAACTTCTTGATACTCTTTAGGCAACCGCTTCCAGGCATTGAGATTTACCAATACATCTAAAGTTGGCCCTGGCTCCCACCAACCTGGGTAATAATAGAATTGCGCGGCTTTATGTAAACCGAGTTTTTCGTCATCGTAAGGGCCAACCCACTCAGCAGCATCAATTGCACCTCTATCAAGTGCTAAATAAATTTCGCCCCCTGGTAAAACTTGCACGTTCACTCCCAAACGAGACATCACTTGTCCGCCTAATCCGGGAATGCGCATTTTCAAACCTTTGAGGTCAGCTACAGATTTAATTTCTCTTTTAAACCATCCTCCCATCTGTGCGCCAGTACTGCCGGCTGGGAAACTGATCGTATTGAAGTTGGTATAAATTTTCTGTATGGCTTGTAGTCCACCACCGTGATAAAGCCAAGCATACTGCTGTTGAGCATTTAAACCGAAGGGTACGGAGGTGGCGAAAGCTAATGCCGGACTTTTGCCGATGTAATAGTAGCTCGATGTGTGACCACATTCAACAGTCCCAGCTTGCACAGCATCTAAAACTTGCAATCCTGGCACTAATTCACCCGCCGCAAAGGGTGTAATCTTGAAACGTCCGTTGGTCATTTCTGCAACCCGCTTGGAAACGGTTTCTGCACCAATAAAAGTCCCTAAAGACTTAGGCCAACTAGTAGCCATCCGCCAACGCACATTAGGTAGTCCTGTTTGCACGTTAGGAGATGTCCCAGTTCGGGCGCAGGAAGCTAGGGTAGTAGCTGTTACCGAGGCGATCGCAGCCGTATTTAAGACTTCTCGACGTTTCATGGTTTATTTTTAGGGAAATTAGTCAGAATTTTAGGGTAATTTGGGTACGGATATGCAGAGAATTTTACCCAAGCCTGAAAAGCGATCGCTAGTTTTTTTAGCTTTCAGAAAAAATAAGAGATTAAAATAGCCCAGATAAGAGAAAAGTAATAGCTAGGTACTCAACGACCAATACATTTCTCTTTCCTTTGTGGATATTAGCTCAAGAAAATTTGTTACAATACTTGTCCTTATCAGGACATATCCTTGTCATAATTTTGTGATAACTTCGTCAATACTATATGCAATATTTTACCTATCTAAAATTTATGACTTTGAAGAAGGTGACTATACTTACCTTTTCTACATATATTCTCAAATAATTGTAGTAATTAATAGTTGAGAAAAATTAATATTTGACAAGGTTTTTATTTGTAGATGAGAATTTCATTTATGGATATTAATCACTTCCTTAAGTAAGTGATGTTTTAAAAGTTACAATGATTAAATTTGAAATAAATATTACTCAATATCCTATGGCTTGTCAATCATGAGTTATGAAAATTTTAGAAAAGCCCAAGATATTAAAAAGGAAAATTTAGTAACTCTTTCAGGAGCTATAAATGCATAAAAACAAATTGTTTATTTACTCATCAAGAATATTAATTGCGCTAGTTATATTGAGCGCTAGTTTTAGTATATTGGCGATAAAACCAAAAGCTTCAGAAGCACAAAGTGGGCAAAATAATAATACCGATGTACCTGAGGGAATTCAGCAGCGTCTTGATGAATTGAAGGAGAGAATGCTGACAATTTTACAGCAACAAGCACAAATAAAAGGTTTATCTTATGCTGTACCATCACGTTTTCAAGGCGCAACAATTGAGGCAGCAAAACTTCCTCCATCTGAGAAGGTAATTGCTCTAACATTTGATGATGGCCCTTGGCCTGAAAGTACTAACCAAGTGCTAGATATTCTTAAAAAAAACAATATCAAAGCTACGTTTTTTGTACTGGGGCAGAATGTGAAAAATTATCCAGACTTATTGAAGCGAGAAAATGCTGAAGGTCACATAATTGGCAACCATACTTGGCATCATTGGTACCAATTCATGAATCAACAGACAGCAGGTTATGAAATTAATCGCACAGCCAACTTAATTAATCAAATTACTGGAGTTAAAACGAATTTATTTCGTCCACCAGGTGGAATCATGCATAATGGAGTGGCTGATTACGCTAGAAATAACAAATACGCTATCGTTTTGTGGTCATCTGATTCTACAGATTACTCACGTCCTGCTGTACCAAAGTTAATTAAAAATGTGTTCAGGGAGGCAAAGCCTGGTGGTATTGTCCTGATGCATGATGGTGGAGGTAATCGCTCAAGAACTGTGCAAGCTTTACCAGAAATTATTGCCAAATTTCGCCAGGAAGGTTATCAGTTTGTAACTATTCCTGAACTATTGCAAATGGAAGATAAAGACCAAAGCGTTCTTGCTAAGAAAAAGTAATTCTCTATAAAAAGAGCCTGACACAATTTTGACTGTGCCTGTACTAGCTGTCGGATTTCACTACAAGGTAATCTACCAATATCCTTAGTAATTTAGAATTAGCGATCGCACCTTTATTTAAGACTGCTTAATTTATAATTTAAGTTAATTTAGATAAGGAGATTACATATAAATATTTAATCTCCCTATCTTCTATTAAGTCTAAGGCACGTTCATGCCGCGTTGCACTGCTGGACGCTGACCTACAGTTTCCACCCACCTTTTTAAATTGGGATGATTGTCTAAGGTCAAGCCTTGCATTTGATAAATTGCCACCCAAGGATAAGTTGCTACATCTGCAATTGAATACTCGCCGCAGATAAATTCATTGTTTGCCAGTTGTTGATCCAATACGCCATAAATTCGTAGAGTTTCTTTTTCATAACGTTCAATGGCGTAGGGAATCTTTTCTGGCGCAAACCTTTTAAAGTGATTGAGTTGTCCAAACATTGGCCCTACACCCCCCATTTGAAACATCAGCCACTCCAGCACTAGAAAGCGACCTTTTTTGTCAGTGGGTAGTAATTTACCTGTTTTTTCTGCTAAGTAAATGAGAATTGCGCCAGATTCAAAAACTTTGATATCGGTTTCTTGGTCAACAATCGCTGGAATTTTGCTGTTGGGATTAATTGCTATATATTCGGGTGTAAATTGCTCTTGTTTTGTAATGTCGATTTTGTGGAGGTTGTAAGGCAGTTCTACTTCTTCCAACATAATGGAAGCCTTACGCCCATTAGGTGTGGTGAAGGTATATAAATCAATCATGTGATCGTACCCTGGAATATTCGCGATCTCCGAGGGTAGTTTACCTTAAATTTAAGTTATCTATATCTAAAAACTACATATTCTTTAATTAAAAACACAAAATATTTGCTAAAAGATTTAACTACACAAACTATTTAATCAAGTTTGTGTGTTGTTACTGAACTAATATAAAGATTAATTTATGATTTTTATATACAATTACGTGGCACAATATCCGGAGTAAATTCTTGATTTCAGCCTAATTATTTTTCAAATTATGAATCTACTAGCAAAACCTTATTAACTGTAAGGACAAAAAGACTTACAACACTATTTGCAGTAGTCGAATTTTATAGAACTGCTATTTCAAAAATCAAAAATGGTTATGTATGAACACTCAGATCTCGAAAACAGCAAGTTTGATGAGAGAAAAATTCGCAAGCTTGTTTTATTAATTCTCTTTGCCGTCATAGTACTAACTTGTGGTTTTTATCCCGCCTTTGTACTATTCTCTAATGTCAAGATAAATTCAAATTTTACTAATAGATACCCAACTTCAATCCCCAGCATCAACGACCAATTTCAATGTGAGAAGAGTGAGAGAATCTGGCGCGATCGCAAGTGTTGGGACTATAAACACGATCCTTCTTTTTAATGGTAGTACCTCTACCCTAGGATAATAAGCATCAAAGGAATCTACAAGTCAGCCAATCAGGGGAACATCAATACCTCGTGCCCAGTTTTCTAGCTAGATTTAAGTTTCGGCTTCAGAAACTGAAAGATCTGCTATTGGTTGACACCAATTTTCTGGTATTGCAATATTTTCTGGTAAAAGAGTTGTGCGATCGCCAAATGCTAACTCAAGCTGGGCTGATTCCAGATTCTCACATCTAGTCATATCGGCTCCATAAATTCTGGCTTTTTGAAGAATTGCTTGATTTAAGTTAGTACCAGTGAGAATTGCGTCTTGTAGGTTAGCTTCATAAAAATTGGCTTCTTCTAAATTCGCTTCATAGAGGTTAGCTTGCTGTAG
Organism: Aulosira sp. ZfuVER01; assembly: GCA_034530615.2. GTDB lineage: Bacteria > Cyanobacteriota > Cyanobacteriia > Cyanobacteriales > Nostocaceae > Aulosira. The sequence continues at coordinate 121,764 of JAVRCV020000051.1, forward strand.
ATTAGCTGTGCTGAATAACACACCTTCTAAGTTAGCTCCAATTAGTTTTGCTCCTTGTAAGTTACTACCAATCAGGTTTGCTCCTTGCAGGTTGCTTCCCTCTAAGTTTGCTCCTTCTAAGTTAGTGTCACAAAGAATAGCTTCTTCTAAATTAGCGTTAGAAAGGCTTGCTCCTTGTAAGTTGGCATCATATAGAATTGCACCTTGCAAGTCAGCTTCATACAGTACTGCTTTCGATAAATTAACTTTTCTCAAAACAGCTTCTTGGAGATTAGCTTCTGGGAGGATTGCTTTTTGCAAGTTAGCTTCATAAAGAACTGCTCCACAGAGATTTGTTTCTGTTAAGTTTGCTCCAGAAAGATTAGCGCCTATCAGGTTTACCCATTGTAAATTAGATCCAATTAAAATTGCTCCAGAAAAATTAGCTTCCATCAGATCGGCACCACTGATATCTATATCGCGCAAATCTAGTTTCTTATTTGCCAAATCATGCTGTGTGTTGCGTCTGCCAATTACAGTTAGGGCTGTTTGAATATCTGTAGGAATTTTTTCCGGTAAATTATCCTCATTTTTATGCTGCGTTGAGGAATTTTCTCGAATAAAAGCAGCGAGAATTTCCATAATTGTCCAATGATTTTTCGGACAATCTCTGGCAATTCTTTCTAGGGCATATATTGCAGCAAAGCGTGTTTCTATTTTTTCATTACCTAGATGTTCGATTGCTTGATAAAATCTTTCTGTTACTAATTCTTCTGTTTTTGGTTCTGCATAATTAATGTCGATTGCTATCTTTTGCTGATGTTCTGTAATCTCGGAAATAATTTGTGCTAGTTCAATCCGATCCATTGCCAGAGAGAGTTTAGAATTATAGTAAGTATTGATACTCATTGCTATTACCCAAGTAAGCATAGCAACTATAGTTATTACTTGAGTGATAGCTACAACTTTTAGTTCCCTTGATAGCCATTGAAAACTAAAAAAAAAGAATTGATTTAAAGTTAAAGAGAGAATAAATATTGTTGTTATATATATAAAGAAACTTGTGAGTCCATCTGTCTTGAATAAAGACATATAATTAGTCTTCATCTCTGACTCCTTATGTAATTTAGCTTATCTATAGTATGATTTGTAAGTTTCTTTTAGTACAGTAAAAACACGGACTTAATTAATAAATATATTTATCGCTCGCAAAATCTATATAGATTTACTTACAAATAATAGAAACTACTGTAATTATACGAAATAAAATCTCTTTCAACTTCACCTTACCTTCGCCAAAATGTCCTCATATCGTGTCTGATGAAAGACTTATCATTAAGACCGCAGGAGAGCAGAGAGAAGCTGACAAGTGTAGGTCAAATGGGACAAGGGAGAAAAAGCTTATTCCTGCGTTCAAATGAGAGTAATAACTCACCTTTTTATGAAATACCTACACCTGTGAGGTAGGGAGAAAGGGAGCAAGGGGAAAGAATATTTTTTTCTACAGATGCGCGAATTATAACTAATTAGGCGGATACGATCTCACTCTAAAAGAATATGTCATTACATACATCTTTTAAATTTCAGTTTCGTTGCCAATTCGCCTGAGAATCTATTCCAAGGCTAATAGCTCAAGCTTACGTTTGATAAGTAAATAGACTTACGTGGTGTAAAAATCCTGAGGATAGATAATCTCTAGCTGTAATTAAGTTGTCAGTTTATGCTGAAAGTTTTTGTAGAAAATATAGCATTTATTTTAAAATTGCAAGCTGCACCCTGATAACTAATTGTTGCCAAGTTATCTTAACCAGGTTTTCGCCAGTGTATTGGAGCTTCAACATAATCGGGTAGGCGAGTTGTGCGATCGCCCACTGCTGCTGTAATTTGTTGTAATTCTAAATTTTTAGCACCTGTCAATATTGCCCCTTCTAATTTGACATCACAGAGGTTTGTCCCGGAGAAGTTAGCTCCCATCAGATTTGCTCCGTGGAGGTTGGCTTCATAGAGGATGGCTCTAGAAAGATTTGCTCCTATGAGGTTGGCGCGATGCAAATCAGCTTCCGCTAGGCTGGCTTCTGAGAGGTTGGCAAAAAATATCTCTGTCTGCTGGAGTTTAGCTGCATTCAAGTTTGCCCCTTGCAAGTTGGCTCCATTTAAATTTGCCCCTTGCAGGTTGGCTCCAATTAGACCTGTAAGCTGTAAGTTGGCTTTACCGAGCTTTGCACCTTGCAAGTTGGCAAGAAATAACTTGGCTCCAGAAAGGTTGGCAACTTTTAAGGTTGCTTGTTGTAAGTTGGCCTTATAAAGGTTAGCCCCGCGCAAGTTAGCTGCACGCAGACTTGCGCCTGTAAGATTAGCTCCTCGTAGGTTAGCCCCAGATAAATTGGCGCGATTCAGGTTTGCCCAGGAAAGGTCAGCTCCACTGAGGTTGGCTTTGAGGAGGTTGGCTTCATAAAGAATAGACCCAGAGAGTTTAGCGCCACTCAAGTCTGTACCAGCTAAAGCAGCTCCGCGCAAATCTGCACCACAGAGGTCAGCTCCACGTAAATCTATGCCTTCAAAGTTAGCCCCTAGCAAGTCTGCTCGTTTAATATCTGTATGACGTAAATCTAGTTTCTGATTTACCCGGTCTTCTAAATAATTACGCCTACCAATGACTGTCAGAGCTACTTGAATATCTGTACGAATTCTTGGTGATTCTGAATGAACATTTGGATCTAACTGCTGTGTACGCAAATCTATAGGTGCTGCATCTTCCTGTCTTGCCCTACCTTCATAGATAGGAGCGTTCTCACGCACAAAAGCTGTGAGGATTTCCATGATTGTCCAGTGTTCTGTGGGAAATTCCTGGGCGACTCTTTCTAAAGCATAAATTGCACCTGTGCGGGTTTCGGTTTTATCGTGCCCCAGCTGGGCAATTGCGGTCATAAACCGTTCTGCAATTAGCTTATCTTGAGATAGTTTGGCATTTTGGATGCTCAGTTCAATATTTTTTTCAGCCGCGATCGCACTTTTATGCAAAGCTTGGGCACGCTTGGCTCCATAGTAAGCATTCACAATCAAGGCTAATCCTGAAAAAATTATTGCTGTGGTGGCTAATGCTTGAATTCCATATTGTATTTGTTGGGAAATTGACAACTCCCGAATATTGGAAAACGCAAAGAAAATCACAGTCAATGAGAGAGCAAATATAACTGTTATAACTATCAACCAATTCAAGAGTACGCCTGTCTTCTTAGCAGACATAGCAGAAATATTCCTCACTACTCAGGAGTATTACTTATATTCTGAGGCTCAATAGTATAGCATTTAGCTAGGAATTTGTATATGTATCATCAGGATTAATTGATTCTACTATTACTTAATGTGTGAGATATTAAGCAATAGATCAATTATGCGATCGTCTACTTTGTAACTATTGAGTAGCCAAAATACTTAGTTTAATTAAGTTTTTAGGGCAAATTTAGCCATCACCCAGTTGAGTAATTGATATATCTACCTCTCTCAGGTTTGCCCCGTTAAGTATGGCATCCTGGAGAATTGCTCCATTAAGCTTTGCTCTATATAAGCTTGCCCTCTGTAAGTTAGCACCAGAGAGATTAGCACCAGAAAGATTAGCTGCACTCAAAATTGCCTCTTTGAGGTTAGCACCAGAGAGGTTAGCCCCCGATAGATTAGCCGCCGTGAGGATTGCTCCATGCAGGTTGGCACTACAAAGGTTTGCTCCCGAAAGATTAGTTTGATAAAGGTTTGTCTGCTCTAAGTTTGCCCCAGCGAGGTTAGCTCCGCTAATATTTGTGTGGCTCAAATCTAGTTGTTCACTTTCTATATCTTGTTGAGTATTTCTTTTGACAATTACTGTTAAAGCTGCTTGAATATCTGCACGAATAGTTGATATTTGGTTGTCTTTAACTTCTGTTTGAGGGCGATCGGGAGCATTATTTCGGATAAAATTTGTCAGAGCTTCCATGATTTTCCCATGTAATTTTGGATCTTCCTGGGCAACTTGGGCTAAATCATCAAATACAGCTAGATTGATTTCTTTGTTTTGGCAATCAAGCTGTTCCAGTACTAATTGCAATCGTTCAGTAGAGCAAGAATTTGGAATAATTTTTATTTTTTTATCATTGGCAAATATCGCTAGATAGATTTTTTCTAAAAACACTATATTCATAAGATGCAAATTTTTTGCCGTATGGTAACTACTTATAATTCCTTTCAACATACCCAAAATTATTTTTAATAATTTAGATGTTGCCCACCAATCAAATCACTAATATATCTGCCAAGTAAGTATACCATTAATCAATGTAAGTACTGTTTATAACTTTGATTTAGCAATAATCAGTAATATATAGTAGACAGAGAAATAAATCCCATAAAAGAAAATTTTGGCGTCCTGACTGATGCGCTCACAATAGACAAAGCAACAGCATTTACTAAAGTTTCCAGATGCAGCAAGATAAAGAGCCAATATTGAAAGATTTAGTACTGATTGGTGGTGGTCACAGCCATGCAATTGTGCTGAGAATGTTTGCTATGAAACCTCTGCCTGGTGTGCGTTTGACCTTGATTACAGAAAATTCAGATACACCTTATTCGGGAATGTTACCAGGACACATTGCTGGTTTTTACAGCCACGAGGAATGCCATATAGACTTACGACCATTAGCCCAATTTGCCCAAGCACAGTTGTATATCGATCGAGTTGTTAATCTGGATTTAAAAAATAATAAAGTAATTTGTGCTAACCGTCCTACTGTAGATTTTGATGTGCTTTCTGTTGATATTGGCAGTACTCCAGCAAAAATATCTGTATCAGAAGCGGCAGAATATGTGATTCCAGCAAAACCAGTGTCAAAATTACTGAAAAATTGGGATCAATTAGTAAAAACTGTGGAAGAACATCCGCAAGCAGCGATTAGCATTGCGATCGCAGGTGGTGGTGCAGGTGGTGTAGAATTGGCGCTGTCAATGCAAGCCCATTTACAGCAGATTTTACAGCACTCAGGGGCTTTAGAAATTCATTTGTTCCAGCGCGATCGCCAACTAATGCCAAAGCATCATCAATCAGTGCGGCAGCAAGTTCAGCAAATTCTCATTAAGCGTGGTATAAAACTGCATCTAGGAGAAACAGTTTCTCAAGTTGCAATTCTTACGCAGAAAGGAAATCAAGAAGTATTGCAAATTCAATGTGAATCTGGGTTAACAGTAGAGTGCAACAAAATTTTCTGGGTAACACAAGCAGCTGCACCTGAGTGGTTAAAAAAGACGGAATTGGGAACTGATGAACAGGGCTTTATTTTGGTAAATAAAACATTACAATCCCAAACGCATCCCTATGTATTTGCTGCTGGTGATATTGCCACAATGGTTAATTATCGCCTAGCAAAAGCTGGGGTATTTGCTGTGCGTCAAGGTAAGCCTTTATTTGAGAATTTACAGCGATATTTATTAGGTAAACCCCTTAAACACTACAAACCACAGAAGCAATATCTCAGTTTAATTGGTACAGGAGATGGACAGGCGATCACAACCAAAGGTGCATTCACTTTACCACCCCATAAATTATTGTGGCGTTGGAAAGATTGGATTGATAGGCGCTTTATGCAACGCTTCCAAAATCTGCCAGAGATGAAACAGAAATTTCAACTCTCAACTCAGCACTCACAACTCAGTACTCAAATACGTTGCGCTGGATGTGGTTCTAAAGTTGCTAGTACAGTTTTAAAACAAGTTCTGTACCGCATTCAGCAAGAACAACCTATTGGAGAAGAAAGAAAAGATATCATCATCGGTTTAGATGCACCAGATGATGCAGCAGTAGTGCAGATATCCACCGGACAGTTAATGGTACAGACGCTAGATTATTTTTCGGCTTTGATTAACGACCCTTATATTTTTGGACAAATTAGCGCCAATCATTGCTTGAGCGATCTTTTTGCAATGGGAGCTACGCCTCATAGTACATTAGCGATCGCTTCTATTCCCTATGCTGCACCAGCGAAACTTGCAGAAACTCTTTACCAATTATTATCGGGTGCTGTCAAGGTTTTTAATCAAGCAGGCGCGCCTCTAATTGGCGGACACACTAGCGAAGGTGCGGACTTAGCTTTTGGCTTAACTTGCAACGGTGTTGTCGAACCTCACAAGCTGTTGCGTAAAAGCGGTATGCAACCCGGACAAGTGCTAGTTTTAACCAAAGCGCTGGGAACCGGGACATTATTTGCTGCTGATATGCGCCGCCAAGCTAAAGGCCGTTGGATTGACGCTGCTGTAGAGTCAATGTTGTTATCAAATCAAGCTGCTGCTATATGTTTATTGGAACATGGGGTAACAGCTTGTACTGATGTGACAGGCTTTGGTTTATTAGGTCACTTAATGGAAATGGTGCAAGCATCTGGTGTTGTAGTAGAATTGCAACTTGACGCTATACCAGTGTTAACAGGCGCAACCGAAACCTTAGCGAAAGAAATTTTTAGTTCACTACATCCAGATAATCTACAAGCATCAAATTACATTCACAATTTGATAGCAGTTGAGTCTCACCCCCATTATCCCTTGTTATTCGACCCACAAACATCTGGCGGTCTATTAGCTGCTATTCCCCAAGCACAAGCTAATAGTTGTTTAGCTACACTACAAGCTTTGGGATATAAACAGTGCAGCATTATTGGGAGTATCAAATTGCAAGTGGTTCCGCAACAACCAATTACTTTAATTAATTAATACTAATTTGAAAAATGGTTGTGATAGATAGATTCACACAAAGCACGATGCCCAATCTCAAATCCAAAATTCACAATGAAATAAATTTGCACAAACAGAAGTTTATAAACTACTCAGCAACTTTACTGAGGTAGTATATATGGCTATTCATTACAGTATTATTATTGGACACAAAACTTAATTATGCAATTCCTATGATCAGTTTAGGATTTTGGAATCTGATTATCGTAATTTTCGTCACTTTTGTTCTCAAAAGTAATTGGCGATTAGATGATGAAAAGACTACCTGGCAAAATTCTCTTTTTTTACAAAACCTTTTTATCCAAAAGTTAGTAAAATTTTGTCGCCAACCTATTGTTAACTTTATTGTACAAGCAGTTATTGTTTTAGTTGTTACAAGATTACTTATTTATACAGGTTGGCTATTTTATTTGCTGAATCAGCCCAATCCACCATTATGGGATTTTAAGTGGTTTTATGTAGCAAGTAAATTATCTCATCAGCATTTAAGTCCTTTTAATCTAGAAGTTTTTAACGAGGGTTTCTGTACTCTCACCAAAGTATGTAGTTCGATTCCACCATTTGTTTATCCACCTAACATTATTCCTTTAATCTGGTTTCTCGGGTATTTTCCCATCAATAATGCATTCACCATCTGGACTGTAATGCACGTGGTAGCAATCGGTTTAGTATTGTGGGGAGCGAACATTTTATTAGAGTCGCGATCGCCTGCTTTAAGGACTGTTTGTACGATCGCAGTTGCCTTGATTTTTGGCTTAATTTTCGATTTGCAAGCTGGTAACGTAGCTACTTTTATTGCAGTGCTTTTGTTATGGATGTTAATTTTTGCGAGAAAACAACAAGATATTCCCGCAGGAACTTTGTTAGGAATTGCTGTTTTTAAACCAACTTTAGCTATATTATTCATCCCTTATTTTCTGCTCAAAAGAAGATTTTTACTAGTTTTTACTTGTATTGTGATGGCAACTTTCCTAGCAATTATTGGACTAGCATTGACTGGTAATTCTTTAGCCGGATTTCTGCAAGATGCTGCTCGTGGGGTTCCTCTCTGGCTGAACGATCCATCCAATAATCCCTATATTTCAATCAGCCGCATCGATTTGACAGTTGTCGGCCCGAGATTTTTCCCTAAGAACACATTCCTGGCTAAGTTTTTATCTGATTCTATTGTTTTGCTACTGTTTGGTTTAGTAGGGTGGTATTGGTATAAACAACAATTGCGCACTGCCTGGTCAAAAAACTTATACTTACCAGAAATTGTGCTGATTTTCTGCTTGAGTATTGCCATGAGCTATTCACAGCCTACTAGTTCTGTAATGTTAGTACCTGCTGTTGTTTTCTTACTCAATGATTTGTTATTTCAAATCAGATATAAAGCCTTTTCTTGGAAAAGAATCTCTGTTTGGTTAGTAGGGATTGGCTGTCTGCTAATGCACACAGTATTCATTCATGGTTGGCTAATTAGCTCTCTAGCAAACCATTGGCAATGGAAAGCTGGTCAGTTACCCTACATTTTAAAAGTGACTATTTTTGCACTTCCAAGTTATGCCATTTTAGGGATAACTTTGAGTATTTTAGTCTTATCAATGACATATCTGGATCGAGAACAGTTGCCTGAATTTGATTCTGGAAATCAGGTGTCAGGTTAGCAGACTAGTGCCGCTGCGCGGAATTCAAAAGTCAAAAGACTTTGATTTGAGAAGTCTTTGCGGATGTTACTCTATTTCTGCCACGCTGTACTAGGATTAATTTATTTATGCTCAATTTGAAAACCAGTTTTGCTTTATTATTCGTTATTTGTCTGGTAGCGACAGGACTTACAGCATATTTTCTAGGAGGAATAAATCCAGATTTAATTCAGTCGTGGTTGAAAAACTCGGGGATCTGGGCACCTGTAACTTATGTTGTGATTTATGTAGTTGCCACAATTTTAGTTTTACCTTCCACAGCGCTAAATTTAACGGGGGGAGCAATTTTTGGCCCTTGGCTGGGGACATTTTGGACAAGTGTAGCCGCAATTGTGGCGGCGATCGCTTCTTTTATATTTGCCCGAACCATCGGTCATGAAGCCGTTGCTAAAAGACTAGCAGGACGTTGGCAAGCGATTGATGCGGAAGTGCAGCAGGGAGGAGTCTTTTATATGTTTGCCATTCGTCTAGTGCCAATCATGCCCTATGGATTGGTAAATTTTGCGGCTGGTTTGACATCAGTCAGCTTCAAAGATTACCTAATTGGCACAATCTTAGGAACGGTACCGGGGGTATTACCATTTGTTTTATTGGGTAGTTCCGGCTTAAAAGCGATCCGTACCGGAGAGGTAATGCCACTGGTTGGTGCTTTAGCATTGCTAGGAATGCTCGTTGCTGGGTCTACCTGGTATCGCCGTCGTCGCAGTTTTCCCTTTCGTCGCAAACCTTAAGTAAATCATGCTACCTAAATATTCTTTTATTGTACCGATCTATAACGAAGAAGAAACCATCGAGGAAATGTATCGCCGCATTTCCACGGTGATGAATCGCATGGATGGCCCGGTAGAGTTGTGTTTAGTAAACGATGGCAGCCGCGATCGCTCTTTACAAATGATGCGGGAATTGCATCAAAAAGATCCGCGTGTAGTTTACTTGAGTTTGGCGCGGAATTTTGGTCATCAAATCGCCGTCACCGCAGGGCTAAATTTTGCCCGGGGACAGGTAGTTGTGATTCTCGATGCTGATTTACAAGATCCGCCAGAGTTAATTCCAGATATGGTGGAAAAATGGCGACAAGGATATCAAATTGTCTACGCCCAACGCATCCAACGCCGCCAAGAAGGCTGGTTTAAGCGCTTTACAGCCTATGCTTTTTATCGCATTCTCAAAAGTCTGGCAGATGTGGATATTCCCACAGACACAGGGGATTTTTGCTTATTAGATCGTAAAGTTGTCGATGTGCTAAATGCAATGTCAGAGCGCAACCGTTACATTCGCGGATTACGCGCTTGGGTTGGTTTTAATCAAATAGCTATTAAATTTGAGCGAGATCCGCGGTTTGCGGGTGATGTGAAATATACATTTCGTAAATCTTTTGCGCTGGCAATCAACGGACTAGTTTCTTTTTCTAAAGTACCGCTGCGGCTTTCAACTTATATGGGATTTTTAGCCGCCATAGTTTCATTATTTATGTGTGTGCTGGTTTTGTACTGGCGACTTTTTGTGCCCCATTCGCCTCTAACTGGAATGGCCATTATCATGATGGTCATTTTCTTTTTAGGAGCAGTGCAACTATTTAGTATAGGCATTTTGGGTGAATATATTGGGCGTATTTATGAAGAAGTCAAACAAAGACCCCTATATACCCTCGCGGAAGTAGCAGGTTTTTATGAAGAATATGAGCATAGCCAAAAACCCATGAGTGTGCTTGAAGAGAAATAGTCGGGGTGGGGAAAACCCGCCAGTAAGGCATGATATTTGCAAAACTGACATATTACTCTTGGAACCTTTGCCCGCCTGTGGTCAAATATAGATGATTCCAGAAATAGATTATTTTGTATCCATGAAAAAATCCACGGCGCTGACAACTACATTTATTGCCACTTTGAGTATGCTGCTAACAGCCTGTGGTGGAGCTAGTAATAGTACAAATCCAGGTAATACTTCCCAAAATCAGCCTGCAAATACATCTGGTGTAATTCCTATTGGTATTGCATTTGCCCAAACTAGTAACGTAGCTTTACTCGGTCAAGAACAAGTAGCTGGAGCTAAAATTGCCGAGAAGTTTTTTAACGATAAAGGTGGTATTAACGGTACTCCAATTAAATTGGTGTTTCAAGATACTAGCGGTGATGAAAATGGCGCAATTAACGCCTTTCAAACTTTAATTAATAAAGATAAAGTTGTCGGTATTGTCGGGCCAACTTTGTCACAGCAAGCTTTTAGTGCTGACCCTGTTGCTGACCGCGCTAAAGTACCAGTACTGGGCGCATCAAATACTGCTAACAAGATTCCGGAAATTGGTGATTATGTAGCTCGTGTTTCTGCACCTGTTTCTATTGTTGCGCCTAACTCAGTGAAAGCAGCACTTAAACAGAATCCCAACATCAAAAAAGTTGCTGTTTTCTTTGCTCAAAATGATGCATTTAGTAAGTCAGAAACAGAGATTTTCCAGAAAACTGTTAAGGATCAAGGTTTGGAATTGGTAACAGTGCAAAAATTCCAAACCAGTGATACAGATTTTCAAAGCCAAGCCACAAATGCAATTAACCTCAAACCAGATTTAGTGATTATTTCCGGTTTAGCTGCTGATGGAGGTAATTTGGTCAGACAACTGCGGGAACTGGGTTATAAAGGCTTAATTGTTGGTGGTAATGGACTGAATACTTCCAACATTTTGCCAGTATGTAAAGCACTTTGTGATGGTGTACTGATTGCTCAAGCTTACAGCCCAGAACATCCTGGTGAAATTAACTCAGCATTTCGTAAAGCTTATAATGACCAATTCAAGAAAGAACCACCGCAGTTTACTGCTCAAGCTTTTGCCGCAGTTCAGGTTTATGTAGAAGCACTCCAAGCTTTAGATAAAAAAAGCAAAGTTAACAAATTAGCACTGCCACAATTGCGGGATGAATTAAACAAACAATTACTAGCTGGAAAATACAATACGCCGTTGGGTGAAATTGCATTTACTCCCGTTGGTGAGATTGTCCAAAAAGATTTTTATGTAGCTCAAATCAAAATGGACAAAGATGGCAGCCAAGGTAAATTTGCATTTTTAAAATAGTTGCTATATGGATATAAATCTGTTTCTGCAACAGTTTTTAAACGGGCTATCTATTGGCAGCGTTTATGCAATTTTTGCCTTGGGATATACCCTAGTTTATTCCATTTTAGGCATTATTAATTTAGCTCATGGAGCAGTGTTTACTCTGGGTGCATATTTCACTTATGCACTCATGGGTGGAACATTCGGATTTAATGGCTTGCTGGCTAATGCCACACTACCTGTAAAATTACCATTTGCGATCGCCTTAATTTTGGGTAGTAGCCTAGCTGGATTGGTTGGCGTAGCAATGGAACGCATTGCTTTCCAACCTCTACGCCGTAAAGGATCTGATCCTTTGTTAACGGTGGTTTCCAGCTTGGGTGTGGCGGTGGTAATTGTTAACCTCATCCAATATTTAGTTGGTGCAGAAAGTTACACTTACCCCGCAGGCGCTTACGGAAATTTACCTGCTTCGATTAACTTTGGTAGCCCAGAAAACCCAATCCCCATTCGTAGCGTACAGATAGTAATTTTTATTGTCTCTGTCGTGTTTGTCGCAATTCTTACCTATTTTATCAATGGTACTAAATATGGTAAGGCAATGCAGGCGATCGCAGAAGATCCAACTACCGCCAGTTTGCTAGGAATCAACACCGATGGCTTTATTGTGCTGACATTTTTTATCAGCAGTTTCTTAGCAGGATTAGCAGGAACTTTAGTCGCTTCTAGCGTCAGTATTGCTGGGCCATATTTTGGAATCGCCTTTGGTTTGAGAGGTTTAGCAGTGATTGTTTTAGGTGGTTTGGGTAGTATTCCCGGCGCAGTGCTAGGCGGTTTATTAATCGGATTAGTGGAAGCATTTGTACCTGGTGAATACTCTGGCTATAAAGACGCTGTAGCATTTGCAATTTTATTTGTCATGCTATTAGTTAGACCCCAAGGTTTACTAGGAAGGCGGTTTATTCAGAAGGTTTAAGGGCTATATGAAGCCCTCACTCATTAACTTTATTTTTGCCGACTACCTAAAATGTCAGAATTTGTCTCTACTTACGGTTCGCTAATTGTCTCTATGGTATTAGGGGCATTATTGGGGCTATCACTTTACTTACCCTTAATGACTGGACAACTATCTTTAGCAAGCCCTGGATTTTATGCTTTAGGTGGTTATATTGCCGCAATTCTATCTACAAAAGTTTTTACATCTAGCAGTGGTTTATTTCCAATTCCACTGTTATTAATTGAGATGGTAATTGCTGGTGTAGTTTCCGGTTTATTAGGTGCAGCCGTGGGAATCCCGGCGTTACGTTTGCGAGGTATTTATTTAGCGATCGCTACTATTGCTTTTGTAGAAGTTCTGCGTGTTCTCTCTCTAAATTTGGATATTACAGGCGGTGCTGTTGGGATTTTTGGCATTCCTCAACCGTTTCAAACTCAAATTGAATATTTATGGATTGCATTGCCCTTACTCTTAATTGCAATGGTACTTTTCTACCGTCTAGAACGCATGAAAGTAGGCAGAGCATTTACTGCAATTCGTGAAGATGAATTAGCAGCAGGGGCGATGGGAATTAACCCCACTTACTACAAAGTTTTAGCATTTACATTAGGGGCAATTCTTGCAGGTGTTGTGGGTGCAATTAGCGCTCACTTCCTCAATACTTGGAATGCCCGTCAAGGAACTTTTGATGCTAGTATCATCTACTTAACTTTTGTGTTAATTGGTGGTTCTAGAACTTTTTTAGGTTCGATAGTGGGAGGAATGGTATTTACAGCCTTACCAGAAATTTTACGCAGCCTAGCCGATACAGGTGGATTACCTAATTGGGCAGCACAATTTTTACGAGATGGGAGGTTAATTATTTTTGGCTTACTAATTGTCATAGGAACAATTTTCTTTCCCCAAGGCTTAGTGACACCAGATGTCTTTAAAAAACTTAAATTTAAAAATAAGCAATATGAGAAAAGGGAAAAAAGTTCATAAATTGAAAGTTTTATTAGTAGTGGCGATCGCCTTACTATTTTTATGCATCACAACCCAGGTTCAAGCAGTTAAAACTGTTGTGAATACCTCAGTCAATCCCGATTATGTCAGGGCATTATTCACAGCAGATAAATTTCTATATACCTGGAAAACCAGAAATGTCTCAGAAGGTATAACTTTAGTTTCTCCTGCACTTAGAAAGAAAATGTCTGATGAGCAGCTAAAAATTTATATATCTGGTACATCTAGCCCCAGTCATGCAGCTTTTGAAATTCATTCTGGGAGAAAGCTGTCAAATAACAGATATGGTTTTGAAGTTAAACTTTACGAATATCTTTACTCAGCAACACCTGAGTCTCAAAACTGGAAGTGTCCGCAATCGTCAAGAATTGTTTTGATTAAAACAGGAGTGGATAGTCCTCAATTCCGCGTAGGAAATTGGTTAGTTGATGAACTACCTAAAACTTGTGAATTACAATTAAAGTAAAAATGTCTGAAAGTATTAGAGAAAATAATATTGTCTTAGAAGCAAAATCATTAACTCGCCGCTTTGGTGGACTAGTTGCAGTGAATAATGTATCTTTTGCAGTCAAAAAACATGAGATTTTTGGATTGATTGGCCCTAATGGTGCGGGGAAAACTACTTTATTTAATTTAATTACAGCTTTAATTCCACCTTCTGATGGACAATTAATTTACAAAGGTACAGATATTTCCCAATTACGTCCTTATAAAATTGCAGGTTTAGGTATCGCTCGGACTTTTCAAAATATTCGTTTATTTGGTGAATTATCAGCCTTAGAAAATGTCATAATAGGCGGACATTTGCATACCAACAGTAGTATGTTTAAAGGAGTTCTAGGATTACCACCAGCGCCTAGTGAAGAATTTAAAAGTAGAAAGAAAGCTTTAGAGTTATTGGAACTAGTGGGATTGAGCGATCGCACTGAAGAAAAAGCTAAAAATTTTGCTTACGGCGATCAACGTCGCTTAGAAATCGCCCGCGCTTTAGCTTTGGAACCGCAAGTTTTACTCCTTGATGAACCAGCAGCAGGGATGAACCCCAGTGAAAAACAGCAACTCAGCGACTTTATCCGCAGTCTCAGGGAACGCTTTAACTTAACGATCGTACTGATTGAGCATCATGTACCCTTAGTTATGGGATTGTGCGATCGCATTGCTGTTTTAGATTTTGGTCAATTAATCGCTTTGGGTGAACCCTCTGTTGTTAGGGACGATCCCGCCGTAATTGCAGCTTATTTGGGAAGTGGATGAGGATTGTAACCGCCGATGAACGCCGATGAACGCCGATATTTAAATGATAAAGAAGATTTTACGATTTTAGAGGTTCAAGACCTTGATGTGAATTATGGGGGCATTCAAGCTCTAAAAAAGATTAATTTAATCATTAAAAAAGGTGAGGTAGTAACTTTAATTGGTGCTAATGGTGCAGGCAAAACTACTACTCTCCGCGCTATATCTAAAATAATTAATCCTAAAAGTGGACAAATTATCTACAGTGGACGGAATATTACCCGCCGTCAAGCTTATGAGGTAGTGAAACTGGGTATCGCTCATTGTCCTGAAGGACGTAGAGTATTAGCAAGACAAACAGTTTTAGATAATCTACTATTGGGTGCTTATATTCGTAACGACCAAAAAGAAATTAAAGCAGATATTGAGCATCAATATGAGCTATTTCCGCGTTTAGCCCAAAGACGCAATCAACTAGCAGGAACTCTCAGCGGTGGCGAACAACAAATGTTAGCGATCGCTCGTGCTTTAATGAGCAGACCACAACTACTGCTTTTAGATGAACCTAGCTTAGGTTTAGCACCTGCGATCGTCCGCGAAATTTTTACGATTATTGAAAATTTACGGGCTACAGGCGTGACAATTTTATTAGTTGAGCAAAACGCTAATTTAGCTCTCCAAATTGCCGATAGAGGCTATGTTTTAGAAGCTGGTTGTATTACTTTAACAGGTGCAGCATCAGAATTAATTAGTGATGAGCGAGTTAAAAAAGCTTATTTAGGATAGCTTAATTGAATGAAGATGTAGGGCGTAATATATGGTACAGTTACCAACCAAAAATCTAACTTTAGAAGAGTTTTTAAAACTTCCTGAAACTAAACCAGCTAGTGAATATATCAATGGGCAAATTATTCAAAAACCTATGCCACGCGGAAAACATAGTAAATTACAGGTTAAGCTAGTTACTGGCATCAATCAAGTAACTGAGACCCAAAAAATTGCCCTAGCCTTTACAGAATTACGGTGTACCTTTGGCGGACGTTCAATTGTACCTGATGTCGCTGTGTTTGCTTGGGAAAGAATTCCTGTAGATGCAAATGGAGATGTAGCGAATGTCTTTGAGGCGCATCCAGACTGGACAATTGAAATTCTATCTCCCGATCAAAGCCAGACGAAAGTAACTGGAAATATATTGCATTGTCTAAAGTATGGTAGTAGCTTAGGTTGGCTGATCGATCCAGATGAAAGGTCTGTTTTAGTCTATCCACCAAAACAGCAGCCAGAACTTTTACAAGCAGAACAGGAAATATTACCAGTTCCTAATTTAGTGAGTAACCTGCAATTGACTGTAGGTCAGTTATTTGCATGGTTAAAGTTATAGGCTGATGAGAACGTAGTAATGTCTGAACAAATAATTAAAAATCAAATTTTAGATGAATTAACTTGGAATAGCGACCTTGATTGCTGGTCTAGTCAAATTGAAATTACTCCTGATAATCTTGTCAATTTAAGTGTTGACACTGAGGATGTAGAAACAACTGCTGTTATCGAACTTGCTTGTCATTCTTTCATCCGACTTCAAGAACAAGAAATAAACTATCGGCATTGTGCAGCTAACCAACTTCTTGATCTGTACAATCATATCTGGAGTAATGGGGATGAAATTGACTGCCAAAGTTTCATGAAGCTCATAAAACTGGAAGACATCCACTTCAATTTCGATGGTAGCGCCAACCTTTACTATGATGATGGCGATCTATTTTGTGGGCACACAATTATTGTATCGATTGATTGTAACGGAGCTTTTGAAGACGCTAGAATTGCAGGCTAATAGCGCTACATGAAAATAAAAATTTATATACAACGGAAAAATCAGCATTCAGGTGGATTGGGGTGGCCAGTTTATCCTTTAGGGTAGATAAAGGGCTGTAATGTTGATTCTTGGTTACGCGAGCGATCGCAACCCTAATTTAAAAATAACTTTTATCTGAATTACGTCTGAAAACCCCTGCTATTTCGTTGATACTTGATGATTCCACCAAATACCAACGTATTGCATTACGGTTAAGAGTTGTTGATATAGTTTGACAATCACCCAAATGAATAATTTATCCAAAAAAAATGTTGTCATTATCGGAGGAGGACCTGCGGGATTAGGTGCAGCTTTAATGCTAGCCAAAAGAGGCTGGAAAGATATTACAGTTCTTGAAAAAAGACCATCAGCAGATTATTACGAACCAGATAAATCATTTAACTATCAAATTGATGGTCGTGGGCAAAAATTAACTGATTTATTAGGGCTAACTGCCAAAATCGCTGATTTGAGCGTTCCTACTACTGACTTTTACTTGACTCTTATTCAAAAAGACGGCACACGTAAAACAAGGAAATTAGCCAGTGCTGATTCTAAACGCAAAACTGCCTACTGGTTGCCACGAGCATCTTTTGTACAATCACTTTACCAAGAAATTGTACAATATTGGCAAAATTCAATTCAGGTCTTATTTAAGACTGAATGTGTAGAAATTAAACAACATCTAGACCATTTAGAAATTATTGCCCAATCTCAAGATCGGGAACAATTGACCTTTACTCCTACATTCATAGTAGGTTGTGATGGTTTAAACTCTATTGTGCGTCAAACCCTTTATAAAATGGAAGGTGAATCAAATTCCTTTGAAATGCAAAAATTTTCTTCTCCTAGTTCTGGTTTAAAATATAAAGTTCTTACCTTTCCGCCTCAATTTCCCTTATCAGAACAAGCAGAAGATGTAGCAGAATCTACAATGGCTTATGCCATTCGGTCTACTTTTAAAGGACGTACAAAAGCAATTTCTCTAGGGTTATTACCCTTAAAAAATCCGAATCAGCCAAGAACTGCAAATATTATTACCTACCCAGATCATCAAATTTGGCAATTAAAAACTCAAGCAGAAGTTGAAGAATTTTTAAAACAAGCCTTTCCTCAACTTCCTCTAGAAAAAATTCTTTCTCCTGAAGAAATAGCTAGGTTTACATCCAGTCCAGGGGGTAAATTTCCCATGCCTCAATATTGTTCGGGATTGTATAAAATCTGGGGAAAACCTGAAAATGCGCAAGGAACAGCCATAATATTATTGGGAGATGCAGTGCATTGTTTTCCCCCTGACATTGGACAAGGAGTTAATTCTGCTTTAGAAGATATCTATATTTTCCAAGAAATATTAGCCGAAACTCAAGATAATCTTTCTCTAGCACTTCCTCGCTATCAAAACCTCCGTGAACCTGATATCAAAGCCTTAATTTGCCTGGCACAAATTAGTTATCCTTGGCAATATAATCAAGACTATTTACAGAAAAATTTATGGACTATTAACTTTTTTCTTCGCTTAGTTTTGACTAAGTTATTTCCTTTGTTATTTAATCCCCATTCTTTTTTACTGATTCAAAATCAGGAATTATCTTACTCAGAGATTCTCGCTAAAAGTAACAGGACTACTCAAGTGCTATCAATCTTAGGAGGATTGGTAATATTGGCTACACTTTTGAAAATTATAAATTAGAAAATTTCTCCTAGATTCGTATGAATATAAGCATCCATAAATTATATAATACTCTTGCCAATATCTGTAAAAGTTAAACTTAAAAATGCTGGTAAATTTTAGTTTTCTATATTAATCAATTTTATGACAACTAACTTTTCTTGGACTAAACAGTGGTATCCAATGACTCCTGTCAGTTATCTAGAAACCTCTCAACCTACGCCAATAACTTTGCTTGGAAAGAAGCTAGTAATCTGGAAAGACAGACATCAAAAATGGGTAGCAATGGATGATGCTTGTCCCCATAAATTGGCACAGTTATCTTTAGGAACCATCAATGAAAATGGCAACCTAATGTGTCGTCATCATGGTTGGTGTTTTGATGGGTCAGGAAAATGTACAAATATTCCCATGTTTGATGATGAAAAGGCTTTAAACACTGCTTGTAATAGCGAGCGATCGCAAGTAACAACATACCCTACTCAAGTGCTACAAGGATTGCTATGGGTATGGGCAGATAATAGTCCTACTGCTTTTGAGGATAGCACTTTAAAGCAACCTGCGGTAATGCCAGAATCTGAGCTTGATAGCTCGTTGAACGATTGGTTTATGTCAGAAGTTCCTGTAGGTTACAGTGTATCTTTGGAAAGTAGTTTTGACCCTTCTCACGCCCAATTTTTGCATGAAGGAAGTGCTGGATTTTCTCCAGAAAGAGCTATTCCCATACAACATTTTGAAGTGTTGGGAGAAATGTCTGCTGAAGATGGTTTTACTTTAAAGCATTCTGGCTACAATATCTTTAACAAAGATATGGATGCAACTCGGAAGTTCACTCCACCCTGTTCTAATACAACAATTTACAAATATTCTAACGGTAAATCTGCTTTATTTCAGTTATATTTTGTGCCCACACAACCAGGTTATTGTAAACAAATTGGTAAGTTTATTATTGACAGCCCGCCACAAAAGCAGAATTTTTGGTTTGAGCTTCTGCCCAAATATTTACAAACTGGGTTAAAACATTCATCTAGTTATAAGTTGAGCAACCAAGATTTATCAATGATGCGCTCCCAAGCTGTTAACGAAGCTGTGGGAAATAGAACTTGGCAAAAATCATATTTTATGCCTTCAGTAGCTGACGTTGGCATCGTGACTTTTCGGAAATGGTTAGATGAGTTTGCTGGTGGTAAACCTGCATATCAGGGAGTAGCAGAAGCACCTTTTAAAGAATTAAGTGATGAGCAACTATACAATATCTGGCACAGACATACAAAGCATTGTCCTAGTTGTCTGCAATCTCTAGTTTTGATAAATAAAGTCAAAAATTTGTGTCAAAATTTGGCGTTAGGGCTGACAATTTTAGCGTTGTTACTAATAGGAATTAATCTACCTATAAATATAGCGATCGCACCAGTTTTACTTGCTATGTTAAGTTTAATTGGTTCCTATAAATTAGATTCAATTCGAGAACGCTTTCTCAGCAGTATTCCCAAACAAGGTTTACCCGTTGTTGAATTATATGAAAATTAACATCAAATAAAAAAACTGCGGTGATTTCAGGGTATTATCGATTGATATTAAAATTGCAGGCTAATACCGTTACATAGAACTTCAAATTTGTTCTTAGTTCTGCTTTTTGCTCTCAGTCTTTTATGTCTCAGAAGAACAGATACACATTTAACATTCCCTGAAGTTAACTAATTTTTTACAAAACATTACAATATTTATCATATATTTAGATTTGTAGCCCAGTTTTTGGGTGTCTATCTTTGTTGCGGATTGTATTCGCCTGAACAATATAAAGCCATGAGTCAAATCATCTGGATCGCAAGACACGCCAACCGCCTCGACTTTGTTAACCCTGATTGGTTTCTCACCGCTGAACGACGCTACGATCCACCTTTATCGGAGGATGGTTTCATTCAAGCAAAGCAACTAGCTAATCGCCTGAAGAAAGAAAAAATCAGTCATATTTTCGCTTCCCCATTCCTGCGAACAGTGCAGACAGCGAACGCAGTTGCAGAAGCGCTAGATTTACCGATTAAATTAGAAACTGGTTTGAGTGAATGGTTAAATCCCGCTTGGATGACAGAAGAACCAGAAAGACTTTCAACTCCAGCGTTAGCAGAATTATTTCCCAGAATCGATCTCACCTATACTCCCCACATTGCAGCTAAATATCCAGAAACACACGAACAAGTGCGGGGACGTTCTGGACAAACGGCTAGATGTTTAGCTGCTGAATACTACCCAAAGAATATTCTGTTAGTAGGGCATGGTGCTTCTGTACTAGGGGCGGCTATGGGATTAGTAGGGGAAATTGCCAAAATGGAAGTAAAGGCTTCTTTATGTTCTTTAGTCAAGGTAGTGCTGCAAGACTCAGAATGGTTATTAGAACTTAAGGGGGATACTTCTCATCTAGTCGAGATAGAGGAAGTAATTCGATTTGTTTAAATCCTAGATAGAGATTTTGAATCCTGGCTTCCGCTAATCTAGATACATTGCCATGTACTGAGAAAGCCACTCTATTACTAATAAGTTTTATGACATTATTACTAGCAGGAGACATCGGCGGGACGAAAACTATTCTGCGGTTGGCGGAAACTACAGACTCACCAGGATTCCATGAAACCTCAGACTCACATCTTTTACGCAATATTTACGAGGAGAGTTTTCACAGTCAAGACTTTCCCGATTTGGTGCCGATAGTCCAGCAGTTTCTAGCCAAAGCTAAGGCATCGACACCACAAAAAGCTTGCTTTGCGATCGCTGGCCCAGTAGTAAATAATACTGCCAAGCTGACAAATTTAGCTTGGTATTTAGATAGCGAACGTCTACAACAAGATTTGGGGATTGCTTCTGTTTCTCTAATCAATGACTTTACTGCCGTTGGCTACGGCATTTTCGGCTTAAATAACAAAAATTTGCTGACTTTACAAGCTGGAAAACCCAGACATGAAGCACCCATTGCTGTTATTGGTGCTGGTACTGGCTTAGGACAAGGATTTTTAATTAAGCAAGGAGAACACTATAAGGTATTTCCTTCAGAGGGTGGACACGCTGACTTTGCTGCGCGTACCGAGTTAGAGTTTCGGCTGATGAGATACCTGATGGATAAACATGATATCCAGCGTGTTTCTGTAGAACGAGTAGTTTCTGGGATGGGAATCGTCTCTATTTACCAATTTTTGCGCGATCAAAAAATTGCTGCTGAATCACCAGATATTGCCCAAGTAGTCAGAATTTGGGAACAAGAGGCGGGAAAACCAGAGAAAAGCGTCGATCCAGGTGCGATTATTGGTACTGCTGCACTACAAGGACGCGATCGCCTTTGCGAACAAACTATGCACCTGTTTGTAGAACTTTATGGTGCAGAAGCCGGAAATCTTGCCATCAAACTTCTACCTTACGGCGGATTATATATTGCTGGTGGTATCGCTCCGAAAATATTGCCCTTAATGCAAGAAGGTAGTTTCTTATTAAACTTCACCCAAAAAGGTAGGATGCGTTCCCTCCTCGAAGAAATACCGGTGTATATTATTCTCAATCAACAAGTAGGGCTAATTGGTGCTGCTTTGTATGCTGCTAGGTTATAACAGCTAGTACCGCTTTGCGGAATTCAAAATTCAAAATTCAAAATTCAAAATAAGCAGAAGGCTTATGAAGCAAGCTTTTTGCTTATTTTGAGTCGAATATTTATTTCCGCTGTGCTGTACTAGCAGTATCGGTGATATTAGCATCATCAAAAGCAAAAACTATGACAATCAAAGTTTTATTGTCCTTACTTGCTGCCACACTTGTATGCAGCGGATCTTTACTGGTTGAAGCGCGTCCACCCAAACCAAAGGTGACTCAAGCTAAACCTAAGGTTACTCAACCAGTGCAGCCACAATGGAAGTTGTTCACTGGCCCAGATGGACGCTTTAGCGTTTTGATGCCAGGAATGCCCAAAAGGGATACCCAAGCCCAAAAAACCTACATGGGGGAAATTAATTTAGAACTATTTATAGCTCAACCGCCAAAACAGGAAGTAGCTTATATAGTTGCTTACAATGACTTTCCTTACAGTTATGGTCAAATGGCGAACCCCCAAGAAGTACTTAATAATGCTAGGGATATAGCTTTAAAGACTACGAAAAGCAATTTAATTAGACAGCGAGATATTCGCAGTACCAATGGTCATCCTGGCAAAGAAATTGAGTATGTCAATGCTGGTGGCAAATTCACTAAAACCAGAATGTATTTTGCTCAAGGGCGCTTGTATCAAGTAATGGCTATAACCAGTAAAAAACAGCGTTACACTTTAGCTAAAACCATCAATGGTTATTTAAATTCCTTCCATGTGGTTTTAAAAGCTTAATGGTGCGACTAATTGTGCCAACCCGCAAGCTTATACAGTTTCACTTTAATCATGATATAAATACGTTGGTAAGGGCACGGCAATGTTCCCTACGAAAAATCTATCTGTATCAAGATTTTCGTAAATTGGTATTACAGCTTGCGGGTTGTATGTTGGGTATGTGAGAAAACCATTTGTATTTAGACAAGCAAGACTTGAGAAATATCACTCGTCAACCAAGCTCCAATACTCGTCAACCAAGCTCCAATACTGGTTAATCAAGCGCAAATACTGGTTAATCAAGCTCAGATACTGGTTAATCAAGCTCAGATACTCGTTAATCAAGCTCAGATACTCGTTAACCAAGCTCAAAGACTCGTTAACCAAGCTCAAAGACTCGTTAACCAAGCTCAAAGACTCGTCAACCAAGCTCAGATACTCGTTAATCAAGCTCAAATACTGGTTAATCAAGCGCAAA
>JAVRCV020000052.1:0-300623 GCA_034530615.2 Aulosira sp. ZfuVER01
TGTCAATATTGTTGTTGTTTACTTTGTAGAATTGTTTTTAAGAGCTACAGATAATAAGTGATCGGGGCGATTGGGTAAAAGAATTCGCACGTCTACACCACGGATCGCTGCTAGTTTTAAGGCTGTCAAAGTTGCTTCATCTGGGACAAAGTAAGGGGTAGCAATCCACAGACGAGTTTGAGCTTGATTGATTGCATTTACAAAGAAAAGATTACAAGCTTTAAGTTTATCTGCGGGGCCTGTAGGAAGTACAAATGCAGTTTGATCGGCTTCTCGATTAACTTTAATTTCCCAGTTTACATCAATAAATTTTCGCGTTGCCCAGTACCAATCTTGCATAAATGAAGCTTGCAAACTTTGGACAGTCGGGCCTTGTAATTTCATGTGAGTATCACGCCAAGGACTCAGATGGGAATTTTTCCCCAAATATTCATCACCAATATTCAAACCTCCTAAAAATCCTATTTCACCATCTACTACCAAAATTTTGCGATGGTTGCGAAAATTGAGTTGGAAGCGATTACCTTTACCTCTAGTGGTATGGAACGCACTCACTTGAATGCCATATTTGCATAGAGATTGGATATAAGAGCGAGATAGTTTGTTAGAACCAATTTCATCATAGAGAAAGTAGATATTAACTCCTTGCTTGGCTTTATCAATCAATGCTTCTTTAAACTTCTCACCTGCTTGGTCATCATTAACGATGTATGATTGCAACAAAATGTAATTTGTGGCAAATGCGATCGCTTTCAACATTGCCTCATAAGTTTTTTCCCCATCTATTAGCAATTCGGCTGCATTACCTGATGTGAAAGGAATTCCTGTAAAAGCCTCAGCTAATGGTTGCAACTGTGCTAATTTTTCTGGTAGTGCCACATGAAATTGGGCAATATCATTGTATGTTTGGCGAGCTAGCTGATAGTGTTGGGCATAAACTAAGCGCAAGGCTTCAGCATATCCATGAAATTTAGTTCTGCCAAGAATCCAATACAATGGAATAGCTAACCAAGGAAAGGTAACTAAAGAAATTCCCCAGGCGATCGCCCCTTGTGAAGAACGCACATTCATCACTGCATGGGCAGCATGGGCAAGTCCTAAGGCATGAACAATGACTGTAGCCGCACTATAAATAGTTATGGCGGCACCACTATCTACAAGCATCTCAAATTATGATTAAGTATTTATATAAGAAAATTCTGCCAATAATGGCTTGTGATCTGATGAACAAATGTGTTCTAGTACTTTAGCACTGGCTTTGTGTTCCCTGAGTCCTCGGTAAAATATATAATCTAACGGCGGTGATAGCAAAAAGCGTTTAATTTTCTTGCTATGGTGAGGCGCAAAAGCTACTGGCATTAATCCCAATCGAGTAGCTGTTTTATAGAGAAATAATGCTCTTTTGCGATTCCAGGTGTTGAAATCTCCTGAAAATATAATCGGCCCTTGATGATTAGATAATGCTAGCTCTAACTCTTGCAATTGGGTTTTAAATTTATGAATATTGACGAAATTTATGAGATGACTATTGATAGTTAAGAGACTATCTTTGTTGTTAGATAAGGGATATTCAGCCATTAGAGAAACTTTAGGAGTTTTAATAATCGGTTCATAATGTTTTGTAATGATGGCTCTCTTGTTAAGCGGGCTAATTTTAGCTGCTGTTAAAATTCCTGAATATGTTTGATGATGAGCATCGATAAAGTTAGGTGCAAAGTTCCAACTCATATCTATCAAATCTACTAAACTCCCTGCATCTACATCTAGACGGAATTCTTGGAGAAAAATTAGATCTGGTTGATATTGCTCAAGAATAGTTAAAAAATCCTTTACCCAATTTTTGTCATAACTTTTTTTGGCAATGTTCCAGTTCAGGACTTTGATTGATAGACTATTTAGTCCTGTTTGCAGTATATGACTTCTATCAATTGTCGATTCTTCGGTGCGCAGAAATCGATATGATGGCACAAATTTTCTGGTAAGAATGTCTACGCGCTCTTTGATATTAAGCATTATTAACGGCAACCTGGACTTTACCTAGCTTAACTCTAAATTGTAGTGTGGATGTGACAAACCCGGTCAATGCTTGAGTGATAGGATTTTCGAGAATACACGTTTTCACACAAGCCATTTTTGAAGAGTGCGATCGCTTATTGCCTGATAATCTGGATGTACTGCTTTGTCTCCTAAAGGTTTCAGGAATTTGAGCCAATCAAGGGTTTATGCTCTCAAAGTCATGCCCAGCAATGAATGGGGTATCCTTGGATTTTCTTTACGAATCAACTTCTGAGGCATCTATATAGTGATATATTCCTACTACCTGACCACGGTGATGCCAAATTCATCGGAGCAAATGCATATACTCAGGATGAATGATGAACTTTGAAGAAGGATTAACAGTTTTAGATGCAGTCGTCTTTAACAAAATCAACAGACATCTGAAAGATGTCGAAATCATTGTCCTGAAAGGCTCATGGCAAGGACTAAGTTATGATGAAATTGCCGCTAATGAAGGTTATGCAGCCAAATATCTCCGGCAAGATGTAGGTTTCAAACTGTGGAAATTACTTTCAGAAGCATTAGGGGAAGAGGTTAATAAAACTAATTTTCGTGCAGCTATCGAGCGTTCATACTTTAGAGATCAGAATATTCTACCAACAGTAGTAAATCAAGATAGTTGCATTACTGTCAAAAGTGGATTTGTGCCAGAATATCCAGAAGGTTCAGTACCACTGAATTCTCCATTTTATATCCAGCGATCGCCAATAGAAGAACGTTGTTATGAAACAATTCTCCATGCTGGTTGTTTGATTCGGATTAAAGCCCCTAATCAAATGGGTAAAACATCGCTAATGGATAGAATTATCGCTCACTCAAATCAGCAAGGATATCACACAGTCCGTCTAAATTTATTGCAAGCAGAAACAACATTTTTTAGTAATTTAGATAAATTTTTGCGCTGGTTTTGTGTTTATGTTAGCCACAAATTAAAATTACCTTCTTCGTTAGCAGAAACCTGGGATGAGTATAGAGGTAGCATTGTTAATTGTACTACATATTTTGAAGATAATATTTTATCCCAAATCAATAATAATTTAGTTTTAGCATTAGATGAAGTAGATAGAGTTTTTCAGTATCCTGAAGTTTATCAAGGTTTCTTTGCCATGTTACGTACTTGGCATGAAGAAGCTAAAACTGTAGACATTTGGGAAAATTTACGATTAATTGTCGTAAATTCTACTGAAAATTATGGCTCACTAGATATCAATCAATCACCATTTAATGTTGGCTTGGTTGTTGAATTAAGCGAGTTTAACCAATCACAGATAGAAATCCTAGCCCATCATCACCAACTTAATTATAATCAAACTCAAGTGCAGCAATTAATGTCTATGCTTGGGGGACATCCATATTTAATTAGATTAGCACTATATCACCTCGCACTTGGGCAGATAACACTGGAATATTTATTACAAAATGCCCCGACAAATGCCGGAATTTATGAAGAATACTTACGCCGATTTTTGCATACTTTTCAAGTAAATCCTCATCTAGCGGAGGCATTTATGCAAGTAGTTACAGCAACAGAACCAGTTGGGATCGCAACCATGCCAGCATATCAGTTATACAGCATGGGATTAGTTAAGAGAGTCGGCGATAAATTAGTCACACGCTGTCAGTTATATCAACAATATTTTCGGGAACATTTGCAGCCTTAAAAAAGCGATCGCACTAATTGGCCCAAAAGTAGAGTTTTGGGCCAAAATATAGAAATACTAGCTATCTAGCTAAAGTTAAAAACTGAAAGTTGCCGAAACATTACCATACCATACGTTATCATTAGAACTCCAAGTACCTGTCATACTTTGTTGATCGGGTGATAATTTAGCTTCATATATACCTTCAGTTTGACCTCGATAAGAAAAAATCACCTGATCCCCGTTTACGTCTTCAAGTTTGACTATACCTTGGATAACTTCGTTTTTGCTACTACGCCAAGTAGCTTTATAAGTCTTCGACTTACCAACCCGAACCCAAGTACCTACCCAACTGTTACCATCTTTACCTGTTTCACTAGTTTGGACAGTTTTGGGACTAAATGTTGTAGCTTGAGCAAGCAACGTTTTTGAGGTATTGTCTGATAAAGCAGGGGAAGCAAATGCTTGAGCAGCTAATTCATTCATTAATAAAACAGAGCTAGAAATATATCCAACTAAAAGCAGATTAGATGTAGTTTTCAACATGACTGGTTTCCCTTGTATTTATGAGTGCGATCGCAAACTTGAGTATTAACTAGAATTGTGGTGTTGTTCAAACTCTACAGCCCTGTGATGTGGCTCCATCCAGACGCAAAACCGCTGAGACTGCTAACGAAGGTATAATTGCCTGTGTTGTCAATTCGAGCAGTTGCACCATCACCTGTTGAGGCATTGTAAAAAAGTATGGCTCCATCGCCAGTTCCGGTAATGCGAGTCCAGCCTTTTGCGAAGCCAGAAATGCTGCGAACAAAAGTGTAATTACCAGCGCTATCGAGTCGGGCGGTTGCACCTTCGCCTGTTGCAGCGTTATAGAACAGGAGACTACCTTGGTTGGCAGACACGATGTGAGTCCAGCCTTTTGCGAATCCGGAAATGGAACCGACAAACTGGTAGTTCCCGGCGTTGTCGAGTAGGGCGGTTGCACCTTCTCCTGTTGCAGCGTTGTAGAAGAATACACCGCCATTTCTATTGCCAACAATATGAGTCCAGCCTTTGGCAAATCCGGAGATGGAACCAACAAACTGATATTTTCCGTTGTTGCCAATTCGGGCGGTTGCACCTTCGCCTGTGGCAGCGTTGCAGAACAGCAGACTACCTCGGTGGGCGGATGCGATGTGAGTCCAGCCTTTGGCGAATCCGGGGATGGAACCGACGAACTGGTATTTTCCGTTGTTGTCAATTCGGGCGATCGCACCTTCGCCTATCGCACTGTTGTAGAATAATATGTCGCCATTATTAGTGCCGACAATATGAGTCCAGCCTGTTGCAAATCCGGGGATGGAACCGACAAACTGATATTTTCCGCTACTGTCGAGCCGGGAGGTTGCACCTTCGCCTGTCGCAGCGTTGTAGAAGAGAAGGGCAGGAATTGAGCCGAACGGGGAGGGGCCAGTTGACTCCTCCGGTACGAGAACCTCTTCCTTAGCCAGAATCAGATCTGAAGGAAATGCAACCATCATGGCTGCCGATTGAGGAATTACCGCTTGCTGGCTAGGAGATTGAACATTACTAATAACAGGCTCCTTAGCAGCAACAGCAAGCGTAGTTAAACCTAATAAAGGTAAAGATAAAGCAACATTAAAAAAAGCTTGGCGTTTCATGGTGTTTTCTCTTGGGGATAGTGCGTACAAAAGATTTGAAAATATTGGCAAGATGGCAATTGTTGATAATGGAAAACTGAGTTATTTAACTTTCATAAAAATTTATTTAGATTTTTAAGTGTGATAATCAACTGTGGATTAACTAAGATTATGTAATTTTATTTAATTGCTGTCTATACATATAAGATCAGGGTTTCAGATGCATAACTTGAAGCTAAATATCAGGTTTAAATCCAAAAATCAGTAAATGTCATAAAAAGTTAGGTCAACGCCGTTTTAGCTTACCTGACATTACTGATGAGATGCTTTTTGGAATTCCTGACATTTTCTGGAGCGACAACCAGAAAATTACAGTGCATAATTCAAACAAATAACTTGTCTGTGTAAGCAGCTAGTAGTAGTGGCGTGTCTAGACTAAAATGTTGCATTAGATTTAATGAAATAAACCGCCGATAAACGAGCCAGTGCGTTGGGTGGCTTTGCCGATTTGTTCGCTGAAAGCGTTCCCGTTCCCTCGAAGAGGGTTCCCGCAGGGTAGGGTAGCAACTGGCGTGCCGATGAAATTGATTTTTGCTATTGCACAAATTTAGCTGTGTCAGTCCACTACGAAGGATTGAGATTATTGGTGTGTATACCGTAGTTTTTTCAAGGGAATAGGGGGGAATCAATAAGTGTCTAAAATCATAGCTAATCACTTTTAAAACAATCTCTGACAATGTGCATTGGCCGCGTCACGAATGACGACATCAATCAATTGACGAGCCAAACTCACTCATAATCACAATTATTCTGAAATAATGGGTCTTTTTATGAAACGTCGTCAGTTAATAATTAACGCAGGGATTGCTTGTGTTAGCGGTTTGTTATCAACCACATTACCATCCATAGTAAAAGCTCAAAATGAAAAACAAACTTTCTATACTAAAGGACGATATCTTTACAATAGATTTGGGGAAAAAGTAATTCTGAATGGCATCAATTTACCCATTTTGGATGACTGGGATTTTCCTCAAAAGGATAAGTTAGCAGAACTAGAGAAAACTGGGGCTAACGCAGTCAGAATTCAATGGTACAAAGATTATGATCAATCTAGCCGTCCTAGTTATTCGATTTCTGACTTGGATAATCTTCTTACTCGCTGTCGGGAAAGTCAAATTATTCCCATCATCGGACTGTGGGATGTCACATGTAATAGCAATCCAAATTTGTTAAATACTCAGTTGATTCCTTGGTGGACAAATAATGAGGTGTTGAATGTACTTAAAAAACATGAGTCTTATCTAATTATTAATCTAGCCAATGAGTTAGGATTTTATCGGTGGACAGATAATCAAAAGGCTGCTTTAAACAGATTCAAGAATGCTTATAAAAATGCAATTATCAGTATCCGCCAATACTTACACTTACCAATTATGATCGACGCTCCAGATTGTGGTACTTCAATCGAAGCTTTTTCTTTAATTGGCAAAGAATTAATTGCTCACGATCCTGACCATAATTTATTATTTAGTGGTCATGCTTATTGGTCTGATTATGATGGTATTCCACATATTGAAAGCATGATTAAGGCTAATATTCCACTCGTTTTTGGTGAAATTGCTAACAAGCAAGATGAAAATATTAATGGAACAACTAAATATTGCTATTACGATTTAGATGGTACTACAGAAAATCGCCAATCTATCAAAAGGTTTACTTACCAAGCCTTATTGCCAATACTCAAACAGGAACAAATTGGTTGGATGGCTTGGTGCTGGTGGAAAGATAATTGTACCAATCGTCAAATGACGCTGAATGGAAAATTTTCTAATCTCACATCCTATGGAGATGATTTAGTAAATAACCCAATTTATGGTTTGAAAATAATTGCTAAAAGAACGCGGTAAATTAGCCTTGAGAGTTTTCACAATTATAATTTGGTAACTAAAATCAAACATTGAAATAATATGACAAATTTTAACTACTATAAATTAGGAGGAAGCCTAGAATATCAACACCCAACTTATGTAGTGCGACAAGCTGATTCTGACCTTTATGAAGGATTGATAAAGGGTAACTTATGTTATGTTTTCAATTCTCGTCAGATGGGGAAATCTAGCTTGCGGGTACACATTACAAAACAGCTTAAAGAACAAGGGATAAAATGTGCTTCTGTTGATTTGACGAGAATTGGTAGTCATATCACTCCTTTGGAATGGTATGGTGGATTTGTCTCTGAGTTGTTACGCGGTTTTGGTTTATCAAAAAAAGTAAATTTTAGTATATGGTGGCGACAACATGAATTTTTACCTCCAAAACAAAGACTAAGTCAATTAATTGATGATATATTATTCCCAGAAATTACAGGGAAAATTATAATTTTTATTGATGAAGTTGATAGTATTATAGGAATTGATTTTAAAGATGATTTTTTTGCTTTTATTCGGGCTTGTTATAACCAAAGAGCAGATAATTCAGAATATCAACGGCTGACTTTTTGTTTGTTGGGTGTAGCTACTCCCTCTAATTTAGTTGCTGATAAAAATCGGACACCTTTTAATATTGGCAAAGCTATTGAATTAACTGGATTTAAATTAGCAGAAGTAGCAGCTTTAAGCAGAGGTTTAGAGGAAATAGTTGCTAGGCCAGAATTTGTAATTGAAGAGGTGTTAAAGTGGACTGGAGGTCAGCCATTTTTAACTCAAAAGCTTTGTCAACTAATTTGTATTTCTCAAAAACCATTTCCAGCCCATCATGAAGTAGAATGCATTGAGAGATTGGTACAAACGCAAATCATCGAAAATTGGGAAGCGCAGGACGAACCAGAACATTTACGAACAATCCGCGATCGCCTAACGCAAAATGCAGAAAATCAAACTGGGCGATTATTAGCACTATACCAGCAAATCTTGACTCAGGGAGAAATTCCCGCAGATGACAGTCCCGAACAAATGCAACTACGTCTGACGGGATTAATTGTCAAGCAACAGGGAAAACTGCGAGTTTATAATAAAATTTACGCAGAGATATTTAATCAAGCATGGGTCAATAAAGTATTAGCAAATATTCGCCCATACTCTCAAAGTTTAAATGCTTGGGTAGCTTCTAACTTGCAAGATGAGTCGCGTTTGTTGCGGGGACAAACTTTACAAGATGCTCGGATTTGGGCAGCAGATAAAGGTTTAAGCGATTTAGATCGAAAATTTCTAGATGCTAGTCAGGAATTAGAAAAGCGAGATATTCAGAAACGATTGCAAGCAGAAGCCGAAGCATCAAGAATTTTGGTAGAAGCGAACGAAGTTTTAGTTGCAGCAAATCATAAAGCTAAAAGAAGAATTAAAATGGGCGGAATAGTATTAGTAATAAGCCTTGTTGCAGGAATGGTTGCTGGAATTTGGGCGAATATGGTGGTTAAAGATATACAACTGGAGAGAATAAAATCTTTAACTATCTCTGCTAATGGTTTATTAAACTCAAATAGAGAACTTGATGCTTTAGTTGCTGCACTCAAAGCAGCTGTAAAATCGAAATCAGCAACTTCGGCGGATGCTAACACTAAAGAAGCGATAAGATTAGCATTACAACGTGCGGTTTATAAGGTCAGAGAACGAAATCGCTTAGAAGGGCATAATGATGTAGTCAGAAGTGTCAACTTTAGCCCTGATGGTCAAAATATTGTGACTGCTAGTGAAGATAGCACAGTGAGACTGTGGAGTATTGATGGCAGGGAAATTACAAAAATCACTGTTAAAAATCAAATTTTTACAAATGTTATTTTTAGTCCAGATAGCAAGATGATTGCTGCTATTAGTTCAGATAAAACAGTCAACATTTGGGGTTTAGATGGAAGGGAAATTATCACTTTCAAAGGTCAAGATGAAGAAACTTTTATGAGCAGTATTTGTTGGACACCGGATGGTAAAGTAATTGCTGCTCCTGGTAGAGATAATACAGTCAAATTTTGGAATATTAATGGTAAGGAAATCAAAACCCTGAAAGGGCATAAAGTTTCTGTTTGGAGTATCAGTTGCAGCCCTGATAGTAAAACTATTGTCACAGCCGATCTCGGGGGTGTCATCAAAATTTGGAGTATTGATGGACAAGAACTTAAAAGCTTTCAAGCCAGTAAACAATCTATTTTTGGTGTGAGTTTTAGCCCCGATGGTAAAGCGATCGCAACTGCGGGAGGAGACACCACCGTTAAACTGTGGAACTTAGAGGGGAAAGAAATCAAAACCCTTGGCAAACATGACAATTATGCAATTAGTGTCAGTTTCAGCCCAGATGGTAAAGTTATTGCTTCCACCAGTGCTGACAAAACAGTTAAATTGTGGAGTGTTAATGGAAAAGAACTCAAAACCCTCCAAGGTCATAATGATTCTGTTTTTAGCGCTAGTTTTAGCCCAGATAGTAAAACTATAGCCTCAGCTAGTGCCGATCAGACAGTGAAACTATGGAATATTGGCGATCAAGAACCCAAATCTCTCATTGGACATAATGATTCTCTTTGGGGTGTGAGTTTTAGTCCCGATGGTAAAATTATTGCTTCAGCCGGGGATGATAAGACTATTAAATTGTGGAATCTTGATGGTCAAGAATTGGCATCAATAAAAGCAGATAGTGAGAATTGGAATCGCATTTGGAATCTGAATTTTAGTCCCAATGGTCAGATAATTGCTACTGCCAATTCTGACAAAACAATCAAACTTTGGAATTTAAATGGTCAAAATATTCAAACTTTCAAAGCACACAATAACGAAGTTACTGAAGTAAACTTTAGCCCTAATGGTCAAACTCTGGTGAGCGCTAGTTATGATGGTACAGTCAAACTATGGGATATCAACGGTCAAGAACTCAGAACTTTAGAAGCAGATGCAGGTAAAGTTTACAGTGCAAATTTCAGCCCCAATGGTCAGACACTTGTTTCTGCTCATCATGATGGGACAATCAAACTGTGGAATTTACAAGGAGAAAACCTCAAAACCTTTAAAGCACATAAAAGTTATGTCACAAATGTTCGTTTTAGTCCCGATGGTCAAATCATAGCCTCAGCCAGTCAGGATAAAACCATTAAAATCTGGAGTTTGGAGGGTAAGGAACTTAAAACTCTCAAAGGTCATAATACCGGAGTTACCAAAATTAGCTTTAGTCCAGATGGTGAGCCAGTTGCGGTGGTGAGGCAGTCCGGTCTTGGGGGTCTCCCCCAGGAGGAACTGCCGAAAGGGTTCCCTGGCATAAGCAAACTGGCGTTCCCCGCAGGGGTTCTCGCAGAGTACCCGAAGGGCAAAATCCTCGCTTCCGCCAGTACTGACGACACAATCCGACTTTGGCGGGTAGCAGATGGTCAAGAGCTAAAAACCATTTATGGTCATAGTTATGCTTTTTGGAATATCAGTTTTAGTCCAGATGGCAAAAAAATTGTCTCTGTCAGTGATGATGGACTTGTTGAACTCTGGGATGCTGAATTCCTAGATTTTGACCAACTAATAGTTCGGGGTTGTTCTTGGTTACGTGATTATCTTCAAAACAATCCCAGCGTCCAAGAAACCGATAAACATATTTGCGATCGCATTCATATCCCTGTTCCAGATAAAACAATGCTTTTGAAAGGCGAAGCGCAATAAAAGATCGCCCTCAGGCTATAAGTTTGGGATCTACACAAACGAAGTCCGCCTCCGTGGACATATTGAAACCCGCGTAGGCGGGTTTGGTTTGTATAGCCGCGATTTCCAATCGCCTGGTGTTTCTTCCAAAAGTGGATGCTCTCCAATTAAAAAAGCTCCCAACTAAAGGGAGCAGATTGCAAACTATGGATATTAACTAAATAAAGTCATTGACTAACGTTTCAAAGATGTAATTGATTCCAAAGAATTTCTGATTGCAGAATTGAACCAATGCCGCCAGTTGCGATCGCCAACAATTTTTTCGTAGACTGCTTCATAGCCGTTAACCATTTGGGTAACGCTAAATTTATTTTCTACGTGTTCGCGGCATTTTTGGCGATCAAGTTTTAAAGCTTTGGGTATCATTGTCGCCATTTCTTCGTAACTTTGGCAGACATAACCTGTCTCACCATTAGCAATGACTTCTGATACAGAACCCATATTCATGGCGATCACAGGTGTACCAGTCGCCATAGATTCCGCCATCACCAACCCAAAAGGTTCGCACCAGGTGATAGGAAAGAGTG
This sequence comes from Aulosira sp. ZfuVER01, assembly GCA_034530615.2. Classification (GTDB taxonomy): domain Bacteria; phylum Cyanobacteriota; class Cyanobacteriia; order Cyanobacteriales; family Nostocaceae; genus Aulosira. Next base: position 11,529 of record JAVRCV020000052.1, read on the forward strand.
TAACCGCTGCATTCCCCAACAGTTCAGCTTTTTGCTCGTGGTTAAGTTCGCCTAAAAACTCTATTTGTTTCCCATCTATATGATGAGCAATTTCTTTTTCAAAGAACTCCTTGTCTACAACATCTATTTTACCCGCCATCTTCAAGCGCCAACCTGTCTGCTTGGCAATAGCAATGGCGTGTTGTGGCCCTTTTTCTGGCGATAAGCGTCCTAAAAATGCCAGGTAGGGTGGATCTTGAGGTTCAGCAAAAAAGGGAAACTTCTCAACGCTGATGCCGTTGTAAACTGTGGCAGCATAATTAATGTTTAACAGCCGTTGAGCATCACTAATGCTGATGTATGGTTGCGTGCTGTATTGTCTAAAGACTTTGTTGTTATCGCGAGTAAAGATACCATGCAAGGTGTGCACTGTTGGTGTAGAAACCACACTAGCTAAAGGCAAAGACCAAACCCCTACATGGGAGTGAATAATATCAAATTCGCCAGCGCGTTGATAAACGTTACCAACGTGCATGAGTTCGTACATTACATGTTCTTGGATATCTTTATCCAAACGCAATGCACGTGTACTCCCAGCTTCTAGACGAGCTAGAGTTTCGGAATCACCGGAAGCGAATAGCGTGACATCGTGACCTCTACGTACCAGTTCATCGGTCAAACGACTCACAACTAACTCAGTTCCGCCATAGGTAACAGGTGGAACTCTTTCCCATAAGGGTGCGATTTGTGCGATTTTCATAATGTATAGGGTTCAGCGGTCAAAAGTCCTGTCACTTGGACTTTAATTTCAGATACAGGAAAACGATTTTCCTTCATATCTGCAATCGACTTTCACCTTGCTTGCGGCAAACTGCGCCCAATTAGGTGAACCGAACCAAAAACTCATCTCCAGTGAGTGTTAAGTTGATTTCACATTTCCAATGTGTCAGACTCAGTAATATTACCGCATCTATCTAAAGACAGTTTTTTTTCTCTGACTAAACAGTTATATAGTCGGGAATGGGCTAAAATACTCAATTTTCAGAACGAAAAAGAGGAAGCAGACGAGCAGAGGAAGTTGTTTGTATCAAAAATTTCGTGAATTGGTATCAAAAAGGGATCAATTACCTTGAGAGAGCGATCGCTTTTCTAATGTGTGTAGGCGATCGCGTCTGAATTCAAATAGCATAGAAGTAGACAACCACTACCCTATGAATCTAAAACTCGAAGCCACGATCGCTGTTTCCCTAAAGGGAGATTGCGGATTTGGGAAAAAGGGCGATCGCAGACTGCTTCAGTCATTATAGTGAAATCGACAACTTAAAATGATGATTTCAGTTTCAGTTACTTTATAAACTAAACGATGCTCATCCGTAATTCGTCGTGACCAATATCCGCTCAGTTCATGCTTTAGAGGTTCAGGTTTGCCAAGTCCGGTAAATGGTTGACGAAGAATATCGTTAATCAGATTAATAATCTTGCGATGAATTTTTTTATCTTCTGTTGCCCAGTCGTTAAATTGTGCGAATGCCTCAGGAGCGAATGTTATATTCTGCATTCCATTCCTCAGGCGTAAAACTGACTAAGTTAGTTTTTGTTTCAACATTTTGCATAGCAGTCATCAAGTGGCAACGATTAGCTTCAGTAGACAACAAATACTCTGTCTCATCTTGTTTAATAGATTGGTTATTAGTATTTGTTACAACAACATCTTGTTCAACCAAAACAATCACTTCAACAACAGTTCCTTCTGCTAACTCAGAGGTTTGAATTTCGATTTTGCCATCCTTGCCAACAACCACCTGCTGTTTAATACCACTTAACACGATTAAACCCTCATGGTGCTATATCTCATCATAGTTTTAGCTTAGTATGAGATTAATATCAAGGAACGATACAGCGCGATCGCTTTTAGGGACTTCCAGAAAATAAATTATCCAATTGATTCAGATCATATTTTCTTTCTCCCCCCGATCAGAGATCCCTGCCTCCTGCCTACACAGCGATAGTATATTTTTGTAGTTGGAAGTCCCTTATACTTTGGGTAGGCGATCGCTTGCATTATTTTTGCTGAGATAAATCCATCAAATTCGCCAATTTATAAACAATTCGCGCCCCGACATTACCATCCCACTCAGCATCTCCGACTTCGCAGACATCAAAGCCAACGATTTTTCTGCCACTCTTCACCAATTCTCGGAACAGGCAATAGGCTTGTTCTAATTCCAAACCTCCAGGAACAGGAGTACCCGTACCCGGACAGAGTTTGGGATCTAAACCATCAACATCAAAGCTGATGTGTACAAATTCCGGTAAATGGCTGATAATTTCTTGACACACATCAATCCAAGTTGCTCCCGAATAGAGCTTTTGTTTAATCGCTGGGTCGTAATAAGCGACAATGCGACTATGAGATTCGTCAATAATTTGCACCTCATCATGACAAATATCGCGCAAACCCACCTGCACTAACTTGGAAATTTGCGGTATTTTCATCGCATTGAACATAATCGAGGCATGAGAAAACTCAAATCCCTCATAAGCATCCCGTAAATCTGCGTGGGCATCTATGTGTAAAATGCCGTAATCAGGGTACTTAGCTGCTAAGGCTTGAAAGTAACCTAAGGGTGAACTATGGTCGCCACCAATGACTGCAACTCGCTTCCCATCGTTCATTGCTTTTTGACAATTTTCAAATAACCATTGATTCACCTGTTGCGAAGCCTGATTAATTTCCGTAAGCACAGGTGTTAAATCTGGCGCATCTGTCAGTGCTTTCCCTTGGGCGAGGCGATCGATAATTTTGGCAGCTAGAGTGCGATAGTATTCATTCTTCTCTAAAATATCTTGGGGAATTTCCATCATAAAAATTCCCTGTTTCCATCCCTCAGGATGATCGAAATCAAACAAATCTAGTTGAGTGGATGCATCCAAAATCTGCTGCGGGCCGTTGGCGGTTCCTGCACCGTAGGAAACTGTAACTTCCCAAGGTACGCCAAACACAATCAGGTTTGCAGACTCGTAATCGAATGGTAAACCCAAGAGATTACCATTGATTTCACCTACGCCACTGGGGTTGTAGTCTTGGAGGGGGTTAGTCATAACACCTGATGATGTAAAGGAACAATAATAACCATGCTACGGATTGCGCTTTAATAGCTTAACGCTCTATAGATGGGTTTTCAATGTTGCAATGAACTATGGCTTTTGGTTGCGATCGCACTAATTTATCTTATGAGAGGGGCTATAAATTCTGTTTTATACTGAGGTTCTGCCCAAGTTAGACATCATTCATGACGCTGTCAAAAATGCACTAATGAAGGACGGCTGGATAATCACAGACGATCCCTACATCATTCAGTATCGAAGAACAACTGAACGGAATGGGCATAAACTTGTCGTTGAAGTCAAAAGTTTTGTTGGCGCATCAAAGATACAGATTTAAAAGAGGCTCTTGGAAGGAAGATATTGTGTTGGCATTCCATGAGCCTAAAATGCGGCAGTATACAGATTTTGCAGTAGCGTCATAGTGATGAATCTAAATTAAAAATTGGCGATCGCACCAGTATAACCATCAGCTTTGAATAGCAAACTCCGTCGGATCGATGCCCCAATTTACCCAACAAATCGCTTCGCGGGCAGAAGTGATATCTGGTGGAACTCGCAAGACATGGATAAAACCAGTACTGGGACAAGTCATTTTCAGTAAATTTATAGGTTCAACATCAACCTCAGACTCAATTTGTAGTAAGGTGTACTCTTGCCAGCGATCGCATTCTTTGGCTTGCAAATCTTGACAAATCCGTTCATAGCCAATGCCTTGAATCAAGACGCGCCGCAATTCAGCATTCCGTTGTTCTATTAGCCACTCAGCACGCCAGTTTGTTGGGTGGAGCTTACCATACTTTTCTGGCAGATTAATTCCCTTATAGGCATAGATACCAAAGCCATCGGGAAACTCGATTGCCGGAATTCCTTCACCATGAATTTCCCCCGCGCTATTCCAGCGAATTAGAGGACGGTGAATTGCGATCGCCACTCCCTCGTAAGGAAACATCCAACCAACCTGTTGCATATAGTTGCAAAACAGATTGTATTTATCTTGTTCTAGTGGAACTCCCAGCTGATGTGCTGCTGCAAACATTGCCGCCCAGCAAATACCCCATTCTGGTAACAAACAATCTCCTAAAAAATCTCCCAAAACTTCAGTTAATCCATCCAACATAATCCACTGAAAAGAGCGTTCCCATACCGCAAATAGGGGATTTTTGATACTGTGGGTTAATTCTTGTTGCAATGTTCCTAAGCTGCTAGAGAGCGATTTCCACAAATCTTCTCGCAACACCTCCCACAACTCAGGTAACACACAGTCAGACTGCATACTTTCTTGCTCAACCTTCTCCCTAGCTGCTGCTGGACTCGCAACAAACTGGACTTCTGGTTGCGCCAATCCTGCAAATTTATACAATGCTTGAATTGCAATTGTTGCTTGCTCTAAATCCAGGGGCGTGCTGCTGACATTCCGCCACTGAGATTGAGTTTGAGAGATAATAATTTCTTTTTCTGACAATGAGGAATTTACAGCCATACTATCTCCTGAATGCAGGCAATAAAAAATTTGCAGTTAGCCAAGTAGACATGGCAGCAAAAAATGGGCTAGTTATCACTGCTATAACCACCCAGATACCCAGCCATGCCACGCCACCCATTGAACCTGATTCGGCAGGCGGTTGATTGAAATTACTTAGCCACTCAAGTAAACCAGTAATAAACATCGACGCGATCGCCCCCAAGCACAGCCCAACCACCCAGGCGATCGGTAACAACAGCAACATCCACGTCCCGCCAAATCTGATGAATGCCTGATAGCCAATCCATACAGATGGCCCCAAGAACAGCAGCAGTAATGCAATGATTACACCTAAATGCATAGTTATTTATTTTTCAAAAAAATTACGGATTACGAATTAGAAATTACTAAAATGCGCTGCCATAACAGTTAAATTCATCTTTGTGTTCGGCACACTGAAACAGCAGCATGAGATTATCCATATCATAGTCCAATCCCTGATTGCCTTTGTATTCAATACCATGACCTAATTGGTAGAAGAGTTGCATGGGTTGACCACAAATTCGACAATACTGATGCTCTACTTGTTGTCCCCAGTAACCCCACCCCGAAAGCTTATCTGCTGTTCTATTCCAAGCTAATTGAATATCTATTGGTGTAGGTCTGTCGGGGTCATCTTCCTCATAGTATTCACAATCCTGCACATCAACATGGAAGATCAGCATTTCTTCGTATTCGCTGTATTCTGTACCGTAAGTTTCCTGTGCTTCCTCATAAAAAGGATAGTCATCAAAGGGTTGCCAGCCCACAATTTGCAGCATATAGCGACCATGAAAGTCATCAAAACCATTGGTAATTACAGAGGGTGCCCATGTACTGAGGTTTGTGGCATCTTCTGCACTAATTTCCGGCTCTGGTAATGTTGATGTTGTTGATTCAGGAAGCGCCACAATTTGGGGGAATTGTACATAGCAAGAGAAACAGGAAAACAGTTGAAATAGTCCAGTCCCAAATTTGCCTTGCAAGCTTTCAGGTAATTCTTGCAGATTTAGTTGAAAATGAAAGTTTAAAGCACCTCCACAACCAGAACAATTTGGATGAGTTGCACCAGGACTCAGCCAAGGTTTACCCAGATACTTAGATGCCAAAGGAGCATCAAGAGTAGGTTTAATCAAGGGTTTCCAGCCAGTGCGTCGAAGATGATTTAACCGCGCCAAACGGCGATCGCCTCGAGAAATTGGTTGCTTAGTGCGATCGCCTTTCTCTGCGCGCTCGTAACCCTTCTTCAGCTTAGAATTGACCAGCTTGCTAACTTCTGCCTGTGCTTTTTGAGGAGTATCATACGTTGTGACAGTTGTTTTGCCTGCATCGCCAATTCGCCCGTAGCGTACCGTTACTTCTACATCGTTGATTGTTACCTCATAGAACTTGTGTGATTTACCATCTGAAAGCTCTAAATATGTTGTTTCCCTGTCCATGCAACTGCTCCTATTAGAGAAAAGATTCAAGCTGTTTGCAAGCAGAAAAATATAAGCATTATTACTAAAAAAGCTAAATTTAGCTAGTAACTTTGTTTACAAAATATTGCTTACAATTATGTTATAAATATTCCAAATTAGTAAAAGCAAATATAGAGAAAATTACTAAAACTCATCTATCTGATACTAATTCTTTTTTATTAGAGAGTTCGCAACCTGGGTATATAGTTGAACTGGCTAAACTGGATGATTCTTCCACAACTTGTAAGCGAATGGGGAGAGAAATAATAAATTCTGTACCACTACCCACTTCAGATTTACAGATTAGTTTTCCTCTGTGTTTCTCAACGATAATCTGATAACTAATTGAAAGACCCATACCAGTACCAACGCCCCTAGGTTTAGTAGTAAAGAAAGTCTCAAAAATTTTTGCTTGGTCTTCGGGGGCGATCCCAGAACCATTATCTGCAATGCGGACAACCACCCAATTATGATCTTGGCGTTCGGTGGCGATCGCAATTTTTGGTGAATCTTGAGGATTTTGCTTTGCATCCAAAGCATCAAGCGCATTGTTGATAATGTTCATGAACACTTGATATAGCGAACCAGCGAAACCTTCAATATTGGGAATATCGCCATAGTTACACTCAACCGTAATGCCTTTTTTAATGCGGTTATTGAGAATGAGTAGGGTGCTGTCAATACATTCGTGCAGATTAACCGCATGGGCTTCGGCTTCATCCAAACGCGAGAAGTTTTTCAAGCTTAAGACTATTTGCCGCACCCGATCGGCACCAAATTTCATTGACTGTAAAACTTTGGGTAAATCTTCTTCTACGAATTCCACATCAATTTCAGCAGCATAATCCTCAACTGCTGGTGGTGGGTTAGACACTTCTTGCTGATAAATTCGCAGCAATTCCAATAAATCTTCTACGTGCTGAATAGCAGGCTCTAAATTACCGTAAATAAAATTTACTGGATTATTAATTTCGTGAGCAACGCCAGCTACCATTCGTCCTAAACTAGACATTTTCTCACTTTGAACTAGTTGAGCTTCTTGCAATTGTTGCTGGCGGATGGCAGCGGCCGTTTGTTCTTCTAGTAGGTGTTTGACTTGTTGCAAAACTTGGTTAAAGGCATCACCAAGGATTCCGATTTCATCTGTTGTTGTCACAGGTGTTTGCAAGTCAAAATTAGATTCTTCGATCACTCGTTGTGCTATATTCGTCAATGCTTTGACAGGGCGAGTGATTGTACGGCTGGTAAACAGGGCTAATAGAGTTGCGATCGCAGCTGACAATAGGATACTACCAGCTATTATTTGCAGCCGGAGTTGTTCTGCTGTCTTTAACTCACCCGTTGCTGCTCTAAGTTCTGCATCAGAACCATCAATAGCTTCTACTAGTTCATCAGAAAGAGCGTCAAATTTCAGTGCTAACTCACTATTGGTAAACTTCAACAGTTGTTGTTGTGCTGCGGCAATTTTCTTATTCGTTAATGGCGAAAGATCGAGTTGCTTAAGTAGTTCTCCCAATTCCCGGAGATAAGTTTGGGTGACACCATCATAGGTTTGCAAAAGCTGAGGAGTACGATCGATATGCTGTTCTTTTGCATAATCAGCAGCTTTGGTATAAGTTTGCAGTTCCGCCCAAACCCGTTCAATTTCGGGCGCATGTTTATGAGTAATGTGAGCGTATTCCTCTTGATAAAGTTCTGGATTTCCTGCCAATGGAATGAGTTGTTGTTGATGAGTGCGAGTCTGGAGAATACCTGTCTGAAGACGATGGAGTAAATTGAGTTCCCTAAAAGCATTTTCCTCGTGTTTCAATGCTCGCTGCTGATAGCGATCGCCTAAAATTAAGCCAATTGTGGTTCCTAAAATTCCCACACCAAGAGCGATCGCATATCCAAATTTAATTTTGTTGCCAATACTCAGTCCATTAATAATCTGCGAGAACCGTTTTGTTGCGCCCGCGCCAGATTGGGTATTTATAGTATTATTTGATACTGACAGTGAATCTGAATCTTTAGTCTGGAAATCCATAGAAATCTTCAAAAGTCTACCTGCTCTTAAAGTTCCCTATTTATGTGACAGAATCGAAAAGCTCCAGACTTTTTATACCGTAATATTACTGTTAAGCTTTGTAAAAATAAACTGTTACGCAAAAAAATGGGATGTGGTGAGAACCCCCATCCCTTAAGAGACTATTGAATTTTTCTATGGAATCATCGGAATGAACTATTCAACTATTAAGCAATAAGTTTCTGCACGCCCAACCAGCCAGCTAAGTTTTCTTGCTGAACAGAATCAGGATTGTGTAATGAAATTACTTGATACCGTATAGCACGTGGTTCGGCTAAAGTCACAGTTACAGAACGGAGTAAGTCTTGGTGAAAAACTGTTACTTGAATGGTATCCTTTGGTTGAAAATCCTTCAGGCGATCGCTTAAATTATTTGCTGATACCTTAATAGCATTAATTGCTAACAATTCATCACCTGGATCGATTCCTGCTCGTTGTGCAGGTGAACCCGCCTCGACAAACTTAATGATCTCCCGTCCATTCTCAGTATTTACCTTTACACCTAGATAAGGTTCTTCGTCTGAGTCTGCCGCTAATTGTAAGCCAAAATGTGCGAAATATTCATTAAAAGGTAATTCTTCCGTGCCATCAAGATAACGTTTAAAGAAATCCTTTAAATCTATTCCGGCAATCGATTCAATTACGGCTTGCAAATCTTCTGGAGTAAAGCCAATTTCTACTTGTCCAAATTTCTGCCACATTTGCCGCATGACATCATCTAAAGAGTACTTATTGCCATGCTTGGCGCGAATTAACAAATCTAGTAGCAACGAAACCATTGCCCCTTTCAAATAATAAGAAATCTGGGAATTAGCACTATTGGCATCTGGACGGTAGAGTTTAATCCAAGCATCAAAACTCGATTCAGAAAGCGGTTGTACTTTTCGTCCTGGTGTGGTGAGAAATCGGGTAATTTCCTTACTCAAATGATTTAAATACGCCTTGGCATCATAAATACCTGCTCGCAAAGGAATCAGTAAATCATAGTAACTCGTAGTGCCTTCACAAAACCACAAAGAAGGTGTATAGTTCTCTTGGTCATAATCAAAAACTTCCAGGGCTTTAGGACGAATGCGCTTGACATTCCACAAGTGAAAGAACTCATGGGCTACTAATTGCATAAAGCGCTCATACTTGTCCTGAGAGCGAAAGCCAAAACGTTGATAAATTAAAGAGCAGCTATTTTTGTGTTCTAAACCACCGTAAGCTTGGTGAAATAAATGTAGTAGAAACAGATACCGTTCATAAGGCAAACCACCAAACATTTTTGCTTCTACTTCAATTACTTTTTCGATATCAGAAATCACTTTCTGAGTTTGAATATTTCCCTGTCCCCAGATTGCTAGTTCATGAGGTTTTCCCCGAACCTCAAACTGATATAACTGGTGGCTACCAATTTCAAAAGGACTATCAACAAGGGTATCAAAATCGGCAGCATAAAAAGTATTGCTGGCTTCAGCATCTACTGATAGAGATGTCGTTACCCGCCATTCGGGGTATGGGGGTACAATTGTGACGCGAATTGGTTGCTTCTCCCAGCCTGGAAGTCTGAAAAACAGTGCCGCACCATTAAAATAGCCGTGAGTGACATCCAAGTGGTTTGTCCGTACCGATAACTCATTAGCAAACACACGGTAGCGTATTGTTAATTGGGAAACATTAGTTTTCTCTACCTGCCAATGATTTTTACTTTTTTTCCACCACCGTAAAGGTTGATTATCAGCAAAAGCAGCAAAATCTTGTAAATTTTTAGCGTATTCTCGCACCAAGTAGGAACCTGGTGTCCAGACAGGCAATTTTAAATCGAGAATCGGCGTTGGGTAGTCTACAAGCTGCAAAGTTACCTCAAACAGATGTGTTTCTGGTTGGGGCATTGCTACCTGGTAATGTATAGTTGGCAGGCGTTCTTGGATGCGGCTATCTGTACGAGGCGCTGTTACTTCAGTCATCTTGAGTCCTCAGTTCTGAAATTTTATTTATAAAGTAAATCTTAAATCTGTAGGGTATGTTAACGCAGTGTAGCGCACCACCATAAAGGGTGTGCTACAGCACAAAAATTCTTAAGCTCATCCCATCCTTAAAGGTAGTGGGAATTGGGCATTGGGCATTGGATTTTTTCCTCATGCCTATGCCCCAAAGTCAAATACCATAACATAACAGCAATCAAACAAGAACTCAGAGTGGCGGAAGTCGCTGCTCTGAGTTCAGGGAGAGGAACACTCAAGAATGATAATTAGACTTTGTTAGCTAAATTCATCAACTGTTTGAAGTTGACTAGATAAATAATGTTATTTGTGCTGTCAATTTCTATCCAGCCTTTTTCATGCAGCTTTTCCATGATTTTGCTGGTTTCATCAACACTGATTTCTGTGACTTCTGCCAAATCTTTGACGGGAATATTAAAAATTTCTCTTCCCTTATCTGATTTTTGACCGTAGCTTTCGCCTAAACTAACTAGAGTCTGAGCTAGTTTGACTGCTGGTGGTGAAGAACGCATTTGTAGGCGCAGGTTGATTTGTCGCAATCGCCGCACCATTAGTTGCAGCATTCGGTGATGTAAATGCGGGTCTTTAAATAAAATTTGAATAAAACGCTCTCTAGAAACACTTAGTAACTTTACAGGCGACAGCGCAATTACATCAGTTGAGCGTGGCGATTCATCTAAAACTGCCATTTCACCAAAAAAATCGCCTCGACCTAAAATTGCTAGAGCCACAAAATTATCTCCGGATGTGCGCCGGACTTTGACCCAACCAGACACCACAAAGTAAACTGCATTACCCCAAGCATCTTCCATTAAAACGGCGCGTTCGGCTGGGTACTCATGGTCAATTGCAACATTCAGCAGCCACTCCAAGGTTTGAGGATTGGCTGTACTCAGTAAGGGAAAAAGTTCACTAAAAACCTCAGTCTGCATGAAATATCTGCAAAAAATGGATTCAGGTGGAGAAAATTTGGTCGGCTATTATATGTTTTAAAACCGCAATCATTGGCTGAATACGGTAGCAAAATAGTTACAAATTAATTAAGAATTTTCAGCTTTTTAGGTCTGATATTCTAGTACAACATAACAATTATGTCTGGGATCGCAATCAGCGGTTTTACTGACAGATAGTTTATTTACTGTTTCTTTGGTAACAGGCTATCTCCTGCCAAGACATTGATCTGTTTGTCTAAATTTTCTACTAGTTGACCTAGAGCAATCACAGCATCTAATTTCTCAGATTGCAAATTCGGGTTGAGAAGCAGCCGTTGTTCTAGTTCGTGCAACTTGAAGCTTAGTTGTTGGGTTATGACTAAAGTATCGCGGCTCAACCGATTCAACTGTTGCTGTTGATAGAACTTTAATGCTGCTCCCCGTAACACTTGTAGTGTCGCCTCTTCACCGTAAATTCCGGGCATCACCCGTAAGCGTAACAACAAACTTTTGTTTTCATATAGCCATTCCTTCTCTACCTGTTTGGGTTCATCAAATGTGGCGATAGGTAGACCAGCAAATTGCTTGAATTCATTGATTATGTCTTGAAAAACTGCAAGCGGCAAATTTTCGATCGCTGACTGCAAGACTCCATTGTCACTCCAGAGTATTCTGCCTTGGTCATGCTGTCTTTCCAAGTACAGGCGACCAATTCCCCCAAGCAAAACTCTGGCTAATAACTCTTCTAGCAATTTCTTCGATGGTAGTGTTGCCAAAACTTCAATCGAGCTTAATGTCTCTGGAATTTGTACTGGCAAAACAGTTAAATTGCTTGTCAGTAGTACCTCCGTCGTCTGCTCCCCTTCACTCTTGTCAAGCGCATTTGGATTGAGGATTGGGGACAAATCTACCTGTGAAGCGGAAGCTAGCAGAACTTCTGTTTGCTTTTCAATCGCAGAGGAACTCAGGCGATCGCTCGGGGAAACTGCCGTGTGTGTTGAGTGAGCGTCTATTTTTGGCTGATGCGTTTGTTTTGTATCTGAGGAGTATGTGTTTTTGTAGTTGAGGTAGGCTGAGAGGATAGTTTGGTGATTATCGCCTGTAATTGGCTCAGTCACCATTTTGTAATTAATAGAAGACAAAATCTGACTAACGTATTTTGATGCGTCCCTGTCTTGCGGATTAACCATACCTAGTAAAAGTTTATTGCCTTTTAACTCCAAGGGCAAAATTTGGTGGTAAAGACAAGCTTCTAAAGACAAAAGAGTATCAATTAACGAGAAAATTTGCCTGGGATCGCTAAGTAACTCCTTGGGAATCTTGCATTCTAGCTCCCCTGCCAGTGGAGTTTCACCTGGCACTGGCGGCTCAGTTTCTTCGTTATCAGTGATTTTGCCCTCGGAAGACAACATACGCTTATTGAATATTTGCTTTATTTGCTTTTAATTCTATTGTGTTTCTCAGTTAGTGTGTAGTAAATAAAGATACTTTCTTATGTTATGGGCAGTTTAATTAAATACCAAAGTCTAGAAGTTAAATCTGGGATTGTGGATTGGGGATAGATCCCAAATCCAAAATCTACAACAGAAAACTTTGGGCATTTCCATTCTCTGGATGAACAGATATACCCACCACTTGAGACCGATCCAATTAATTCAGTACATATACTAGAGTCACAGCTAAATTTTGTTACTCCTGAGTTCTCAAACTTTGGGCTACAAGATAGACTTTTGTCCATTCACCCAAGACTTGATGAGTTTTGAGCTTTAATTCTTGAGCTGTGGCTTCAATTGAGTTGCCAGCTTTGCGTAAATCTAAAATCTGCCGCCCCATGTGAGTCAATTGTTCATAGAGTTGCTGCCATTGGTTTTGTGTTAGCCCCAAGTTGTGTTCTTGCAAAGAAATTGCCAGCCAGTTTTCCACTAGTTCCGGTTTCCCTTTGAGAGCAAACACACGCACTGCATGGTAGCTAATTTTTTCCCGCAGTCGGTATACTTCTTTAATTTGTTTATTTAGTTTCTTGGCGATTTCGTCTTGGGACTTACCTTGCAGATACAGGCGTAGCCACTCTACGGCTTCTGTGCCGAGGTTTTCTTGTAAATATTCTTCAAATTCTTGTTGTACAGCTTGACGCAATACTTGTTGTTCTTCTAGTTCCTGCGCTTCTTGATATTCTGCGATCGCCTGACTATCAACCAAGTTAACTCGATTGTCGCTGTCATCGGTGAGAATTTCTTCGGAAACTAGCCTAATCAAGTCGCTACCAGGCACTTGAGTTAACCCACCCCGTTGAGTACGGCGCAGGTAGTTGACAAAGCGGTAAACCAGCAACGGCTGATTGCGTACTGGGCGCAAACAATATTCTTCGATACTGGCAAACAGTAGCGTATCTCGCAGCCGCCTGTCGGTGGTAATTTCAGCGATACAAGCCATTTGATCTTGGATGTAGCTATCGCTTTGCAGTAATTCCTGGATGATTTCTTGTAATACATCTATTACACTCCGCTGGCGATCACGGCTGAGGGAAACCCAAGTCTGAATTTTATTGCGCAATGTCATCAAACTGGCCAGCCGCGTGATTAGGTTGCGATAAGCACGTTCTCGTGCTACTCCCAGGTAACGTTGCAGTAAAATCCGATAGCGATATTCCATCGCTTGCTTGGCAATTTCAAGTTCCTTGGGGTTGAGCAAATCAAACCGCTGGAAGTCACGTCCCAACAGCCAAAAAATGATACTTTCTTTAGCTGCTGCGCTTTGTTCTGGACACTCCGCCACTAGACGTTTTCGCCAATATTGCGCCAGTTTTTCTGCTTCTGTTACCATAGCGAGATTGCGCTCCTCGAAACCCTGTTTTAAAGTTTGCATCACAACCCCCATTTGTCGCACTTAACTTATTAACTGGCAGCTGCCCCTAAATCTATCTTCTTGATGAAGACTTTTGAGTGATTCCACTTTTATTACGTCTGGAATGACTAAACTTATGCAAAAATTCTGCCTTGCTGGTCTCCTCTTTTAATCTCCAAATACTGGAAACCCCGTTATTTAAAGCATTTTTGTCAATTCTGAAAATTTTTAATTTTTGTAAACATATACATTAGTGACTAAGAAGGGCAACCTGACCAGTTTAAGTAAATTATGATACATTCATGCTTTTTAGGGGTCTGGAAAAGCTGGCATTTTGCATTTGCTCACAATAGTCAATACAATTCACCTCAATCCAGACGTAGTTTGATTCATTTAAGTTTCACTCATCTAGAGTAGGTCTGTGAGCATCTAAACATTTTTTTAAGCACCCTCAACATTTTTGCAAAATTGTTTACATTCAAGCCAAGACATACGACCTTATTCTGAAAAGTCCACTAAAAATTTGATAGTACCCTGATGGGTACTATTAGAAGCCGGAGGTGGCTTCCCTCAGGGTAGCAACTGGCATAGCAGGGAGCAGGAGGAACAAGGATTTTGCGGTTTTTGTACAGATGCAAGAATTATAATTAATTAGGTGGACATGATATTAGAGATAGTTTGTGATAATTTAGCCCAACAAATATAAACTCTCTGTATCTTAAATTGAGCAGCGTAAATATCACTAATTTTGGCTAAGTACAACAATTTTCAAATCAGCCCTGCAATAATATTGATGGTGATTGCTAGGATGGTAGTGTTAAAAAAGAAAGATAATATGCTATGAAGTAAAGTCAAGCGTCTCATAGTGCGAGATGTTGTCTGCACGTCAGAAACTTGGCTAGTCATACCAATGACAAAAGAATAATAGAGAAATTCCCAATAGTCGGGATAGTCATTATTAGGAAATTCTAACCCTCCATTTATTTCTCTACTAGTATTATTAGGAGTTTGATGTTGATAATAAGTATGTGCATATTGCAGTGCAAACATTGTATGCACCAGTAACCAAGAACCTATAATTGTCATAATCGAAAGTATGACATGTAAGGTTAATAAAATTGATGATACGCCTTTTTTATCAGTTAGTAAGAACCCAATTGCTAACACACTAGCACAAGCCGCAGCAATTACTAGCATGAATATAGCCAAACGGCCTTCGTATTCACTCTCAGCATAACGTCGGGTTTTTTCGGGGTTAGCTTTGACCATCTTCCACCAAGTTATGGCTAGAAAAAAGTCAGCACCTGAGTTCCAAGCGCAGAGAATACGAGTAGCTAAGTGTAGCCAATGAGGAAGTAACACTGAAACTAATGCAGCAACAACGATAGCTACAATTAGTCTGGGTCGAGGATCGAAATTTTTAAATAAATGGATTATATTAGGCACTTTGAAAAATGTTCAAATTTAGTAACTGTAATAAGATTTTATCTGAGTTGCAATGATTATTTATTATGGTGGGCACTGCCCACCCGAAACTAATTAATATTTTTCACTAACGACCCAGGCTTTGTAAATCCTGATGTTTCAAAGGTCAGGTACTACCAAATCGTAGTGTCTTGCAATTTGTGGATCATCTTATTACTAATGCCTGGAACTCTTGCTAAATCTTGTAAAGATGTGAACTTTTGCTGTTGACGAGTAATAATTATTCGCTGTGCTAACTTTTTACCAATACCAGGTAGAGTTACTAACTCTTCTAAAGTAGCAGTATTGATATTTATTTTTTTAATTACTTGATTGGGAATTGATGTCGGAGACGTTATCTGAGGACATTGTTTAGCTTCAGCAGCAATTTTTTGTTGAATTGTAGGTGGTAAACCAAGTTTGACATTAGTATAAAGGCGGTCAAATTCGCGTACATCATGGTCTGCAACGGTTTGGCTTTCAATTGATATTAGGGTTTCATCGTTACCACTATTTGCAGCGTCAGACCAATTATGAGAACCTGTAATTACTGTTTTTCCATCAATCACAGCAAATTTGTGATGTAATAAATCGCCTTTGTTTAAAGTTGGTACGCCGACGCTAGTAATGGGATTTTTCCAAGGTTTATTATCTACTTCATATTTACATTCGTCACTTAAAGCAAAACCCATCATATCTAGTCCTTCACTATAGGAACGATAGGCAAATTGTGGTTCAATCAAAGTACGAATTTGTACGCTTTGTTGATGTCGGTTTTCTAGGATATTAGCCAGCCGTTGTTCGGAAAATACAAACAAGGCCATATCAACCGATTTGTTAGCTGTTTCTAAAGTACTGCCAATCAAACCATTAGTACTTTGACTCCAAGGTTGAGTTGGGGAAGTTGGCGAAAACTGTACGGTAATTTTAGTTTCACCTAATGTAATAGTTTTTGGTAAACGTGCTGGCTTTTTTAAACCAAATAAACTATCTGGTTTTCCTCCTGGGCCATCACCCCACATGATGTTAAACTCTTCTGTAAATAAAGCAGCTAATTCGGGGCTGTCAATTTTTAAGAAATTATTGGCATTACCTAAACTACTGGGATTTGTAAAGTCACCGAATACATCGCTTAACGTAAAATTTGCAGAAGTTACAATAACAATTCTATTGTCTACAATCACAAATTTGTGATGCATCAAACTGCTACCCGCTGAACCATCAGCTCTATCGTCGATCCAAGGAACTTTGGCATTTTGTACAATCACCAAAGCATCTCTTTGATTAATTTCTTGTTGGCTGAGTTTGTTGTCTTGGTTAATGTCTACAAATTTATGAAATTCTTTATAGCGTTCCTGTTCACGTTTTTCTAGCTTGCTAATTTCATCAGGTGTGAAGCTAGTCCAAGGACGGCTATAGGTATTTTCTAAAATTAATCTAACTTTGACTCCAGCTTTCTGTTTATCTGCTAGTACTTGGGCAACTTTCGGTAAACGTAATTCTTGAACGGCTACATCTACTGTAGATTTAGCTTGAGAAATTACATTTACAATCTGTTGTTCTAAATTATCTCCCAGGCGAGTTTGCTGACGGTAAGGTTCTGTAAATTCTGAAGACTGGGAATAGTTAAAGTAAACCTGAACAAATGGATCTTGTGGTAGAGGTAATGGACGTTTATCTTGAGACTGAACTCTTTGGCAAGATACAATTGTAAATACTAGAAAAAATGTCAAATAATACTTGAGACTAGAAAATAGCTGCACGGTAATCTGATGAAAGTAGATTGAGAGTTAACACATCATATTATTCCCAAAATGCTGTGGTGTTTACTAAGCCAGTTTGGAATGATTTACACTCCGCAAAATTTACCAACTGGTGTTTAAAGATTTGTATCAAAATTCGGGTATACAGTATAAGATTTATAGGATACTTTATCCCAGTTATTTACAATTGTGGATTAATAACACTTACATTTGAGATTTTAAATTTTTAATGGGAAAATTTTCCCATCCAAAATCCAAAAATAAGACCTATTGCACGAATACAAAACTACCATCAACCCCTAACCCCCTCTCCCAAAATTGAAGAAGGGGAGTTAATTTTAATCTTCCGCGATCGCCAACCAATTAATTGGGATTAAAATCAATCTGCTGGGCTATGTCAGCTAAATTTGAGAGTTCTGGAGTCTTTCATCCTGTGCTAACTGCATTACCAACGATCAATGCCCTCAAACAACCTACCAGTTCGGCTTGGGTAGAACAAGCGATCGCCAATTTAGATATTATCTTGCTCGACCACTCCCACTGCGAACGCAAAGCTGCGGGTGTGGCGTTAAATTTTATGTTTCGCTACCCTTCCAATGCGAAAATGGTTAGAGAATTAACTGCGATCGCTCGCGAAGAACTAGAACATTTTGAACTAGTCAATCAGTGGCTAGAACGCCGCAACATCCCCCTTGCACCTTTATCACCACCTCCCTACGGTGCGGGTTTGAAAGCGCAAGTGCGTCCCCAAGAACCCGATAGATTCTTAGATTCTTTACTCGTCACGGGATTGATTGAAGCACGTAGTCACGAACGTCTAGGATTATTAGCTACACACTGTCCAGAGCCAGAATTAGCAAAATTTTATCGGGGTTTGATGGCTTCAGAAGCGCGTCACTTTGGTACTTACTGGGTTTTAGCCGATACTTACTTTGACCGTGAAGTTGTCATGCAACGGCTCGATGAACTAGCATTCGTTGAAAGTGAGTTGCTAGCAACTTTACACCCAGAGCCTAGAATTCATAGTTAGTAAACTAACGTACATCGATTATGAGACTTCAGCTAACACACCTCAGACTGCTTGTTTCCAATTACAAAGAGACTTTTTTGTTCTACCGAGATTTACTAGGTTTAAATGTAGATTGGGGAGATGAAGAAACTGGATATGCTGAGTTTAGTACCGGATCTATTCAGCTGGCTGTATTGAAGAAAGAGTTCATGGCTCAAGTCATCCCCAGCATCAATCAGCCTTCGTCTTTCGCCAGCCAGGATAAAACATCCTTAATTTTTGCCGTCGATAACGTCGATGAAGTGTATCAACGGCTTAAAGACCATAATGGCATCCTGATGGCTCCACCTACAGACCGTATAGACTGGGGAATCCGCACAGCACATTTCCGCGATCCTGATGGTAATTTGATTGAGATTTACACCAACCTGGGTATCGTAAGTTAGAGTTTCCCCGCCTACTACCCAATGTCTGAACCACAGCCAAACCAGACTCCAAACTTTCGCCGCTTTGCTGACTGGTGTTTGCATAAAGATAGCCTCTCAACTGAAGCAAGACACACAGTTGAGGTGCTATTAAAGAAAGCTGATACTTCTGATTGCTATGAAGCCGAGCAGGTACTGGCAAACTGTACCGAACTATGTCTCAGTTTTCAGGATATTTATGATCTGAATCCCTTATCTCATCTGACTCAACTAACTCAATTGAGGCTTTTTAGTAATCAGATTTCTGATTTAAATCCACTATCTAGGCTGACTAACTTAACACATCTTGAGCTTGCTAATAATCAGATTTATAATCTGAGTCCACTATCTGGACTGACGAAACTCAAAAGCTTACGTCTCGATATCAATTTAATTTCTGATTGTACTCCGCTGTCTAGACTGATAAATTTGGAATATTTAGGACTTAGTTCTAATAATATTTATGATTTTAGTTCACTTTCAAAATTAACAAATCTGAGCTTTTTATATTTAAATGAAAATGAAATAAAAAATCTCAGTTTTTTGTCTGGGCTAACCAATCTTACTGAATTATTTCTCGGCTATAATCAAATTTCAGATTTGCAAGCACTGTCTGAGGTAACTAATCTAAAAATTCTCAATTTAAATAATAATGAAATTTCGGATTTGAGTCCGCTATCTGGTCTGACTGAATTGGTTACACTGTATATCTCTAATAATTCTATTTCTGATTTTAGCCCTATATTAGGATTTATCAACTTGCAACGACTGCATCTAGATTGTAATAAGCTATCAGACCTAAGTCTATTCTCGAAACTAACTAAGCTTTATCAATTGGAGGTTACACAATCAGAACGACTTTTAGAGCGCTTAAATTTATTAACTCTTTGGCAAGATAAATGGCGTTCTCTATTAACTTCACCTATGGATGAGCAAAAAACTAGAGAAGCTGTGAAATATGCATATACATTTATTGGACGTGCAGAACCTAATATTATTATTTTTTCGAGTCCCAATTTAGGAATTGAGTATTTAAATAAATTTCCAAAATTAGGAAAATCATTAGCGTGGGATATATATTATTTCCTAGGCGAAAGAAATTCAGCGCTGAGAGGCTTTATTTATAGAGAAGTTGAAAATCAATTTTTACACGATCAGCATCTTAATTCGATAGTAGAGGCATTGTTGTTAGCAAATCCTCAAGTAATGAAGGCTGTAGAAGTTATGCAAGAATCTAACATTACGTTTGAAGAATTGCTATTCGGATGGTCATATATTACCTCTAATGAATTGCTAAAGATTATTACCTCGACAGAATTATTAGTTCAAGAATTACATTATCAACTAGATTTAAAAGAACAAGATGCATTGCGGTGTCTCAATCAACTATTTGAAAATTGCGGTTGGATATTTTCCTATGAGCAAGTTTGTATAGTATGCGATCGCCCCCGTAAAATTTCTTTAGATAATGAAAATCGCTTACACGCAGAAGGTGAACCAGCGATTCAATTTAGCGATGGCTGGCATACTGGATACTACTATCATGGTGTCAAACTACCTGAGAAATACGGCAAGCTACACCCCCAACAATGGCAAGCCCAGTGGCTTTTAGAAGAAGATAATGCCGAACTCAGGCGCGTTTTAATCCAAGGTATCGGCTACGATCGCATCTGTGAGCAATTAAAAGCACAAGTAATTGATTCTTGGCAAGAATACACTCTACTTCGCATTGATGCTGATATCGATGTCGAGCCGATTCATTTATTAAAAATGACTTGCCCTAGCACTGCAAAAATTCATACATTAAGAGTACCGCCGGAAATAAACTCTGCCAGAGTTGCGATTCGTTGGGTAAATTGGGATATAGAGCCAGAAGACTTTGCTGTGCAAACTTGACTCTCACTTTGCTCCCGTTCAAAATTAAAAATTATTGAAAATTTTCCGATGAGAGATTATTATCGAGATTTTTTGATTCGTAACTGGGAGCAGAGCGATCGCACAAGCACTGCCGCAGTTATCAGTTATGTATTATCAGAATACGGTTTGGGTTGGGAACCCAACGGCGCTGATCGAGATGTGGTGCAAGTGGAGGAATGCTACTTAGCCACTGGTGGCGAGTTTTGGGTAATTGAACACCAAGGACAATTAGTAGGAACTGGGGCATATTACCCCGTAAATCGTGGTGAAAAAGCTGTAGAAATCCGCAAAATGTACCTCTTACCCAGCATCAGAGGTATAGGACTAGGGAAATATTTATTACAACAACTAGAAGCAGCGATCGCCGCCCGTGGTTTTCAGCAAATTTGGATTGAAACCGCGAGTGTTTTAGTAGAAGCAGTCAAACTATATGAAAGCAACGGCTACAAACCAGCAACAGGTGTAGAAACCCCAAGGTGCGATCGCGTGTATGTCAAATTCCTCAACCAGCCATAAGGAGTAGGGGACAAGGGAGACAAGGAAGAAATAACCAATGCCCTATGCCCTATGCCCCATGCCCAATAACAAATGACTAATTATGCTAGAACCGCAATTAAAGGTTTACTTAATCTTTTTCTTCAATCTCATTGTCCTCTGTGTCAACGAAGTACAGCTCGTGAACTTTGTGAATACTGTGAAAAACAGTTAAAAAAATGTCACCTCCAAGACCCAAATATCTTATGGAAAGAGCCTCTACCAGTGTTTAGCTGGGGAATTTATGGTGGTTCCTTAAAAAGAGCGATCGCGGCGCTGAAATACGAAAATCAACCGCAAATTGCTCGTCCTTTGGGTCGATGGTTAGGAGAGGCTTGGTTATTAAATTCACCAAGACGCGATCAAAAGCTGGTTGTTGTTCCTATACCACTTCACGCTAGTAAGCAAAAACAACGTGGCTATAACCAAGCTGCACTCTTAGCACACAGCTTTTGCCAAACAACTGGGTTAAAATTTAAACCAAATGGTCTAGAAAGAGTTAGAGAAACTAAAGCGCAGTTTGGTTTATCAGTATCAGAGCGAGAAAAAAACTTGGCAGCAGCTTTTGTTGTTGGGCAAGGATTACGCGATCGCCATCCGGATTTCCCAGTATTATTAATGGATGATATTTATACTACTGGTGCTACTGCTGCTGCTGCGGTACAAACACTTAGTAACTGGGGAATTTCTGTCTCTGGGTTAGTAGCGCTTGCTACTGCTATCAAAAATAAATAACCAAACAATTCATGGGCAAGCTTTCCCAGACAACTCTATAATTGACCAGATCACCCTGTTTTTGTGGGAATTTTGCTTGAAATGATCAGTAAGGCTTTGGCAACGGGTTTGAAACGGGTAATCATCTTTCCTGCCACTTTAGTGGCAATTAGTCTAAGTACAAGCGCAGCTTTTGCTCAAAATAAGTTATATAGTCCAATTCCTTTAAATACTAGTAGTGCTGAATTTAACGATACGCTCTCAGAGAAAGATATTCCCACAGGTCAGGGCGGATTTGCCCGTGATTATACGGTGAAGTTAAATAAGGGCGATAACTTAGCAGTTGATTTGGCATCTGACAACTTTGACAGCATCATCACGCTGCTTTCACCCAATGGAGCAACATTGGCAGAAAATGATGATGGCCCCGATGGTACGAGTAACTCCCTATTATTTACCCGCATTGTGGAAACAGGTACTTATATTATTCGCGTCCGTTCTTTTGGGGAAACTGGTGTTGGCAACTTTAAACTTAAAGTGACAAAGCTGCAACCGATTAAATGAATTGGGCATCGGGCATTGGGCATGGGGTATCGGGAATTGCCTAAGAAGGCAATACGCAATCATTAGTTATTTCTTCCCCTGCTCCCTTGTCTTCCTTGTCCCCTTAGTCCTCAGTCTCTCCTAAAAAGCAGTCAGTACGCACAGAAAAAGGGCTTCAGTCCATTCAACGACTGCGCCGTATGTATCGCCTGTGTGTCCGCCTAATTTGTAATTGAACCACGCACCAGTCAAAATGGCGATCGCACTTCCCGCGATCGCCATTGTTAGTGCCAAAAACATCTGCTTGCTATCTAGCAAAAAAAGTAGCCCGCTTAAAGCTATGAGCAACAGTAGCCCCGGTAACAAATCTTTGTAAGATTGAATGGCTTGTTTATGAAACGCGCCTTTACCAGTAGGTTTTAAGTAAGGATAACAAGCGATCGCTAGCTGTTGTCCCCAGCGTCCCCAACCACAAGCCGCCATCAATATCAGCCAACGGTTTGCTTCTATATCGATCAATGCTGTTGTTTTGAGCAACAATAAAGCGATCGCAGCCATTGCGCCAAAAGCACCTGTAGCACTGTCTGCCATTACCTCTAAGCGCCTTTCTGGGTCGCCCACCGCTAAACCATCAGCAGTATCCATCGTTCCATCTAAATGCAGTCCTCCAGTAATGCCAATCCCCATACTGACTACTAAGGCACTGCGCGTTAATACTGGTATACCCAAATAACTCATCCCTGTATCACATAAGCCTAAAATTCCGCCAATCAATAGCCCTACTAGTGGAGCAAAACGTGCCACCCTCCAAAAATCTAATTCCCTGAGATTTGGCAAGGGAATAACAGTATAGAATATTACGCTTGCTGCCAAATCCAACAGCAGGTTTTTTCCGGATGGAGGCTGATTTGTCATATTATTTACTTTCCTAAACAGCTATTTATGGAATAAGTTCACTATTCCTTCACAAGCTGTGCTAGAAGATTTTAAAGCTTTAAATAAGTTTTATTTGCTATAGAGATTCATCCAAAAAATTTTGTTATGCTAGTCTCAGTGTCTAGATGATACACAAGCATTAATTTATACAAAATATTAATAAATCTCAAAAATGAAAAATTTCAACACAGAGAATTTTGTTTTGTATTCTTAAATTAAGAACCTAATTCAAGTTATTAGACGATTGCCCTCGAAAGTTGATATTTTTTAAATGTAGGGGGTATACAGACTGTCAACTTCAATGTTTTGCGCTGTTGCACTCACCTTCGCTCAATCCCCATTTGCTTATGAGTCACCATCTACCCGACACCAGGATACCAGCTCCGTGCATTATTAACACGGGCATTATTGTGAATAAGCTCGACATACGGCGATTGTTGGCTGACTTAGGTCGAGTCCACTACATCTACACCCAAGAAGGCCAATTACAGAGTGAGGGTGATGGGGATGTGATGGAAGTATTTGCCAATCCACAAAGATCTACTTTAGTTGCCAATCAAGCGCTTTATTTGAATGTTCATAGTTTTGATTACTTAGAATTGAAACAGTCTCCGCAACAAGAAACCTACTTTGATTTAATGCAGGAAGGTATGTGTTTGCGGCTGATTCCCCTCTCTACTCCCCAGCAAGAGCGAAGGGAGCGTAACTTGAATGTCAGCGCTATCGAAGCCATGATGGAGCAAGTACTCTCTGCTAGATGGGATGCAGAAATTGATGATGACACTTCCGATTCATTTTAAATAGCAACGGAAATACTATATAGTCGAAAAGTTGGTAATCGGTTAGTAGTTGGCACTCAGGTAGTAGCTAATACCCAGTTACCATTTTTTATACTTGTCCATTATTTAGCGAAATAAAATTACTTTTACCTTGAGTGCGAATTTCTCTTTTGAATGTCTTGCTTGCTGTAGCCAGACAAAAGCTAGAGCAGGAGTATTTTTCACTCCTCACGGCCCTGTAGAAACCCCAAGATTTATGCCAGTGGGAACGCTGGCAAATGTCAAAACTGTAACGCCAGCCCAACTTAGAGATACTGGCGCACAGATGGTATTGTCTAATACTTATCATCTCCACCTCCAACCAGGGGAAGCAATTGTGGCTGGAGGTGGAGGGTTGCACAAATTCATGGGTTGGAATGGCCCGATGCTCACTGATTCTGGTGGGTTTCAGGTCTTTAGTTTGAGCGAAATGCGAAAAATTACAGAAGAAGGAGTAACTTTTCGCTCACCCCATGATGGGCAAATTATTAACTTAACACCAGAACGCTCTATAGAGATTCAAAATACTCTAGGGGCGGATGTGATTATGGCGTTTGATGAGTGTCCACCCTACCCAGCTACTCGCCAAGAAGTAGAAGATGCCACTGCGCGTACCTACCGCTGGTTAGAACGCTGTATTGTGGCTCATAAACGCAGCGATCAGGCACTGTTTGGCATTGTCCAAGGTGGTGTGTATTTAGATTTGCGATCGCAAGCTGCGTTGGCTTTAGCTGAGTTAGATTTACCGGGATATGCCATTGGGGGCGTGAGTGTAGGAGAACCACCAGAATTAATGGCTCAGATTGTGCGAACAACCGCACCCCTGCTACCACCCGAAAAGCCACGTTATTTGATGGGGGTTGGTACTTATAAAGAAATGGCAATTGCGATCGCTTCTGGCGTAGATTTATTTGATTGCGTAATTCCTACCCGTTGGGCCAGACATGGTACAGCAATGGTAAAAGGCGATCGCTGGAATTTAAAAAATGCTAAATTCCGCGAAGATTTTGCACCATTAGATGAAACTTGTGCTTGCTATGCTTGTCAAAACTTTAGCCGTGCATACATATCGCATTTAGTGCGATCGCAAGAAATTTTAGCCTACACCTTATTAAGTATTCACAACATCACAGAACTCATTCGCTTTACCCAACACATCCGCGAAGCAATATTAAGCGATCGCTTCGCCACAGAATTTGCTCACTGGCTTGATTAAGACAAAGAGACACAGGGACGCGGAGCAATAACAAATAACTCTTGACTCTTGACTCTTGACTCTTGACAAATAACCAATGCCCAAACCATGTTAAGATACATCTCAATTATGAAAGCTGTGTTGGATAGGTGGATTTAAACGAATATGGAAGCAGCATTGTTGTTAGCAAAATTGCCGGAAGCTTACCAAATTTTTGATCCTCTGGTAGATGTTCTCCCAGTAATTCCCGTTTTCTTCTTGTTACTTGCTTTCGTTTGGCAAGCAGCAGTGGGATTTAGGTAAGTTAATTGAATTTCAATTTCTGGGACAGGTATTTTAACCTGTCCTATTTTTTTAAATTATTCTCTTTACTAAAGTTTACTATTATTAATAATATGTAATCTTTTAATATAGACTTAAGTTAGCATATCAAGCTTGGTTAACAAAAAGTCAACAACCAAACTTAAAGTCAATAAGGTAGCAGTTATGGGTAATATCAAATTCATTAAAGAAAATAAAGAAGTAATAGCAGCAGATGGTGCCAATCTCCGGCTTAAAGCAATGCAAAATGGGATTGACATATATACATTGATTGGCAAAATGACAAATTGCGGCGGCTATGGACAGTGTGGCACTTGCATAGTCGAGGTTGTTGAAGGCATAGAGAATCTTTCCCCCCGCACAGATGTAGAAAATCGCAAATTGAAGAAAAAACCTGAAAATTACCGCCTTGCTTGTCAAACCTTAGTAAATGGACCAGTAAGTGTGGTGACGAAGCCTTAGTCTTTTAGCATTTGCGGCAGCAGAAAATTTGGGCAAACTCTGTCATCGATGATGCTATTCTAATGTTGTTGACTGGAAATCTAGGAGAGGCTTTCTTGCCATGCAAGTTAATGACCTGGGGTTTGTAGCGAGCATTCTGTTCGTACTTGTTCCCGCTGTATTTTTGATAGTTCTGTACATCCAAACTGCCAGCCGCGAAGGTAAAAAAGATAGTTAATACGTTTTTTATAAAATAAAGAACCCCTGCACCTGTGGTGTAGGGGTTTTTGTTTATCAACCGCTAAGTCTATTTTGTCCTTAACTAGTAGTTCGTGCCAACAACACAGGACAAGTAGCATTAACTCGAACATAATCAGACAAAGAAGCACCGATTAGCCGATCTATATCCACAAAACTCTTAGCTACCGATGGCCGACGATCTGGAGAGCCGAGTAACAATAAATCTACGTTCAACTCCTCTGCCAAACGACAGATTTCTTCACCTGGCTTCCCGCTACTGCTGAAACAACGAGTTTTCACCCCTTGTCTTTCGGCTTCTGCAACTGCTGCTGCCAAAACTGAATTTTTCTCTGGGGTAACTTCGTTTAGTTCCGATGATTTGCCACGTAAATCTGTATTAACATTAGCTAAAATTAGCTGACCACCCTGGATATCTCGCAACAGGAACAAAGCCAAACTCAAGCAGTGTTTTGCAGCATCAGAGTTATCCATTGCCACCATAACGCGGTTAATTCTTTTGACATAAATGTCATCTTTGACCAGCAACATGGGGCGAGAAGACAGTTGAAATACATACTGGCTAACTGAATTCGATAAAATCGATTGCAGGCGCTTGAGTCCCCGTGAACCCATAATAATCAAGTCAGCATCTATTTCATCAGCTACCTTGCAAACTACATCTTTGGGATCGCCTTGCCGCAAGATAGAGGAAACTTGACTTGGATCTAAGTTCAAAGACTGAATAGCATTAGCGAGAATCTTGCCACCTTCTTCCCATTTTTCTGTCATAGCAGAAGCGGTAGATTTAGCATTAACTACGTGCAAAACAGTAACTTTTGCAGTTTGAATTGATGGCACTTCTTTCAATGCTTTGAGCATTTCTTCTGCATGTCCCAATCCAGACACAGCCAGCAAAATTTTCTCTATCATCATAGTCTTGTGGTTAAGATTGCTTTGGTTTCTGCTCTTAGTAATTTCTTTCAGCTAGGCTTGTTATCACCTTGCTGAACAACCTAGTAAGTTTTCCGCACACATAAAATCACAATCAGTCATCCACACAATTACTGTTCTGGAATTAGAATTATAGACTTTCACGTTGGATTGTGATGTTTGTTTGCCCTTAGTTACGTAAGTTCTTAACTAGGTTCTGATGATTAAGCTTACTCTCAATTTAGCCTGATATATTTACTAAACTATGATGGTATTTATTATTTTTAATCTATGTTAACCTTTATTCATTAAAAGGTAGTTAAGTATTGCAAAGAAACTCTAAAAAAAAGTAGCTGAATTATAACATCTTTCTATTAAGTTCCCGATTTTGCAATAACTGTTTAAAATCATCAATTATTTCTTTATAAATTTTTTGGGTTCACTCTCATGAGAAATTTTTATCAAATCAACAATATTTCTTTATTACTGTATGTTCACAGTTGACTATTGACTGCCAACTCATAAATTCAGTTGGAAAGTTTCATGACACACATAATTACGCTTAAATAGCGATCGCTATTTAATTCCACATACTGAAGCAATTTAAAACAAAAAGCATAAATAATTACTTAATATACGTATTTTGGGATCAATTCTCAGTTTGTCCCTCTCACACCCATCATCCCCATAGGGGCGTGGTCTCCGCGCCCTCTTAATTCCATGATGAAATTTGATTTTGCTCGTAAGTGCGATCGCCCCAAATCATCTCAGGGAATACTAGGATGATGTTGAGCGTTTAAGTTTTTGATTATGCGTCAATTTTTTCAGTATATCCGTATATTTGCGTGCATCAGCTTAGTTTGTTGTCTTTTAAGCTGGTCACTCCCTGCACAAGCGGCTAGTCTCAATCCCAAACTAGAACAGCAAGTATTACAAATCCTCCGCGAACACCCGGAGGTAATTATCGAATCTGTCGAAACATACCAGCAGCAACAGCAAAAACAGCTACAGCAAGTACGGCAAAGCTTTTTACAGGATTTAAAAACAAATCCTCAGTTGGTAATTGGTGAGTCTCCTACTACGGGATCGACAACATCAAAGATTGTGCTAGTAGAATTTTCTGATTTTCAATGTCCCTACTGTGCTGAGGCGCATAAAACATTGAAGCAGTTATTAGCAAAGCACCAGAATGAAGTGACATTAGTTTACAAACATTTCCCGTTGACTGCAATTCATGCTGAAGCATTACCGGCAGCTAAAGCAGCTTGGGCAGCAAATCAACAAGGTAAATTCTGGGAATATCAAGATGCTTTGTTTACTAATCAAAAACAACTGAGTGAAGCGTTATATTTAGATACTGCCAAAGCTTTGAATCTCGATTTAGAAAAGTTTAAAAGCGATGCCTTTGGTGCTAACAATCTTGCTGAAAAAGCTATAGGGAAAGATGTTCGATTAGCTGAACAATTGGGCATTGCTGGTACACCTTTCTTTGTAATGAATAGTAAAAATTTCTCTGGTGTCGTGCAGTTATCCAACATCGAGAGTATATTAGCTGACGCTAAGTAGATGATGTCATACTGCGAACCCCAGGTATTTATAGGGAACAATATTCCCCACTAGGTAGTCTACTCACTCTTTACGTTTCTTGTAAGAAAGGTTACAACATGATGTTGAGTGAGAATTGTATAACGCAGAGTTTTAGCG
This sequence comes from Aulosira sp. ZfuVER01, assembly GCA_034530615.2. Lineage (GTDB taxonomy): Bacteria > Cyanobacteriota > Cyanobacteriia > Cyanobacteriales > Nostocaceae > Aulosira. The sequence goes on from JAVRCV020000052.1 coordinate 40,396, forward strand.
CTGAGTATCGGAGAGTTATCTGTACTCTTTGGCGTAACTCTGCGCTTTTTTTCAGTATCTATCTCGTTGATATTACGAAGTTTGTATGTATATAAGATCAATAAAAATTGTCAGTATCAATAACATAGAGAGGTAATTTATGGGTCGCGCTGGAATTTGGCTATTTTTGCCCCTTACCCTGATAGTTAGCTGTTATCAAGAACTGCTACCCACTAATCAATCTGTAGCAAAATCACCCCAGTCTATAGTTCAACAAGCTAATCCGACTTTTTTAGCTAAGGCTAGTTATCTTTCCACCTTGGAACAACAAGTAATTGTTGAAACTAACAAGGTGCGGACAAATCCTAAGTCTTACCTTCCTATATTAGAAAACTATAGAAAGCGCTTTCAAGGGAACCGAGTCAAAATTGCTGATAATACTTATTTGGTGACTCAAGAAGGGGTAAGTGCAGTGGATGAGGCAATCGCATTTCTCAAATCGGCTCGCCCTGTGGGAGCATTAACTCCATCTAAAGGTATGTCTTTAGGTGCTAGAGATCATGTCAAAGACCAAGGCCCTAAAGGTGCTACAGGTCATAATGGTAGTGATGGTAGCAACCCCGCTAGTCGCATTAATCGTTATGGTAAATGGCAAACTACCGCAGGCGAAAATATTAGCTATGGCCCAAACACCGCCAGAGATATCGTCATGCAGTTAATTATCGATGATGGCGTGCGCGATCGCGGTCATCGCAAAAATATTTTTAACGGTGCTTTCAAGGTTGCTGGTGTTGCTTATGGGACTCACAAATCCTATAGAACAATATGCGTAATTACTTACGCTGGTGGTTATAAAGAGAAATCGTAAGTTTGTAAGTCAGGATTTAAGACCCTGACTATGAGAGTTTTTTATTTATGTTAATTAATAGAAAATGCTATCACTTCTAGAACAAAAAGTAATAGCAGAAATGAACAAGGTGCGAATAAATCCAACTGCATATATCCAGGTTTTAGAGAATTGGAAAAAGCATTTTCAAGGTAGAAAAGTTAGAATTTCCGCTCTGGTTTATTTGCAAACTCAAGAAGGAGTACAAGCAGTTGATGAAGCAATATCATTTCTCTATTCCGTCCGTCCTGTAGCAGCTTTGAGTGTATCTTTGGGTATGTCTTTAGCTGCTAAAGATCATGTTAAAGACCAAGGGATTACAGGTGCAACGGGTCATTATGGTAGCGATGGTAGCGATCCCTTTACTCGCATGAACCGCTATGGTGATTGGCAAATTACCGCAGCAGAAAATATTGCCTATGGGTTTCATTTAGCCCAAGACATAATTATGCAATTAATTATTGATGATGGTGTAAGCGATCGCGGTCATCGAACAAATATCTTTAACTCTGCTTTTAAAGTTACGGGGGTTGCTTTCGGTATTCACCCTAACCTAAGACAGATGTGCGCGATTACCTACGCTGGAGGCTATCAAGAAAAATCGGTTTGAGGGATGGGATCGCAGAATACTGCTAAAATCCTTGCTCTTAGCAGTATGTCACAATGAGAAGCAAGATATAAAAAATTGCTATGGCAGACAGAATAGACCGGATTGAGGCAATTTTAGAACATTTTTTTGGTAGACAGGAGAACGGGGAGTGATGAGCGTGAGCCAGAGTTATCCTGCGGCTAGTGCTGCAAAGTTGAATGTCTATGTTCAAGGTCAAGGGTTGCCCATTTTAGCTTTACATGGCCATCCTGGTTCCGGTCGGAGTCTTTGTGTGTTTACAAATCACCTATCAAAGCGCTATCAAACTTTTGCTCCTGATTTGCGTGGATATGGCAAAAGTCGCTTTCAGGGAAATTTTGCTATGCAAGACCATTTAAACGACCTAGAAGCCCTCATAGACCGCTTTAAAATTGAAAAATTTCTGGTGTTGGGGTGGTCGCTGGGTGGTATTCTGGCGATGGAACTGGCATTGCGACTGCCACAACGTGTTAAAGGAATGATTTTGGTGGCTACAGCAGCCAGACCGCGTGGCAACCATCCGCCAATTGCATGGCAGGATAATGTTTACACTGGTGTTGCGGGGATATTGAACTATATCAAACCGAGTTGGCAGTGGAATATTGAAACTTTTGGTAAGCGATCGCTATTTCGTCACCTAATCCAACAACATACACCAACAGCATACAGTTATATCGCTAAGGACGCTGTGCCAGCTTATTTACAAACTTCCCCAGCGGCGACTCGTGCCCTTTACACTGCCATACAAGCAGGCTACAACAGACTTACAGATTTGTGGCAAATTGAATGCCCGAGTCTGGTACTTGCTGGTGCCCAAGACCGCCACATCACAGTTGATGCTAGTTTAGAAACGGCTCGTCACCTCAAGAATTGTCAGTGGCAATCTTACCCCAATACTGCCCACCTTTTCCCGTGGGAAATTCCAGAGCAAGTATTGAGAGATATTGATTGCTGGCTAGAAGAGCATTCTCAAGAAATTTGGTAATTTTTATACCAAATTGCGATAATTAGTATTTTTTGGGATATATGGAACTTTCCTTTGGTAAAAATTTTTAATCCAAAATCCAAAATTGCTATTTATTCATTAATTCTAGGTCGATTACTAAGCTAGTAGGTTAGAACCAGTGCATTCAGCAGCCAGATCTAAATCATCTGGCGTAGCTGAGAATGACGATTTTTGCCTCTAAAGAATTCAAGCAAATTGAAACACAAGAGAAAAAGAAATTTTTTCCTGGTTTGTTCGGTTCTACTCAGGACTCACACTTGGTACTGACTGTTGCCTAACTTACATTTGACCGCTAAAGGCAGGCTTTACTTTGCGGTCAATCCTTTCCCCCAAGTCTTCAGCAATTGTTAAAGAATCTGGTTTGCAACGCTTCACATTGACAATAATTCCCTGTGCGCCTTCTGCTTCCAAATCTTCTATGTAACCTTTAATTGCCAGATTGGCATCCACAGAGTTTAGAAATGGGCCAAAGTAGTATGTGCAACGGGGATTCTGTGTCACAATCTCTACCCACCAAGCCAAGCCTAGATTGTTGACTGTGCTAATCAACGTTTCCTTGAGATCATCCCAAATGGTTTTCATGGTAATTACCAATTTATGAATGAGGTACTGGATATTAAACGGTATTTTGCTGTGTTTTTTTGCTTTACATTTCTTTATACTCTTTTACTCTCATTTTTCAAAGAGGTTTTTGTAATTTATCCAGATAATGTGTGTTTAGCAAGCGTTGGCGATAAATTTCATAAAGTGCCATACCTGCTGCGACTGAGGCGTTGAGGCTAGGAGTCTTGCCTTGGAGGGGAATGGACACTAAGACATCGCAAGAGCGTTGTGTTAGCATACTCAGTCCTTCGCCTTCTGAACCAATTACTAAAACAATCGGGCCGCTAAAACTTACTGTATGCAGGGGTTCACTACCTGTTGCTGCTGTACCATAAATCCAAAAGCCAGCTTCTTTAAGTTCTTCTAAAGAACGGCTGAGATTGACAACACGGGCAACGGGGAAGTTTTCTAAAGCGCCTGCTGCCACTTTTACCACAGTGGAAGTGATCCCCGAAGCTCTTCTTTGGGGAATAACTAATCCTTGTGCGCCTATAGCTTCTGCGGTGCGAATAATTGCACCTAAGTTATGCGGGTCAGTGATCCCATCAGCTACTATAATTACTGGATCGCTAACAGATTTTGCCTGTGCAATTAAATCTGGCAATTCAATATAGGAGTAGGGAGCGATTTGCGCCGCTATACCTTGATGATTGGCCCCGTTTGTGATTTGGTCTAAACGCTTGGGTTCTACTTCATCAATAACTGCACCATGATCCTTAGCTTGGAGGATCAAATGATGAAAGCGGGGATCGTAACGTAAACGAGTAGTAATCCAAATACGGTTGAGACCACGCTGATTTTCTAAAGCACTTAATACTGGATGACGACCATAGATAATGTCACTCTCTTCTGGTGCTTGTTTGGTCTCTGTGGAAGGATGGGGTAAATGACGCTGTTGGTGTGAACCGCCAGAGATGGATTTACTATCGACAGGTCTGGGATTGCGAACAGGCTTAGCATCGACTGCTCTGGGATTGCGAACGGGTTTACCATCGACGGGTCTGGGATTGCGAATAGGATTAGCAAGAACACGCTTACCTTTCACTTTCACAGGTAGCCCGCGATTGGGTTCGCCAGCAGTTTTGATTTTTCTGGGTTTATCCGATGACATAGGAGTATTTGGTAAAACTTATGGGTGGGCATACTAATTCCCAAACTTACCGAAGCTCACTCTACTGGATTTTGCTTTCGTGAGATTTATCGCCCACTATTTTTCTAGATGGAGTTTTTGTAACAGTTCGGTTAAGCGAGGGAAGTCTGTGAGATAAAGGTAGCCAATTAAGGTTTCTAGACTAGTTGCTTGTTGGTAAATTTCTGGATCGACCCGCTTCGAGCGTCCTGTGGCAGCATTACGACCCCGTCGGACAATATCTAATTCACTATCCCTCAGATGAGGTACTAGCGATCGCAAATGTAGCGCTTGTTGTTCTGCTCTAACCTGTGCCACTACCAGACGATGGTAAGTATCTGGTCGCTGCAATGGCATTAGATAAAACATTCTAACATATAGCTCGTAAATTGCATCCCCCACATATGCTAATGCAGCAGGAGAAATTTGTTGCACTTGTGAAACAGAGATTTGTTCGGGTAATTGAAATGTGCTTGCCAAGAGTGACTGAGTCCAAAATGAATTCTGTTTAGCAACTTCATCTTGTCCCTCTAATAGCTCTTCCTCCTTAGGCTTCACAAGTTAATTATTCCTTAGTGTGCTACATTTGGCAGGCATCATTGATTTTGGGTTGAGATACTTAGCATAATCTACACTAGCAAAAATCACTGACTAAATTTTATCTTTTTGTTTAAAAGTTGAGATTTTAAAATCAGCTGGCTTGACACCTCTGCCATAAATAGAGAGGCTTACTGGCCAGCTTGGCTAAAAATTAAGCTATCCAGATAAAGCATCGGATAGCTAAATTAATTTTTTCGGTCAAGCAATCAAGACGACTTGATGTTTTCTAGAGCCGCTTCAACAGTTGGTTGCAGGGAGAGAAACTTCTCTAAGCGAACAAGCTTGACCGTTTGAGTCACGCGGGCATTTGTGACAATTTGCAAGGTACCGCTGGCGTTTTGAGCTTGTTTGGCTAGTTGCACTAAAGCACCTAAGCCAGAACTATCAACAAAGTCAATTTGTGAGAGGTCCAAAATAATGTGCTTTGGGCCCTCATCAATCTTGCTACCCAGTACCTTGCGAAATGTCGGCTCAGAAAAAGCGTCTAACAAACCTGTGAGGCGGAATAGCTGACAGTTATCCCGGGCTTCACGAGTACCCCTCAGGCTCACAGTTAGATTCAGTGGCTCAGCAATAACTCCCTCCTCATGGTGAAAGTGAACGCTCCAGTATAGATGGTTTTGGTACAAGTTGTCTACAACCTGCGGGGTTAGGGCATGGGGCATTGGGTATTGGGCATTGGGCATGGGGCATTGGTTATTGCCTTTATCCTCCCTATCCTCCTTATCCCTGTACCCATTTTATTTAATCCCAGTTGTGGCTAATTGACGTGCTGCTCGCATTGCTTGAACAAATTCCTCAAACAAGTAATCAGCATCGTGGGGACCAGGGCTAGCCTCTGGGTGATATTGTACTGAAAACACAGGCAGAGACTTGTGACGTACTCCAGCAACCGTGCGATCGTTCAAGTTTAGGTGGCTAATTTCCACAACTGCCTCAGGTAAAGAATCGGGGTCAATAGCAAAACTGTGGTTTTGGCTGGTAATTTCTACCCGTTGTTGTAAACCCGCAGGCTGATTCAATCCCCGATGACCAAACTTGAGTTTAAAGGTTTCTGCTCCCAAGGCATGACCCAAAATTTGATGCCCCATACAAATGCCAAAGATGGGTTTTTCCGCGCCTAGCAGTGCCTTGGCAGTTTCAATCCCTTCCGTAACCGCAGCTGGGTCGCCAGGTCCGTTGGAAAGAAAAATACCATCTGGATTATATTTGAGAATTTCCCCTGGTGGTGTATGCGCAGGCACAACAATTACCTGACAACCGTAACTTGCTAGGCGACGCAAGATATTTCGTTTCACCCCAAAATCTAGCGCCACAACGGTAAAGGATTCTGCCGTATTGTTCGCTGCATTAGGGTTGAATTCCCAAGCGGGGATTGTGGGATCGGACCATTCATAAACCTTTGGGGTAGTCACCTCACGCACCAGATTCAATCCCTGCATACTAGGCGCTGCCTGTACTTGCTCTAGTAACTCAGCCTCATCCAGAATAGATGTGGAGATACCACCATTCATAGCTCCAAACATCCGAATTTTACGGGTGAGAGCGCGAGTATCAATACCATAAATACCTGGTACTTGGTGCTGTTTCAGGTAGTCAGGCAAGGATTGTGTTGAGCGCCAGTTACTTGGTCGCTGACAAATATTGCGAGCGATCGCACCTCGCACTTGTGGTCTAGCTGATTCTTCGTCTTCTGGATTAACGCCAGTGTTACCCAATTCTGGATAGGTAAAAACGACAATTTGACCGCAGTAACTGGGATCGGTCAGAACCTCTTGATATCCAGTCATGCCAGTATTAAAGACCACTTCTCCAATTGTGGTTCCTGTGGCACCAAAAGACCAACCGCGATAAGCAGTTCCATCCGCCAGGACAAGTAGAGCAGGTATTGTGTCAGACAGGGACATAGGCGATGAAGGCAATCATGATTAGGATCTGGGCATAAGAGCTAGTAGTTAAGAAGGTTTTTTCTTTTTTCTAGCCTTTAGTCCCTAGTTTCGTATTAAGCTGCGATTGTCAATTATCCCATGAGTTTAGAAAGTTAGCGTTCTGAAGCTAATTAATTAAAAATTAAAAATTTTACATAGTAGTCATTGGTCAAGAGTCAAAGGTCAAGCATTTCATCTCTCCCTGCTCTCTTGCTTCCTCATCTTCCTTCACTAAACTTTGCAGCCAAAGAGGTAGATTTGCAGCCCTCTGGGCAGGTAGAATCGAAGTTAATTATGCTCCAGTCTTTTTTATCCCGTGCAGTCCTGATTTTTCTATCGAGTGCGTTAGCGGTTTTGGGTGTTGCCTGTAGTGAAGACAAACAGAATACTGCGACTCGCGCCCATGAGCAGTCTACGCCTGTGGGCAATGAAGCAGCATCGCCTCTTGTCGAAGCTTCCCCATTATCTAGCCCAGAACCACAGCCACAATCTCCGTCGACAATTGAACTAAATTCTTTTGAATTGGCGTTGGATAAAGCCGCAGGTGCGATGACCATTAGCCAATCGGCTCAATCAGCTGATGATTGGAAGTTAGTGGCGACTCAGTTCCAGGATGCGATCGCGCTGATGAAAAACGTGCAGCAAGAAAGCCCGAATTTCGCTGTCGCCCAAACCAAAATCTCAGAGTACCAGCGCCAAATTCAGTATGCCTTGGATAAAGCTACCCCAAAACCTTTACCGCCAATAGCGGCAAAGCCCCAAAGGGTAGTTGTTGTCGTTCCTTCTAAAAAAACCACACCCAGTCCTAGCCAAGCTCTAGCGCCACTTTTACCAAAGCGACAGCCATTACCACAGTCAGTCTTGCTCCCAGCAGAACAAATCGCCCAAGAGCAAGATGTATTTGTCGCGCCAATCAAACGTCGCATTGGGGGAACACCAATTATTGAAGTTACCTTCAATGGAGAACGGAGATTTGAGATGATTGTGGATACAGGGGCTAGTGGCACGGTGATTACCCAAAACATGGCCAATGCTTTGGGTATTGTACCCGTGGGCAAAACCAAAGCTAACACAGCCAGTTCTAAGCAAGTGGAATTTACGATTGGCTATGTTAATTCAATGGCTGCTGCTGGTGTAATGGTGAATAAAGTACCAGTAGCGATCGCAGGCTCAGACTTAGAAACTGGACTGCTTGGTCACGACTTTTTCGGCAATTATGATGTCACTATCAAACGCCATGTCGTGGAATTTCGCCCGCAATCGCGATCAGAAATTAATTCCGCAGGAAATGAACTAACTGTTCCAATTTTACCCAGGGAGCGCCACTATCTAGGATCTCCTTAGCCACTTGAATACCTTGGGCATGGTCTAATAGGGGGATTGCACCTGCCACTTGCAGCGCGAGTGATGTATTCAACGCTACAGCATCCTGTTGCGCCTGCGTTCCCTTGCCTTGCAGTACAGCTTTGAGAATTTCTGCATTTTCTTGAACATCGCCACCCCTAAGGGAACCTATAGTCGCAGGAGTTACACCTACAGCTTCGGGATTTACAGTAGTTAACTGCACTTCACCATCCGATAATACTGCCAAGTCGGTTACATCCCCTAACCCCGCTTCATCTAATTTTTCTCGCCCATGTAGGACAATTGCCTTTTGCTTACCCAAATTGTTTAACGCTTGGGCAACAGTTGCCAAAAGTTTAGGAGTAAATAACCCTACCACTTGCCCAGTAGGATTTAAAGGATTTACCAAAGGCCCGAGTAAGTTGAACACAGTCCGTACCTTGAGAGTCCGCCGCAATGTCGCAACCGCCTTGAGTGCTGGATGCCAACCAGGAGCAAATAAAAAAGTGATCCCCACTTCTTTAACTGCTGCTTGTACTTTTTCGCTAGGGGCGTTGAGATTTACACCCAAAGCTTCCAAGACATCGGCGCTTCCTGTCAGACTCGACGCCGAACGATTTCCGTGTTTGGCAACAGGTACACCATAGGCAGCAGTCACAAAAGCAACGGCGGTAGAAATATTAAAAGTTGATGAACCATCTCCACCAGTACCACAGGTATCGATGAGAGTGGTGAGTTCTGGGTTCTGAGTTTTGAGAAAAGAAGATTGAGATTGCAGCACTTCCGCCATTCCAGTCAATTCATCAGCAGAAACGCCTTTAAAGTTCAGCGCTGTTAAAATTGCTCCCGATAATTCTGGGGGAACAGATTCACTTAGCCATCCTTGCATCAATTCAGCAGATTGAGTACGGGACAAAGATTCACCATCGATTAATTGTTGCAGCAGGAGATACCAGCTAGGTGAAGTTTCTGGCGTGGAGATGGGGGAAGTTGTCATAGAACAGGTTTGTTGCGTGTGGTAGGGTTGAGCTTTTGTTGATGAGTCTGGGAGTTATCCTACCGGAAAATGGGAAACAGTTTGTAGTAAGCACTTGAGTGCTTGATATTTAGAAAACTGAAGTCCTGACTACGAAAAAATTTTATTTTTTGCTTTAATTTTTCAATACTGGCTGTTTCATCAGGCTTTATAAGTAAATCTAACAAAGCTCAAGATATTAACCCAAAAATTAGATGGGCAAAACCACTAATATGCGATCGCTATACTCATCTGCGGTTTTTAACTATTGCTGCTTGATTACTTCACCATAAATTTACAAACAAACCGTATTTCCCCTGAATACACAAAGTTTTTATCAATATTTCTCAGAGGATATCCGAAATAGTACGAGTTTGGTTTAGTAGTTGGATATATAACTCTAAATTTTAGACATATCCAACTCCATGAAGCGATCGCATCTCGTTAAAATCGCCATGATAGTGTTATTTTCCCTGGGCAGTCTTGGTATTGTCGGGGGGAGTTTTTTTCTAAGAAAAGCTTTTAGCAGTTCAACTGAACCTGAAATAGTTACTGATACATCACTTTATACGGAAATACGTAATAAGTTAATATCTAATGACTACCAAGTAAAACATTTTCCTAATACAATTCCTGCGGATGCCAAGGGTATAAGGATTGCTTACTCACCAGGCTTTTCTCAAGGCAGTAGTTTTTTTCAAGTAAGGTTAAAACAATCACCAGAAAAGATCAAAAAATTACTTGCGCAATATAAAAGTGTTGCCAAACACGAGTATAGAGGTGGTAATACAAACGACCACGCTAACTTACCTAACGGAGTTCCAACAACATTTTTTTACACTAGTGACGCATCTGAAGAATCCTTTCCGCCTAGCTACGAAATATTAGTCTTGGATGCACAAGATAAAGGTACCTCTGGTTTTAAATGGAATCATGGTAATAGCTATGGGGTAGCAATTGATAGTTCAGCCTCAGAAATTGTTTATTGGAATGAACAATGGTAGTTGAGGTAAGCCAGAGGAAGTAGAAGGGGATGAGGGGGAAATAACTATTGACAAATGACTCTTGACCAAGCAAGGAATTTACATCAGCATGAGAAAAATTATTGTTGGAGTGATGGGGCCGGGAGAAAAGGCGACAGCAAATGATTTGCAAAACGCCTATGAATTAGGTTGTCTCATTGCCCAACAAGGATGGATTTTACTCACTGGCGGTAGAAATGCAGGAGTGATGGATGCCGCAAATAAAGGTGCTAAATCTGCCAATGGTTTAACACTTGGTATTCTCCCTAGACATCAGCAAGATAGCATTTCTAATGATGTGGATATCGCTATTTTCACAGATATGGGAAACGCTCGAAATAATATTAATGTTCTCTCTAGTGATGTAGTAATTGCTTGTGGGATGGGTACGGGAACTGCTTCTGAAATCGCTTTGGCTTTGAAAGGAAATAAGGCAGTAATTTTACTGAACAACGATGCAGAAAGCAAAGTGTTCTTCAAAAAGCTGTCGCCAGAGAATGTTTATATTGTTGAGAGTGTAGTAGATGCGATCGCCTCTGCCAAGGTAATCTTAAACAAGAATGCCGATGAAGAGTAGGTTTGTGCCTTCAATGCGTCTTTTAATTCTGCTAATTTGTCTTTAGTGGCGGTTGCAGCGGAATGTTAGCCAGTTCTGAACAGTAGTATCCCGCAATTTCTTTAGCGATCGCATCTGGTCGCGAAATTTGCTCTAAATTACACAATACAATTACGGTAATCTTGTCATCAATAAAGCGAGTAATGTTACTTGCGAATCCTAAAATCGCGCCATTGTGACCAACTACTCTGCGATCGCTATAATTTAATATCCACCAACCTAAACCCGCTACATATCTCAGCTTCTCCCAATCATCGCCTTGATTTGCCGGATGGGGAGTCCACATCAAATCAAGAGTTGATTGCTTGAGTAAATTTTTACCATAAAGTGCTTGTTCCCACCTAACCATATCTTCCACACTGGAGAGTTGACCGCCTGCTGAATATGTAACTGAAGGACTGTAGTATGGTTTATTAACGAGCTTTCCTTCTAAAAATCGATAGCCAGCAGCCCGATGCAACACAATATCTCTCGGATGATTCATTATGGTTGCATTCATTCCCAAAGGCTCAAAAATACGCTCTCGCAATAAATTTCCATAGGATTTTTGGGTGACTTTTTCCAGCATCAACCCCAGCAGATAGTAGCCTGTATTGTCGTAGGCGCTAAACTCTCCTGGTGGAAACTTCAGGGGTAAATCAGTAACTAAAGCTAAAATTTCTGATTTGGATAAATCAAGACGGGTAATTTCCCAGTAATTGGGTGCATGGGTATAGTTGGGAATTCCCGACTGGTGAGACAAAATCTGCTTAATTGTTACACTCTGCCAAGCTATAGGTAAATTATCTAGGTAGACTGCGATCGCTTCATCTAGGGAAATTACCCCTTCCTCCACTAACATCATGGTGACTGTAGCAGTGAACGTTTTCCCAACAGAAGCAATTTCATAAACTGTCTTTTCACTCGCTGGAACGGAGTGTTCTACATTCGCCAACCCGTAACCTTTAACTAAAATCGGTTTGCCCTCCCGCAGCACTGCAACAGAGAGTCCTGGGATCTGGTTTTTAGTGATTATGGCTTGGATGTAATTGTCAATGACCATTTGTTAAGAAGCAAATAGTTATTTCTTCCTCTCCGTGTACCCGCGTCTCCCTCATCCACCTTGTCCTCGATCGCTATGAAGGTTTATTACGAGAATTCACACTTCTTAATTCATCTGCTGACTAGCGATCGGTTGTCGCATAAGGTTTTACCGTAACCTGATAAAGAGGGTATTAGCAGCCATTGAGGCAATAGCTACTCTACAACAAGTTGAGAAAGGCAGGTTACGATTCATGGCTTATTCCTGGTTTAAAGCGTTTCACATTATTGGCTTCGTAGTCTGGTTTGCTGGTTTGTTCTATCTAGTACGTCTTTTTATCTATCACGTTGAAGCTAACCAAGAACCAGAACCAGCACGCACGATACTGAAAAATCAGTATCAAATTATGGAAAAACGCCTCTACAGTATCATTACAACTCCAGGAATGTTAGTGACTGTAGCAATGGCAATCGGTTTACTAAGTACTGAACCGGATGTTTTGAAAGAGGGTTGGCTACATATCAAACTGGTGTTTGTTGCCTTATTAATTGGTTATCATCATTACTGCTCCCGACTGATGAAGAAACTAGCAGTAGATGAATGCCGTTGGAATAGTCAGCAGTTACGGGCTTTAAATGAAGCACCTACAGTTATGCTGATGGTAATTGTACTGCTAGCTGTGTTCAAGAACAATCTACCTACAGATATCACGGTCTGGGTCGTTTTTGCGTCAATCATCTTAATGGCAGTAACAATTCAGCTTTACGCTAAAAAACGCAAGCGTGATAAAGAAAAGCTGACGGCACAATTAGGACAGGTTGCACAAGAACAAGGTTAATCTTGAGATTTCTCATAAAAAACTCCCTCAGAATTTCTGAGGGAGGTTTGAGAAGGAGTATTCAAAATTTGAAACTATGCAGGGTTAAATTCAGATTTGCGTTGCAGTAGTTGAATAATCGCAGCCTTCTCTAAAATTCCCACTAGCACACCGTTGTCACGAATTACAGTCAGTGCAGATAGCTGTTGTTGTTCGAGTAGCTGAACTACTTCCACTAAAGGCTTGTCTGATTGGACAGTGACAGATTCTGCAATTGGTCGCATTACTTCTTTAACTTGAGTCTCTGACCACTGAGCTGTGGGGATGGTTCGCAGATCGCTAGCTGCAATCGCACCTACTAATTGTCCCTCATCATCAGTCACTAAGAAGCGATGCCATTGTTCTCCACTTAAGATGCGCTCATCAGCGAACTCTCTCAAAGTTAGATTAGCAGAAACAATCGGGCTATTAGGAGTGACAACATCCTCTGCTGTTAAACCTGTGAGTTTTTCTTGTACTCTGGCGTATTGCGCCGCATTACCTGCATTTTGCAACAAGAAGAAACCGACTAACAAATTCCAGATGTTAGCAAAGCTGCCAAATAATAGTACAGGGATCAAACCAGAGGCGATCGCTACCCAACCAAATATCTGTCCTACTCGGCTAGCAAATGTCACACCTTTATAAGGATTGCCTGTAATTTTCCAAACTAAAGCCTTCAGTATATTCCCGCCATCCAAGGGCAAGCCAGGAATCAGGTTAAACAATGCTAACGCTAGGTTAACAGCAGCCAAAACACCAAGAATCGCGCCTAGTGGTCCTGTGGCAGCAGTAGCATAACCAACGCCTGTAGCCGCAGCGCATAGGATTAGACTAACTAAAGGCCCAGCGATCGCTACCCAAAACGCTTCACCTGGGGTTTTCGATTCTTTTTCTAAGCTAGCTAAACCACCAAATATAAATAAGGTGATGGATTTAACATCAATTCCTTGACGAATAGCTACGAAGCTGTGTCCTAATTCGTGGGCGACGACAGAGGCAAATAACAACAGCGCTGTCATCAATCCTAGTAGTAAAGCTAGCCCCCCAGATAATTGAGGAAATTGCCCCATCAGTCCGCTGCTATAAGTCCAAGTTACCAAACCAAGTACTAAAAACCACGACGGATGGATGTAGAAGGGAATCCCAAAGAGATTACCAGCGCGTATTGTGCCATTCATGTCGTTCACCTTTGATTTCTGCTTCTAGAGGTCTGCTTTCGTCCTCTTGATGTTTCTAGTGTAACGAAATGTAAATGAATTTTAATCTTTCTGTTGGTAGTGGTGTCCGTCAGTTCAGGTGCGGTTATTTGGATGTAGATGTTTTGACATCTGCTGGCAAAGCGTAAAAGCCTAAATGATTGCCAACTGGACGTTCCCGCATCGGTAGTTTGGTATGAATGGGAGCATTTAATACCTTTGCACCATTAGGCTTTCCCATAACTAATGTAACGGAACCACCACCATCCATATTGAGTGCAGTATCAGCGCCTAAATCTATAGCAGTCTTTGCCAACTCAGTCAGAGTCAGTCCTTCACTATAGAAGGGTTGTTTCCCATCTACCACAATCAGCCAGAGTTTTGTACCTTCTCGGTTGATCGCTGCTGCTAAACGTGGGTAAGGTTTATTTTCGCGAATCTGAGAAATCACAGCCTTACCATTAGCAACTAGAATTTCTTGCCCTGCAACACCTTGAACTGTACCCTGAGGACATTTCCCACTGGCTAAGATTTGGGCAAGATTATTTTGAGAAAAGCACACCACAGCCTTATTGGATTCTGATTTGGAATAACGAGATCCATTAGAGATTGCTTCTCCTAAAGGATAAGAAGGATCGCCACTATGGGGATAGTAGTCCCAAGGTGTTTTTTCATAAAAATGATGGAAGTAGCTAGCATTTACAGCTAATTGCAGCTTATATTTACCAAGAAATTCTGATGTAGTGCGGGCGTTAGTTTTTCTACCTTTACCAAATGGGAAACCTGGAGTTACTAAAGGTTTTACTCCCGGTGCTGTCAAGTCAACGGTGACAATATGCATCGTCACAGGACGTGGTTGGGAAATAGTACGACGTTGATAAAAAATGCCTTTAAATAATACTTGCTGTCGATCCGTTCGGGATGGACGTAATAAGCACAACCATCCGTAGAAGATGGCGGGAGATAACAGCAGACTTAAAAAAGCCGCGATCGCAAATCGTCGGATGTAAACTTGGTAGCGATGATGCATAACTTTTTGGAGAACAGTTTTTTTAGTGTTCTTGCACCCCTAATGCCAAGTAGCCGCCTATGTAATTATGACAAATCCCCAGTGAGGTAGTGATGAGACTCTCGAAGTAGCTATTCCTTATCAATCAAACTTAATTTATGATGCTAACTCAGATCTGGAAGACCGAAGTATCTACGTTGCCAAAATTCTGAATTTTTGTAGAGAGCATCTTTCTTCTTCAAAAAGGAGAAGATAATCGTCCGAAGCGAAGTTGTAGCTTGTTTTGAAGCATCGAGGATAGATATTTTCACGCCATCAATTTTACACTCGTTGCTGACGAAACTGCCATGCGCAATCTTGCTGCGAAGCCCATAGATATCACGAGCAAACTTGAATGCAGATTGTCGTTGTTCGGGGGGAAATAACATGGCGTAATTTAAGGAAAACCGAAAGCTCAACTCACCCTGCCGATCAGTAATACTAGACAAGAGTAAGGCTTCCATTCCGATCACTGCATCAACAATGCGGTCATGGGGACGAGTTCGGTGTTCAGCATCCGCTAGCCGGGAACATGCCATACGCATTGCCTCTTCGTTAATGCTAAATATTAGCTTGGCATGTTCTTCGAGAGAGGCAACTTCTTTGATGTTAATTTGGTACTGGCCAGGTGGAACATACAAATCCCCATAACCATATGATCCGAATGGGAAGGGGCAAAATTTCACTGGAGAATATTGAATCAAATTGTATCCAACATACCCTTCCTTAAATGTCCGTAAGCAAAGCATAGCTTTGTCTAGTTTTGCTTTTACATCATCAGTACTAAGTAGTTGATCATTTTCTTCTAAACCTCCTACTAATTTAGGCACTTCTATGTCTCCCTCAATACAAAACTCATGCATTCCATGAAAGCTGCTTTGCGACAAAGTAGACTGCATTGTTCCACCATATAAATCAGATATTTCGGATTCATGCAATCGTCGAATTCTTAGCCCTTCTGGTAAACTAATAGAGTTGCTACTTGGTGAGTAAAAGTTTAAGAGTACGGAGCGGAAGAGCAATTTGACTGTTTGAGAATCAACAAAAGCCTCAAATTCATTGACTAATTCATCAATCAGATTCTCGCCCAAATTAAATGTTTTGTGTGATTTCCATAGGTGCCCAAGTGAACAGCGGAAGATCCAGGCTCGGTCGTGTCCATAATTAAAGCAACCAAATAGTGGAAAACCAAGCATTCCTCCGTATTCGGGGTGATGCTTGAAAAATGATTCTATAAATGTTTCTGCCACAGTGTTGATCGTCGTGTTAGCCCTTATGAAGACTTCCCCAAGATCTGGTAGCCACTGCCATTCACCATTCCACTGTCTCTCACCAGTCTTTTTCCATACCAAGTGTTGTGATAGGCATTGGCTTGACAGTGACTGAAGTGTAGGAAGACATTCCTGAATCGCTTTCTTCAAAAGTGTTTTAGATTTTGCGTGCATGAGTTCTTATGAGCTTTAATACAAATTTTCAATACTTTTCGTTTAATTCTCAGTCAGTTACTGCTACCTAACTGTCTATGATGCAGATACTACCGCCGATTCTGTACAAAAACGAATACTGCCGACAGATGGAATAGAGAACGGGCAGGGACGGAAGCCAAAATGGAAATCAAACACTGAATCAGTAGGACTTCCCAACAAGTACATTTCACGGCTCACTCAAATTGCTAGAGAGTGGGAAGCTGAAAAGAATATCTAAAGTGAATAAATTAATTTAATAAACTCTGTGATTTCATTTCAAGGAGGACAACTACGCTTAGGAAGATTTTTCTAGAAATTCCTACCTACGGCACTATCTAGATTTGTTAGTGTAGGGATAATAAAAATAGTGCTGACGTAGCTGGGCAACTTCTACCGAGCAATAAATAGTGATAAAAATTAATACTCACAGTAAGAATTATGACAGCATTTGAACCTAAAAGCATTCGTTCTTATACTCAAGAAGATGTACAGCAAATTCTCCAGTTGGCGATCGCTACTCAGGCTGACAACACAGATAGAGAATTTTCTTACGATGAGTTGTTGGAAATCGCTGCTGAGTTAGATATTGCTCCAGATTCCTTGAAATTAGCGGAACGCGACTGGCTGATGCAACAGAGTGAACTGCAACAGCGGCAAGTTTTTAATCTCTACCGTCAAGGAAGATTTAAAAAGCGTTTGGGTAATTATGCGATCGCTAATGCTTTTTTTATCTTACTGGATTTGATTAGTGGTGGCGGTCTGACTTGGTCGTTATATATTGTGCTATTTTGCGGTTCTCTAGTAGGGCTGGATATTTGGAATACCTTCCTCATGAAAGGTGAAGAGTACGAAAGGGCGTTCCAGCGGTGGAATCGCAAACATCAGATTAAACAAACTATCAATTCAGTATTGAATAGGTGGTTTAGAGCGTTGCAGGCTTAAGCTCGACTTTATCCATTTCAGTCTTGAATTTAAGAGCATCTAGTTTCTAAGCATGGGGAAAATTCCGCACTTGATACTCTGCTGACTCCACCAATTTATAAGTATCTCCCAAAGCTGCGGCAAACTGTTGTTCAACAGCCTCTAATTCTGCTTGCGGTATGGCGTGCCACTGCTCTCGTGTTGCCCAACGAATGACAAATATAATTTCTGTAGGATCGTGGGGATTGATCCAAACTTCTTTACCCAGAAACCCAGGATACTTAGCAAGGGCGGTTGTCCAAATTTCCGCATCCTTCTGGATATAAATTTCCCCCATCTCGGAAGCAATTTTAAACTTTAGCAGTTCGATAACCACACCTTGCCATTCCTTGTATTTGCCAATTTGCCAAAATAGAGTTGTAGGCTAGAATAACTACGCTTTTAGCATAGCTTGATTGCATACACTCAAGAGCAAGGGTTGGCTGGTTTGAAATAAGTAAGAGGAAGGCAGTATGGATAATAACAATTGGATGCAGCAATTATTGATGCTTGGTATTGGTACAACGTCTTTGGTAGCAGACAAACTACGCCAAGTCAGCGATGAATTGGTCAAGGATGGCAAGCTGAATCCTGAGCAAGCAAAAGCTGTGATGGATGATATTGTACAGCAGTTGCGATCGGAGCAGGGAACTTGGGAAGCTCAAATGCAACGGCAAATGCGCAATATGATGCAGGATTTGGGGGTAGCGCGTCAGTCAGAGGTAGACGAACTGCGGGGTAGAATTGACCGTTTAGAGCGTCAAGTGCGGGATTTAGAAAATAAGCTTTGGCGTTAGAACATCCTTTGTGATTTAAACTAATTTGTGTCCTGTTGGTGATACTGTTCCAAACTACCTAAGTAGGGAGGGTTAATTTTGAAAGCAATTTTACTCAGCGTTGGGTTAATGCTGGTATGTGTTGTGGTTTTGGTATTAGCGCAAGTTGGTAGTAAGCAGGACTCTGCCATTGCTGCTAATTTCACCCAACCTATCTCAGCACCCACTACTGTTACTGAAAACAATACTTTGATTGCGAGCAATACTATGTCTGATGCTAATGCCGTAACTACCCCCTCTGGATTGAAATACATTGAATTACAAGAGGGGACTGGGGCGACTCCTCAAACTGGACAAAAGGTTGTAGTTCACTACACTGGCACTCTAGAAGATGGTACAAAGTTTGATAGTTCACGCGATCGCAACCGTCCTTTCGACTTTACACTTGGTGTTGGACAAGTGATCAAAGGTTGGGACGAAGGACTTAGCACAATGAAAGTTGGCGGTCGTCGTCAGTTAATTATCCCCCCAGAATTGGGTTATGGTGCTCGTGGTGCTGGTGGTGTGATTCCACCAAATGCTACTTTAATTTTTGATGTGGAATTGCTAGATATTAAATAGCAATCACTATTAGTCAGTTATCAGTGAACAGTTATCAGTTATCAGCTTAAAAAACATTCTCAAAGCTAATAAATTTCTTGCTGGAGAAACAAAATTTTTTGAGTGTTTAAATCACCGAAATTTAGTTATGATTTTAACTGTTAATTGCTAACTGATAACTGACAATTGTATTATCAATAATTATTAGGCCGAGCTAAATTCTTAAACTTCGTAAACTGCGGATCGAATAAAAGTTTAACTGTACCTGTCGGGCCGTTGCGGTGTTTAGCTACTATTACTTCTGCAATACCGCGATCGGGGCTGTCATTATTGTAGTAGTCATCCCGGTACAACATTATTACTAAATCCGCATCTTGTTCAATCGAACCCGACTCACGTAAATCTGACAACATTGGGCGTTTATTAGTACGTGCTTCTACGCCTCGGCTTAACTGAGATAAAGCGATAATTGGAACTGATAATTCCCGTGCTAAACCTTTTAAAGAACGAGTAATTTTAGATAATTCTTGTACGCGGTTATCACCTGCGCCTTCCATTAATTGCAGGTAATCTATAACAATTAATCCCAATTCCATCCCTTGTTCTGCTTGTAGTCGCCGTGCCTGACTACGCATTTGGGTGACGGTGATATTCGGCGTGTCATCAATAAAAATTGGCATCTCGGAAAGCATACTAATAGCACGGCTTAAAGGTTCCCACTGTGCTTGACTGAGCCTTCCACTCCGCAGATAACCACTTTCAATTCCGGCTTCGCTAGCTAATAGACGTTGCACTAACTGTTCTTTAGACATTTCTAAACTGAAAACAGCAACAGGAAATCTATGAGAAGCAGCAATATTATAAGCGAGGTTCAAGCAAAATGCTGTCTTTCCCATTGCCGGTCTCGCAGCGACAATAATTAAATCAGAACGCTGGAAGCCACTAGTCATGGCATCTAAATCGTAAAAACTACAAGTAATTCCAGGTAAGGCAATGCCTTGATTTCGCTCTTCAATATCCTGAAAATTACTAATTAATGTATCTGCAATATGAACTAGCCCTGTTTGAGGACGTTCTTGAGTTATACCAAAAACTTTTTGTTCTGCCTGATCTAAAACAATCGGTAATTCTTTCTCAGTTTCATATCCAAGATGCACAATTTCATTGCCAGCTTTAATTAACTGTCGCCGCAGGAATTTATCCATCACTAACTCGGCTAAGGAGTCGATGTTAACTGCTGACACTGTGCGATCTACAAGTGTGGCTAATTTATTTCTCCCACCTATGCGGGTAAGCATCTCGTTATCAGTCAGCCAACTAGTAACTGAGAGCAAGTCTGTAGGTTTACCTTGGGCGTGGAGTCGTAGCGCTGCTTGATAAATATCTTTGTGGGCGCTAATGTAAAAAGCTTCGCCAACTAAGCGATCGCTAACTCGACCAATCGCTTCTGGATCTAGCAAAATTCCCCCCAAAATCGCTTCTTCTGCTTCAATATTTTGGGGTGGGAGGCGGTCACTACCATCGCCTTTAAAACTTAGTTCTTCAGCCATAAGCGATTTAAAATGGGCGATCGAGGGTTTAACTCTAACTATCGCTCAGAAGATAAAAAATCAGATAGATAACCACAGATAAACACAGATTAACACCGATGAAGAATCTGTGGGCATCTGTGGTCAAAAGTCAATCAGTCTTTAGCTAGCAACTACTTCAATATCGAGTTGTGCTGTTACTTCCGAATGTAGCTTAATGTCAGCTTTGTAAGTGCCAAGGTGGTTGATATCGGGGAGGGTGATACCGCGACGATCAACTTCTTGACCTGTAGCTGCTTTAATTGCATCTGCAACGTCTTGGGCGGTAACAGTACCGAAAATCGCTTCGTTTTCACCAACCTGTTTGGCAATTTGCAAGCTACTAACTTTTTCAAGAGCTGCTTTTTGTTCTAAAGCTTGTTGTCTGAGTTCTAACTGCCGTTGACGTTCTTGCTCGCGACGGCGTTCTACTTGCCTGAGAATACCAGGAGTAGCATGAGTTGCCATTTTTTGGGGAATCAGATAATTACGAGCATAGCCTGGAGCTACATCCACTAAGTCGCCTAATTTTCCCAGCTTATTAACATCCTGAGTTAAAACTAACTGTACGCGTTTCGCCATTGTTTTTCGTTTTCCTGTAGAATCTCATTAACTTGGGTTGCAGCCGGATAGCTCACATGATGTGTAGCTGTATCCCAAGTGGCTTGGCTTATACCCCAAAGCTTAAAGATCCTAGCGAATTGCAGGGGGCGATCGCAACTATTATTCTGCAAAAATATTATGTTGGCTTATAATACTGCGATCGCTCTTTCTACCAAATCCAGTCCTTGAGAGACTACTGCATTCCGCCAACCCTTATCTGCTGGGACAAAAACTTCCATTAATCGCTGACATATCCAATCTTTAGATGGGTGATTTAGTGGTAAAAAGAAGTGAGCACGGTTTTCTGCGCGTAACGCCTCAACTACTTGAATCACTGGATAAGTGCCAAATTCTGCCGTGAGAAACTTGTAATTGCATTGGGGAAATTTGGCTTTACACCAAGTTCCTAATCCCCCACGAAATATGTAAGTCACCTTCCTTGCTTTATAAGCTTCCACAACATCGGCTCCAAATTTCTCAGTTAGCCACTGGGTTGATTGAGAGTCTGGGGGATCATCAATGAAGAGTTTATAGGTTGCCTTTTTACCCAGTCCTGTATGTAAGTCAATATGTATTACGTCTGTAGCCTTTCCAATCCAGCGAGAAAGATTTGCATCGAGAATTTGATAAGTCTTTGCAGGCCTATTTCCACCAAAAAATAAGCCTTGAGGAAAGTCATATTGCCCTACTGGTAAGGTACTTGTTAAAGAATTAATACCATAGCGGAGAATAGAGGCGATCGCTTTCACAAAAAATGGCTCAAACCGAGATGGAGGTGAAGTTGGGTTGAAGAAAGCATTTAAATCGCTATACTTTGCCGGACTACCCGTGTACTCTTCGCCTGGTAGCAGGAAATTACGGTTGAGATCGATATTTTCCTCATTCCACCGCCTACACCAAGCAAAGCCGTAAGGATTCAAGGCGTGTAACAATACTAAAGCTATCCCCTGACTGTGGTTCCAATTAACAAAACGCTCCTCTAGCAAAGCACACTGCACAGCAGAACCAAAAAATCCCTCCACCCCATGCAATCCACTGGAGACAACCACAATTTTTTGGGAGTTTGGGTTTCCCAAGATAGCCACATCAATAGTTAAATCCTCCCCATCTGGCCCAGTTTGATCGATGGAGTATGCTTCTAAGCGACACCCCAAAGCCAACGCCGAGATGCGGAACCGATTCCTTGCTGTGGTGTAGTCAGGACAGAAACTAGAGTCATAGGACATATCAACAATTCATGACAAATGACTAAAATCTATCCTTCATTCCCCTGATCCGTGCAAAAGTATGCACCGGATCGTTACTCTTAGCAGCAGATTGTAGTGTTGGCTGCTCCCAGCGTAAAAAAGGATTGGTACGTTTCTCCACTCCTAACAGCGACGGAATGGTAGCTTCCCCTCGGCTACGGTACGCCTTAACTTCATCGAAGCGTTTTTGTAAATCAGCGTTTTCACCATCCACAGTCAGGGCAAATTGCAAATTTTTTAAAGTGTATTCATGGGCGCACCAGATGCGCGTATTATCGGGTAAAGAACGGAGTTTATTTAAAGAGTTGACCATTTGTGTGGGTGTCCCTTCAAATAAACGGCCGCAACCCCCAGAAAATAGGGTATCACCACAGAATAATTCGCCTGCTTCGTCGGCTATTGCTGGAGGAAAGTAGTACGCAATGTGAGCGCGGGTATGTCCGGGAACAAAGATAACTTCCGCTACTCGGTCGCCAAACTTAACCTGGGAGCCGTCTTCTAGAAATACCTGCTGTCCGGGAATTCTCCCTCGATCCTCAACTCCGCCATACACTGTCACCCCAGGAAATTGTTGCATTAGCTGCTGATTACCACCCACATGATCGTGATGATGGTGCGTATTAAAAATCGCTACCAACTCAGCGTTCAGTTCTGTCAGTTGCTGTAATACTGGTTCTGCCTCTGCCGGATCGACCACCGCCGCAATATTCTGTGTGCGCTCATGTAGCAAGAATATATAGTTATCCGAAAGTGCCTCAAGACGAATGACCTGCATAACTTCCTCTTAGCAGTAATGGTTGGTATTAATTAACATCATTAACCACAGTGAACAACAGGATTATCTGTACTAGCTATACAAAGTGTTTATATGTTGTTTATTGTAGCTGGAAAACACATAAAAACATAATTTATACAACCGTATTTACCCGGAAATAGCGCTAAAAAGTAGGAATAAGCAACTTGATTAATCAGTACAATTTCTCTGGAAAGAAGTGTAAATGCGAAGTTAGATTGATTTTATTCTTTTTGTTGTTAAAACATCAAGAAATTTCGTCATCAGGAATTTGCATTATTTGCTCTGGTTAGTAAAAATTTAATAAACTTTAAATTTTTATTTAGCTCCTTTTTACATATTAAAGGTTGAGCAAATAATGTCATGTTTGATTGCATCTGTAGGAGATTTATGAATTATCAAACATTGATGTACAAAACCGTCAATAGCCAATCGGAAATAGGAGCTAAGGAAATTGTAGATCGAATTCTCGCATCAGGGATGATGAGTCGTCAAGATCATTCTTTACTTACCTCGACTGTCTTGGCTAATGGCGATATTAATGATGGAGATCGTCGCCAAATTAACCGCATATTTGACCATGTACAAACAGGACAGCTTAAATTAATGGACTGGTAGCACATGGTGATAGCAATATCCAATCTTTGTATACAGATACTACTGCAAACCAAGCAATAGTATTAACTAAAACAATCTAATTTACAAATTATGCTTGTTGAATATATTCAACAAGCATAATTTATCAAATAATTTATTTCAAAGAAAAAATTATGATTTCTGAAAGAGGATTTATCACAATTTTAACAGGTATGTATTCTTTTCAAGACTGTATACATTTTTTAGCTTCTATTAGAAAATTTCATCAAGAACCGATAATTATTTTAATTGACCGCGTTCCTAAAATTTTATATCCTCTTTTGACAGCTTTCAAAAATGTTATTTTAAAACCAGCACCTGCTAATGAAAATACGGTTTTAGCCTCACGAGAAGCAAAATTAGCTTTATATGCAGCATCGGAATTTAAAAAAACGATTTATTTAGATTCAGATATCTGTTTACTATCTGACCTCAATGATGTGTTTGAATATTTAGATGAAGATGATTTTTTACTCACTAAAGATGTCCAACCTAGTATTGTTAAAGCTACCAACTTATTGAGAGGTAAGCAAGAAGAGATATTATCAGAAGTTTTACCAACCCTACAATCTGTAGGTTTACCACTACAAGAAGATAGTATTCAGTATAACGGTGGTTTTATCGCTTTTCGTAAAACTGAAACAACTCAGAAATTATTTGATGAATTTAAGAGATTTTTTGAAATTATCAAAAACAATCAAGAGAAATTACTATTAAAAGATCAAGGAGCTTTTGCTGCTGCGATCGCAACTGTCAAACCAAAGATTAAAGTCCTTCCTCCTACATATAATTACCTGAGTAAATGGAAGGAGGCTTACAATATTGATGGTGAAATTAAAGTGCTTCACTGTACTTATCCCTATAGACCTCAATACGCTAAAGACATTACTCGTTCATGCTATACAAGAATATTTGATAAACTTGCTAAATTTTTATTACCAAATCAAATTACCAATCCTTGGCGTACTAAGTAATAACTAATAAATATAGTGAGAAAAGTTTCTAAAATATCGCTACTAGTCTCTGACTTATCAAGTGCTGCTATCATGCGTGCATACTTGTTAGCTAAAGCTATTAAAATATTAGATATTGAAGTTGAAATAATCGGCTTTTTATTTGGAGATAATTTATATAGTAAATTACCCTCACAATTCCCAGTATATGATTTACCTGGTAGTCAATTTCCTGAATTTGGAAAAGCAATCGGGAAGATTTTACCAAAAATTCAGGGAGAAATAATTTATGCTATCAAGCCTCAAGTAGCAAGTTTTGGAGTAGCTCTATTAAAGAAAATATATAGCAAAAAGTCAGTAATTTTAGATATAGATGACTGGGAACTTAGCTGGCATGGTGGTGATGAATGGAATTATCATCCTACACCCAAAAAGTTAACTAGAGAATTATTCAAATCAGATGGTGCTCTCAGAAGTCCTCATCATCCTTTATATGTGAAATGGATGGAAAAGCTAGTAAGTTATGCTGATGCTGTGACAGTGCATACTAACTTTTTACAAACACGTTTTGGAGGTACATATATTCCCAATGGCAAAGATATCACCTTATTTGATCCTGCTCGATATAATCCTGAGGCTAGCAGAATTCGCTATGGTTTATCTGAATACAAAATTTTAATGTTTCCTGGCGCACCAAGACCTTATAAAGGTGTAGAAGATGTTCTCATAGCGCTAGATAAAATTAATCAGCCCGACTTAAAACTAGCGATCGTAGGTGGAAGTCCTTATGATAATTACGATGAGCAGCTTCAACAACAGTGGGGACGTTGGATTATCAAATTGCCAAATTATCCAGCTGAGATTATGCCTGATGTAGTAGCTGCTGCTCACATTGTTGTCGTTCCGCAGAGAGATACACCTGAAACTCGTGCGCAATTCCCTCTAAAAATTACGGATGGAATGTCAATGGCTAAACCCGTATTATCGACACGGGTTGGAGATATTCCCGAAATTTTAGGTGAAACTGGATATTTAGTTGAACCCACTAGCCCCGAACAAATTGCTGAACAAATTCAATTGATATTTCAAGATTTAGAGCTAGCAAATGAGCGTGGTAAAAAGTCTCGAGAGCGATGTGTAGAAAAATATAGCATAGAAGCTATGGCTTCTAGTTTAATGTCAGTAATTGCTCGGTTGTGAATATCAAATTTAAAGAAAATGCCAGATTATCTAAAAATGTAAGGTGTATAAAATACGTATTTTCACCAATTAAATTTTCGAGAAATATGAAGATTAACTAATGTAGCAACAATGAGATATTCGTGTTAATAATAAATAAATTATGATGTACAGAAAAGATGTCTACCAGGAAACTACTACTCAAATTTGCAAGACCCTATCCCGGCTTGATAATTTTGACAATAATTTTAGGATTTTCCGGAGCATTATTTAATGGTGTAAGTACAACTTTAATTGTGCCAGTAATTTTAAAGATTGTGGGGCAGGAAGTAGATTTAAGTAGTGCCCCACAACTTCTGAATCTTATTATGTCTCCTTTTGATAAAGTTCCAGAAAACTATCGTGTCATAGTAATGTCTGGAGCAATTATATTAACAATCTTTTTAAAAAATCTAGCTAATTATAGTAGTAGTTTGGCATCAAGCTCTTTAACAAGAATTCTGACATCGGATATGAGAGAATCAGGATTCAAATTATTATTGGAAGTAGATATAGATTATTTTGCTAAGACAAAAGCTGGCGATCTAATCAACAAATTAGGTGGAGAAATTGGACGTGCAGCCAGTGTATTTGGAAGTACAATCAAGTTAATTATTTTAGTAATTACAATTTTAGTTTTTGTTGGCTTATTACTATCAATATCCTGGGAATTAACAATTTTATCTACAGTTTTACTATCATTAGTAACCTTAATTAATCAGTTTGCTATTTCCCGTTCCAAAAAGTTTGGTAAACAGCTGAGTGAGATGTCTAGTGCATATTCAATCGCTGTACTAGAAGTCCTGAGCGGGATTAGATTAGTTAAAGCAACAGGAAACGAAGACAGAGAATTTCAAGCGATTACAAAACTAATTCGTGCCCGCGAAAAAGCAGATTTTCAATCTCAGGTGAACTCCGAAGCAATCGGGCCTATAAGTGAGGTCATGGGAGTTACAGCTTTGATGCTGATTGTGTTATTAAGCAAAACTTTTTTTGCCGATCAGATTGTTTCGCTTTCTGCCGTACTCTTGACATATTTATTGGTGTTGTTGCGGGTGCTACCATTAATTTCCCAATTAAATGCGATTCGTAGTGGTTTTGCTAGTACAGCTACTAGTGTGGATATGACTAGTGAATTTTTGAGCTTAAGTAATAAGCCATTCATGGGGAACGGTAAGCTTACCTACACAAAATTACAACAGGGAGTGAGCTTTAATTCATTGTCCTTTGCCTACCCTGGCCATGAGAAATTGGTACTCAACGATGTGACCCTAGATTTACCTCGTGGTAAAACTCTGGCACTAGTAGGCGGTTCTGGAGCTGGTAAATCAACTTTGGCAGATCTGTTACCGAGATTTTATGACCCAATAGCTGGCTCTATTACCATCGACGGTAAAGACTTACGAGAATTTGATGTCATATCCTTAAGAAAACGGATGGGGATTGTCAGCCAAGATACGTTTCTATTTAATGATTCAGTGCGGTATAACATCGCCTATGGCAAACCAGAAGCCAGCGAAGAGGAAATTATTACCGCCGCCAAGCAGGCGAACGCCTATGAATTTATTAGTAAATTACCTAAAGGATTTGATACTTTAATTGGCGATCGCGGCGTGATGTTATCTGGTGGACAAAGGCAAAGATTAGCGATCGCCCGCGCACTCGTCCAAAATCCCGAAATTTTAATTCTAGACGAAGCCACCAGCGCCTTAGATACGGTTTCCGAACGCTTAGTCCAAACTGCACTTGACGATCTCAGCCGCGATCGCACAACTTTGGTAATTGCTCACCGCCTTTCGACAGTTCAAAAAGCCGATCAAATTGCCGTTTTAGATCGTGGAAGTGTGGTCGAGGTAGGAACCCATGAAGAACTTTTACAAAAGGGTGGTTATTACTCACGCTTGTACTCAATGCAATTTGCCGATCGTCCGGAGACCGAGGCTAAAAGCAATCAAAGCTTACTCCGCATCTCTCACGACATTCGGACACAATTAAACTCCATGATTGGCTTACTACGCTTATTAATTGACGATTTAGTAGACAATTCTCAAGAGCGACAAGAATTAATTGCAGAATCTTACAAATCAGCCAAGATCATACTCAACACTATTGATATTTTTGATGATTTTATTAACTTACATAGCCAAGAAAACATCATCTCTATTGCCGATGGCAATCCTAGCAATATAGCTACCCATACCCAGATTTCAAAGATGAGCCATATCTCCGTAGAATTTCGGAGTCGTCTTTCTGAAATACTTAACTCTCTACGAGCAATAATGGCTGATTTTATATCTCCCAATCCAGAGCCAAAACCAATAATTTTAGAATCTTATGAATCGGCTATTTACTTGCTAGATACGTTAAAAAATTTTGAAGACAGCCTTCTACAATAAACCTATGAAAGATCCTGATTTAAAAAAGCATTATCTGTTTTTCATTGGTGAGGAATTGCCCAAGCCAGAAGCTCACTTAGTTCAGTCTACTAATGCAGCTAATGCAGCTGCCAACTTGGGATACTCAACAGTTTTAGCTTACCCAGATAAAGGAGTAAAAGCTATTAATATAGCTAATTTAATTTGTCCTTTTCAACCAAGAAAAACACCTATAGAACTTGTTAATTATTACAACCTCCACGACAAGTTAAAAGTAGCGCCTTTACCTATGCCTTGGCCAATTGACAGATTGCGAAGTAAGTTCGCAAATTCTAATACTGTTGCCTGCAAGTATTATCTCCCATTTCATATACTGCCAACTACCAAACTTGTCCATAGCCGCAACTGGAATTTTGTGAAAGCTGCTATTAAAAACGGTGTTCCGGCAATTTATGAACATCATCATCATGAAAATAAGCAATTTGAGCCTGAAATTATTCATAATCCACTGTTTCAAATTGCAGTAACAGTTGTCGATACAATCCGTGAATCCATGATTAAAAATGGTATGCCACCGGAAAAAGTGATTAAGCTGCATAATGGTTTTAATCACTTATTTATGCAAAGACAACCAGAAAAAGCAGCAGAATGGCGCACTCAACTATTAAAAGATAAACGCTCACATTTAGTAGTCTACGCAGGAGCGCTACAGCAATTTAAAGGTATTGATATCCTAATTGATGTGGCTATTGAAATGCCAAATGTACAATTTGTTTGTGCAGGTGGAAAGCCAGCAGAAGTTACACATTACGAGCAATTAGCTAGAGAAAAACAAGTTAATAATATTACATTCTTAGGCTATCTATTACATCATGAGTTACCATCTTTGCTTCAAGCTGCTGATATTTTAGCTCATCCCCATTGTATGGGGGAAGCTGCAACTTTTACATCTCCATTAAAATTATTTGACTACTTCGCTTCTGGGACTCCTATTGTAGCTACAGAAATTCCTTCATTAATCGAATTTAAAAATACCAAATCTATAGCTGCTTGGTGCGATCCAGATGACCCTAAAAAATTCGCTGAATCTGTACAAAAGGTTTTAGAAAGTCATCCAAGAAAATTAGAAGGGTATTCAGATAGTATCGAATTTGTTAAGCAATTTTCTTGGGAAAATCGAGCCGCAAAAATTCTCAGTTATGTTGATGAATCGTTACTTCCACCAATTATTACCTAAGTTATTTTTAACTAATTAATATGACAATTAAAACCATAGGTATGATTAGCAGCTATCGAGGTCTAGAAAATAGAGCCGATTGGCTGTGGCAACAAACTCCAAAACAATTTGGCATGTGGGATAATATTCAAATGCTGGCACCAGCGTCTAAACCAGATTTTCTCCTAATGTATCAGTTTGATTTTCTTCAACCATCTCCCCAGAAATCCTGGTTAGATAATTTTCGCAAACGGCAGCAAAAACCAACAGAAAATATTAATTCTGTACTACGAGGTCTCAATCAAGAGCAAATTATTTATTTACTTAGAGAACCACCTTTAGATGAAATTGTAGAAATCACTAATTATAATTATCAACAAGCACAAAAGTATTGCGGCTACGTTTCTGGTCCCGATGACTTTGCGCCTATTCCCGATTATATGCCGGCTATTTGGTATCATTCTAATTCCTTTCAGGATTTAAATGAAATGCCTTGTCCTGAAAAAATTGCTTCATGTAGTTGGATTACTTCTGGGATTAGTCGCACAGTCAATCATCGCCAGCGTTTAGAATTTTTGCGCTCTTTACAAGAGAATGAAATTTCGTTTGATTTGTATGGGCGCAACTTACCAGTATGGGCGAATATCAAAGGAGAATTGAGTAATAAGTGGTATGGGATGGCACCATATTATTACAATTTGTCTATTGAAAACTATGTTGATAATAATTGGTATGTAAGCGAGAAGCTTTGGGATAGTTTACTTGCTTGGTGCTTGCCAATTTACTATGGCGGGCCAGCAGCTGATAAATTATTACCACCAGGTAGTTTTTTAAGATTGCCTAGTTTAGATGATAAAGGTATTGCTTACATCAAAGAAGTGACTGCTACACCTGATACTTGGCATGCAGCTAAAGATGCGATCGCAGAAGCACGCCAAATCATTTTACACAAGCTAAATCTGCTGAATTGGTTGTCAAATTTTGTCGTTAAACACTCATAAAATATGAATGGTATTTGCACCCTTGCCAATGATTATGTTTTCGATCAATTGGTAGCTTTGCTCAATAGTATCGATACGATACTAGGTTCCGATATTCCTGTATGTATCTATCCTTTTGATGACCAGATACAACGGATTGCTGATGAAATAACCAGGCGACCTAATGTATTTATTTACAATGACCAGGAATCCATCAATTGCTGGGATCAATTTATGCTGGAAGCAGCACCAGAAAGATTGGATAGCAGTAAATTTCGTCTCTATGGCGCTCACCGCCGTTTTTGTGCTTTTGATGGGCCCTTTGATAAATTTATCTACTTAGATGCTGACACCTTAGTGATGAACTCACTCGCAGCAGTATTTGAAAAATTAGATAGTTATGACTTTGTTGTTTATGATTTCCAATTTAAAGATGTTAGTAAAGTATATAACGTTAATTCTTCAAAATTGCGAGAAATTTTTCCACAAATTCGCATAAATTCAGAAATATTTTGTTCGGGTTTTTATGGCTCGAAACGAGGCATTTTTAATGCTGAGCAAAGAAAATCACTGCTATTTTATCTGCAAAATGGTGAAAGAGAAATCTTATATGAAGGTGCGGGAGAACAACCTCTGCTTAACTATATGGTAATGAGATCGAACCTTGCTATATATAATTTCGCTCAACAATTGGCACCTAATGAAGCAACGGGATGTTCTGTAAGCTCAAAGCACTTTGAGGAAAGAGAGCATATTCTTTATGACAAGGGTAATCAACTAACTTATTTACATTATATTGGTGTTCCTCCTAACATCAATAAAGCTGTATGTGCTGGAGAGAATATTGATTTTCCCTATCGAGACTTATTTCTCTACTATCGCTACTTACACGAACCTGATAAACGTCCAGTATTTCAAAATATCACCAAATCTTATAATGCTCCACCACCAAATTTACTCACCAGAGCTTTGAAAAAATTTAAGTTAATTCACCAAGGATAATTTATGAGTCGGGGAATTTATATAGTTGCTAACGATTATGTACTTGATAATGCCATTGCCTTACTCAATAGCATTCGCTTTTATGACCAGGAAGTTCTAGTTTATCTCATACCTTTTAATGATAGTTATCACAAAGTTGCCGAGCAACTTAGCACATTACATAATGTGCAAATTTTCCCAGATTTAGAACTAATTGAGCAATTTACAACACGTATAGGCGAAATTTTTGATCGAGATTTCCTCGCATTACCAAACAAAATGCGTAAACTTGTAGCATGGTTTGGCCCTTTAGATGAGTTTATTTATATTGACACAGATATTGTTGTTTTTGAAAAAATTGCTGACAATTTGAACCAGCTTGCTGAAGTTGATTTCTTCTGTTGCGATTATCATCACGCTAGTGACAAGCTACGTAATATCTTTTCTTTAGTAGTGAAAGAGCAACAAATTTTTTCAGATGCCCAATTAGAAGACGTTTTTAACAGTGGTTTTTGGGCTTCAAGAAAAGGTGCTATGACTGAGCAATACATGGATGAAACTTTGCGTGAATGTGCTGCACATCGCGAATATTTTGATTTTTCGGAAGGTGTTACAGACCAACCCATTTTGAATTATCTCGTTCTCAAATTAATTGCCAAACGCGGTAATCTCGTCAAAATTCCTGGCGGAGGGCCTGGTAGTTGGGCTGGTTCACGAAATTTCCAACAGCAAGACTACGTCCTGTATGACCGAGGACAACGACTTAAATATCTGCATTGGGCTGGAATAAAGATGAAAAGCAATAGTCCCTATTGGGAATTGTGGAAACACTATCGCTATCTTCATGAGGGTAAATTTGGTTTTATTCCAAAATTAACTCGTCGTTTATTCCCCTTTGTTACTGCCCGTACTTAATAAGTAGGTGGGCACAATTAAAGATAAATGACGAAGGCTGTTATTTGTGAGCCACTGCTTTGGATGGGTTCCCCGGCTTGTAGACACCCAGAGAGTGGCTTCCTGCAGGGTAGCAAGTGGCATCCTTGGTAAGGTTTCATAACATAGTTTGATTTTTTATGTCGGCTTACTTATTACGAGGATTTTTATGATTGATGGTATTTACACTTTAGCTAATGATGTAGTCTATGACCAACTGGTTGCTTTACTCAACAGTATAGAAGCTAACGCTGGTAGAAAAATTCCGGTTTGTGTCATTCCATATAATGAGCAGTTAGATAAAGTAAAGGCAGAGATTGCAGCTAGGGATAATGTCACCTTATTTGAGGATTATGCATCTATCAATTATTGGGATAACTTTGCCACCCAGGTCTGGAAAAATTATCCCAGAGCACAGCAAACATGGCGGAAGTGGGGTTTTTCCGAACTTTATGAGCTACCGATGCACCGAAAATTTTGTGCCTTAGATGGCCCATTTGATAAATTTATTTATTTTGACGCAGATACTCTTTTGATGGGAGCAATAGATTATATATATGACAAGTTAGAGAATTATGATTGGGTCACAAATGATTTTCAATATAAGTCTGGCATAAATTACATTTTTGATGGTTCTATAGATTTAATTCAACAAATTTTTCCCGTAGAAAACTTACAATCTCATATATTTTGTGCTGGTTGGTTTGCTACTAAAAAACACATCTTTCCACCGGATACCTTAGCCAATCTCTTAGAGAAATTACAGTCTGGTGAAGCTGATGTCATGGCTTTTATCGCACCAGATCAATCGTTATTTAACTATATGGTCTTGAGAAGTGGCATTTCATACTATAACTTTGCTTATCATAATGCCGATACAGTAACTGGTAATCACTGGAGTTCTAAATTTGATGTAGTTGATAATGTCCTTTATGACCAAGGACGGAGACTGACATACTTACACTATATGAGTATAGGCTCATCAAAGTTTACTAAACTTTGTGCTAGTGAAGATGTAGATATTCCTTACCGAGATGTGTTTTTGCATTATCGTTATTTAAAATCCCCAGAAACCAGACCTCAAAGTTTTAAGCGTCCCAGTATGCTCCTCAAGTTACAAAATACTACTACAGGCTTTTTTAGGCAAAGAATCACGAATATTAAGCTTAACTATCGCAATTTTAGGGATAGAATCACTCAATAATTAGTCTCTTATAATTCAGCAACTGCGTAAATCATTTCCAAATAAATTGGCAACAACTTATCCCAACTAAAACGCTCATAAATAAAGCGATGACGCTGATAGAACTTCGATTTATCTTTGTTTGCTAACAGTACTTGGGTGATTAGATCTACTAAACTACCAGTTTTTGTGAAGTCACCAAAATATCCTTCATTTCCAAACGTATAGCGGGTAACTGCATAATCATGTACTATGCAGGGTAAACCATAAGACATTGCTTCTAAAAACACTCTTGCTAGTCCTTCACTAAGGGAAGCCAACACAAAAGTATCTGCAACTCTGTAGTAATCTGCAACTTCATGGGAGGCTACAGTTCTCACTTGGAAATTTTCAGATCCCAATAAACTGTTACCCAGTTCGATAATTTCACCTGAACTTCCATCTTGTTGACCTAGCAGCAAAAGATAAGGACGTGTTTCAGGTAAACTAGCGACTTCACGAATTAAGTAATCCATGCGTTTATGGCTTTTGCTGATGTGACCTACAGAAAGTATCAAAGGTCTTTTTTCAGGTAATCCTAGTTTATTCCTTAAATACTCTTTTTCAGATGGTAAAAGCATTTGTAATTCAGCAGGTATTTCCGCCCCAGCAGTAACTAGAGTTTGCTTTTGAGCCGATATCCCTGCATTTAAACAATTGTGGAGATGCTGAGGTGCAACTTGTTGTATGAGGTCACAGTTAGCAAAAATGGGAGATCGAGGCCGGAGTGGACCTCCATTGCAAAAAAGTAATTTATAGTTCTGTTTGCTAAAATCTCTCCAACGTGCAAGTAAATTACCAATATCGTTATCACTAAAGTAAATTACATTTGGTTTTTCTCGCTGTATATATCTTAAGAGGCTAAAACAAAAAGATATTTGTTCAACTAAATAAGCACTAGTCTTAGTGTACTTAGCTATCCTACAGGCTGTTCTAGTGTGGCGAGGCAAATTCCATAAAGGAATTTCTTGTGCTTGCGCTTTGCCACCACCTTTAAAAAGCGTAACTTCTAGAGAAGATTCTTTTGATAGTGCCTGAAATGCTTGCTGGGCAAAAGATTCATATCCACGCATAACATGGCCGAGACCTGTACATATTAGAAAAACTTTAAGTTTCATTATTTGATGTCCATCTAAAAATTATTAATCATCAACAAGGCTCTGTACAATTTGATTATTACAAGTTCGCTGATTACCAATAATAAAAATAAAAGTTACTCAATGTTGCTATTCTTAAGCACCAATAACGATAATAGTAGCCAATATATTTATCTAATTTACGTTTCAGCTTTTGAATTATAGAAGTTTTTTGATATTCAATCGCTTCATGCTGTTGAAAATAAATCAACTTTTCATCTAAATTCGCTTTTCCTTTTTGAACTTTATGCTTTTCTACCCAATCCTTGAAATATACAATATCTTCCATAGCGTTCCATTTTACTGGCAGTCCTGCCTTAGCCGCAGCTAATCCTATTGCATAGCCTTCTGCATTATAAAAACCATTTAACTCGCAATAATTGGCAATTGTTTCCCAATGTTTGATAAATTCGATTTCTCGTCCATCTTGTCTAGTCACTGCAAATAACATTTCCATAACAAACTGGGTATTAGGATTTTCTAAATCTATATCCAGCTTTTTAGATAGCTTATTAAGAATGGCTAAATCTCTAATTCTCTTTGGTTTATGCGTATCATTTACGGAATTAATATATGCTTGATTATGCTTGATAAGACTGGCACAACTTCTGGCAGTTATACCAGGTAGCCATTCTATATATGATGGTATATTGTCCAATATTCTGATATCTGCATCGACAAATATGCAGGTATTAAACAGTGATAGTGCCTTAGCAATTACAAACCTTTTATCATGGTAGCAACCTATACTCTGTTGTTGATGTTCAAATGCTAAAACCTGAGAATAATTACTAAAGATTTTTGGCTGATCTGTTAAAACTACCAACTTTGTTCCAGGGGCATATTTTTCAATATCTTGGGCTAATAATAAGGCATGAGAGCGATATCTCTTGCCTAATGCTAATGTACAAAAACAATGTTTCTTATTTTCTAAAATCATTTCTTTTAAACTAAATTTTGATACTTTTAATAAGCTAAAATTTTTACGAAATTTTAACGCAAATCCAAGGAAAGATTTGCTTTTTACCAAACATATATTTAGTGGAAGTACTGAGTTTTTAAGTCTTATGTATTTCTTATATTAATGGGAGTAAATATTCAAATGTATAAACTTTCAGTAAAAACTTTTACGTATTTGATAAAAATTCAAACTTCCAAAACTAAATAAAGGAAAAAGTATGCAATTTAATCGGTGTATACTTAAGCAAATATCAGTTTTACACTAAGAATCAATGTAAAAATTAATCAGCATCTTGTAAAAACACGTCTGTTTTCTGACTATAATGTGGTTCAAATAAGTAAAACTTATGTAAAAAATAATACTTCTAAATATATTGATGCTTAAAAAAATAAATGCTCACCACACTATGAAATCAATTCAGTGCGGTGAGCAGTTAAATTTATTTCTTTGAGGGTTAATGGTTCTAATACCTAAGACAAAGAATCTAAATCCAGAGATTGCATACCTTGGCGCTCCACAAATTCCAGCATACTTCCCAACTGTACCCAAAGTAGCAAACAAGTCAGTAAACCAACTGGTAAGCCTACTCCTAAAGCGAGGAGGGTGGGAAAGCCAAATATCTCGAAACCTGAGTAGAGAAAGAGGCAAATACCACCAGTGATACCCAGAAATGGCACAACAAGTTGTTTTAATGGGGAACGCGGTTTAACATTTTCTGCGCGATCGCTTGGCCATTTTTGAACAATTACTTTTAAAGTCCCAGATAAGGCTACACCCGAGGTTAATGCTGTTAATAAACCAACAAGTAGTAGGAAATATGGCGGATGCAGAGGGTAATAGTACATGAACACTCCTAATTTGTAAAGAAATTTAACAGTAATTTGGCGTTTTTACTTGTTAGTTTTGACCTTGGACTCCATTACCACCAAAAGTCATAAAGGATGTAGCTTTTGGTAGGATGGCGGCTGCGCCTTCTCTAGATAACTCTGTTAAAAAACCGATCGCTACATCGAATAAACGATTGGGCTGTAAGTCATCTTTCACCAGATTCCACAGGCGTTGAACTTCTTCTGTGTGCAGACGGTCATCTTCAGTGAGGGCTAGCACCAATTGCTTACGGAGAAACTTACCTTCTTCAGACAGTAGAAATTGCAAACCCATCTGGGCTGTAGGTAAGACATCAAAACTGCCATCAGTACGAGCGATCGCAATTAAATTCTCTAACCGCTGCCACTGGAATTTACCATCTTTAAACAGCACATTTAATAACCGCCGCCTTAATTCGGGAGATTCTCCGGTCAACAACCGTCGTGCGATATAGGGATAACCAACCTCAACAATTTTGAAATTTGGATTGAGGCTCAGGGCAATACCTTCTTGGGTAACTAGGGAACGAATAATCAAAGCAAACTTCGCTGGAACTCGGAAAGGATATTCATACATTAATTCCGAGAACTCATCGGTAATCGTTTTGAAGTTAAAATCCCCGACGTTTTTGCCGATGGCGTTCCCCAAGACAGATTCTAATGCTGGGACAATCGGGCAAATATTTGTGTCTGGGGTGAGAAAACCCAACTTCACAAAGTCTGCGGCTAAGTCAGAGTAATCTTTATTCACCAGATGCACTAAAGCATCAACTAGAGTTTCTTTGGTGTTTTCCTCCAGTTGATCCATCATCCCAAAGTCTATGTAAGCCATCCGACCATCGGGTATGGCAAACAAATTCCCTGGATGGGGGTCAGCATGGAAGAAGCCGTGTTCTAATAGCTGTTGTAAACCGGAGGTTACACCGATTTTGATGATTTCCTCTGGATCTAAACCGGCTGCGCGGATGCTTTGCGTATCTGTTAGCTTAAAGCCGTTAATCCATTCCAGAGTTAAAACACGGCTATTGGTATAACGCCAATAAATACTGGGGACTTTGACACTGGGATCATCGCGGAAGTTGTGCGCAAATTTTTCTGCGTTGCGACCTTCATTGATGTAGTCAATTTCCTCAAATAACTTTGTGCCAAACTCGTCCACAATTAATGTAAGGTCGTGACCGAGATTGAGAGGTAACCAAGGCGCTAGCCAAGTTGCACCCCAACGCATGAGATACAGGTCACGTGTCAAAGTTGGTCGTAAGTTAGGGCGTTGCACCTTCACTGCTACTTCTTCGCCACTGTGCAAACGACCGCGATAGACTTGACCTAAGCTAGCAGCGGCTACGGGTTTAGGTGACAGTTCGGTAAATACTTCGCGAACTGGGCGATCGAGTTCGGTTTCGATAATCTGATAGGCTAGTGCATTATCGAAAGCTGGCAATTGGTCTTGCAGCTTGACCAATTCTTCTAAGAAGTCTTTCCGTATCAGATCGGGTCTGGTCGATAGGGCTTGACCAACTTTAATAAAAGTAGGGCCAAGGCCAGTGAGCAGTTCTCGTAATTGAGTGGCGCGTTTTCTCTTGTTCTGCTCTACTTGATTTTGCCATTCATCCCACTTCAGACTAATGATAAATCCAGCAAATGACAAGATAATTCTCAGTAAGCGCCCCCAAGCTAGCCAGGGACGGTAACGATAATAACTAGCGATCGCGTCTGGATTGTAGCGCCTTAGCTGAGCAGATTGATACTGACCCACGCTTTTATTTGCCTCTTCAACTGGGAAATTTACACTTTTTTTGTTGGTTTCCAACACTACTTGCTAGTTGCAAGTACTAGATACCGAGAGTTTTTATAAAACACAATAAAGCTTTACCCATTTCTGGATAGTTTTACGGCAATATTTAGCCTGCTTTACTGCTGAGATTTTGTTATCTTTTTCTTAATTATACTTTAGAAAAGTACAAATATTCCTTCTCTATAAGGATTTTGGGTATTTATGTAATATTAAATACAATTGTGTATGGAGAATTGGGCATGGGGCATGGGGCATTGGGCATTGGGCATTGAGTATGATTCATAATTCTCCTTGTCTCCCTTGTCTTCCTTTTCTCTTTCTCTGCTTCTAAAGACAAACGCCTAAAGCCACTCCCCGCCACGGAAACGCCAACGAAGAAAGATGATGCGCATGAGGCTTTGGGAGGCAATGAAAACTGCTAGCCAAACTATGCTGTAATGCAGGAGAAAAACTTGTGGTGGTAGTTCCTCTTTAGGTATGGGTATTGCTAAGAAGCCAAAAAGTTTGACGCCACAGAAAATAAATATAAATTCCCAGATGCCGACAAAGAGTTGATAAGCTGCGGGCCAGTCCCGATCCCAACGGAATTTTTGCAGATAGTTATAAAGTACATCCCAACCTAAGCCGAAGATGGCGACATAGGTAAGTATCCAGAAATAAGCTGAGTTCGGGCCAGGGCCAATTAAACCGACTGCAAAAGGTAATGAGACTAATACACCTATAGTTGCTAGTAGTAATAATCGAGTTTGCCACCGACCAAATAAAGTTGGAGTCATGAGAGTGCTGAGTACTGAGTTTAATTGAGCTTTATCATACTCATATTAAAAAACTCCACAAGATTGTGGAGCTTTTCGTAAAAATGGGAATTTTGTTTAAACCGATACGGGAGAATGGTAGGTTGCGAGTGCTTCCCAATTGCTTACATCTTCTAACAACGCTTGATAACCTAGTGTGTTGGGGTGAAGTCCATCGTCACTGATACGTTTGCGCCGCCAAAGTTCACCGCGTTCCATCCATTGGTCGAAAATATCGAGATAGGGAATTCGGTGTTTATTGCAAGCAATTCTAGTGGCTTCTTTGTAGCGGTACTGATCGGCATGATTGTAGTAGAAGCAATCTAGAAATGGCATTTTGGTTTCATCAACAGGAACCATGCCAACAAATACTACAGGACAGAGTTGTTGCGCTTGTTCTAGTAGTTCGGCTATTTCTGATTCAAATAAACCGAAATCTGTATAATTTCGCCCATTAGGACGAGATAAGCGCGCTGAATCATTTACCCCTACCGACAAAATAATCAAGTCTGGAACACGATTTCGCAGTTCACCTCGATGACGAAATTCTACTTCTAGCCTTTGGGCGACTTGCTGGGTGCGATCGCCTCTTACTCCCAGGTTATAAAGAACATGACCAGTACTATCCGGTAACATCCACTGTCGCCGTAGTTGTTCGACCCAGCCTCCTTTGTCCGGATCGCCAAATCCATATACTAAGCTATCCCCCAGTGCGATAATCTTCAAAGGCTGACAATGGTTTGGAGCTATAGACAGCTGCATTGAGGAAGGTCGCTCGAATGTTTGCATCTTAAAAAAGACTATATTTTATATCTTTACAAGATTCTATACATTTCTACACCATTACAAAGTATATTTCTACTCCCTACTTTGGGAAGAGTTGATAAAGTAAGGAACTAAAGCATCTTTGCGCGGCCAATTGCGATAGAGAAATCGCACTAGCAAAGGCAGCGAAATGAGCATAAGTACAACGCCAACCCACCAGCTAGAACGTAGTTGTTCTAAAAGGTTCACTGTGGAAGTAGTAGTCTTTGAACCACTGGATAATAACCCCATTCCTACTGCTACTGAATTGTTGAACGCATGGCAGGCGATCGGTACAATGAGCGTGCGGGTTTTGATATATAAAACCCCCATGATGATGCCGAAAAGGGTCAATCCTAGCACATTGGCGTGTAAAATTCCGAACAATAGTCCAGAAAAAACTAAGGCAGATTGAATACCCCATTTAGTTGCCCAGCGCTGCAAGATAATACCTCTAAAAATAAATTCCTCAGTGATTGGCGCAATTACTATGTATACTATCCCTGCTAGTAGGTTATAAAATGGTGGTGAAGTAGTCCCAGGGGATGGCCTGCTAGCAAGTTGGTGCATGACACTTTCTACAAAAGTAGGTGCTGCTAATGAGAGTAAATAAAACGACACCAAATAGGCACTGAGGGAAAATAGAATAATCAATAAAACTAAGCCGACCATCGGCAGCCATTTATGCTTGTTTGGTACTCGTCCGACTACATATTTAAGTTCAATGCCAAAGCGATTAAAATCTGTTAGTTCCCAAAGGCACAGAAATCCAAAAATAAAAATGTAGAGGACTAACGTGACGATTTTAGTATTGAATTTTACACCACTAAACCCTTGAACCACCCCTAGAGCAATACCAATACCAATCGTTAATAGTAAACCCCGCAAAAATAAATTGCGAACCTTGAGCTTCAGGAATGGATGAGGAGAATTCTCAGGTGTCATAAATTAATTGTGGGCGATCGCCTATAGTTTTGTTAGCTGTCACCTAGGTGGGAGACTGATTAAATACCCACTTCAACCACTGGCTAAAAGAACTTAGAGCATTCAAACGCTTCACTCCAGGGGCACGGGCAGCAGCGAGTCCATCAACGGCAACTAATGCGGCATACTGCAAGCCTAAAAAGCTATCAACTGCTGCATAAGGGCCACCGAGGGTAATTGCACCTGCGGCATACATTTGACCTTTCGTGTTACGCATTTCTACTAGCTCAAAGTTGTTGGCGACAACTAATCGCCCTAGGTGATTGAGAGGCAGACTGTAGTGTTTCACTAGGTCATCTAATAGAGGATTAGTTTGAACTTTGGCATCTAAGCCAGTGGCATCAATAATAAAGTCAGCCTCCAGTTTCATTTCTCCCAAGCCTTTTTCACGGATATGGGTAATGGTGCGGTTTTGGCTACCTTGTTCTACACCTAGTACTTCCCCAAAGGTAATTTGATACCAGCCTTCGCTTAATCCTTGTTCTGTAATTCGCTGCCAATCGTAACGATCGGCGGTGGTAGTGCCACCCCAATCTGCTAGGAGGCTTTTGCGTTCATCGGGACTAGCTTTTTCTAACATGACGCGCAGTTCACCACTCCAACAAGCTTTCGGCCAGTTAAAGGGCTGAAATTCATAATGATTTTTCACTGCACGTTGGGCTTTTTGGAATTTGTTGCCTTGGGGTTTAGGCGATCGCATTAAGTGCAAAACTGTAATATTACGGTTCTTCTTACGCGCTTCATAAATTCGCTGCACAATCCGCGAAGCTACAATTCCTCGCCCTCGCAGTAACACCGTACCACCCTGTTGCTCTAGCTGCTGATAAACACCATCGTGTTCTTCATACGCATTCACAACAGCTTTAAAGTCTTGATATTTTTCTCTATAAGCTTGTAAATCTGGTAAAAACTGAATCGCTGGATAGCCTGTTGCCAAGTGCAAATAACGTGTTATTAAAAAAGCATAATTTCTCGGGCCGCGAGAATAAGCGACGCAATATCTCCCATCTTCAGTTTTGCGAATTGCCCTCACTCGCCCATATCTATATATTTGTTGCCAGCCAATACGCTTCGCTTCCCTATCAATGGAATCAAAGACATTACCAGCACGGGGAGTATAAGTATCTACAAATGTTGGTTCAGCAAACACTTGCCATAAATATTTAAATGCTGAGTTGGGTTTACCTTGGGTAAAATCATGCCAAGCTTCTCTTAAAGCATAGCTAGGCCAGCCCCAAATGTTATCAGGACAGGAGTCTGAATTAGACCGTAATCTTTCATGTAAAGGAATTTGGGAATTTAAACAGAGGCGCTTATAACGGGCATAAGGTTCAGCTTCTAATCCCAAAGCCACAATTTTGTCAGCCCGGACACCACTAAGTCGCAGCAAATCCGTCCA
This sequence comes from Aulosira sp. ZfuVER01, assembly GCA_034530615.2. Lineage (GTDB taxonomy): Bacteria > Cyanobacteriota > Cyanobacteriia > Cyanobacteriales > Nostocaceae > Aulosira. Next base: position 82,542 of record JAVRCV020000052.1, read on the forward strand.
GACAAAGCTACCCAATCCTGCCCCGACTGCGAGATAATCGCATTCATCTACAGGTAAGCCTGTAGCGTGAAGCGCTTGCACAACTACCTGCTGTTCCTGAAATGCTGGTGGCGGAAAATTACTACCGAGTGGTGTTACAACTGGGGTAGCCGGTAAACTGGGATCTGGGATATTGGTATTGGGATTAAACTGAATAGCTGAAGGCGGGCTGGTAGGTGGTATAGGTGCGTTGATACTAAAAGTCACCGCGATCGTGTAAGGGCCAATTTGTACCGTGTCACCGTTAGCCACAACGCTGCGTGTTTGTCGTTGTCCGTTAACAAATACACCGTTGACACTACCTTGATCGGTCACTACCAGTTGATTTTGTTCCCAATCAATTAAGGCATGGTAGCGAGAAACTTCATTACTATTCAGCAGCATTCGCGAGACACGCTCTCCCCTCAATTCTGTTGGTAAGCGTGCAAATTCCCGACCAAAAGCGATCGGTACACTTAATCTAGGTTCTCTTCGTTCTCCTGTAGCTGGATCGTCCCAACTTAATTGAATATGTAAGTTTGTCATTGGTCATTAGTCATTTGTAATGGGGCATGGGGCATTGGGCATTGGGCAAGACTTATTAGTTAATTCCTCCTTGTCCTCCTTGTCCCTCTGCTCCCTGCTTCTCTTCAATGATTCGGTGCAACTAATACACTAACTGCGGCGGCTAAGGATGTTCCACACCAAGGACAGCCAACTTGCAGATTCTCAGTGGGGGAGATTTTATGACATTTGGGACACTCTAAGCCATAAACACCTGGTGGTGGTACGGGAGGTGTTGGTGGATGTTGGTGATGTCTAATTTGTACCTGTGGTTGTTGGTTGATTGGGGGTCTGGTGGGATGGGTACTTGCGATCGCTGGGGTTGGAGGTGTCAAAATTGTTGGCGGAATACTGTTAAGGGAAATGGCTGTGACTTTGACTTCCATTTGTCCTAATTGAATAATGCTACCTTCTCTTAAGGGCAGTTCGCCTTGAACTAGTTGTTGTCTATCTACTAAAGGGGGATTTTGCGATCGCAGGTTCCTGATATAGAAGCTTTGCTGCTGGCGGTGAAAAAAGATTTCTACGTGCAGACCAGATACAGTAGGGTTAGTTACAACAATGTCGCACCGGATTGGATCTCGACCGATGCGGACAGTACCAGGATTTTTGCTTGGTTGTTGTTCGTAAATGTTCTGTGTTTTTTCTTGACCTGCATCGTGCCACTCTAAAGTTAGTGCATTCATTGTTCTAACTTGTAACTTTTATTTGGTTACTTCAACTCCTTTCTGTGCGATTCCTAACACGACTCGGCAGGTGCAAGCAAGCATTTAGAAAAAACTTCAAACAAAATAATGTATATCATCTCCACTTTATCTTGAAGATGCTAACTTATCCGCAATGCGTGTAGTTTCTGGCAGCCGATATTTAGTTGTGCAACGCATTACGTAGTCAATTGCTGTCGGTAAACTAACTCGATGACCACTGGAGATATATAATGGCTTGACTCCTGTGCGCGTGCGTAAAACTGCGCCAATTGTTTCTCCCTTATGTATTAGCGGTTGCCAGCTGCCTTTTGTTTCTGGTACTTCTTCATACTTACCAATTAGTAAGGATTTTGCCACTCCGATGGTGGGTAGATCTATAAGCAACCCTAAATGGCTAGCTATGCCAAGTCTTCGGGGATGGGCGATTCCTTGACCATCACACAGAATCAGGTTTGGCATGATTTTCACTTTTTCTAGCGCATCAAGTACAGCTGGGATTTCCCGAAATGACAGGAAGCCGGGAATATAAGGAAATGTCGTAGGACGGCGCGCTAGGGTAGTCTCAACGACTTGCAAGTCAGGAAAACTCAGCACGGCGACGGCTGCACGACTAATCGTACCATCAACTTCAAAGCCCATATCTACCCCTGCAACGTATTGGACAGGTTCTGGGAATCGATCTTCTGTAATTATCCGATCGCGCAATTTTTCTTGGATGGCGATCGCTTCTTCTAAGTTATGCGGCCATGTATGTTCTTGATAAATCTTCATATTTAGGCTTGAACTTAATAAAATTCAAAGGTTTTAATGCCCGAAATCTCTATTAGCAATAGTGTATATATTGTTGCCAGGAATTTATTTTTTTGTAATCTTTTGCTAAAGTTAGAGCGCTACAATTTTGGTTGATTACTTTGTCCTGGTAGCACATAAAATATTGCAAGATTGATGGTAGTTTATTTTTGCACAAACTCTTCGATCCCAATCGCAATACAAGCTATGACACTCAATTTATATTTACTGCGACATGGAGAAACTACTTTTAGTCAAAGTGGTAATTTCTGCGGTGAAACTGATGCAGAGTTGACCGCTGAAGGGATGCAGATGGCAGAGGGTTTTGCCGATGTTTATCAAAAATTGAAGTGGGAAGCGGTTTATGTTAGCCCGATGAAGCGCACAATTGCAACTGCCAAGCCATTTTGTGATGCTATCGGTATGGATATGCAGTTGCGTGACGGACTCCGAGAAGGTAGTTATGGCGAATGGGAAACTAAGAGTAAATCGTTTGCTCAAGAGAATTACCCCCAAAACTATGTAAAATGGATGACAGAACCTGCTTGGAATGCACCACTAGGTGGAGAGACTGCGGTAGATATTGCTAACCGTTCCATGCCTGTAATTGCTGAAATTCAAGAAAAACATCCCCAAGGTAATGTTTTAGTAGTTTCCCATAAAGCCACAATTCGGATTATGCTTTGCAGTCTACTGGGAATTGATTTGGGACGCTATCGCTATCGGGTGAATATTTTGGTCGCGTCGGTAAGTATGGTTAAATTTGACGTTAATGGCCCTTTGTTAGAAATATTAGGCGATCGCCATCATATACCCGATCTTATTCGCTCTCGCCCGGGGACATAATAGTTGCTACTAATAGGCTTTCAAGACACTGTTGACAGAATATCTGCGTTCGCTGCAACAAAATCTAGGCAGGAAATCTGAGGACTAGATAAAGCTCAGAGCGATCGCAAAAGTTTTCGGTCTAATGATAGGGGAAATAGGAAAAATTAGTGTTTGATGTTGCTAAATATCAGCAGTGGATGGTTGTTATGTAAACCATACATCCATTAACTTAGCTCATTTTAGAGATACATAATTCGGTAATAAAGTATCTAACAAAGCATCAATACTATTATCATAGAGATCTGAAATATGTAAAACTCTTTCAGCTTTGTTAAAATAGCTCTTAATTGAGTGTTTATAGATGGGGTCGTAATAGGAATACAATAAATCCTGTACTAATGTTTCCCAATTACTAGCATCAATCAACTGATACCATTGACTTAATTTCTCCCAACCGCAGCGATATTTAAGTTTCTCCAGTTTCTGTTTTAAAATATCAGGATGAGTTACTAGGTGATTATATTCTTGTAAGAGGAACTTAACTCTAGCCGCTGTTGGTAGTTGAATTTCTACACAATTAGCTTGCCTCATTTCATTCCAGAGAGACTGAGGCAAATAGACTTTCCCAATTTTGTTACTTTCTGATTCTATCCATACTGGTTGATGCGGATCGAAACTTTGCAGCTTTTGTAATAGTAGAGTTTCAAAGTATTTTTGTGAGGGTTGATAGGCAAGTTTTCCTTGCAATTCTCCCCCCAACAGAGAACCGCGATGATTCGCTAAACTTTCCAAGTCTAAAACTTGAGCGTCACGCTGACCCATCTTATCTAAGATGTAAGTCTTACCACTACCACTTAGACCGCACAATATCTGATAAGTAAATTTTGCGGGCAGATGTTCTAGTTGTTGGCGTACATAAGCACGATAAGTTTTGTATCCGCCATCAATAACAGTAACGCGCCAACCAATCTGTGTTAGCACCAAAGCCATGCTACCTGAACGCTGCCCACCCCGCCAGCAATAAATTAAAGGACGGTAGTCTTTATCTTTCGCTGCAAAATGTTGACTGAGATGCTGATAGATATTTCTAGATACTAAAGCAGCGCCAATTTTTTTGGCAGTGAAAGGGCAAACTTGTTTGTAAATTGTTCCTACTTCAGCGCGTTCGGCATCATTCAAGACTGGTAAATTAATTGCACCAGGAATGTGGTCTTCTAAAAATTCGCTAGGTGAACGAACATCAATGATTTCACTATAATTTTCAGTCCAGGGCTGCCGAGTATATTTAACTAAGGGTGACATAACATTAAAATTCTCACTTGCTTAATTTTGACACTTCCATAACTTGAGTAGCGAAATTTTATAATTAGGTGAATTTAAATTAATCTATGTAAACTGTCAAAAGATTTGCATTTTTCCTTTGCTTTGACGGTCTGGGTATGAGGCTTGAAGATTTTGGATTTGTTTCACGCCACTTGCGGATGAGGAATTCACCAAAAAAATCTAAAATTGCCAGTCAAGAAAATACTGGAAAGTCTAAGGAGTTTGGTTATCTACAGGCGCTCCCAGAACCAGGACAACTATAGCACTCCTATTGGAACTGTGAAATTACTTGAGGAATTCGGTAATAGGCAGAGATTTTTTCATGATTGTTATATCAGAGTAAAAATCAGCAGTCATATTGATTGATAAGCTGAATACAATTATCAAAAATCAAACAAAAATCAGTATTTGAAGCTGGATTTTCATGGCGCTTGGTGGAGTATAAGTTGCGATCGCCTATCAAAATTGTTCAAACAGCTTGCGTAATCTTCGTCATTGTATCGGTATTCGGGCCATCGCCGTAACAGGGGTGAGACCAACTTTTGGCGATCGCAATTTTTCTTCCTAATCTTGAGAATTCCTTTAACTGTCTCATTCATGACAGAATCCGACTTAGCCATAGCAAAATTGCAATTTTGAAATCAAGGCGGTTTTTAGTGGTACAAAATGGAAGAATGAAATGGTAAATGACTCAGCAATGGCCTCTCAACAGAGTTGATGGTGCTGCCGTGATCGGAATTGTTATTGTTTCTCACAGTAAACAACTAGCGCTTGGCGTACAGGAACTTGCAGCGCAAATGGTTCAGGGTAAAGTCTCCTTGGCTATTGCAGCAGGGATTGAAGATCCTGAAAATCCACTGGGTACAGATCCAATACAGGTTTATGAGGCGATCGCTTCTATCTTTAATGATGATGGTGTCCTGGTGTTAATGGATCTGGGTAGTGCTGTAATGAGTGCAGAAATGGCCTTAGAGTTCCTTTCGCCAGAACATAGGGAAAAAGTACATTTATGTGAAGCACCTTTAGTTGAAGGTGCGATCGCTGCTGTTGTTGCCGCCGCCGCAGGTCATAATATTCAGCAAGTTATGGCGGAAGCACGGTCGGCATTAGTTGCAAAAGCTACTTTATTAGGAATGGACAGCAGTCCATCATTAGTTATTCCCGCAACTCATCCTGAATTATCAACTAAAGAAATTCGGCTCACTGTCAGCAATCGCTTGGGTTTACACGCCCGTCCTGCGGCTCAATTTGTTACCACCGCCGCTAAATTTCAATCCCAAATACTAGTACAAAATATTACTAAAGGTACAAATCTAGTCCGAGGTGACAGTATTAACCAAGTTGCAACTTTAGGGGTACGCCAAGGACATGAGTTAATCATTACTGCTACTGGTGCTGATGCCGATCAAGCGTTGGCTGCGTTGGAAGCCTTAATTGCCAATAACTTTGGCGAAGATGAGTCTAGTTTGGAATTACCACCAGCCATCGAGAAGCTTACCCCAGCTACTCCCGGCGAACTTTCAGGAATTCCCGCTTCCCCAGGAGTAGCGATCGCACCTGTGGTTCATTATCAACCTGCTGCTGTTACGCCTACACAATACCACGTAGATAATGTTAATGCTGAGTGGCAACGGTTACAAACAGCGATTGACACTGCTAAACAGCAAATTCAAGCATTATTTTCTCAAGCCTCGATTCAAATTGGTGATACAGAAGCCGCAATTTTTGTTGCCCATCTACTATTTTTAGAAGATCCTGTTCTACTAGAAGCAGTTCGCCAGCGAATTTACGAACAGCATCTCAATGCAGAAGTCGCTTGGCAAGCGGTTGTAGATGAGGTAGCGTCTAGTTACCACAAACTAGAAGATGCTTACTTGCAAGAACGAGTAGAAGATGTTATTGATGTCGGACAACGGGTGCTGCGCTTGCTAACGGGGACATCAGCAAATTTCTTGGAACTAGCGGAACCAGCTATTTTAGTGGCGACTGATTTAACTCCCTCGGACACCATTAGCTTAGATCCTAGCAAAGTGTTAGGTATTTGTACAACCTCTGGTAGTGCCACATCTCACAGTGCAATTATTGCCCGCACATTAGGGATTCCCGCCGTTTTGGGTGTAGATGCGGGGATATTGTATCTCGAAGATGGAACGATAATGGCACTCGATGGAGAGAGTGGAAAAGCTTGGGTTGAACCAGAAGCAGATATTTTGAGTGTCTTAGAAGCAAAGCGAGAAGCTTGGTACATTACTCAACAGGAAGCACTAGCCAAAGCACATCAACCAGCAATCACCCGTGATGGTAGGCAAGTAAATGTGTTTGCCAATATCGGTAGCATAGCTGATGTTCAATTGGCTTTAGCTAGTGGAGCAGAAGGAGTAGGACTACTGCGTACAGAGTTCCTTTATTTAGGTAAGACAAGTGCTCCGACGGAAGAGGAGCAATTAGCAGTATACCAGGCGATCGCACAAGTTTTAGATCGACAGCCATTAATTATCCGTACTTTAGATGTTGGTGGCGACAAACCACTACCTTACATTAAGCCAGGAGTTCCAGAAACTAACCCTTTCCTTGGCTGTCGCGGAATTCGCTTTTGTTTGGAACATTCAGATTTATTTAAAACGCAGTTGCGGGCAATTTTGCGAGCCAGCAACGGACACAATATCAAGATTATGTTGCCGATGATTGCTACTGTGACTGAGGTACGGGCAGCTAAAGCAATTTTAAATGAAGTGCAACGGGAACTTAAGCAAGCTGGTATCTGTTTTGATGACAAGATAGAAGTCGGGATTATGGTAGAAGTACCCTCAGCCGTAGCGATCGCAGATCAATTAGCAGCTGAAGTAGACTTTTTTAGTATTGGCACAAATGACCTTAGCCAGTATGTCATGGCAGGCGATCGCAACAACCCCAGAGTCGCCAATTTAGCTGATGCTATGCATCCGGCGGTGTTGCGGATGGTACAACAAACAGTTCAAGCCGGTCATGGGGCGGGAATTTGGGTAGGATTATGTGGTGAACTTGCAGCAGATCCCGCCGCCACTACGATTTTATTAGGTTTAGGATTAGATGAATTGAGCGTCAATCCTCAAGCAATACCGATATTGAAACAAGCGATCGCCCAATTAAGTATAGTTGAGTGTGAGGCGATCGCTGCCTCTGCATTACAACTTGATTCTGCTGAACAAGTAAGGCTAATCAGTAATTGAGATGAAATATTTGCGTGAAATTCTAGCTGTCACTCAGCGCATTTTAATTGAGCTATGGCGCCGCAGACGTAGCTTAATTTTCTGGGGTATTTTTCCTATTTCAGTATTAATTCTCAGTGGATTTATCTTAGCAGAAAGGGCAAAATTACCACTTTCATCTGCTTTTGAATATGCTGCTCCCTCAAGTTTAGTAGGTGCGGCAATGTTTTTTAGTTGTTTGGGTGGAAGTGTCGCCACTGTAGTTGCAGAAAGAGAACAGCAAACCCTCAAACGCCTTTTTCTGTCTCCCTTAAGTGGCACTTCTTATTTTTTGGGAATATTTCTAGCTCATAGTTGCATTGGTTTGGGGCAGACCTTATTAATTTATACTATTGCAGCTTTTTGGGGTGCTACTTTTAAAGGATCGATTTTGTTAGGTTTGATAATTATTTTCATGACTATCATTGCTTATGTGGGTTTAGGTTTTATTTTAGGAACACAATTAGCTCGTCGGATTGAAGATGTCAACGCACTAGTAGCAGCTTTTGGCGTACCTTTATTAATTCTAGGTGGAGCGTTTTTACCTGCTGCACTTTTTCCGCCAACCTTAATTAATCTCGCCAAATTCAATCCGATTTATCACATGAATGAATCTCTCGTAGCCGTTTCAGCCAAGGGTGAAGGCATGGGTGAGATTTCATCACACTTTTGGTTTTTATTTGTTTTTGCTATAGCAATGTTTGTTTTTGGATGGCTCTCTTATAAGCGAATGTTAATCGTCGAGAGAAGATTATAATCAGGCAGGAGGTAGGCGGGAAACCCTATAAATAAATTTTAGGAGTTTGAAATAAGACCACTTTTTTTCTTGCACTTTGTCCTCAAAAAAATTATTTTAATTTTTAATATGTAAGCTGGTAATTTTAAACCCTGTAGCAGAGAGAACTATATCTATTTTCTTACTTCTGCCCTCTGCCCTCTGCCCTCTGCCTTTTCTGATAAAAATATGCTAACAATTAAAAACTTAAATAAATCCTATGGTAAAAGACAAGTTCTCCAAAATTTGAATTTGCATATCGATTTTGGAGAAATTTACGGCTTAATTGGCGCAAATGGGTCCGGTAAGACAACTACAATTAATATTATTTGTAATTTGCTCAATGCTGATAGTGGTGATATTAAAATCAATCATCAACCAGTTTCACAATCCACGAAAAAACTAATTGGTGTCGCACCTCAAGAAAATATACTTTATAAAACTCTCTCTTGTGAAGAGAACCTGAAATTTTTTGCGGATATTTATGGATTAGATCGGAGAGAACGCCAAAGAGTCATTACAGAAACTTTAGTAGCAGTAAACTTAATAGATAGGGCAAAACATCCAGTAGAGACTCTCAGTGGTGGGATGCAAAGGCGGTTAAATATTGCCGTAGCTTTAGTACATCAGCCACAGCTAGTAATTCTTGATGAACCGACGACTGGGTTAGATATTGAGGCGAGATACGAAATTTGGGAGTTGATTCGTCAACTAAAAAATCAAGGAATTACAGTTTTACTCACAACTCATTTATTAGAGGAAGCCGAACGCCTTTGTCAGAGAATTGGGATTCTCAAAAATGGTCATATATTGGCTGAGGGTAGTTTAGCTCAATTACGCACATTGATTCCAGCCCAAGAAGTTATCCTAGTGCAAACTGAGTTTGAAGAGCAAGCGATCGCTAGAGCTAACGAATATAATTTTACTCATAGGCGTTATGGCAGCGATTTAGCTTTTTGGTTGCCAGAGCCTTTGGAATTAAAAGAAATTATTGCACGGTTTGAGGGCATAGCGATTAATTCAATTGCCCGCCAGCCTGTACGTTTAGAGCATATTTACGTGGAACTAATGCAACAGCATTAGCAATATCTGAATAATTCCAGAAAATCGGGATAATTTGGAGAATTTATCTTTTTTATTGCCATCATACTCCATTATATCTTCAAGCTACTCTACGTTAATATGCGTTTAAGCACAGACTAGCGATCGCATCTTTAATTGTGCTAGAAACAATTATTTTTCACATTGCCAATTGCTGAATTCTGAAAATTGAGCTAGCTTTAGAGCCTCTCCGCAACTCATGCTTGAGCTTGCTGTTGTTAGCTTGTCAATCTGTAATCGACTGAATAAAATTTTGGATATTTTTTTTATAAAGGTTGCATAAAGATGACAAATTGTGTACCATCGTCTAAGTCAATTTGTCCGGACAAAAAAAATAAGAGTTAAGTTACAGATGTAACTTGTATCTCAGTAAATTTGTCATGGCGGGAAAAGTTTGGGTGAAGTTATAAAGTGTGCATTGACCAAATTGTGTTGATTTAATCAAGTCAACATGAGGATAAATTGTTGCATCTGTATTTCAGGGTAAATTGTCGATGTTAGCAAATTTTATGTAAATTTCGGCTGATATTTGCAATTATTCCTCAGTTCAAAATTGAGCTGAAAAAAATTATTACCGCAGGGTGCTCTGAATCCCATCATCTCGACAGCTTGTGAATGACCACAAAACGTCTGTCCAAAAAGTCGATCTGAAAACATTCTTCATTTAAGGGAATTCAAAGCATGACTACTTTTAACGTAACTACAACTGCCGATAGCGGAGCAGGTTCTTTACGTAATGCGATCGCCTCTGCACAAGCAGGAGACACAATTAAATTTGGCTCTAACCTTGCCAATCAAGTCATTAAACTCACCAGTGGGCAAATCAATATTACGAAGAATCTGATAATTGATGGTGCAGGAGCAGCAAATTTAAAAATTAGTGGTAACTATGCCGGACGAGTATTTCAGGTTGGCAGACATGTTGATGCAACAGTCCGAAACCTCACCATTGCCGATGGTTATACTACTGACAGAGGTGGTGGTATTCAAGTTGTTGACTATGGCAGTATAACGGTAGAAAACTGTCGATTCAGCTACAACTACGGCGGTATGGGTGGAGCCATCCATATTGGCTTTAGTGGTAAAGGCACAGTAATCAACAGTAGCTTTGATAACAACGATGGTACTTTAACAAAGTCTGGCTTTAGTAGTGGAGCGATCGCCACCTATGGTTCTGGCGATCTGACCGTCAAAAATAGCCAATTCACCAATAATAAGGGTGTGAATGGTGGTGCAATATATAGCCTACTCGGTGGCTTGACTGTAGAGAACTCAGTCTTTCGCAATAATAGTTCCAGCGGTCAAAGTTTTGGTGGTGGTGGTGGTGCAATCTTTACTGATGGAGCTAACCCAGTAGGGCCTGGTTCCACTGTTGGAGGTGTAATTGCCATCCGTGGCAGTAAATTTGAAGGCAATAAAACCAAGGGAGAAGGTGGCGCACTCTTTCTGTATGGTTACGAGGCAGACAAAATCCTTCTGGAAAATAGCACCGTAGTTGGTAACACAGCCAATTCTACCGATCAAGGTATTGCCAGAGGCGGCGGCTTGCGAGGCAATAGCGCCCTCACAATTCGCAATGTCACTTTTGCTAACAACACCTCCGATAGACAAGGAGGTGCTTTGTGGATAGATGGAGGCTCACCCAAGAATATCCTCAACAGTACCTTTTCCGGGAATAAGGCGCTCTATGATGCAGGCGGAGCAATGATGCTGAACACGGACAACTCCACGCCTGTGAATATTGTGAATTCTACTATCGTTAACAACTCTTCTGGAAAATTGGTTGGGGGAATTTGGATTGGCGATCCAGCAGCACCAGTAACCCTCAAGAATTCAATTGTCGCTAAAAATACATCAGCCGACCCAGCAAATATGCAAGTTGGGTATCAACTAAAAGATGGTGGTGGCAACATCGAATTTCCAGCTCCTTCACAAGGTCGTCGAGTTGTATCAGGTAGTCGGATTGTTGACCCTCTTCTTGGCTCCTTACAAACAATTGGTGGTTCTTTAGTACATCCCCTTCTAGCAAATAGCCCTGCTATCAATACTGGTAAGACAGGTAGTGGTATACCCACCATTGACGAACGAGGGATGCTGCGAGATAGCCAACCAGACGTTGGAGCCTTTGAGATATCCAGTCAGTTAAGTACAACAGGCATCAATACAAGTATGTCTGGGCCGAGTCTAATGCGTGGTACTAAAGGTTCCGATAACCTCCAAGGCGGTTCTGGTAGCAACATCATTCAAGGTGGTGATGGTAGCGACATCCTTAAAGGTAGCAGTAGTAACGATATCCTCCAAGGTGGTGAAGGTAACGATGTCCTGACAGGTGGTCAGGGTAGCGATAATCTCAATGGTGGCGGTGGTAATGACCGATTTGTCTATCAAAACTTTTTAGACAAGGGTGATACTATCCAATATTTTGAAGCTGGAAAAGACCAGATTGACCTCAGCAAAATTATCGATGGTAGCAAGTTTATGAGCGCCAATCCTTTCAGAGATTATATAAAAACGGCGCAGGTTGGTTCTAATACCGTTGTGAGTATTAACCCAAATGGTGACACCAGCCCCTATCAATTCCAGAAATTTTTGACGCTGAATAACTTCACCAGTAGTAATCTAACTGCTAGAGATTTCGTTCTTTAGTTGAACCAAAAGAAGTCCCAAGCCTCGCAAAGCAGCGGGAGCTTGGGGCAGAAGTCCACGACGGCATAGCTTGTAGCGTTTGTGCCTTCAGGAGTACCGAGTACTGAGTGCTGAGTCCTAAGCAGGAATCTCACTGTTTACTCGGTACTCAGCACTGTTTCGGTCAGCCGGAGGGCTTGTCAAAGCATCGCTTGTTATTTACTTTGCTGATGCGGCTTTTGAAAGAACTTCTAATGCACCTATGTCTATAACTGCACGTCCGTCACCATTTCCATCTTGTGGACGCTTTAAGCCTACTTGATCGGTAATTGGTGCGTTGATACCACTGAAATTGCTAGCGCCAAAATCAATTGCAGAGCTACCAGATCTGAGAGTAAAATTTCCCCTGGCTGGATCGCTAAATAGTGGATCTTTTCCCAGAATATTGTGAGTTAGCGAAGTGGTAAATTTAGAGGAATTGTAGACTAGGTTGTAGTCGTATTGAGTGTTCTTGGCATTATATATTTTGTTAACTATTGCATCCTTTTTGGCATACATGATGTTGTTGAATACTTTCACCTGATCGGCATCAAGCACAGTAATCTCTCCAGCTTCTCTGGTCTCAGGATACTGAGAATTTTGATAGGTTGTGTTATTAACCACATCAACATTAGCGCTGCTGTATACCACAATGCCAGCACCACCATTCTTATAAGATATGTTGTTGGCAATGAGAGTTTTGCCTCTATACGGTTGATGAGTTGAATTGCTTTGAGTATTCAGGCTATCGTCAATCTCGATACCATTACCCTCAGTAATTTTGCCTGTCTCTTTCCAAGGAATTAAGCTTTTGTTTTCGTAAACAATATTTCCCCGAATAATCATCTTGTATTGGCTGGTATTGTTGTCAGAATTCCAGTTGTACAACATACCTATGGTGTTGGCTCCCCAAGGAGTGTAGAAGCAATTCTGGAATAGAACATTATTCTCGTATGTGAGATAGTCTGATTTAATACTACTTATACCTGCACCACCAAACTTAGAAACTTGGTTATTGCGAACTACAATATGGTGAGAATATTTGGTGATTTGAATTCCATTATTTGAAGTCTGAGGATTGTTGAGATTGTTTTTTTGCTGTAGTGCATACTGCAAAGTGATATTGTCGTTATTTCCTTCTAATTTAAAACCCTCGACTGTAATGTAAGAAGAGTTAACGATTTGAATGCCCGTGTAATTGTTTACTTTAATCAAGGGCTTATGTCCGGGATAGGCTTTGATGGTAGTTGGAGTCTTGGGCGTACCTTGTTTGTTTTCAATATACATAACCGCTTGGGAAGGGTTTGTATTCGTATAAGTTCCGTTCATGACATATACGGTATCGCCCGGTTTTAACACGTATGCTGCTTTGGACAAGGATCGAAATGCAGTACTTTCCTTCAAGCCATCATTATTATTATTTCCAGTTCCAGAGACATAGTAAGTTTTACCCGTCGTACTCTGGGCTATTTTTGTACTTGCATTAGCATCTGTAGGTATCAGCTTTGGTACAGACAAGTCTGCATTATCAGAGTATTCAGCTTTTAACCTAGCACCATTGCTAAAGTGAACAGGTCGGGTTATCGCAACCGGTTGATCTAAAAACATAATTATGCGACTCCTAGGGTGTTTGAGAATTCTAGTAGCGCACTCCTGGTATGAGGCAACGGAAATCTGCAAATCTCCGTGCAAAAAAAATATTCGCGATCGCTATAGATGCCTGGATAGTTGGTTTAAAGGCTAACAGCCCAATTTTTGAGCTAAGTAAAGCCCTCACGCTGACGTTAAGTTGGTAAATTTTTGACAAACGATCTACGCTTGCTTGACAGGCGATTGTTTGGGTGAAATCGCTTGCTAAACCTGAATTAGCTTACCATGCGTTTTTGTAACATCGGGTACAGCTATGCCACTTATAAAGCTGTCACAAGATATTGCTAATGAAAATACGAAAGGCATGGCTGTTGTAATATGAGAATAAACAGAGAAAAGTAAAGTTGAGATGATAAATTAACTTTCTTTTCAATGTCATCAGAAGGTGTCGTAAATACTCACAAATTTCTCTGTGTGTAATCGGAATTTATAACGTGCTGGTAATTTAGGTAGTATTTAACAGCCTACAGCAGGAGAAAACTTCCTAGAAAAAGTACCAGCTTTATCGAGTAGCTATTACAGCTAGTAATAAAGCAAAGAGAGTAGATTCGGTAGCCTTCTGTATGTTCTACAGAATCAGCGATGCATCGCGCTCACCTGATGGAGGTGAAATTATGTCTACAAAATTCCATACCCGCACGGAAGCTGGTAAGATGTTAGCCCGAGAACTGACAGCTTATACCGATTGCAAAGACTTGTTAGTTTTAGGTTTGCCTCGTGGTGGTGTACCCGTCGCGTATGAAGTGGCAAAGTTACTCGGTGCAACCTTAGATATTTGTTTAGTGCGAAAACTCGGTGTACCTGGTCATAAAGAATTGGCAATGGGTGCAATCACGTCGGGAGGCATTCGTGTCTTAAATTACGATGTTATCAGTTCCTTGGGTATCACCAATCAGACGATTAACCAAGTAACGGCGGATGAATTGCAGGAATTACAGCGTCGCGATCGCGTTTATCGTGGCGATCGCCCTCCATTAGATGTAAAAAATCGCACTGTAATTGTTGTAGATGACGGTATTGCTACTGGCTCAACTATGCGTGCTGCCATTACTATGTTGCAACAGCAACAGCCTAAGCGTATCGTTGTTGCAGTTCCCATCGCACCGCCAGAAACTTGTGAAGAATTAAGTAATCAGGTAGACGAAGTAGTGTGTCTAAAAATGCCAGAGCGAATGTATGCAGTAGGTGTCTGGTATGAAGACTTTTCGCAAACTACTGATGAAGAGGTGCGTTATCTGCTTGGCAAACAGTCAGCTGTTAGCAGTCACAGTTGAGCATCCACAACGATCGCTACCTATTATCAGCAGCGCAGCGAAATCCTGTGAAAACCTGGCGCACGCTGGGATAATACCAGTTACGAAAACTTGGACGCAGTACCCAAGGACGAGTCGCCCAACTACCGCCTTTTAACACGCGATGCTTTTGGTCAAAATAAACTTGCGAGTAACCTATATAAGGATAACTTTGAAACCCCTGATAGCCAGCAAACCAGGAAGCTGTCCACTCCCAGACATTTCCTAGGGTGTCGTATAAACCATAAATACTTTGCCCGCCGGGATAAGCATCTACTGGTGTAGTTTTACCAATTAGGCGATCGCAATTACAATTCTCAATTACTGCTTTTGCTTCTACATTCTGACTAGCCGCTTTTTCCCATTCGGCTTCTGTTGGTAGCCGCTTCCCGACAAACCTTGCGTATGCTTCAGCTTCGTACCAACTAACACCACAAACTGGGTGATTATCCCAACTGAAATCATCTTGCCAATATAGCGGTTGTGTTACTTGCTCAGTTTGCAGCCAATTCCATCCAGCCTCTGACCAATAAGAAGAATCTTGATAACCACCTGCCTCCATAAATGCCCGATACTGCCTACAAGTAACTGGATATCTGTCAAGATAATAAGTATTTAAATATACTTTATATATGGGAGATTCATTATCTAGCGCATCAATAGAGTTACTACCCTGTGCAAATTCCCCGGCTGGGATTTCAATCATCTCTTCGAGATTGTCAGGTGCGGGTTGGTTTTCTCTGTCAGTGCGCAGTGACTTGTTATTCAATCGGGAAACTTTGACTAATTCCAACACCATGCTCATAATTTCGCAGTGTTGGCTTTCATGCTGAATTAAAAAGCGCCATAAACGTTCGTTTTGTTCAACATCAGCAACTTTCAGAGAATCTAGTACTTTGACTCTTACCGTATCCAAGTAATAACGAATTTCCTCTAAATCGGGTAATTCCACACGCTTGGCTTTGGGTAAACCATCAGCCGCAAACAGCTGACGGTATTGAGGGAACAAACATGGTAAGCCTGCACTGCGTTCTAGTAGCCACAAAGATTCAGTGTAAGCAATATGTCCTAAGTGCCAGCCAACAGGACTAAAATCAGGATGCGGTTGAGCGCAAAAAGTCATCCGATCCATACCCTCGAAGAGTGTCAGAGTTTTAGTCCGACATTCAACGAAAGCAAGAGTTATCGCCTCTCTCACACTAGATTTGCTCAAATTGGATATCACAGTCCACTCCCACACTGATGATGCTATTTTCTTGGACATCTGTCCAATTACCTGTAAATAGTGGTTCAGATGCAATAATTACTGCTCCGGGAAAAGTTGGATCGTCCCGCAACCAGTAAAGAGACGGAGCAGGCGATTTTGTACTAAAGCGACAAGCAATTAAGCGATCGCCATCACTAATTACCATATTGGCGGAAACATCAGCTTGATATTCTTCTGCCCATTCCCTCAACTGAAGTAATGTAATATGCAAAGCCTGCTCTACACTCTTACCAGGGTTAGCTTGTAAATGCTGGAGCAGTAAAGCAAAGATATGTTCCGAATCTGTACTTCCCTGAATGAATTGGTAAATTTCATCACTGAGTTGATTGCGAATCGGTCTGTATAGCGTCTGACGGAACTTTTCAATCCGGCCATTGTGAGTAAACAACAAACGCTGATACTGAAATGGCTGAGAATTACTAAAATCTAAAGCTTGTCCTGGTGTAGCACTACGAACATAGGCTAATATTTGCCCCGATTCGACATAACGGCTGAGACTTGGCAGATTTTGGTCATTCCAAATCGGCAAGGTATTTTTGTAAATAAAGGGTTCGGTATCTTTTTGCGGATGATACCAACCCATACCAAAACCATCAGCGTTCACCACTCCCGAAAGCATTTCGCGAGGTTGATAACTCTGCACAATCAAGGAATGTTCTGGTGTGTACAGTAGATGTTCTAAAGACACAGGTGAACCGAGGTAAGCAAGTAAACGGCACATAAATTAATTAGAATTTGGGATTGCTGACTAGCTAGCAATAAACTTCAAAGCCACACCATTCATGCAATAGCGCTTACCAGTAGGTGCAGGGCCGTCGTTAAATACATGACCTAGGTGTCCACCACAACGATGACAATGGACTTCAACTCTAGTCATAAAGAATGACTTGTCTACAGTTGTACCGATAGCTTCTTCCAGAGGTGCATAAAAACTCGGCCAGCCTGTACCACTGTTGAATTTAGTATCTGAAGAAAATAGAGGTAAATCGCATCCAGCACATACGTAAGTTCCCTGAGAATATTGCTTATCTAAAGGACTAGTACCAGCGCGTTCGGTGCCATGTTTACGCAGAACATGAAACTGTTCTGGTGTCAAGGTTTTGCGCCATTCTTCTTCAGTTTTGCTGATTTCAAATTCATTCTTTGCAGTTGCCATAACTTCTGGTTTCCTTGTGAAATATTGTGATAAAAATGCTGTGCCAACTATGACTGCACTAGCTTCTAAAAGATACCGTCTGTTCATTATCTAGTTGCCATTTACCTTGCTGATTCGCCATTATGAGCGATCGCTCTGAATTAGCCGTGATAGCAAGATTAAAATCATCTAAGAATCATTGAGATAGGTGCTATCAACCGCTGATTGCAGGTCATCGGCTGCAAAATAGAATCGTTGAGCCGGAAAATAAATGCTGTTGTAGTCGCGGATAATTAATTCTGCTGGCAAATCCTCCTGGTTTCTGTTTAACGCTCTTTTTAAAGCTGTTACAAAACTACATTCACTCTAATAAATTATCGCTCCTGTAATCAAATCATTTGGGGTGGTGATTCCTGTACCGCACTAGGTAGGGGTTTGGGTGAAGGGATTAGCAAACTGTCCGGTAAGTACGGTTGTCAGATTAATTGAGCGATTCTTCCTGAGGGGATGGGTCAGCATTTGGAACAGATCGTCAAAGCAAATGGCAAGGAGTATATAGCTTGTTTGATGGGAGAGGTTAAAGATATATCGACCAATGATTTGGCAACCTGAATCGAGAGATTGCATTATGTCGGTTGCTATGATACTGTTTATACCAACATCTGCACCTTAAAAATTTAATAAATACGTATTATTGACTGGTAGCCTAATGCTTAGTTTCCTCAAGCTATTTTGTTAAGAAATGTAAACTGAGGGGGTTGTCCAAAAGCCCAAAGGCTGATTGTTTCGTAGGCCCCCTCAGGTGGCTTATTGTATAAGGGTTTGAGTTACTTGGAGAATGTAGTTATTCTCAATAACTGCCGTCTGTTGACAAGTAAAATCTACCCCCCTCAGTTTTACAGGTCTGTAAGCCTTATTTGGTAAGCTTTCTGTAAGAGTAGGGTTTTAAATCTCTTACCCCTCACGGGGATGGAAACTACACCTTGTCTAACAGCTGTTATACAACCCTCTTCTGTTTTAAATCTCTTACCCCTCACGGGGATGGAAACGTTAGAACTTCCCGGTAATGTATGAGCGTAACATGTTTTAAATCTCTTACCCCTCACGGGGATGGAAACTGTACTTCATACCACCAATGTATACCATATTACCAAGTGTAGCGTTTTAAATCTCTTACCCCTCACGGGGATGGAAACTGTCGCGGCTCTTCCTTCATACCCTCGCAATGCATCCAGTTTTAAATCTCTTACCCCTCACGGGGATGGAAACTGCTCAACCGTCACATCTTTGCCGAAGATAGCTCTGGCAAATGTTTTAAATCTCTTACCCCTCACGGGGATGGAAACAGATAATCTTGTAGATAATCATTTTCGATTAAGAGAGGTTTTAAATCATTCAGAAAGACAGGCCTTACTCACGCCTATAAAAATGATAATCATTTTCGATTAAGAGAGGTTTTAAATCTCTTACCCCTCACGGGGATGGAAACGCTTGGTCTCAGGTCGAGGATTAGGCTTGGTGTGATGAGTTTTAAATCTCTTACCCCTCACGGGGATGGAAACGTTACTAGGAGCTTGCAAATAGGCTTCGGCAATTTGTTTTAAATCTCTTACCCCTCACGGGGATGGAAACGTCTTACAAAACTTGAGTATCTTTGCTTGAAATCTAGTTTTAAATCTCTTACCCCTCACGGGGATGGAAACTTAAAGCTAAAGGAGAATCAGAACCAGAGGCCAAGCTTCCAGTTTTAAATCTCTTACCCCTCACGGGGATGGAAACCTTCCGACACGACCAGGAATGGACGCGGGAACTGTTTTAAATCTCTTACCCCTCACGGGGATGTAAAAAGTTGAAAGTAGGTTGCGATCGCATTTGAAAAGTTGGCGTTGCATAAATGCGCGATCGCTCAATTATGTAACCAAAGAATTATACTTTTTTGGTACATGAGGATTTTGATATGTCGCCCTGGACTAGTCTCATAACTGCTCTAACACTACTGCTGTACTTGGTCATCACCATTAATGTTGGTCGAGCCAGAGCCAAATATAAAGTACTACCTCCCCAAATGACAGGAGATCCTGACTTTGAACGAGTGCTGCGCGTTCAGCAAAATACCCTAGAGCAAATAATTTTCTTCCTACCTGCTTTATGGTTATTTTCTTTTTACGTCAACCCGTTGTGGGGGGCGTTTATTGGTGCTATCTGGCTGCTGGGAAGAATCGCCTACGCTTGGGGATATTATCAAGCGGCGGAAAAGCGGGCAGTTGGCTTTGGTATTAGTTCTATTAGCGGTATAGTGCTACTTTTAGGTTCTCTCGTTGGGATCATCTTGTCTCTGGTGCAGCCATTAAGTCATGCTTAGAAGCGATCGCTATTGTTATACCAATTCCCGAAAATCCTGATACAGATAGATTGTTCGTGAATTGCTATCAGCAGATGCTCCTCTAAATATTCAACTTTGCGTTGGGGCATCTCGTCTAGTCTCAATAAAGCTCATACCATTTTGGATTTTGGATTTTAGATTTTGGATTGTAAAAGATTGATTGACCAAGCTTTTGGGCGCTCCATCTGTCGCAATCATTTTTCAAATTGGTATCAGTTAATCTCCGACGGGATACTGGGAGCCACGAACAAGCCCACACTCACTGCTTGCGGGAGTGTGGGAGTATCTCACGAATCGACCCTTCAATCCCCTCAACATACCAATCCATTTCTAGTTGTGCTTTATTATCCAGTATTTTACCCTTGGGTACTCGGACTACTCCCTTTTGGTCTTTTACTGGGCCATCGAAAGGATTGGCAGTACCTTGAATAAACTGTTCTCGTTTGGTGTTGACTAATTGCTGAACATCGCTAGGAATCACTGGATTCATCGGGGAAATATCTACCATCCCTTGAGCAATACCATGCCAAACAGCTTGTGACTTCCATGTGTTGTTAATAACAGCCAAAGCTGTATCTATATAAAATTTTCCCCATTTATTAATTGCTGATGTCAGGTGTGCTTGGGCACCAAACCTACTCATATCGGTATTGTAGCCGAAAGCATAAATACCTTTTTCTGCTGCCAGTTGAATAGCCGCCGCAGAGTTAGTATGTTGGGTTAGCACATCTGCACCTAAATTAATCAAAGCTTGGGCGGCTTCCCTTTCTTTGGCAGGATCGTACCAATTTTTTACCCACATCACCCTAACTTTGGCCTGAGGATTTGTTGTCCGCAGTCCTTGAGTAAATGCGTTGATACCGCGAATTACTTCTGGGATGGGATGTGATCCAATAAAACCAATGACATTAGATTTGGTCATCTTGCCTGCAATTATGCCGGTTAAATAGTGCGGTTCTTCAAAGCGTCCTGAATAAGTACCGACATTGGCAGCAAGTGTGTATCCTGTACAATTTTCAAAAAAAACATTAGGAAAATCTTTGGCAACTTTAATTGTGGGGTTTATGTAGTCAAAGGCAGTAGTAAAAATTAATTTATTCCCGTCTAATGCTAGTTGCCGAATCACCCTCTCAGCATCAACACCTGCATTAACATTTTCCACAAAGGTAGTTTTTACCTTATCTTGGAGATTCGCTTCCATTTCTCTGCGACCTAAATCATGAGAGTAAGTCCAGCCAAAATCACCGACAGGCCCCGCATACACAAACCCCACTTTTAGCGGTTCGTTGACTACTACAGGGGAAGCTGTTGGCACTACTTCGCTTTGAGATTTGGGATTTTTACCTTGAATACAACTATTCAAGGCAAAGCTAGATCCTGCTAAAGTCGCATACTTGAGAAAATTCCGACGATCCATTGTTAAGCGATTTAAAATTCAACAACAGTCAAGAGGTATTTGATTACTGATAACGGTAGACTTAGCCTAGTACCGCTTTGCGGAATTTAATGATTTACTGATAATAGCAATTCTCTACTAGAGTAAGCGATCGCATCTTCATCTCTTAACTCTGAAGAATGGCTCTCTGCGCCGGAATTTCTAAAGAAAATCTAATGTAGCAAATTGTGCCAGCTACAAAACCGGATAATGCATTAGGATTTGTCAAACTATCAACCTTAAAGCATTTATACCTATGACATATACACCGAAAATTCTGGCCTTTGCTGGCAGTACTCGCGTAGATTCTTACAACAAAAAATTGGCTAAAATTGCCGCGAATGGTGCTAGGTCAGCAGGTGCGGAAGTCACTTATTTAGATCTGCGCGATTTACCCATGCCTCTTTTCGATGAGGATCTCGAAAAGCAACAAGGACAACCTGAAAACGCAGGTAAATTTAAAGAATTGTTACTTTCGCATCAAGGGTTCTTGATTGCTTCGCCTGAATATAACAGTTCAATTTCCGCAGTTTTGAAAAATGCGATCGATTGGGCATCTCGTCCCGCGCCAAACGAACCGCCTCTAGCAGCTTTTACAGGCAAAGTGGCTGCGCTGATGAGTGCTTCCCCTGGCGCACTAGGTGGTTTGCGGGGATTGGTTCATCTGCGCAGTATTTTAGGAAACATCAGAGTTTTAGTGCTTCCCGATCAAATAGCTGTCTCCAAAGCTTACGAAGCTTTCAATGCTGACGATTCATTAAAAGATGAAAAGCAACAGCAATCTATTGAAAAACTGGGTGAAAGTTTAGCCACAATTTTAGCAAAGCTTAACTAAACTTTTCAGCGATTAATTAAATAGCGAGCACCTAGGAGTAGCAAAAAGATACCATACAATTTTTTCATGGTCTCGCTGCTAATAAACGGCTGATTTGCAAACAATGCTCCAAATAAATTACCCACTACTAAACCAACTGCAATAATCACAGCATATTTGATATTCAGCTGACCATTGCGATAGTAAACTGCGGCTCCTAAAATCCCAATTGGTAATATTTGTGCAGCAATGGAAGTACCTGTGGCAAACTTCTGATCTAGACCCATAAGTAAGACCATTGCTGGCACCATTATTGCTCCGCCACCAATACCAAACATTCCGCCAGCGACACCAGCAACTAAACCAATTAGTAACAGTTGAACGAGAATATTAGACATAAGAAGTTACAAACTAATTGTCCCAGACAAAATTGATTTAGGCAGCATACCATGAACTCCTTTTTGGGGACTGTTCACAACTTGGGTAATCCGAAAATTTACTGCTAAACTACACAGCACATAAGCATCTTCTGGCGATAAATGTGTGAAGCGTTCTAGAAAATCAATCATATTTTTTAAGGCTTTTTCTAAGGCTTCATCTAAGGTTTTACCAAAGCCCATAGTTATGATATCGGTAGGAGTTTCAGCGATTGGTGTTGTTAAATGTAAATCTTTACGAACCTTCAGTTTAATTGAACCGTTCATAGAAGTTTCAATAGCAGTGACATTCACTTCACCATCTCCTTGTGCTGCATGACCATCACCAACAGAAAATAATGCACCGGGAATAAAAATCGGCAAAAATAAGCGAGAACCTGCTTGTAATTCTCGGTTATCAATATTACCCCCATAACTACCAGGAGGAATAGAAGTGCGAGATAGTTCTGGAGTAGCAACACCAAGGATACCAAAAAATGGTTTGAGGGGAATTTTGATGCCAGTACCTTGAGGAAATTCAGCAATCTTGTTTTCTAAATCGAGGGGAATAAATCTTAAGGCTGGTTGATGAAATCTTTCTGGTAAAGCTCCCCAACCTGCACGAATTGCATTGAAACCTACAGGTAAACTTGGTGCGATCGCTTTTAATTGTACTTCCAAAACATCTGCTGGTTCCGCACCCCGCACATAAATTGGCCCTGTTAGCAAATGCGGCCCCCCGGCAATTTTACGTTCTGAGGATAAATTTTGGCAGATATCCAGAAATTCTGGGTTAACAAACTCAGGTGGTGCTTTATCGTACACATAATAACCACTGTAAGTTTCTACCTCAACGGTGTCACCAGAATCAACAGTTAACACAGGTGATAGCAAGTGCGAAAAACCACCGAGATGAACTGTTTCTTTGGTTGCTTTTAAAATGTGATGGGTCATCTGAGCATCATTCTGATTTAGCAGTATTAGTGCAATTTAATATACTTAATACCAATTTGAAAAATGATTATGTCAGATGAATTCACACCAAGCCAGACCAAGAGAGTGATTCCCAACCCCAAATCTAAAATAGGAATTGTGATTGGCTCAAATGAATCTTTCAATCCCCTTGCGGGGTAATAGTTAGTGGAAACCTAAATTTATATAAATTAAGTCTAAATCTTCGTTTCAATCCCCTTGCGGGGTAATAGTTAGTGGAAACTCACTAATATCTATTGCCATACGTTTTAAATATGTCCAGTTTCAATCCCCTTGCGGGGTAATAGTTAGTGGAAACAACTCTTTCTTAGTTTATGTAGTTTCTAATCACAGAAGTTTCAATCCCCTTGCGGGGTAATAGTTAGTGGAAACTTTCCAGGGTGGAAGCCCACAAACCCTAGAAGGGAGTTTCAATCCCCTTGCGGGGTAATAGTTAGTGGAAACTGCACTAGCAGCAGTGAACCCAGATGCTTTAAGTTTCAATCCCCTTGCGGGGTAATAGTTAGTGGAAACTTGGTTGGGTCTCCACCCAGAGCCAATTGATTCTAGGAGTTTCAATCCCCTTGCGGGGTAATAGTTAGTGGAAACTGCCACCGAAGTAGCGAAGTAAAGGAGGATTCACTAGTTTCAATCCCCTTGCGGGGTAATAGTTAGTGGAAACCGCTGCTTATCGTCAGCTAAACCTACAGATTGCAAACGTTTCAATCCCCTTGCGGGGTAATAGTTAGTGGAAACACCTCGGTGCTGAAACTCTTACAGAGTAAGTTTCCTGGGAAGGGTTTTGACGGGTCGAAAAAAAAGGTCATTTTCAGCCGCTCTTATTGCAAATAATTTGCATCTTCCCGAATTGTTGAAACGCTGTAATTATTAACTTGTCAAGGTTCTGGCGATTTTGGCAGATCCCCTAGGGTTTTTGCCCTCGCTTCGACTTGCCAAACGTCAAGTTGTTAGATTCATCATAAAACTACTTTCAGATCTTGTCGAGCTTTGATTAAAAATTAGGTGATGGCTTCAATCTTACCTATAAAAGCCGACCTCGAAGTAAGTGGTTTGCGATCGCCTGACTCTCTCCCTGGTATTTATAGAGTAAGCGCAATCGCATGAACATCACAAGCGTTAAACGTTTTTAGCAAGCGCGATTAGGCAGCTTGATTAACAGTTGGCTCCGGAAGAGGTTCATTTGTGGCTTCATAAGCCATAATTAAAGACTCTAAAGCTTCAATACCGTTTGCCGCAGCCTCCTCATAAGTATCGCCATGAGTCCGCCAACGTTGTCCAGGAAAATCAGGAAATCCAACCAGAAAGCAGCTGTCTTCTTCAGACCATTGAATTAACATTTGATACTTAAATTTACTCATCTTCCTGCTTGTCCTGCTGTCGTTTCTCCTCTACCTCTTTTATAGCTTGTTGCACATCCTTTTCTTGGTAGGGTTTAGCGTCAGAACTATCTTTGCCTGAAACTGTTAGCTTTCCAGCATATAAGGGATGTATCCAGTTAGTGTGGCTTCCTTTTCCTGGGAGTTCAGTAAAGCCTACTTGACGTAGCCATTGTTTTAACTCTCTGATTTTCTTGGGCATTATCAGACGTTGACTATTAACCACAGCATATTAATTTCAATCTCACCCGTATCGAGTCAGGCGATCGCCTCACACTCTCTCTGATATTTATAGAGTAAGAGCGATCGCTCACATCTACCCAGTCAATGCACAACGGGGGAGTAGAGGAGAATTTGCTGGATAATTATACTTTTTAGTCGATGCTTAAAGAAATATAAAATTTAATTGCGGTATTGTAAAAGAGGCTTTTCATTAAATGAATTATGAGCCAGTCAGAAGACAACGCTGTCCAAACTGCTTCTTTGACTAACCACGATCGCAAACCAATTCACATCCCTGGCTCAATCCAACCTCATGGTGTATTGCTGGTTCTTAGTCCTCAGCTAGAGATACTGCAAGTTAGCGATAATACCCTGGACTACTTAAGCAAAACTACCCAAGAATTACTTGGACAACCTCTAAATATCTTGCTAGACCAGCAACAAGTTGCAGCTATTAAACAATGCTGGTCAAAAAAAATTGGTAGTCTATCTTATTACAAAGTATCAATAAATACTTTTAATGGAAAACAATACTTCGACTGTATTGCCCATCGTATAGAAGATGTTGTCATTCTGGAACTAGAATTGATTGACTCTACATCTGAGGTGAGTTTCTTAAGTTTCCATGCTTTGGTCAATGAAGCGATCGCCCAAATGCAAAAGACATCGAACCTGACAGAATTTTTGCATCTAGCGGCAACAGAAATCCGAGAAATCACAGATTTTGACCGAGTCATGGTCTATCAATTCGATCGTAACGCAGCAGGTTCCGTCATTGCTGAAGCCAAACGAGAGGATTTACCAACATATTTAGGGTTACATTATCCTGCTACAGATATTCCAGCGTCAGCCAGAGATTTATACACACGTTGTTTACTGCGATTTATCCCTAATTTAACTGCTAAACCAGTTAAGCTAGTTCCCACTGAAAACCCCATTACACATCAACCTCTCGATTTAAGCCTATCTGTACTTAGAAGTGTTGATTCATGCTGTCTTGAATATCACCACAATATGGGTGTGGCGTCACTTTTGGTAATCTCGCTGATTCAAGAACAGCAGCTTTGGGGTTTAATTTCCTGCCATCATCACACACCTAAGCATATTTCCCACGAAATCCGTCAAATCTGCGAGTTTTTGGGACGGATTGTATCTTCAGAGTTAACGCACAAAGTTAATCAATTGGAATTAGATTATAAAGTCAAACTTAAATCTCTACAGTCTGAGTTTATTGAGTCTATTTCCCAAGCAGATAATTTTATCGATGCTCTAATTAAACCAGAACTCCGCTTATTAGATGTTGTTAGTGCCTCTGGAGCAGCAGTTTGTTTAGATAATGAAATCACACTTGTAGGTGCAACACCCAATGTTGAGCAAGTTCGGACTCTAATGGAATGGGCAGATACTCAAGTCAAAGAAAATCTGTTTTCCACCGATTCTCTACCGCAGCTTTACCCTGATAGCACTGCCTTTAAAGATACTGCTAGTGGCTTATTACTACTGCGAATTTCTCAAGTCCGACGCTATTACATTCTCTGGTTTCGTCCTGAAGTTATCCAAACGGTCAATTGGGCAGGTAATCCCAATGAAGCTGTTGTTCAAATTGAAAAAGCAGATGGCACTATTACTTTGGGGCCGCGAAAATCCTTTGCCAAATGGCAAGAAACGGTACAATTAACTTCTTTACCGTGGAAACAATGTGAACTTGATAGTGCGATCGCTCTCAGGAATGCCATCGTTGGTATTGTACTTTCTAAAGCAGATGAGTTAGCCAAAATTAACCTAGAGTTAGAACGCAGCAACCGCGAACTAGCCTCTTTTGCCTATGCGGCTTCCCACGATCTCAAGGAACCTTTGCGAGGTATATATAATTACTCAACAATTATCTTAGAAGATTACGGTCAAATTCTCGATGATGACGGTATTGAGTGCTTAGAGACAGTAGTGACTTTATCAGTGCGCATGGAAACTCTGATTAATGCGCTGCTGCGACTCGCCCAGTTAGGAAAAGCACAACTGCGTAAGCAAGCCACTGATCTCAACGAATTGCTCAACCAGTTACTTGATGTCTTTCATGCTAGTCGTCAAGATTCTGAGCTTTTGGATATTCGCATTCCTCAACCTTTGCCAACAATTCAATGTGATGCAGTTCTGGTTAACGAAGTCTTTAGTAACCTGATTGCTAATGGGCTGAAATACAACGATAAAGCCGAGCAATGGGTTGAGATTGGCTATTTAGATCCCTCTGAGCAGCAGCAAACTTTAGCCGCCCCTCTGTTTTATGTCCGAGATAACGGTATTGGGATTCCAGAACATCATCGCGAAACTATCTTTCGACTGTTTAAGCGACTTCACTCCCAGGAAAAATACGGCGGAGGAGTAGGTGCGGGGCTAGCTATTGTTAAGAAGATTGTCGAACTTCATAACGGTCAGATTTGGGTTGAATCTACTGTAGGCATTGGCTCGACGTTCTATTTTTCCCTGGAATAGTTTAAGATAAGTAACAAAAATCTTTTAATTATTACATTTTGTTAAGACAACTAATGACCACGAAACTTCATGAACCTCTACTAGTTGTTGAGGACAGCAATGAAGATTTTAGGATGCTGCAACGCCTGATGCGACGCATGGCTGTCCAGAACCCTATATATCGCTGTACCAATGGGGACGAGGTTTTAGATTTGCTCTATAAAGAGAGCAGCAATGAAAATTCTAGTGCAGTGCTGCGACCCTCTGTGATTCTGCTCGACCTCAATTTACCAGGGATTGACGGTCGTGATATCCTAGAGCGCCTCAAGCAAGATATAACTTATAGAGACATCCCTATTGTTGTTTTCACCACATCATCCAACCCTAGGGATATTGAATTGTGTTACCAAAAAGGTGCAAATGGCTATCTCGTCAAGCCTATGGATGCGCAAGGATTGCGAAAGACGATTCAGGCATTTGTAGACTATTGGTTGGAAACTAACACTCCACCAGTGTCACGTTAATTTGTGTATTTCTGGTTGATGAGGTAGCTAGAAGCAGAAAAGGACGCGGAGCGCGGTACAGCAGCAGACTGTATTCGTCTGTTGGTGCTGGGATTTGATATCCAGACTGCATAGAGGCTCTGAGTGAGTCTGTATGAGAGACACTCTGTTCAACCGGGGAAACCTCCATAAGCAAGTGTCCTCCCCTGTGTCTTCGCGATCGCTTCGTTCTCCGCATCAGGCTGTTTCCCCCTCTCTCTGCTGATTTCTCAGAATTACCACCAATTCCTTGCTGACGACTTAGTACTTACGTAGTGTTCTTGGCACGGTAGTCGCTTGCTTTAAGTTTTTTCACTAAACTTTAGATTTTATTTATATTTATTTTAGATTATTTTTAGAATTATGCAAGAGATTGCAACCTAGAGCAAAAAATCTCTATATTCCCCAGATCCTCATACTTTTATGGTGGACACATGGACGCTACTGATCGTGGATGATTGTGCAGCGGATCGAAAAATTTATCGTCGGTATCTTTTACAAGATCCTTACCAGTCCTACCAAATTTTGGAGGCAGACTGTGCAGAGGGCGGACTAGCCTTGTGTAAAAAAAATCATTGCGATGTCATTCTGTTAGATTTCTGCCTACCTGACATGAGTGGCTTGGAACTCTTTGATCGGCTGGAGAAAGAAATATTTGATACACCACCGACTGTGATTATGCTGACTGGGCGGGGTGATGAAGAGGTTGCCGTGCAGGCAATGAAACGGGGTGCCCAAGATTATTTAGTCAAGCAATATCTGAAACCAGATGTACTGCAACTAGCTGTTCGCAATGCCATCAAACAATCGTGCTTGCAAGCCCAGCTGTGTAAAAATCGAGAACGACAGCGCTTAATTGCTACGACAGCGTTACGAATTCGTCAATCTCTCGATTTGGAGCAAATTTTAAATACGGCGGTGGTGGAGGTACAACAGCTTCTCAAGTGCGATCGCGTCTTGGTGTATCAGTTTGCCCCAGAGAATGGCGGTAAGACTGTAGCCTCCTCCGTTGAGTCATGGGAGACTGTACTACCAAACCATAATATCCAAGATATCTGTCATGAGGTGGGGGGCGAAAACCATTATTGGGGATGTAAATTAGCCATTTCTCAAGTTTATGAAGCTGATTTGAGTCATAGTTACTTCAATCTATTAGAACAATTTAAGACCAAGGAAAATTTAGTAGTTCCCATTCATTTGAGTAATAATGGCAAACTAGAAGATCCGCTTTGGGGCTTGTTGATTGCTCACCACAGTTCAGGAGAACGAGAGTGGCAAGCGGATGAAGTAGAAATACTCAATGAATTGTCAGTACAACTAGCGATCGCTATTCAACAGGCTGAATTGTTGGCGCAAACGCAAGCAGCGCTTGTCAAAGAAAAGCAACTCAATGCATTTAAATCCCAAATAGTAGCCACAGTTTCCCATGAGTATCGCACACCGTTAACTTCCATCTTGGCTGCTGCATCAACTGTGATTAAATATGGCAGGCAATTGGATGAATCTAAACAACAAAGGTTGTTGGGAATTATTGAGCAAAAAGCCAGGTCAATGTCTAAACTTGTGGATGATATGCTGATGGTTAACCAAATTGAACTCGACAAAACCGGGTTTAAGCCCATCCCACTCGATCTGCTGCAATTTTTCTCCGATCTCATCGAACAAGCACGAGAGACATTGACAGAGCAACATGAATTAATTTTTAACACCAGTGGAAATCACAAAGACTTCTGGGGCGATCGCGGGCTTTTGCAGCAAATATTTGTGAATTTAATTTCTAATGCTATTAAGTATTCTCCTCATGGAGGTAGTGTAGAGGTTTACCTGATTGGCACAGAATCAGCGGTGATGTTTTACATTAAAGATGAGGGGATTGGCATACCAACAGCAGATCAAGAAAACTTATTCCAATCCTTCAGTCGTGGAAGTAACGTTGGTACAATTCCCGGGACAGGTTTAGGGTTAGCGATCGCTAAATCTTGTGTAGAGTTACATGGAGGCAATATTACTTTGTCCAGTCAAATGGGGCAAGGAACTAAAGTGACAGTCAGCTTACCGAAGCAACCTCCTTTAAATATTTATAAATAACTTTCTTAGTCAGGACTTTAGTCCTAGCCTTGAGGATTATTCAATTGCTCCTTGTTGAGCAACAACTCCCACTGTGGCGTGATAGATAGCCCAAGTACTTGGATCGTCAGCAAATTGACAATACTGCTCAATATCATGATCAGTTGCTTGACCAGTTGCAATGTATTTCTCTACAAGTTGTATAGCAGACATTTTCATCACTGTTGCGATCCCAAAACCACCATTGGCTAGAGGTGTATCATTCTCTACAGATAAATTTTGTAATCCTAGCCTTTGCAAGATAGCAGGTAACTTTACCCCCAGAGCGTAATCTAGTCCTTTATTTGTAAACATCCGCAGAATAGCTTGATTGACTCTATTCACAGACTGGAGTGTTTCTGAATTACCCACAATAGCCCTCGCCGCCGCAAAATCAGGTTCCTCAAGTACAATCCATCCACCTGGTTTTAGCAGACTCAGCATTTGGGACAAAGCAACTCGAAAATCGGGTATATGAATCAGAACAAAACGCGCATGAATCAGGTCAAAAGATTGATTCTCCAGCGCGAGATGGCGAATATCTTCTTTTAATACTTCAACATTAGATGGCAGTGGATCTTTTAAAAACTGAGTATCTAGATCTACAGCAACAACACTACCATTTTTGCCTACTATATCTGCCATCCATCGCATAATTGAGCCAGCCCCAGCTCCTACTTCCAGACATCGCCAATCGGTTGTCAAACCTGTTGCTAAAATTCGTCGTCGGCTGGCTGGATCAAATACTGTTTCAATTGTTTGCAGTCTTTCAATCTCTCTGAGATGTTGGGAATTAGCAAAAACGTAGCTAGACTCTGTCAAACTCATATTACTTTATTCCTTTTTCAACATACCCTTAGCAATTTTAAGATTCAGGGGACTAATGGTAAATAGGTTGGAAAAATACCTTATATGCTGTAATATTTTAGACTTTCAGTACTTTTTTAACATATAGATTCTAGATGAGCCTAAGCGAACATACGCTTATATGGATGTGTTAGTTGCACAAATGGACGAAAAAGCATCTCGTGCGCCTAACACACCTCCTTTAATTGAATGTTTTACTCAATTTTTAGTCAATCTTGCAGTGTCCAGCAAAAATAAAATGTGTGTCTCGGTTAGCTTTAGTTTTGTCAGGCCACTTCACCCAATAATGGTGTTCTTCAAAACGAGCATCTAAAACTGGGTACTTTCCTGGAGCAATCTCAACTAAAGACTCTTTAGGTAGATCTGATGATTGCTCTGTAGATGGTTTTAAAATAGTTGGTGTTGTAATCTCCAAAACGCGATCTTTATCAGCTTTGACTGGTTCTTCTTTTGATTCACCAATTAATCCATCTTTGATGGCTTCAGCCATTTTTTCAGCATCAAAGATATCCATATCTGTTTGAGAGTCACAAAAGCAACACTCAATTAAAATAGCTGGCATATTTGTATTTTTCAAAACAAATAAACCTGTATTTTTAACACCTCTATTATTAAATCCAAGTTTCACAATCTCTTTGAGAACTGATTGAGCTATTCCTTTAGAAGCGTTACTAATAGCGAAAACTTCTGTACCATTAACTTTACCGTTGAATGCATTAAAATGAATAGAAACAAAAATATTTACATTATTTGCATTCGCTTTATTTGCTCTTTGAAGCAGAGAATTTGTAACACTACTAGCTGTTTGAGGAGTACAATCAATAACAGTATGACCAGCTGCTTTTAATTTTTGCATTAGCAGCGTACCGACTTCTTTAGTTAAAATATCTTCTTTCTTGACGCCTAATGCTCCTGTGTCAGGAGGGCAATTGTGCCCCATATCAATACCAAATTTCATAACTGATCTCCTGGTGATTCGCTGGGAAAGAAATTTATCTGTACGGACAATTCCATATAGTAATCTAAGAGCGATCGCCTTGTCGGTGAGAAAAAGTGAGTAATTACTGTAAAAAAATGTAAAGGTTAACGTAATCTGCTCTTGAACAAGTGAAATCTCACAAAGTTCAACTATATAGAGAAGCTGATTGAAAATGAAAGCACAAGAGGCCCTAAACCTAGTTGATATTCTCTTATGCTCTACTCAGTTTGGGCAAAAGCTCAATGACACTCAATCTGCGGTGTTTGTAGAAAGTTGGCTGGGACGCACTTATGCAGAAATTGCCAAGCAGTTGAGTTATGAACACGACTATATTAAACAAGTTGGTTCTCAGTTGTGGCGATCGCTGTCTTTAGCCGTTGGGGAAGAAGTATCTAAAAAAAATATTCAAGCTGTTTTGCGCCGCTATCAACATTCACAAGGCAGCAAACAGCTATCTTCAGTCAAGAATGCCCAAGAATGGCAAGAAATAGTTGTTATTTCCTAATTTTACGTGCAGCAAACTCTAGCAACTGAGATTGCTGCTCAAGCAAAGCATTAAATCTTGGCTTACAGCCAGTACTTGGGATAAACCCTCTC
Source organism: Aulosira sp. ZfuVER01 (assembly GCA_034530615.2). GTDB lineage: Bacteria > Cyanobacteriota > Cyanobacteriia > Cyanobacteriales > Nostocaceae > Aulosira. Next base: position 115,081 of record JAVRCV020000052.1, read on the forward strand.
TTGTGCCAGATTATTGAAAACTACGGCGCAGAGTACCAAAATTATCGAACCTTCTAGAGCAGGTGTGAACAGAAATTGCCATTGAGCTTTTGTCATCATCACAACTAATGCCACTGCTCCCGAAGGCGGGTGTAAAGTACCAGTTAGCTGCATCATCCCGATGGCTGTCGCCACCGCCATTCCCATCGCCCAAGGTTCCGATCCGAAAAGATGCAGAATAGTGAGGCTGACTAGAGCAGCTATAAAATTACCGCCAATCACATTACGAGGTTGGGCTAAAGGACTGTCAGGTATACCAAATATTAAAACGCTAGTAGCACCAAAGGGAGCCATTAGCAAAGGAGAATTAGTTTTGACAGAGAGGTAAGCAGTTGCCGCTATTCCAATAAAACTACCAAGCCAAGACCAGAAAATATGTCTGTGATGGGGTCTATCTAGAGGGACTGAACGCTTGCTGCCGCAGAGCTTAACACAGTAATTTTTCCATTTCAAGGAAATGCTTTTGGAATTTAACTTGGGCAGATATGTGTAATTAATTCGCTCTTTGGGTAGCATAGTTTTTTGTAAGTCTCATCAACAACCACATCAAAAAAACAGCAACTTTAGAAAAGTTAGCTGCACAATACTTCCCTTGTCACCCTCAAATTTAGGAATTAACAAAGGAAATTACTCCAGTTCATTGGGAAACAAATGTCTCAAGTTTGAATAAATGCTGAATCTGCAATGCAAAATCTCAGCCTCATATCTAATTGTTAGACAAGGCTTCCACTGAATAAATCAGCATTTTTAGGGCAAGATTTGTCTCCACCCATAAATGCAAACTTAAGAACTTTGTTTAATTATTATTGAATGTCATGATTACATAACATTTTAAACTTAATATTCCTTTAAATTCGTAAAAGTAGAGTTATTAAATATATAAAAAAGTCATCTATCTCATAAATATTGCTTATAAATGCCTAATCAGCAAGATTTGAAAGGCTTGGTAAGCTGATGTGGGCCTAGATTGTACATTTTTGTGAGACTCTCCCCGAAGTTCATGTGGTTTCTCGTTTACCGAAGACTGGTAGATCTGACCAATATCCGCAAAACTAGCCCTAATAGATTCACACTTAGATGTCGCTTGCGCCTATGTATCTTTTTCAGAGCGTCATACTGATTGATATCATTTCCAGTTGAACACTTGTCATTGCGACTGGAGGGAAGCAATTCCAACACCTTTGCGATTGCTTCCCTTCGGGTTCAGTAGTTGCTACCCTGCGGGAACGCTTTCAGTGAACAAAGTTCTAACTACGAAATTATTCACCCAATTCTGCAAATAACTCTGCCAAGATGACATTAGAAAATAAAAATCCTTGGGGATCGCTTAACCGCAATCGTCCCTTGCTAACTTCTACCCAACCTTTCTGAAAATACGGCTGTAAAAACTTATCAATCTCTTCTACTTTCTCTTCCCCAAATTTTGTCGCCAACGCCGTTAAACTAACACCTTCAGCCAAACGCAATCCCAACATGAGAGTTTCTAACAAAACTTCATTTGCTGGTGTGGCTTCACAATCAATTACACACCCGGCTTCTACCCATTGGTAATACTCCTTAGTCTTACGGGGACGAGTAAACCGTTTACCCTGCACGTAGCTGGCCGCACCCATACCAAAACCATAATAAGAACGATTTTCCCAATAAACCCGATTATGCTGACATTGATGGCCAGGTTGGGCATAGTTAGAGATTTCATAATGCTCGTAACCCTCACCAGTCAAAACTTGCTGTGCCATCTGGTACATTTTGACTGTGGTTTCATCTGTGGGTAAAGGGCGATCGCCTGGTTTGTAATAACGACCAAAAGCCGTACCCGGCTCAATGGTAAGGTCATAGATAGAGATGTGAGTTGGAGATAACCCCACAGCTTTTGTTAGAGAATCCTGCCAACGATCCAAAGACTGATGCGGTAAACCAGAAATCAAATCTAAACTGAATTCGGGTATCTCGACTTTGCGGACTAATTCCACAGATGCAAGAATATCTGCAATTGAGTGCGATCGCCCAGCAACTTTGAGTAACTCTTCTTGAAAAGCCTGTACACCCAAACTTACCCTATTCACCCCTAGACTGCGGTAGCCTGCTATATGTGCTAAATCAAACGTGCCAGGGTCCATTTCCATTGAAATCTCTGCTCCTGGTACAATACCAAAACGCCTTTCTAGTGCTTCTAGTATCTGTTGTAACTGCTCTATTGAGAGTAGCGAAGGAGTTCCGCCACCGAAAAAAATTGTTTTTAAGGGTTGACCAAATATCGGTGTAGTGCTGATTTCTTGAGTTAGCAGTTCCACATACTGGGAGATAGTACCAGATGTTTCACCACGCAAGCGATCGCCCACAACAGATATTGGAAAATCACAATAAAAGCACCTACGTCTGCAAAATGGAATATGCACATAAGCAGAACTGGGAACGCTATAAAAATTAACCTTTTTATTCATTGTGAGAAATAATAAAATTAATCATCCTGAGAATTAAAAACAATAAAAATTTAGTAGTTTATTTAAGGGTTTTATCGTTTTACAACAAAACAATGAAAAATATAAAGTTAAAACTATTTGGTTATAATATTTGCAGATATTGCCTGCTTAAACCCCTAGAGTTAAGTAAACATTTATCAATCTGTTTTGCCGATGAAATAAAAAATACTTAAACTCTTTCGGTTAATACCAGTTGCAGGAAAACAAAAAAACCATGCTGGATGCAATTATTATTCTCTCATTTATCCTAGCAGCAGCGGGAATAGGGTTCTATAGCATTGAACTACTACCCAATGGCTCGCTAGATCGGGTGACAAACCTAGAAGCTTTACGCTTAGTTGTTGCCGTCTTTGCCGCCATTATTGGCGGTGCAGTTGGGCTGAGTTTCCAAACGACATATCGTCGCTTAGAAGCACAAGTCAGAGAAATGCCTCTGGAAATGATCTTAACGCGGGCGATCGGTTTGGTGATTGGACTATTGTTAGCCAACTTGATGCTAGCCCCGCTATTTTTGCTACCTATTCCGCCCGATTTTAGTTTTATTAAGCCCTTAGTGGCAGTTGTCGGCAGTATTATACTAGCCGTCACTGGTATGAATTTGGCTGACACCCACGGGCGAGGTTTATTGCGATTCATTAATCCCAACACCGTAGAAACAATGGTAGCGGAAGGGACTCTCAAACCTGCCAATACTAAAGTGTTAGATACTAGCTGTATTATTGATGGTCGCATTGAAACACTTTTAGAAACCGGCTTTCTAGAAGGGCAAATTATCGTACCGCAGTTTGTCTTACAAGAATTGCAACAAGTAGCCGATGCTAGTAAAGACCAAAAGCGGGTGCGGGGAAGGCGAGGACTAGAAATTCTCAACCGCATTAAAGAAGCTTATCCCGATCGCATTCTCATCAACCCATCTGACTACGAAGATATTCCCACAGTAGATGCCAAGTTAGTGCGATTCGCGCAAGAAATCAACGGTACGCTGCTAACTAACGACTACAATCTATCAAAAGTTGCTAGCGTGCAGAAAGTACCAGTCTTGAATGTCAATGATTTAGTTAACGCTGTACGTCCCACCTATTTACCTGGTGATAACCTTGATTTGAAGATTCTCAAAGAAGGTAAAGAACCCAGTCAGGGAATTGGCTACCTAGATGATGGCACAATGGTTGTCGTGGAAGAAGGTAGCAGTTATGTAGGTGGTGAATTGCGAGTGGTAGTCACCAGTGCTTTACAAACCTCCGCAGGACGCATGATTTTTGCTAAACCACAGGCTTCAGCATTGGCATAAGACAATAGAATGTTTACTTCAAGTGAATTTAGCGATCGGTGTAGGTTAACTGCACCGATTGTTTATTATATTCATGAGACTAACTTAATCAAGAAAGAATGAACTCTATTGTTTATCGTTGCTCCCTAATTCCGCCTGTAAATTCTCTAACCGATCTGTTGATAAGCCGGTAACATTTGCTATTTGTTCTAATGGCATACCAGTATTAATTAGATTTCTCGCCACTTCAAGTAAAGCCTCAGCCTTACCTTCGGCTTTACCCTCAGCTTTACCTTCGGCTTTACCTTCTGCCTTACCCTCTTCTAGAATATCTTGATAAATTACTGATTCACGCATAATATCTGACCTCAAAACTCGTTTTATCACCTCTTTATCTAATACTAAACCAGCTAAAACTGCTGTAGCAGCAGCAATATTACTTTGAGCTTTCAATTCCGTTATGCTGTTAATTTGTTGTGCGACATCATTAAGCACTACTTCTGGTTCAATTGTACTGCTTAATGCTGCAAAGGGTAACAGTCCAGGCGTTCTTATAAATACTTCAGTCGGTTGTTCCCAAAGTCTGATAACTGTAAATTCATGGCGCGTCTTAGGAATTGAAAATGTATTTTGTTGCACCAAATCTGAGTTTGTCTGTTTGAGATAGATTACGACTTGATGCATTGCTTTTTTTGGGAATCGGCGATAAACGCGAACCCGATAATCTAGCATCCGAAAAGGGATTTCAGCATCAATTTGGGTTTGAAATTCTAGATGCAGTATATTTTGTGCTGACTGTAGCAAAATCAGCGCATCAGCACGAATCGGTTCAAGGGATAATTCTTGAGGACTCAGTTCCGTTAAAGTGATGGGTTCACCTAACAACCACGTAGCGAAGTCTGAGGAGAAATTTTCAGCGAGGAATTTGCAAATGTTGTCAAACATATTGCAATTTTAGCAATTAGTGCGTACATGCTGTATTTGTATAAGAAGAATGCCAAGTAAAATTCGAGTTAAATTATGCGATAGCTGTAGTCAATCTGCATCAATTTTGTACAGAGTGAAATATGAAGAAGGCGGTAAATGGATATTTGTTTGTCCTGAATGTTGGAATTTAGTAAGTGAAAACAACCCGTTTTATGTTTACGGAGGAACCTGGAAAGCTCAAAAAAATAGAAGGTGAATTAATGCTCATAAATCTCTAATGGCAAGTTATCTGGGTCTTTGAAGAAAGTAAACTTCTTGCCTGTAATTTCATCGATTCTGATATTTTCTACTTCTATACCTTGCGATTGTAAATCAATAACAGTTTGCTCAATATCATCAACGGCAAATGCAAGATGTCTTAAACCACAAGCTTCTGGCGTACTAGGTCTTTGTGGAGGATTGGGAAAAGAAAATAACTCAATTTGGCTATTTTCGCCAACTCGTAAATCTAATTTATAAGAATTTCTGTGAGCGCGGAAAGTTTCGTGAATAATCGGAAAACCCAAAACTTCTACATAAAATTTTTTTGAGCGTTCGTAGTCAGAGCAAATGATAGCTATGTGATGAATATCATTGATTTTCATAAATTACGAATTATGAATTATGAATTATAAGGGCAGGCGATCGCCCACCCTCACCTAAATTAATCTTGTAAAATCGTCTTTGAGACAATTCTAGTTTTCTTGCGGTCTGCTTCCGACAGTTCTTCACCAGCTTGCAGGCGGGTGGCAGAAGTTTGTAATACTGTGGCTGCACCTTTATCTCCTATCTGTAGGGCAGTTTTAGCGGCTGTTTGCAACATGGTTGCAGCACCAATGAGATCGCCCTGTTGTAATTTCGCTTCTGCTAACTGAGTTTGGCGATACTTGGCTAATGCTAAAATCGATTGCTGTACCTGAGGATTGGGATTTGGCTGGTAAACGCGAACCACATCTGCATACACAGGTGCGATCGCAGAAAGTAAGCCTTGTCTATCTACAGATGGATCGTCATAACGGATTTGCACATGGCCGATCTCTTGTCTACCTTCTGGTAAATTGCCTAGATAAATATTGACTAAAACTACCCGTTCCACATCTTGCATCAAGTCTCCCAAGCGCACAATAAAGCGTCCATCGGCTTCTTGCTGCACTGGTAACTCAATTGTATCTGGTGCTACTTGGGCAATCGGTTTGAGTTCTGCTAGCCGGACATTTGGCATTAAGGACAATAACAAGTAGGCGTTAGTTAGCCCAACAGACTGAATCCTTCTAAATAAACGGCTAAATTCATCTACTGCTTGTTCGGGATGCTCAATATAAGCTAGAGTTCCACCACCAGCATCGGCAATTTTTTCTAGTAAATCAGAGTTCCAATTAGTCCCAAATCCCAAGGTGTTGAGAGTCAAGTTGAACTTAGTTGCTTTATGAGCAAGTTCTAGACAGCGTTTGTTGTCATCTGGCCCTAACTCCCATTTCCAAATTCGCAAGCTGCTTTCACCATGTCCATCTGTCAGCAAAAACGCCTGGGAAACAGCACCTTTTGTACCTTTCATCAATTCTGTAATTCCCAGCGCCAAACCTTCAGCAATTACCGTACCACCGCTAGCGCTAAGTTTGTTTTTAATTTGTGATTTAATGCTTTCGATGTCTTGAACTACTTGGTTGGGGATAATAACTTCTGCTGAACCAGCAAAGGCGACAACGGAAATGCGATCGCCTGGTTTTAGTCGATCGAGTAATCCTTCTACTGCTTGAATTACGGTGTTGATTGGTTTTCCATGCATGGAACCACTCTTATCGAGAATCAAGCATAAGTTGATGGGCAAATTGCTATCAAATTCGCCAGCGATCGCAGAAATGGAAATGCCCAGTTGACGCTGGCTAGTTGCTTGCGCCACATCAACATTACTATCATTGAGTACCGACAGTAATTTTACTTTCATTGGCGAGGAGTATCCTGCAAAACTGTTTTTGAGACAATTCTAGTTTTCTTGCGATCGCTTTCCGATAACTCTTCACCAGCTTGCAACCGAGTGGCGGAAGTTTGCAACACTGTGGCTGCGCCTGTATCTCCCATTTGTAAGGCAGTTTTCGCAGCAGTTTGTAACATTGTCGCTGCACCAGCGCGATCGCCTTGTTGCAATTTGGCTTCTGCTAACTGAGTTTGGCGATATTTAGCTAATGCCAAAATAGACTGTTGTACTTGAGTATTAGCAGCAGGTTGGTAAACTCTAGCTACATTCACATAAACTGGGACGTTGGGCGTGAATAACCCTGTCTTGTTATTAGCGGGGTCATCGTAGCGGACTTGCACATTGGCGATCGCTTGTTTACCTTCGGGCAATTGTCCCAGATAAATATTAGCTAAAATCACCCGTTCCACATCCTTCATCAAGTCTCCCAAACGCACGGCAAAGCGTCCATCACCTTCTGGTTGCACTGGTAACTCAATCGTATCTGGAGAAACCTGGGCAATTGGCTTGAGTTCTGCTAGCCGGACATTTGGCATCAGGGAGAATAGTAAATAAGCATTAGTCAAGCCAATGGTTTGAATCCGGTTAAACAGGCGGCTAAACTCCTCCACTACCCGATCGGGGTTTTGAATATAAGACAGCGTGCCTAAACCAGCATCAGCAATTTTTTCTAAAATATCCTGATTCCAGTTGTCACCAAATCCCAAGGTATTTAAAGTCAAGTTATAGTTAGCAGCCAATTGCGCAAATTTCAAACAGCGATCGTTATCACCATGTTCATTTTCGCCATCAGTTAACAAAAAAACTTGAGAAACAGTGTCTTTTTTCCCCTTTGCTAACTCCTCAATGCCCAAACGCAAACCTTCATCAATTGCCGTCCCACCATCAGCACTCAAGCGGTTAATTTGCTTTTTGATGTGTTCTCGGTCTTCAATAACTTGATTGGGTACTAAGACTTTGGCCCGGTGATCGAAAACCACAACAGTCAGACGATCCCCTGGATTGAGTCTATCAACCAAACGATTTGCCGCTTGCTTGACAGTTTCTAGAGGTCGCCCATTCATCGAACCACTATGATCGAGAATTAAACATAAATTAAGTGGGACATTGCGATCCAAAATTTCCCCGATCGCAGAAATCGAAAGCGATAACTGACGCTGGCTGTTCGGTTGATTAGCATCTAAATTACTATCATTCAGGACGGGCTGTAAGTTAACTTTCATAACGCAAAATTCCTAGTAAGGATATACATTTTTATAAATAACTTCAAAGCTTAACATTAGCGCTACGGAAAACAGATACATTTAACTATCTGTCAAAAGTCTAGATTCCAAAGTCCAGAATAATTAATCTTGACCACTGACCATTGACCACTGACTCTTAACGAAAAAATATGCAACTTAAAATCGCAGTAGCTTATATTCAAGAATATCTTAGAAGCTAAGGATTGGCAGATGTTCAGCCCCCTGAACCATTAGCCAGAAATCCACACCTTGAAGATAGCTAGCATCGCGCTAGTATGTATTACAGTTAACGGCATAATTTCAGGCGATCAGTTGCTATGGACATTTCCCCCATCAAGGCTGTTCAAGCCCCCTATTACGGCGATAATTCTTACCGGACGCCGCCGCCAGATTTACCTTCCCTATTGTTGAAGGAGCGAATTGTCTATCTTGGGATGCCCCTGGTACCTGCTGTCACAGAATTGATCGTCGCGCAACTACTCTATTTGCAGTCCGACGACCCCGAGAAGCCTATTAAAATTTATATCAACTCAACCGGCACATCCGGTTATAGTGGCGAGCCGATTGGCTTTGAAACCGAAGCCTTCGCCATCTATGACACCATGAAGTACATCAAGCCACCCATCCACACTATCTGCATCGGTTCAGCAATGGGTATGGCAGCGATGCTACTCGGTGCCGGTACTAAAGGTTGCCGCGCTAGTTTACCCAACGCCAATATTATCCTGCACCAGCCCAAGAGCTACGCCCAAGGTCAAGCAACGGATATCCAAATTCGGGCGAAGGAAGTTCTGGCAAATAAGGCATCAATGGTTGATATCATATCTCGCACCACTGGGCAAACCCCAGAAAAAATTACCAAAGATATGGATCGCCTCTTCTACATGACTCCCTATCAAGCTAAGGAATACGGTTTGATCGATCGAGTTTTTGAAAAAGAAGAACTTGCCAATCCACCTCTGCCTGCGAGCATTCTTTAATGAGTCAAGAGTCAAAAGTCAAAGGTCAATATCATTTTGACTGTGGATTGTGGACTTTGGACTAAGTAATAAATTACAAATGGAGTAGCAAAAATGCCTATAGGTGTTCCTAAAGTTCCTTACCGGATGCCCGGCGGGCAGTTTACAGATTGGATTAGCATCTACGATCGCCTTTACCGAGAAAGAATTATTTTTTTGGGGCGAGACATTGATGACGAAATTGCCAACCAAATTATCGCGGTTATGTTATACCTGGACTCGGAAGATCCAGGTAAGGACATTTATTTGTACATCAATTCCCCCGGTGGTATGGTTACTTCCGGCTTGGCAATTTATGACACCATGCAACACATCAAATCAGATGTGGTAACAATTTGCGTGGGTTTAGCCGCCTCAATGGGGTCTTTCCTCTTGGCTGCTGGCACCAAAGGCAAACGCATGGCATTGCCTCACTCACGGATTATGATTCACCAACCTTCTGGTGGAACCCGTGGACAAGCAACGGATATCGAAATTGAAGCTAGAGAGATTCTGCGGATTCGTAACCAGCTCAATCAGATTTATGTCAATAACACTGGTCAGACTTTGGCCAAAATTGAAAAAGACATGGATCGTGACTTTTTCATGTCTGCTCAAGAAGCTAAAGAATACGGTTTGATTGACCGTGTGATTGAAGAACGTCCTTAGTAGGTAGCACAGGGGCAGGGAGCAGGGGGGACAAGGAAGACAAGGAGGACAAGAAATTTTAGGTTTTGGATTTTAGATTGAAAACTAATCCAAAATCGTAAATCCAAAATCCAAAATTGTTTCCAATGCCCCATGCCCAATGCCCAATGCCCCATGCCCCACACCTAAAATAAATTGTCAATCGTGAACTTTCAATTAGAATATAAATCTTTATTATTAATAACTTCAGACTTTAAGCGGAAAGCTTGAAGCTGAATATTCGATAGCTGATAGCTCAAGATGGATCTTGGAGATTGCTACCGTGTATTGGGTTTAAGATCGGGGGCCTCTTTTGCCGACATCAAAGCGTCTTACAGACGATTGGCGCAGCAATATCATCCCGACATCAACCCTGATGACAACAAAGCTAAAGACAAATTTATTGCATTGACAGAGGCTTACAAACTCCTGCTGACGGTAGTCATACCAACAGATACTGTTGGCACTGCGAGTCAATCGCAGGTGTCTGCGCGTGAGGGAAAAAACGCAACAGCAACACCGCAGGAGAAAGCACCAGCAGCTTCGGTGAAAACCCAACAAGTGACAACACCAAAGCCACCAAGTGTTACAGCCATAGAAGAGCGGCTCAAGTGGAAGACTTACGAGCAGTTGCAGCGATTTTTAAAAGAAAAACGATATCCGCAAGCGATCGCACTTGTCGAAGCGTTGGCAGATCGCTTACCAGAAGACACAGAAGTTCGTCAGTGGCAAGCTATTGCTTATCAAGTTTGGGGACGGGTGCTAATCGAGCAACATCAGGTGCTAAAAGCCAGAATTTATCTCAAAAAAGCCCTCAAAACTGACCCCAACAATAAAGCTTTGTGTAATGAGGTGCAGCGAGATTTCCAGCGTTTGGATCAGATTTTTTAACGATCATTTTTTATTGGGCATGGGGCAAACAAGGAGTGTGGGAAGTGTGGGAGGATGGGGAAGATAGGGAAAGCTAATAAAGTGTGTTTATTTTCTCCCCTCTCTCCCCTCTCTACCCAAACTCCCCCATCTCCCCTGCACCCCTACCTCCCCTATCTTTGGGCGTGTATATAGTCCACAAAGTAAAATTTAGGACGAAGCCAGAATTTTAACCAAGTGTAAACTCCTAAACTAATTAGGGCTGTAATCATTAAGGGTAAGCCTAGCTTGACTCGCAGCGCATCAGGGAGAAGGGCAACTACTGAGAGTGTAATAATAAAGTACGCTACAAGTATTACCTGCGATCGCTCTATATTTTTCAGGGCCTGACGACAGCTACTACAATGCTGAGTATGTTGTTTGTAGCGATCTAGCATCACCGAGCGATCTTCGTTGATTGTTGGGCTTTCTGGAACTTTAATACCCACTTCGCTCCAAGGTAGTTGTCCGTGACAATACTTATCAAACCAATTCCGAAATTCAATGACTAAGCGATCTGCGCTTGTAGGTAGTTTGTAAGCAGTTTTCCAACTTTCAACTGATGTTTTTTGTTGAAGAAAGTACTCTTGTTGTTGCAAAAGTATCATATCTCCATCAAGAACCGAATTTCGAGTTTTGATATGAGTCCACCAGCGAGGTATTAAACGATGAAGTGTTGTGGCAAAATTACGACTAAATTGCGCTACAATCCTTGATTTACCTGGAGACACGGGAATGCAATAGGTAACGAGTCCCATCTGCTTGTCAGAGTTAGGAATACCAATCGCATACTCCAAGTGGCAAGGTGGTTCAAAAGTAATTTTTGTTTTATAGAATACTTCACTATTTACTTCAATCAAATTTGGTGTTGATTGCAAAACTTTCAGAGGGATGGGTCTTGCTTGTTCGCGATCGCCTTGAAATCCATGATGGGCAAAAGGAACATGGCTAGGATCTGCAATATTTTCTACAAGGGTTTGCCAATCGTATTCTAAATCACGTACATAAGAATCCCAAACAAAACCTTTGCTAGCATCTACTAAAGGTGATAAAGGTAACGGTGTAGCATCAGCATTGGCAGTTGATTTCGCATCTGGCCAGACCCAAAGTAAATCATTTTGTTGGCGTACAGGCAGCGAAACTACGCAGAAATTTTGTTGATTTTTAGTAACAATTTGTGGATCTTCAGCTTGGGGAATATGGGTACAAATTCCTTGCGCATCAAATTGCCAGCCGTGATAGCTACACATTAAATTGCCTGTTTTCTCGTCAACCCTTCCTTCACTCAAGGGAGCTAGGCGATGAGGACATTGATCTAAAAATACTCGGTAAGTTTCAGATGATTGGGGCTTCCATACGACTAAACGAAGTCCCAAAAGAGTTACTGATGTTGGTTGCTTGGGGTCGATATCTTCAATTGGCAACAGAGGATACCAGTGCTGAAAAAAGTTGAATTCGGATTGCATTTTACTTTGTTTACCTTTAATCATTTAATGAATTAGATTTGAGAACCAACAAATCTAAAACATCATTTAATGGCAGATTTAATCACTATTTATCATATTGACGAACTAAAACTGATGTTACATCTATGATTGCACAGGCCTTATTTCAGGTTACTATCCTATTTATAGACTTTTCTTTGCTGTAAGGCTTAATTATTGTATATAATAAAAAATCTCTATAAATTACACTTTTAATTATTTTACTGAGGCAATCGTTAATTATTCTGAAAAATGAGTAAATAAAAAAGTGTGACTTGACGATATAAAAAGTAGTATTATAAGCGCTAGAAAATTTTGTGTTTCAAAATTAAGTCTAAAGCATAATAATATTACCTTGTGTAGGTGAAACCCTACTAGAGAGAGTAAAATCTGAAAACTAGAAATCCTCGGATTTATGGCTGGGGAATACTAAAAGTTTATGTCTAATTCTGTAATTACTATAACAGTCAAGTTATTTGCTGCTTATCAAGAAGCTTATAAAGCATCAGAATTGGTGTTAGAATTTCCCGATGGTACACCGGTGAGAGCAGTATGCGATCGCTTGATTGCGGAACATCCAGAACTGCGCCAATTGCGAGATATTACCCGCTTTGGGATTAACTTAATATTTGTCGAACCGGATACACCCTTGCAAAATGGGGATGAAGTGGTGTTAATTCCCCCTGTCAGTGGTGGTTAACATAAATAGGCTCGCTAATCATGAAATCTGATGACTAAACCAATAGTTTGGGTACATGGAGACTGTCTAAGTCCCCACAATCCTGCACTCCAACAATATCCTAACGTTCCAGCCATCTGGGTTTGGGACGATGCGTTGATAGAAGAATGGCAACTGAGTCTCAAACGCATTACCTTTATCTACGAATGCTTGCTAGAGTTACCTGTGGAAATTCGGCGTGGTAATGTAGCCCAGGAAATTGTCGCCTTTGCTCAAGAGCATGATGCCGATTTAGTTGTTACCACAGCAAGTCCTAGCCCGCGCTTTGCGAATATCTGCAAGGAAGTTGAATCTGCTTTAGCTATGGAAGTGCTAGAGGTGGAACCGTTTTTTGATTACGACGGCTATATCGATCTGAAGCGGTTCTCTCGCTATTGGAAAGTTGCCGAGAAGTATGTTTTAGAATAAGCAGCGATTTCTTTGTGAGGCTGCGCCAAATAGCCTTGACTTCTTTCTCATTTCTTTCTTTGTGTCCTACCCTTCGGGAAGCCACTTCGTGTCTATGCGTTCTTTGCGGTTCGTTCCTCAATCCAACCTACTCATCTGCTCATTAATGGAGTTCAAAGGCTCATTAACGGAGTAAAAAGCCTCATTAACGGAGCAAAAAGCCTCGTTCACGGAGCTAAAAGCCTCATTAACGGAGCTAAAAGCCTCATTCACGGAGTAAAAAGCCTCGTTCACGGAGTAAAAAGCCTCATTAATGGAGCTAAAAGCTTCATTAACGGAGTAAAAAGCCTCATTAACGGAGCTAAAAGCCTCGTTCACGGAGTAAAAAGCCTCATTAATGGAGCTAAAAGCCTCGTTCACGGAGTAAAAAGCCTCATTAATGGAGCTAAAAGCCTCATTAACGAATATCAAAAGCTCAACCGCATAACATCTTGTGAAAAAACTATTCTCAGACTCCGGCTAAGAGCAAGAAATATCGTGGCTAGGGACAGAAAATTGTTGTGCTACTAAGTTTGTATCATTATCTCCCTAAGTTTACTGAAAAAATTCCTTATAATCGTTTGTAATGGTCTAATATCGTACTCAACCACATGGAACCAATAACCATCGGTGCGATCGCTCTTTTAACTTTAATCGGCAATAAGGTCATCGATTGGTCAACAGAAAAGGCTTTGGATGCTGGTTTAGACAAAGCCAAGCAAGTTCTTAAAGCTAAATCACCTGAAACAGCCGCCGCTTTAGAAACCGCAGCCGCACAAGCAGCCTTACCACCAGGAGAACGAGAATATATTGGTGAAGCTGTGTTGGTAGAAGAGGTAAAAAAAGCAGCAGAAGCAGACTCGGAAATTAAGGAAGCTGTCGAAGCATTAGGAAATCAAGCCAGTACTGCTGCACAAGCTAACCCAGAACTGGCAAAGGCTATTGCAGAGTTAACCGCTGCTATTAAAGCGCAAAGTCCGACAACGGTAGAAAACTGGCAAGGTATAAATATCAAAGGTGGCGAGAATAGTATCAGTAATCCCACATTCAACTTTGGCAGCAAATGACCAACGAGAATTGGCAAGGGATAAACATTAAGGGTGGCGAGACTAACATCAACAACCCAATCATCAATTTTGGGTCATCACAACAGACTTCTCCACCAAATATCCCCAACAATTTAATTTACAAAGGCGCGGTCGAGTTTGTTGGGCGAGAAAATGAACTTACCGATATCCATCAGAAATTGCAGCAGTCGGCTAACGTAGCAATTTCGGCGGTAGCTGGGATGGGTGGTATCGGCAAAACAGAACTAGCAACCCAGTACGCATTAAGACATGAAGCTGATTATCCTGGCGGTATCTGCTGGCTAAATGCAAGAGAATCAGAATTAGCAGCTAGCATTGTGCAATTTTATCTGTTGTACATTGGTCAAGAAATCCCAAAAGAATTGGGGGGAAAACTGCTGAACCTCCAAGAACAAGTACGGTGGTGTTGGCAGCATTGGCAACCATCTGAGGGTTTGGTGTTGGTAGTATTAGATGATGTCACTAATTTAGAGAATCTGCGAGAATTACAACCAACAACCAACCGCTTCCGGGTACTCATCACCACCCGCTTACGCAATCTCAACCGCAATTTTGTCAAGGAAATTTCCTTAGATGTACTCCCGGAAATCAAAGCTTTAGAACTGCTAACAGCTTTTGTAGGTGAAAAGCGAATACAACGGGAAGAAACAACAGCTAAACAATTGTGTCAATGGCTGGGATATTTACCCTTGGGGTTGGAATTAGTCGGACAGTATTTAGCTGAAGATCCAGATTTATCCTTAGCAGAAATGTTGGAACGGCTGAAAGTGCAACGCATAGAGGATGAAGCACTAGAACGGAGACAGCCAACCCTGAGTGCAGCACAGCTGGGAGTGAAAGCCGCCTTTGAATTAAGCTGGCGAGAACTGGATGAAAAAACTCAGCTTGTAGGTGCGTTGTTGAGTTTATTTGCTCCTGATGTTATACCTTGGCAATTGGCAGAGGCTACCAGTGAGTTGCTGAATTGGGCAAAGGCAGATGTAACGGAAGCGAGAAAGCAACTCTACAAACGCCATCTCATTCAAAGATTAGAAGATACAAACGCTTGTTATCAAATTCATCCATTAATTCGACAATTTCTCCAAGGAAAATTTGGACAAATTCCTCTCATTACTGGCAAGGAAGAGTTAGGAATGGAATTCAAACAAGCTTTTGCAACTGCGATGGTAGCAAAGGCAAAAGAAATTCCTAAAACTCCCACCCGTGAATTTATTGAGTCAATACAAGGTACTATTCCCCATGTCCAAGAAGTTGCCCAGAACTTAATTCATGCCGTCAAGGATGAAGATTTAACTTGGGTATTTGTTGGCTTGGGTAATTTTTATGAAGGACAGGGTTTGTATGCGTTAGCAGAACCTTGGCGTATACAATGTTTATCAACAGTCAAAACTCGTTTGGGAGAAGAACATCCCGAAGTTGCTACCAGCCTCAACAACTTGGCTAATCTCTACGAATCCCAAGGAAATTACACCGCAGCCGAACCCTTGTTTCAGCAAGCTTTGGCAATGAGAAAACGCCTGCTGGGAGAAGAACATCCCAACATTGCCCAAAGCCTCAACAACTTGGCTAATGTCTACGAATCCCAAGGAAATTACACTGTAGCTAAACCCTTGTATCAGCAAGCTTTGGCAATGTATAAACGCCTGCTGGGAGATGAACATCCCCACGTCGCCACCAGCCTCAGCAACTTGGCTAATGTCTACTATTTCCAAGGAAATTATACTGTAGCTAAACCCTTGTATCAGCAAGCTTTGGCAATGAGAAAACGCCTGCTGGGAGATCAACATCCCGACATCGCCACCAGCCTCAGCAACTTGGCTAATCTCTACTATTCCCAAGGAAGGTACTCCGAAGCCGAACCTTTGCATCAGCAAGCTTTGGCAATGAGAAAACGCCTGCTGGGAGATCAACATCCCGACACCGCTACAAGCCTTATCGACTTGGCTGATCTCTACTCTTCCCAAGGAAATTACACCGCAGCCGAACCCTTGTATCAGCAAGCTTTGGCAATGCATAAACATCTGCTGGGAGATGAACATCCCCACGTCGCCATTAGCCTCAACAGCTTGGCTAATCTCTACTCTTCCCAAGGAAATTACACCGCAGCCGAACCCTTGTATCAGCAAGCTTTGGCAATGCATAAACATCTGCTGGGAGATGAACATCCCCGAGTCGCCACCAGCCTCAACAACTTGGCTAATCTCTACTATTCCCAAGGAAGGTATGCCGATGCCGAACCCTTATATCAGCAAGCTTTGGCAATGAGAAAACGGCTGCTGGGAAATGAACATCCCCGAGTCGCCACCAGCCTCAACAACTTGGCTAATCTCTACAAATCCCAAGGAAATTACACCGCAGCTGAACCTTTGTATCTGCAAGCTTTGGCAATGAGTAAACGCCTGCTGGGAGATGAACATCCCGATGTTGCCGCCAGCCTCAACAACTTGGCTTTACTCTACTCTTCCCAAGGAAATTACACCGCAGCCGAACCCTTGTATCAGCAAGCTTTGGCAATGCATAAACATCTGCTGGGAGATGAACATCCCCACGTCGCCATCAGCCTTAATAACTTGGCTTTACTCTACTCTTCCCAAGGAAATTACACCGCAGCTGAACCTTTGTATCTGCAAGCTTTGGCAATGAGTAAACGCCTGCTGGGAGATGAACATCCCGACATCGCCACCAGCCTTAACAACTTGGCTTATCTCTACTCTTCCCAAGGAAATTACACCGCAGCTGAACCTTTGTATCTGCAAGCTTTGGCAATGAGTAAACGCCTGCTGGGAGATGAACATCCCGATGTTGCCGCCAGCCTCAACAACTTGGCTTTACTCTACTCTTCCCAAGGAAATTACACCGCAGCCGAACCCTTGTATCAGCAAGCTTTGGCAATGCATAAACATCTGCTGGGAGATGAACATCCCCACGTCGCCATCAGCCTCAACGACTTGGCTTTACTCTACTATTCCCAAGGAAATTACGCCGCCGCCGCACCCTTGTATCTGCAAGCTTTGGCAATTTTTGAGCAAAAATTAGGTGTCGATCATCCTCGTACAGTTAAGTGTCGTCAAAATCTTGAACTTCTTCATGCTGCTAACTCTTAACTCTTTACTTTGGCTTTCGGTAGCAGACAGCGATCAAATAATTGCACAATAAAAGTAGTTCGTCATAGTTACTACTTAGAAATGCCGACTAAACTAGCAGATGCACAAAATTTACTTTCCGATCTAATTGCCCGCTACTCATCTCGTGTAGATTATTTGATGATTCGCCTGGAAGAAGCCGAAGGTACTGATATCTTGTTGCGTGGTGACAAGGTAGAAACCCTCAGCGAAGGTATCTCAATGGGCGGACATATTCGCGCTTGTTATAAAGGCGGGTGGGGCTTAAGCTGCTTTAATCGGCTTTCGACAATTCAAGAACGGATCGAAGAAGCGATCGCAGCTGCGCGCATGGTAGGTGATGAAGAGACTGTACTAGCTCCAATTGACCCAGTGCAAGCAGTATGCAGTCTACCCCTCACAGGAACCGATCCGCGCAAAATTTCGTTGAGTCAGAAAAAAGAATTATGCGATCGCTATTCCGATCTACTCAAAAGCGTTGATTCCCGAATTACTACAACTTCAGTCCGCTACGGTGATACTGCCCAAAAAATTATTCTTGCCACCTCAGATGGTACATTCATTGAACAATCTTGGGTGGACATGGAAATGCGCTTCGCTGCTACTGCGAGAAACGGCGAAACTGTCCAAACCGGCAGAGAAACCACCGGTTCACGCAAAGCCTACGAAGATTTAACCAAATTAGACGAACAAGTTAAGAGTGCTTCTCAAAGAGCGATCGCAGCTTTATCTCTACCATCAGTAAAAGGTAATACTTATACCGTCGTAATTGACCCTATACTTACTGGTTTATTTGTTCACGAAGCCTTTGGACATCTGTCTGAAGCTGATATGGCTTACGAAAACCCGGATATTTTAGAAGTCATGACCATTGGACGGCGATTTGGCCCAGAAGAACTGCAAATTTTTGATGGTGCTGCGCCCGAAGGACATCGCGGTAGTTATTTTTACGACGATGAAGGCACACCTGCCACAACAACCCAACTAATTAAAGATGGAGTTTTGGTAGGACGTTTGCATTCCCGTGAAACCGCAGGCAAATTGGATGAAGCACCCACAGGCAATGCCCGTTGCCTTAATTATCACTTCACTCCCATTGTACGGATGACAAATACCTGGATTGAAAGAGGTAAAACACCAGTTGCAGACTTATTTAGCCATATCAAAGAAGGCGTATATGCCCGTAATTGGCTAGGTGGAATGACCAATGGGGAAATGTTTACCTTTAGCGCCGGGGAAGCATGGATGATTAGAAACGGCAAAATCGCTGAACCTGTCAGAGATGTCACCCTTTCTGGTAACGTTTTCCAAACCTTAGCAGATATTGAAGCAATTGGTGATGACTTTTACTGGGATGAATCTGGCGGTTGTGGTAAAGGTGGACAAAATGGCTTACCTGTAGGTTGTGGCGGCCCCAGCCTGCGAATTCGAGATGTAGTAGTTGGCGGTGAAACTTAAAAAATTCGTAATTCAACACGTTTCAGTCAGGGTCTAAATCTTGTTCTGAAACTTAAGCTAAGTGTAGCCAAAAGGCAATTCCCATCATAATCAAAAGGTGACGAATCTGCCTGTACCAATCAGCAATCTGTAGGCTATGCTTTTAAGCATAGGGCAAACACATATTTTTTAGCTGTTCAAAACATGAAGAACAGTTAGAGTAATTTGCATGACATGATGCTCAGAAAAATTTTGTGACATTGGTCATGCTTTGCGTAAATCCTGTTGTATTTTTATCGGCAATCAGCTAACAGAGGGGAAATTTACAATCACAAGGCTTTTGCCCTGCTGTTAAACAGGATTGACTTGAGAGGTATTTCATCAATGAATAAAACTTCCCAGACGCAAAGCAGCGCCAGTATTTCCCTATTGGGCAGAATCAATTTAAAAGTTACAAAAAAGAAAATTTTATTCACTTCCCTTGTCTTATTTGTGGCTTTACTCAGTGTGGGTGGTGTGTGGTTTTCTAGCAGGTATAAGTTTGCTAATAAAATGGCAATCAAACTACAAGAACTATCTAATGCTGAGTATCCTGCTAATCCGGCTCTATTAAGTAAAAACTTCCAAAGATATTCTAGCCGTAAATTAACCATTATCAAGAGAGATGCTACTCACTTTGATTTTGTGTTAGAGCCAACAAACACAAAAACAGCAAAAATAGTCATCAAAAATGTTGATCTAAAATTATTAGTACCTAAAGTACCAGAATGGGTTAAAAAAGACAAAGATTTAGAATTAATTGCTTTTGTCGAACGGGAATGGAACAGACAGCAAGTAAGTTTTCCGGCTAACTCAGAAAATATAGAAATTAGTGGCGGTGATGGTTTTGAAAAGCAAAATCTCTATGAAATTGCTTTAAGCAACAATTGCTTAAATGCAGGATTTTGGGAAATTGCACTTTTTACTAAAGAGGATGGCAATAAATCTCTTTATTATCAAACTTGGTTTACCTTCCCCATAGGACATTACAAAAATATCTTTGAAAAGATTAATAAAATATCTTATTGGCAGTATTGGTGGAGATTAGAACACTGGCAAGAACCCAGTGATTCTATTATGAGAAATAATCTGCTAAGAAATATAATCGATCAAAAAGAAGCTCCCGTTAATTTTCCTCTAGATGAAAGAATAATTGCATCCGGAGAACAGAGTAGAAAAATCAGAACTACCTTAACGAAAAACCTCACAACTTGGAGAGATTTTTACAGCAATAAACAAGAAATTAAATTTGCGGCTTTTCAACCACCAGGATTTTATAACCCTGACCAAATTTGGAATACTCAATACTGGAGAATAGGTAAATTTGAAAAAGCTATTTTGAAAAACATTAAGCCTGTGAATAATGACACAACCTTACAGGAAATTGAGTTATTATTCACTGATACTAAGACTGGTGAAAAAAATAGATTATTTATCAGTGGTATTAATTTCAAAGATTTGCCTAGTTTGGCTATTTCAGATTATGCTAAGGGCTTAACTATGCCTCTAGGAATTGGGGTTCCGCCATTTTTGCAAAGCTACGAAGAATTAAACAAGAATCATCCAGATGAAAGCCCTTACTTTAGTTTCTTGCTAGATTCTCAAGATAGATGGATCAATCATCACCAATTAGGAGTTGATGGTTCAATCATGCATCTGGATAAGAACAACCCCAATCTTTTGCATCTTTACTTACTTTCTTATGAACGAAATACTTTAATTGCTCATTTTTTGGTGAATCTATAGCAATCTTAAATCATTAATTGTAAACAATATCCCCGAATTCTCAAAGAATTCGGGGATATGTAGCTTGCATACACAGTTTATGATGGCTACTTAGTCAACTCTTACTTGCTTCAGTAAAGCAATCCACATATCTGATGGATTTGAATAGTAATCAATTTCTTCAACTTGATACCGATAATTTTGATAGCCATGTTGCAAAATAATATAGTCACGGGGTTTAATACCTTTTCCTGTTCCGGTCATGTAACCCCCCAAGCCTCCTTGTCGCGTTTCAAATATGTAGTCTTTGCCTCGCATTAATTGGCTATAATCGTGTATTTTATGCTTTTGTTGTGTTTCATTTAATATAACGAGCATTGGCAAGAACCCACTAAATAAACTAAAGCTAAAATTAATACCTGTTCTAGGAATAGACATAGTGAGTTTTCCAAAAGATTATGTTTACAAAAAGAGTTTTAGCTAGATGAGTATTAGGTTTTTCCAAAAACTAAGCGAGAAAAATGTTGTGTAAATTGTAATTAGAAAATAACCTTACAAGATTGTACTCTGGATATGAGTCTAACTAATTACAAGCCACTGCACTTATATGTGCAAAAATTTAACCAATACAGTTCAGTTAATTCTGCTTATTCTTCAGATAATACTGAACCCTATTGAATTTATGGAATATATAACCCAAGTCTTATCTGCACCCTATTGCAACATAAACTCAAAAATTATTAGCAGTTCTCTGAGAACATACTCAAAAACGATCCCACGATCAGTATTTATAATTGGGAATCATTTTTTTAAAACTAATTAGATAAAAATCTTTCAAATTGTTACTACATAAAATTTCTATGGTTTCTCATGCCAGATAAATAATGAAAATAGAAGTAGCAAAGCTATTACTAGCTAACTATAGTGCCCTCAAGATTAAATGTGAGCCTAATAATCAGTTTACAGTAATAGCGATCTTAGCGTCTACTGTAAAATTACCAAAATATTATGTGCAGTATATCCATATATAGGCTTCTATCCTCGACATAGGTATACACATTAATCTATCAATATCTGATGTCCTGGCAACATCACTAAGATGTATTTTAAACAACAAAAATGCTCTATTTTGCGCTAACTTTTTTTATAGCAGTATCTACTTGCTTCAGTAATAATTCTAATGCTTGAGAATTATCTAATACAACATCGGCACGAGCCACTTTTTCTGTAATAGGCATTTGGCTATTGATTCTAGCTTCTGCTTGTTCTTGAGTTAAGTGATTTCGATGTATTAATCTTTGCAACTGTTGCGACTCAGAACAATGCACTACCCAAATTTCTGTTACTAAATTAGCCATCTGAGCTTCAAATAGCAGAGGTATGACTAAAACTAATGTTGGTGCAGAGGTTTCAGCAATTGCTTTGAAAAAGCGATCGCCTACATAAGGATGAATTAAATTCTCTATCCAATTGCGTTCATCTGGACTAGCAAAAATAATTTCGCCCAGCTTTTGGCGGTTCAAGTTGCCATCTGGAAGTAAAATTTGTGCGCCGTAACGTTGTGCGATCGCGCCCAGAAGAGGCGAACCTACAGACACTGCATCTCTAGCATAAATATCTGCATCGAAAATCGGCAAATTATAAGCGCTAGCTAAATAGTTAGCGACAGTAGTTTTACCTGTAGCGATACCTCCAGTTAAACCGATCAAGCGTTTGGTCATTTGTCGTTTTTATATGTCATTTTTTCTTTTTTAATTGTCATTTATTGCCCATGTAATTAATGCTTGGGTCAATCCATCTAAAGTATATTCTTCCGCTTCTACATCTACTCTTCGGAGTAAATCGTGACAAGTTTTGGAAGTTTGGGGGCCAATTGAGGCAATACAGACTCCTGCTAAGACATCTGAATTGTTGCTGAATTTATTTTCAATCAGTTGACAGAAAAATTGCACAGTTTTAGAACTGGCAAAAGTAATTATATCGACCTCATGATTTTGCAGCGCTAATTCTGCGGTTTGGGGGATACTGCTGGGACAACAAGATTGATATGCTGCAACTTCTATCACTTCTGCGCCCTTCGCAGTTAATTCTTTAACTAAAACTTCTCGTCCACCGCTTTCAACTCTCGGAAATAAAACTTTTTTCCCCGATAGTTCCTCTGGGAATTTTTCTACTAAAGAATCTGCGACAAAATTAGGGGGAATAAAATCTGGTTGCAAACCGCGTTTTTTGAGGCTTTGGGCTGTTTTTTCGCCAACCACAGCAATTTTGACATTAGCTAAGGTACGCGCATCTTTACCTTGTGCAGTTAATCTGTCAAAAAAGTAGTCTACACCATTAGTAGAAGTGAGAATTAACCAGTCAAAGTTAGCTAAATTAGCGATCGCATTATCCAACGCTTCCCAACTTGAAGGCGGGCCAATTTCTAAGGTAGGCATTTCAATGACAGTTGCGCCTGCGGCTGAGAGGCGATCGCAAAATTGGCTGGACTGTCCAACGGCACGTGTGACTAAGATTGTTTTACCACTGAGAGCTGACATAGTTGAAGGGCTGGAATTTTTATCTGTAGTTAAGTTCGCTGAGGATATTTTCTCAGGTTGTAGGTAATTCCGTAGCCCGACAACCTCGCCAATGACAATTACAACTGGCGAAAGAGATAAGCCTGCTGTTGTTTCTAAAATATTGCCCAGTTGATCTATCCAAATTTGTTGATTGGGAGTTCCTGCCCAGCGGATGATGGCAATAGGTGTGAGATGCGATCGCCCTTGTCGCAGCAGCCGATGTACAATCTCTGCTAGATGTTGCCCACCCATCAAAATTACTAAAGTTTCTAGCCTTGACAACGCTTCCCAATCTAAAGCATCTGGTTCATGTGCTGTCAACACTGCAAAACAGCGACTCAAAACCGGATCTGTCAGGGGAATTCCGGCTAATAACGGTGCTGCTAAAGCCGAAGAAATTCCTGGTACAACTTCAAATGCACAGCCAGATGACTTCAATGCCTCAATTTCGGCAGTACAGCGCCCAAAGATAAACGGATCGCCTGATTTTAGCCGCACAACTTGTTTGCCCTGCTGGCAATACTTGACTAATAACTTATTAATTTCAGCTTGCGGTGTGCTGGGTTTACCACCACGTTTGCCTACATCTAACTTCAAACAATCAAGTGGTACACACTCCAACAATTGCTCATCTACTAGGGCATCGTATACCAATACCTGAGCTTGCTTTAAGAGATTGTTAGCTTTTACCGTTAGATATGCCACATCTCCTGGCCCAGCACCTACCAGGTAAACTTTGCCCATTTCTTCAATCATTTACTTAAATTTATTTGTGATTTTTCTAAAATATGAAACTGAGATACTTGCATTTATTTAAATATTAAATTTTGATTTCGTAGTCAGCATTTTAGTGCTGTCAAATCTAGGACTAAAGTCCTGACTACGAACTTAATTTACCCCTGAATATTGTTAATTTGATTTAGCATTCATTTTATCGAGAATACTGGTAATTTTCTCAGCCTTTTCCGGTTGACGTTGTTTCTGCAATAAATCTCTAGCTATTTGCAGGTTAGTTTTAACTGCTTCTTTCTGTTCTTGCTGCATCATTAAATTGGCTAAACGCAAGTAAGCTTGAGGGTTTTTAGGACTGCGCTGAATTACGTCTTCAAACCATTCTTGTCCCTCCTCAACTTTGCCTTGCTCCTTTAACACATCTCCTAACAGCAACCGAACCATATCATTGGTCGAGTTAAGAGAAATCACTTTCCGAAAAGCCGCTTCTGCACCTTCATAATCTTGCTGTTGGTAAAGATTAACACCTTTTTGGAAAAAGTTTGAGGTAATCAAAGTTTTCCCAGCAAAATAAATGAGTAAAACAATACTGGAAACTACGACAACAATGGCAACAATATCATTAGTGTGAAAGGTTTCTAGCATTTTTTTAAGCCAAAAGACAGGCGATGGGAAAAATCAGATATTCAATGAAAAACAGTTTCCAGATAAATTGGTAAAACTGAGCGATCGCACGTTTTTCTTGTAAGTCTACTGCCAAACTGCGCACCCACATCAAACACAGCAATACTAGATGAGTAATTACTAAGAATAGAGCGTTAACAGCGGCTATGTGTAACACACCCACTAAAATCATCCCCAAATAGCAAACAGTTAACACCCAAAGTGCCAGATTAAAGACTGTTCGCGGCCCGAGTTGGATAGTCAAAGTATTGATATTGTACAAGCGATCGCCTTCCATATCGGGGACATCTTTAAAGATAGCGATCGCAAATGTAAACACCAAAATAAACACCGTCAGCACCCAAACCGACGGTGGAATTGACGTGTTTTGTTGTAATAGCCAACTAAAGTGCAAAAATAACCCTAAATTAACAATCGTTCCCCTTACTGAAAAAATGCAGAAAGCTGCCCAAAAAGGAAAACGCTTCAAACGAATTGGTGGTAAAGAATAAGCAGTCCCAAGTGCTAGACTAATAGCCACCATCCCCAATAAAAAAGGGCCATTCAGCCAAGCTACAACTAGTGCCAAAACACCAGTAATTGCAACAATTAATTGCCCTTGGATTTTAGAAAATGCCCCTGATGCCAGTGGGAGATGAGGCTTATTAATCTTGTCAATCTCAATATCTTCGAGTTGATTCAGTCCCACAATATAAACATTGCCACACAAACAGGCAATCCAAGCTCCCAAGACAGGTATCAGGGAAAAATGACGATTGCCTACAGCAATAGCAATCAAATACAAAGCCAAGACACTTAAACTCGTGCCAATAATTGTATGTGGACGAGAAAATTGCCAAAAAGCATAAAACCAGCGACCCCACACACTCAAAGACTTTTGTCTAGAAAACTGATTCATGCTCTACTTATTCCCGCACAACAACCCAAACCGAATCAAGCCACGCTGATAACCTCGACGCATCAAACCTAGTGATAGCGCCCCAACAATCGTCGTCCAGCCGGAAGTTAGTAACCCCCAAATCGCTTTGGGAGTAAATGCCGAATCAATCACAAAATCCCAAAATGGCGCAACAGCAGTTGACCAATCGGCAGTACGAATATTTTGTAAGGGAAGTTGAGATGCGATCGCGGTATACTCTGGCAACGAAATCACATAAGGTAAACAATACACTTGATAAATTTCTTGCAAGTGTTTTTGTTCATCCTCTGTCAATGGAGAGTTGTCAATCGGGCGATGACACCAAGTCACCATAATCAACTTGCCACCAGGTTTCAGCACTCGGTAGCACTCCTGCATAAACTTGGTTTTATCTGGCATATGTTCGCCACTTTCCAAAGACCAAACCAAGTCAAAAGTATTGTCATCAAAAGGCATTGCTTGCGCATCTACGACCAAGAATTGACTTCTATGGCTTAAATTAAGCTCTTGGGCACGTTCTGTGGCTCTAGTCGCTTGTACTGGACTCAGAGTAATCCCCGTTGCCCTAGCATGAAACTTTTCTGCTAGGTACAGAGAACTACCGCCAATACCACAGCCTACATCCAAGATATTTTCCGCTGTTGTTACCCCTGCCCAATTAAGCAGTTCTTCGATTAAATCAATTTGAGCTTGTCGGCGGTCTTTTTTTTGCGTCCCATCTGGCCCGTAGTAGCCATGATGCATGTGTTCGCCCCAAATGTCTTCCCAAAGACCAGAGGAGGCATCGTAAAACTGCTGGATTTTTTGGTAAAGTATTGCACTCATGAAGAAAGCAGTGTTAAGACAAAGCAGAATTTAAATAAACATATTCGTAGGCTACCATGTGTGTTTTTAATTAAATAAGGGTGTTTTGGATTTTAGAGAAGGTAAACCCCATGCATACCCCCTTCGCAAAATTTATGAATCTTACCTTGGTATGACTGTTTCTCGCACAATTTGTTTAGGGTTTTTAGCTGTCATCACTGTAGGAACTATCCTACTGATGTTGCCTTTTTCTACTACTAGTGGTAATTGGAACGACCCAATTGTGGCGTTATTCACTTCAACATCCGCAGTTTGTGTTACTGGGTTATCGGTAGTCGATCCTGGCACTTATTTTTCCTTTTGGGGTCAGTTTTTTATTGCGCTATTGGTTCAAATAGGTGGTTTGGGCTACATGACAACTACCACTTTTTTGATTTTGCTCATTGGGCGCAAGTTTGACTTGCGAGACAAAATTGCAATTCAACAAGCTTTAGATCGACCAGGGATGAGTGGTAGTGCCCAAGTGATTCGCTCGATTATTGCCACTACCCTAATTTTTGAAATCACTGGAGTGTTTTTACTCCTACCAGCATTTGTGCCAGATCATGGTTGGAACAAAGGACTCTGGTTGGCGATTTTCCATAGTGTTAATTCTTGGAATAATGCAGGTTTTAGCCTTTTCAAGGATAATTTAATTGGCTATCAGTCATCATTACTCGTAGTATTCACAGTTACAACATTAATTATTTTTGGGGGCATTGGTTATCAGGTAATTTTAGAAATGTACCTCTGGTTACGCGATCGCATCTTCAAAAAAATAGCCTGCCAAGTATTTTCACTAGATTTTAAAGTTGCTACTAGCACAACATTATTACTTTTATTTGTTGGAACTCTTGCCTTTTTATCAATCGAGTTTAGAAACCCTGAAACTTTTGGAGGAATGAATTTACGCGACCAATTATTATTAGCTTGGTTTCAATCTGTTACTCCTAGAACTGCTGGTTTTAACACCATTGATATTGGTAAAATGACAACTGCTGGTTTATTTATCACTATTGCACTGATGTTTATTGGTGCAAGTCCAGGCGGGACAGGCGGTGGTATGAAAACCACAACATTGAGAATTCTCACCAGTTGTACCCAATCAATTCTCCAAGGGAAAGAAGAAGTTTTATTATATGAGCGTAAAATCGCAATCAATCTAATTTTGAAAGCTGTGGGTGTGTTAGTTGGTTCTGTAGCGCTCGTGATTTTGTCTACAATTTTAATTGCCCTGACAGATCCAAATTTAGATTTTATTCAAATTTTGTTTGAAGTAGTATCAGCCTTTGCTACAGTTGGTCTTTCAACTGGTATTACAGGAAGTGTCTCCACTGCTGCCAAGCTAATATTAATTCTCACAATGTATATTGGACGGGTTGGTGTTTTACTCCTCATGTCTGCTATATTAGGCGACCCACGCCCAACCCGAATTCACTACCCCGAAGAAAACTTGTTAGTGGGATAAACATAGTCAATATATTAATACCGAGATGATAATAACATTCAATAAATAACCTGATAAAATTTACACTGATAGGCAAAACTAGATTTTTGTTTATCAGTGTATTTTTTATGCCCTAAATCCAGGGAGCGCTATTTAAGGATAAAACTTGTGAATCTTTCAGCATTAAGCTTTTTTCGCAGTTTACGTAAAGATAACCATCAATTTGCAGTAGTTGGTTTAGGTCGTTTTGGTCGCTCTGTATCTTCTACACTGCATAGATTAGGTTATGAAGTATTAGCAACAGATATTGATGAAAAGCGAGTATCTGAAGCATTGACGGATCAGATAGTTGGTCATGCTTTGCAGTTAGACTCTACAGAACCTGCTGCACTGAAAGAAGCAGGAATTTTTGAATTTGATACAGTTATCGTGGCAATTGGTAACTATGTTCAAGAAAGTATTATCACTACTTTAAATGTCAAAGAGGGGGGTGTACCCCATGTAGTGGCTAAAGCTTCTAGCGAAGTTCACCAAAAGCTGTTGAAACGAGTGGGTGCAGATCATGTTGTTTTCCCAGAATACGAAGCAGGTTGTGCCCTTGCACGCACACTCACCAAACCATCAATCATAGAGCGATTTGACCTCGATCCAGACAACAGTATTGTAGAGTTGATTGTCCCTGATGAATTTCACGGTAGAACTATTACTGAACTCCAACTGCGTAACCGCTATGGGGTGAATTTGGTGGCAATGAGTCAGGATGGTAAATTTGTCATTAATCCTGACCCAACTAAACGTCTACAGCGTGGTTCAGCGATGGTAGTTATTGGCCACAACAAAGATATTAATCGCTTGCCAATTTGATCTCTAACCTAGCTCTTGATGAGCGATCGCGTCTGGAATTTCTTCAACAGAAATCACATATTTGAATCTTCCACCCACAAAAACGAAAAAATACGTCCAAGCTAATCTTGAACGTATTTTAATTGGCAGCTAAAGCTAAATCTTAAAGGGGATTCATGGAAGTAGGTTGTGGTTCCAAAACTGGAACATAGCCAGGATCTTCTTGCGCGGCTTGCGGAACTTCTACTTGATTTGGCTGTTGTGCCTCAGTTGGTTTGAATATGATAGTTCTAGTGCTTGCAGCCGCAGCAGGAGTCGCTCGTTCCCTAGCTTGAGCTTGCCGCGCTGCTTCTTTTTGGGCAATTTGCAGCATTAAAGAATCAATTTTATCGGTTTGTGCGATGTTGCTTTGTCCTTGATACTCTTGACGGGCACGTTTCAAGGCGCTGTTAGCTTCTTTGATATGGCCTTGATTGTATAAAGTCACTCCCAAATTGTAGAAAGCCAAAGCATTTTTAGGATTCTGACGCACAGCTTGCTGGTAAACAGCAATCGCCTCAGATGTTTGACCTTGCATTACCATCAAACTGCCCAAGTTGTTGTAAGCTGTGGCATTTTCAGGATCTCGTTGTAAGGCTTGTTGATAAGCAGCGATCGCTTCTGGAAGTTGACCTTGCTGTTGTAGGGCGATCGCTAAATTAAAATAAGCATTGGCATTACTGCCATTAAGATTAAGTGCCTGCTGATAAGCAGCGATCGCTTCTTGGATTTGTCCTTGTTCGTAAAGTGCCAATCCTAGGTTATATTGGGCTGCTGCCATTGTTGGATCTATCACCAGGCTTTGGCGATAAGCGGTAATCGCTGCTTCTCTTTGACCTTGTTGGTGCAACGCTAACCCTAAGTTGTAATAAGCCTCGCCGTAATTAGGATTTATCCTAATTGCCTCTGCATACTCTTGTGCTGCAACATCCAAGCGGTTTTGTTGTAAAAGAATATTGCCCAAGTAATTCCGTGCTATTGCCAGATTAGAGTCTCGTCGCAAGGCTTCGCGGAAGGCATATTCTGCGCCTTGTAAGTCTTGGCGGTTATAGCGCATAAATCCCTGCTGGAAAAAGCTAGCTGCATCCAGATCCTTACTGACAACGTTCTGGGCTAAGAGCTTGCTTCCTGGTAAATTAATTATTGTGGGTGCAGCTAATACCAAAAATGCAACGGAAGTGGAAAGCAACTGCCGATGAGCACTCCGATGCTGCGCTACTTGAGAAAAACTGCGAAACCACTGGCGAAGTTGATGTTGGTTAAACATGAGTGGCAGGCCTGTACTTATTGTTAGATCCTTATAAGTCAGAGTACCCACCACAACATGAAAAATTAAAAGTCAAATTTAAAGATTTTAAATACTTGACTCAGAACTTGAACCTGTTACCGCTTCTGGCAAAATTAACATCGCATCCCCGAAAGAATAGAAACGATATCGAGCAGCGATCGCTTCTTGGTATATCTTTAACAATCTTTCCCTACCAATCAAAGCACTTACCAGCATTAATAAACTAGAGCGTGGCAAGTGAAAATTAGTAATTAGACCATCCACTACCCGCCATTGGTAGCCAGGGTAGATGAATAAGTCTGTCTTACCACAAAATGGTTGTAAATTCCCAGATTGCGCCGCCCCTTCTAAAGCTCTGACTGCTGTTGTACCCACAGCAATAATCCGACCACCTGCTGCTTTAGTAGCCTCGATCTGCTCTACTGTGGAGGCGGGAACTTCAATCCATTCTTCATGCATTTGGTGGCTAGTGACATCTTCCACTTCCACAGGGCGAAATGTTCCTACACCAACGTGCAGTGTAATAAAAGCTTGATTAATGCCGCGATCGCGCAACTTTTCGAGTAATTCTGGAGTAAAGTGTAACCCCGCCGTTGGTGCTGCGATCGCTCCGGGATATTTAGCATAAACAGTCTGATACTGTTCGTCATCAGCTTCCGATGCAGTGATATAGGGCGGTAAAGGTACTTCACCAAATACATCCAACAATTGCACCAAAGAAACTCCCTCTGGCAGTTCAAATTGTAATAGCCGCCCCCCAGTCGCCTTATCCGTTGCGAGTACAGTAGCTGTGAGAGATGAGGGAGACTCGGAGAGGGGGAGACGCGGAGACGAGGTGAAAGAATTCCCCGCGTCCCCGCGTCTCCATGTCCCCGCGTCCTCTGCTCCCCCTACTCCCCTTCCCCTTGGCTCAAAAATAATTTTCGCTCCCCGTTTGAAGCGTTTTCCTGGCTTGACTAAAGCCAACCAACAGTTATACTGTTGTTCCTCTAGCAATAACACCTCAATTTCCGCACCAGTAGATTTACGGCCATAAAGTCGAGCCGGAATAACTTTTGTGTTATTCATTATCAGTAAATCTCCGGATCGTAAAATTTCTGGCAGATCGCGGAAAATATGGTGTATACTTCGGGGATTTACTACTAGTAACCGAGAGCTATCTCTAGGTAATACTGGATTTTGGGCTATGAGTTCGGGCGGAAGTTCGTAGTCATAACCAGCTAATGAACAGTCTAAGTTCACATTTTCTACCCCTAGGTTCGAGGTATGGTTTAAATTGGCTTGTGTTAGTTGTTGCTTCATTGAGATTGAGTCTGCCTTCAATCAACCTGTTTGAGCTTTTCTGATTTATCAAGCTCAAGGGGATCGCTGCTCGATTTAATTCCTTGATTTTAAGATTGATAGTATTACGTAACACGGAACCCCCAACATAAAAATTGGGTAAACCTCCCTATCTAAAAACGGGGGCTTTTACCCTACCGGGATCTGGCATTTATTGACGAATATATAAATGTAGGATTGGCTTTGATCCCAAGCACCAACATGGAATACTTGTATTACCTGGCAAATGCCAGTCTAACACTGAGGGTCGTTCAATACCTGCATGGCAGACCCCAGATGCCCGTTTCCTTCGTCACCGTAATTCATCAAATAGATGGCTGGGTGGTGAGGATCAAACTCAAAGGTCAAGTCTCGCCTCAGGTTGACGGTGACTTTCGAGCTTTTCTTAATGAATTAGGAATCAGCTACGAACCACCCATGCGGGTACAAATGGCACTTTGGAGTTTGGAAGCTGGACAGTGTCCTGTAGACGTAATGCGTCGCTACCAAGTAGCTATCGTTTCTCATGGTAGCCCCGAAAGAGAAGAAATTGAGGCATTCCGACAACAGTTTGTTCGCGGATTAGGTTACTGTCCCGAAACATTGGCGTAATGACCTTTGGCTTTAAGACTGTGGCAAAATAATTTGGTAATTGGTTGTTAGTAACTAGAGATTGTATCTATAAATACTAGTGACCAATTACGTGTTATCAACTACAGAGTCAAAAGCGGCAGGAATGTATTCTTGTAGTTGTAACTCGTAACCATCTACTAATGAACTGGCTAGGGCTTTCTGTGTAAATTTTCTTTCAGAGAAATTTTTTGCTACCCTCTGACAGGAAACAATAGCAACATCAAATCGGCATGGGTAATCTGCCTTTTCGGGGTAATTAGCTAAAAACATCTCAGCAGTACGCCAAAGCTTTGCTTGTTTTTTGGCAGTGATAGCACTTCTTCCCCCGGAATCCCAATTACCTGGACTGCGAGTTTTGACTTCCACAAATGCCAAGGTTGAGTCTTGAGTGACTCGGCCATCATATTGGGCAATAATATCGATTTCTCCCCAACGAGAATAAAAGCGCTGATGGAGTATTAACCAACCTGTAGATTGCAGCCATTGTGCTACTAGGTCTTCACCTAAGTCACCAATGTCGGGATAATGAGATGCAGGAGGGTTCGCCATTGGCTAAAAATTTTTATGACTAAAAGATTAAATATTCGGATTTGGACAAGTGTATTCAGTGTATTACTTTGGGGATTGATTGGCATCACAGCAATTATAGGTTATGCCCCCATAGCCTTGGCACTGGAATACAACAAAGAAATTTTGGTAGAGTCGGATTTTTCGGGACGGGATTTAACAGACTCCAGCTTTACTAAAGCTAATCTCAAAAAGAGCAACTTCAGTAAAGCAAACTTGAGTGGTGTTAGCTTCTTTGCTGCAAATCTAGAATCAGCAAATTTGGAAGGAGCAAATCTAACTAATGCTACGTTAGATTCAGCTCGCTTCATTAAAGCCAATTTGACTAATGCAGTGTTAGAAGGTGCTTTTGCAGCGAATGCTAAGTTTGATGGTGCAATAGTTGATGGCGCAGATTTTACGGATGTGCTGCTGCGTCCGGATGAGCAAAAAAAATTATGTCAGGTAGCTAAAGGTACTAATCCCACTACAGGAAGAGATACTCGCGATACCTTGTTTTGTCCTTAGTGCTTCAATATTTGGGGACGAAAGTCCTCACTACAAACGTATTTACCCTCAAAGATAGTAGCGATCGCCTATAAAATACTTAAACTAAGCGAAAGATAAATGGGTAGCGATACAATACATCGCGATCGCCCAAGATTTTGACAATGGCAATGATGGGCATGATAATACTGATGACCCACAACCCAATCAATAGCAAAATCCCAATCCCCACCAGGGTTAGCAATCCAAAAATAATTCCGTAAATGTAAAGGTTGATGTGAAAATTGAGGGATTCTCTGGCATTGTCTTTAACAACGGGGTCGTTACTCATCAACAAAATTGCAATCGGTATGCCAATAGATACAATTGTGGAGCTAAAAAATATCGCTCCATGACTTAGGGCAGATAACAACTTGCGTTGTGGGAAGTCTTCCATGACTCAATCCCTCTGGTTTTGCTCACTTCTCGATTTTACGATCGCAAGTTGCGATCGCCATCATTCTGTCAGAATATATTTGCAACTAAACTGAGGGATTTAATTTTTTCTCCCACAACCACCCCAATACACCTAAAGCTAATAACAAAGGTGTCAACCAATCACCCCAACGCACATATAAAGTTTGAGTTTGACGTTGATAAATTGTTTCGGCATAAGTTTCGTAGGTATTATATCTAGATATCCACAAGGTTCTACCATGAGGGTTGATAAACGCTGAATATCCGGTATTAGTCGCCCGCACTGACCATCTATCAGTTTCAATTGCCCGCATGATATCCTGTGCATGGTGCTGGAAGGGCATGGCAGCAGTGTAATGTGCATCGTTGGAGGAACTGAGGATAAATTTCCCACCCGCCGCAGCTTGACGACGAAATTGCGAAGAAAAGGCTGAGTCGTAACAAATACCAACAATTACACGCCCAAAAGGGGTATTAAATAGTTGATTGGGCGAACCAGGAACTTGATGTTCATCCAGAGGTGACAGGCGTTGAATGATCTGTCCTAAAATCGCCTCGAAAGGGATATATTCACCTAATGGTACTAGTTTGGTTTTGTCGTAGCGGCTAAAAGCTTCTCCTTTACTAGTATAGGTAAACAAGCTATTGGTGTAACTGCGTCCTCTTTCTCCAAAAGCACCAATCCAAGCAACTACGCCTTTTTCCTTCACTGCTGAGATGATGGGAGTTGTGCTTAAGTCACGTTGGAAAAAAGGTAAGGCTCCTTCTGGGGTGAGGACTGCATCTACACCTCGATCTGCTAAAGTTAAATATCCGTTGGTGTAGCCTGCGATCGCCCGTCGCAATCCTTCTGGTTTTAGTTTAATAATGTTGGGAATGTTACCTTGAACAATTCCTATTTTTAAGGCTTGTTCTGGAGTTTGGCTGAGGGGAACACTGTAGAAGCTAAAACCGATGAGGTGTAGGGTGATGAATAGTAATGTTGCAAGTGCAAAGTATTTATTAACGAACCGCTGAGGCGCAGAGGAACCAGAGGAGGAGATTTTACGGTTAATCCAGGCTTCGGCAATAAAGCCATTTACGGCGACAATTGCGGCTGTAATAGCGCTTGGCCCGGCGAGTTGACCGAGGTGTAAAATTACTAAATTCTGCGGACTTTGGGTGTATGAAAGAGAACTCCACCATAAAGCGCCAGCACTCCAAATTCCTTCTAATAAGCACCAGATAGCTGTGCCGATAAGTACCCGCAATACAGGTTTTGAGACAGCTAAACGCACCATCAAAGCTGCCCAAGCAACGACAATGGCTGCACCCCAAAGGGTAACGAATGTCAAACAGAAGATGGTAATTGCCAAACTCGCCAGCCAAGGAACACCCAACCAATCCATTGGATGGATGCCGGTAATCCAGAATAAAGCTAATCCGTGATAACCAATACCCCAAAATAAAGGTAAAAAGAAGAATTTTCGCCTTTTACCTTCTAAGTTTGTACTTTTTTGAACAACTAACACCCAGAGAGGGACGAGGGCAATCCAAGCTAGAAACCATGCGCCTACAGGGGCTACAGTTAGCCCCATTAATACCCCACTAATGAAGGATAAAATGTAAAGGCTAAAGGATGAAAATAGCTTTTTTGTTTGATACTTCATAAGATTTCTTGCAAAAATCCGAATAAGAATAAAAAACCACAGATGAACACCGATTAACACCGATATTTATCTGTGGTTCGATATCCAAAAAATCGACTTATGCAAAAGGTCTATACTTCATTCTGCCTCTTCTAAAAGACCTGTATCACCCGTATCAGGAGGAACTATGGCTACTCCGGTGATGGCATCATCTTCGTCTAAGCGCTGAACTCTCACGCCTGTTGCCGATCGCGATTGTACGGAAATTGCATTCACCGCTTGGCGTATAATAATACCGCGATTTGTTACCATCATGATTTCGTCGTCGCTGTTGACAATCTGCAAGGTGGCTAATTTGTCTTTGGTTTTGCGGTTTTTGAATTTGGTTGCCATCAAACCCTGACCGGCACGATTTTGCAACCGGAATTGGGCAACTGGGACGCGCTTGCCATATCCACCCATCGTAATTACCAACACCCAAGGGCCAGTACTACCAATAGCTGCTACTTCTGTGGATTCTTCATTTTCGATATCTTCGGTTTCGAGGATCTCTTCAATATCGGCCTCGGTTTCGGTATCTGTACTCAAGGTGTCGAGAATGGCGGCGGGAAGGATATCCATCCCGACTAATTCATCACCGGGCTTAAGTTTCATGGATTTTACACCACGAGTTGCCCTACCTAGAGGACGCAATTGTTCGTGGTTACAGCGAAAATGAATTGCCATCCCATGACGAGAACCTACAATTACACTGTCTTCTACCCTAGCGCGTCGTACCCAGCGTAATTGGTCGCCTTCTTCTAAGGAAATTGCTATTAAGCCGTTGGCGCGAATGTTACTAAATGCTGTCAAATCAGTTTTCTTGATATTGCCACCTTTGGTGAGCATCACCAGATATTCTTCACTGGTAAACTCATCAACTGGAACAATGGAAGTAATTTTTTCTTCCTTGGGAATGGGCAACATTTGCACAATTGGTGTACCGCGACTGGTACGGGAACCCACGGGAATTTGATAAGCTTTCAGGCAGTAGACTACACCGCGATCGCTAAAAAATAAAACACTGTCGTGATCGCAGCAAGTCAAGAA
Source organism: Aulosira sp. ZfuVER01 (assembly GCA_034530615.2). Taxonomy (GTDB): domain Bacteria; phylum Cyanobacteriota; class Cyanobacteriia; order Cyanobacteriales; family Nostocaceae; genus Aulosira. The sequence goes on from JAVRCV020000052.1 coordinate 151,247, forward strand.
ATGTTCAATGGTGTCATCATCTTTGACCTTAGCCCCGGCTTTGCCTCTGGTAGCGCGGCTTTGAGCTTCAAAGGTGTTGACTGGCATCCGTTTGATATAACCTTGCTCTGTTAGCAAAATGATTGCTTTTTCATTTGCTATCAGGTCAAGATCGTCTAATTCTCCTTCTGCATGGGTAATTACAGTGCGTCGGGGTGTGGCGAAGCTAGTTTTGATTTGCGCAACTTCGTCTTCAATGATTGCCAGCACTCTTTCCCGCCGTGCCAAAATATCTTGCAAGTCGGCAATTTGTGTTTGTAAATCTTCGTGTTCTTGGCGAATTTTATCTGCTTCTAGGGCTGTTAAGCGCCGCAGTTGCATCTGTAAAATTGCATCTGCTTGGACTTCCGAAAGCCCGTATGTGGTAATTAGTTCACCTTTGGCTGTGGGTGCATCGGAAGCATGGCGAATTAAGTTAATGATTGCATCTAAATGCGATAGAGCAATTAACAATCCTTGTAAGATATGGTCACGGTCTTCCGCTTTCCGCAGTTCATAGCGTGTGCGTCTGTTAATCGATTCAATACGGAAATCTAAGAAGACTTCTAAGAACTGCTTGATGGTGAGGGTTTGAGGTTCACCATTCACCAACGCCAGCATATTTGCCCCAAAGTTGGCTTGCAGTGGGGTTTGCTTGTAGAGGTTATTCAGTACTACCCTAGGATAGGCATCGCGCTTGAGTTCGATGACAATTCGCATCCCATCGCGATCGCTTTCATCCCGAATATCTGCAATTCCCTCGATGCGTTTATCATTCACCAACTCGGCAATTTTTTCAATTAATGCGGCTTTGTTGGTTTGATAGGGCAATTCGGTGATGATAATTGCTTCTCTTTCTGGTCTTCCTCTTTGTTCAATGGTTTCGATGTTAGCCACGCCGCGCATGGTAATCGAACCGCGCCCGGTGGTGTAAGCTTCTTTAATTGCAGCCGTTCCCAAAACCTGGGCCCCAGTGGGAAAATCTGGGCCGTGGATATACTGCATTAACTGGAGATTGGTGATTTCTGGATTGTGAATCAATGCCACTAATCCATCAATCAATTCGCCTAAATTGTGCGGCGGGATGTTTGTTGCCATCCCCACAGCAATCCCAGAGGAACCATTCAGCAACAGCTGGGGAATCCGTGATGGTAGAACTGTTGGTTCTTGTTGGGAACCGTCGAAGTTATCAATAAAATCTACGGTTTCCGATTCGATGTCGTGGAGTAAGGCTAGGCTAGTTAAGGCTTGCAAGCGACATTCTGTGTACCGCATTGCCGCTGGCGGATCGTTGTCTACTGAACCGAAGTTACCATGCCCGTTGATTAAGGGCGATCGCATGGAAAAATCCTGCGCCATCCGCACCAAGGCATCATATACTGCCGTGTCGCCGTGAGGGTGATATTTACCCAAAACTTCCCCCACCACACGGGCGCATTTACGGAATGGGCGATCGTGCGTCAAACCTAGCTCGTGCATTGCGTAGAGGATGCGACGATGCACAGGTTTCAGACCATCCCTGGCATCTGGCAGCGCCCGACCCACAATCACACTCATGGCGTATTCCAGATAAGACCGGGACATTTCGTTCCGCAGATCTGTCGGGATAATCCTCTCCTGTGAGGTTGTCATAACCTAAAAAACTCCAAAAATCGCAGATTTTAGCCCTTGTACTTGACAAATTGCAAAATTATTCCAATTTACTCTTGAATAATTGCTAGATTTTGGTACAATTCTAGCACATATTGCTTTTTGTTGCCGGGAGAGGTAAGTCTGAGGGTTAAGGAGAAACCTGACGAATCAATGGTAAATGACTGTACCTGAGAGGCTTTTGGCTGAGGGTTAAGCGAATCTAACTAAAACGCCTGCCAAATATAAGCAATTTAAAATCAAAAAAAGTATAAATAAACTAACCATTACACAGCAGGCATTATAGCTAATGAGCGTACCTCAATTAAATGTTTGACAGAGCATTCAGATTGATTTAGCTATAGACATCACAGAGCAAATATTAGATAACGGTGTAGATTATTGCCATCAGTTTTTACTTCTGTAACTGTGATTTTCCATATCATCTGAGACTACCATGACTTTTCAACAATTACGAATTGGCGATTACTTTCGGATTCCTGGTATAAGTTTCAAATGTGTGTATAGAAAAGCTAGTAATTCATCTTGCAGTTTGAATTCTCTATTAGAACCTATTCGACCAGGAACAACAGTTGTACCGTTAAATCAAGCACAAATTGCTAAGTATATGGCAGAAAAGCGAGATTTCTGGAAAAGCTTACAGGAATAGTGCTGCTGTGTGGAAGTCAAAAGTCAAAAGAATTGTATTCTGGGCTTTTGCGCCCTTTCCTTTTTAATGGGATCTCTATTTACGCCGTGCTTTACTAGATATCAAGTACTCAGGGAAAGACAGATTTCAATTATGTATTGAAGAGTACTAGCAATACATTGTGACATCTTCACCACATTCATCTGCTAAATAACTTAGAGCCTTGAACCGTAGTTCAACTAACTGTTCGTAGAAAGGATTGAGTTTACATAGAGGGGGAATGTAAACAAGCGTGCGATCGCAGAATTTAATTTCTCGCTCAAAAGGACAACTGGAAGGAATAATCGTACAAATTAACCGCGCTAATTGGTAATTTTCTATTTTGATGGATTCTAGGAGTTGGCGGATTGGTTGGAGTAGAACCTTGCCAAAATGAATTGAAGTGGATTTAGTGGTAAACATCATTTTTTTAGGGAATAAACTTGTTTAGGAGTTAGTAAGACTTTTTCTATTAGGAGTCTATCGGAATCGGAAGTATCTGCTATGATTATGTCTTTCGTCTTTTCATGCAGCAAAATTTTACCTTGAGCATCAAAACTAAAGTCTTGGCTAGGAATAAATCCTTTTTCAATAAGTTTTTTGAGAACAAATTTAGTAACAGTTGCTAGTAACTGAGCATAGGGTTTCCAACCAGACAAATTATCTAAAATCCAGTGAAATGTATCTGTATCAGTTACAGATAACTCTAGTACTGCTGCTGTTAAAAAAGATTCTGTATATTGAAAACCCATGCTACTGTTTAGCTGAGTTATCCAACATTCTGCTAATTTTTTATCTTTAAAGTTTAAGATGTAGATTGCTCTCTCCAGATGAAAGTGAAATAGCTCTAAATCTTCCATATTGCACCAATGAGTTACAGCAAGAAATCTAACCAATTCATTAAAGAGAGGAAGTAGGGTGGAGGTGAATTTGGACTCCACCCTGAGTTAAGGTGTATTAGGTTAGTTGTTTTCTACTTGCTTTTAACTTTAAAACTCAAAAATGCAGAAATTGTGGAGATGGAAAGAAATTAGAAAAAATTTTTTGAGTAGTCTACCAGTTGAGAGCGGCTGCAATTTGAGCAGGTAATTTCATGGCTTTGAAAGGCTTGGTGATAACTGCTCGCACTGCGAGTTCAGCAAATCGCCGTTTTTCAGTAGCTTGGGCTTTCGCCGTCAGCAAAATAACGGGAATTGATTGAGTTGCAGGATTCGCTTGTAATGCTTGAAAGGTAGCGATTCCGTCCATATCAGGCATCATAACATCCAAGAGAATCGCATCTGGCTGTTCGGCAACTGCTTTAGCTATGCCCTCACTACCAGAAGCAGCCGTGGAAACTTGCCAAGCACCTACTGCTTTCAAGGCGAGTTCAGCTACTGCCCGGATATCATATTCATCATCAATGATAAGAATGTGTTTGGTGGTCATAACAAGTCTACCTAATATATTTAGGTTAAAGAAGAAAAGAAACGAACCGCATAGACGCGCTAGCGGCTTCCCGCAGGGTAGGACACAAAGGGCACAAAGGAAAGAGATTTTCAGAGATATTTTGTGTAAGCTCTGATTAGTCTTGGCTGACTTCGCGATGATCGCCAATCATGCGGTTGAGTAAGTTAATTACTCGCTGCTCAAATTCTTGGGGAGTAATGCGTCCTTTGGTGAAGAATAGGGTTTGCCCTAACTTTAAGCGATCGCGATCGCTCTCATCCAAATCCCGCGCTGTATATACAATTAACGGCACTTGGCACAAACGTTGATGTTGGCGTAGCCAATCGACAACCGCAAAACCGTCATTTTCTGGCAATCCCAAATCGAGTACCAACAAGTCAGGCAGAATGTTCTGGCTGATCTGGATAGCTTCCCGTCCTGTTTGCGCATAAAAGGTAGTAATGCCGTGACGATTGAATAAGGCAATAAGTACCTGTGCTAAATCTAGGTCATCTTCGACAATTAAAACTTTGATACAGGGATTTTGTGTAGCAGTAGCTTTTTCTAAAGCTTGACACAACAACTTAGGATTGGGCGGTTTAACAATCCAATCGCTAACACTTTGCGGTAGACCTTTCTTGGCATCGGGTAACAAACCACTAAGAATAATTACAGGGATATTTTGAGTGTGTGGCTGCTGTTTGAGAATTGCTAGGGTTTCCCAACCATCCATACCCGGCATCATTAAGTTGAGAATAATTGCATCCGGATGGTACAACTTTGCTTGCTCTACAGCTTCTTGTCCCGATGCAGCTGCCATGACGCGATAACCTTGTCTTTCTAGCATAGTTTGCACTACCACCCGAATAGAAGGATCGTCATCGCACTCTATTACTAGAGGTGAGGCTGAGGATGCAGTAATTGGGATCAGCACAGATGGCGAGAGATTTTCTTGATTTTCTCTATTCCTTTGTCTGGTTTCATCTTCGGAAAGCAGTGGCAAAGTAAAGAAGAAACTGCTACCTTCACCCAAAGTACTTTCAACCCAGATTTGCCCGTTATGATGTTGCAAAATACTGCGACAAATCGCTAAACCTAAACCTGTTCCTCCCTTTTGGCGAGAGTCGGAAGCATCAACTTGTCCAAAGCGCTCAAATACAGATTCCAGTTTCTCTGCTGGGATACCCCGACCTTGGTCTTTGACTTGGAAGCGGATTCGTTTTGCTGCGAGAACTTCGCCACTCAAGCAAATTGTTGAACCTGGTGGAGAAAATTTAATTGCATTGCTGAGTAAATTGGTAAAAACTTGAATTATCCGGTCAGGGTCAGCCCAAATTGGTGCTGATAGGGGCAAAACTGATAATGTCACCTCTGCTTGCTCTGCCATTTCTTCAACAATTTCTATTGATTCAGTCATTAAGTCGCCAGCATCGCAGATTTCTGGGGTCATTTGTACCTTACCGGACTCGATGCGCTCAATATCCAAGATGTCATTTATTAGACGAACCAACCGATCTGTATTACTAGCAGCAATATTTAACATCCGTTGCGCTTCTTCAGGCTCTGCTAAGAGAACTTCACCTGCTAATAAATCCAAGGCACCAGAAATAGAAGTTAGGGGTGTGCGCAATTCGTGACTGACTACGGAAACAAATTCATCTTTGAGGCGTTCGATTTCGCGGCGATCGCTAATATCTTTCATAAAGCAATAATGCCCCATGAATTGCTGCTGCTGGTCATAGGCTTTGACCATCACCACTTGTTTATCAAAAACCGATTTGTCTTTGCGCACACCTCTAGCTTCCGCTTCCACCTTGCCGTTGGTCAGCATTAGTTGATAGGCTGCATTCAATTTTTCTAAATCTTCTGGGTGGACGGTTAATACCCATTCCATACCAATCATTTCCTCTGGTTGATAACCAACCGCGTTGGCATAAGCTGGATTGACTTTGAGATAACGTCCCTGAGTATCTAACTGTGAAATACCTTCGACTGCGCTTTCAAGTGCCAGACTGAGGTGGCGAAGTTCTTCTTCGGCTCGCTTGCGTTCGGTAATATCATTATTCATCTCCAGCATTCTCTGCGATCTACCTTGCTCATCGCGCTGCAATGCCCAACGGCTGTCCACCACAATAGGAGTACCATCACGTTTAATGTGTATGAGTTCACCTTCCCAACGCCCTGTTTGCAAAAGTTGGGCTTCAATTTCTGCGAACGGCTGAGGAAATTGGGTTTGTAGAAATTCATGAGAAATTTGTCCAATTGCTTCTGCTTTCGCCCAGCCGTACATTTCCTCTGCACCGCGATTCCAAAAGGTAATCCTGGCGTTGGCGTCACGGACTATGATCGTGTCGTGAGTTAGGTCAAGAAGAAATGCTTGTTTTTGTAGTTCTTCTTCTGATTGCTTGCGCTCGCTAATATCTTCAACTATGTAAGAAAATCGCGGATGGCTACTGCGATCGCTACTAATTGCCGAAACTGTCGCTGACAGCCATCTCTTACCTGTGAGGGTATCGTGAGTATACTCAAAGCGAACAGGAGAATGGCTGCGTTCGGCTTCGTGATAATTCTCAATCCACTGGTGTATATAATTTGGTGGCGCACCCAATTCGCTGGCTAGCCGATTTTGCATGAGCGCTGGTGTCAGTCCATAAAATTTCGCGGCGGCAGCATTATCAGAAATATGTAGAATGTCATCATCTATCACCTCAACAACTCCCATCAGCATTGGTGCGCTATCAAAGAAACTGCGGAGAGTGGCTTCACTGTGGCTCAGTGCTTCTTCTGAGCGTTTGCGATCGCTAATATCTGTGATTGTGCCAATAAAGCCAGTAACTTCTCCTACCGTTCCAATCTCCGCTATTGCCTGAGCTAACACCCAAGTTGTTTTTCCCCTGGAATTCCGAAAACGATGCTCAGATTTAAAGGGCAATTTTTGTTGTATAGTTTGATGCCACTGTCTAATCACACGCTGGCGATCTTCATGATGCAAAAATTTTATCCAGCCTTCTTCAACTAGTTCTTCTGGAATAGTGCCAATAATCTCACACGCTTGCTTGTTCAGGAAGATGCAGTGGCCAAAAGCATCGGTACGGAAAATTCCCACTGGTGCGGCTTTTGCTAAGGTGGCATACCGATGTTCGCTTTGGAGCAAAGCCTCCTGTGCTGCTTTGCGATCGCTAATGTCGCTGCCAATGCCGAGGAAGCCTGTAATATTATTTTCTGCGTCACGCAAAGCTGTTACTGACAGCAGCACCGGAAAGTGCGAACCGTCTTTGCGGATGTAAGTCCATTCGCGCTCCTCTATTTGCCCAGATCGCGCCTTAGCTACAAATACCTCAAATCCAGGCTCAATAGTCACGCCCAGTTCTTGAGAAAGTTCTTTTGCTACTTTTACAATTTCATCCCAGTCATGGATGATTGCTGGAGTTGTTTTCCCAACTACCTCATGGGCAGCATATCCCAGCCATCGTTCTGCGGCTGCATTAAAAGTTTGAATGATACCTTCTGGTGTGGTGGAAATAATTGTGTAGTTAGCACTATTTAAAATCGCGCGTTGCAGTGTTGTTGTATTCCTTAGCTGTGATTCTATGCGTTGACGTTCAGTAATTTCAGCCTGTAAAGCTTCATTAGCTTCTAATAACTCTGTAGTTCGTTCTTGAACTCGAATTTCTAACTCATCGTGCGCCTTGCGTAACGCGGCCTCTGCTTGTTTGCGTAAGTGCAGCTCATAGTAGACAGCGCTAATATCACGACCTTCAGCGATGAGTATGACTACTTGCCCAGCTTCATCAAACACAGGTTTGAGGGAAAAATCAACCATTGCTTGTGTATCTTCTGCACCCCTGAGTTCGACTTCATAACGGACAAATTGACCACAAGCTGCTTGAGCGATCGCGGTTTTTAAGCGGTTTTGGATTTGCGGGGAAATTGTCCACCACCGCGTTTCCCAAAACGAGCGATTGATGACATCAGCATGAGTCAGCCCACCAAAGTTGAGGGCGGTGCGGTTGATTTCCAAGAGTGTGCCATCTGGTTGGAGTAGCCCGATAAATTGGAAAGTCTGGTCAAAGATAGCCCGAAATCTTCTTTCGCTATCCCGTAGTGCAGCTTCTACTCTTTGCCGTTCAATAATTTGCTGTTGCAGTTTTTGGTTAGTTGCTTCTAACTGGACTGTACTAAGTATTTCTAAAGCTTTGGGTAATAATTTCACCAGCACAAGCGCTGCATAAACTGAAACCATTGCCGTCACGGCTTTGACAGCACCGGATACCCAATAATGTGGATACCAAAGTGTCCAAACTGTCATGAGATGGCTCGTGCCACAAGCGACTATAAAAGCGCTAAATAACAGAAAGATAGTTTTAAAGGGAAAGGTGTTGCCCTTGTAGACGAAATAAAGCAACGTTAAAGGAATCGAATAATATGCCAGAGCAATTAGTGAATCGGAAAGTACGTGTAAAAATACCAGTCCTGGATTCCAGAGATAGCAATGCCCGTGGGGGATAAAGGGGCTTGAGGTAAAAAAGGTGTGTAGTAAGTCTGGCATAGGGAGTGTGGGAGGTGTGGGGAGTGTGGGGGGTGTGGGGAGTGTGGGAAGATGGAGAATAGAGCGGTCGAAATTAAAGAAGATGGAAGAAAAAGGGAAAAAGTATTTTAGAACTCATGAGGATTTAGCTGTTTATCAATTGGCATTTGAAATAGCGATGCAAATTTTTGAATATTCTAAAAAATTCCCAGATGAAGAAAAATATTCATTAACCGATCAAATTCGGCGCTCCTCTCGCTCAGTCTGTGCGAATCTGGCGGAAGCTTGGAGAAAACGGAGATATAAAGCCGCTTTTATCGCTAAACTAAATGATTGTGAATCTGAAGCAGCAGAAACTCAAGTTTGGTTAAAGTTTGCCGTAAAATGCCAGTATCTCACCGTCGAAGAAGGAAGAGAACTCTACGGAAATTACAATCAAGTCCTTAGTGGCTTAGTCAAAATGATTACCCATCCAGATGATTGGTTACTCGACTAACCCCCCACACTCCCCACACTCCCCACACCCCCCACACTCCTCCTTGCCTGTTCCAGAACTGCGTCAGCCGCTTGGTAGAGTGCTTGCAGATTGGTACCATCTTGAGGATACTCAACGACTGCTGTACTAAAGGTGACATGAAATTTCTGATTATTGGCAGCAGTAAATTCAATCTGACGTAAGCTTTGGAGCAGTTCTAAAAACCGCCGCACTCCATCATTTTTGGTCATCCCTGCCATTCCGACTACAAATTCTGTACCTCCCCAACGCCCAACTACATCCTGGGTATGGAATGTCTGGCGTAACAGTTCCCCTAGTCTGGATAACACGCGATCGCCTACAGCATGACCGTACTTTTGATTAATTTCTTTGAGGTTGTCAAGCTCTACAATAGCGAAGCAGAAGGGCTGTTGATGGCGTTCGCTCGATTGAAGATAGCGATTTAAATCTTCAGTGGACTTGCGACGATTAGCAACGAGTGTTAATCCGTCAAGTTCTGCGAGATTCCGCAGCCAGCGCGATCGCTCTAAGCGATTGAGTATGCGTGTAATCAGTTCTGGTTCTACAATTGGTTTGCTGATGTAGTCGTCTGCACCTGCTAAAAATACTTGCTGTCTGGTTTTGGTATCGTTATGAGCAGTGAGAAACAAAATCGGCAATCCACTCCATTGCGGCTCATTTCTAATTACTTGGCATAATTCTATACCGCTAATTTCTGGTAATTCCACATCTAAAATCAGCAGATCTGGTTGAGCAACCGCCATTGCTTCTAAAAACCGCAGGGGATTCTCTAGGGTGTAAACCTTCATTCCCCAAGGTACAAGTAAAGTTTGGAGAGCAGCCAATATCTGCGGATCGTCATCGACAACCATCACCTTTGCTTGGGTGGAGCGAGTACGCTGTAGTATTTGAGTCACTGTCTCCAGAACTTGGTTTGGGAAGACAGGCTTTTGTAAAATACCGCTTCCACCCAAACGAGCAACTTTTACCCTATCGAGTAAACTGTCTTTGTCTGTTAAAACGATCGCTGGTATGGGAGATTTACAGGCACTGAGTTCTGCTAGTAAAACGAGAAGATTTTCTGTAGAGTCGCTAGTTGAAAGGTCGAGCAACACAATATCAGGAGAATTTTGAGCAATCAACTCCCTAGCGGTGGGAGCATCTTTGGCAATTTGCGATCGCATCGCCCAACTATTTGTCTCTTTTGCCAACACTTCAGCTAATTCCCGATCCTGGTTAACAATCAACAGCAAAGGACGTTCATCCATTAGTTGATTATTGGAGAGCAATTCCTGCTTATACTCCGAGTTCAACAGTTGCAATTGTTGACGCAACGCCCCAACTAATTGCGAAATCTGCTGTCTTGTCTCTGGCTTCAGCTTAGTACCCATCTCCCACAGCGATTCTAATTCTTGAGCTAGATGCGAACCTTCATCTGATCCAAACATTCCCAGAGAACCAGCTAGCTTATGAGCCTCAATCTTTGCTTTTGACTGCATTTCCTCGCTGAGTTTACCCTGTAGCAACATGGTAGAGGCTTGCTCAATTGTCATCACTCGCTCTTCGAGTTTCTGTGCTACTTCTTCCCAGACTTTGCTAACTCCAGTCTCAACCTGATTTTGAACATTGGGTTGCGGCTTGCTCCCATTGTTTTTAGGAGCGTGATTTTGCAGCCACGCAGGTGTAGAAGTTTCCTCCCTTGTAGCCAGTTGTGGAGATTGGGGTTGTTGTGTACGTCCGCGTCGCCCATCATTCCCAGCAATTGAAGACTTGGATTTTCCCCGATCTACACTTTCTCTCTCTGCTGGCTTGAGTTTATATCCAATTCCATAAACTGTTTCAATGGGATCGTCAGCTACTCCTGCTACTTTAAGTTTTTGCCGTAAACCTTTCATGTGAGATCTCACCGTATCATCTGTAGGCGGTTCTTCCAATGACCACAGATGATCGATCAACGCACTACAGCTAAATATTCGGTGAGTATTGCGCAGAAAAAGCTCCAGCAGACCGTATTCTTTGGGAGTCAAATGCAAGAGTTTGCCATCACAAGTGACTTCGCAAGTACTAGGATCGAGCCGCAGGTTTTTCCACTCCAACAGAGGCGGTAAAGCAGAACCACCCCGACGTAATAAAGCACGAATGCGAGCTAATAATTCCTGAAAATCAAAAGGCTTGGCAACATAATCATCAGCACCAGCATCCAACCCCATGACTTTATTGATGCTGGTGTCTTGGGCTGTTAATAACAAAACAGGTGTTTGATTGCCTTTGGCTCGCAATCGCTGACAGAAGTTAATGCCGTTCAGCTTAGGTAGCAGAACATCGAGCAGAATCAAGTCATAAGTAAATAACTCTGCCAAATCCCAACCTTCTTGCCCATCCTTGGCGACATCAACAGCATAGCGCTGGTTTATCAAGGATTTGGTAAGGGATTCAGCAATAAGTTCATCATCTTCAACTAATAGAATTCTCATAGCGGTTAATGACCGCAAATTAACAGTTATTCACTAAAAGGTTACACCCTATACAAAGGCTTGTTAAACCTTAAAAGTTAAGCCTAGCTTAAATTAAGCTATGTTTCCGTTTGCCTTGGCAAATGTCAACATCGCTCCTTCTCTCAGGAAATGATAAACAAAAATTAGAGGAAAGTAGGTCTACCTTCAGTAAGATAGTGTTGTCTTCCAATAAGTAGCTAATTTTTAGCTTCCTTCCAGCTATTTGTCAAAATTTTAACTAAAAACTCTGCTAATTAGTGGCTTCTGTTTGGTTCTTGAGTTGAGATGCAATCAAAGGCACTTTAGGCGCGAAGAAAAATCCCATCAAGCTAGCAAAGAGTATGGGTGTGAAGGGGCTGAAGTTAGTTAGTTTTGATAGCAACAAAGTTGTACTTATTGGGGTGCGGGTTACTGCTGCATTAATAGCAGCCATTGTACAAATCATCGCCAAAGCAGGATTGACTCCGGGAATTAAGATTGCTACTGCTTTACCTACACAAGCACCAGTAAAAAATAGGGGAATGATAAATCCACCACGCCAACCACCTGTAACTGTGATGCTAATCGCAGCCATTTTACCTAAAGCTAACAGCAACAGAACAATAGCAGGAAAGTTAGTCGTAACCACAGATTCTAATTCTTCATGGCCAAAATAACGAGTAAGTGGCAAAACCACTGCTAAACTGCCAAGTCCCAAGCCTGCGAGTGTGGTGCGTACATAAATAGGGCCGGGGATACGGGTAAATAAGCGATCGCAACTGCGAAAAATGCCGATAAAAATCCATCCTGCTACTGCCCCTAGAATACCGAAGGCGATCGCCAAAGCAAAATCATCAATGTTTACCAAGTTGTATTGCGGAAAATTCCAAGTCGGTGCAATTCCTAAACGTGTAATTGCTGCAAATACCAAATAACTAGCGCAACTCGCAACAATCGCAGGCATCAAAGCTTCGTAATATTCCACAATATGTTGATGGTGCAAAATCTCTAGGGCGAACATCGCACCACCAAGAGGAGAGCCAAACAAGGCAGTGAAGCCCGCCGCCATCGCTGCTAAACTCATAGATCTGAGATCTTCTCCTTGAAGTTTTAAGCGATCGGCTACCCAAGTACCAAAGGAACCAGTTACTTGTACTAGGGGTGCTTCTGGCCCCGCACTACCACCAGCTGAGATGCTGACTAAAGAAGAGAGAATCATTGAGGGATTTTTCCGCGTATCCAACCGTCCGTCGCGAAAGTGGATATTATCAACGATCGCGGCGATTTCACCGGGATTCCCCAGAAAATGAATGATTAACCCAATCAATAAACCGCATAGTGGCATTACTACAAGCAGACTCGCACCCTGAAATTTTTGCAAGCCATGAACAATCAGCTCTAGAACATTCCAGTACAAACCAGCAAATAGACCGCTAACAGTCCCGACAGCAGCCCAGCATAAAACCCACCGGGAAATCATCAAAGGATGACGCTTTGCCAAGCCAAAAAGTTGAGAAAGTGTCCAGCGTTGAGTTTGATTGCTAGTCGGCCGCTTATTTGGTAGCACTGCTGATTTCCTATTTTGAAACGAAATATACAGAATCTTTACGTTTTCTATAGTAAAGGCTATTGGCTAGCTAAATCATCTTTAGTTCCTATAAGGAGTATTTAAGTCTCTAGATAGTGTGGGCATCGCCACCAGAAAATCTAAGCTTGGCGTAGAAGTTTGGGGAAATAGTCATGAATAAAGAAAATGTTCCTAGTCAAGCCGAAAAGATGAATCCAGAAGGTGATGCATCACAATTAAGCCCAGAGGTACTGGACAAAATTAAACACCCTCCAAAAATGGATGATGTAATCCGCGAACAATCCGCAGAAGAGCGCAGATCTAACCCTGCTTTAGTACCAGAAATGCTGGATGAACCAACAGATGAGATGATTGGCTTCACCAAAGAGTAGTTAAATCGGCGGTTATCAACCGCCACTACGCAAACAAAACCTAGCAACCCGAGTTTTCATACTTTTTCCGGTAATGTAGGGGGATGAGTATTAAACCATCTTTGATAAATTTGCTGATAAGTGCCATTAGATAGCAAAGTTGCTATACCTTTGTTAATTATTTCTAAATAAGGAGAATCTGGAGGTGTAGCAATCCCGTAGAATTCTTCTGTTAGCAGATTTGCAACAACTTTAATACCTTGAAGATTGCCGTTCTTAATAGCATACAAAGTAGCGAATGCATCGCTAATTACCGCATCGACATTACCATTTACCAAGTCTTGGAAGAAATCAGGGCCAGAATTATATGTGCTAATTTTGGCATTTGGGATAGTTTTGGCAAAATCTGCGCCAGTTGAACCAATTTGCACGCCTATCCTTTTACCTTCAAGGCTATTGAAGTTTTGAATATCTTGGTTGTTGGCTCGAACTGCGATCGCTAGTCCAGCTTTAAAATAAGGTCGCGTAAAGGAAATTGTTTTCTGGCGTTCGCTGGTAATTGTGATTCCACTAATTGCAGCATCAACACTTTTGGCTTGCAAAGTCGAAATCATCCCGTCAAAAGGTAGACTTTCCCACTGAACTGTTAAACCAGTTACTTGAGCGATCGCATTCATCAGATCGATATCAAAACCTTCCAGATTACCGTTCACAGTTTTCATCTCAAACGGTACAAAAGTAGGATCTGTAGACACCTTCAAAGTTTTTAATCCTGAGTTTGAGATTGTGGTACTCGTATGGCTCAAACCGTTACAAGCAATTATTAACAACAGACAGCTTAAGCCCAAAATTACTTGACGCCATTTCCACTTCATCGATTTCACTGTGTTTAAATGCAGAGAGTACAAAATCTATTTAGGTCAATTACCTACAAACCTATACAAACCTGTACTCAATGATTTCGGATGTTCTCATATTTATAAAAACAATTTACGCATAAAGCGAAGTACGTAAATAATATATTCCACCTGTGATTTAGTTTTAGCTGTAGACTTTATTTCCTTTAAAATTTTTTGCATTTCAGCTAAATTTGCTGGGTTGATTCCAATAATAGTGGCTCTGATAATCGCTGCTCTAACACTATTTAAAGTATCTTTGCACTCATGAACTGCCTCCCTCAACTTAGTTACTTGCTCCCAGTCCTTTGCATCTTGGGCATTGAATAGTGCAAATTGCAGTTGAGGTAGAATGTTTTGTAATTCATCCTCTGTATTATTTAAGTGAGGTACATCTATTTGATTGTTAGAAATTGTTTTTAGCTGAGAAACTATTTCTTGCAATTTTTCTAAAATTTCATAGCTATCTGTTATTTGTGAATCATTTGAATTGTCTGCGTCACTCATAAATTATGGTCTCATTAACCCTGACATAATTGCGGCTCTAAAGCTTGTGAATTTATTCTTCTTAAAGATACTTGTTTCAAGAATTCTTTTAAAGTTATATCTTCGCTAATTGATTGCTCTATACTATTCATCTTAGAGATGATTGAACTGTAGTCTCTACCAGTAAAATTGGCAGCCACTCCCACAATATTAGTCACTCTAGTTGCAATCGCTTCAAAGCTAAGATTGGGGTATTCATCAATTAGTTTTGAGAGTTTTCTGCCAGTATCGGCTGCTATCAAAAGTCGAGAGATAGATTCATTGAGTATTTGCTGTTCAGTCGCATTAACTTTTAGCCACTCATCTATTTGTTCAGCAACTTGACGCTTAATCTCTTCTGGACTAATTTGTGAAGATATATTTGAATTATTATACTTTCTTCTTAGCTGTTGTAGCTTCAAGCCTATAAGCACCCTTTGGGGATTGTTGGGTTTTGGTGGTTTTTCTTGAATTCGTTTAGCTAAAAGTAGCATCTTTACTGTTAAGCACCTTGCTGGTTTAGCAGTTTGAGCCACTATTCTGGCACTTCCATAGTCAATTGTTTCTAAATTGTTAAAAATCTCTACAGCCGTATCGTATTCTGCTTGTAAAGCATCAAGTTCTCTATCAAAATCTGATGGCTGATTATTTGATTGATTTTCTCCAGAAATAATTTTATCTATTTCTCTAGGATCGCCAAAATTAATTCTCCGGTCTGTTAGTAATTGCTCAACAATAAAATCACGAGATACTTGAGCATCTATAGGTAACTCATTAAGTTGATAAATTTTCTTGACTGAAGTTATAGCATCAACTGCTTGATTACGAAAATTATCTGCGGTGACTCTGAGCATTGTTCGTTTTTCTGGCGTACAACTGCAAAGAGTGGTCATGAGAGTAAAAGCTACTATACAAAATCTCCCTAAAGAGAATTCATGAATCCACGTAAATTTCATATTTATACGTACCATCTTTAATCTCATTGAGGAGGCGATCGCTCATAAGTTTCTCAGTATCATTATCGTCAGAGAACTCCACGTTGTCATTACAGAAAAACAAAAGCGATCGCACCCACTTAAAGATGCGATCGCAAAGACTGAGATTATGGAGTGAAACTTATTCAGCCGCAACAGGCTCTAACAACTTGATGTTAGAAAAGATAAATTCCTGAGTTGAGACTTTCCCATCTATCTGGGTGCGAATTTCCCGGCGATTGAGAATGAAATACTTACCAACTTTTTCGTATTCATCGGTGAATTCGCTTCTACCACCCTTTTGTTCGCCTGTTTTCGGGTCATTATATACAGAGTCGTAGGTGTGAGACAGATAACCTTCTCCTGTTTGGTGGCTGCTAAAGGTGTTAATGGTCACAAAAGTACCGTGAATGAGACGGTGAACGTGGCTGACTTCGTTGTTATAGACTTTGTATTTATCGCCGTCAGCCTTACCACCAACTAAAATCTCAACAGCACCATTTTCGTCTGTAGCGCCATAGCTAAAACTATTTGCACTATGAGTATCTTCAAAGGAACGACGGACGCGGTGAATGGCAATTTCCCAAGCTTGGTTGTGAATCGCCTTGCTTGCTTGTTCGTCCTCTACATCTAATACTTCAGCTTTGAGACTGGCGCTGATAATTACTTTACCTGTAATAACTTGCTCGTCATGCTTAAAGGTGACATCAGCGGTGTAGCCAGGAAAATACTTATCCCAAGTGTAACGATTTTCATAAGCAGCCCGGAAAAGTTCCTGAGCAGAAATTTGTGTAACAGTCATGCGTTCACCTATAGCGACTAGTGATATTAGCGTTTTATCTTTGCTGGTATTAGCATAGAAGTAATTGTGAAGCCCCGCATAGTCCCCAACTGGGTACACTTATGGCTAATTCTCTTCATGCTGCATTTGCTGCGATCGCCAATGTCCGCAATGAGCAAGAACTTAAACTCGCGCTCATGGATAAAATTGGCGAGCATTTTGGCGTGCAACATTGGGGTATCTACCTCATAGATGACCAGTCAAAGACTGAAATTGATGTTCCCGGTATTCCGGCCGTATGCTTACAAGGCAATCCCATAGGACGCTATGTCGTTGAGCGTCATGCACCTGCTCATGAGCAATTAATCTTATCTCCAGAAGATTGGAAAGATATTTGCCCGCGCCACGACCACGAACACGTGATGACTGGCCCAATTATCTGTGATGGTCGGCTTGTGGGAACGCTGAACTTGGCTCGTGCTGAAGGTAGCCCACCCTTTGATGGTAATGATTTAGCCGATTTGAGTGCTTTATGTATTCACATCTCAGCAAAACTTGCTACCTTGCGGGCGAAACCACAAACCCCTACATCCCCCTTACCTAATCCTCTAACACCACGCGAGTTAGAAATTGCGGAATTAGTTGCTCAAGGCTTAACTAATGCGGAAATCGCCGCTAGGCTGTGGATTACCCAAAATTCTGTTAAACAAGCCCTAAAAAGAATGTTCCGTAAGCTCAGGGTGTCAGCGCGTACAGAGATGGTTACCAAGCTACATTCAATATCTTCTCTTCCACCCCAACAAATCAATTAGATTCCCAGCAACTTAGCAGTCTCCTTTGTCTGTTTTAAGGATGCTGCTATGAGCTGTTCACCAATTTTTTGTACCTGCTTAACTAATACCTGACCAGCATTTTCCGGTGAGCCAACATTAAAAGGCGGTGCAGGATTATACTCTAGCAATAGCTGAATTACCTTAGCTGTTTGTTCACCGCATAAATGAGCAGCAATTACCAACCCAAAATCAATACCAGCAGTCACACCACCGCCAGTAATCCGGTTGCGGTCAATTACTACTCTTTCATTTACCACCTCAACACCTAACATGGCTAACTGATCGCGAAAAGCCCAATGACAAGCAGCCCTATAGCCTTGCAGCAATCCAGCCGCAGCCAAAATTAAAGAGCCAGTACAAACCGAAGTGATATATTTTGCTGTCTTGCTTTGCTGTTGCAGAAATTCCAGTACTTCCCCATCTCGCATCATCTCAACCTGTCCAGGCCCGCCAGGTACACACAACACATCTAAGGGTGGAGAGTCAGCAAAAGTGGTAGTTGGCAAAATCGTCAGATTATCGCTACTAGTGACTGGCTCTAAAGTCTTCCACAAGCAATAAACTTTGGTGTTGGGCATAAAACTAAAAACTTGCTGTGGCCCAGTAATATCTAATTGCGTCATCCCAGGATAAATTACCAGACCAATGTTGTACTCTGCTGGACTAGCCATAATTCTGATTTCCCTATAACTTCGCCTTTGGATTTCATCACTGCTAGAGTAAGATTGACTACTGAGCTATGCCTAGTCCTCGATCGAGTACACTTTATTGAGTGAAAATGGCTAATTTGCAAAGTTTATTTCATGCTCTAGCTTCTGCCAATGATGAACGCAAATTACGACTAGCTTTCATGGATGAAGTTGGAAAGCATTTTAGCGTGCAACGTTGGGGTATCTACCTTACCGATGAGCAATCCCGGTTAGTTAGTGTCGATGTTCGCGGTGTTCCTGATTCCTTAGTGGAGCGCTATGAGCAAGTAGGTAGAGCCGTAGATCCCGTCATGCGCTACGTCGTTGAGCGCCATGCACCAGCCCATGAAGAATTGGTGCTCCCCCCAGGAGGCTGGAAGCAATGCGAACTGTATCAGCATTGTTGCGCGTACTACGACCACGAACACATCATGACAGGCCCCATTGTTGGTGCTGGTCGCCTGATTGGTACTATTCACTTTGCCCGTATTGGCAATACACCCGCCTTTAGTGGAGAAAATCTTGCTGATTTGAGCGCTTTATCTCTTCATCTGTCAGCTTGTTTGGCTATGCTCAAACAACAACCGCAAAGATTTTACTCGACCCTAACTAATCGCCTGACTCCCCGTGAATTACAAATTGCTGAGTTGGTAGCCCAAGGTTTAACTAATGCTGAAATTGGTGCAAAACTTTGGATTACAGAAAATTCAGTTAAGCAAGCCCTTAAAAGAATGTTTCGCAAGTTAGAAGTTGTCAATCGTGCTGAAATGGTAGCCAGATTACAAGATGTTTTGACTGCATAGAGGATGCTTTTATGAACCGCCCACGCATTCTGCAACCAGGTACAAGCTATACATTTAGTAAATATTTTGAATTGCCTTATGCGCTAGCCGACATCCTTGCCGAATTTAATTGTACTTATGAACGCAAACGGCTGAATTTACCAAGACATCTAGGTGAACTTAACTGTTTAGACTTTTTAAGTCGCTATTTGCAAAGAAATTTAACTTACGTTAACCCGATCAGTGAAATGGCAAGACGGGAGGTATTAATTGCCCCTACCTTATTAGAAATTTGTGCAGAAACTCAAACTCAATTAAATATTGAATATCCGATTAATGTTAACGAACAACTAAAGGGTAGTTTTGACTACTACATAAATAGTAATGTGGGAATGTTAGTAGTTGAAGCTAAACAATCAGATTTAGGTCGCGGCTTTACCCAATTAGCCGTAGAATTGATTGCCCTTGACCAATGGACACAATCACAAACACCTCTGCTTTATGGTGCTGTGACTACAGGAGAAGATTGGCGATTTGGCCTATTTCATCGTCAAGAAAAGTTGATTTCTCAAGACTTGAAACTCTATCGCGTTCCTGAAGAATTAGAAGAGTTACTCCGAGTTCTTGTAGGAATTATTGTTGCGCCGAATTGTTATGAACAAATCGCTTAAAATAAAGAATATTACTATTCATTTAGCAAATCAGCTTGTATGTAATTAAGCGTACCAAATATTACAAGTTTGGGGTGTAGGCTGTTGTGAGAGTTTACCTACACCCACGAACAAAAACTGTAGCAGCCGATATTAAGACCTTTGCGCTACACTCACACCTTCTGCTTTGGCTGGTATGATAATGCCATAGTAAAGAGCTGCGATCGCAGCTAGAGCATTCACCAAAACATTGTTACCAAATAGTGGCATAAAACCGAAAAAGGTTTTAGCAAATGGCAACAATCCCATGATTGCCAACGCAATATAAGCTAAGGCAAAACCACGATTAAAAATGCGGGAGCTGCTAGCGCTGAGAAAAGAAGAAATTCCCCACAAACCTACGCCGCAACGTACAATATTATGCAAGAAATTGGTGGGAAATAACCCAAATATATAGCCAAATCCCGCAGCATAAACGGTAGGAGCTTCATTAAGCGGGATATAAGATGCATCAGTTCCTGGTACTGAAACTAAAGCTGGGATAAATCCAGCTAAACCTAACAGTAAATAGACAATTCCAATTGACAAAGCGCAGTAACGCTCTGCCATGTTTGCCGCATTCGTGTTTTCCATCTTCTCTTTTACCTCTAATTTCTGAGATTCTTCACAAAATCCAATCTGTTGATTGAAATATTACTGCCACCAACTTCTTGAAAGAATAAACAGTAGTTCTCTCAACTCGGTAGTTTGGCAATATATAACACTTCCTATTCAACTTAGATTCTGTTAGGTTATCTCTATCGGAAGGAGGGATTAAAAATTATTAGCTAGATAAATCTCACACTGTTTTGAATTTTAACTGCTTTTTCTTTTTTTCTTTACAAGTTACTGTTTAGACAAGATAAATTTCAAATACACCAACAGCATTAACAAAACAGACATGACACAGCAAACAACCGCAGAACGAATTATCTTAGTTACCGGAGCCACGGGAAATCAGGGCGGTGCGGTGGCGCGTCATCTTTTAAAGCGTGGAAACTTCAAGGTGCGTGCCTTTGTGCGCGATCCAAACAAGCCCCCTGCCCAAGCACTCCAACAAGCGGGGGCAGAACTCGTAGTAGGAGATTTCGGCGATCGCGCTTCCCTTGATCGCGCTCTACAAGATGCCTGGGGCGTTTTTTCGGTGCAGACCTTCTTTCAAGGCGGATTGTCAGCCGAAATCCGTGATGGCAAGGTGGTCGCAGACGCGGCGAAAGCAGTGAGCATTCAGCATTTCGTCTACAGTTCAGTAGGGAGCGCAGAACGCAACACGGGCATTCCCCATTTCGACAGCAAGTTTCAAGTCGAAGAATACATTCGATCGCTTGATTTGCCCTACACGATAATGCGTCCAGTTTTCTTCTTTTACAATTACAACGCGATGCGTTCAATGATTGAGCAGGGAACGCTTTTCCAACCGCTCAGTCCTGACAGAAAATTGCAGCAGATTTCCGAAGAAGATTACGGGGAAATGGTCGCCGAAGTGTTCGAGCGTTCCGCAGATTTCTTGAATCGCGAAAAGGAAGTCGCAGGTGTAGACATGACCATGACAGAAATCGCTGCCGCATTCAGCCGCGTTCTAGGCAAACCCGTCAGCTACCAACAAATTCCGTTTGAAGCTTTTGAGCAGCAAGTCGGAGAGGAAGTAACCACGATGTATCGCTGGTTTGAGAACGTTGGCTACGGAGCAAATTTTGCCGAGTTGAAGCGCGATTTTCCTGAACCAACGACCGACTTTGAATCCTATCTACGCGATCGCGGTTGGGTAAAACCAGATGCAAGCGCGTCCGACGTTGGGGCAAAAATGTGAACTGACAATTACAGCCCGATTAGAACCGGAACCTGCTAACTATTCTCAAAGAGCAAACGATGCGATTATTGAATAAAACCGTAATTTTTACTGGTGCCACCAGAGGAATTGGTAGCGCAATCAGCACCGCTTTTTGTCGGATGCAGCTGGCAAATGGTAGGTCTGGTCCCTAAACGGTTTTCTTGCGTACACGACCTACCGCCCGCAGGCTGGAAGCCTGCGGCTATAGTTACAAAGCCCACCTTGGTGGGCTGAATTCTTTAGGTTAAAATCTTGTTTTACTTTTCTTAGAGATTAAGTCTCTACAAAACATGGAGTTTCTCCCGTTAATTCCCCTCTTCTGAAACTAGAAGAGGGGATAGGGGTGAGATTACGCTGGATAAATTCTTAAGCGGCGATTTGGTTCTTCACCAAAACTATGGGACTTGAGCCGATAATGTTCTACCAACTCATGTTGCATTTTGCGGACTTGGGGAGAACGGGGCAATAACTCAACTGGCTGTCCTTTGGGAATCACAATCTGCTCTACAGCAAGTCTAGCTTCTTCTAGGGCATCCATTTCGTCATCGCTACCACTGTGCAATAGCAGTTGCAGTTCTCGGTCATCGGCGATTTCTGGGTCATCCATGTTCAGCAAGCGCCGCAAGCCACGGGTAATTTGCGGAATTGTGCTGGACTTAATCATGTGGATTGGGACATGACGAGCTTTGGCCATTTGCCTGAGTTTGGCATGATTTTTGACGTGCGATCGCAGCGCCAAAATTGCATCAGCACTATCGATATCTTTTGTCAATACTACTGGCAAAGATAGCACGCTGATTACCTGCTCCAATTGATGGCGGCTAACGCCATAGGGGTAAACGTGCAGTGGCAAATCTTCACCATTTGGCCCCGGCTGTTTGCTGGCACTAAAATCAATGGTATCGGCGTAATTAAATGACTCATCTAGCAAGCGGTCAAATTCACTGCGTCCAGTAACTCTTTCCCGCTCTACAGAAGGGGGTGGCAAGGCTACCATTTGTCCGGATGAACGCCAGCCATTGGCTTGTCGAGATCCAGAAAAAGAATCTTCGCCACCTGCTTGATGTCCACCACCGCGACCATTGACTACTGACAGCTGGCGGGTAACTGATATCTTGCCTTGCTCGTCAACAGTTCTGGTTTGCGGGCTAGGCTGGCGTCCCCTCAGCAGAGTATCTACCGTGTCAGCAACGCTTTCGTGTACTACCCAGCGTTGCCGTTCTAACATTTCCACAGCAATCTCAAAAGTAGGAGGGGCTTTGCGTTCCAAAACAGTCTTTTGACTGCCTCGGCGTCTTGCTTCGTCATCTCCTAAAGTCACCGCTTGGATACCCCCCACCAAGTCAGAAAGTGTGGGGTTTTTAATCAGGTTTTCTATCTGGTTGCCATGCGCTGTACCTACTAGCTGCACACCTCGTTCCGCAATGGTACGAGCTGCCAAGGCTTCCAGTTCTGTGCCAATTTCATCAATCACGATGACTTCTGGCATATGGTTTTCTACTGCTTCAATCATCACTTGATGCTGAAGCTCTGGATGAGCTACTTGCATCCTTCTGGCGCGACCAATGGCGGGGTGGGCAACATCACCATCCCCAGCAATTTCGTTCGAGGTGTCGATAATTACTACTCGTTTATTGAGTTCATCAGCCAAAACCCGGGCAATTTCCCGTAAGGCAGTAGTTTTACCGACTCCTGGCCGCCCCAGCATGAGAATCGATCTACCAGTTTCTACCAAATCGCGAATCATGCCAATTGTGCCGAATACCGCTCGACCAACCCGACAAGTT
This sequence comes from Aulosira sp. ZfuVER01, assembly GCA_034530615.2. Lineage (GTDB taxonomy): Bacteria > Cyanobacteriota > Cyanobacteriia > Cyanobacteriales > Nostocaceae > Aulosira. Next base: position 174,233 of record JAVRCV020000052.1, read on the forward strand.
AAACCAATTATCTTGCCTGTGCGGTTGCGGATGGCGCTGATCCGGTGCAAAGTTTGCTCAATTCCTGCCCGATTATCTCCGCCAAAGGTTCCGACTCGCTGAATGCAATCATCTATCTGTTCTTGAGTGACGGGCTGTTCGCTCAGATACTCAGCTTGATTAGGAAAGCGAGCCTCTGGGCGACGGCCCAGATCCAAGACTACTTCAACTAAACTATCTCGTTTAGGATGATCCTCTAGTACTTGTCGTAAGTCTTGGGGCAAAATGTCTAACAACTTTTGGAGATCGTCTGTAATCGTCATGCTTTCTATGGTGACGTTTTTAGAGATAACGAACGAGCGGTTGGTTAGCGCTCCTGTTGAGACTTGAGCTGGGAAACGAGAGAATGGGCAAGCTCTACAGCCTGCCAGAGTAGTACATCGTCTTCTTCCAGGCGGACAGTCGCCTTAACATTAGTTTGACTCACCTCCTTATTTTCTAACTGTTCAAGAATCGGTGACAGCAGTACACGGGCGTAGCTACCGTAGGCCACGCCAGCAATTGAGGACGCGGAGAGTGGGAGACGTTCTGACGCGGTGAGGGAGTTAGAGGAAACATTCCCCGCGTCTCCGTGTCTCTGTGTCCCCGTGTCCTCTTCCCTTGCTTCCTTCAGCAGTCCCATTGCCTTTAACTTGGCAACAGTGTAGCTGTTGGTGCCACCTGCTAACTGCACATATCCCGGTAACTTAGCTGCCAAAACTTTTTGTCCTAATTTCACCGCTGCTAAAGTAGTGCCGTCGCCAATATCTCCGCTCATCGGACGGCCATCTGTCTGCCAAATTAAGGCTTGAGGACGCGGGTGAATCAGGTCATTCAGTGCATGAAGGTAATCAATCATCCCTTCGCCGTCGGGACAGCTAATCGCTACTACCTTTAATTTATCTACCCAAGGTGAAATTGCTTGCCATAGTCGCTGAAATTCTGCATAACGCCCTACCTGTGTATGAATTTCTACAGCATCTACTCCTGTTGACATCACTAATGGTGCGATCGCTCCTGGCGTTGACATATATGAGCTTGTATAAATTATATCATAAGGACAAATTGGTATGCAACGACCACAGCCGTAGCACTTTTGTGATACTACACCTGAGTAGTTATCTTTTATACTGTTAAACACAATTGCTTGTGCTGGACAAATTTTTTCACAGGGACGAGGGCAGTCTTTAGGGCACTCAGTAGGATTAAACTCTGCTTTGCGAAAATGGGGGTCTTCTCCATCATTGAGGCTAACCATCAACAATGGTAAGTTTCCTTTATAGCCAAAGCCTCGCTTCTGAGCATCCCTAGCTAGATTGCTGGCTACTTGTAGCGCTGCTTGTGCTGCTGCAATCACCGCCGGATCGGCAGCCACATCTATACAGTCAGCGCCCGCCAAAGTGTAGGCTAATGTTAAACTTCTGACCGCAGGCAGATGTTGGAAACTGGCTCCACAGATGAGTTTGAACCAGTGACCTTCTTTGAGAGATTGTAAAGGGATAAACAGATCAGTCACTCTTCTATTATGCTTTTATAGGACTGAAAAATGTAGTCTCTTATAGAGAAAAAATCCGGATTTCCTCATTTCTACTTCTGAGGGATTTTACCCAGAAATTGCAGATTTGGCTGTCAACCCTTGCTAGAAATAGATTTCACGGTTGCTTCAGTATGATATGTACCCTTTGGCTCTGATTACGAAATATCAATAAAAACTATCAATAATTCAAAATGGAAGAACTTAATTACAGCAAGGAGAAGAGCTACTGAGTGCATCTCAATCCAATGGGTTTAAGCTGATGATTATGTATTTAAGTGTATTCAGGTTGTTCTACAGGAATTTCCAGCATAAACTTGGCTCCTTGTCCTGGGGATGAGGAACAAGTTATCTGTCCTTGATGCTTTTGCACCACAATTTGATAGCTAATTGACAATCCTAGCCCACTGCCTTTGCCTACAGGTTTTGTGGTAAAAAATGGATCGAATAAACGCGATCGCAATGATTCCTCTATACCAGGGCCATTATCTGCGATCGCAATCTTGACTGTATTCGCTGCTGTCACCTCTGTATGAATTTGAATTTGCGGATTTGTGGTTGATAGGGTGAAGTGAGGAAGATGCTCGTTTTCTTGGTTCTCAGTTGTTTGCTGATTCATCGCCAAGCCATCTAACGCATCAATCGCATTATTTAACAAATGCATAAATACTTGGTTGATTTCACTGGCATAGCAAGTAACTAAGGGCAAATTTCCATAATCTTTAAATATAGCAATAGCGGGACGATCCACAGTTTCCCGCAGTCGATGCTCTAACATGAGCAAAGCGCTGTCGATACCATCATGGATATTCACCTGTTTCATTACAGCTTCATCATGTCTGGAAAAGTTTTGTAGTGCTAATACAATGTTTGTGATGCGCTCTGCACCTCTATACATAGCACCCATGAGAGTTTGCAGATCCTTCGTGACAAAATTTAAATCTATATCTTTAACTATTTTTTCAATCTTAGGAGTAGGTTGGGGATATTCTTGTTGATATGCAGTAATAATATTTACTAAATCTTGGATATACTGACCAGCATATTGGAGATTGCCATAGATAAAACTGATCGGGTTATTAACTTCATGAGCAATTCCTGCTACTAACTGTCCCAGGGCTACCATCTTTTCGTTTTGAATTTGTTGAACTTGAGCAGCTTTCAAACTATCAAGAGCCTCTTTTAGTAAAAGATTTTTTTCTTGCAGTTTAATTTGGAACAACCGTAAATTAATTTGATTTTCAATTCGCAATATAACTTCTGCTCCATGAAAAGGTTTAGTAATATAATCAGCACCTCCGACCTCAAAGGCTTTAACTTTATCTAAAACATCATCTAAGGCACTAATAAAAATGACAGGCACTTCAGCAGTAATTTTGTCACTTTTAAGTTGCTGACAAACTTGATATCCATCCATCTCTGGCATATTAATATCAAGTAAAATCACATCAGGTAAAACCATTCGGCAGGCGGTGAGTGCTATTTTTCCATTTAAAGCTTTGCGAACTTCATAGCCTTGGGCTGTTAACATTGCTGATAATAGACGCAAGTTATTTGGTGTATCATCGACCACCAAAATATTGCCTTTCTGATTGTTGTTATTACTTAAATTCATTTGTAAATAAACTATAGCTTGAGAATAAAAAACCACGTCCAAGATTGGACATGGTTTTTGGGCATAAGGCTTATGGAATTAGTCATTAGGAAACCTTCTCCATGCCCTATACCCCAAGCAAAGAGGCACCTATCTTCCTCACCTATGAAAGAATGAAGTTTCTCGCCGCTTTCGATCGGGGATAAAAACAGTAAATGCATATTTTGACAAATTGTTAAGCTTGCCTTCTCAATTAAGGAGACTTTTTGGCAGAAGAATTTGGTAATTTTACTCCAGCCCAAATAATAAGTGGCTGTCCAACTTGTTTATAAAGCAAACTTTCAAGAATTAAACCGTTATTATTAGCAGTCAAGGCTTGATTAGGCTGCTTCAAAGACTCATAAAAGCCGTTATACCATCCTTTATCTGACTTAAGGTTTGTTTGGACAAAATTCAACAATTGACGAGTGTAAGCAGTGTTATAAAGTACATGCCAGCCGATAGCTACTTTAGTACTGAGGAATCGCAAATTATTGTATTTTTCTTGAGTATCTGTAATAGTTACCCAAGCTTCTCCGTTGACAAACAAACTGTTATAAACAAAATAGGGAGGACGATCTAAGTTGTCTTTTGTAACAGCTGTTAATTGTTTTGTGGTGAGATAACGAGATTCTTGAGCAGCTAAAATGCGATCTGCATAAGCTTTAGGTAAAGCTTGAAATCCAGTTTCAATACCATCAAGAATATAAGGTTCGCTGAGAACGTAGTTATTCGCTCCTGAATTTTCGTAGTTCCGTTGGTCGTAAGGTACACCCTTGCCGTAGAGATTAACAAAAGCGACATGGGACTGATAATTTAATGCTTGTTTAACATTCAATCCCCAGATTTTTAGACCATAAGCAGCATAATTCTCATAGCCTAAGCGTCCTTCTTGGTGGTACTGCTCTTTACCGTTGCTCAGGGTAGTACCATAAATTTGTTCGTTGTTTGTAAGACGTTGAACTTGCCAATGCTGCCAGACAGCTTCTGTTTTCGATTGCAAGTGTGGATATTTTGCCCCGACAATCTTGAGCCAGATTGCCATCCGTCCCAAATCAATAGCTGACCAGCCAATTTCTGCTCTTGTTTCTAATTGACCGTAATTTATCGGTATGAGAGTTTGTGAATTGTAGACTTTATTGGGGAGTTCTCCTTTATATAAAGAGATAGATGCTAGAGTCTGCAACATTCGACTCATTTTGGTTTCAAATTCTAATGCAGAGACAATTTTGAGTTCTCTAGCACTGACCAAAGCAGCGCAAGCAGCTGCTTGATCCCACATTGTCACAGAAGTAAATCCATCAACCGAGTTCACCAAGCCTGTGGTGTCGTTCCAGTTACGCTGAAAGTATAACCAAGCCTGATGAGCGATCGCAATTTCTTCTGGGGTTAATGTTCCGACTCCAGGTGCGATATAAGGAGTTTTACTGATAATCGCCTGACTAGGAGTAATAGGCGTACCAGGTAATACCAACGATTGAGCGTCAAGTTTGGCAATTGCTTGTACTGCATTGCCAGAGGTATCAGAGTGAGATGTCGAGATTTCCGTTTTTAGCACAGTACCAGTACTATAAAGCAGGTTAGATCAATAATTGAAACCAGCGATAGCGATTATAGCTGAACTACCCCTTCTACGGAAGCTATTATTGATTTAGCTTTTAGGCGGTGAGCGAACGTCATGCTGTCATTTTGGATATAATCTTGACGTGTCAATTATTACTTTTTGTTAAAATAAGAAATTTCTCTGAGATAACAAGAGAAATTAATACAAATTAGCAGCTAAAACTTCTACTGTAACGACCCGAAGACAAAAGGCTGTTCGGTGCAGTTGCGATCGCACCAATATTTCCCGGATTTATTGCTCTTAGTTCTCAAACCAAAGCTTCCCTTTGTTAAGAGGCTGTAGAGGCGGTTTGAGCGAGAACTTAGTGCATGGATGAACTAAATCGTAAACTTTCTGATCATCATTCAGGTGTTTTATTGGATCTACTTTGGCTTTAAGTTTATCGAGGTAGGCAACGATGCGGTGTTATTCACAAAGAAGAGGAAGATAAACAGCGCTGAACGAATTACGCCTAGTCTTAATGTTAGAACACTAACGTTTGGGTTAATTGTACTCATAATTCAAGAATTCAGAACCATAACTCATTCTCAATCAATAACTTCTCTGAACGCCTCAACCCTAATGACTTCTAAAAATTGAGGCGAGAGGTAGTGTGCCAGTTAGTAAAGAACTTTATTGTTTGCGATCAAAAATTAAACTTGAAACCACGCTGTTAAAGCTACAGCCAAAGCATCTGCCGCATCATCTGGCTTGGGAATATCCTCTAAATTTAACTCCCGCGCTACCGCCTCTTGCACTTCGTACTTTTCAGCATTACCATATCCCGTGAGCGCTTGTTTGATTTGAGCAGGGGTAAACTCCACATAAGGGAGACGACGCTGTGCTAACACTAACATGAGTACACCCCGGGCTTGTGCAACCAGAATAGTACTTGACATACGATAAAAGAATAACTTCTCAATCGCAACCAAGTCAGGTTGCAACTCTTCCATCAGGGTGTGCAAATCGTCAAATAAGGTACATAACCGTTGTCCCATTTCCTCATCCGCAGGCGTAGTGATAACGCCAAAATCTAGCATCTGAACGGTTGTGTCTTGGATCTTAGCTGGATTTTGTTTGCAGGTAATTACCCCAAATCCTAAAATCGCCAGCCCTGGGTCTAATCCTAAAATGCGTTTTTCCATTCGATTCACTTTTACCACACAAGGTGTTTTCTGACTGGGAATGCTGGCAACTTTGACGACTTACTCAAAGTCTATAGGAATGAAAAATTGTACTTGGTGTTTTAACCAGGTAGTGTACATTTTCTGTTAATTATTATTTGTCCCACTGCTCTGAATCAGGTATGTCAATTGGTTTTCTCAGACAAGCCCTCCACGCTCTGCAACAGCAGTCGCGTAGCCGCACTTCCCATCGGGTGAACCAGTGGTTCAAGTGGTTATCCCCAGGATTATCAGTCAAACGTTGGTTACTAATCAGTGTTGGTGGTGTGTTGCTGGCGAGTCTGGGGTTGGCGATTTGGATTAAGCTGACCCCAATTTTTTGGGCAATAGAATTGCTTAGGGGGTTTCTGGGATTCCTCGCTGAAATCTTACCCAACTATATCAGTGGCCCTTTAGTACTGCTGTGCGGCTTATTATTGCTGCTTTGGGGGCAAACTCGTACCGTAGGCTCAATTACTAAAGTACTCAGGCCAGAAGGCGAAGAAGAACTGATTGATGTCCTGTTGGCACATCACCGATTGTACCGAGGTCCAAAAATAGTGGTGATTGGCGGTGGTACAGGTCTTTCGACTTTACTGCGGGGGCTGAAAACCTACAGCGCTAATATTACTGCGATTGTAACTGTAGCTGATGATGGTGGGTCTTCGGGGCGTTTACGCCAAGAATTTGGCGTGCTACCACCAGGAGATATTCGCAATTGTTTGGCAGCATTAGCAGATGAAGAAAAGTTACTCACAGAATTGTTCCAATACCGCTTTCGGGCTGGGGATGGTTTAAGCGGTCATAGTTTTGGAAATTTATTTTTAACGGCGATGAGTGATATTACTGGGGATTTGGAACGAGCTGTGGCAGCTAGTTCTAAAGTCCTGGCAGTCCGAGGGCAAGTTTTACCAGCTACTCTCAGTGATGTTCGTCTTTGGGCAGAATTAGCCGATGGTCGCCGGATTGAGGGAGAATCTAGCATTCCCAAGGCTGGCGGTAGAATTGTGAAAATTGGCTGTATTCCTGCTAACCCCCCAGCTTTACCAGCAGCTATTAAAGCAATTAAAGAAGCTAATTACATTATTATTGGCCCTGGTAGCCTTTATACAAGTTTAATTCCTAATTTATTAGTACCAGAAATTGCTGATGCGATCGCCCAAACAGAAGCTCTCCGCATTTATGTCTGCAATATTATGACTCAACCAGGGGAAACTGAAGGATACACTGTTGCCGACCATATCAGAGCAATTGATGCGGCTACTGGGAATAGGCAGCTATTTGATGCTGTATTGGTACACAAAAAATCTCCTTCTGCTAAGTCACTGATTCGCTACGCTCAACAAAATTCCCACCCCGTCTTTTTAGATCGAGAAGATGTAACTCTTTTAGGGCGTAGAATTGTCCCAGCTAATGTTTTGTTTGAAGATGAAACAGGCTATGTTCGTCACAATCCCGAGAAACTAGCAAAAGTATTATTGCGGTGGTACAGTGGAGCGCATCATGGCAAATAAAATTGTGCTAGCAGATGCAGAGGCTACCTTAAATTTAGGTATTACTTTTGGGCAATGCTTAAATGCTGGCAGTGTAATTTTACTGGAAGGTGATTTAGGTGCTGGCAAAACTACTTTAGTCCAAGGTATCGGCAAAGGTTTGGGGATTTGGGAACCGATTGTCAGTCCGACTTTCACAATTATTAATGAGTACACACAAGGACGGGTTCCCCTTTACCACTTGGATTTGTACCGCTTAGAATCACAAGAAGTTGCTGCTTTAAACTTAGACTCATACTGGGAAGGCGTTGAGGTCACACCGGGAATTGTGGCCATCGAATGGGCAGAACGAATGCCCTACAAACCAGATAGTTATATTAGTGTCTATTTGACTTATGGTAATGAAGGCGATCGCCAAGCTCAAATAACTTCATATAATTACTCTATTAGTGAAGTAATCGCCACTATTGCGACTGATTTAAATAACATTGAATTTTGATATTTTACAGTCCTGTAATTTTTGATAAATTAGGCAGAAGGGAGTATTTTTTGTTTTCCCTTCTGCCTGATTTTTTACTAACGTATTGTCTTTTTTATTTCATTGAATTTTGGCAAATAGTCAACAGAGAATCTAGAATTGTGCTATCTACCACTACCGCGCTCATCTGAACAATTAATTAACATATTGGTCTGCGTCTCTCCCAAAATTAACAGCATAAGTAAACATCAGAAAATGGATGCATTATTGGCATCTACTATTTTTTGGCTGAAGTAATCACTAGTACATCAAGGCAGAAATAAAACTATCATTCAAAACAGCGTCAAATCCCAGATACTTTGCATTTTGATTACTTCATTTATACGGAATGGCTTCTCGCAGAGTATGGCATCATTATTTGCTGAAAATTGCTAATCTACTGGCAATATGCTTTTTCATCCTGAGATTACCTTGATAATTTGGATGTTTGATTTTATTGAAACGATTGTTGGGTAATTCCTGCTTAAATTTGTTAAACAGTAGTCAGCTATCTAGCTGTATTTGCCAAATACAACCCATAATTGTTTTTTAAATCACAGAGTTGAAGACTGTGTCATTTAAGCATATATAGATTTATCATTTTTTGAAAACAGAGTTTTTACAGAACAGATTTAAATTTATTTATCCAGGCTATATTTCTCTAATTGAGCCAAGCAATATTAAAATCCTGAAATACCGAAATCTTAGTGTGAAAGTTAAATAATATCAAAATTATTTCAGCATTATAACTTAGAGATATGCTTGTTATTTACATGGATATTCAATATTTATACAGAAAAATATAATATTAAGTCATGATTATTTTTATAGAATTAAATTGTTATCACTCACAAACAAGTTATTTTTCTATACAGGAATAGATATATTACTTAAATATCAATAAAAGTCATTCTTAAAATTCGTATAAATACGCGAAAATCTCGTATGCATACGAGATTTTTCTGAATCTAATGTCTTGCTTTTTATTTCTAAATATCTTTCTCGGTGAATACACTAGTTAATAGCAATAAAAGAGGCGATCGCCTCTTTTACATTAGGGCCTACATCATCTCTCGTATAGTAAGTATGTCCTTCATGAATAAATGTAGATGTAGCATTAATCAATTGTTGAATAACGTCTTGGTTAGCATCATCTATTTCTTCGCTGACTTTTTTACCTGTATATTTATTTTTTCGCTCTTCCGGTCGCAATATAATACGAGTATCTTTGTATGTCTCTCCTGATTTAGCCCTAAATCTCTCATTTAAATCAAACTGAAGGCGTAAATAACGTTGAGATTCATATCCACCCATAATTTGTCGGCAAATAGTGGTATCAATTTCAGAGCTAGGTTCCATAAAAATATCAGTAATATGTTGCGCCCAGTCTAGGGGCTTCCATTTGTGTACTTGCTCAAATTGATATGGTTCCCCAGTTTGACCAGTCCCAATAGAAAGGATGGAGATATCTTTCATCTGGATATTTTCTAGTTTATATTTGCGTTTCGTTTCTGGAGAGACAAGCCGATCTGAAGATTGACTTATTCTCATCACCAAACTCAGGGCGGCTAAACCCGGATTATTAGCTGATACTCCACCATCAATATGAGGGAACACCCAGTTACCAAATTTCTCTTTATTAACAGGCTCTAATTTATAAGGTGGGAAGAACGTAGGAGCAGATGCAGAAGCGACACATATCTCCCATAAATAACATTCATCATACCAACGGTATCCTAAATCTGGATGACAATTTGTAAAAAATGTAGTGTTGCGATAGAGCGTATCGTAAGCCAGAATCAAAAGAATCGGACTTTCTATATCTTGTATTCGCTTATATCCCAACTTATCAATTAGGACTTGAATTAGCCCGTCATGAGAATATTTGCTTGGTGAAAATGCTTCGATAATTTGTTGGACAAACGCTGGAAACATGTGATAGCGATTTTTGCGTTTGAGGGGAAATATCCGCTTACCTTCGTTGATATATAAATCAATCAGTTCTGCACTTGTTTTACCCACAGCAATGCCTGCTGCTAAAATTGACCCAGTAGAAGTACCGGCAATTAAGTCGAAGTACTCATTTAAATTCTGACCTTTCTGCTTTCTAACCTGTTGCTCAACTTCTTGGAGGATGCGGGCTGAGATGACTCCACGCATACCGCCACCATCTAAACTTAAGATTTTGAAAGACATATTTATTCTCCTTATTTTTCCATATAGTGATTTTTGGATATAGTGCTTTAAGCATCACAAAATTTGCTGCTAGCAGAATTTATCGAGCAACTGAAAACCCAATAATTTAGGATTGCAACTGATAAATTCTCTGCAAGCAACAAGTCTATACGCTGAAATCATCTCTAGCAATGGCGCTGGCACACCTAAACCTGGCCAGTACTACCGTAACCTTGAGGTATAATGATTTATAGTTGTACAGTACGTAAGTTGGAACTAAATCTGAGCTACAAGAAAGTTAAAGCTTGACCGCGAACTTCTGTATTTAACTTGCCTTTGTCATAAACAATTTCACCACCAACAATAGTTGTGATAGCCCATCCAGTCAGGTCCCAACCTTCAAACGGACTCCAACCACATTTAGTTAAAAGTTCTTCACGCCGGACTGGGTGGTAAGTATTTAAATCTACAAGCACTAAATCAGCATCATAACCAGGAGCGATCGCACCCTTGTTAGGAATACAATATGCTTCAGCTACAGCTTTGGACATCCAATGCACAACTTGGGCAATTGTACACTTACCTTCCATAGCGGCAGTTAACATTACAGCTAGAGAAGTTTCTACCCCAGGCATTCCAGAAGGAGTATTGGGATATTCTTGAGCTTTTTCTGCTAAAGTGTGGGGTGCGTGATCTGTGGCGATAAAGTCAATTACACCATCTCGCAAAGCTTGCCAAAGGACTTGATTATCATGAGGCGATCGCAAAGGTGGATTCATCTGCGCTAAAGTGCCAATTTTTTCATAAGCACTAGTATTTAATAATAGATGCTGTGGTGTAACCTCTGCTGTCACCCAACTAGGTTTATCTTGACGCAGCAAATCCGCTTCTTCGGCGGTTGACATATGGAGAATATGGAGGCGACGCTGGTATTTTTGAGAAAGTTTTAATGCCAGCTGAGTTGCCAAAAGTGCCGCTTGATTATCTTGAATCTGAGAGTGAATTGCCGGATCGTGAAGCCCAGAAAATTCTTGGCGACGTTGGTTAATTCTCGCTTGGTCTTCAGCATGAACGGCAATTAAGCGATCGCCCTGAGCAAATATTGCCTCCAAGGCTGCTTCTTGGTCAACTAATAACTGACCATGCATTGACCCCATGAAAATCTTAATTCCTGGTGTTGGTTTGGCGGTCAGTAAATCTGGCAGATTCTCTGCTGTTGCCCCAATAAAAAAGCCATAATTAACTAAGCACTTAGTGGAGGCACGTTGTAGCTTATCGTCCAAAGTTTGTTGGTTAGTGGTCAGCGGACGTGTGTTGGGCATCTCCAAAAAGGAAGTTACTCCCCCTTTGGCGCAGGCACAACTGGCAGTAAACAAATCTTCCTTGTGTTCCAGTCCAGGTTCGCGGAAATGTACCTGCGGATCTATGACTCCCGGCAACAAAGTTAACCCAGCTGCGTCAATTTCTGTCGTAGGCGTTTGTGTTGAGATTTGGGGTGCAACTTCGACTATTTGGCGATCGCGCGTCAGCACATCCCCAACCATGAATTCACCATTAGGTAGAATTATACGGGCGCGACGAATCAGTAAACTTTTGGGAGATGACATGGATTTAACAATATTCAGGTAGAGGACTATGCATTACAGAGAACTATCTTTTTAGGTTAAACTTGGTTGCACTCTTAGTAGTCAATTTTTGCCGCAGGTGGAAAAAAAGTTTATTTTTAACTATGTATATTCCTGTAAAAATGGCAACATAACTATAAAAACCCAGTTCTCCTACTTAAGTCTCAAAAATATATAGTTCCCCTTGGCTAGTTAATCACAGCATCTTATCTTTACTTCAGTAATTTCATGCAAAATCAAGTGTCTGATAAAAATTCTAGTCAACAACCCGATCATTCCTGGATTGCCGAGCTAGGTAGAACAGTTATATTAAGCATAGTTCTAGCCCTAGGAATTCGTACTTTTGTTGCCGAAGCTCGCTGGATTCCCTCTGGCTCAATGGAACCCACCTTGCATGGTACTCCAAACCAGTGGGAGGCAGACAAGATAATTGTAGATAAATTGAAGTACAAGTTTTCGCAACCACAACGGGGAGACATTGTGGTCTTTTCGCCTACAGACGAGCTAAAAAAAGAACAATACAATGATGCCTTCATTAAACGTGTAATTGGCTTACCTGGAGAAAAAGTAGAACTCAGGAATGGCAAAGTCTATATCAACAATAAACCTCTCCCAGAAGACAAGTACCTTAGTAGCCAACAACGCACATTAATTGACGTTTGCACATCAGGACAGTCAGTTCCCTTCTTAGAAAAACCCCAGACCATACCCGCAAACTCATACCTAGTGCTGGGTGATAATCGTAATAGTAGCTACGATAGCCGTTGCTGGGGTGTTGTCCCGCAGCAAAATATTATCGGTCGTGCTGTGCTGCGTTTCTGGCCTCTTAATCATGTTGGTGGCATTGATAAGTCACCCCTATATCCGTAGTTAAAGATGATGTATTGATGAAAAAGCTTGGCTGTTGATGGGCAGTTGAATAATTTTGCTAAATTTAAGTAAGAGCAGAGTTCTCAATTGGGGATTTTAGTGTTGAGATTTGCATCTAAAATCCCAATCCCTCAATATAGCTACCCTCGCATTCATCTTGTTTAATGCCGTACTTAGCAAGAATTTTACTCTATCCCATTAAGTCGTTTGATGGTGTAGAAGTTGAGAACGTAAAAGTTCTCTCTAGTGGTTCGTTAGAATATGACCGTGAATTTGCCATTTTTGATGAGGGCGGTAATGTCGTCAATGGCAAACGCCATGCCAAAATTCATTTATTGCGAGCAAAATTTGCACTCTTAAATAGAACTATATCTCTGCAAATTCCGGACAGTAACTCGCTACAAGTCTTTCATCTGGATAGGGAACAGCAGGCGCTAGAAGCAACTTTGAGTGATTTTTTTGGTTTTGCTGTGAGATTACAACAAAATTCACTCTCTGGTTTCCCCGATGATCTCAATTGTTCCGGGCCAACGGTAATTAGTACAGCAACTTTGACAGAAGTAGCTTCCTGGTTTCCGGGTATGAGTGTTGAACAAATGCGCCGACGGATGCGTGCGAATATTGAAATTGACGGTGTACCAGCGTTTTGGGAAGATCGGTTATTTAGTAGCCGAAGCAATGAAACAATCTCCTTTCGCATAGGAAACGTCTGTTTTTTTGGAATTCAGCCTTGTCAACGCTGCATAGTGCCAACACGCGATCCTGATTCAGGACAAGCTGACGCCAACTTTCAAAAAATATTTGTCAAACAGCGACAAGCAACTTTGCCAGATGGGGTGGCTTCATCCCGGTTTAACCACTTTTACAGATTGAGTGTCAATACAAGAGTATCTGCCTCATCATCTGCCAGAATGTTGCAAATTGGTGACGAAATCGCAATATTTTCTTAACATTATTAATCTTTCTTAAAAGAGAAAATTAAAAAGTAAAAATATCCAAAATTTCTTTACTTTTTAATGGTCTATATTATCTAGTAATTTTCCCAGTTTTGTAATTGAATATGTATGATTGTTTGCCAAAAACCAGAGTTTTAGAGACTTGGTACTTCAGAGCAAAACAATTCAAAATTGACTTAGCTTTCTGGTGTCAATTGTGACAGTCAATCCAAAACTGGATACTGTAGTTAATTGGTTAAATTTCAACCAATATGGATGCGAATACCAATGAGTGTAAACATAATTTTGCACTTCATCGGAGAAAATATGCTGATACCCACCAGAGAAAACTCAGCAAATTAGCCTGTTATAACACAAATTGAAAATTGAGTAGGGGAGGAACTGAGTTACCAAAAAAATTTTTAAAATAAATTAGTGCTATTTTTTATACAGAATTAGACAAAATGCTTCATGGCATTTTTCTAAAAAAAGTAGTACTAATCCTGATAATACTTGTAGCTTATATGGCAAAACCCCCATAGTGTATCAATGGGGACAATATCAACCAACAATGTTATCTAAACTTCAGACAGTCCAATCTCTCAACCGCTTAGTTGAGAAAGCTTATATCAATATAATGCCCCTAAGATCTGCTTTAATTGTGCCGATTGTGTTGCAATGTTGTGGATTAGTGGGACTTGTAAGCTATCTGGCGTTGCACAACGGACAAAAAGCGGTAACAGAAATGGCAACTCAGTTAGCAAGTGAAATCTGCGATCGCATCGAACAACACCTCGATCAATACCTAACGACTCCTCAGCAAATCAATCAAGTGAACTGGGATGTGATGCAGCTAGGTTTGTTCAATCTCCCTGACTTGGAAACAACCAGACACTACCTTTGGAAACAAATGCAGGTTTCAGATATTGGCTACAGTAAGTTTGCCAACCCCAAAGGTGAATTTATCGGGATTGAACGCCTCAATGACGGCACTTTATTGATTAAGGAGGTTTTGCAAAAAAATGGTATTGGTAAACTTTATGTTTACACGACAGATCGGCAAGGAAATCGCAGCTATCTTAAGGAAGTTAAAAATTACGATCCTCGTCTAGAAGCTTGGTATATAAATGCAATTAATCTTGGCAAGCCTGTCAGGAGTCAAATTTATCAATGGCAGAATAAACCAAAAATTCTCTCCCTATCTTCCAGCTATCCGCTTTACGATCGCACTCACAAACTAGTTGGCGTAATTGATATCAATTTGCTCTCGTCAAAAATTAGCCAATTTTTAGGTAAATTAAACGTTGGTGACGGAGGCAGAGCCTTTATCTTAGATCGTTCTGGACTCATCGTAGCTTCCTCCACACCAGAACTACCAAACATTACCATTCGAGGTAATCAAGATTCCTTAATCAAACTCACAACTAAATATTTGCGCCAACAATTTGGCAGCTTAGGGTTTGTAGTTGGCAAACAACAGATTAGCTTTACCACCAAAGAAACACGTTATTTTGTCAAGGTAAAAAATTGGCAGGACGAATTTGGTCTTGACTGGCTGATTGTGGTGGTGATTTCCGAAGCCGATTTTATGAAACAAATTTACCCTAACAGCACTAATATCTTTTTATTTCTAGTCGCCTTTTTAATAGTTGCACAATTTGGTATTCTAACTGCTCATTGGTTAATTAAGCTAATTATGCAATTCAATAAATCAGCTAAGTGGGAACAGACAATAGAAAATCAGCCTATCGAGGAACAAGGAAAATTAGCTAAATTATCTAATAGTAGAGAAAATCAACAGCAAGAGTCTGTTGCTGGATCAAAATTAAATAAAATCTTATCTGAAAATCAGAGTCAGCCAACTAAGTTTTTCACAGCTATACCCATAAGTGGAACAAGTTTAGGCGGAAAGCAGCTTGTAGTTAAATATCGTCTACCTGCATTGAAAGCATTACCAGGGCAAAGCTTTAGAGTTAAAGACTTAGAAGTTCGCCATCCTGAAAAGATGACACCGATGGAAGCTGTCAGAATGCCAATATATGACGAATTGGGCAATATTGCTGCTACCATCCCTAACTTTTCTGACGTTACCCAACCTCAACAAGCAGATAAATTATTAACGCAATACAATCGCCTTTTAGAATTACAAGTCAAAAAGCGTACCCAAGAACTCTTAAAAGTTATTCAACAACTACAAACTACCCAAAAACAACTGATTCAATCTCAAAAAATCGCAGCCAGAGGAAGATTAGCTGCCGAACGGGCAAACCGTGCCAAAAGCAAATTTCTGGCCAACATGAGCCATGAATTGCGTACTCCACTCAATGCCATTCTCGGTTTCACCCAAGTTATGAGTAATGACAATTCTTTATCTTCGGAAAATAAAGAAAATTTGGCCATTATCAATCGTGCTGGTGAGCATCTCCTCAATTTAATCAATGACATTTTGGAGATGTCTAAAATCGAAGCTGGTAAAACTACTTTCAATGTCAACAGTTTTGACTTAATTCGGTTGTTGAAAAGCTTAGAAGAGATGTTTTGCCTGCGTGCTGCTTCTAAAGATTTACAACTAGTATTTGTGTATGCCGCCGATCTACCCCAATATGTGCAAACTGATGAAAGTAAACTGCGTCAAGTTTTGCTGAATCTTTTGGGCAATGCCATCAAGTTTACTCATAAAGGTAATGTGACACTGCGAGCGAGCTGGGAAGCAGGAGAGCAAGACGATCTGAGGCTGTTTTTTGAAGTCCAAGATACTGGCCCTGGTATTGCTCCTCAAGAAATTGAACTTTTATTTGAAGCTTTTGGGCAAACCGAAACTGGCAGGAATTCGCAACAGGGGACAGGACTAGGCTTAACTATTAGCCGTAAATATATACAAATGATGGGTGGAGATATTACTGTTACTAGTACTTTAGGTGAGGGAAGTAAATTTATTTTTGATATTCAAATTAGCCCAGCTTCCGCTAGCGAAATTCGGATTCAGCAACGTCAAAACCAAGTGATTGGGTTAGCACCCGATCAAGGAGAATATCGCATCTTAGTAGTTGACGATATGAGAGATAGTCGGCTGGTGTTAGTTAAAATGCTGACAGCTATTGGTTTTAGTGTACAGGAAGCTAGTAATGGTCAAGAAGCGATCGCCCAATATCTGGAATGGCAACCACACCTGATTTTTATGGATATGCGGATGCCAGTTATGGACGGCTACGAAGCAACAAAAGCGATCAAAAAACAAGTGGGGTATAAAGAAGAAATATTACCACCTCATCTCCAAACACGCAGAATAGCTACTGGTCAACAGTTAACAGTCTCAGTATGCACCAGTAGGGAAACCAAGCACGTCCCGGTGATTATCGCCTTAACTGCCAGCGCTTTTGAGGAAGAACGACAGAAAATTTTATCAATAGGTTGCGATGATTTTATCCGCAAGCCATTTACAAAAGAAGTATTACTAGAAAAAGTCAGCGAACATCTAGGTGTAAAATATATCAGCCCAGTAGAAACTGCAAATACAGCAGCTAGTCAACAAACCGAGATATTTCCTAGCGAAGCTGAACTAATCTGGCATTTGTCGCAAATGCCTCCGCAGTGGTTAAGGAATATACGTCATGCCGCAGCTAGCTGTAGCGATGACATGATTTTAGAGTTGCTTGAGCAAATTCCCCCAGAAAAAAGTCAACTTTTACGGCTTTTCCGGAATTTAGCGAACAACTATCAGTTTGAAAAAATTATGGAATTGACTAGAACAAACGCAGAATGAACTACGAGCGGTTAGACCCTGAGAAAAAAGATATTTTGCTGATTGACGATATGGCAGATAACCTGCGAGTTTTATCCTCTCTGCTAACCAGAGAAGGATATAACGTTCGCAAAGCTTTAAACTGGCAAATGGCTTTAACTGCTTGTCAAACAGTATTACCAGATTTGATTTTACTTGACATTATGATGCCGGAGGTTGATGGCTATGAGGTTTGTCAGCGTCTAAAGGCTTGGGATCTGACTGCTAAGATTCCCGTCATTTTTATTAGCGCCTTAGATGATGTTTTTGACAAAATCAAAGCCTTTAAGGTAGGGGGTGTAGATTACATTAGCAAACCTTTTGAACTGCAAGAAGTATTAGTGCGGGTACAAAATCAATTGGCACTGAGATCTGCACAACAAGAAGTGATCAAGCTCAACATCGAACTCGAACAAAGGGTAAAACAGCGGACTGGGGAACTAGAAAAAGCTCTGCAAAAACTCCAAGGAGAAATCACTACTCGTCAGCAACTGCAAAGTAAATTGTTAGATCTAGCGTTACATGATTCGCTGACTGGCTTACCAAATAGAGCTTTGTTTATTAGGCGCATAGAAAAGGCGCTAAATCGTGCTAAACAACAATCTACTTATCAATTTGCCCTACTTTATTTAGATTGCGATCGCTTTAAAGTTGTCAATGATTCTCTGGGTCATTTGGTAGGAGATGAATTACTATTAGCCATTTCTCATCGGCTACAAACATCTTTAACACCGATGGATACTATCGCCAGATTAGGCGGCGATGAATTTGGCATTTTGCTCGAAAACCCCACAGATATCAATATGGTAATTGAGGTTGCTGAACGTATTCTCCAGCAACTATCAATTCCATTTAAACTAACTCGATATGAGGTATTTATGAATGCCAGTATCGGCATTTCTTGGGGAAATAGAGACTACGATCGCCCAGAATATTTGCTCCGCGATGCTGACACGGCAATGTATCGTGCCAAAGCTTTAGGAAGGGCCAGATATCATGTTTTCGATCCGATAATGTATCAAGAAGCAATCCAGCTTTTAGAGCTAGAAAACGATCTGCGCAGAGCTGTAGCACGGCAAGAATTTATTGTTTACTATCAACCAATTGTTTCTCTACTTACAGGCAAAATAGCAGGCTTTGAGGCGTTAGTCCGTTGGCAGCACCCAATTCGGGGTTTAATTTTGCCAGCAGAATTCATTCCTGTAGCCGAAGAAACAGGTTTGATTAATGCTATTAACACCTGGGTGTTGCAGTCAGCTTGTCAACAATTACATTTATGGCAACATGACCCAGCAATACCCGAAACCTTAACTATCAGTGTCAATTTAAGTGCCAGGTTGTTTTCCCAACCTAATTTAATCGCCCAAATTGATGAGATTCTTTATGAAACTAAAGTAAATCCAGAAAACTTAGAACTGGAAATTACAGAAAGTGTAATTATGGAAAATAGTCATGCAGTTAAAACTATTCTTCAACAATTACAAGAGCGAAGAATTAAGTTAATTATGGATGATTTTGGTACGGGTTATTCATCTCTAAGTTATTTGCACAGCTTTCCTTTAAATGCTCTAAAAATTGACAAGTCTTTTGTCAAGCGAATGCAAGAAAATCAAGAAGATTTGGGTTTAGTACCCGCGATGATTGGCATTGCTGACTCAATGGGTATGAGGGCGATCGCTGAAGGAGTAGAAACCACAGAACAGTTAGCCCAATTGCGGAGTTTAAACTGTGAATTTGCTCAAGGATTTTTATTTTCTAGACCGATAGAACAGCAATCGGTTCTCAATTTACTCACGACTGCACCTCAATGGTAAAAATTGTTCGTTAGTTGCTGAAAGTAAATCTACTACTCCTGTTTGATCTGTAAACTAACAAAGTAGAGTTGCGATCGCTCTATTTGCCTTCCCCACAACATGAGAATCAGCCTTCACCAAATCTGGTTTCTTAGAAGAGGGGTTATACTATTTCACCAAAAATATGATGTAGACGCAAACCCTGAAACCTGTGCTGAGTCTCAATTTCTTAATTTTGAATTTTGAATTTTGAATTTTGAATTGGTATTATCTCCTCCTCATCAGCTGTTACGCATTTAACTTGTATATTTAATCGTCAGGCTTTTCATCAAGATCCAATTCAAATTTTCAAAGAAACTCACTGGCAATTTTATACATTATTGCTAGAGGAGGAGTCCGTTTTATCTATTCTGGGAATAAAACACAATCCAGAATTGATGAATTGGTCAATGATATAAAAGATGCGATTTAAGTAAGTTATTACGCATTTAAATTGTAGATTTCGCTCTCAGGTTCTCAAAGATCAGCCAGTCCTGTGGGCGAGTTTCCCGTTGTAGCAAGTCGGACTGCGTTAGTGAGACAGTTGCTCCTCAAGCGTTGCTATAGTTAGTATCGAAAAATTTTATGGTAAAAATCCAGTGACAGGATAGCATCACAGATGCACAAAAGACAATTATTTGTGGTTCTATCTTTATAAGATTAATATTTGCTAGAAATTGAACATTGCCTATGCTAAGTAAATTGTATTTGCTAGCTATAGCCAAGCTATCCTATGCCAAAATGAAAGTGATTAATACTTTTAAGGTGAGCGATCGCTCTGAAAGCTAGATAAAGGATTGACCTGAGCAATGGCAGACGAAAACAATCAAAATCAAGCGGGAGAGGTAGCTCCCAGCACCAACGAACCAGTAGCGACAGATCTCCCTACAGCCAACACGCCAGATCCCAAAGCAGCAAACCCAGAAACTAACCCCAATGCTGCCAAAACCACCTCTGCACCCCCCAAGCGCGAGAAACCCGCCGCCGCTAAAGCCGATGCAGAAGAAAAACCCGCCGCCGCTAAAGCAGCAGCAAAAAAGGAAAAAGCCCCAGCAGTGGAAGATAAGCCCTTTGTAGAGTTCATACAGCAAGAGTACTTACCAGCTGTGCAAAAGGCGATTACTCAGCAGGGTGTGTCAGATTTACAGCTATCTTTTGCCAAACAGAAAGTTCCTATCACCGGCTTTGAATCATCTGAAGAATGCTGGCAACTAATAGGAAGTTGGCAAGAAGGTTTGCGCCAATTTAATCTTTATTTCCCTGAAGAAGATATTCAGGGTAAAAAAGGATTTTCTTGTAATGAAGGTAAAAAACCTAGCACTCTTGAGTCCTTCTTAATTGATGAACGTAAAATCACTCTTGACTTGTTGGTATTTGGTTTAGTACAGCGTTTGAACGGTCAAAAGTGGCTAGGTAGAAATTAGTCAACAGTCAAGAGTCATTAGTTTGAGAAAAAGGACAAATGACGAATGGCAAATGACAATTAAAGTTCATGAAAATGGTAGGTGACGGCTCCAGTAATGGGGTCGTTATCTATTCTTACATAACCTGATTTGAACATTTCCTTCAGACTGGCTTCTACTTCAGCAAAACTGACTCCCGTTGCTTTCACACCTTGAGTGACAGTGAGAGTGCCACCATTTTTTTCTGCGGCTTCAATCAGTTTAACCATCAGTTGGTTGCCAGTAGGTCGGTAAGCTGAGGTTGCAACTACAGGCTGGTGTAGCGGCACACCAAAGGGAGATACCCCGGCTTTTGCTCTCAGGGTTTGTTCGTATTCTTCTACCATCCGAGGAATAAGGAACAGATCTACGAACTGTCCTACACCCATTAGACCACCACTAAACAGCCACAAAAAACCCGTTAATATTTTGCCATTGTATAAACGGTGCAGCCCTGCTATACCTACGAAACCAACTGCACACAATAAGTAGGAAGTAGCAACAGGATTGTTGTTGCTACGATTAATTTCGTTTCTCAATACCTCAGATAATTTATTTACCTGAAATGAATCCGTAGACGTATTGTTGATAGCGTTCCCATTTGGTGAAGTAGGAGTTGCTAAATAGGGATCGGCAATGAGTTTTTTGACAAATTTGCCATAGTCTTCTACATCGGCGCGTGTTCCCTGGAATCGATTACCGCGAGCAACCTCCTGACACAGCCTGTTGGCGTTGAGGATACGAGTACGCGCCTCGTAGTTGAGATTGCCATACTGTTGCATCAAATCTATTAACTCTTGCCATTGCGCTGCTTGTCGGTCTAGGACTTTGTAACGGGTTTCCGCCTCAAGAGAATGATTTGCAGCCAGCCAGTCCCGAAAATAGTCTTCCAAAGCACCGTGAAAACTAACCAAAGCGCAACCCAGTAATTCCGGGTCGTTGCCAGCTTTGTGGATTCGCTCCCAGCCTATGCGCAGCTTAACCGAATAATTACTCATGTATAGCTTTGCTATTATGGTTGTTTTACAAAAATTTTACAGTTTTGACAGTCTGAGCGTGTGCAATTGTACTAGCTCCCAATCTGGGGTTTCCCATCAATAGACTAGCGATCGCCGATTCTGGGTTCCGCCAAAATTGAAGTATTGTTGCAACTCTTAACGTTTCTTCTACTGGTTTTGATCCAGCAGCTTGGTAGACTGAATTTTATACAAATGGTTTATTGTCATCTAGTTGCGCCTTGTGAAAGCCTAATTTTGGGTTTTCTGGTGTACTCAAGATAATAAAGACAAAAGAGCAATTAAGACATGGTAGATTCCCTCAAAAAACCAGGCTTTGAAGAATTGCGCCCAGGGATCAAGATCCCGGCAAAAGAAACACTGTTAACACCCCGGTTTTATACCACCGACTTTGATGAAATGGCGCGGATGGATATCTCCGTCAACGAAGACGAGTTACAAGCCATTCTCGAAGAGTTTCGTGCTGACTACAACCGCCATCATTTTGTTCGGGATGCCGAGTTTGAACAATCCTGGGATCATATTGATGGGGAAACTCGCCGTTTGTTCGTTGAATTTTTAGAACGTTCCTGTACAGCCGAGTTTTCCGGGTTTTTGCTGTACAAAGAACTCGGACGCCGCCTAAAGGATAAAAGTCCAGTTTTGGCAGAATGCTTCAACTTGATGTCACGAGACGAAGCACGTCATGCAGGCTTTTTGAACAAAGCGATGTCAGATTTTAATCTCTCCCTAGATTTAGGGTTTTTGACAAAGAGCAGAGATTATACCTTCTTTAAACCGAAATTTATCTTTTACGCCACCTATCTTTCAGAAAAAATTGGTTATTGGCGGTATATCACCATTTACCGTCATTTAGAAGCGCATCCAGAAGACCGGGTTTATCCGATTTTCCGGTTCTTTGAGAACTGGTGTCAGGATGAAAACCGTCATGGTGATTTCTTTGATGCAATCATGAAATCCCAGCCGCAAATGTTGAATGATTGGAAGGCAAAACTATGGAGTCGGTTCTTCCTATTGTCAGTGTTTGTGACGATGTATCTCAATGACATCCAGCGCAAAGACTTCTATGCGTCAATTGGACTGGATGCACGGGAATACGACATCTATGTGATCAAAAAGACTAATGAAACCGCAGGCAGAGTTTTCCCGTTGATGCTGGATGTAGAGAATCCAGAGTTTTATCAACGGTTAGATGATTGCGTTGAAAAGATGGCAAAATTGAACGCGATCGCTAACTCTAAAACACCTAAATTCCTGCAATTCTTCCAGAAGTTACCAATTTTTACCTCCATTGGTTGGCAAATGCTACGGTTGTACCTAATGAAACCGATTGATGCTGTTTCTGCTCAAGGTATGGCCCGTTAATTGATAACGGTTTTGCGAAATTATTAGTGGTTCTGTATTAGTACAGAGCCGCTTTTTTTGTTACGATCCCAACTTTTTTAAAGTCTACTTGCCAGTTATGAACACATCAGCAGCGCCATAAAGGGCTTGTTTTACTATCCCGCCAGAGAATCAATTTGAATGTGAGTTCGACAGAATTAAAAAACAGCAGGAGACTGAAGCAATAAAAACAAATTCATCTGAAAATCAGGTGAGCTACTTTTAATCGGCTCGATGCCATTACCAAAGTAGTAGTATGAATTCTGAGCCAATCAGAATATTGGAGAAAGTCTATGCTCCAAAAGGTTGTCATTATAGGAGCGGGTCCGGCTGGACTGTTACTTGCCCATTATTTGTTGCGTCGGGGCAAATATCAAGTTGAGATCTATGAGCAGCGTTCTGACCCGCGTTTGGTGGATGTATCACAAGACCGCACGTTTCCAATATCGCTTCAGGAACGGGGGAGAAAGGCAATCCGTGAGATTGCAGGGTTAGAGGAGGCGATCGCCCAGAAGAGTGTTTTTTGCAATGGAACGAAAATTTATCGCCAGCCAGGCAAAGCCCGTAACATTCCGCGTGCAACTCCGATTCTCACTATTGACCGCAATCGCCTTGTAAAGATTATCTTGCAGAAGTTAACAAAAACGTACACATCAGAACAAGTCATCGTTAAGTTTGGCGTTCAGTGTGTCCAAGTGGATAGGAAAGCTAAGACCGTGATGTTGAAGCCGGAGCAGGGTGAGGCTTTCACGCTGGCTTACGATCGCTTGGTTGCCGCAGATGGGGCGCGATCGCACATTCGTGACTATTTAGCCCAGGATGCAGGTTTGCACTGTGAGCAAAGCTATGTGCTGGATGCATATAAGTCAGTATTTCTCACGCGATTCAATCAGGCGCTGGGGTTAGAGCTGGAACCTGACAAGATCCATGCGTGGAATCGGGACAATAAGACCCGGATGATGATGGTACCTCAACCTGAAGATCGGCTCAATGGAGTTATTAGTTTTGATGCCCAGCACAATCCGCTAGCAGGATTGTCTACCAAAGAGGAGGTCTTGACGTTTTTCCAAAAGAACTTTCCTCTGTTTGGGCAGTTGATGTCACAGGAAGAGGCAGAAGCATTATTGCACCGTCCGGTGGGGCGGGTGTTAACGGTAAGTTGCGATCGCTTTCATGATGGCGATAGTGTTTTGCTCATTGGAGATGCGGCTCATGCAGTGTCGCCAGCGATTGGGCAGGGGTGCAATGCCTCATTGGAGGATGTACGGATTTTTGATCGGTTGTTGGAAGAGTATCAAGATGATTGGGCCCAGGTTTTACCCGTCTTTTCTGGGCAACGAGTTCCCGATGCCCATGCGCTTCGGGAATTGTCAGATTATTCGTTTCCACGCACGAAGGTGTTAGTTGCTGAGTTTTTCTTGCGATTGACCATGAGCAGGTTCCTCCATCGCTGGTTCCCTCAGTGGGTGAAGCCGTTTGTCTTCGATCTAGTGCTAAATGAAGATTTACCCTATTCCCAGGTGTTGAGCCTGAGCCAGGGTTGGATTAACAAGGTAAAGCGATCGTTCCCTCATCCCTCGTGAATTGCCCTTGTTATAGACTGCATATAGACAAATAGTACCGTAGCGATTGCTGGCTCCAATAAGGTTCTGTGTCGTTAGCTAAGTCTGTCCACACAGGAGAAATCACTACAGAATTAGCACTCTTGATTTCGCTTACTCAAAACTTTGGTAAGCGCATAAGCGGTATAATAAGTATTTGAACTTATTTAGACAATCCATAGATTAAGGACTCCTTCTCTGGCACACCATGCTGCTTTAACCTATGGATTGTTTTTCTAAGCATTGATGCTCGATTTTTAAATTTAAGCAATCAAGTTGCTCCCGGACAAATCCGGCGCTTTCAAGACCCAATGGCTAAACCCTGGCAGCGAATTCACTTTGCAGGCGAACATACTGTGATCGCATCTGGGGGGACGGAATCGGCGCTGGAATCAGCAGAGCGAGTCAGCAGCAAGATTTTGAATCGCGTATTACTCCGCTCGGATCGTAGTTTGTAGGGTGGGCAATACCTACCTATATGTATCTACAAAGTTTTCAATTGTCTAAATTTATTTAGACGAGTTGATTTAAGCTGATTTTTTTATTCTGATAACATTTGGTGTTACTGCTTGATGTTTGGCTGCTTCTACTTCATAACAGTTGAGAATAAGTGATGCAAGCTTATCGATATCACTTACAGAAGAAATAAATACTTTTGATGCGGCATCTCCTAATGAAGCAGTTACTTCCTGAACTTCAAAATTTGGTGCAAGAGACTTAACGTCATTTAAATTCAGCCGAGTAATAATACTTTTTTTCTGCGAAGACAGATACAGCCGAAGAAACCACCAGGTAGTTTTACCAAGATGTATTCCAAAGTATGAGGTAGTATCTTTGTATTGAATTTCAAAATTATAAGTTTTTGAGGTTTGTGTAATCGCTTTAATTTTTTCAAAAGCTGCGATTTCTTCAGCGGTTGTTACTATTCTTGATTCTTGATTTTCTGGTTGTTTCTCGTATTCTTCAATTTCGGATTCTACTTCTATTTCTTCTGGCTGAGACATTTCTCGGCTCAGTGAGCTTGTCATTAATGATAATAGACTGCCTTGGATAGACTTTTTAACGATAGGTTTAAATTTTTCAATAACCCTGGTATTAATATTACCTTCAAATTTATATCTTGGTGCAGAGTCACGAAGTTCTGACACTAAAAAACGAATAAATTCTTCAGAAGGAGAACGTAAAAGATTATCTACAAGCTGGGTCATGCCTTTTACATAAACCATTTCTCCTGCATGGCTAGCAATAGCTGCAACATCAAAATTATCACGATGGAAAAATTTGAGGTTGTCAATATCTTTTGAGTCATATTCAAGTATGTTAAAGGTGAAAAATGGCTCTTTATCCATAATATTTTTGTCACGCAAATCAGTAAAAAAACGATATTCTATACCGTTAGTGACAATAGCTACTTTTGTTGTTACAAGTGCATTAAAATACTTGCTCAGTTGCCCATCATGCGTTTCAGCTTTTTGTCCACGGGCTTTTGCTTCTACGAGCATAACTGTATTATCGTTAATCGCTAAAGCATAATCTACCTTTTCAAACTGCCCTGCTCTTCTAGTAGCAAAATCAGCTACGTATTCCGGCATTACTTCGCTCGGATCGTAGACATCATAACCAAGAGCACTTAAGAAAGGGACAATCAGTGCCATCTTGGTAACTTCTTCACCAACAACCTGATCGGCTCGCTTACGCACTTGTTCAGATAGCCTGGAAATATCTTCAGTGAATCCCATTTTGCTTGCTCCTGGTAGTTAAGTAGTTATTAATGCAATATTTTTCGCAAAACAGAAGTGATTGTAATATGATGTATTACAGTTAATTTCAAAGTTTTAATGCGATCACCTTCTTCGTCACCCCTATAAAAGTATTCCCGAATCACTACCAGGCTGTAACATTAATGACTTATCTACGGATGCGATCGCATCTGTCACATTCAAAAAAATAGTAGTATTACTTGCTCATGGGGAGCAAAATACTGAAAATCAGCGTCAAATAGTGAAATTGTTGCAAATGATTTAGATATTTACAGATGCATAAGGGTTTTTCGAGGCAGCTGCCACTTCTATTAACATTCTGCTTATTTACTGGCTTTTTACCCGCCTCTGGATCGGTTCTGTGTTCTGCATTTGCCCATGAAGAATATGGTAGAACAGCGAGAGATTATGGCACAGATGGCAGTAAAGGCACTGATGGACGGTCTGGTAGAAGTGGTCGCAACGCTGAAAACCAAACGATTTTTGTTGATGGTTCGCCTGTAAATCTCGAGCTGTCAGGTCAAGATGGTGAGGATGGTGAAGATGGGCAACGTGGTTATCGGCCTGACTGCGGTTATCAACCAGATAATGTGAGTCACGATATCCACGCACCAGACGGCGGTGCTGGTGGTGATGGCGGTAAAGGGGGAGATGGAGGAAATGGTGGTTCCCTCACCGTCTATTACAGTAACTTGGCAGACTTACGGAAAATTGCAGTTCGTGCAACCGGAGGCGAAGGCGGACGCGGTGGACGTGGTGCTAACGGCGGAGTTGGTTGTAATTGTCGCAGACGCAGATGGGAAGTAAAAACTTGTACAGGAACTCCTGGTAGCCCAGATTATAAATGTACAGAAAAGACTTATCGATGCCATGACGGCAGTGATGGGCGATATGGCAGTGATGGTAGCAATGGTAGCCGAGGTCGCTTAGGAACTTTAAGTATTGTTCAAGCTAAAGAATCCTTAGCAGGCGATTTGCCAACTTTACAAGCAGCAATTTCGGAATTTACAGGTAAGCAATTTAACCTCTCAAAAAACAAGTGGAATGTCCGCACAGGTGCAACTTCTTTACTTGCTCCTGGTTCTGCGATCGCAGATGAATACCGAGAGTTTGAGCAACGATTAGAAGGAACTTTTCAGTTGATTTGGCAAGAGAGGCAACCTATAACCAGCTTTGGCAATCAAGTCGCAAAGCTGAATTTGAATGACAACAAACAAGTCGAGATCGCTTTTCCTGAAGATTTATGGATTGAGGGTAGCAGCAAAACTGAGGCTAATTTGACAACCTTTACTGTTAACAATGCCATTTCTCAAAAAGATGTGACACGATTAGCGGTGGCAGAATTTGCTGGTGCAGAACAAAATCTCAACTTAAAAATAGTAGATTTGGCAGCAAAATCTCATGCCCTTCAGACTCAGTTTCGTGTTAAATTCCGGGCACAGGATAATTCTTCCGGCTTATCTGATTATCGGACTGTATATGAAGGTGACATCCCGGCTGAACTCGTGAACCGCGATTATAACCGTTTTATTCTCGCTTTAGGCAAGCTGCCAATTCCCGCCAGCGCCCTCGATCCAGGTGTCAAAGTTGATATAGAAGTGGTAGCAACTCGCTCATTAGGAGGACGTTCGGCAAAGCAAAGCATTAACTGGCAAGGTCAGATTCGGAGGAGGTGAGGGGGATGAGGCAGGGGGACAAGGGGGACAAGGGAGAAATAACTAATTACTCTTGCCTATTGCCTTTTGACCCTTGACTCTTGACTCTTGACCAATAACACTTATTTGAATCTTTTATAGATATAGGTCAGAAAGATTACCAAATCTCAAATATGATTTTATTTATTAATAATTTATTTAGATTTATATGTCGCTTCCTGTTCTGACTCAGCGATTTCGCAGTCTGTGGCAGCCAAGAAAAGGTTTAGCGATCGCAGAAGCTTCTGTTATCGGTCTGGTTGCGGCTCTATCAGCGGTGTTGCTCAAAGTTGGATCGGGATGGTTGGGGACATGGCGAGTTCATAGTTCCCACCTTTTACCAGCATGGCTGGCTTTACCTTTGGTGGGGATGGGTTTTGGATTTCTCGCAGGCTGGTTGGTGCAACGGTTTGCTCCAGAGGCATCAGGTAGCGGTATCCCTCAAGTTAAAGCTACGTTGGCTAATGTGCCGATGACTCTATCTTGGCGTGTAGCAGCGGTCAAGTTAATCAGCGCCATTATCGCTTTGGGTTCAGGTATAACTCTGGGGCGACAAGGCCCCACTGTTCAAGTAGGGGCTGGTTTGGCAGCAGGCATGAGTCGTTGGGTTCCTACTTCCCCAGATCACAGGCGGCAGATGATTGCGGCGGGTGCGGGTGCGGGTTTGGCAGCTGCTTTTAATGCCCCGATCGCAGGCGTACTGTTTATCATCGAAGAGTTACTCCATGACTTATCAGGAATAACTTTAGGAACTGCAATTATCGCCTCATTTATTGGTGGGGTGATATCGCGGCTATTGGGTGGTGGTAGCCTTGACCTGAATTTGCCTTCAACCGAATCCCTCAGTCAATTTTCGATCCCAGAAATTCCTTTTTTCTTACTGTTGGGTATCTTAGCTGGGTTGTTGGGTGCTTTATTTAATCAGGGTTTAGTTTTTAGTATAAAAATTTATCGGAGATTGCACGTCAGTTTACCACTAAGAGTAGCTTTAGCTGGTTTTGTTTCTGGTTGTGTTGTAGCATTACTCCCACCTTCTTTTCGTGATAATACAGGCTTGCGAGAATATTTAATTACTGGTGATTCTAATGCTTTATTAGCAGCGATCGCTTTTGTCGCTCAGTTTCTGCTCACTTTGGTAGCGTTTGGTTCTGGCGCACCTGGAGGTTTATTTGCTCCCAGCCTGATTTTGGGTACTTGTTTAGGACACATTATTGGTGTGTTTGAGTCCCAACTTTTGGGTGGAGGTTCCCCCGCTACCTACGCTTTAGCTGGAATGGGGGGATTTTTTAGCGCCGTTTCTAAAGTACCAATCACAGCGATTGTGATTGTGTTTGAGATGACTACAGATTTTAATCTGGTGCTACCTTTGATGATTGTGTCTGTGACTTCTTACTTAGTTGCAGATAAGGTAGTGCCTGGTTCGCTTTATGAAAAACTTTTACAGTTAAACGGTATTACTTTAGCTAAAAACCTTCCTGTAGAAGGGATACTCACAACTTTATCTGCTAAAGATGTTATGCAACAACGAGTGGAAACTCTCGATGTTGAGATGACTATTGATGAAGCTATCCAAGCATTTTCTCGTTCGCATCATCGGGGTTTTCCCGTAGTAGAGGAAGGTAAACTAGTTGGAATTGTGACGCAAACCGATTTACTTAAAATCCGCGATCGCCAATCCCAAAGCGAGACTGCCATCAAAGAAATCATGACCTCCAGCCCGATTTCAGTCACACCAACACACAATTTGCGGAATGTGCTGTATTTGCTAGATCGGTATCAAATCAGCCGCTTACCAGTGGTGGAAGGACGAAAACTGATCGGCATTATTACCCGTGCAGATATTATCCGTGCCGAAGCCGATCATCTCAATTGTGAGAACGCCACTACAGGGCCGCAACCGGAACCATCTTATGTAGTGTACCAAACACGAGCACCGAACATCGGCAGAGGTAGATTGCTGGTGACAGTCGCTAATCCGGAGACAGCAGGGACTTTATTACAAATGGCCGCAGCCATTGCCCGCGATCGCCACTATGAAATTGAGTGCGTCCAAGTTATTTTAGTATCACGTCACAGTTCCCCCACCGAAACCCAAGTCAGGACAGCAAAAAGTCGTCGCTTATTACGACAAGCGGAAGTTTTAGCGAAAAAGTGGGACATTCCCCTGCATACACAGATTCGTGTAGCCCATGATGTCGCCCAAGCAATTTTAGAGGCAATCAACGAACGTCACATCGATTTGATATTAATGGGCTGGAAAGGTAACACTTCCACCCCAGGTAGGATTTTTGGCACAGTTGTCGATACCATCATTCGCCAAGCAACCTGCGATGTAGTGTTAGTGAAATTGGGTAATAGTCAAGAGTCAACTGTCAAGAGTCAACTGTCAACCCTCAACACTCAGCATACTTTCAATCGCTGGCTAGTACCTATGGCGGGTGGGCCTAATGCAAGGATGGCGATTAAATTACTTCCCGCTTTAGTGACATTAGGAAAAGACCCGCAAATCCGCCTGACACGGGTGTTTAAGCCATCGGAGTTAGCACCAGACATGACAGTTTTAGAACAAGCTATCCGCCACCTGATCCGCCGTCGCAAATTGTCTAGTACTGTATTTGCGTCTCCAGTCAAAGCTGATTCAGTGTCCCAAGGTGTGATTAACCTTGTAAAAAGCGAAGGTTACGATGTCGTAGTTTTGGGTGCATCCCGTGAGGGATTATTACAACAGGCAATTCAAGGTAATATTCCCGAAGCGATCGCCTCTGGTGTTGAAAGTACAGTAATTCTAGTTAGGGGTGCGATTAACAATTAAACGTAATTTTAAATTCAGTTCCTTGCTGGCAATTCATCTCCAACTTGCCATTAATTTGCTTAACTAATCCTTGAACCAAGATCAGCCCCAAAGTTTTAGCTTTGTGAATATCAAAATCTTGCGCCAGACCGATGCCATTATCTTGCACAATCAAAGTGAACGTGCGTTGATTGAGTTCCGCAAGAGGTTGGCTAGATTGAGAAAACATGACCTGAATTTCACCAGCGCCATCGCCTAGAAAAGCATATTTTAAGGCATTAGAAACGAGTTCGTTGATGATTAAGCCACAGGGAATAGCTTTTTCAATATCTAAATTCACATTTTCAACCTGAATGCTGAGTTTAATTTGCTGGGCGCTAATTTTGTAAGAGTCAAATAGATAAACTGTTAAGTCTTGAATGTACTGAGCAAAATCAATATTGGCAAAGTCTTGAGAACGGTATAGTTTTTCATGTACTAAGGCAATGGAAGCAATGCGATTTTGACTATCGCGCAGGATGGTATTTGCTTGTGGATCGTGGATACGTCTGGATTGCATCTGTAGCAAGCCGCTGACAATGCCTAAATTATTCTTTACACGATGATGAATTTCTTGGAGTAACACCTCTTTTTCTTTTAGAGATGATTCGATGCGTGCTTGGGATTGTTTGCGTTCAGTAATATCCTCAATGATGTATGAAAATCTGGGGCATCCACTGGGGCTATTTTCAATCAGGCAAACACTTGCAGACAGCCACCGTTGTCTATTAGGTCTCTCATGCAGATATTCAAACCGGACTGGGGCCTGAGTCTGCTCTGCTTGACGGTAGTAACTCAGCCATTTTTGGATAGTAGCTTCGGGCACTCCTAAATCCCTAGCAAATCGATTCTGCATGGCTTCTGGAGTTGTGTCAAAAAATTCAGCTGCTGCTAGGTTATTGGCAATATTGAGAATGTCGTTGTCATGTATTTCAACAATCCCCATCAGCATTGCGCCACTGTTAAAGAAGCTGCTGAGGGTTGATTCACTCTGTTGTAAATCGGCGTTAATCTGAAGTAGCTCGGCGGTGCGTTCTTCGACCCGAATTTCTAGCTCTTCTTTGGATTTTCTCAGTGCAGCCTCAGCTTGTTTGCGCTCTGTAATATCGCGGAAGAAGATTCCTAATCCTTCAGTTGATGGGTAGGCATGAATTTCCAGCCACAGATCATAATCAGGCGGAACATAGTAGTAATGCTCAAAGTGAACAGGAACCTGGTGTGTCATTGCATATCGATACTGATATTCCAAGTTACTGCCAACTGAAGCAGGCCATTCTTCCCAATGGGTTTTTCCCAGCACCTCGCTGCGGGGCTTATTATTGTTAACTCTTTCTCCTGCGGCATTTTGGTAGATAATCCGCCAGTCTTTATCGAGTGCCACAAAGGCATCCGTCATACTTTCTAAAATGTGGGATAGTCGAGCCGCAGTTGCTTCAGCCTCCTGTTGGGCTTTTTCGGCACTGAGGCGTAGTGCCTGTTCCCTCAGGGCGGTTTCTTTGCGGATCTGCGCCATCTTTAAATTGGCTTCTACACGTGCCAACAATTCGCGGGTGGAGAAGGGTTTAGTCAGATAATCATCTGCTCCTGCTTGCAGTCCTTCAATGCGTGACTCTTCACCAGCACGGGCAGAAAGAAGTACAATCGGTAATTCTCGCGTCATTGGGTCTGCACGCAGTTCCCGTAGTAGCGCAAAACCATCCAACCGGGGCATCATCACGTCTGTTAAAACCAGATCGGGAAGGCGTTGATGAATGGCATTCAGCGCCGCCATGCCGTCTTCTACTGCTTCTACTTCATATCTTTGCCCTAGCAGTCGCTTAACGTAGTCCCGCATATCGGCATTGTCATCAACAATGAGGATATGGGCAGAGGACGGAAGGGGTAAGGGGGACAAGGGAGACAAGGGGAGCCACTGCGTTGCGCGGGTTTCCCGCGTTGTAGCAAGTGGCGTGGACAGGGGGGACAGGGGGGACAAGGAAGAATTTTCTTCTGCTTGTTTTGGTAGCCACCGCCAAGCTTCTTCAACGTAGGGAGTGGCTCCCATCGCTGTTGATGTCAGGATGCGAGATGCACCAATTCGTTCCTTTGGCAGATGGGCAAATCCTGTGGGAATGGAGACGGTAAAACAACTGCCCTGTCCTAATTGACTGGTAACATCGACGCTGCCACCATGCAGTTTGACTAATTCCTGTACTAGCGACAAGCCAATGCCTGAGCCTTCAAAACTACGTCCCTGCGCACCTTTAATTCTGTGGAAGCGTTCAAATAAATGGGAAATTTCCTCAGGGGGAATGCCAATACCCGTATCTGCAATTGCTAACTCAACGCGATCGCCTAAACTCTGCAAGCTAACGCTAATTGTGCCAGTAAATGTAAACTTAAATGCGTTCGATAACAGATTCAGCACAATTTTTTCCCACATTTCTCGATCGATGTAAATCTCTACAGGCAAAGGGGGACACTCTACGATTAAAGACATACCAGCGCGTTCAATCAGCGACCGAAATGTACTGGCAATCTCTGCTGTAAATGTTGCTAAATCCGTCGGCTCATATACTGCTTGAATTCTTCCTGCTTCAATCCGTGAGAAATCGAGGAGTGTATTCACGAGTTTGAGCAAACGCAGGCTATTGCGTTGTACGATTTCCAGGCGATCTCGTTGTGTAGGTGGTAAAGGGTTTGCGGTATCGACTAAAGCATCCTCTACAGGAGCCAGCATCAGGGTCAGCGGTGTGCGAAACTCATGAGAAACATTGCTAAAAAAGATGGTTTTGGCCCGATCTATCTCTGCGAGGGCTTCTGCGCGTTGCCGTTCAGTTTCATAGGCACGAGCATCTGCGATCGCAGTGGTAATCTGTCCGGCTACTAAATCCCAGAAGCCTTGATAATCATCGTCAAACTGGCGGCGGGAACTGATCCCAACAATTAAAAATCCACTGAGTCGCAACTGTCCCGGTGTGGTTAGGGGTAAGACAAAAGCGCAGTTTGGTGATTCTGGCCAAGCACCTCCAGGCAAATCTCCAAATTTTGATTGTACATCGTGGACTAACTGACTTTTACCATCGGCAAAGACGGTAGAAAGTGACCAGCGATCGCATATTTCCGATCCCATCTCAATTTCTGGGGGGCTGGCTGGAGTTCCTGGAGCTAATCTAGTTGTACCTACCAGTCGTGCTCGCGATCCGCTATCATCCAGCAAATACAGCAGAGCAAAGGGTACATCATAGGGGTTATTGGCTAAGATCTCGGCAGAAATTTCACAAGCATTTTCGACGGTTTTAGCCTCGGCGGTATTAGCGGCTAGTTCTCGTAAACTATGTAGACGGCGATCGCCTATTACCCGCTTTGTTTCCTCAGTTACAGCACAAAATATACCACCCCTTTGGCCATCATCGTCCGGCACTGGACTGTAAGAGAAGGTAAAGTAGGTTTCCTCTGGGTAGCCATTGCGCTCCATAATCAGGAGCAAGTCTTCATTCCAAGAGGACTTGCCTGCATTTAAAACTGCCTCAGCTTGCGATCCCACTACATCCCACACATCTGCCCATACTTCAGAAGCAGGCTGACCCAAAGCTGCGGGGTGACGCTGACCAAGCATGGGGGCGTAACCATCATTGTAAAAGTTGGTCATCTGCTGTCCCCACCAGATAAACATGGGGTAACGGGAACCCAAGATAATCCGAACAGCAGTTTTTAAGCTTTGCGGCCATTGCTCCACAAGCCCTAAGGGCGTTTGCGACCAGTCGTGCGATCGCATTAAGCTACACATTTCGCCATCACCAGCAAATAAGCTTTGCAGCAGGTCAGATCTAATTAGTTCCGCACGATCCGCCGATGTTTGACATGGTTTCTCCACTTGCTTCTCCGCCCTTTTCGGCAAGATTGCTCAGAAAAAATATTGTTCTATTTATTAGAGCGTGTAAATTTGATTTTCAGGGTTTCGTAGAATTAATTCCGATTAAATTATCTCTTGCCTAATCGGCTAAAAGCTGCTAAAGCAAAAAAATTTACCTGAAAATAGTGCCTGCAAGGACGGAAACAAGCTGATAATCTTTGCAATTACCAGCTATTTTTCATACTTTTGTTTTGAGCGATCGCCTGCGGTGGAGTGTAATAAAAAAAAACAAAGCCTGCAAAGGCAGGCTGCAACTTAAACTTCTTGGGAGGATTTACGGGAAATTGCAGGATGTCTTGGTATTAAAAGTTAGAACGTGAAGAGGAGCCTACTACATCACGGTTGCTATAAGCAGTGTCATCGTGTCTGCGGCTCTTACGTCCAAATAGACCAAACAAACCTAGTAAACCAAGCAAACCCCAATCGCCATCTGCATAATTACCGTCAGTTACAGGGCGGTCTGTGGTGGTAGTCGTATCTGTAGTCGTGGTTGTGCCATCAGGATTAGTTGTTGTTTGGGCAGAAGCAGGTAATACTGTAGGCACAATCGCTAAACTTAGCGCTAGAACAGTACTTCCCAGAACTTTGTTCAAATTAGAGTGTTTCATAATTAAGTCCCCACTTGAATTTCTGTAAGCAATAGTTACAGCTTATGAAGTTATCAAGGAGCTAGAATCTTTCGTTAGCTGGAGATGCATCTCCGCTTGAAGTCGCATTTTCGATCGTTCGCCGGGTAAGGTAGTAGTAGATAGCAAACGTTTCACTCAAATCTCTCGAATCCAGAGAGCCAATCCTCCCCCACGACCGCGAGCTGCAATAAAATCTTTTGTAACTAAAAAGAAGGCAAAGAAAGGTAATTTAGCTATAGGCTGGCTGTAAAAATCTCCGTTTTGCACCTGACCAGAGCGAATCTGTCCGTTGTAAACAACACGACTAAACAGGCTAATTTGCATTTGGGTAAAATCAAACGCCAATAAATTCTTCTTGTCTAAATATTTTGCTGGCCCCGTTAGTTTTACTAACACCGAGCCTACTTGCACCTGATTTGTAATTTCGCCTCTACCCAAATCCTCTTCTGAACTCGCATTAAAGGAAATATGCGCTGCTGCAAATTTGGGCATATACAAACCCTTACCTAAGACAATTCCTCCCCGTTTTCTCACCTTACGAGTCCCAGTAGCAAAGCAAAGCCGCCATTTGCCAACAAGAGACTCAAAGTTATAAGCTAATCGTTCTTGTTTGGCAGTTTTTTCCGCTGCTAGCAACGCATCCACTAGCAAAGAAGCAGTCGGAAGTTTACCACCCTCGCCTCGATAAGCAGCCGTAGCTTGAGATAATGCCTGTAAAAAATCAGGTGTAGCCGTAGATGTTAGATCAGCCGTCATGAACCCACTCTAGATTTAAATTACTCTTTGTCTTCTATTCTCCACCTATTTTCCATAGCAGTTACATACACTCACTCTATGAGTTATTGAAATGTAGGGTATCTTGTTGCGTAGCACAACGTACTATTAATAATTCAATGGATTGGTATAAAGCTTTGCGGTTGCAAATAGAGGAAGGATAGCCGCTACTTTTACTCAGGCAAATGCCAAATTTTAATAATATTCTCAGCACTACCACCACTAGCAATTGTCTTACCATCTGGACTAGTTGCTACAGAATAAATATAACCAGAATCTCGTTTTAAAGTGCGGATTTCTTTGCCTGTTATTGTATCCCATAATTTGATTGTATTGTCACTGCTACCACTAACAAGGGTTGTACTGCTCAATGTTTTGCTAGCTCCTACTTTTGGTAAATAAGCAACAGAATTCACTTTGTCAGTATGACCTTTTAATGTGCGAATTGTCTCTCCCGTTACCATATTCCACAATTTAATTGTTTTGTCCTTGCTCCCACTAGCAAGAGTCATACCATCTGGGCTAAAAGCAACAGAAAGAATTAATTGAGAATGTCCGACAAAGGTGCGAATTTCCTTTCCTGTCGCCACATTCCACAGTTTAATTTTCTTGTCCCAACTACCACTAGCAAGGGTAATACCATCCGGACTAAAAGCGATCGCAGAAACTGCTTGAGAATTTCCCGTCAAGGTGCGACTTACCTTGCCAGTTGACAGATTCCACAATTTAATCTTCTTGTCTAAACTGGCACTAGCTAAGGTTTTACCATCGGGACTAAAAGCGATCGCAGTAATTCCATCAGTATGCTCTTTTAATGTCCGAATTTCTTTTCCAGTTGAAACATTCCACAGTTTGATAGTCTTATCTGCACTACCACTAGCTAAGGTTTTGCCATCTGGACTAAAGGCGACAGTCCAAATCCATTGAGAATGTCCTTTGAGAGTCCGGATTTCCTTTTGAGTTCCCAGATTCCAAAGTTTAATTGTATTGTCGTCACTACCACTAGCCAGGGTAACACCATCAGCAGCGAAGGCGACAGAATTCACATCGCTGGAATGTCCCTTCAAGGTATAGGGTTGCTCGGAATTTTCTTTAGTGTTTGCAGGC
The DNA here is from genome assembly GCA_034530615.2 of Aulosira sp. ZfuVER01. Lineage (GTDB taxonomy): Bacteria > Cyanobacteriota > Cyanobacteriia > Cyanobacteriales > Nostocaceae > Aulosira. The sequence continues at coordinate 211,543 of JAVRCV020000052.1, forward strand.
TGATTGGGGTTAGAGAATGTAAATAGTACTTGGGAGCGAGATTGTAAATACCAAATTCCTCCTAATCCCAACAGAAAAATAGCTGCACTGGTTAGCAATCGTTTTTTAGAATATGGTATTTGGGTAGTTGATGAGGTTGGAAGTACAGTTGGGAGCGATGCTGCTAATGCTTTCTGAGTTGTCAAGTCTTGGATAACTTCATCAGCAGATTTATAACGCTTATGAATATCTGTTGTTAACAACTTGTTCAGAATTCGATCTAAATTTACATCTAAGGGGACTCCATGCCTATTCTCATTACTTACATATTGCTGCCAAGAATTAACCCAACTATAGCCATTTTGCATCCAAAGTTGAGATGGGCGAATCCTCGTCAATAAATGAAAGCAAGTTGCACCTAAACTAAATAAATCGCTCGATGGATACGTTTTACCATCCTGCATTTGTTCAATAGGAGTATAACCATGCGAGCCAATAGTCGTCCCAATTTGAGTATGTACTGCTGCTGTTAGCTGCTTTGAAGAACCAAAATCAATTAACACTAATCGCCCATCACTTTGACGGCGAATAATATTTTGTGGCTTGATATCGCGATGAATAACTCCACGATCGTGGATAAATTGTAGAACAGGAAGTAAATCTAACAAAAGTTCAATAATTTTACTTTCGTTGTAGATTACACCTTTTTGTAATTCTTGTTGTAAGTTCTGTCCATTGATATACTGCTGGACTAAAAATAGATAATTGTCTTGTTCAAAGTAAGCTAAAAGTGTAGGAATTTGCGGATGCTCTCCTAACTTTTGCAGTTGTTTCGCCTCTTCTTTAAATAGCTCAACAGCCTTCTTCAATGCAGAGGTTTCCTGTATTTTTGGTGCGAATTGTTTAACTACACACCATTCATTTAGCTTATCCGCATCTTCCGCTAGATAGGTTCTACCAAATCCGCCTTCATCAGAAAGCACTTTAATGACACGGTAACGTCCTCGCAAAAGTTCTATCAATGGTGTGTTGCAACTCTGACAAACTTTGTTTCTGTCAGGGTTTTGAGGACTGAGGCAATCGGGATTCAGGCAGCAGCGCATACTGGGAATCCATCTGCAATGTGTGTATATATTAATTCATGACACATAATTTTGCCATAAGGTTGTAAGTCAATGATTATTTTGCATCAGGAAATTAATCTACAAGTAACTCAACAATTTAAAATTAAAAATAAATTCTCCTTAAGAGCGATCGCCAGCAGCATCTTTTCTGCTTAGGTGGCTCATTTTATATGAGCTATGTACTCTTAATAATTCAGGGCTAAAAAAACTTTGATCGCATCCCGCTATAGATACAGATAAATTGGTGAACGTTACTACCCTATGGAAATATCCCGTCTGGGTGACTACGCTCAAATTTAAAATGCAAAATTTCTCCGTAAAATTTTCCTTATTAGGGAAACTAAGGCTACTAGCTATAAGTCGGAGAATAGCAAGAGACTAGTGGCTCCTACTAATAAATTTTTGCAAACTTCATAAAAGTTGAGGAGTGATTATGGTATCAGAAAAAAACAATAAAAAATCTCTTTTTCGATCTAACTTTTCGGTTATTTTTTCCCTAGGCAGTAGTTTGTTAATTGGTAGTTATTCTGTGCCTATCAGTGCTTTAGAAATACCAGAATACCTGGGACAGTTTACCATTGCCAAAACACCAGATGAGAGACAACCAGAAGCTGTAGAACAAGGAATTGAGCAAATTCCTACTTCTCAACCGCCTGTAGCTCCACAACGTACCCAACCTATCGATTCACCTCTACCGCCACGTGTACCGTCCGCAACTACAAATGCTCAACCAGCGCCAAGTTCTAGACCATCCCGACCTGTAGAGACTGAACCCGAACCAAGTCCCAGACCATCCAGACCTGTAGAAACTGAACCAGCACCAAGTCCCAGACCATCCCGACCTGTAGAGACTGAGCCAGCGCCAAGTCCCAGACCCTCTAGACCTGTAAATAATGGTTCTGCTCGTCCACGCCAGGGAGGTTATCAACCAACGACTCAACCACGTATAGGTAAACCAACTCGTGAGGCTTCACCTGTTTCACCACCGCTAAATTTGAATTACAAGCCAATTAACTTTGTAGATTTCGCCTTCGGTATTCTAGGCAAGGGTGATTTCAAATCTCAAGGTAGGTATTATCATTTCTACCAATTTGAAGGCAGAGAAAATCAACTGATCCAAATTAGGCTTGGTGGTAGTACTGATACACGCCAATCAAATAACCTAAGTCTCAATCCCTATATGTTTCTGCTTGACCCGGATAATAACGTGATTGTGAAGCGAGGCAGTACGCAGACAACAGGTGGGATTAAAGATGCATTTGTATTTGTTAGATTACCTGTTCAAGGTACTTACACGATCGCAGTCACTAGCCGCAACCCAGGTGATACAGGTCGTTATAGTTTAGCACTGAGGAACGATCGAGCCAGCTACGTTCTAGACGAATCCGCCGAACTAACCGCCCAAAGCCTTACCCTCAAACAAAATAAAAGTCCCTACGATGTCTCTAAGTTTGAGGGCAAAAAAGATCAGCTGGTGAGCATTCGTGTAGATAGTGAGTTTGAAGAGTTTTCGCCTTACATAGTTTTATTAAATTCTCAAGGTAAGATTATTGCTGCGGATAATGCCAAAGATGGTAAGTACAGCGCTCTAATTGACCGCGCCAGATTGCCTGGAGATGATACTTACTATGTAGTGGTTACTTCCAATAACCCACAAGAACGCGGCAGATATCGATTAACTCTCTACTAACATGGGGCATGGGGCATGGGGCATTGGGCATTAGTTCTTTCCCCCTCATCTCCCTTGTCCCATTTCTCCCCACACTCCCCACACTCCCCACACTCCCTTGTCCCCCTCATCCCCCCAAACCCCAATCCGTCTTTCACTCGCAGCTATCGTGCTGTGGAGTATGAATTTAGGAGGAGTCGCGCTACGAGATTGGGATGAGGGTTACTATGCGCTTGTGGCTCGTCAGATGTATCGTTCTGGCGATTGGCTCTATCCGCTACTAAATGGACAGCCTTTTGATAAGCCTCCTTTAGGGGAATGGCTAATTGCTGCTAGCTACTCGCTACTAGGTATTAGTGAACTGACAACCCGCTTACCTTTGGCGTTAATTAGTGCTTGTGGTGTTCCCCTACTGTACTGGATAGGGAAAGAAATTTTTGCAACACAGTTGAGTGCGGTTTTTTCGGCTTTAGTTTATCTAACTTTGCTTCCCATTCTTAGACATGGACGCTTGGCTATGCATGATGGGATGACTGTGACGTTATTTTTGCTACTGATGCTTGGGCTGCTGAAATCTCGTCAGCATCAACTGTGGGCAATAATTCCCGGTGTGGCGTTTGGGCTACTGATTTTAGCTAGGGGAGAAATGGCATTTGTGTTGGGAGCGATCGCTCTTTTATTCTTAGTAATAGATAGACGACTCTCGCTATTCAAAAATCCTTACCTCTGGATTGGTTTAGTAGCAGGGATTGTACCTGCGATCGCTTGGTATGTAGCCCAAGGACAACAGTATGGGGCAGAGTTTTGGCAAGGTCGTTTTTTTGGGCCTTTGGTACAAAGGATTTGGCAACCGTTTCACAATCATGATGGCCCTCCTTGGTACTACTTAGTAGAGCTACTGAAATATAGTTTTCCTTGGTTAATTTTCTTACCCAATGGTTTGGCGTTGGCATGGCAGCAACGTCATAGTAGCTGGGGACGATTAACGTTGGTGGGAATGGTGGTTTATGGGCTGACGATTTCTGTGATGCGCACTAAGTTACCTTGGTATATTATGCCCATTTACCCCTTTGTGGCTTTAGCCGTAGGTGCAAAACTTGCCGCAGTTTGGCAGAACCCTAAACCTTATCCCAGTGCTTGGAAGTGGCTATTTGGTTTAGCGGCGTTGGTTGGGAGTGGAGGCTGTCTTTATTTTATTTTCAGTAATCAAGTAGCGCTGCTTCCTTTAGGAATTGCACTGACACTCGTCTTTAGCTATACAGTCTGGTTAATAACCAAGCAAAATCGCCAATTTATTGTGGTTTTATTTGCAGGTGTCTACTTGATTTTAGGAATATTTGTGAATTCTTCAGTTTGGGTGTGGGAATTGAATGAAGCTTTTGCTGTGAAGCCTGTTGCAGCTTTGCTACAACAAAACACCCCAAAAGATGCTGTTATCTACACATCTTTTGCCTATGGTCGTCCTAGTTTAGATTTTTACAGCGATCGTCAAGTTAAAAGCGCAACTAGTGCAGAACTACAAACTCAATGGACAAAAAAATCTTACCTGCTATTAGATCGAGCAACACTCAATTCTCTGCAACTACCTAACAGCAAAACTCTAGGTACAGCAGAAGGATTTAGCTTAATTGCTCCCAGTAGGAATTAAGCAAGAGTCAAAAGGCATTGGACATTGGTGATTTCTCCGCGTCTCCCTTGTCACGCCACTTGCTTTAAGCCGGGAAACCCGTCCAACGCAGTGGCTCCTCCTTGTCCTCTACTCCCTACCTCATCCCCCCTGTTTCCCATCTGATAGCGCCACTGGCCAGACTCTGATAGTGCGATCCTTACTAGCGCTAACAATATTATTACCATTAGGGTTGAAGGCAACAGCCCAAATCCTACTGGTATGGCCGTCGAAGCGGCGGATTTCCTGTTTCTGAGACACATTCCACAGTCTAACAGTGCCATCCCACCCACCACTGGCCAAGGTTTTACCATCGGGGCTGAAGGCTACCGACCAAACTCTGGTTTTATCTCCCTTGAAGGTAGTAATTTCTCTTCCTGTAGCCAGGTTCCACAATTTGATCGTGCCGTCCCAACTTCCACTGGCAAGGGTTTTACCATCGGGACTAATAGTTACAGAATTCACTACACCTTGATGACCTATTAAAGTGCGTGTGATTTTTCCAGTTGACAAATCCCACAGTTTGATATTTTTATCAAATTGATTGCTACTGGCAAGAGTATTGCCATCTGGGCTAAAAGCTACAGAATTAAAAATATCGCACTGTCCTTTAAGGGTGCGGATGACTTCTCCGGTAGTAAAATTCCAGATTTTGATGGTCTGATCCCAACTACTACTAGCTAGAGTAGTGCCATCCGGGCTAAAGGCTATAGACTGAACCGAGAGTAAATGTCCTTTGAGAGTACGTATTTCCTCTCCCGTAGCCAGATCCCACAATTTGACAGTTTTATCTAAACTACCACTGGCAAGAGTTTTACCATCTGGGCTAAAAGCTAAAGTATTCACCCAATTGGTATGTCCTTTGAGGCTGCGGAGTTCCTGTCCAGTACTCAAATTCCACAGTTTGATATTATTGTCTGTACTGACACTTGCAAGGGTATTGCCATCCGGGCTAATGGCTACAGCCCTAACTGAGCCAGGATGCCCTCTGAGAGTTAAGGCATCGGATGCTAGTTGATTGGGAGAATATGTCTCACCAGTTGCAGCTAAGGGAAATTGCGAAGACAAAACGCCCCCAAATCCTAACGCCAGGAAAATTGTGGCTGTTAAGACTCTAATTTTTGAGTTGATGAGATTTACAGACATCGCATATCCCCCAGTAGCATCACCCTAATGCTGCATAACATAGCAAGCATTTTAGATACAATTACTGATATGTAATAAAATAAAATTATAATTCCTTTACAAAGTTTTCTAACTTGATAAATACCAAATCTTAATAGTGTTGTCCTCACTACCACTGATGAGGGTTTTACCATCAGGGCTAATGCTGAGGGAAGTTACAGTGTTGGTATGTCCAGTTAATGTTAAAAATTCTTCTCCTGTAAATAAATTCCATAATTTGATTGTGCGATCGCGACTGCCACTAGCAAGGGTCTGACCATCAGGGCTAATAGCCAAAGATGTAACTGTGGTGTCATGACCAATGAGTGTGCGAATTTCTTTACCTGTAGATAAATTCCACAGTTTAATTATGCGATCGCGGTTGGCACTGGCAAGGGTTCTACCATCAGGACTGATAGCTAGAGCAGTAATCGTTTTGTCATCCCCTTTCAAGGTGCGAATTGCGTATCCTTTAGATAAATTCCACAGTTTAATAGTTTTATCAAAACTCCCGCTAGCCAGAATTTTACCATCTGGACTAATAGCCATTGACCGCACCCAGAATTCATGCCCCGCCAAGGTACGGAGATGCTCTCCTGTTTCTAGGTTCCAAACTTTGATTGTGTTGTCATCACTACCGCTAGCAAGGGTGGTACCATCTGGGCTAATTACTAGAGTATGAACTGAGTCAGAATGCCCGATTAAGGTGTGAATGACTTTACCTGTAGATAAATTCCAAACTTTAATAGTGTTGTCATCACTACCACTCACGAGAGTTTTACCATTAGGGCTGATAGCTACGACATTTACTCTTTGGGTGTGGCCGTTTAAAGTGAAAATTTCTTTTCCCGTTGCTATATCCCATAATTTAATTGTGCGATCGCTATTGCTAGCGAATAACCTACCATCAGGACTAATAGCAACAGACAAAATCCCATTTTCATGTCCTTGAAGGGTATTAGCTAAGGAAATTTTCCTCAAGGTCATCTTTGGCTGCTGACCCAAAACTGCTTCACTGTTACGTGAATGATTATTCTGTTGACTCAGGCGAGACAATAAACTGTTTTGCAGTCGGTGAAATTGTTTATACCAAGAGTCTCCAAATCCAAATAATAAAATAGCAGCAGATGCCAAGATCAGCAGTCTCAAGAAATTATATTTTTTTGGTAAATGTTGTGTCTGAGTTTTTGGGGCTTTCCCAGAAAATTTACTTCCTGGTAACAGACGTAGTGGTTGTTTTTGTGACAAATCTTTGATGACTTCATCTACTGTTTGATAGCGGTAGCGGATATCTTTTTGCAACAGCTTATCGAGTATCCGATCTAATTCCGCATCCAGTGGTTTGCGCAAATATTGTCGCCAATTTGTCACCCAAGAATATCCATGTTCTGTCCACAACTGAAAGGGAGAAATTCCCGTCAATAGATGAAAGCAGGTAGTTCCCAAGCCAAATAAATCGCTAGCTGGATAAGCTTTACCATCTCTAATCTGTTCAATTGGGGAGTAACCATGAGAACCAATAGAAGTACCAATTTTATTTTGTACTCTTGCTGTTAATTGCTTAGAGGAGCCAAAATCTATCAAGCATAAGCGTCCATCACTGTGACGGCGGATAATATTTTCCGGCTTGAGATCTCGGTGAATGACTCCGCGATCGTGAATGAATTTGAGGATCGGGAGCAAATCGCTCAAAATAGATTGAATCTCCTTCTCCTTATAGGTCTTGCGTTTTTGCAACTCCGTTAACAAATTCTCCCCATTGATAAACTGCTGCACTAAATATAGGCAGTGGTCTTGCTCAAAGTAAGCTAAGAGAGTCGGAATTTGCGGATGTTCTCCGAGTTGTTGCAGTCGTTTGGCTTCTTCAGCAAATAACTCCATCGCTTTTTTCTGCGACCAAGTTCCTTGAAACTTTGGAGCTAATTGTTTGACTACGCAGCGTTCGTGTAGTTTATCTACATCTTGTGATAAATAGGTTCTGCCAAATCCCCCCTCATCGGAAAGCACGCGAATAACACGGAAGCGATTTCTTAACAGTCCTAGGAGTGGGGTATTACAGGCTTGGCAAAACTTATTTTCATCGGAATTTAGTGGATTTGAACAATCGGGATTTAAGCAGCAGATCATGATTTGACAGGCGCTACTGCATGACAAATTATGCTAAGTTTTACCCGTAATTTCCCTAATTATCAGACTAGCTCTGGTGTACTTTTGGTAGAAAAATCCCTGTGTTTGGGAATGGGGATTACTTAATATAGTCAGCGTTTGTAGATTATAGTCAATTTTCCTCAATTAGGGGAAAATTACAAGAGCCAGTAGAATTATTTTCCGATTATATAATAATTTGATTTTAACGTCTTTAGTAAATCAGAATTTTAGTAAATTAGCTGGAATATAATTAATCAACAAATGTTTTAAACTTTACCAAAAATAAGTTATTTTTTTTACTACTAAATATATAGCTATTTTACAATCTAAAATCTAAAATTGTATAACTGTGTGGCTATTTACCCTGGAGTTTTGCTTTCCATTCTCGGATAGCGATCGCAGTTCTTTTGATAGAAGGTACGTATATATGAGGAATTTCTTCTTGGATATGAGTTTTAGTTTGGCGTGGTTGGCTAGTTAAACAGTGAGTCAAACTCGGCACATAGCTTTCCAAATCCAACGCTCTCATCACATCCTTTGCTGTCCTAAAACGCTCCTTTAAAGAAATCTTTACCATTCTGCCTAAAATCTGAGCAAAACTATCGCTGACAGTAACCTCTTGTTGCCAGAGTATCTCACCAGTACTTGGGTCATAGTCAAATTCTAAAGGCCCTTTGCCTGTTAATAAATAAAGACAGGTGACACCGAGTGCATAAATATCGCTTGCATAAACTGGCCGCAAGGAAAACTGTTCTGGAGGTGCAAACCCCATCGTTCCGACAAAATTAGTACCCGCATTATTGCTATTTGAACGTTCACAAGCATCAGCTAGTTCCTCTTTCACCGCACCGAAATCAATCAGCACAAACCGCTGGTGATCTTCACAACGCAACAAGTTATGCGGCTTAATATCCCGATGAATGACGTGATGTTGATGAAGATACTCTAAGACTGGTAATAATTCCTGTAAAAACTGTTTAACTGCGGCTTCATTTTTGGGGCCGGATTTTCTCACTTCCTGTGCCAAAGTAGATCCACGCACATACTCTTGAACTAAATAAAACTCTCCCTGGACTTCAAAGTAGTCTAAGAGCATAGGAATTTGCGGATGATTACCTAGTGCGCCTAAAGCTTTTGCTTCTTTTTCAAAGCGCTGACAAGCTCTTTGCCAACTATTGATACTAGTTACTTGAGGACAAAGTTGCTTAATTACACACAAAGGTTTACCAGGTAATACAGCATTTTTGGCTAAAAAGGTGATACCAAAACCACCTCTACCTAAAATTCTCAAAATTTCATAGCGATCGCGAAATCTTTCTGGAGAGCCGCACATCCGGCCAAGCTGAGTTTGCTGGATGCACTCGTGAAGATGTCTGATTTGTGGGGAAAATCGATTCATTGCTTCAGAACGGCTACCTTTCTTGTCTTTAATTTAACCAGAAAGGCTCCTGAGTGGTAGTAGGATTACTACATCTTTGCTAAATCATGATTTTTCTCGTTATTTACATAGAGAATTCCCAGTAAAAAATTCAAAAAGCTAGGAAAAATTGCTGCTAATAATATTGACTTGTAAATCTACTAATATAGCAAATTGCTATGTTAGTGTGAAGTATTAAATGAAATACGGGAATATACGGTTATCAATTTAAAAACTAGCGATCGCCCTCATACAGAAAGATTTAATTTGGGAAATATCTGAATTTAAGTCATGTAATTGCATCTAGTAAAAAATAATGGACAAATGGTTTTTTATCGATTGGCAAGCCATCTTTGTGCCTAGCATCAGTGTGCTGGAATTAGTTATTCGCGGGTCGCTGGTTTATCTGGCCCTGTTCTCAGTGCTACGCTTATTGCCTAGCCGACAGATGGGAACCCTAGGAATTACAGATTTATTGGTAGTTGTGCTATTCGCTGAAGCTGCCCAAAATGCAATGGCGAGTAATTATACATCTATTACTGAAGGCGCTATCTTGGTAGGAACTGTAATTTTTTGGAGCTACTTGCTTAACTGGTTGGGTTACAAACTTCCTCAGTTTCAGCGCTTTCTTAATCCACCGCCATTATTGCTGGTAAAAAATGGTCGCATAATTTATCGGCATCTAGAACGAGAACTGATAACAGAGGATGAGTTGATGAGTAAGTTACGCCAACAAAGTATCGAATATTTGGAAGATGTGAAGTTAGCATTTATGGAAGCTGACGGTAGCATTAGTGTCATCACATCCGAATCTAAAACTAGTTCGATTGCTAAATCAGAAACTAAATCAAAAAGCGATCTGCCCTAATAAAAATGTAAAATATGACGGTTGTATTCTGTGGCGGATTGTGATTGAGCGTTATACCTTGCCCGAAATGGGTAATCTTTGGAGTGAAGCCTATAAGCTAAAAACTTGGTTGCAAGTAGAAATTGCTGTTTGTGAAGCACAGGCTGAACTAGGTTACATTCCGTCTGATGCGGTTGAAGAAATTAAAGCCAAGGCGAATTTCGATCCAAAGCGCGTACTAGAAATTGAAGCTGAAGTCCGCCACGATGTCATCGCCTTTTTAACCAATGTCAATGAATATGTTGGTGACGCAGGACGCTATATTCACTTGGGTTTAACCAGTTCTGATGTGCTAGATACAGCTTTAGCATTGCAATTAGTAGCCAGTCTGGATGTATTGTTGCAACGCCTAGAAGATGTAATTCAGGCAATTCGCCAAAAGGCCAAAGAACATCGTTATACAGTCATGATTGGGCGTTCTCACGGCATTCATGCGGAACCAATCACCTTCGGATTTAAGCTGGCGGGTTGGCTTGCAGAGATGTTGCGACACCAAGAACGTTTGCAAACTCTCCGCAAAACAATTGCTGTGGGTAAGATTTCTGGTGCAGTGGGAACCTATGCCAATATTGAACCACGTGTAGAAGCGATCGCCTGCCAAAAACTCGGACTCAAACCTGATACCGCCTCAACACAAGTTATTTCCCGCGATATCCACGCCGATTACGTGCAGCAATTAGCTTTAGTAGCTGCATCTATTGAACGCTTTGCCGTAGAAATTCGCAATTTGCAAAAAACAGACGTTCTTGAAGTTGAAGAATTTTTTGCCAAAGGTCAAAAAGGTTCTTCAGCTATGCCCCACAAACGTAATCCCATCCGTTCCGAACGGCTGACGGGAATGGCAAGGCTAGTAAGGAGTCATGCTGGTGCAGCGTTAGAAGACATCGCCTTGTGGCATGAGCGAGATATTTCTCACAGTTCTGTAGAACGGGTAATCTTGCCAGATGCTTGTATTTTAACCCACTTTATGTTGGTAGAAATCGCTGATTTGGTGACTAACCTGCTCGTTTATCCCGAAACTATGCAACGCAATCTCAACTGCTATGGCGGGGTAGTATTTAGCCAGAAAGTACTACTCGCTTTAGTAGAAAAGGGAACTAACCGTGAAGAAGCGTATGCGATCGTGCAAACAAATGCTCACGCCGCTTGGAACAAACCAGAAGGCAATTTCCACGACTTAATTACTAAAGACCCTCGTGTTACCGAAAAGCTAACACCAGCAGAAATTGAGTTATGTTTTGACCCCCAACAACATCTGCGGCATTTAGAACAGGTTTATCAAAGGCTGGGAATTTAGAGTTGAGCATGGGGCATGGGGCATTGGGCATTGGTTATGTGTCTCCCTTGTCCCCCTGCTCCCTGCTCCCCTGCCTCCTTCCTTCCCCAAAACTTATTTCTTTGTTGTAAAATATTATATATATCATGTACTGAGAATATTTAATCTTCGACTGTCGATTAATTTCCGTAAAAAGTATTAATCGCAACCATTGGCCTATTTTCGTAGCCCTGTGAGTGTTCTGATGATTGACATACTAGCCACACTTTCCGCTTCTGCGGCAGCAGGAATCAGAATAGGTATACCCCTACTCATCATTGGATTGTTGCACGGAGGTCACTTGTGGTCAAAAGTCCCGATTTTGGCTCACATTTCGCCACCAGTGTTACTAGGATTCTTCAGTATTTGGTCTGTGGTTGAACTGGTTGCTTCAAAAAAACGACTGGGGCAGAGAGTGCTACAAATATTTGAGTTATTGTTGTCCCCCATTGTCGGAGCAATCATGGGGTTAACAGTATCTTCAACAACAATAGGGCCAAATTGGTTAATTGCGTTTATTGGGGGTTTGTTAGCTTTAGTATTCCAACTAGTACAAGTTGGTTGGTTTTACCGCTTGCGTGGCTTACCATTGTGGGCAGTATTTCTGCAAGATTTTTTGTGCGTTGCTCTAGTACTATTTGCCTTTAATGCTCCCTGGCCGGGAGGATTAATTACTTTCGTCCTCCTCTGGTTTGCAATTCGTAGTGCGAAAGATTGGTATGACTGGTATTGGCAATACCGTCGTCGTCAGTTCACAGCCAGAGATGAATAGTCAAGAGTCAAGGGTCATTCTTCTTTCTCTTCCTTGTCCCCGCGTTTCCACGTCCGTCTATCCTCGGTCAATGGTTTTAACTTTGGACTATTGACTTTAGACTCTTGACCTAGTGTGGCATTTATAATAAGCCGATCATGTGCAACAGTCCCCGTCCAGTAACTAGCTCGATGATGAGGGCAATAAAGCCAAGCATAGCAATCCGACCATTCCAGACTTCGGCGCTAGTTGTAATACCCCATTCCCAACGCTCTTGGGGATACATTTTGACCTTTTTCTTCATCTGTGCGGCTTGTGAAAGTTTGAAACTAGGTTGTTTCAGCGCATCAATCACTAAGTCTGCCAATGCTCTAATGAATACTGGATGGGTATTGGGAGCAGGTACACGCCGGAAGTTATGAATTCCTGCTTCCTCGGCTATTTCCCGATACTCAATATCAATTTCTTGCAGCGTCTCAATGTGTTCTGATACAAAACTGATAGGTACGACGACCAAATCTTTAACGCCTTTAGCCCCTAATTCTTTTAACGCATCCTCAGTGTAAGGTTGCAACCACTCTACAGGGCCTACACGACTTTGATAAGCTAACGTGTGAGTATTGGGACGATTAAGGGTACGCATAATCAGAACCGTACATTCCTCAATTTCTTGCTGGTAAGGGTCGCCTGCTTCTTCTACATAGCTTTTTGGTACGCCATGAGCGCTGAAGAAGATATGAACTTCATCGGGATTAGGAAATTGATCGAGTTCTTGGGCGATGAGTTCTGCCATTGCTTGCAGATAGCTCGACTGTTTATACCAAGAGGGAATGACAGTGTAGTCAAGAGGTTGAAGTTTGGGGTTTTCTTGCCAGAGTTTTTCTAAAAGGCGGAAACTGGAGCCACTGGTACTGATAGAAAATTGGGGGTATAGGGGTAAGATTACCAAGCGTTCGATGTTATCTTGAGCAAGGAGAGCGATCGCTTCTTCGGTATAGGGATGCCAGTATCGCATTCCCACATAAATATTAGCTTCTTGCCCCAAATCGCGCAGCTGCTCCTTGAGAGCGTCACCTTGCGCTTCTGTAATGCGTCGCAGTGGAGAACCGCCTCCGATTTGCTTGTAGTTTTCTTGGGATGTTTTAGTGCGCCGTGAAGCAATGAACCAAGCTAAGGGTTTTTGCAGCCAACGAAATGGTAGGCGAATAATTTCTGGATCGGAAAACAGGTTAAATAAAAACGGCCCAACGTCTTCCAGCTTATCGGGACCACCGAGATTGAGTAATAATACGCCTACACGACCCATAGCAGTTACTTTCCCCTAACCCTTTCAGTTTTTTTTACTATTGTTAACAATATATCTTTATTAAATATAAAGGTTAACAGGACAGAAAGTTGTCATGGCAACAATTTTAAGAGACTGGAGCTATCGTTATCAGTGGCTATATGACGGCATATCAGGTTTAGCGGCATTAAGTGTAGGTGGTGAAACTCGGTTTCGGCAACTAGCTTTGCAAGGTTTAACAATCAACTCAGACACTAAAATTTTAGATTTATGTTGTGGCAGCGGTCAGGCAACACAATTTTTGGTGAAATATTCACAAAATGTAACAGGATTGGATGCCTCTCCCTTATCTTTGAAACGGGCGAAGCAGAATGTACCTAGCGCCTCCTACTTGGAAGCGTTTGCAGAAAATATGCCCTTTTCTGATTGTGAGTTTGATGTTGTGCATACCAGTGCGGCATTACACGAGATGGAACCTGAGCAATTGCGAAAAATAATTAATGAAGTTTATCGAGTTCTGAAACCAGGGGGTGTGTTCACGCTAGTGGATTTTCACGCTCCCACAAATCCTATATTTTGGCCTGGGGTGTCACTATTTCTGTTGTTGTTTGAGACAGAAACAGCTTGGCAATTACTCAAGACTGATTTACCAGGGTTGTTGGCAGAAATAGGGTTTGAAGTTAGCGAACCTAAATTATATGCAGGTGGAAGTTTACAGGTGATTCAGGCAAAGAAATCAAAGATAAGTGGTTAAGCAAAATTAAAGTTACGGGTGAAGGCAGGGAACAGGCAACAGCAAGGAGAATGTGTAATTAATATTGAGCTTTAATAGCTTCTAAGTTTTAATCATCGCAAAATTTGCTCAATCATCCGGTTCGCCTGAGAACCATAACCGCCGCCAAATAAATTGAAGTGATTGAGAATGTGATACAGGTTATAGAGCGTTTTTCTCTGCTCATAACCTGCATCTAAAGGAAATACTTCGTTATAACCTTGATAAAAAGCTGCTGGGAAACCACCAAATAATTCTGTCATAGCGATATCAACTTCGTGATCGCCAAAATAAGTTGCAGGATCGAAAATCACTGGTTCTCCTGAAACAGTACACCCAGCATTACCTCCCCATAAATCGCCGTGTACCAAGGAAGGTTCCACCTGATAATCTGCCAATAATTCTGGAATCGCAGCTAATAACTTGTCTTGCTTGGGAAAATTACCCCCCCGTCGCCTAGCTAACTGAAATTGATAACCCAAGCGATGTTTCGCATAAAATTCTGCCCAGTCTGCTGTCCAAGTATTGATTTGAGGCGTAGAACCAATAGTATTGTTAATTTTCCAACCAAAACCTTGACTGCTAGTCGCTTTATGCATCACTGCTAGCTTCCGCCCCATCTCTGACCAAGATTTGCTGTTACCTCCTCCCATTTCCAGCCATTCCAACACGATGTAGCCAGAATTTCCCGCTGTACCCCAGCACAAGGGTTGAGGAACGCGAATACTAGCTGTAATTAGCATTTCCTCCAACCCCAGCGCTTCAGCCTCAAACATAGCCATTTGAGATGCTTGATTCAGCTTGACAAAGTAAGTGCGTTGATTATCAGAGACAGCATAGCCTTGGTTAATACACCCACCACTCACAGAACGCCTTTGCTGACTCTGAAATTTTTCACCAATCACTTCGCTAATATGGGCATCGATTTCTGTCCACATCATGCAATTTGTCCTCGCTTACAAAGTTCTGTTCGTCGGCGACGTTGGCGAAGCCATCGCCGGAAGCCGGCGCTCCGACTTTGTGCTTTGTCATTTGTCCTTTGTTATTTATCTCATGACCAATGACCAATGACTATTGACAAATGCGCCAGTTCGCTCAAATCGGGAAACCCGCCCATGCGACTGGCTACCCAATTGCCCATACCCCATGCCCAAATACTAAGCTGGTTTGAGGACAACTACACCATAAGCATCAGGAGAAAGATATTGTTGTGCGGCTTGCATCAAGTCTCTAGCTTCCTGGGCTTGGATATTAGCAGGATAGTTAAAGGCTGGTTCTAAATCTCCTAGCATGGACTGATAGTAACCATACAAGCCAGCGCGATCGCTTGGTGTTTCATTGGCGAAAATAAATCTGTTGGCTACTCGTCGCCGCACGCGAGCAATTTCCGATTCTTTAACCAACTCTGTTTGTAACATCCGGATATGTTGAGCGATCGCTTCTTCTACCGCCTGTAAATTTTCTACTGCACACTTAGCCGAAATATAAAACGTCCCTTGCAGTTGGTTACTCATATTACTCACAGCAATCGAAGATACCAGACTCCTTTCTTCCCGCAAATCCTGCACCAGCCTTGATGTCCGTCCGTGTCCCAAAATTCCTGCTAAAACATCTAGTGCGTAAGTCTGCTCAATATACCGCAACCCAGGAACCCGCCAAACCATTACTAGTCGTGCTTGCTGGAGAGCTTCATCAATGAATTCTTGACGGACAATTTCTGTAAACACAGCTTCAGGATGAAGTACTGGTTCTACCCCAATTTCAGAGTCTTTGCTGTGAGTAGCTTGATTAATTCCTTCCGCCACAATTTCAATTAATTCTTCTGTGGGTAAATTACCTACAGCCACAGCCGTAATTGATTGAGGTTGATAAAAAGCTGCGTGGAAATTTCGCATCTGCTGGGGTTGGAGTTGGGAAATCACTGATTCCGGCCCCAATACCGGACGGCGATAGGGTAAGCGCTCAAAAGCCATTTCCATTGACCGCCGAAAAGTCCGACGCTGAGGATTATCTTCTGAACGCCTAATTTCTTCTAGCACTACAAAGCGTTCCCGTTCAAAAGCATCATCCTCAATACTGGGATTAAATACTACATCTATTTGTAGCGGAGCCAGATCGGCAAAATCCTTGGGAGCAGTAGTTATATAGTAGTGAGTGTAATCTTGGCTTGTAGCAGCATTAGTAATGGCTCCACGCTCTTCAATTCGACGTTCAAATTCGCCACTAGCTAGGCGTTCTGTTCCCTTAAAAATCATATGCTCTAAAAAGTGAGCAATGCCGTTTATGGTATCCGATTCTACCGCCGAGCCAACCTTAACCCACAAACTCAGGTTAACAGCGTCAATCGGCATTTGCTCTACTACTATTGTCAAACCGTTGGGTAACTGGTGCAGCTTTGGAGCATTCAGACGAGGAAATTTTACCAGGGTTGAGGTCATTGGTAGTTGTGAGTGGTGAGGTGAAAAGCTTGCTTACTCCTTTATCTTATCTACGACTGAAAACAACTAACGTAATGACTTCAATCTGAGAATTTGCTGAGTTGATGTAGAAACAGTTACATAAATTTCTGGTTTACTTACTTTCTTGGTGGATGAACTGTTTGAGGATGCATTTATGAAGCTCTCCGCCGCTGTAAAATTATGAGTAGCAATATTAAGAATTATAAAAACAAATATCAATGTCTAAGTTTTCGCTTGACAAAAAAGCACCCCGTATAGTTGTCATTGGTGCGGGAATCGGTGGGTTGACTGCTGGAGCATTATTAGCTCATAGAGGTTACAGCGTCTTAATCGTGGATCAAGCCCTTGTACCTGGAGGTTGTGCTTCCACTTTTAAACGCAAAGGATTTACCTTTGATGTCGGAGCAACCCAAGTCGCCGGGTTGGAAGCAGGGGGTATTCATCACCGGATTTTCTCAGAATTGGAAATAGATCTTCCGGAGGCGACTCCATGCGATCCAGCTTGTGCAGTTTACCTCCCTGGCGAATCAACCCCAATTAACGTCTGGCGCGACCCAGAAAAATGGCGGGAAGAACGTCAACGACAGTTTCCAGGTAGCGAACCGTTTTGGCAGTTGTTGGCGACTTTGTTTCAAGCTAGCTGGGAATTTCAAGGACGCGATCCGGTGCTACCGCCACGCAGTTTATGGGATTTGTGGCAGCTAACTCAGGCAGTACGTCCGAGTACATTAATTACTGTCCCGTTTACCTTGTTTACCGTAGGCGATGCTTTACGCTTATATGGATTAGGTAACGATCGCCGTTTGCGGACTTTTTTAGATTTACAACTCAAGCTGTATTCCCAAGTCAATGCAGAAGAAACAGCTTTACTATATGCTGCCACTGCCTTAAGCGTATCTCAGCTACCCCAAGGATTATTTCACCTCCAAGGTAGTATGCAAGTATTAAGCGATCGCCTGGTAAAATCCTTAGAAAGAGATGGTGGCAAATTATTGATGCGCCACACTGTCGAAAAAATCACAGTAGAAAATGATCGAGCCACATCTGTAACGATTCGCAATCGGCAAAGCGGCGAAGTCTGGACAGAAACAGCCGACCATATAGTTGCAAATGTTACTGTCCAAAATCTCGTGCAACTATTGGGCGAACAGGCTCCATCTGGCTATAAACAGCGCGTGGAAAAATTACCCCCAGCATCAGGGGCGTTTGTTGTATACCTGGGAGTAGATGCAAGTGCCATCCCCTCTGGATGTCCGCCCCATCTGCAATTTTTATACGATTCGGATGGGCCAATTGGAGAAAACAATTCCCTATTTGTCTCTGTCAGCCATCCCGGAGATGGTCGCGCACCGGATGGTAAAGCCACAATTATCGCTTCTTCCTTTGTAGATACACGGATGTGGTGGCGGACTGAGAATTATGCAGAACTGAAGCAGAAGTATACTGAAGAAGCGATCGCCCGCCTAGGGCAATACTTCTACCTCAAACCAGAAACGATAATACACCAAGAAGCAGCCACACCTCGAACTTTTGCGCATTACACAGCACGTGATCGCGGTATAGTTGGTGGCATAGGTCAACGCATCCCCACCTTTGGCCCCTTTGGTTTTGCCAATCGTACACCCATCAACCATCTTTGGTTAGTTGGCGACTCCACCCACCCAGGTGAAGGGACGGCTGGGGTGAGTTACTCGGCACTGACTGTTGTTAGACAGATAGTCAGTGCATGAGTCAACAGTCAAGGGTCGAGGGTCATTAGTACGTTGTCTCCCCTTCGGGTACTCTACCCTACGCTGCGGCAACCCTCTTCTCCTGCGGAGACGCTAACGCGAACGAGGGAAAGGGAACGCTTTCAGCGAAAGAGTTCTCCTTTGGAGTACGCACTCACCTGCGGAGGAGCCACTGCGTTGGGCGGCTTTGCCGACTTGAAGCAAGTGGCGTTGGAAACCCTCCTGCAGCGCTGTTTCACCTTGTCTCTCTTGTCCTCCTTGTCCCCTCTTCTCCGCTAGCTATAACATTCCAAATTACAATCCCGTTGTTGTCGGTGTCGTCGGGGATGGTTCAGGCGCAGGCTGAGGTTCTGGATTCAGAAATTGCCGCCAAGTTCTAATTTGCTCTTGTGCCGCACTGTAAGCAGAACTACCTCTAGGAACCAATTTGGCAGTTTCAATGCCCTTGTAAATATCAGACTGTCCCTGAGAACGGGCGATATCTAACAATTGCTGACTCCATTGGTCAATAGCGATATTAGCATCCATCCGTAAGATGTTACGTCTGGGAACTTGTTGAGCTAGTTGTATGGCGTTTACCAAAGCTTCTGGTGTGCCAGCTAATGCCGCATCCCGAGCTTTTTGCCAGTTTTCTTTGGCGCGGATTTGCCCTCGCCAATCGTTTATCGCCTCTTGTGCTTCCCCAGAAAGTGCCCGTCCTGATGAGGCAATTTGTTCGGCAGCGCTAATAGCAGCAGGTAAATTTCCACTCTGAGCCAAGTCTCTTGCTTGATCCAAATAAGGCTGGTCCTGAATTCGCTGAATCTTTGCTGTCCAATTCCGGATTTTTCTGCGTGCTTCTGGATACAAAGCTCGACCATTCCGGATTTGGCCGGCTTCCGATATCGCAGCTTGCAAGGAGGTAACATCTTCCAGCAATGCTATTTGCTCGGCTCGATCCAAGAAAGGTCGGTCTTGAATTGTTTCTACTTGGGCTTGCCAGCGTCCCGCCTCTTGTCTGGCTTCGCTAGCGCGGGGGTTACTACTGGGAATCAGCTGTGTCTGGGCGATCGCTGCTGTCAAATCGCTAATTGTTCCTTGGCTAGCCAATGTTCGCGCTTTTTCTAGGCGGGCAACATCTTCAATTTCCAACTGCCATCGCGCAATCAATTGTTGTGCTTTGTTATACACAGCCCTGGAAGGATCGATTTGTTGTGCCTGAGAAATGGCTGTCTGTAACCCGGAAATATTCCCAATCCAAGCACTTCTTTGCGCCTCAGCCAAACTAATAAAGTCTTCAACTTGTGTTTGCAGCCCAGTATTTTCGGGAATTTGTCTAGCAATATCTAAAGCTGTATCTGCATCTCGTTTATCTAGGTTTTTCTGCGCCAAATCCAACATCTTACGTCCAAATGCCGGAATTGACTCTTGAGCTTTCTGATAAACGTAACTACTCTGATTAATTGATTCAGCGATTTTTATAGCTTCGAGTAGCTGATCGGGTACGCCACTCTTAGCTAAACTCTCAGCTTTTGCTAATTTTTCACCATCTTCCCGCGCTGTAGCAATTAGCTGATTTAATTGATCGTACTTAGTAGTTGACCAGTATTTATTGTCCAGACGTAACAATTTAGCAGATAGCATAAAAGCTGATTGCCAGTGCCTTTCCCGCAATTCTGCTTCTGCTTCCCGATAAATCTCTTCTCCTCTAGACCAGATCGACTGCCATTTAGTAATTTTTTCTTCTACTAATTTATACGCAGATAAATCGTCAGGTATCTTACGTGCAGTTGCGATCGCCTCATCTAAATTTCCGGCTTGAAAACTTTGATCGGCTAGTTGCAAAATATCCTCTGACCACCGTTCTATGAAGCGATCGGCTTCTGTGCGCAATGGGTGGTTTTTGGGCAATTGCTTCACTAACCCAATTGCTTGCAGTAAGTCGGTTACGGTTTGTTTAGAAGCTGCTAACTGAGCGCAGTGTAGCCGTACCGACTCACTAGCTAAAGGCCAGAAAATTTTCGGGCAGTTAGGAGCTGCTGGCAATTTTAGTAACATAGCCACAGCCAGGAAACCAACTCCACCGGGAATTAAGGTTAACATTAATAACCAAAACACCCAGTTTTGCATCCAGCGGGGCAATTTACTGAAAATATAATTGGGTGAAACAGTTTTTTCTGACTGATTATTTAAAGGAAATCCTTCGGAATTATTATCTGTTTGCCGCTTCACTGACTTAGAGTTAGAACCAGTAGTTTCACTGAATTGTGTTGTTTCGGATAATCTCTTTATCTCATCCGGATCTCTGGATCTGCCTCGGGACCAACTGTCTGTAATATCCCGCTCTGTCATCTCTCACACCAAAATAATTGAATAGCGATCTGTTGTAGATCGATAATTCCATAGTTGCCATAGTAACTTTCTCATAATCAAAAAGCTACTTTTCTTACGATCTCTCTCCACAGATACCATTAACAATTGCAAAAACTAGTGCGCTTTTATACCTTAACCTGAAGCCGAAGATTCCGTCTGCAAATCGACAATTAACTGAGCCAACTGATCGCTGCTTGCTTGGTAAACTCGGCCGCAAAAGTCGCAAGTTGCTTCCGCGCCATCATCTTTAACGATCATATCTTGTAGTTCGGCTTCTCCCAAAATTTTTAACGCTCCCAACATCCGGTCGAAAGAGCAGCCACAGTGGAAGCGCAAAATTTGGCTTTCGGGAAAGATTGCCAGCCCCATATCTCCCAGCAAATCTGTAAAGATTTCTGGCAAAGTCTTACCTGCTTGCAATAACGGCGTAAATCCGGATAAGGCAGCTACCCGTGATTCCAAAGTTGCAACTAAAGCTTCATCTCTGGCTGCTTTGGGTAACACCTGCACCAACAAGCCACCAGAAGCAGTTACCCCGTTTGCTCCCACAAATACGCCTAAAACCATAGCCGAGGGTGTTTGTTCGGAACTCACCAAATAATGAGCTACATCATCACCAATTTCACCAGAAATAAGTTCTACAGTACTAGAGTAAGGATAGCCATAACCGATATCCCGCACAACGTAGAGGAAGCCTTTACCAACTGCACCACCAACATCTAGCTTACCTTTACCATTAGGTGGTAATTCCACAAATGGGTTGCCAACATAGCCACGTACCGTGCCGTCTAACCCAGCATCTACCAAAATGCCACTTAAAGGGCCGTCACCCTTCACCCGGACGTTTACCCGAGAACCAGTTCGCTTCATACTAGAAGCCATCAACAAGCCTGCTGCCATAGTCCGACCCAGTGCTGCTGTTGCCACATAGGATAGCTGGTGACGCTGTCTTGCTTCCTCTGTGAGGCGTGTAGTGATAACACCTACTGCTCGAATTCCACCTTCGGCTGCCGTGGCGCGAATTAATTGATCCGCCATGAAAAACCTTACCAATAGTATCTTTTGTTAAACGCCTATGCCTTAAAGCAGGGGCGTGAAAGTACTATTTAGTATAACTTAGTATAACTACACTTAACTTAAACATATCATTTGATACTAACTTGGAAAAAAGTATTGTTTCTCATTTTTGTTAAACTAAATATTTTCTGGGAAAATATGTTTTTCTCGTTCAACAAGATAAGTTACGTGTAATGCTGAGTGCCTGCGGACTACTCCAAATTGTATTGCGTGTATTTTATTGATTAGAGCATCAATTTAAAATTGGGTATTGTCCTTTCGACTAGGTTCTAGCTGCCACTGTTTGAGGATAAGTATTGACCAGAAAATAAATCCTAATATTGCTAAACTAGTTAACGCATCAGTCCAGATAAAGAGATGCATCTTCGCTGAGAACTGTGACAGATTTCCATAAAAGTAATGTCCTGGGCTTACTAGACCTGTGAATGAGTAGACCAATAGACATGCATAAGCCAGCCAAAACCTTCGATATTTATACAACCAATACCCAGTAATTCCTATGGCTGTCAGAATAAGCCATGATTGATAAATTGAAGAGGCTGTAATCCAGACTGGTTGAGGATACCGCTCGATGAACAAATAATTATCAGTGAAGTGAATAGCTGTAGAAATAATGCTGGTAATTAGCAGCATTTTCAACAACCTCTGATATTTGACCTCAAGATTCATTATCAGTTTTCCTCAAATTGAAATTCACGTACTGCACACCAACAACGTAAATTGCTATAAGTAAATTAAATTATTTGGAGTCTACAATAAAAGCTGAAACAAATCTTTTCTACTGGATTTGCCATAAAATAACAACTTGTTCGGGTTGAGTACAATCCTTAAAAAATGCTGGGTAATTTTCAACAAAGCCAACTGCGGATAGAAATCGAAGCGTCAGCAAGTGCAATTCATGACAGTCTGCTGCGTCCAGTGCAATTACAAAAATGGCTGTTAGGGCAACGCTTTGCTCCTGGAATGCCAGAAGAACTCTACTCCGGCTTCCAGTTTACTACCTGGACTGGACCCGTTGCGATTCATCATCAAGTAAATGTGGCTAAACCTAATTGCCTCCGCTTTTTACTGAGTGGTGGAATTGATGGGTTTCATGAATGGTATTGGGGAGAAGGTTGGGTGCAGTCCCGCTTGGAAGGAGTGTCAATGCTACCCCTAAACTTAGGACAAACTTTAAGTTTATTGAGTTTGCGCCAGTTTTTGACGACTCAAAGATCTTGAATTGTTTTTTCGCCTGTCTCTTGCATTTAGCTTACAAATTGGTTGTGAGCCTTGCTTTTCTCAAAACAAATGTCAGAACCGTCTCTTGTTTGGAAATTATGTCGGCGGTTACTTGCATACCAGGTTGAATGGCATAGGATTGATTGCCTTTGGTGAGATGAAGTCTATCTGGCTGGATAGTCACCTCATAGTAAGGTGAAACCCCGATATTACTGTTAGTTTGAGGTGTAATCGCATCGGCGGTAATGCCTCTGACAGCGCCATTGATAGTGCCATAATCCGGATAAGGATAGGCAGAGATTCTCATAATTACTTTGCCTTCTGAACATTCAGTGACTTGAGCAGCTTTGCATAAGCGAACCTTACTAATATCAGCAGCATCTACACGAGCTTTGACTAGCAAAGGAGCTTGACTAGGAGCAATTTGAGCGATCGCTTGTCCTGGTTGTACAACCTGGCCAGGATTTCTGATGTCCAGTTTCAAGACGCTTCCGGCTTCTAAAGTCCGAATCACAGTTTTTTGTAAATCCCGATTAATTTGTGTAATTTCTTGCTCGTCTAGGTTAATTTTATTCTGAAGGGCTATTTGACCTTGGATCAAGCTTTCTCGTTCTTTATTCAATGCGGCGAGGGTAGACTCACCCTTGGCTTTTTCTTGGGCTATCCGTTCTTGGGTCATCGTCACAGCAGCTATACTCGGATTGAGTCCAGTTTTAGCGCGTTGCAGTTTGGCGATCGCTGCTTTAAAAGCTTGTTCTTTTTCCTTAATTTGCAGTGTGGCGATCGCTCCCGTATTACCTAACTGTTTATACCGCTTCAGTTCTTCCTTGGCAAACTCTAAAGTAGCTTTTGCTTCTTCTACTTCTGATTGAGTGATATTTTGTCTATCTTGATATTCTCTTTGATTACGACTGAGATCTGCTTTTGTCGAAGCTATCTCCCTTTGGATGGAATTAGCCTCAGCAGTTATTTGAGTTTGTAGCGCCTTCAATTGCGCATTTATTTGCGAAATTTGTGATTGATTCTGTCGAATATTGTCAATGAGTTGGCTTTTTTTAGTCAGGAGTTGAGAGTCATCAATGATTGCGATCGCTTCACCCTTGGCAAGCGTCTGATTTTCTTTTACTAAGATAGCTTTAACAATTCCTTGACCTGATGCCTCAATAATTCTCTGTTCTCCTGCGGGACGGACAGTCGCAGGCGATCGCACAGTAATCGGATATTTGATAATCGCCGCTAACAAAACCGCCAAACCACAAGTTCCGATCAAAACAACTCCCCCCAATTTTGTCCAACGGCTAATCGCCGGAACAAGTTCGTCAATTTGGATTTGACGCAGTAATTCTGGGTTATGTTCACTCAGCATGAGTAGAAAACCAGCGCTAAATAAAAGTTAATAAAAATGTCGCTAGAGTCTGATTGATATGAGGCTTGCTTTAGTCTTCATCTCTGCTAAATGTGTTGGCTTGAAAGCTACACATCAAATAACCGCCTCATAATCAAAATTTATCTATATTTTACTGTTTTTTTAATTTTTGCTTAATCTTCCTTTAATAAATGAATCTGATGTCAATACTCAATCTCTTCCATCAGCAATTTTACTGGATAATTGTAGCCTGAGTTACAAAAAAAATTAATATAAAAAATACCATCTTAGTTTTTTCTAGAAATTGCTCATTTAATTTACAAAAATTTAAAAATATATCTACTCATAAAAATCAATTTCTCTACGCTGAGTAGAATAGCAGAGGTCGTTATGGTTAAAAAAATTTATAATTCTCAGCCTGCGTATGAGATGTCATAACCTTTGATAAATCTCAAACAAGGAGGTTGATAAAGTTGAGAAACTTCCTTTATCAAAAAGGCTTATCTCTCTAGATATTTATACTTATCTCTATCTAAAGGATGATTTTCGCTGGAAAAAATAGCATTTAGTATAAATTGCATGAGTTAGCGCAAATCAATCAATTCAAACATTAAGAGATCAGATGCATTTACCAAGTTAAATGCACAAATTTTGAACAGGTTAATTGATTGATGCTGACTTATAAATTGCTCAATCAATTATCAGAGCAATTTCCATTCAAACCAAAATTTGAATTAGGAACGGAGGCTTTATAATGGCTAACGCATCAGGTTATGAACTATTTTCAATTTCTGAAAATTTTTTAACAGAATTATCAGCAGAAGATGAGTCTATAATTACAGGTGGCGGTGGCTCCTGCTACGGTGGAAGTAAGAGCAAGAGCAAGAAGAGCAAGAGCAAGAAGAGCAAGAGCAAGAGCAAAAAGTACTGCTAATAAACTCTGTAAAGGGCAATTAATAGGACTAGTAGTTATAGCCCATTAACACAGGTTTCATTCTTTAGCTAAGGCTTCAAACCTATTTTGTTATAAAGCTTGTTGTAAAAATTTGGAAACTACCGCTCCATATTTTTACAACAAGTTTCTTGCAAGAATTTTTGGTTAATTTTTTTGATTTTGCGAGCAGTGCAGTTATCAGATTTCTTTTCAAATTAAGTATAGATAATGACATTTTTATTAAGCGATAGCAATTTTTTAGAGCATCTAATTGAACATAATTTATGTGAGGTTAAAGAACTAAAGATTAGCCAAATTGAATCGAAAAGTTGTAAAAACTTTAATTTATTAGTGGTTTTCTCCAATAATCACCATCTGCTGATTAAGCAAGAACGCCATAACAAAGAAGGTAAAACTCATGGTGAGTTCTTGCAAGAATGGCGCATTCATGAGTGGTTGCAAAATTTTCAAGAACTAAGTGAATTTCGCGCAATTATATCTGAGGCGCTGCATTTTGATCCCATTCGCTCAATTATTATTTTTAATTACCTTAACGAATATTGTGACTTAGAAGATTTTTACGACAACGAACATATTTTTCCCCAAGAAATCGCAGCATCTTTGGGAACAAGTGTAGCCACAATTCATCGCAAAACTTGGAAATGTCAGAAATATAAAGAATTTTTAGCAAAAGACTCTCAAGATATTAGCAAACATCCTAACTTTCTCCGTGGTTTAGAAAGAATTAAACCAGAAATTTTTGCTCATATTTCTCTTGAGAATCTAAAATTCTTTAAGCTCTATCAGCGCCATGATCGCCTGAGACAAGCGATCGCTCAACTACAAACTGCTTACCAAAGTTGTTGTTTAATCCACAATGACTTAAAGCTTAACAATATTTTATTGCATAACCAATGGAAGCAATCCCCAAATCAAGCCATAGTTCGCTTGATTGATTGGGAAAAATTTGCTTGGGGAGATCCAGCATTGGATCTAGGAACAATCATCGCTAGTTACTTAAATATTTGGTTAGGGAGTTTAGTTATCAGTACAGATATTGATTTGCAAACAGCTTTGCGGTTAGCCGGTACTCCCCTAGATCAGATCCAACCTAGTATATTTTCTTTAATAAAAGCTTATTTAACTCACTTTCCCGAAATTTTGAAGTTACGTCCTAATTTTTTGCAATTGGTAATGCAATTTACTGGTCTGGCATTAGTTGAAAAAATACAAATAAAAATAGATTATCACGAAGCTTTTGGCAATATAGGTATCTGTATGCTTCAGGTTGCCAATACTTTATTGTGCCATCCAGATAAATCAATCCCGATTATTTTGGGACACAGCGCCTCTGAGCTAAATTTTTAACCCACTTAGTATAAAAAATACAACTTTTAATTAAAAAATCATATTAAATTACAAAATTGATGATGCAATTGCGAGATTTACTACCTCATGAGATACCAAATGCTGCCTTAGAAGACATCGTTACCAAGGTTCAGATTCAATCTGACTTTACTATTACCCATGCAGATTACCAACCTTTAAAACTTGCTGATGAAATCGTAGTATCTCTTCAAAACTTACCGATCGAAATCCAGAATAGGTATTTGAATCTGCAATTGCGGAATTTTCTCTATGGCATTTATTACAATGGCCAATTAAAAGCTACCCTAGCAAACAATGTAAATCCAGATAGTTTATTAGAAATAAAAAAGCTAGAGAATAATCAAGCTGGCGCATTCAACCGAGAATTTTACGAAGACTTGCAGAAAAGTAACTGTGGTAAAGGCTACTTTGATCCAAGATGGCTTGTAGTGAAGCAAGAAAGCGATCATCTACTTGCTGTGCAAAAAGATGATTTGACATTGCATATTGAACCAGAACGCTATCTGCAATTAGCTGAACAATCGGCTAATGTTGGTGATGAAGTTGCTGTGCTGATGCCTCCTAACCTAATAGAACAGGCATATTATGTGGCAGTAAGTGATGCAGGTTTGGTGAATAAAACTCTTGCAGTAAATATTAATTTTAATTTTATCTCTGAAGGTGCGATCGCATTGATGAAAAGTCTGACACAGCAACTTAACGAAATCAATATCCCTTTCACTTTTAAGGTTTTATACGATCCTGATAATTACCAGCGTTGTGACTGTGGGGTGCTGCAATTTGAAAGTCACAACTACCACATAGTAAAGCAAATTCTTCAGACTGTGTATATAGCAAACAAATGCCTTTTTCGGGATTTAGTACCTCTGTTTACAAAGTTACTAGCGCCAGGGCTGAGTTTAGCAGAAGAACCAAATAATAAATTTACTGACCAAGAGAATTTTGGCATGAACCGCTGCCGAATATTGGCTAATGCCTTATTAGAAGCTTGGCAAGAAGGTGACAACTCCCAACAAGGAAAAATGCATTATGTAGATCGGCATTTCTCCCAACACTTAATTGATCTGCAACGCCCTTATCTTAATGCCAACTCTGAGGATATCTATCCGATGTTGGATTGTTGATTAGATGATGACGATTAATTACCCTATTACCAGGGTGCGCGTTATAGCATGATTGTATTTGCTTGATCGGGGATATTTAGGATAGGGATGTGTCTAATCTAAAATACCGAGTTATAAGACAATATAGCGAAGAAGATTGTGGGGCTGCTTGTATTGCTTCTATTGCCAAATATTACGGACGGAGTTTTGCTCTCAACCGCATCCGTGAAGCGGTAGGCACTGGGCAACTGGGAACTACTTTGTTAGGTCTGAGACGAGGAATAGAAGCTTTTGGCTTTAATGCACGTTCCGGCAAAGCATCATCCGATTTTCTCCACAAGCTGGAACAAATGCCCTTACCAGCAATCATCCACTGGAAGGGTAATCATTGGGTGATTTTGTACGGTCGGCGCGGTAAAAATTATATCATTGGCGATCCTGCCATTGGTCTACGTTATCTCTCCAAACAGGAGTTAATTGAGGGTTGGACTAATTGGGTACTGCTACTCTTACAGCCAGATCCCAAGCGTTTTTTTGTCCAATCGGATGACAAAACTAACCACCTGGAGAAATTTCTTCGGTTAATCCTACCCTACCGAGGTGTGATTTTTGAAGCTGTACTTTGTGCCCAATTTATTGGTCTGCTTTCTTTAGCTTCACCTTTCTTTATTCAAATTCTCACGGATGATGTTTTAGTTAGAGGAGATTTTCAGCTGCTTTTTGGTATAGTGCTGGCAGTTACAGTGATGTATATTGTCAGAAGTGGGCTGAAACTAGTAGAAAATATTCTAATAGCTCATTTTGCGCAACGTTTAGAATTAACTTTAACCCTAGAATTTGGTCAACAAATTCTCCGCCTCCCACTTTCTTATTATGAGTCTCGTCGTAGTGGTGAAATTGTTAGCCGATTAAGAGATATTCAACAAATTAATAAATTAATCGCCGATGCGATCGTGAGTTTTCCCAGTAAGTTTTTTATTGCCAGCGTTTCTTTTATCTTGATGTTATTTTATAGCTGGAAACTGACAATCACAGGCTTAGCAATCGCTGGGGTGATGACTCTATCTACAGTAGTTTTTCTGCCCGCACTCCAGCAGAAAAATCGTAAACTCATGGTTTTAGAAGCCGAAAACCAAGGTGTGCTAGTAGAAACATTTAAGGGAGCATTAACGCTAAAAACTACTACAGCTGCTCCGGAATTTTGGGAAGAATTTCAGCGCCGATTTAGTCAATTAGCAAACCTGGAATTGAGTACTATAAAAATTGCGATTATTAATAAGCAATTTTCTAGGTTAGTTTCTGATATTGGTGGTGCTACCTTACTATATATTGGTAGTAGCCTGGTGATTAGCAAAGAGTTAAGTATCGGTCAGTTGCTAGCATTCACTAGCCTCAATTATAATGTTGGGTCTTTAATTGATTTTTTTGTTGACTTTGCAGACGATTTTACTCGTGTCAGAACAGCGACATCAAGACTTCAGGAAGTCGTCAATTCTACACCAGAAACTCAAGGAGATGCTAACAAATCTTGGACAGAAATTCCTGATAATGCAGACATTGTTTGCAGCAACCTAAACTTTCACTATCCTGGCAGAGTTGAATTACTAGAGAACTTTTCTGTTACTCTTCCTGGTAGTAAAGTCATTGCTCTAATTGGCGCATCAGGTTGTGGTAAAAGTTCTCTGGCAAAAATCATTGCTGGGTTATATACAACTCAATCAGGAAATATCCGCTTTGGCATTTATAACCAGCAAGATTTGTCTTTAGACTGTCTGCGAAGACAGGTGGTGCTTGTTCCCCAAGAACCTCACTTTTGGAGTCGTTCAATTATTGAAAATTTTCGCTTAGGTTCTCCCAACGTTTCCTTTAAAAAAATTGTCGAGGCTTGCCGAATTGCTGAGGCTGATGATTTTGTGAGCAAGCTACCCGAAAAATATCAAACCGTTTTAGGTGAATTTGGTGCTAACATTTCTGGCGGACAAAGACAAAGATTAGCCATAGCTAGAGCAATTGTCAACGATCCACCCATTCTGATTTTAGATGAATCAACTGCTGGACTCGATCCTGTGAGCGAAGCTAAAGTTTTACATAAACTATTCTCCTATCGTCAAGGTAAAACCACGATTCTCATTAGCCACCGTCCCAGAGTAATTGAACGTGCTGATTGGATTGTGGTATTAGAGCAGGGTAGGTTGAAAATACAAGGTTCTTTAGAAAAATTGCGATCGCTACCTGGTAAGCATTTAGATTTTTTAACTCCCTAATCACCTCTCATCTTCAGTATTTAATACTAGCTTTTGGATAATCCGACGCAAGCGACTGCGATTCAAAAACTTCAATACAATGTGGCAATAGCCTATAAATCTGTTAGCAACCTTGCTTTTCTTAACATAAATGTCAATACTGTTTCTTGTTGGGCAATAATTTCAGCCGTTACTTCCATCCCAGATTGAATAGCATAGGATTGATTGCTTTTGCTCAGATTGAGTTGATCGGGCTGGATGATTACCTCATAGTAAGGTACAGATGCGAGATTGCTATTAGTTTGAGGCGTAATTGCATCAGATGTAATACCTCTGACAGCACCATTTAGCGTACCGTAATCTGGGTAAGGATAGGCAGAAATCCGCATAATGACTCTACCCTCTGTACATTGCTTTACTTGGATGGCTTTACATAGCCGCACTTTACTAATATCAGCAGCAACTACACGAGCTTTAACAACTAAAGGCGCTTGATTGGGGGAAATTTGCGCGATCGCATCTCCAGCGCGTACCACTTGTCCAGGATTTCGGATTTCTAGTTTCAGGATAGTACCTGTGTCTGAGGCTCGAATGATAGTTTTTTGTAGGTCTGTTGAGACTTGTTTGAATTCTGTTTGAGCAGTGTTGATTTGGTTTTGAATTTCAACGTGGCGACGGATTAGTTCTTCTTGTTCTTTCTTCAAAATCGCCAGGGTAGATTCACCCTTGGCTTTTTCTTGAGCAATTCGTTCACTTGCGATCGCTACTGTTGCATTACTAGGGTTAAGTCCAGCTTTGGCACGTTGGAGTCTAGCCAATGACGCTTTAAACGCCTGTTCTTTCTCCTTAATTTGCAGAGTGGCGATCGCTCCTGTATTCCCCAGTTGCTGATAGCGCTTCATTTCTTCCTTAGCCAATTCTAGAGCGGCTTCCGCTTCTTGCACTTGTGTCTGAGTAGCGATCTGTTGGTCTTGATAATCCCGTTGGTTGCGACTTAAGTCAGCTTCAGCAGAGGCGATCGCTCGTTGTATAGAATTAGATTCAGCAGTGATTTGAGTTTTTAAGGCCTTGATTTGGGCAACAATTTGTGCTAACTGTAAATTATTCTGGTGAATCGTGCCTAAAATTTGGCTTTTTTTGGTTTCCAGTTGAGTAGAGTCAATGTAGGCGATCGCATCCCCCTGATTGACTACCTGATTTTCTTTCACCAAAATACTTTTGACAATTCCTTCACTAGTTGATTGCACTAAGCGGACATCACCAGTCGGACGGACTGTGGCAGATGCGGTAACGGTGACATTGTACTGAGTCACCCCAGCCAAAATCAAAGCTACACCTACAGTTCCAATGAGGAATAAACCCCCTAATGTTGTCCAAAGACTAATTGGTGGCAGAAATTGGTCACTGCTGATTGGGCGAATCAAGTCGGGACTGGGGTCGCTATGCATGAGCGCGAGAATAAGTAAGCAGCATATCAATTTACACACAATAAATCCTGTATAGTCAATGGAAATACTACGGGGTTTTTTGTGGCTGCCTTAATTTCACTCTAACCTTCAGCAGCTAGGGCTTGCTCGACTGTTAATTTTATACTTGAGGTGTTGTCATGTCATGAATTCATTTGGCTTCACCACTAACACTGAACAACCAGCCTCTTCTACCACTTGACTACTAACAGAACCCTGGACAATTCGCTTCATTCCAGTTAAACCGCGACTGCCAATGACGATCAAGTCAGCTTTGTAAATATTGGCAAGGCGAATAATCTCGTCCGCTGGATCGCCAGTTACTAGTTCTAATTCACTGTTTACAGATAAACTTTCTTGGTAAGATTGCAGCTGTTTTTCAATATGGAAATAAGAAAATGTTGGTGACTCTGAATGAGGCCGATCGGCAGGTAGTTCCATCTCTGAATCAGGGGTGGGAAACACATGGCAGAGAATAACTTTGCTGTCTTGTGACAAAACAAATTCGTTTAAACTCTGAATTACTCGTTCTGCAATTTCCGAACCGTCCAGAGCTACCAAAATAGTTTTTAGCACCGCTCTCGTCTCCTCAAGAGTAGACCTCTTAAATAAATACCTGGTAAAGTTTATCGGTAAATACACCAATAATTTTCCAGATGTAAACCGAGTTTATGTAGTACTCAATTTTCCAAACTTCTAGTTTGAAGGCATTAAGTAACTTTTACCAAAAGTATAAGCAAAAATTCAGATTTCTCAATCACTCCTCATGCTGAATTCGCCGTCGTACTGAATCGGCATGAGAGGGTAGACCTTCTACTGCTGCTAGTATGTCAATTGTACCAGCCACCTTTTGCAGCGCTGTTTGCGAGTATTGGATAATACTAGAGTGTTTGAGGAAAGTTTCCACACCCAATCCTGAAGCGTAACGGGCAGCCCCAGAAGTTGGCAAGGTATGATTTGGGCCTGCCAAATAGTGTCCTACCGCTTCTGGTGTTGAGTCGCCTAAGAAAATAGCTCCAGCATGGCGAATTTTTGGCAGTAGTTCCCAAGGATCTTGAACTTCTAATTCCAAGTGTTGGGGCGCAAACTCATTCGTGAGTTCTGCTGCAGCTTCTAAAGATTCCACAATTACGATCAAGCCATAGTGAGCGATCGCTTTTTCTGTATCTATTCTTCGGGGATGATCTACCAGTTGCCTTTCCACGGCTACTTGTACGTTTTTTGCCAAAGCCGCATCCGTAGTCAACAAAATCGCCGCCGCCATTGGATCGTGTTCCGCTGGTGCCAATAAGTCAGCCGCAACATATACGGGATTTGCGGTTTCATCAGCAATAATTAGCACCTCACTTGGCCCTGCCAAACAATCAATGCCGACGCTGCCGTAGACGAGTTTTTTTGCCAGGGTGACATAAATATTACCCGGGCCCGCAATCACGTTTACCTTCGGAATTGTTTCTGTACCATAGGCTAAAGCCGCGATCGCCTGTGCGCCGCCAACGCGATAAATTTCTTGAATTCCAGCTTCTTGGGCAGCTACCAATACAGCAGGATGAATTGCTTTTCCTACTCCTGGCGGTGTGACCATTACCACCTGAGGTACGCCAGCTACCTTGGCTGGAATTGCATTCATTATTACCGTGCTAGGATAAACAACGCGACCACCAGGCACATATAAACCTGCACGATCCACCGGAGTGTAGCGTTTGCCCAGCACTACATTATCATCGCCAAACTGTACCCAGCTTTTTGGTACTCGCTGACTGTGAAACGCTTCAATTTGTTGGCAAGCCCGCCGAATCGCCGCCAACAAATCTTTGGACACTTGTTGGTAAGCTGCATCTAGTTCTGAGCCTGTAACACGCAGTTCCTCTGGCTTGAGAGTTTGGTTGTCAAATTCCGCTGTATAATGCAATACAGCTTTGTTACCTTGGCGCTTCACCGCTTGTAACACTTCTCGCACCGTTGCCTCTTTGTGAAGCACCTGTTCGTCATGGGTGCGATCGCAGATGCGTTGTAGTTCTGCTCTAACGTCTGCCTGCTGAGTAATAATTCGCAGCATGGAGTAAGCACAATGCCAAAATATTAGAATATTCCCGCCTGAGAATCAGTCTTGCTCTTTCCCAAAAGAGGTGCCAAGCTTACTCTAATTCTCTTCTCTAGCTTAACCTGGATTTTTTTGATACTTCCAAGGTTCTAACATCTGAGTTGCTAGAAAAGGCGACTTAATTGCTCAGACTGACAAGCCAAGCCTTGGCTTGTAGCAGGGAGTAGGCGTGCCAATTCCCACTACCCTTTTACCCCATCCATCAATGCCCAACATCATGGAAGCGTGTTTACACACTGACTGTCCTGAATCGACAATGAGTGAGGGTCTGAGTATAATTTTTACCTAGTTTTCCTAATTTAATAGCTAAAATTTACAGAGACTCGATATGTCTGATTTGGTGATTTAAGCTTTGAAATTTAGCTGTTTTACAGTTTTTGCCTCCGACAATATATCCTCTGAGGAAGAAAGACTACATTGGCAGCCTTACTACTAAATCATCTACTGGTGAGCTAGGATAATTATCATTTATGGGAGTAAATTATATTAACCCATTTCTCAAGTCAGCAGCACACCTACTACCACTTGATTGGAACGGACTATCTTGCCATTTTCTCCTGACATTTGCTTAGATCCCTAGAAAACTGAGAAGTGATATTTTTTCGGAAATCTTAACATTGGCAATATGGATGCTATATTAGTAAATCTAGTAGTGTGTGTACATATTAATAGTCTTTTTGGAACTGACTGTGGCGAATACAAAGTCTGCTCTTAAGCGCGCCGAAATCGCAGAACGCAATCGACTGCGTAATAAAGCATATAAATCAGCTGTCAAGACGCTGATGAAGAAGTACGTGAATGCAGTAGAAGTCTATGCTGCTAATCCCACTCCTGAATTAAATCAACAAGTACAGGAGCGATTAGCCGAGGCTTACAGCAAAATTGATAAAGCCGTAAAGCGAGGTGTGCTTCACCCCAACAATGGGGCTAGGAAAAAGTCAAGATTGGCTCATAAACTCAAACCACTTACACAAACAGCAAAGTAGTCCAAAATCATTCAGTCATTAGTGTTGTGCTAATGACTAATGACTAACGACTAACGACTCTTAACCAAGATGCAGCTAATTGACACCCACGTTCACATCAACTTTGACGTTTTCCAGCCAGATTTAGCAGCAGTGCGATCGCGATGGCAAGAAGCAGGTGTAGTGCATTTAATACATTCCTGTGTCGAACCATCAGAATTTTCCAGTATCCAAGCCATAGCGCACGAGTTTCCCGAACTCAGCTTTGCTGTTGGGTTACATCCCTTAGATGCAAAACAATGGAACGCTCAAACAGCCGATGAAATCTCAACATTGGCTAGTTCTGACGCGAAAGTAGTAGCAATGGGCGAAATGGGGCTGGATTTGCACAAAGCAAATAACTATGAGCAACAGCGCATGGTATTTGAGGCGCAACTAGCAATTGCCAGTGAACTTAACTTACCTGTAATTATCCACTGCCGTGAGGCAGCACCCCAGGTAAGAGATGTGTTGCAAAAATGGCGAGAACAAAAAGGAGAAAGCGTTCGGGGTGTAATGCATTGTTGGGGTGGAACGCCAGAAGAAGCTCAATGGTTCATTGACTTAGGTTTTTACATTAGTTTTAGTGGGACAGTTACCTTCAAAAATGCCAAGCAGATTCAATCTACCGCTTCTATGGTGCCGAGCGATCGCTTGCTAATTGAAACAGACTGTCCTTTTCTCGCTCCCGTTCCTAAACGAGGCACAGGGAGAAATGAACCCGCCTACGTCCGTTATGTAGCAGACAGCATAGCCCAACTGCGAGGGGAAACAGTAGAGGCGATCGCCAATCAAACCACCCAAAATGCTTGTGAATTATTTGGTCTTGTACTATAGAGCCTATCTGTAAGTAGAATTGACCGAGTAAAAATAAATAAATACCTCAGAGGACGGAAATATGCTAAAATTATTTCCTCCAAAACATTTTGCTTGCGCCATAATGATAAAGGAAGGAAATTAAAACTCCTAAAATTGATTTTGCACTGTTATCAACTTGACCATCAGTACCCTGAAACAGCCATCCTGCGGTTATCTAGGCTCCTTCTGTGCAAGGGTTGACCATCCTCCGATCTCTACAAGCGGATGCAATCAGGCGATCGCTAAGCCTGACAATCGTAGGTTGAGCTAAACATTTTCAGAAAATTACCTTTTCCGTATTTAACCTATAGAAAACTGTTAAATGTAATTGCCTTGTGAGTATAACCCAGCAAGATAAAGCCATACGAATTCAGAGTTGGTTACAAGCCACTCATTTCCTTAGTTTTAGGATATCACCGTGAGTCTAAATATAGAGGGGTATTAAAGACACAACAGTAGAAAGCTGCGGAGGCTAATTAACGCGCTTGTGGGAGGGGAAGTGACAAAAGCCAATTTAATTCCAGACTATCTCAACCATCTGCTTTTGAGCAATCAACTTAGTAGCTGGTTATTAGTTATAATTGTCACTCCATGAGGGGTGCTTTCCCCCTTGTCAGGATAGCGCTTTCCAGCTTTAATTTCTGCGTTTGCCCACACCTGTAAATCGCAGGTGGTGTTAAGGAGAAGTTCCCCAACAGCTACGGACACTGGCTAGCGGTGGGAACCGTGAAAAAGCAGTGTCCAATGGTAAGTTTAACCAGGTTGACAAAGGTAGAGGCATGACAAACGAAACATATATGGAACCCGCCTTTCTATTGCCCGACTTGATTGAAATCCAGCGTTCAAGCTTCCGTTGGTTTTTAGAAGAAGGGCTAATAGAAGAACTTAACTCCTTTAGTCCAATTACAGACTACACTGGCAAACTAGAGCTGCACTTTTTAGGTCAAAACTACAAACTCAAAGAACCAAAGTACAGTGTCGAAGAAGCCAAACGGCGGGATAGTACTTACGCCGTACAAATGTATGTCCCCACCCGACTACTCAACAAAGAAACTGGGGATATTAAAGAACAAGAAGTTTTTATTGGCGATTTGCCCTTAATGACCGATCGCGGCACCTTTATTATTAACGGAGCCGAGCGGGTAATCGTCAACCAAATCGTGCGATCCCCTGGAGTATATTACAAATCTGAAATTGACAAAAACGGTCGACGCACCTACTCAGCTAGCTTAATTCCCAACCGGGGGGCATGGCTGAAATTTGAAACAGACCGTAATGATTTGGTGTGGGTACGCATTGATAAAACCCGCAAACTCTCAGCTCAGGTACTACTAAAAGCTCTGGGTTTATCAGATAACGAAATATTTGATGCTTTACGCCACCCTGAGTACTTCCAAAAAACCATCGAAAAAGAAGGGCAATTTTCCGAAGAAGAAGCCCTGATGGAGTTATATCGCAAACTGCGTCCAGGTGAACCACCAACAGTATTAGGTGGACAACAGCTATTAGACTCCCGATTCTTCGATCCCAAACGTTACGATTTGGGGCGTGTGGGACGGTACAAGCTCAACAAAAAACTACGGCTGTCTGTACCCGACACCATGCGCGTCTTGACTCCCGGCGATATCTTGGCAGCAGTAGACTACCTGATTAACCTGGAATATGACATCGGTAATATTGATGACATCGACCATTTAGGAAATCGCCGCGTGCGAAGTGTCGGTGAACTACTGCAAAACCAAGTGCGGGTAGGCTTAAACCGCTTAGAAAGAATCATTCGGGAACGGATGACCGTATCCGACGCGGAAGTTCTGACCCCAGCTTCCCTAGTCAACCCCAAACCGCTAGTAGCTGCAATTAAAGAATTCTTTGGCTCCAGCCAATTAAGTCAGTTCATGGATCAAACCAATCCTCTAGCAGAACTGACCCACAAACGCCGCCTCTCTGCCCTTGGCCCTGGTGGTTTAACTAGAGAACGGGCTGGCTTTGCTGTTCGGGATATTCACCCCAGTCACTACGGACGGATTTGCCCCATTGAAACCCCAGAAGGCCCCAACGCTGGTTTGATTGGCTCCTTAGCAACTCATGCGCGGGTAAACCAATACGGCTTTTTAGAAACACCATTCAGACCAGTGGAAAACGCCAAGGTGAGGTTTGATCTGCCGCCAGTGTACATGACCGCTGATGAAGAAGACGATTTGCGAGTCGCTCCTGGGGATATACCCGTTGATGAAAATGGACTGATCATTGGACCTCAAGTACCAGTACGCTATCGCCAGGAATTCTCCACCACCACCCCAGAGCAAGTGGACTACGTAGCTGTATCTCCCGTACAGATTGTATCGGTAGCTACGAGTATGATTCCCTTCCTGGAGCATGACGACGCTAACCGGGCACTGATGGGTTCAAACATGCAACGACAAGCAGTACCCCTGCTCAAACCTGAGCGTCCCTTAGTGGGAACTGGCTTAGAAGCCCAAGGTGCAAGAGACTCCGGGATGGTAATCGTATCCCGCACCGATGGCGATGTAGTTTATGTTGATGCCACAGAAATCCGTGTAAGAGTCAAGAATTCAAATTCAGAAATTAAGTACACTCTTTCCAAATACCAGCGTTCCAACCAAGACACCTGCCTCAACCAAAAACCCTTGGTGCGTATAGGTGAGCGTGTTGTTGCTGGTCAGGTATTAGCTGATGGCTCCTCCACAGAAGGTGGAGAATTAGCCCTTGGCCAAAATATCGTCGTCGCGTATATGCCTTGGGAAGGCTACAACTACGAAGATGCAATTTTGATTTCCGAAAGATTAGTACAGGATGATGTCTACACCTCAATTCACATTGAAAAATATGAAATTGAGGCCAGACAAACAAAACTCGGACCAGAAGAAATTACGCGAGAAATACCCAACGTTGGGGAAGATGCTCTGCGTCAGCTAGATGAACAAGGAATCATTCGTATTGGGGCATGGGTAGAAGCCGGAGATATATTGGTTGGAAAAGTGACACCCAAAGGTGAATCTGACCAACCCCCAGAAGAAAAACTGCTGCGGGCGATTTTCGGTGAAAAAGCGCGGGATGTGCGTGATAACTCCCTGCGAGTTCCTAACGGTGAAAAAGGTCGTGTCGTAGACGTGCGTCTATTTACCCGCGAACAAGGGGATGAACTGCCACCAGGAGCCAACATGGTAGTCCGGGTATATGTTGCCCAGAAACGGAAAATCCAAGTTGGCGACAAAATGGCAGGACGACATGGCAACAAGGGAATTATTTCCCGCATCTTGCCCTTGGAAGATATGCCTTACTTGCCAGATGGTTCCCCAGTAGATATCGTCCTTAACCCCTTGGGTGTACCCAGCCGGATGAATGTCGGACAAGTATTTGAATGTCTGTTGGGATGGGCTGGTCAAAACTTGGGTGTGCGATTCAAGATTACTCCCTTTGACGAAATGTACGGGGAAGAGTCATCCCGCCGGATTGTGCATGGCAAATTGCAAGAAGCACGGGATGAAACCGGCAGAAATTGGGTATACAACCCCGATAACCCTGGCAAAATCATGGTGTTTGATGGTCGAACAGGCGAACCCTTTGACCGACCTATCACTGTGGGCGTAGCTTATATGCTGAAGCTGGTGCATTTGGTGGATGATAAAATCCACGCCCGGTCTACAGGCCCCTACTCCCTCGTTACCCAGCAACCCTTGGGTGGTAAAGCTCAACAAGGTGGTCAGCGCTTCGGAGAAATGGAAGTGTGGGCATTGGAAGCCTTTGGTGCAGCCTATACCTTGCAGGAATTGCTGACAGTTAAATCTGACGATATGCAGGGACGAAATGAAGCCCTCAACGCGATTGTGAAAGGTAAGGCCATCCCCAGACCGGGAACACCAGAGTCCTTTAAGGTGTTGATGCGAGAACTGCAATCCCTAGGTTTAGATATTGCTGTCCACAAAGTAGAAACCCAAGCAGACGGCAGTTCCTTAGATGTGGAAGTCGATTTGATGGCAGATCAATCAGCCCGTCGCACACCACCTCGACCAACTTATGAATCTCTTTCCCGTGAATCGCTGGAAGACGACGAGTAAGGAGTGATGATTGCTGAGTACTGAGTGTTGTTACTCAGTACTCAGCACTTATAACTCTCTCAATTTCAACCTAAAAACTAAATATACTCATAACTCAGAACTCAGCACTTAAGTATGAGAAACGCCCAAACTAATCAGTTTGACTACGTAAAAATCGGCTTGGCATCACCAGAACGCATTCGGCAATGGGGCGAACGCACTTTGCCTAACGGTCAGGTTGTCGGTGAAGTCACCAAACCAGAGACAATCAATTACCGTACTCTCAAGCCGGAGATGGACGGCTTATTCTGCGAACGCATTTTTGGCCCAGCGAAAGATTGGGAATGCCATTGCGGTAAATATAAAAGAGTACGTCACAGAGGCATCGTCTGCGAACGCTGTGGTGTAGAAGTCACTGAGTCCCGAGTGCGGCGGCACCGTATGGGCTATATTAAACTCGCCGCCCCAGTAGCCCACGTCTGGTATCTCAAAGGAATTCCTAGCTATATTTCCATTCTGCTGGATATGCCTTTGCGGGATGTAGAACAAATTGTCTATTTCAACTCTTATGTTGTTCTTAGCCCTGGTAATGCCGAAACCTTAACCTACAAACAGCTACTCAGTGAAGATCAGTGGCTGGAAATTGAAGACCAAATTTATAGTGAAGATTCTCAGCTACAGGGTGTAGAAGTAGGTATTGGTGCTGAAGCCCTGTTGCACTTGCTCGCTGATATTAATCTAGAGCAAGAAGCCGAAAGCCTGCGAGAAGAAATTGGCAATGCTAAAGGACAAAAGCGGGCAAAGTTAATCAAACGCCTGCGGGTAATTGACAACTTCATCGCTACTGGTTCTAAACCAGAGTGGATGGTGATGGCTGTCATCCCAGTAATTCCCCCAGACTTACGCCCAATGGTGCAGCTGGATGGCGGCCGTTTTGCTACCAGCGATTTGAATGATTTATATCGGCGGGTAATTAACCGTAATAACCGTCTGGCACGCCTACAAGAAATTTTGGCACCAGAAATTATTGTGCGGAACGAAAAGCGGATGTTGCAAGAAGCAGTAGACGCTTTGATTGACAACGGTCGACGAGGACGCACCGTAGTTGGGGCAAATAACCGTCCGTTGAAGTCTTTATCCGACATTATTGAAGGTAAGCAAGGACGCTTCCGACAAAACTTGTTGGGTAAACGAGTTGACTACTCCGGTCGTTCTGTAATTGTGGTGGGACCAAAATTAAATATCCACCAGTGCGGTTTGCCTAGGGAAATGGCAATTGAGTTATTCCAACCCTTTGTGATCAATCGCTTGATTCGCAGCGGTATGGTCAACAACATCAAAGCCGCGAAAAAACTCATATCTCGCAACGATCCTAGTGTGTGGGATGTACTGGAAGAAGTGATTGAAGGACACCCAGTACTGCTAAACCGGGCACCAACACTGCACCGCTTAGGGATTCAGGCATTTGAGCCAATTTTAGTTGAAGGTAGAGCCATTCAACTCCATCCATTAGTCTGTCCGGCATTTAACGCTGACTTTGACGGTGACCAAATGGCGGTACACGTCCCCCTGTCCTTAGAGAGTCAGGCAGAAGCGCGATTATTGATGCTAGCTTCTAACAATATATTGTCGCCGGCTACCGGCAAACCAATTATCACACCTAGCCAAGACATGGTGTTGGGAGCATATTACTTAACCGCAGAAAATCCCGATGCTACCAAAGGGGCAGGACGGTATTTTGCTTCTCTTGACGATGTGATTATGGCTTTCCAGCAAGAGCAAATTGACTTGCACGCCTATATCTACGTGCGGTTTGACGGCGAAGTAGAATCAGACGGGCCAGATACAGAACCGCTGGAAGTTACCGAAAACAGCGATGGTAGCCGGACTCTACTCTATAAGTATCGTCGAGTCAGAGAAGACTCGAAAGGGAATTTGCTGTCTCAGTATGTCCGCACGACCCCAGGCCGCGTTATTTACAACAAGGCAATTCAAGAAGCACTGGCAAGTTAGAAAAGTCATTTGCCAAAAGGATTTGACTAAGGACTAAGGACTAAGGACTAAGGACTAATGACAAACGAAAAGGCAATTTTTCGCAATCGCGTAGTTGATAAAGGCCAACTGAGAAATTTAATTTCTTGGTCTTTTGTAAATTACGGGACAGCACGTACCGCAGTCATGGCGGACAAATTGAAAGACTTAGGATTTCGCTATGCTACTAAAGCTGGGGTGTCCATCAGTGTAGACGATTTGATGGTGCCACCTTCCAAGCGAGCACTCCTAGAAGCAGCCGAAGAAGAAATTCGGGCTACAGAAGCTCGTTACCAACGGGGTGAAATTACGGAAGTAGAACGCTTCCAAAAAGTAATTGATACCTGGAACGGTACCAGTGAAGCCCTGAAAGACGAAGTAGTCGTCCACTTTAAAAAGACCAATCCCCTCAACTCCGTGTACATGATGGCATTCTCCGGCGCACGGGGTAACATCTCCCAAGTTCGGCAGTTAGTAGGGATGCGGGGATTGATGGCAGATCCCCAAGGGGAAATTATTGACTTACCAATTAAAACCAACTTCCGCGAAGGACTCACCGTCACGGAATACATTATTTCGTCTTACGGTGCCCGGAAAGGCTTGGTAGACACAGCTTTGCGGACGGCTGACTCTGGTTATCTCACCCGTCGTCTGGTGGACGTATCCCAGGATGTGATTATCCGGGAATTTGATTGCGGCACTACTAGAGGCATTCCTATCCGAGCGATGGTAGAAGGTGGGAAAACAAAAATTCCTCTATCTACACGCCTACATGGACGCGTAATAGCGGAAGATGTGGTAGATCCTAAGACCAAAGAAGTAATAGCCCCACGCAATACCCCAGTATCAGATGAATTGGCCGCAAAAATTCAAAAATCTGGAGTCACTGAAGTCTTTGCGCGATCGCCTCTGACTTGTGAAGCTGCACGTTCGGTTTGCCAACACTGCTACGGTTGGAGTTTAGCCCATGCCAAGATGGTGGATTTGGGCGAAGCCGTCGGGATTATCGCCGCCCAAAGTATTGGTGAACCTGGTACCCAGCTAACCATGCGGACATTCCACACAGGTGGTGTATTTACCGGGGAAGTAGCGCAGCAAGTGCGTTCCAAAACAAATGGTACTATCCGTCTGCCACGTAAATTACGCACCAGACCATATCGTACCCGCCACGGTGAAGATGCTTTATTTGTGGAAGCCAACGGCGTGATTGTTTTGGAACCGAAAAAAGAAGGTTCTGAAACTGGAGTTCACCAAGAGATTAATGTAACTCAAGGTTCCACCCTATACATCACTGATGGACAGCAGGTAAAAACCGGGCAGTTACTCGCAGAAGTCGCCCTCGGTGGACGGACAACTCGTGCTAACACCGAAAAAGCGGTGAAAGATGTAGCTACCGACTTGGCTGGGGAAGTACAGTTTGCCGAAGTTGTACCCGAACAAAAAACAGACCGGCAAGGCAATACCACCACTACAGCCGCACGCGGTGGTTTGATTTGGATTTTGTCTGGGGAAGTGTATAACTTGCCACCTGGTGCAGAATTGGTAGTGAAAAATGGCGATGCGATCGCCTCCAATGGTGTACTCGCAGAAACCAAATTAACTACCTTGCATGGTGGTGCAGTCCGCTTGCCCGAAGCTACCCCTGGCAAGAGTACCAGGGAGATTGAGATTATCACCGCTTCTGTGGTCTTAGACCAAGCTACAGTCACCGTTCAAAGCTCCCAAGGTCGTAACAACTACCTAGTCTCCACTGGGAACAACCAGGTATTTAACCTCAGAGCGACTCCAGGCACAAAAGTGCAAAATGGTCAAGTAGTAGCCGAATTAATTGATGACCGCTATCGCACTACCACCGGGGGCTTCCTGAAATTCGCTGGTGTAGAAGTTCAGAAAAAAGGTAAAGCCAAGCTTGGTTATGAAGTGGTACAGGGAGGCACATTGCTGTGGATTCCCGAAGAAAGCCATGAGGTTAATAAAGATATTTCCTTGCTGTTGGTGGAAGACGGACAATTTGTAGAAGCTGGTACCGAAGTAGTTAAGGATATCTTCTGTCAAAACAGTGGTGTGATCGAAGTTACCCAGAAAAACGACATCTTGCGGGAAGTCGTGATTAAACCAGGTGAACTGCTGATGGTAGACGATCCCGAAGCAGTCATCGGGCGAGACAACACCTTCATTCAGCCAGGGGAAGAATTCCAAGGCACAGTTGCCACAGAATTGCGCTATATCCAGTATGTGGAGTCACCAGAAGGGCCAGCTTTATTGAGCCGTCCAGTAGTGGAGTTTGCTGTCCCTAGTAATCCTGATGTGCCTTCGACTACATCAGTCAGCCAACAAACAGGGCGTTCGATTCAGTTGCGAGCAGTACAAAGACTACCTTACAAAGATTCCGAACGTGTCAAGTCTGTGGAAGGCGTAGAACTGCTGCGTACCCAACTAGTGTTGGAAATTGAGCAAGAAGGCGAACAAGACCATAACGCTTCTCCCTTAGCAGCCGATATCGAATTAATCCCCGATCCTGAAGACCCAGATGTTCAGCGCTTGCAGTTGGTGATTTTGGAGTCCTTGGTAATTCGTCGCGACATCGCTGCCGACGCTACTCAAGGTAGTACCCAAACCTCCCTAGAAGTACA
Source organism: Aulosira sp. ZfuVER01 (assembly GCA_034530615.2). Classification (GTDB taxonomy): domain Bacteria; phylum Cyanobacteriota; class Cyanobacteriia; order Cyanobacteriales; family Nostocaceae; genus Aulosira. Next base: position 255,768 of record JAVRCV020000052.1, read on the forward strand.
GGATGGTCAAAGCATCGCCCCTGGTGCAGTCGTCGCCCGTACCCAAATCTTGTGTAAAGAAGGGGGTACAGTGCGGGGTGTGCAAAAAGGCGCAGAAAATGTCCGCCGCTGTTTGGTGTTACGTGACAGTGTTGACAAAATCACCATCAATACTAACGTCCAACCCAATGTCAAAGTGGGAGACTTGTTAGTAGAAGGCGCAGAAATTGCCCCTGGAGTCTTTGCTCCCGAATCTGGGCAAGTCATGGATATCAAGAATACTGCTGCTAGTTCTGCTGCTAGTGAATCAGCCCTCAGTACTAAAAACTACTCCATTGCTCTGCGCGTTGGTCGTCCCTACCGAGTCAGCCCTGGCGCTGTGTTGCAAATAGAAGATGGGGATTTAGTACAGCGTGGTGATAATTTGGTGTTGCTGGTATTTGAACGTGCCAAAACAGGGGACATTATTCAAGGTTTGCCCCGGATTGAGGAACTACTAGAAGCCCGCAAACCCAAAGAAGCTTGTATCTTGTGTCGTCGGGCTGGCGAAGTTAAGGTAGTTTACGGCGATGGTGATGAAGCGATCGCAGTTAAAGTCGTAGAACCGAATGGAGTAGTCACAGATTATCCTCTCGGCCCCGGACAAAACTTAGTGGTGACAGATGGCTCCCATGTGTTAGCGGGACAACCCCTCAGCGATGGCCCTTCCAACCCCCACGAAATTTTGGAAGTCTTCTTTAGCTTGGGTTCCGAAGATGGAGTCTATGCTTGTGCTAGCCATGCTTTACAGAAAGTGCAAACATTTCTGGTGAACGAAGTGCAGTTGGTGTATCAGTCTCAAGGTATTGATATTGCCGACAAACACATCGAAGTCATTGTTCGTCAGATGACCAATAAAGTCCGGATTGATGATGGTGGTGACACCACCATGCTTCCGGGAGAATTGGTGGAATTGCGCCAAGTTGAGCAAGTTAATGAAGCAATGGCAATTACTGGCGGTGCTAGGGCACAGTATACCCCTGTATTGTTAGGGATAACCAAAGCATCCTTGAACACCGACAGCTTCATTTCTGCCGCTTCTTTCCAAGAAACCACCAGAGTATTAACTGAAGCCGCCATTGAAGGTAAATCTGACTGGCTGCGGGGGTTAAAAGAAAACGTGATTATCGGACGATTGATTCCTGCTGGAACTGGGTATAACGCCTATGAAGAAACAGGAGCAATTGATGATTACGCGGCACTGGAAAGTAACAGCGTCTTAGATGAAGTTGACGATCCGTTAGATATGGTGCTAGATGACCGCACAGCTCGCACCTACAACTTAGATTCTCCTTCTCTTGTCGAACCTACATTTGGTGGTAGACGTGCAGAACGGTCTATCTTAGATGACGATGACTTAATTGCTGATGAAGTCACAGATCTTGTAGAAGAAGATGAAGAGGATGACTACGAGGAAGACGACGAAGACGATTACGATGAATAATCCTAAACGTTAAGTAGTGCTGAGTAATGAGTACCGATTATTTTCTGGCTCATTACTACACTACTTCGATAAAAATTAATCAAGGCAAAAGAGAATTTTCTTTTGTCTTTTTTATTTGGAAATTTTTACTTCTATTTGCCGCATCTGATAATCTGAACCCAACTTATTAGCGCAAAAACCAATATCTCTCGATTGATTTGGCTCAATTACCCTTCCCCAATCCAAAGGAGTCACAAGATATTGTGTTGCTCCTTGCTGTTGAAAATTAGCATTCCAAGAGTTATTAATCCTAGCTTGATTCAGATGAAATGTGAGTTGCCAGTTATTCACCTTAGTATTGCCTGAATTAATAATTTTCAGGTTGGTACAAAGTCCCGTTTCCCAATTAGCATAAATGTTAGTCGTTACTTGCAGTTGGGCTGTTGATAAAGGAGTTGCGATGATGGGGGAACTTGGAGATGAGGAGACATCCTGTTGACTAACTTCCATAGATGGCAGCAGTTGAGATAATAATTGCTGCTTGGGGCGATCGTAATTTTGCCAGTCATCTAGCAAGATACCGCCTGTATCACCACTATTAGGATTCCAACTCCAGTAGGCAAAGCTTAAGTTATTCTTCTGGATATATTTCACAAATTTATTTTGCCAAATACCCTCTGGGGAAATATTGTCTACTTGTCGTCCCCCAAACTCGCCAATCAAAATCGGCGCAATATTTTGACTAGAAATATAGTTAAAGCCTGTTTGCCAGCGCTCAATGAGATTTTTCGGAAAGTTAGATTCTGAAAAGTAAGATTGATTAAACACTCCTGGGCCATACTCATGGGGAGAATAGATGAGCTTATGGCGACGAGATAAGCGTACTGGGTAGCGCTTGACACCTTCTAAGTTACCACCTTGCCAATGCTGCTTTAGTTTCTGACCAGGAACATTCTTCTCTACACCTTCAACGATAATTAGCCAGTTAGGATTGACACTAAGAATAGCATTGCCTGCGCGTTCTGCTGCTAGTCGCCAGTCGGTAGCTAAGTCGTTAGTACCCCAACTAGCTTGTCCGTGCGGTTCATTTTTTAAATCTGCACCAATGACATTAGCTTGATTTTTGTATCTTTCTGCTAACATTTTCCAAGTATCGATCCAGTCTACTTCTGTAAAACCGTCTCCATACCAAAGTTCGGGAATCTTTTGATCGTTGAGGCGATGACTGTCGAGTAGGATAAATAATCCTTGCTTTTCAGCTTCCTGAATAATTAAATCCATGACTTCCAAAGGTGTTTTGCCTTGGAGTTCTATATTGCTACCGATAGTAAAGTCAATACCACTGACATCAGGCGATGCCTGGGGCGGCAAGCTACGCAAGCCTGCCACTGAATAAGGCAACCGAATCAGATTATACCCAAGCATTTTAATCTGGGCCAGCATATCCTTATAATCTCGCCGCCATAATCCATGAGGCACATGTGTCTCTGTTTCCATACCAAACCAGTTCACCCCTCGCAATACCACCACCTTGCCTCTAGCATCGACAATTTTTGCACCCAAGGTGGAAAGCGGTAGCTGTATTGTCATCGCCGCACTGGCAACACTCAGTTGGCTATGGGCAGGCAATTGTGTCACACTCCCTAGCAAAAACACCACTAAAGTTACGAAAAATAAGAGCAATTGTTTACGCCACCTAAATTTTTTTGGTTTATTTTTAGAGATTTTTCGCATAGTTTTAATTACCTTGCATATAAGTCGAGATTCTCAACCAATGATTCAAATCTTTATGCATTATGTTTTATATAAACACTCTCATCTTGAAATCTGATTATTTAAACTAATTTGCCATAGATAACAGTTTATCTTAGTAAGAGATACCATAATTCTGCTGATGTACAGGTATGATTGAGATGATTTTTTGTTCTAAGGTAGCAATTCTTCCAACTAGTCTGCACTAGCTTTTATAGAGTAATTTTTATTACTAAATGTTCCTGACTCTGTGCAAATATTAGAAATCAATTATCATATAAAGCTATATATAGTAAGCTTTTAAGCCTTACCCGTGTGTACTCAAGATTATTTTTATACTAGTAAGTTAGTGATTAAATTTACGAAAAATTTAACTACTTTTCTAACTTCTTCATGGCTCTCATATTGCACATCAGACATGAAGAGAATAAGTTGGATACTAATGCAGTACAAATATTCACTAACCGCTGAAGAGCTATCAAAGCTATATATGGGCAGCGGTAATTAGCCATGCTGCAATCTACCCATTGTTTTATTGAACAAATAACCCAAGTTTTAAATATGTCTCTATCTGCATTGCAAAAATTTTTTCTTCCACCTATTATCGCTTCTTGTGGTGTATTTTCATTAATGTCATTTCCCCTCGCTGCATTAGGGGAAAAGCAAATTGCTATTAAATTTCAAGAAGAACCTATTTTTTATGGCAAACTCAGAGATGTTGCTATTCCTTACGTGATATTATCAACGGCACTTAGTGTAGGAGCCGGGATATCCGCTGCCGCCTTCTGCGGTTGGCGACACTCTTCTCAGAAATCAGCAAAATATCAGCAGGAATTATCTAATTTAGAACAAAATCTAAAGGAAAAAGAAACCTTACTCAAGGAGATCAAACTCTCAGAGTCTCGCCTACAAGTATCTGGATTGAAAGCTTTTTTGGATGATGAAGTACCTTTAGACCACACTCTGATTGCAAACACTCTACCTACAACCATATCCCAACCTGTTGTAATACAAACTCCAGCACTGATATATGAACAGCCAGTTAATGCTGTGCCGCAGGTTGCAACCAAACAAAATAACACTACAACTGCTAAAACTGTGACAGCTAGTTCTAATTTTGCATCTGCCCAAACTTTTCTGAGTTATGCTCAAGCAAATCCAAACAATATAGAAGAGTCTGTTGCAGCAGATGAAGCTAATAAAACAACAATCACATCATCTGAGTTTGAAGAGTTACAAAAACAACTGAGGGAGATGATATTGCAAATGCAGACAATGCAGAACAATTTGCGAGTTATGCCCCCAGCAACAAATGCTGCGGCAAAAAACACAGATAAATTTGAGATCTACTATGATGCTTCCAGTGGCAATGAGTTTCAGTTGCATTAAACTCACATAAGTAAGTCGGCGGGAATAAACCAAACTATGTTACGCAATGTAAACATGGTTAAAACCCTTACAATGACCAATGATAAAGGACAAATGGCAGACCTCTCCAGTTGTCTTTAATTGCACCGACCTAACTTAATACTCAATAAAAGCCACAGATAAACACCGATAATTATCGGTGTTTATCTGTGGTTCGATATAAAAAACATCATGCGCTAAATTTATATTTAGCGCAAAAACTCGGAAGGAAGTAGAGAAGCATTAGTCTGTCTAGATTTCGCAGGTGCTATTAATGTAGCTCTTGTCACCTTGGGTTCTGGCAGAATTTGATATCGATTTCCCCAACCGCCATTGAGATCTTCTGGTTGTGGAAGAGGTGGTATTGTCTTCCCTGTAGGCAGGGGGATTAATAAAGTTTGACTTGCTTGTGTATACTTTTCACCTTCGTTAGTAAAGCGCACTAACTTACCTTCAAGCTGGTAATTTTCAGGCTTCAGCTTTTCCTGTGATTTATGATTATCTGACTTTTCCCACTGACCAACAGGATCAAAAGTAGCAATAAATGTCACATTACTTTCGGGGGTGAGTTTCATCGGTGTTTGATTGGCTTGCCATACTTCCTCAAAACTACCATCAGGTGCGACTTGCCATAGATTCAAATCGGCTTGCCATTTTCCCTGTTTCACTTGCACAATTTGGCGATCCAAAATAGAACGTTTCGTATTGGCATCAGAGTTTAGCAATGCTCCTATTTGTTCTGCTTTAGGACGTAAATAGCGGACTGCTACCACACTAATGCGGCTAGACTCAGGTAAATTTGTACTACCGCTTATTCGGTATAAACTTTGACCTGATAATATTTGGACATTTTTAATGTCTAGTTGGGTTTCTACTGATGCTTGTTTAACACAGCCATAATTTCCAAGCAACAGCATGAGAGAGGTAAATACTAAAGGAAAAACGGCAGTTTTATTCTTGATTTGTTGGCAAATATGCTGAAAATACAAATTTAACATCAGAAAATTAGGTTTTAGAGATTTTAAAGCTACATAACTGAGTTTTATATTTATTTTGCCCAATTTATTCGCAAAAAATGCAAGCTTTACCAATCTTTAACATAGTTGTTTTGAAAAATATAAAATCTATTTATATAGAGGTTAATACAGAGAATATTTGCTAAAGTGGCAACATCAATAAAGTAAAGACTTACTTGTAAATTCAACTAGGCTCATGAGCCAAAAAGTATTAAATTGTCTTAGATTTACTTTTGCAAAACAGCCCCAGAAGGTGCATTTACTGCTGAGTGGTGTCGCAGTCTCGATTTTTTGGATACTGGCTGTGAATGAAGCGTCTTTAGCGCAAGTAGATCCTAATCAACAAGAAGCTAAAGATTTCCAATTGGGCAATACAAAATTGTTACCAGTACCGCAATCATCCATACCTGGAGGTCAATCAATACCAAGATTGCAGACAGTACCTCCGCCACCAACAACAGATAGTATAGCGATGCCTGCGGCGGGCTACGCCTATGCACCGATTGCCAATCCCATACTAAAAGCTGTGCCACAGCAACCAGTAAATAATCTCCAGCAACAGGAGACTAGCTTTATCCAACAGCAGGTAAAGCCAAGAGCCAATTCTGTTACACCCCAGGTTGCAAAGCCAAAAAAAGGTGTACAGACTGCAGTTAGTGGGGAGAATTCTGACCTCGGCTTGGGATTGTTGAGGCCGATAGAAAACTCCCCGCAACAAATGCCCTTACTTCCTAGTAAGGTTGCAGATCAAGAATTTGCTGCACCTACAGCACCAACTTTTAACCAAGTACTTAACTCGCAAACAGCCCCATTACCGCCACTTCCTGACACAACGACCACGCCGCAATCTAATGTCACCACCCCAACCCCAACTTTTAATCAACTACTAACTACCCCAACTCCGGTTTCGCCAACACAACCAAAAACAATAGCTAGTCAACAGCGTCCTGTATTCACTAGCAGTGCTTTAAGAGAACCCTTTTTACAATTTCAAGGTGTCTATGTCACTCAAGGAGGTGATACGTCAGCACGGGCAAGAGTTACAGGAGTTTACCCACTCTCTCCTCAAGCTTTATTTGGGGCGACTTTAGACTTAACAAGTCAAGGTAGCAGCTTTGATGATTCTAGAAAAGAGGGTTTAAATATCAACGAGCTTTATTTAGCCACTTCCATCGCCGGCATCCCTAATCTGCGATTTGTGGTAGGTCAAATAGATTTAACGTCCTATTTTGACCGTAATAGCTTTGCCAAAGATGGAGCTAGCCAATTTTTTAACCCAGTATTTCAAACCAACCCAGCATTAGCAGCAACAGGAATTGCTTCTCGTCCCAGTTTGTTAGTTAACTGGAGTGTCACCGACAATATTGAAGCGAAAGCAGCAGTTTTTTCCTCAGCAGACAAAATCAGTGACTTTTCCTTAGATGGATTTGCAGGAGAAGTTGCCGTTCGTTACGGAAATGCGATTATTCGTGGTACTTATGCCTCAGATCGTGATGCTGGTGTTCGCGATAGCTTTGCTGAAAGCTATAGCATTGCTAGGGGAAATAATCAATTTGGGCCGATCAAAACTGATCGCGAAGAAGCATACAGTTTGAACGCCGAAGTCTTTATACCCAATTTGAAATTAGGTGTTTTTGGGCGTTATGGTCGCTACGAAAACCGTGACCTAGGAGAAGGCGCAAATACCTACGTCTTAGGAGCTACCTTCTTGGATTTATTTACCCGAGACGATCGCCTCGGTTTAGCTTATGGGCGTGCTTTATCAAACGATAGCTTGCGTCGTGGAAATACACCAGATGTCTTGGAACTTTACTACGATTTTCAACTTGTACCCAATCTGCGGTTAGGTTTTACAGTTCAAGGACGTGATAATTTCTCAGAAACTGTTGTAGGTGTCAGGGTGAAATCAGAATTTAATGTGACTCCAAGCGGGAGAGTTGCTCGATGAGTCAAACTAAACAAGGCAAAAGCCAAAAGCCAAAAGGTAAATTCATTCACCATCTTTCTCTTTTGACTTTTTCGTTGACCCTTTTTACTTATTTAGTAACTTTGCCACCTCTGGGAAACATTGCCCCAGTTCAAGCACAAAGTTTATCGGCGGCGGTAAAAAAGGGTTTTACCTTGTTAAATAAAGGGTTAGTAAATGATGCCATCACTGCCTTCCAACAAGCACTCAAAAGTCAACCGTCATCTTTACAAGCAAGGTTAGGATTAGCGATCGCCTATCGCCGCGCCGGACGCATTCAGGAAGCCTGGAGTGCCTATCAACAGGTAGTAGCAATAGACCCTAATAACCCACTAGCTTTAAAGACGATTGGTTTATTGGGTAGTTATCGTCCTGAGTGGCAAGTACAGGGAATTGCCGCTTTGACAACTTTCCTGAAGTCAAATCCCAATGACCTAGAAGCTCTTGGTTATCGTGCTCTACTCTACTCTTACCAAGGAAGATTTACAGAGTCTCTAGCAGACTACCAACCTGTATTAGCAAATAACCCAACGCCAGATATAGTCATTGGTGCTGCCCAAGCTTATAGCTATAATGGCGAATTTTCCCAAGCATTAGAGTTGTTTAACCGCTACCAAGCTACGGGAAAACCGATTGTCGGCTATGCAGCAGTAGCTTACGGTCGCAGCTTACGAGAAACCGGCGACACTGCCGGGGCAATACAGGTTTTACAAGCACAATTAAAACGCTCAAATACCCTCGATGCTCTAGCGATTGAGACTCGTAAAGAACTAGCTATTGCCTACCTTGCCAATCAACAGCAAGCACAAGCCTTAGCAGTATTAGATCCATTACAAGGTAGGGCAGATGCGATTTTACCCTTAGCGCGATCGCTCAATGAAATTCGCAAACGCATCAATAACCCCACCTTGACACAGCAGACAATCAATCTCTATCGTCAGGCATTAACCAACAATCCTAACCCTTCTCCCACCTTGCTGCGAGAAGTTGCTGATGTCTTTAGTGGATTCCCGCAAGGACGACAAACAGCACTGCAACTTTATCGACAAGCAGCTTCACAGTTTCCCGGCGATCGCAGTCTGGTAGTAAAGCAATTAGCCTTGGAATCTCAATTAGGAATAGTTGCTAAAAGTGACTTAAGACAGCGTTTGGCTACTGTATTACAACCCTTGCCCACAGACCGCGGGCAACAGCAACAACTGGCTAATGCTTTGGTAAATATTGATGCTCCTGATGCAGAATTTTTACCTGTATACCAAAGTCTTTTACAAACAGGAGTGAACGCACCGTTTTTAAATTTCCGTATAGCTCAGATGTATATACAGCGGAACGATCTCAATGGTGCAAGACAAGCCTTGGCAGCTTATACCAGTAGTAATAAAGGTAATAAGGATCTTGCTCCTCAATTACTTGCCGCAGAAATTGAGCGCCGGGAAGGTAGTTTAGCAGCCAGTGCCCAACGTTACCAAGCTGTACTTGCTACTCGTCCTGATAGTAGCGATATTGTTGATGCGGCTTTGCGGGGACTAGCTGGTGTGCGATTGCAACAAAAGCATCTTGATGAAGCTGTGGCAGTATATGACCAACTGCTAGCTCGCAATCCTCAAGATTTGCCGACTCAGCTAGGACGCGCTAGCATTGCCTATCAAGCCAAGCGGATTTCTCAACCAGAAGCAGAGGCAGTTCTCAACAATTGGTTAGCGACACAGCCTGCAACTAATACGCCTTCAGAACTATACAGTTTGGTGGGCGTGCTACCGACTGACCCCCAACGGGAAGCTCTATATAATTACTTAATACAAATAGATCCTAGCTACATACCACTACAACTACGGCTAGTGCAGGTCATAGCCCAACGCAATCCCAGCCAAGCCCAAGCAAGGGTGAAGCAGCTGATTGCTCGTTTAGGTAACAATCCAGACTCCTATCAGTTACAGGCAGAGTTAGCTCGTGCTGTAGGTAATTTAGATTTAGCCAGCGTTGCCTATCAAAATATTCTGGCACAGCAACCAGATAACATAGATGCCCTAGCTGCTTTGGGAGGAATTCACTTTGAACAACGCCGCTTTGAGTCAGCACAGGAAATATATAGTCAAGTGTTAGCACAAAAGCCGGATGACAAAGAAGCACGCCGCTCCCTCGCAGGATTAAGCACGGTTCTGGATCAGCCCTTGTCTGCATTGGCACAGCTAGAACAACTACAACTAGAAGCGATTTCCCAAGGAGAAACCGATACTGATGTCAGTCGCCAGATGCAGCACATCCAAGAAGACTTTCTCCTGCGAAGAGGTTTTCAACCTCCTTGGGAAGACCCTCAACGCCGCAATAAAAATTAAATATCTTCACGAAATATTAGCAATCTTCAGTTAATTGTGAACCACCTCAAGGGAACAATAAGGGCAGGTTACGCGAAAAAGAACAAAATACCTAGCATTTCTTTTTCGCTTCCTGCACCCTCTGCCAACGTTTCACAAATCAAACAGTTCTTAGGATGCGGTACCTTCCAAAAGTGGCAGTTCTTCTCTGTCCAATTTGTCTATCTGCCTGTGTCTTAGTCGTCAACCCCAAAACACCAAACGATCCAACTCCAGTAGCCAATGTTTCTAGTTCTAATGTAGATGGTAGTGAAAAAATGCCAGTGTTTTTGGCGGCTTTACCTCAATCCACCGCCAATCGGGAGTTACTAGCCGAAAGTTGGGACAGCTACCGCCGCAAATTTATTCAAGGTGATGGACGGGTAATTGATTATGAAGCTCGCGATCATTCCACTAGTGAAGGTCAAGCCTATGCCATGTTACGAGCTGTACTCATCGATGACCCCGAAACTTTTGCCCTGACTTTAAAGTGGGCAGAAAGTAACTTGATGCGGCAACAGAATGGTAAACCTACAGATAGTTTATGGGCTTGGAAGTGGGGACAAAAACAAGATGGTAGCTGGGGTATCATCGACAGCAACTTTGCCAGTGATGGAGATATAGATGCCATTACTTCCCTGATTTTCGCAGCACGGCGCTGGAATCGTCCTGAGTACATGGAACTAGCGAAAATCAAACTGCAAGATTTATGGAAACTTTCTAGCATTTCTGGGACTGGCGGAAAACGCTATCTGCTTCCAGGCCCCGCGTCAGCATTTGCTCCAAATGAATCTACCCTCTACCTCAACCCTTCTTATCTTGCTCCCTATGCTTTTCGCATTTTTGCACAAATCGATCCTGCACATGACTGGTTGAGTTTAGTAGACAGCAGCTACCAGATTTTGGAAAATTCTGCACAGCTTTCTACCGTGGGTTTACCTAGTGATTGGGTAGCTCTAAATCTAAAAACAAATCAATTCCAGACTACACCAAACTCTAGTGCGCTCAAGAGTTTGTATGGTTTTGATGCTTATCGAGTGTGGTGGCGGTTATCACTTGATGCTGTCTGGTTTAATTCACCGCAAGCACACCAATATTTAGAGAAATTCACTCAACATTTACAAAATTTGTGGACTCAACAATCGTACATCCCGGCACGTATCGACCTCCAAGGAAAAGCATTAGTAGATTACGATGCTACATCTCAATACGCCATGTTGTATACAGCTATGCGCTTGGTTAAACCCACACTAGCGCAAGAAATACTAGAGAAAAAATTGCTACCTCAATACAAGCAAGGAATTTGGGGCGAACACTCAGCATATTACACCCAAAACCTGGTTTGGTTAGGGTTACTGCCTCCAGATTCAATGCCGAAACAGCTCATCAAAGCTAATTAGCAGGAGGTTGTGTTGTTTAGTCAAAAAGAATAGGAGCTATAAAAATCACAAATTTAGTGATTATTTTCACTTAAGAAATCGCATTTAAAAACCAAAACTCGAACAATATATCTACTATCTACCATCACTCACACCTTACCATGAAGCAATTGTTTCATCTTTTCTCCACTAGCACAAAAGTAATTGTTGTTACTTCTTGCTGTTTATTGTTTCCCGATTCGTTACTCAGCGTTAATGCTCAGAGCAAAGGTTCCAATCTGCAACAGCCAGTTTTAATGGCACAAGCAAATACAGCAAGTAAGAGTACACAAAAGCCAGAAACAAACGCCCTTGCAGAAGGTGCTGATGCTAAAAATCTTATAACTTACAATCTAGAATTTAATCGCAGCCCAATTGTGGGCAATCGTATGCGCTTGCGGGGGGTTTATTCAGAAGCACGTCTTGCTTTTACCCGCCCTCGTAGCTGGAAACTCGATCGGGGTCAGGTGAAAGCTTTAATCCGCTTCCAACACTCGCCAGCATTATATGCCAGTCGCTCTAACTTAACTATGCTAGTTAATGGTACTAGTGTTGGTAGTGTACCTCTGAATCGGAAACAGTCTCAAGTCGGTCAAGTATTGTTGAACATACCGCCGAACTTACTTCAGGACTATAACGAATTAACAATCGTCGCCCAGCAGAACAACTCTCTTGAATGTAGTAATCCTAATAGCCCAGATTTGTGGACAGAAATTCTGCCAGATTCCAAATTAATTTTTAACTTCCAACAGCAGCAGATTCCCCTCAATTTTAGTCGCTATCCTTATCCTTTCTTTGATGAACTAGGCTTAGATACTAACCAAATTGTTTATCTGCAACCTAGCCAAGTGAGTCAATCTTGGCTGACTCCGGCAGCTCGCTTACAAGCAGCCCTAGGCAGAATCGCGGATTTTCGCCCAATAGATACAAACTTAGTGTCTAATGTGTCAGATGTAAAACCGAGTCAACGTTTAGTCATCATTGGTACTCCTAGCGAACAACCTACCTTAGCTACTTGGAAGAATTTACCTCTCAAAGTTATTAGCTCTCAAATTCTCGATCGCGATAACAATCCGATACCTGAAGACACAGGGGTATTGATAATTTCCCGTATCGATAAGAGCAATACTCCCGTATTAATTGCTACTGGCAATAGCAGCAAAGCTGTAGCAAAGGCAGTACAGTTTTTGACACAACCTGATGTGCGGAAAATGGGTACAGGTCAAGTAGTTTTAGTTGATAAGCTCCAGGAAACACTAACACCTGGTTCCCGCCAGTGGCCTCGTTATTTACCAGAGAAAAATACATTTCAACTTAGCGATATCAAAACCCAAGTAAACGGTCAGCCTTTTGGTGACGTAACTGTGCGTGGTGCAGCAGCGCCAGCAATTGATATTGATTTCCACGCCTTACCAGACGATCGCTTTGTGCGTGGTAGTTCCATGAATCTGGTTTACAGCTATGGGCCGCAGATGAATCCCAGAACCTCGGCTGTAGAAGTGCTACTAGATGGTGTATTCATCGGTGGGGCACGTCTTGACTCAGAATCAGGCGCAAATCGCAAAAATCTGAAAGTAAATTTGCCGGAAAATTTAATTAAGCCTAACTCTAAATTGCAAGTGTTTTTCCGGATGAACTCCAGAGAACCATTTGATAAACAGAACTGTCTCGAGCCACCCGATCAACAACTTACAGGTACAGTGCATTCTGATACTAGTTTCGACTTACGGCGAGAAATATCAGCAGATTTACCAGATCTGAACCTATTAAAATTTGGTTTTCCATTTACCGCACCTCAGGATTTATCGAAAACGGCAATTGTCGTACCCCAAAATCCATCAGCTACAGATATATTAACTTTGCTGGCATTTAGCGATCGCTTAGGAAGACTGAGTCAAGCCGATGCGGTCAAACTTGATGTTTACACACCAGAGACATTACCCGAAACAGTCCGCAGTAATGATCATTTAGTGGGAATTGGCACTAGGGAAAAGTTTCCTATTCCCGATGTGTTTCAGTCTAGCGGTTTGAACTTAAGTCAGGCATTTTCTCGCTTATCAGCCCAAGCAACAATTCAAACTCCTCAGGATGCTCAAGGGATGATTAAGCAGATTATCTCTCCTTGGAATGGCGATCGCGTGATTTTGGCTTTGACAGCTCAATCTGAAACTGGTTTAGAACGAGTCAGACAAGTCCTCAATCAAGACTCGTGGTTCTTCCAACTTAAAAAAGATACGGTACTGATTAGTAGTGACCAAAGAAACCCGGCTCCCTACGATCCTAATGCTTATCAATTAGATTTTTTCCAAAGTGCTCCCTCGATTAAGCGCTGGGAAAAAACTACTCTCTTAAGTAAGGTATCGCGCCTCGTTCAAGAAAATTGGTTGTTACTACCTATAGGGATTGTTGGTTTTTCTATTCTGCTTTATGGCATTTCTCAGTTGTATATCAAACGTCTATCTAATGGCGAGAAGAAGTAAAAAATGCAAATATTCGCAGATATAACAAATAATTATCTGTATCTATTTGTGAATAAAAGCTCAAATTTCACATCTAAAAATTGAACATTACAAATGTCTTCTTCTTCATACATACCACCTCGTAAACCAGGCGATCGCCAGCGCACCAAATTAAGCCATTGGTTAATTGATCTGACTCCCAGTTTATTTGATCGTGCCCTCGAAAACATTGGTTTGAAACAGTTGAAGTGGATAGGTGCGCTACTTCTGTTGCTTTCTGTGCCATTGATTATTACTCCAATAGCAGTTTGGCAACAGGGTGCAGTTGCCGTCTTTTTAGTATTACTTGGTCAGTTAGTTATACAAGCTGAAAATCAAGAATCTTCTGCTGATATCAGCCAGTATTACCATCTATTTATGGTGTGGCTGAGTTTGGTAACAACACTGCGTTATTTATACTACCGCACTAGCTATACGCTGAATTTTGATGGCTGGGTAAATAGTATTGCTTGTTTACTGTTATTTGCAGCAGAACTCTATGCCATCCTGACTTTGGTGTTGGCATATTTTCAAACTCTCAAAATTAAAGAACGTCAGCCAGTTAATTTATCTACCATTGCGGAAGCAGAATGGTTCAACGTTGATATTTATATTCCGACTTACAACGAAGATGTTGAAATTGTCCGCAAGACTGCATTAGCAGCCTTGGCTTGTGACTATGCTGCTGGCAAAAAGAAGGTTTATATTCTGGATGATGGTCGTCCAGAAAGATACAAGGAAAATGACCCGCGTCGGGAAAAGTTTAGCGCTAGACGGGAACAGATCCGGCAAATGTGCGAAGAACTAGGTTGCATACACATGACGCGGGATAATAATGACCATGCCAAGGCTGGTAATATCAACACCGCATTTCGCAAAACTGACGGTGACTTAGTGCTGATTTTGGACTGTGACCATATACCGTCGCGGCAATTTCTCTTGCATACAGTAGGCTTCTTTTTTGATCCGAAAGTTTCTTTTGTCCAAACTCCCCACTGGTTTTATAATCCCGACCCCTTTGAGCGCAATTTGCTGACTCAAGGTAAAATCCCCGTGGGCAATGAACTATTTTATAAAGTTTTACAAAAAGGCAACGATTTTTGGAATGCTTCTTTTTTCTGCGGTTCAGCAGCATTAATTCGTAAAGCCCACGCCCTAGAAGTTGGTGGAATTGCCGTAGAAACGGTGACAGAAGATTGTCATACTGCTTTGCGGCTGCATTCTAAAGGTTACAAGTCGGTGTACTACGACAAAATTATGGTGGCTGGTTTAGCACCAGAAACCTTTTCTTCTTATGTTGGACAACAAGTACGTTGGGCTAGGGGAATGGCCCAAATATTGCGGTTGGAAAATCCCTTCTTTAATCGCAAACTGAAGCTAACATTTGCTCAGCGAATTTGTTATTTAAGCGCAACTTCGCACTTTTTATATGGGTATCCGCGATTAGTATATGCGATCGCGCCTACTCTATTTTTATTATTTGGGATTAACTCTGTCCAAGGTTTGGGTTTAGAAACTTTAGCTTACGCCATACCACATATTATCCTCTCTTTATCAGCGAATTACATCATTTACAAACACGTCCGCTTTTCTTTCTGGAATGAAATTTTTGAATTTGCAATGGCTTTCCAGGCTGGGTGGGTTACTATGTTGGCGCTGATTAACCCCAAGTTAGGTTCGTTTAACGTTACTGATAAAGGAGTATCTGTCACCCAACGCATCTTTGACTGGGAATCAATGCGTGGTCTGTTGGTAGTTACAGGGGTGGTGATTGCTTCCTTGCTGGCTGTCCCCTATTGGCTACTACTTCGCCCTGAAGATTGGCAAGCTGTCTTAGTCAATACCCTGTGGTCTATTTTTAACATAATTTTGCTAGTAGCTGCTTTGTTAGTTGGCTTTGAACAACCGCAAGTGCGTTCTGCACACAGATTACAACGACGACTTAATGTGGTTATTTCTAGTAACGACCAAGTAGTTATGGGCGAAACAGTAAATATCTCAGAAACAGGGGCGTTAATTTCTTTGGAATCTTGGCCGAATTTGGCAGATGAAGTGGAAATTGAGGTGATGGGAGATTTTAGCGCTAGAGCTACTCTCACAGCAAGGATTATCCGGGTTTCTCCGGTTAATGATGCAGAAACACATTTAGCAGTTGATTTTGTCAATCCTAATCCTGCCCAACTTGATGCTTTAACTTTAGTTTTATATTCTGATGTCCGGGAATGGTATTCCCAAAAACGGCAGTATGTAGACAAGCCAATGGCTTCCTTTGGGTTTTTGGCCACTAGTTTGACTCGTTCTTTAAGAGATATCAAACAACCCATGCGCAAGAAGGTACGCAAGCAAGTACAAACTGTGGGTCAACTTTACTGGGATGGTCACTTCTTCTCTGGAGTTACAACAGAATTAGGGGTTACAGGTTTACGGTTGGAGTTAGAAGATACAAAAGCCGTATCCTCTAACAGAATACTCAGAGAACAAGACTGGCATACGATGCGAACACTTAAACCACTGGTGGGTTTGCTTTTAAATCAGGATGGAGATTACCCCAGCCGATTGGTTGCGGAAATTATCGCAGTAGAGGAACAACCCAACGGTAAAATTGCGATCGAGTTTCATTTTCCTGAGAAATTCAAGCAACGCCAAGACACCAGAATTAAACAACTGTTGCAAATCTTGTAATTAAAGTACTGGGTATTTTGACAGACTAGAACTGATTTAGGCGATCGCACTCAAAAATTATAACGGTTGGATTGGTATTGCCTAGTAGGGGCGGGGTTTTCCCGCCCTTTACTTTACGAAAATCTATCTGGAGATTGTTAAAGAGGTCACATAATCTCATAAGCTAATTTTAAAGCGATTTTTGCCAAGGTCGTCTTAGTGTTTTGGAAATACAGGCTTTGTCTGTTGGACAACGGCTGGTAAAGTATCGCCTACGCTGTATTATCACTTAGTCCTTAACCCCCAGTTTCAAGATGCCTCTAAAAATCGTTCAGAACTTCGATAGTAGTTTCATTCTTGCAGCCGAAGCCAAAGAGATTCTATTTAAATTGCTCAATAATGAAAATTTCTTAACGCAAATTGCACAACAGTTATCAGTAGAAGAAGTTGAATTTGCAGAGTTAATTTTTCAGCCAGTTCCCTATAGCTTTAATACTCCCAAAGGGATGCCGAAAGAATTTGAACAATACCATGAATCTCAGGAGTACGTCATTATCAACGTGCCACCAAATTTTATGTTTAGTGCAAAAATTTTTCAGCCTAGTCGGCTGTGTGCAATTTACCGTAAAATTGGCTAATAGTGGAATCATTTAAATAATAAGATAACGTTTACTCTTTTACCATTAACCAATATTAATTAAGTTAGATACTTTACTACTTTAATTTATGAACACTGAAACAAATATTCCTTTGTTAGCAACACTAGAATATGTTCCTTACATAGATGATTGTGGACAACTACCGGAACAATTTCAGGGCAAAATTGGAGTCTATGCAATTTTTGATCGAGAAAAAGTGCTGCAATTTGTCGGCTATTCTCGTGATGTTTATCTCAGTCTCAAACAGCATTTAGTGCGTCAGCCACAACAATGTTATTGGTTGAAAGTTCAGACCATTGACCGTCCTAGCCGCACTGTTTTAGAAAGTATCGAGCAGGCTTGGATTGCTGAAAATGGCAGCGTACCTTCAGGTAATGCGGAAAACAAAGAAGCATGGACAAATCCCATCGATGTTAAAGCCGTCATGACACCTGAAGAAAGGGAAAATTATCAAAAGCCAGTCAATGATGAATTGACGCAAATGAAAATCCTGAAAAATGTAGCACGGCGAGTAGAGGCAGAAATTTTAGCTGTATTAGAAAACCGTGGTTGCCAAATGCAAATTCGCTTTAATCCTAAGTTGAAAGAAGAAGGACTGCTTGATTTGAAATGATAGTAGTTTTGCTTAGACTTAACTTCATAACTCAGATCGTAACTCTGCATTCACAAAGGCCCCCAAAAAACCAATTTGGGTATTAAGATTTGATTGTTCAATTAAATTTAGATGCCAATTTTACGCTAGTAGGGTGCTTAAGATGACAAATACGCCTCCTCCCGATCCTGAGTCATCACCAAACAATACCCTTGGCTTTGATGAATTTATCGCCATTCTGGTTGCCTTTAGCACTATTGGCGCAATTCTATTTTGGTCATTATCCCGTAAGGATTCTGGCTGGAATTTAGACGGGGTAATATCTCCAAATGCGTCACCCAGTGTTCAGCTAAATCAAGGGTTATCTTCTCCTACACAGAAGGCACAACCAAAAAATGCAGGTACCTTGCCATCACCTCTGCCTACACCTCTTTTTGAACCTAGTAGTGTTCCACTAGCTATTGACCAGGTGCCACCCACACATATCACTCCAGCTTTTCCCGCACAGCAACAAGCACCTGTATCATCATCTAGCAGAGTCATTGCACAACCATTCTCTCTGGTAACGCCCTCGAAGAATAAGTCAACCATTCCGCCACCTATTGCATTTAACGATGTACCTGCTGATTTTTGGGGTCGGCGTTTTATTAATGTTCTTTCTTCTCGGGGTATTATCAAAGGCTTTCCAGATTATTCCTTTAGACCAAATCAGCCTGTAAAACGCGGGGAATTTGCTGCCATACTGCAACAAGCATTTGAAAACAAGTCTGGTAAAAATACCCTCAATTTTAAAGATGTCAAAGTAGAATTCTGGGCGACTCCAGCAATTAACCAAGCTATCAGTACAGGATTTTTGAAGGGTTATCCGAATCAGACCTTTCAACCAGAACAAAAAATTTCGCGGGTGCAAGTTTTGGTAGCCTTGGTTAGCGGGTTGAATCTGAAAACACCTGCATCTCCAGAGCAAGTTTTAAAAATTTACAAAGATGCTAAAGATATTCCTAAATATGCAACTGATAAAATAGCATCTGCCACAGCCAATGGACTGGTTGTCAATTATCCCGATCCCGCGGTCTTGTCGCCCAATAAAGAAGCTACCCGTGCTGAAGTAGCTGCTATGGTCTATCAAGCTTTAGTGAAAATGGGGCGATTAGAGGCAATTCCTTCTCAAAACATTGTACGCTTGCCCCAGTAAACCGAGAATAACTAGGGTTCGGATAAGCCCACAGGCTGAAGTCTTGGGTTATAAGACACTGTTAGGTGAACGAAGACTCGGAGGTAGGCTTTAGGGCTTATCTGAACCATATTAGTGAAGACACTGTAGATCTAAGTTTGTGTAGCCGCATCCTTGAGGATGACGGCTACAGTTAAGCAAACCGTATTGTGACAACTTTCACTGATATTTATATTTAATAGCAGTGTAGAGCATACACATTAGGTTGAAACCTGTGGTCAACAATACATTAGCCTACGAGTCTTTACCTACAACCTGTGATTTGAGGGTTGTAATTTCGTTGGTTAACTCTTTCCTGGTTGAAGCTTTGAGTAGATAGCGATAAACAAACCAGGCGGAGTAACCAATACCAATCAATTCAAAGGTAGGTGCTACTAAGGGTATATCGTTCAACGAATCCAAGATTGCCAAGAGTACCTTAACCGCGACAATTGCTCCTACAATTAAGCCGACGGAAACTAAGGGCTGCTTGTATTGATTAAAGAAGTTTCCGAGATATTCAGGTAGTGTTCCTAAAAAGCCAGAAATTTGTTCTCCGTATTTTAGCCATTGCTCTTGAGACTGCACAGGAGGCTGGAGTTTGGTTATGGTTCCTGTTTGGCTGTTGATATCTGTCATCGTGGTCTCTGAAGACTTGGTTTCTGTGAATTCCGGTTCTTGCATTTTCGCTTCCATAAATTGTAACAGTTGAGTTTCTCTAATCTGGACAATTACAACCTAAAGGTTGTTGATTAGGTGATGCATGAGAGCATCAGTACAACTGAGTTTGGGTTCAAAAGGGTTTTAGTGTCCTATCACCATAATTGTCCTTTAACCACTACTTCATCAACTACAAGGTAGCAAGTCAGTAGGAGGATAGAAGTCAGAAGGCGGCAGGCGCTATAAAAAATCAGCTTTCTGAGTTCTGTTTTTTAAATCAACTGGAATCCTCAGGTTGCTATTATCCCATGTCATGTCAGTTGCCCATTATCGTACTCATTAGAAGTACAAATCATGCAAAAGTCAGTCCACCTCTTATTTATACAAGCTTAAAACCCGATTTTATCGGATATTAAAGCTATCTTAAGCAGTGTTCCTCAATTAACCCATTCGTAGTGATATTAATACGGAATAAAAGTTTTTATGTAGTTAATGTACTAGACAGAAAAATTGTTTTATGATATGCAGCTATATTAGTTTTATGACTGAGAAAAAGCCTCTCATAAATATTTCAGCTATATTAGCAATCAATACAATATTTTTATTTATAGATAAGGCTGGCTAGTACCGCTACGCAAAATGCGTAATTACCTTTTCGCAAGGGTTTCAGACATTTCCAATGGGTTGTTTATTTATGTCGTACTGTACTAGCAGCTTGCAGCCAAAAATATTACTGGGCTGATGTTTATCTATAACCCCTATGTCCTAATTATTTTTCCTGGGTCAGGTAAAATCAAGCTTTGTATCTTAATTACAAAAATGTTGAAAATATCCTTCTCTTCTTGGAGAGCAGATTTAGGATTAGGCTAGCTAAAATTCAGTTTTTCTTATCCTAAATCTTTAAACTCCAAGTTATGTTAATACTTACTTAGTTCAGCTTAGTCCCAATCGCGAATTTCTGCACCTTCTCCACCAATACCAATTCCGGTGTTAAATATTTCTGCATCAGTGATAGTTAGGTTATTCATTGATGCTTGATACACATTAGAATCGTAAATTTTAGCACGAGTCAAATTGGCATTATCGAGATTAGCTTGCTTCAAATTTACATTAGTTATGTAAGCTGAAGTTAAGTTAGCACCTGATAAGTTTGCGCCAGTGAGATCGGCTCCTTCAAGGTTAGCTCCAGCCAAATTTGCTTTTTGGAGATTTGCACCTCTAAGATCTGCTCCAATCAAATGAGCGCTGCTAAGGTTGGCTCCTACGAGATCGCACTTGATACATTCCCCAGTTGACAACAACTTTTGTAAGTCTTGCGGATTATCAGCTTTCACTACGTTAGTGAAAAAGAGGGGAGTTGCTAAGGCTAGAACTGCTAATAGCTGGAGTTTCATAATTTCCCCCTTTGTACTCAAGTTAGATCCGTTCTTTTCCTCACAATTCTATTATCTCACTAAATTTCTGTAATTATGTTAATTGAGTACACAAGCAGTTTGAGGGATAAAACTTGTTTTGTATTGATGCTAACAGGCTTTTGTTAAGGCTTTGGGGTGATAAATGAGCCGTAAATTATGAAAACTTGTGTCTGTTAGATTCCTGTTAAATCTTATTAAGGAATGGCACAAAAAGACATAGTTTGTCATGGAAGTTTAACAGAAATTTTCCTGTTGCCTAGTAATACTGTTGATAAGTAATACTTGAGCCTTCAAAGCATTAAAAAATCTCGCATATACTGATTGACTAAATCAGGTTTTTCTTGCTGCACCCAATGGCTACAGTTAGGAATATATTTTATTTGAAAGTTTTTGACATAGGCTTCTGTGTCATAACTTAATTCTTTACCCAGAGCAGTATCATTTTCACCCCAAATCATCAGTGTTGGTACTTGTAAAATGCCCCAATTTGTTTTTAATATTCTCTGCCGAAAAATGTTCCGGTAATAATTTAACATGGCTGTGAGAGCGCCAGTTTTAGCAGCAGCATTTTTAAAAGCGTCAATGTCTGCTGGGGTAAAACTATTTTTGTCAACTGCCATACCTTTAAAAGCTTTTTCAACTGCTGCATAGTCTGAGCGTTTGATGACTAACTCTGGTAGCCAAGGTAGTTGGAAAAAGAAAATATAAGAGCTACGGAGTAGTTGTTGAGGAGTACGTAAACCCTGAGTAAATTTTGCCGGATGAGGCAGATTAAGTATAATTAATCGCTCTAACATATCTGGGTGAGTGTATGCAAAATTCCACGCGATCGCACCTCCCCAATCATGCCCGACTAAAACACATTGATCGTATCCTAAGCCTTTAATTACGCCCTCAATATCTTTGACAAATTCATCCATCACATAAGCTGATTTCTCCTTTGGTTTATCGCTGTCGTTGTAACCACGTAAATCAAGGGCAACTACTTTAAAGTATTTGGCAAATTCTGGTATTTGATGCCGCCAAGAATACCAAAATTCTGGAAACCCGTGTAACATCAGCATTAAAGGCCCTTCACCTTGAGTGACGTAGTGCAGTTTCACTCCATTAGTGGTGATATATTCGTGTGTCCAGGAAGGTTGTATTACAGATGTCATTGATCTGACTCCATGTTGATAAAAAGTCTCTAAGAGATGATTAAATTATGTTGTATAATTATTTTATTGAAATCCGTTAAAAGAATAGTCAAGTAAAAATTTTATAGACAATAGTTTAAAAAGATATTTCTTTAGCTAATGTAAATTTTGCCCTTGGATAGATGTAAATATGAAGTAAATATTGCTACAAAAATCTCATATATCCAGGCAAATCCTATGACACAACATCTTATACATCATCCTTCATCATGGGTAGAAAGACTAGCAAGATTTGGTTATGTATCTAAGGGAGTAGTTTACATTATCGTTGGGTTACTAGCAGTTCAAGTGGCTTTTGGTACAGGTGGTAGAACGACTGATACCAAAGGTGCTTTACAAACACTTGTCGAACAACCATTTGGTCAATTTCTACTAGCTTTAGTAGCAATTGGTTTAATTGGATATGTAATTTGGCGCTTTGTACAAGCAATAAAAGATCCAGAAAATAAAGGATGGTTACAGCGATTAGGTTATGCAATTAATGGTTTGTTATACGGGAGTTTAGCTTATAGCGCTGTACAAATTCTGCTCGGTTCTAAAGATAGTGGTAATAGTAACTCCACTCAAGATTGGACAGGACGCTTGCTTTCCCAACCATTTGGTCAATGGTTAGTGGGAACTTTAGGAGCGTTAATTGTTGGTTTTGGTTTTTATCAGTTTTACAAAGCTTATACTGCCAAGTTCCGCAGGAAACTTAATTTAACTGAGTTAAGTAATACAGAGCGTCAATGGGTGATGGCGATTTGTCGATTTGGTCTGATAGCCAGGGGTATTGTCTTCTGCATTATTGGCTGGTTTCTGATTCAAGCAGCCACTCAATATAACGCTCAAGCGGCTGGAGGTTTGGATGAGGCGTTACAGACTTTGGCACAACAACCTTACGGCCCTTGGCTTTTAGGCTTTGTGGCACTGGGTTTAGTTGCTTATGGTATTTATATGACGATCAAAGCGCGGTATAGTCAGCTAGTCGTGAATTGAAAATCGCGGCACACCTTGTTTTTAGATACGCACATGAGCTTAATAGAAACACGCGGTGTCTGGCTTACCAATACCGATAGTAAAGTACTCAAGTCACAGCAGCGCATTGCTGAGGCAATGGATTTTCTGGCTGAGACAGGATTTAATGTAGTGTTTCCTGTGGTTTGGAATAAGGGAATCACTCAGTATCGCAGCCAAACGATGCTGCAAACATTTGGTGTAGAAATTGACCCCAGCTTTGTTGGTCGTGACCCCTTAGCAGAAGTAATTGTCGAGGCGCGACGGGTTGGGTTAAAAGTAATCCCTTGGTTTGAATACGGCTTTGCCAGTTCTTACAACTTGAATGGCGGGATGCTGTTGCAGACAAAACCGGAATGGGCTGCACGCGATCGCAATGGTAAACTACTCAATAAAAATGGTTTTGAGTGGATGAATGCTCTCGATCCCCAAGTGCAAGAATTCTTATTGAACTTGGTGCGGGAAGTAGTGACCAATTATGATGTTGATGGCATTCAAGGTGACGATCGCTTACCAGCCTTACCCTGTGAAGGTGGCTACGATGAAGGAACTATGGCACTTTATCGTCAGCAATTCAACCAAAATCCGCCGGAAAATCCTCAAGATGGGCAATGGCTACAATGGCGTGCGGATATTCTCACTGAATTTTTAGCCCGTCTCTACCGAGAAATCAAAGGAGTTAACTCGAATTTAATTGTGTCGATGTCTCCCAATATTTATGATTGGGGCTTTAAAGAGTATCTACAAGATTCAGCTACTTGGCTAAATCGCGGAATTGTTGATATGATTCACCCGCAGATTTATCGCCGCGACTTCCTTAGTTATAAATGTATTGTTAATAAATTGGTAGACCAACAATTCACAGATGGAACACTACCAAAGTTAGCACCAGGAATTTTAATGAAGCTTGGTTCTTACTGTATTACTCCTGAGCATCTGATTAAAGCAATTGAATGCAATCGCAAACGCGGTATTAAAGGAGAAGTATTCTTTTTCTATGAAGGTTTACGAGAAAATGACCGTGCTTTAGCTAAGGTACTCCGGAATGGCCCATACTCTGAGTCTGCAAAATTTCCCAGCTTGTCAGATTTGAGTGGCAGTGGTTTAACTAGCAGGAGGACATCTTCGATTTGGCAGAAGTTGGTAAAGTTTTTCCGAAATCTTTTTTAACTAGATGCGTGGAGTATCAATGCAGGTAGAACAGGTAATAAATATTCTTAAAAATGATTTGCCAACTCTTTTTGAGAAAGATATCTCTTATGACATATATACGCAGGATATCTACTTTCGCGATCCGGTGAATAAATTTAAGTATAAGTTTAACTATCGGATTATATTTTGGACTTTAAGATTTCACGCTCGGCTATTTTTTACTCAAATTTACTTTGATTTACATGAAGTGAATCAATCAGCCGAAGATACAATTTTAGCTAAGTGGACAGTACGTGGTGTATTGCGTGTGCCTTGGAAAGCAAAGATATTTTTTAATGGTTATTCAACTTATAAACTCAATCAAGATAATTTAATCCATGAACATATCGATACTTGGGATAGGAAACCAGGAGAGATTTTGCGGCAGTTTATCGCCAAAGGTGAAGATAGCTAAAATGAGCGATCGCATCTTTTATAATTAAACTTAACTTGAGATCGCTCTCAGCCTAGAAGCCTGGGGCTACACAAACGAAGTCCGCGATTTCCAATCGCCCGGTGTTTCTAGAAGCTAGAAAACAATGGTCAGCAGCCTTAAAGAACTTTTAGACGACCCAGAACTCGCTCATATTGACGACCCGGAAGAAAAGTTTGTCACTAGTGGCGTAAGTTGGCAAATGTACGAAGTGCTATTAACCAAACTAGAAGATAATTCTCATTACCATGTCACTTACTTGGATGGAATCTTAGAAATTGTGTCACCGTCTATCAGACATGAAAATATCAAAAAACGTTTGGCTATTCTCATAGAACGCTATCTTTACTCTCAGCGAATTCGATTCAGCCCTATGGGGAGTTCTACCATTAAAAAACAACTCAGACAAGCTGGATTAGAACCAGATGAATGCTATTGCATTGGAGAGAAGAAAGATATTCCAGACTTAGCGATAGAGGTAATTATCACCAGTGGTAGCCTTGACAAACTAGAAAGTTATCGCCGCTTGGGAGTTGTTGAGGTTTGGGTTTGGCAAATTAATCGACTCAGACTTTATCATTTGCGAGAACAAACACCATCTATATTGTTATATACCTACGGATACGAACAAATTATATCGAGTGAATTATTACCCGAACTCAATATTGCTTTATTAGAACAATGTGTCCAGATTTCAGATGATATTCAAGCCATTGACTAATTTGAACAAGGTTTGTAAGAGAGGGCGATCGCAGTCAATACAGCCGTCAGCTTCACAGGTTCCATACACTCAAGTAGATTGTAGAAATTACCTTATGTATATCTACTTAGAAGTATGACAGAAATTTTGACTGAGTTTCAAAAGATTGGTTAATGAAGATTAATTTGAAGTTTTCGGTTCAAATATTAGGTAAGTTCCTCCTAAGCCTTCTACAATTGTGCGCGTATTGGCAGCCATCATATTTTGATAAGTTTCTACCTCGCTTCCCACTTCTCCTAGCCCATCAGCATAGAGTTTTCTTTCAGAAACTTTGACTTCGTTTTCTTCGGCTACAGACTGCAAAACTTTAGAGTTAATAGCTGTCTCCGGAAAGATTGTCGGAACTTTAGCTTGCTGAATATTTTTCGCCAAATTTTTTACTTGCGTAATTGTTGGTCTTTCTTCAGTACTAACACCTTCTAAAGTTCCTGCTAGGGAAATACCGTAAGCTTGGCTGTAATAGCTAAGTCCATTATGAGTGGTAACTAATCTGCGTTTATTAGTTGGAATACTAGCGATTCTAGCCTTTATCCAGCGATCTAGTTGAGTCAGTTCGTTGTTAATTTTTAACTTATTACTACTATATGTTTCGGCATTGCTGGGTTCTAATTTTCCCAAGTTAGTGCTAATTACATTCACCATCCTGATAGCATTCTTCACATTGTGCCAGATGTGAGGATCAGCTACTATATTGCCATCTTCCCGAAACTTCTGGGGCTTGGGAACTGCAATTTGTGCAACAGCAATTTTAGGTGCAATGCTTTTAGTTGCTTTAATTAGTTTGTTCAATCCTGGTTCCAAATTATAGCCGTTATAAAGAATCAGATTAGCTTGTTCAATAGCTTTGCGATCTTCCGGCTTTGGCTGATAAAGATGGGGGTCTGCACCAGGGGGAATCAAGCAGGTAAGGTTAATTGTATTCCTAGCAATTTGTCTTGTTAGGTCACATATTATACTTGTTGTAGCAACAACTTTCGGAAGATTATAATTAACCCTAGTCGTGGTTTGGGTGAATGAAGTGCTTGTTGCTTGGTTAACACACCCAAAAAATCCTATCGTCATAGTGAGTGAAACAGCACGGATAAAATTAATATTTAGTATGTTTTTTGACATTGCGTACTCCGGCTGATTGGATAATAAAGATAATTATGATGGTGAGTTAATCAGTAAAATACTCAAATTTCACGAATTGCTGTCAAATATTGAGATTGTGACACTTTATAGTCTGATAACCTAATGAGTGCAACAGTAGGCAGGGAAACTAGAGGTTATGTAGGGTTTAGCGCCTGAGATCGTTTTGCCAAGTTGGTTTTGCAAGCATAGTATCGTTACGAGAAATTCAAACAGCTTGTATTATAGGCTTTTGGACTATTTTGTAAATGTAACGGGTATGTTGATTTGCGCGATCGTTTTACCAGTCGTGATTTTAAGAAATTGTAGCGATGACTTTACCGCCTGTGGTAAGTTGGTAAATTGGCAAATTCAACAAGAGTCGATTGGGTAAGCCTTGCCATTGCCCACATTTTTGTAAAAGTCAAAGTATCGCGCTAACCGTTATCTCGTCCGCAGGCTTTGTGCAATTAGCCGCACCATTCTATGGTGAGTCCAGTCGGTGGTGTCGGTTTCCATCCCGTCAAACTGGCGTTCGCCGTAGGGGTTCTCGGAGAGTGACTGCGAGATAAGCGAAGGGTATTACCCCTTATTAGCCAGATGCATCCTAAGCCGGACATCTAAATCCATCTTATTTCAGCAACATTCGACCGTATGTGTATCTCAAAAATCAAATACCAGTCCTATACATATTGATGCTGGTTGACTTCAAGTGTTTCAAACTAGCACTAATGCCCAATAATTATGGTTGCTGAAAGGACTGCTGCTCTGATTAAGAATTAATGATAGATGAAAATTTTATACTTGGGATTTGTTTAATATTTATACTTACTAAATGGGGATAAACCCTCAGGTGAATTGACTACACGGATAATAAAATATAAGAGATATCAGTTGTTTGTCAATGGGAATATTTTACCAATGGCTGCTCTGTGGTGACACTGCTATAAAAACCTTCTAAAGTTATAACTACTACTTTAGTATTAGCAAAATATCATTGCTTCCAAGATGAGTTATTTGTTCATTCTGGGCAAACAATAGGTTTTTGGTTTGGAGAGTGCATATTTCTTCAAAACCAAATCTAAATAGTAATTAATTATGTGGTTTGCGACCTCAGCATTATGCAATTTATAATGCCATTTTTCCGAGCAGACTTATCCGAAAATTGCGCCACTAATGCAAACAAGTAAGACAAATTTATGGTTAACTCTTTCGATTCTCGTCCAGAGGTTTTATGGCGACAAGTTTGGGGATTAGCTGCTTTAGTGGCTGGAATTATCTTCAGTTGGATGACTTACAATTTTTATCAACCAAAAATATTACAAAAGCTGGAGTTTGTAGAATTAGCAGGTTGGCTAGGGATAATACAAGGCTTACTGGCCGCATTTATCGAACCTTTTGTAGGGCGATTTTCTGATCGCATCCAACAGCGCTTAGGCAATCGCTTACCCATGATTAGTATAGGCGTAACACTGGCAGGCTCGATTTTTGTCATTGTCTCGCTGTTACTAGAACAGAAGTTGCAAGGAGGTATCCGCTGGTTAGTACCTGCACTGATGACGGCGTGGGTAATCGCCATGATTATTTTTCGCGGCCCGGCGATCGCATTATTAACACAGTTTGCACCTGTAACCGAATTACCCCAAGCTAATGCTGTTTTAGTATTCGTATTTGGCTTTATTGGAGCTATTGGGCCAGTATTAAATATTTTTATCAATAATATTGGTGCCTCAATGACTTTTTTGTTAGGAGCGATCGCTTTGGTGATGGGAGGATATATTTTGCGATCGTTAACTCCTATACATACCTGGAAGCCCTATCCTATAAATGAGGATGTTCCAGCTAATGCTCCTACTTTATTATTAATTTTAATTTTTGTGGTTGGTTTGGGTACAGGATTAGAAGTAAACCTATTAATGTCGATATTTCCTCAAGAATTGCAAACTCAATTCCCTGGTGTCAGACTAGAATTTATTACCTCTGGCATACTTTTCGTATCTGCGATCGCTTCCGTTGTTTTGGGAGAATGGACGGCGCAAATAGGTGCTAATAAAGCAATGTTACTAGGCTTAGGCACAATGACCGGCTCAATGGGAATGGCTTTATTAAATGACATCGACGCATTTGTGGTTGGTTATATAGTTGCTTTTGGTGTGAGTTTTAGCTTAATTTTTGTGAGTATGATTCCCTTTTGCTTAGGAAAAGTTCCCTCTCATCAAACAGGTTTAGCTACTGGTTTATATTTTAGTGGTAGTGCGGGAGCCACTGCTTTAGTAGCACTTTTAATTAAGCAAGCGCTGATAGGATCGTTAGGAGCATTTTTATTGGCTGAGTTTGCTTTTTTTGTAGTAGCTGGATGTATTGCAATCACTAAGAAAATCAAAATTAGTTGATTTACTCATACTTTTGCATCTATTCAGAGAGTACGTAACTTTGCTACTAAGCCATCGGCTTACGCTTGGGCTGCTAATTATCTAAGTATAAATACATAAAAAAGCGATCGCATTCATGAATTTTTCAAGAAGTTGTTTCAGGTGGACAGGCGATCGCACAATTTTTAGTTAAGCTATAAGCGCTAATATTCAGGATTATTGAGCGCTTTATGCACTGGTTACTATCTGGGCCGTTGAGTACAGAGGAATTGACGGTTAAGATTGCAGACTTACCTGCATCCTTACAAGGTAAAAAACTGGTGCAGATGTCGGATTTTCATTATGATGGTTTGCGGCTGTCGGACGCAATGCTAGAAAAGGCGATCGCAGTTAGCAATCAAGCTGAACCCGATTTAGTTGTATTGACTGGTGACTATGTAACTACCAGCCCAAAACCAATTCACAACCTAGCTTTACGACTTAAGAATCTCCAAAGTCGCGCTGGTATTTATGCTGTATTGGGCAACCATGATATATGTTACAAACACTCAAAAGCAGAAATTACAGATGCTCTAAATCAGGTTGGTGTTCGCGTTCTGTGGAATGAAATCGCCTACCCATTAGGGAAAGAATTACCCTTAGTTGGATTAGCGGATCGATACTCTAGGGAATTTAACCCTGTACCAGTCATGAACCAGCTAGACGCCGCTACTCCTCGGATTGTTTTATCTCATAATCCTGATACTGCGGAAATATTACAAGCTTGGCGGGTGGATTTACAATTATCTGGTCATACTCATGGTGGACAAATTGTGATTCCAGGATTGGGGACTGGAGTACTCTATTATCGAAAAATTGTCCGAAAAATTCCTTTAAAAGTGCGTCGGCGCATTCCATATTTGAAAAACGATTACTCTTTCATCCGCCATTGGGAATGGGCACAAGGTTTACATCAGATAGGAAAAAATCAATTATACGTCAATCGTGGTTTAGGAACTTATCTCCCCGGACGTTTGTTTTGTCCTCCAGAAGTTACTGTTATTACGTTACAAGGTAAGTGATTTAGCAGTAAAATTTCAAATGAATTACTAATTAAATTGATACCAACCTAATTATACTGCTGCAATTTACAGCAATTAATTAAGATAGATTTTATTTTTTGGTAAGCTGTAAGCGCTGCTATCAGGAGTATCTGTTGCGCTATGCATTGGTTATTTACAGGACATTTAAGAGTAGATAAAATAACGGTTAAGATTACAGATTTACCTGTGTCTTTAGAAGGTACAACGTTAGTGCAATTGTCAGATTTTCATTACGATGGGATGCGACTCTCGGAAGAAATGTTAGAAGAAGCGATCGCACTGAGTAATGAAGCAGAACCTGATTTAGTTGTCTTAACTGGTGACTATGTTACCGACGATCCCGCCCCAATTCACAAATTGACACAAAGACTTAAACATTTAGAAAGTCGTTATGGTATTTACGCCATACTTGGTAATCACGACATCCATTACAGCCACTCCAAAGCAGAAGTTACAGATGCTTTTACTAGCATTGGAATTCATGTTTTGTGGAATGAAATCGCCTATCCACTAGGAAAAGAATTACCATTAGTAGGATTAGCTGATTATTGGTCACGAGAATTCAAACCTGCACCAGTAATAAGTCAACTAGACTCCGCCACACCCCGCATCGTTTTATCTCACAATCCAGATACTGCCCAGATATTGCAACAATGGCGAGTAGATTTACAGCTATCTGGTCATACTCACGGAGGTCACATTGTATTACCAGGTATTGGCCCTGTGGTGTTTCATTATAAAAAGCTTTTGAAAAAATTACCCAAAAAATTGCGGCGTTGGGTTCCGTTTTTACTAGGAGACTTCTCGAAAGTAGTCCGATATTGGGAGTGGGCGCAAGGCTTTCACAAAGTAGGAAATAATCAGTTATATGTCAATCGTGGCTTAGGAACTTATCGACCAGGACGCTTATTTTGTCCACCAGAAGTCACTGTAATTACTTTAATTAGTTAATAGTCCTGTGTCATTGGTCATTTGTTATTTGTCTTCCTTGTCTCCCTTGTCCTCCTTGTCCTTCTTATCCCCACGTCCCCAGTCAATGCTCTTGACTATTGACTATTGACTTACATACTTGAAACCGCCTCAAGCTACGATGGGAGAATATCGGCAGCTTAGGGCGGTTCTTGGAATATGCAATCGTTCGAGAAAATTTGGAAATTCAGAAGGAATATAGCTAAACTAAGGTGGACTACGAACAATCTTCGCAACTCTATCTCTCCAGAATTACTTGTGCATCCTTTTTCCAACTAGGCAGGTATTTCTGGCTGTGCGTTCAATCACCTCCAAAACAATTATCGATGAGTTTAAGGCGAAAACACTTTCAACGGATGCGACAACTGAGTAGTGATTGCGAGGATATTAGAGCAGGAGGCACAGGCTCTAATCTCAAGGTTTTAGTTAACTTTTAACCTTTTTGTACCTTGCTCTTAATGTAGCACCTTCTTTTTTATGCATCACTATATATTTACCAAACTTGATCGGTATTAATTTATCGCAATAATTTGGCAATCTTTCTTAAGAAAGTAATAGTTATAGATTAAAAGTAAAGGGTGAGGAAACCCCACCCTAACAAATGCATCTGTCGCTTTCTTTTGGAAAATTGGTATTAGATGACGTTACTGAGATGAACCCCCAGTTGTACTGTCTCCGGAGGAAGAAGCACCGCTGTTAGAATTGGTATTTGACTTGTCTGCTCCTGAAAGAGGAGTATTTGTCAAACTATCACTCTTCTTATCTTGAGCAGGAGTGTTAGTAGTTGGATTTTGGGGGCTGGAAGTTGGGGCTTTTTCAGCAGCAGGTCGCTGAGATGGAACAGTAATATTAATATTAGGTTGTGCAGGTGCAGGTGCAGATGATGCTGGAGCCTGCTGTTGTGGAATCACCACAGGTACTTCTCTAGTTCTTTCAATGATTGTGGTTCGGGACTGGGGAGATTGACTAGCCGCCGGAGAAGGACTAGCACTATTGGGTACAGGTACAGGAACAACTACTGGTGCAGTATTGTCCACAGCGGGGTTGTTGCGCTGGTTAAAGTACCATAATGCTGCTGCACCCAAAGTAACAAGGGAAGTAAGTATAACACCTATCAGTAAACCATTAGCAGTATTACTATTATCACGCTCTGCTAAATTAGCTTGCTGATATCTCCGTTCACTATCACGACCACTTACATAACCACTCCCATAAGAATTAGGCGTGTTGTGAACTGTTTCAGTAGTTCTTTGCACGTGAGTCCGCGTTTCACCGTTAGCGTCTGTATAGGATTCTTGCCGATTTTCACTGCGATAATTGTCGCGATCGCCTGGATTATTCATAGTCATTATTTCACTCCTCAATTAATAAAAATTGACAAACTAGAATTTGGAATAAACAAACGTTTTAAAAAATCTGAAAATCCTTGTATGTCAAATTTTGGATTGTGTTTTATTTGTTACCTTTGCTTTGTTATGATTCAGAATAACCTCTGCGATCGCGTCAACGGCTCTATCGCTAGTAGGGAGTTTTTCCTCCATCTAAAGGTGGAATATTGGCAATCGTGCGATAACTATTAGCGTATTAACAGGTTAGTTAGCTAATAATTTTGCTAATTGATGAAGAAAGGCAGAAGGCAAAGGCAAGAGGGCAGAAGGAACTCTCAATGAAACAATTTCATCACCATGCATGAAAAAGGATATGGAGGACAAGGGGGACAAGGAGAATAATTAAATTACTC
Organism: Aulosira sp. ZfuVER01; assembly: GCA_034530615.2. GTDB lineage: Bacteria > Cyanobacteriota > Cyanobacteriia > Cyanobacteriales > Nostocaceae > Aulosira. The sequence continues at coordinate 288,670 of JAVRCV020000052.1, forward strand.
TTAACTCTGTACTAAGCACTCAGAATTTTCAAACCAGCTATTCATAGTCATGCACACTTTTAGCACAACCAAGCATGAAAATTCTTACTCCTTCCTTCTGCCTCCTGCCCTCTGCCCTCTGCCCTCTGCCCTCTGCCCTCTGCCTTATTTTCAAATCAGAAGGGATTTATTTAGCTTTTTGAAAGGATTAGTATTTTATCTCCAAGACCAGTTGAACTTCAACCAATTTTTAATTTTCTGACACCATCTTTTTACTAGAGGTCGAGAATTTGATGCAGGTCTTGATGAGGTTGACCATCTGGAAGATGAGGATGTAAACGGAGTTTTTGCACCTCTTAAATCTTGTTCTAGCTGTGCAGCTTTGTTTAAATCTGAGGTAGCTCGATATTCATATCCTAGTTGAGAACAAGCTAGCCCACGGTATTTATATGCATCAATGTAGCGAGGATTGAGGCGAATTGCTCTAGTAAAATCTGCGATCGCTTCTTGATATCTCCCTTGCGTAGCGTTCTGCACACCCAAATTATAGAAGGTTTCGGCATTCCAGCGATTGACAGATACTCTGGTAGGATTGGTTGGCGAAGATGGAGGAGGTTCAACAACAGTAGGTAACTGTTCAGACTTGAGATGGTTGTAAGCTACGTTGATTTTTTTAATTTTTTCCTCAGCATCCTGTTTTTGCTGTTGGTCAGAAAAGCGATCGGGATGCCAAATTTTCACCAATTTACGGTAAGCTTGCTTTACCTGCACCTGCGATGCACCGGGTTTGAGTCCCAGAATTTCCAAAGAATCATTGATACTCAGGTGTGGATGCGATCGCGGCTGGTATTTAGACATATCGCAGACTGAAAAAATAAGTAATCATGTAAATCCATGCTAACGATTTCTCGAAAATTCTTAAAATCCAGCCAATAACTTCAAAGACAATTTGCGATCGCCTCATACTAAATTCACTGCCAAACTTTAATTGTTATATCTCGACTACCGCTGGCAAGGGTTTTACCATCGGGACTAAAAGCAATAGAATTAACCCAGTCTGAATGACTGCCGAGAGTGTAAACTTGTTGTCCATTTTTAACGTGCCACATTCTCACAGTCTGGTCGGCGCTACCACTAGCAATAAACTCACCATCGGGGGTGAAAGCCACAGACCAAACAAAATTGTGATGTCCTGCAAGAGTGTTAATTTGCTTACCTGTACTGATATTCCATAGCTTGATAGTCTGGTCATAACTGCCACTAGCTACAATTTGCTCATTAGGGCTAATAGCAACACAAGTAACCCAACTGGAATGTCCTGTGCAAGTATGCAACAGTTTCTTGTTTCTTAAATTCCATATTTTAATAGTGCGATCGCCACTACCACTAACTAAAATTTCCTGCTTTGAACAAATAGCAAGGGAATAAATCACATCAGAATGTCCTTTTAGGACGTGCAATAATTGCCCCATAGCTATATGCGAAATCTTGATTGCAGTATCACTACCACCACTGAACAAAGTTTGACCATCTGAACTTATAGCAACAGCAACAACAGGGGTTGAATGTACCTTGAGAGTGTTGGCTAATTTCCCACTAGATACATGCCAAACCATAATAGTGCAGTCATTACTACCACTCACTAAAGTTTGGCTATCTGGACTAAAAGCCAGGCATCTTATCGACTTAGTATGACCAGTTAGAGTATGTATTAATTTCCCTGTTTTGAGATGCCAAATTTTTACGGTGTTGTCACTACTTCCACTAGCGAGAAATTGCCCATCTGGACTAATTGCAGTTGCAACAACCCAATTCAAATGATTTAAAGTGTGTACACATTTCCAAGGTGAAGCTTGAGTTTTTGCTTCAGATGTGGCTGGCTTTGGTGGTGACGATGCAGGTTTGGGCTGTGTTATTTTCTGTTGAAGTTCCAGCTGTACCGCATTTTTCAAATCTGATTTAGCTCTATTCTCATATCCTAATTTGGAACAGGCTAACCCCCGATATTTATAAGCTTCAAAATAGTTGGGATTGAGGCGAATTGCTTGGGTAAAATCCTCAATTGCTTCAGCATATCTTCCTCGTTGAGCATTCTCCATACCACGTTTATAGAAAGTTTCGGCATTGGATGTGTAAGCATCAACCTTGATTTGATGAGATTGAGAAGATTCTGCGATCGCCTCTGCCCGATCAAACTTTAACTTGTCATAAGCTTGATTAATTTCTTTAATCTTTTCTTCCGCTACCAGCTTTTGCTGAGGTTCGAGAAAACTATCTGGATGCCAAATCTTAGCCAAACGACGGTAAGCTTGCTTGATTTCCTGTGGTGATGCATTGGGTTTCAACTCCAAAATTTCGTAGGCACGATCGATATCAAGGCGCATACTGGAAAATAGGCAATAATTGAAACTATGCTTAGTATTCCCAGAAATTTCCTCGACAACACCCAAACACCCCATTCTGGCTACCACTGGGATGGTAGCAGTCGCCGCTTCTTTGAAGGCTGGTATTATCGCGTCACCTTACCTGATTGCGGTCAAACTTTTGCCTTCATGTACTCTATTGAAGACCCGATTGGCAATCAACCCCACAGTGGTGGTGCGGCCCAAGTCTTAGGGCCAAACGATGAATATCTCTGTCGGACTTTTCCTGATGTCACAAAATTTTGGGCGAGTCGAGATGTTTTAGCTTTGGCTCATTGGGGTAAAACAGATTTACCTACCCAACCCTTCTACCTGCTTCCAGCAGAGTTTGAACATCATGTTCAACAAGGCTATCAAGCTACAGCCACCTTAAATCAAGGAATAATTAGCGACCCTGCTACGGGTAATTATTGTCGTTGGCAGTATGAAATTAAGCCAGTATATGGCTGGGGTAATCATGGCAGTCTGCAACAATCAACTGCTGGCTGGCTCTCATTTTTGCAGATTTTTGAACCCGGATGGCAAATTTTAATGGCTCACGCTTTAGCTAGTGGGTGGATTGATTGGAATGGCAAAATCTACGAATTCACCAACGCCCCAGCCTACGGTGAGAAAAATTGGGGTGGTGCTTTTCCTAAAAGATGGTTTTGGCTAAATTGTAATAGCTTCCACAACGAACCCGACTTGGCATTAACCGCAGGAGGTGGACGGCGCGGTGTACTGTGGTGGATGGAATCTGTAGCCATGATTGGCGTGCATTATCAAGGCAAGTTTTATGAATTTGTTCCTTGGAACTCGGAAGTTAGTTGGAATATACAGCCTTGGGGTAGATGGGAAATGCAAGCACGCAACTCAAATTATGAAGTTGATTTAATCGGAACGACAGATTTACCTGGTACACCTTTACGTGCGCCGACTACAAACGGTTTAATGTACTGTTGTCGAGACACAATGCAAGGACAACTAGATTTGCAGTTGCGAGAAATCTGTGACGGTAAACCGCAAATCATCTTGAAAGCACAAAGTTCTCTGTGTGGTTTAGAAACTGGTGGTGGTTCCTGGGATGATTCTTGGCAGTCTGGTTAAAACTACTGCTATCATTATATATGCTTCATCCTTGGGGCTGTAGCTCAGTTGGATAGAGCGAGCGCCTCCTAAGCGCTAGGTCGTGCGTTCGAGACGCACCAGTCCCGTACAACCAAATAAATGCCTGGAAATGACTAAAATCGAATGTTCCAGGCATTTGTTATTTTGTTTTGATGGCTGGAATATTTCTGGCTAAATGAATATTTTACGTTGTAGTGGCGTGGCCAGGCTAAAATGTTGCAATAAACAATGTTCGTAGTTGCGCTTTAGCGCCCTATCAATTAGAAATCTAATACACAACTTTCGCCTTGTTACAGCAGTAGTGGCGTGTTAGGCGAAAAGCCATAACGCACCGTTGATGAAATCAAAGATAATTGTTATTAGTTCATTAGAAGATGCGGTGATTTAAGAATATTTGTAGCGGACTGTTTTAGGTGAGGTTGAAATCCCCATCTGAAACTTCTTGTGGTCTGTTTCCTGTTCTCGCTTTATTTATTTTTTCGTAAACAGGGCGGTCATCGGCTTCACTCCTTTGCTTGTATCACCTGCAAGGTTTAGGTATTCGTAGATGCCAAAAGCGTCTTCAGTAGTGCGTAATAATGAGTAGTGATTATATGGTGTATTATCCACTACTCCCCGTGAGCCGTGATTGGTAATGACAATTGTCGCAATGTGTCCACCGCCAAAGTTAGCTTGACTCTTGGGTTCATAACCACAGCAACCTTGACTTGCTGTTTTGTTAAGTGGATTATTATCTTCATCCCAAGTAATAATAATGGCATTATTGCCCGACTCAGCCCACAGCTTAGAAGTGGTAATTTGTTTGACAACTTTATCAATCATCCCATCAGCCGTTTTAATTAAATTTTGCAGGTTGGGACACTCTTCTAAACCATGCATTTCATGACATTGATTAAAGATGATGTGACTATAATTGGGAACTTTGTCGCTTTTGAGGTCAGTGGTGAGCTGGTTAATTTCAACTATCTTACTGGATAATTTTGGATCATCTTGGACTTTCTTGAAGTTCAGAAAACCGTTATGTTTGACTGCGTACAGCGCCCGTTTGACGCTGGGAGCTACAACAACCTTTGAGCCTGGGAATGGAATATCTTCAAAATATCCCTTCCAAGTCAAACCTTTTTTTTCTAGCTGGTCGATTAAGCTTTGAGACGTAATAGTATGGCTAGCATAGCCAGGTTGACGAGAATTGTAACAAAACTTGTCTGAATTACCAGCTTGGCAATAAAAAGCATCATCATCATGGATACCAAAAGTGCTGCCCCCCAACATGGCGATATAATTAGCTTCACTGAGATGTACCACGCCGTAGAAGTTTTTAGCCAAGCCGTAGGTTTTTGCTAGTTGATTGATGATCGGTGCATTTGGGTTGCCAATAATTTGGTCGTAAGATTTATTTTCTTCCACAATGACAAAGATATGGTCATATTTGGGAATGGCTTTGTCTTCTGGTGTGGGTGTTGAAGCGAGTAATTCTGTGTTTTTAGCAACTATGGGCTTGGAGTTAGTTATTGGCTGATTAGGTTCTTGAGACTTGAATGAGCAAGCACTGATGCTTAGGCTCAAACCAAATAAGCATACACTAGGAAAAATCTTTTTCAAGCTTGAGTTTAACAACATAAATACTGAATATAAACACTGTTGCTGTTGAGTATATGTCAATAAGTTTAGTAAGTGAGCAGTGCCAACCACATCCAGGTTTTTTGACATCCTCCCGCCGCGACATACTTAGGTTAAGTTCCGGGTAAATTGCGTAACCGTTCAGTTAAATGTGTACGGTCTGCCAAAGTTCGCAACACGGGGCCGTGAGAGGTAAATTCTACAGTACTGATTGAGGCAACTGGACAGCCGATACGATAGCGAAAGCGTCCGACATCAATACCCAATAAACTGCACAGAATAATTCTGATGGTTGCTTTGTGGGAAACTACTAAAACATTGCCACTACTATAAAGGTGCTTAATTTCTTCAATTACTTGGATGGCACGATGAGCTATGGTAATTGCCATTTCTCCACCCGTTGGCGCATACCACGCTGGATCGGCTGACCAACGCAGATAATCATCGTGATATTCTTGGTTAATGATTTCTGGTGGTTTTCCTTCCCACTTACCATAATTAATTTCTCTTAAACCATCCCGCAGTTCTGGTTGCGTATCTATCGCTGCACATAAAGGTGCTGCTGTTAGCACAGTTCGCCGCATGGGACTGCAATATATAGCTCTCCAAGGGGTAGAACTGTATGCAGCTGCAAAAGCTTCAGCCATTTCCAAACCTTCTGCCGTTAGTTCTGAGTCTATCGAACCGCAAAAGGCATTATTCCGACTGCATTCTGTTTGTCCGTGACGCAGAAAATAAACTGTTAGGTTCAAGATATCTTCCCTTTTTTGTCATTGGTCATTGGTCATTGGGCATTGGGCATTGGGCATTGGGTATTGGTCATTGGGCATCATCTCTTCCCCTGCTTCCTTGTCCCCCTTGTCCCCTTTGTCCCCCTGCTCCCCTGCTCCCCTACTCTCCTGCTCCCTCTCCTCATCCCATCGCCTGGGGAATCTGCTTTTGAATCCGAGTTTTGAGTTCAGCCATGAGATCTTCGCCACTGCGTCGTGCTTCCCAAGGGCCAGAGTACCGGGGGCCGATATTCCACTGTCCTTTTATATAGTCTTCATTTTCTGAGAGGGTGCCAATGTATTTAATTGGCGCGGGGGAGGTGATTAAATACCGTTTGGTAAAACTAATACTACGCCCATGTACTTCCCCAGTAATTTGGGCTTCTCCTAAGTAATTGTCATCTAAAATAGAGCCACTGAGCGCATTGCCACTTTGAACGAAGACCGCTTCAAAGCGGCTAGGGACTCCTTGTTGCCAGTATGTTCCTAGCCAAGTACCATTCAGGTCTGCCATGAGATTTTTCCAGTACTTATATTCCATTTAAGGGTATTCTCATGTCAGAGAACGTAAATATTACAACTTTGAAAGACTAAGGTTGCGATCGCTAATTTAACTCTATCAATAAGCGGGTACGGGGAACTTTATTTCTCCAAAGGCGATCGCACACGCAGCCAGAAAAGAGCGATCGCTAAAATATATTGGACACAGTGCCTTTATCAAATTTGCTCCTAATGACAACTAATACAATTCCAACTACAGCAGTTGATCCGTATCTTGATGGCAATTTTGCACCAGTCCAAAAAGAAATCACCACAGACACATTACAAGTTATTGGTCAACTACCTCCAGACTTATCGGGGATGTTTGTCCGCAACGGGCCTAATCCCCAATGGCCGCCCATAGGTAAATACCATTGGTTTGATGGCGATGGAATGTTACATGGTGTAAGAATTAACAACGGTAAAGCGACTTATTGCAATCGCTATGTCCAAACCAGGGGATGGAAAATTGAGCATGAAGCCGGAAAGGCAATCTGGACTGGATTAATGGAACCACCCCGCATGGACAATCCCCACGGTGCTTACAAAAATACTGGCAATACTGCTCTAGTTTGGCACGCTGGTCAAATGTTGGCGCTGAATGAAGGCGGCGCACCCCACGCCATTACTTTGCCTGAGTTAGAGACAATTGGCGAGTATACTTACAATGGCAAACTAGTTTCTGCCTTTACAGCCCATCCTAAAGTAGATCCTGTGACAGGGGAGATGATATTCTTTGGCTACTCCTTTGCACCGCCATATTTGCAATACAGCAGAGTTTCCGCCGCAGGTGAGTTGTTGCAGACAGTACCAATTGATCTACCCACTCCAGTGATGATGCATGATTTTGCCATCACTGAAAACTACACAATTTTCATGGATTTACCCCTGACTTTCAGCGCCGAAAGGCTACAACGGGGAGAATCAATGATGATGTTTGAGAGCGATCGCCCTAGTCGCTTTGGTATTGTCCCACGTTATGGCGACAACAGTAATATCCGCTGGTTTGAAAGTTCTCCGTGCTACGTCTTTCATACCCTCAATGCTTACGAAGCGGGTGATGAGGTGGTACTTATCGCCTGTCGCATGAGTTCCACTACTGTCTTAGCTAGTGAAGATAACCAAACCGATCCTGATGGCAATATTCCTCGTCTGCATGAATGGCGGTTTAATCTGAAAACAGGGACAGTACACGAACGACAATTAGACGATGTAGCTGCGGAATTCCCTCGCGTCAACGAAAACTTATTAGGGCGACAAACACGATACGGCTACGTTGCTAAGATTGCGAATAGTCCCTTAGCTCTGTTTAATGGTGTAATTAAGTACGATTTCAATAGTGGGACATCTCAAACTCATCAATTTGGACAGGGACGCTATGGTGGCGAAGCTGTATTTGCGCCGCGTCTGGATGCAACTAATGAGGATGATGGCTGGCTAATAACTTTTGTCTACGATGAAGGTTTAGAAACTTCCGAATTAGTAGTAATTCATGCCCAAGATATCACGAGTGAACCTGTAGCGCGGGTAATTATTCCCCAGCGAGTACCTTATGGGTTTCATGGTACTTGGGTTAGTGAGGAACAATTAATTACTAATTCGTAATTAATACTAATTTGCTGTAGGAGCGCGGTTTCCCCGCTTCTACAGATACATCTATTTCGTTCTTTTTTCAAATTGGTATCACATTCTAAATTGAATATGCTTAACCGAGAATTGGGTAAGGGTTTAGCAATGCTAAATCCCAACGAAGAATCTATATTTATCCGAATTTTTGTGAATTGGTATAACACGTGATTTAGTCTGATTGAAACTGTCTTTAATTACGAATTACGAATTACAAATTATTTTCATTCCTCCTACCCAATTCGGCCTGTTTCAAATCTTCAATCATTTGTTGACTGTGCTGGAGATAAGCCACAAATAGCAGAATAGAAAATGCCATGACCGTAAGACCTAGGAAACCACCAGAAAATGTATCATAAAGACCATGTAACATAGCTGCGATCGCTATGCCAATCACAATAATGGCAACTTGGCGGGAAGGATTAATTGAGGCTAATCCTAGGAAATAGCCAACAATTCCTGCCCAAATAGCATGAAATAAAGGTAAGCAGACAAACCGAATTGTATTAGTTAAAACGTAAGCACCAAAATCAATTTCACCTTGCACTAAACCGAAGGCATAGACCACAGAATAAACAACCCCTTCGGAAATTGCAAATCCCAGTCCCGACATCGTGCCATAAAAAGCTAATGTTAGGGGGTCGCTTAATTTACCAACACGCAGAAAGAATAGATAAATAGGTAACGCCTTGCATACTTCTTCTAGAACACCCACACCCAAAACAAAACCAATCAATCTCGGAATCAATCCCCAATCGGTAGCAGCGTAGAGAAAGCTAAATATCGGAACTTTTTGAATAAACAGCAACAACGGGATACCAACAAACACTGTGAAGAGAACACATTTGAATATTTCACGCCAAGAAAAATGTTTAGGTCTGATCAAGTTTTGCAGAACAACTCCCCAAATTGAAGCGTAATAGACACCCAAAACCCAAGCAGTTTGTTCCAAGCCAACTGTAAAACCTATTTGGCTGAAAATAAAGCTGACTGCAAGAGGAAATAAACCGAAGAAAAGCAGTAGTTTTACACTTGTATGACCATACAAACCCGGACTGAGGGCTTCTCGATAAGGAACAACCGCAGAAAAGCGAAAAGTCCGCAGCGTTTGTAAAAACTCCAAAGCGTCGATACGTTGATTGAGAAAATCAACTGAAGAACGAGGTGAACTAATGCTAGGTTTTGATGCAATTTTATGACCAGTAGTTGAAGATTGCAGACTTGTGATTTCTTGGGAATTATTTGTTGATATTGGTTTTAAAGGAAATTCTTGCACCCAAGCGGGAATTTCACTACCTAGTTCTCGCCCATAAATTCTGACAGTTTTGGCAAAGTCTGCATTGAGAAGCTGCAACTCTGTGCGAATCAAATTGACTAAAGCTTGCTCATTAGGAATTGTGTCAGATACCAGTAATATTTGCAGGCAGCCATCCTTGAGGTTAATTTTACTAGTAATTCTTTGAGTTTGCAGTGCGCGTTTGATTAAGACTGCGATCGCCTCTATATTTCCCTGGCGGGCAAATTCTCTAGGATCTGACTGTTCCATAAAGTTCCAGTAATTTGTTACTTATTCATTGATAAAGCAGATACAGCATGACTAACACCACCTTAAGCGAAAATCCAGTATCTATCCACTCGTAGTCAGGACTAAAGTTTTGACTATGAACTCATCAAAAATTAATGGGACAGACTACTAGGGCAGAGTAGCGACGGTCAATGCTATAATCTCAATTTCAGTTTAATATTGAGACTATCCCCAAACCATAAATATGCTTAATTAAAGGATGGTGAGGGAAATGACAATTGCAGTTCCAAGTAGCACTCTAGAAGAGTTCTTAAAGCTTTCATACATTGATGAGTCCCCAGCTTGGGAATACATTAACGGAGAAGCAGTTCAAAAACCAAGGGGTGGAGGCAAACATAGGCTATTGCAAAAGCGTTTAGTTGCTGTAATAGATACAGCAGATAGCAACTATGAAGCCTTTCTCGAATTACGTTTTTCTTTTGGTAATCGTTCTGTTGTTCCTGATGTAGTTATCGTTGCTAGCAATCAAATACCACTAGATGAAAATGGTGATATCGCTAGCACTGGGATTGAATTCGCACCAGCTTGGATAATTGAAATTCTCTCGCCCGATCAAAGTCAGACTAAGGTAACAGGTAATATACAGTACTGTTTAAGAAATGGTACTCAGCTTGGATGGTTGATAGATCTAAGAGAATGCTCAATTTTAGTTTACCAGCCTAATCGTCTGCCAGATTTGGGATCTGGGTCTGAAGTATTGCCTGTTTTACAATGTATCAATCTGAATCTCTCTGTTAACGATCTATTTGCTTGGTTAAAGCGAAGATAAAAATAATTCACCACATAAATATATAGCGCCAGCCTACTACAGCCAGCGCTATTTCTTTAATTTAATTCAGGGATAAATATAATTAAACTTGGCTCCCTGAGGTTTACTAAATACCTGAGACAAATTAACTTTTTATAGAGCACTCCGATGAGTTAGTAGGTTCCACAAGAACACAGCAACAATTGCACCAATAACGGCCACTATGATGCCAGTGATACTCAGAGTAGGAGCAGCTAATGCTAGGGTTCCCGTACTGAAGAATATACCCAAGCTACCACCAACAAATGCACCAATGATACCTAGCAAAATTGTTCCTAGAATGCCGCCGCCTTGATGACCGGGATAGATAGCTTTAGCAATAGCACCGGCAATGAGACCTAAAACAATCCAAGCAAGAATGTTCATACTTTTTCAACTGACAAAAGAGTTTTTACTGTTAGACTTAAGTTATCATTTCAAACCTGGTTATTCTATCTACCGCTAGAACTAATTGTTGCAGCCTGAAGGAATAGTTAATTTATTAAATGGTTTTAGAAAAGGCTATACAAAAATTAACAATACAAAGCTATTTTTGACTTGATAAATAAAAGTTTACTAAGTGAATAATCGCTTTATAAAATTTTAATTAATCAGAGAAAATTTAGTAAGTGCTTGAGCCTGATAGTGATGAGATAGTCAAATAGTACCATAATGTATAAATAAATGCTTTTGCTATTAATATACTTAGCAATAATTCATCCGTAAGATAGTTATCAATCAATTCACAGTGTCTTTAGACTATTAGCTAATAATGTTTTGCTAAGAAAAATTATGCTTGGTTTACTTTGGACTATTGCAGTTGTACTTTTTGTTTTTTGGGCTTTGGGATTAGCATTACACATTGCCGGCAATCTCATTCATGTCTTGTTACTTCTGGCAATTGCAATTGCTATTTATAATTTCTTGAAATCACGTACTGCTTTTTAGGCAGATAATACCAACAATAAAAAGAGAGATTTTGGTATTGTAAGAGTCAGTTGATAGTTGGCTAGATGCTAGTAAATATCCATCAGGCAAGGCTTGACTTACTGTTGTTTGAGAATTTCAAGTCTTGCTGTTCTCCCAAAATAATTTAGTTTTGGTAAGGTAGATAATGTAGACGGCTTCTAGCTGCAATTAATATTTATGTTTAAAATCTCATCAATTTTTAGCTTGCTAAATCCAGCGACTCTTGCAACTTCTTTAGCATTGGCGACAATTATCTCTTATCCATTGAAAACTTGGTCACAAACACCAAGCGATCGCACTGTTAATCCTCAGTCAGGTTGTCTATCTGGCTATCCTAATGGTACATATAGAGGCGATAGACCAGTAACGCGCTATGAATTCGCGGCTGGGTTAAATACTTGCCTCGATCGAGTAAATGAAATTATTCCCCATAATCGGGCTAATTTAGCAACCAAGGAAGACTTAGAAGTTTTAATTAAGCGCCAGCGGGAGTTACAGCATATTGCAGGTTTATGAGGTACAGTAACAACAGTTTGTAAACCAGTTTT
>JAVRCV020000053.1:0-145047 GCA_034530615.2 Aulosira sp. ZfuVER01
CGACCTGCAATTGAGTTGCATCGACCTGCAATTGAGTTGCATCGACCTGCAATTGTAATTCACCAAGAGGCGATCGCATCTACATCAGATCCCTGAAAGTAACACGCTTCTCGTTAAGTTTGCTTAATCCTTGTTATTTGTTTGCGCCTGGAGGGAATTCTTTATCTTACAGGAGAGCAAACACTGATGGTTATACGTAACTAATCTTAAATAGCGAATCTGACTCCTGAGTAAAAATACTAAATTCCAGTAAGATCCAAAATTTAAGATGAGCGAGATATTACCATTGGAAAACTCCCAAGACACTGCCAAACAAAAAGAGAATATTAATAACAATCGCAATCTGGCAGAAATCAATCTGTATCAGAGCGAAGTCTATTTGCAGCAAGCAATCGAATCTACTCCCGTTGCGATCGCTATATTAGATCAAGAAATGCGCTACCTTGCTGTGAGTCGCAAATGGCAGGAAGAATATCAGCTGACCAATGAAATTCTCGGGCACTCTCACTATGAGATATTTCCTGATATTCCCCAACACTGGAAGCAGATTCACCAACGCTGTTTAGCAGGGGCGGTAGAACAATGTGATGAAGATTCCTACCCACGGGCAGATGGATCTGTAGAATGGGTCAGTTGGTCAATTCGCCCTTGGTATATGGCCAGTGGTGAAATTGGTGGAATTACAATTTTTAGCGAAAATATTACTAAGCGCAAACAAGCCCAAGAAGCTCTCAGCGAAAATAACATACTATTACGCTCAATTTTAGAAAATACTCCAGATTTTATTGTCGTTAAAGACTGTCAAGGAAGCTATGTCGCTCTAAACAGCAATTTGGCTAACTTCATTGGCAAACCAATTGAAGAAATTATTGGTAAAGACGATTCTCAACTACTTCCGCCAGATGATGCACGCCAAATTATGGCGAAAGACCAACAGATTATCACCACAGGCATTGCGGAAACTTATGAAGAAGATGTCTCTAATGGTAATATCAGTGGCACCTTTTTTACTACTAAAGCTCCTTGGCGAGATGCTGATGGTAACATCCTTGGCACAATCGCCATCACACGCAATATTAGCGATCGCAAACAAGCGGAACTAGCACTTCAAAAGAGCGAGGAACGCTATCGCTATCTGATCAGCGCCACTTCTCAGTTATTTTGGGTATCTCCACCCGATGGCATTGTCATTGAGGATAATCCTGCTTGGCGAGAATATACTGGTCAAACTTGGGAAGAATATCAAGGCTGGGGATGGTTAGATGCAATTCATCCAGAAGATCGTTTATTAATGGCTGAGTCATGGGGAGCAGCAGTTAAGACTTGCAGCCCCTATCAACAGGAATTTCGGTTGCGACGGCATGATGGTGAGTATCGGTACACACTCACCCGAGGTGTCCCAGTCCTAGAAGCAGATGGCAGTATTCGAGAGTGGATTGGCACTTGCAGCGATATCCACGATCGCAAACAAATAGAACTAGCGCTACAGCAGAGCGAAGAACGATTCCGTTCCCTACTGGAAGCATCTTCACACATTATTTGGACTACTGATGCTGAAGGCGCATTTGTCACCGACCAACCCCAATGGCGAGCCTATACAGGACAAACAGTTGCAGAACACTGGGGTTGGGGATGGCTAAATATGATGCATCCAGAAGATAAAGCTCACACGAATGAGGCATGGTCAGCAGCAGTTGCCAACCGCAGTGTCTATGAAACCGAGACTCGGATTCAGCGTTATGACGGTGAGTATCGCTACTTCAGTTGCCGTGCTGTACCGATTTTTAATCCAGATAATAGTTTTCGTGAGTGGGTAGGTGCGAACACAGATATTACTGAGCGCAGGCAAGCCGAACAAGCGCTGCGTCAAACCTTAGAAATTTTGGACTCAGCTAGTGACAGTATCATTATTCGCGATATGGATGACCGAATTACATACTGGAATCGTGGTGCAGAAATCCTCTACGGTTGGAAGAGAGAGGAAGTGATTGGCAAATACATTCACACCTTCCTACAAACCGACTTTCCTAAACCAATAGAAACAGTATTAAATGAGTTTTTAGAGCAGGGACATTGGGAAGGCGAACTACACCACACCACTCGTAATGGTAGGCAAATCATTGTCTCAAGTCGCTGGACGCTACAGCGCGATGCCAAAGGACAGTCTTATACTCAACTGGAAATTAACAACGATATTACCGAACGCAAGCAATTTGAACTTGCCCTCGCTCAAGCAAAAGAAGCAGCGGAAGCCGCCAGCCACGCTAAAAGCGAATTCCTTGCGAACATGAGCCACGAGTTACGCACTCCCCTGAATGGTATTCTCGGCTACGCGCAAATTCTCCAACGTTCTAGACACCTGAATGAAGACGAGCGATCACGCATTGATGTAATTTACCAGTGCGGTTCCCATTTGCTTACCTTAATTAACGACATCCTCGATTTGTCGAAAATTGAAGCCCAGAAAGTGGAACTTATGCCTAGCGATTTCCACTTCCCCGCATTTCTCCAAGGTGTAGCTGAAATGTGCCGCATTCGTGCAGAACTTAAAGGCATTCAATTCCATCATCAATTAGCTTTAGAATTACCTGTTGCGATCCGTGCTGATGAAAAACGACTGCGACAAGTATTAATCAACCTCCTCAGTAACGCCATTAAATTTACTGATGCTGGCAGTGTCACCTTTACAATTAGCTATGCTTCGGAAGGAAAAATTCGCTTTGAAATCCGGGATTCAGGTATAGGGATTGTCCCAGACAAACTACAAGCAATTTTTCAACCCTTTGAGCAAGCAGGCGACAGACGACGGCAGATTGAAGGTACAGGATTGGGATTGGCAATCAGCCAAAGAATCGTGGAATTGATGGGTAGCACTATTCAAGTTCAAAGCGATGTGGGTGTTGGTAGTATTTTCTGGTTTGAAGTCCACTTACCGGAAGCTGATGAGTGGGTAAAAACCTCTCAAGCTGATGATTATGGGCAAATAATTGGTATTAAAGACCGTAAACCTAAGATTTTGGTGATTGATGATAAATGGGAAAATCGCTCAGTAATTAACAATTTACTCAGCCCCATTGGTTTTAATGTCACTGAAGCTATCGATGGTGAAGAGGGTTGGCAGAAAATTTTGGAATTTCAACCTGATTTAGTAATTACAGACTTGCTCATGCCAAAACTTGATGGTTTCGAGTTAATCAAGCGTGTTCGTGAGTCGGAAACATATCAAGACATTATGATTATTGTTTCTTCAGCAAGCGTGTTTGAAAGCGATCAACACCGCAGCATAGAAGCAGGTGGTAATGATTTTATGCCCAAACCCGTACAAGCAAGTCTGCTATTTCAAAAATTGCGGCATTATCTTGATTTAGATTGGATTTATGAACAGAAAAAGCCGGACAATCAGCTAAACATGGAAAATGCTGAACTCGTCTTACCACCCCAAGCAGAAATAGAAATTCTGTATGAGTTGGTAATGAAAGGCAACTTTAAGGGAATCATCAAACAAGCAGCATTAATTACAGAAATGGATCGAAAATATGTTCCCTTTGCAAAACATCTGCATCAACTGGCAAAAGCCTTCCAAGACCAAGAAATTCTGGCACTACTCCAATCTCACAAATAATTTATGAATTTGGCAAATGCACAAAATCAGACAGTTCTCATTGTTGATGATAATCCTGCTAATTTAGGTGTTTTATCTGATGCCTTGGATCAGGCTGGTCTGGAAGTATGGGTAGCAAAATCTGGGAAAGTAGCTCTAGAACGAGTTAAATATGCACTACCAAGTTTAATATTGTTAGATGTCATGATGCCAGAGATTGATGGATTTGAAACCTGTAGACAATTAAAGGCGAATCCCCAAACTCAAGATATTCCTGTCATCTTTATGACAGCACTTTCTGACACCATCAACAAAGTTGAAGGTTTTCAAGTTGGTGCCGTGGACTATATCACTAAACCATTTCAGCAACAGGAACTGCTGTCCCGGGTGAAATTGCATTTAAAGTTGTATAATTTGGCTCAAGAATTAGAGCATAAAAATACTTTGCTAGAGCAGAAATTTGCTGAAGCAAACCAAGCTTATGATGAGCTAAAACAGCTACAAATTAAGCTAGTTCAAGGTGAAAAACTGTCAAGCTTAGGTCAGATGTTTGCTGGCATTTCTCATGAGATTAATAATCCTGTAAATTTTATTTATGGTAATCTCATTCATGCCAATGAATATACTCAAGAGATGCTACATCTTCTGCATCTGTATCAAGAAGATTATCCAAATCCTACCCCTCTGATTCAATCAGAACTAGAATATCTAGACATAGAATTTATTGATAATGACTTGTTAAATTTACTCAAATCTATGAATTTCGGCGCACGGCGTATTCGTGAAATAGTTAAGTCTATGCAGATTTTCTCTCAAGGAGATGAAGTTAAGCTGGCAGAGTTTGATATCCATGAATGTATTGATGGCACGTTAACAATTTTGAATCATCGCTTGAAAGTACAACCAGAGCATCCAGGAATTGAAGTAGTTAAAGAGTACAATTTGTTCCAACTAGTGGAATGTCATGTTGGACAACTTAATCAAGTATTTATGAATATTATTGCTAATGCTATTGATGCTTTAGATGAGTATAATCAACAACGTTCATTGGAAGATATTAAGCAAAATCCCAGTCAGATTAAAATTCGCACAATGATGATTGAAGATGATTGGGTTGCTATTCACATCTCCGATAACGGCCCGGGAATGTGTGAAGAAGTAAAAGCAAAGCTGTTTAATCCTTTCTTTACCACTAAAGCTGTAGGTAAAGGAACTGGATTAGGTTTATCTATAAGCCGCCAAATTATAGTAGAAAAGCATGGTGGGAGTATCGACTGCCAATCTACACCTGGAAAGGGAACGGAATTTATAATTAAAATTCCAGTTCAACAGTAAATTTTTGAATACTATCTTCCTCAAATGCCACTCGAATTACAAAACCTGACTGGCGGTTACACCACAGCGCCAATTATCCAAAACATTAACCTCACCTTACAAACAGGAGAATGGTTAAGTTTAGTTGGTGCCAATGGTTCTGGTAAATCTACATTACTCAAATTACTGAGTCGTATTCTCTCACCGCAGCAGGGAACAGTACTATTAGATGGCAAAGCAATTCACTCTCAACCGCCGAATTTAGTAGCTCAAAAATTAGCATTGTTACCCCAACAACAAACTGTGCCTGTAGGCTTAACAGTACGGCAATTAGTGAGTTTAGGACGTACACCACATCAACCTTGGTGGCAATGGGAATTAACAGCCAAAGATAGACAGCAAGTAGAAGCGGCGATTGCCAAAACGCAACTAGAAAATTTGAGCGATCGCTTAGTTGAACAGCTTTCCGGTGGTGAGAGACAACGTGCTTTTTTAGCTTTAGCATTAGCGCAAGAACCGCAAGTATTATTGTTAGATGAACCAACAACTTATTTAGATATTAACTATCAACTGCAACTATTAGAATTGCTCAAAGAACTAAATCAGCAGCAGGAATTAACTATTGTCACTGTGTTACACGAACTGAATTTAGCTGCACGCTATAGTTCCCGCATTGCTTTATTAAAACAAGGTCATCTCTGGGATGTTGGTACACCGGAAGCTGTTCTGACTCCGCAGATCATCGCCCAAGTTTTTGGGGTGGAATCTGTAATTATCCATACGCCTGTTGGTTTACAAGTTTGTGCGATCGCATCTGTCTAAGTCTGCAAATCCCTAACTAGATAATCATCGAATTTACTTAGCAAACTATTCTTTGTTACACAGCATAGTCTCATGGGAACACTAGTTAATAGCTAAAACATTATTAACAGTAGTTTCTATAGATATGCTAACTGCATCATTGAAAATTCCAGGGTATCGGATTGATGAACAAATATATGCAGGAAATAGAACACTTGTCTACCGGGGAATCAGAGAACAAGATTTACACCCCGTAATTCTGAAAATGATGCAGAATGAATCCCCCAATTTCAGCGAAATTATCCAGTTTCGTAACCAGTACACCATAGCTGCAAATCTCGATATCAAAGGTATCGTCAAACCATATAGCCTCGAAGAATATGGCAATGGCTATGTACTGGTAATGGAAGATTATGGCGGTATCTCTTTATCTAGTTACCTCAAGCAACATATTACTTCAGGTAAATTGACCCTAGAAGAATTTTTCCCTATAGCCATTACAATTACAGAAACTCTTGGTGAACTCCACCAACAACGGATTATTTATAAAGATGTAAAACCTGCCAATATTTTAATTCATCCTAAAACAAAGCAAGTTAAAATAATTGATTTTTCTATCGCTTCTCTATTACCACGCGAAACCCAACAACTACAAAACCCTAATGTTTTAGAAGGAACTTTGGCTTATATTTCTCCAGAACAAACTGGGAGAATGAATCGAGGAATTGATTATCGTACAGATTTTTATTCTCTTGGTGTGACTTTTTACGAGTTATTGACTGGAAAGTTGCCCTTCACATCATCCGATCCGATGGAGTTAGTTTACTGTCATATTGCTAAACAACCCACTTTGTGGGAAGTCAAAAGTCAAAAGTCAAAAGTCAAAAGTGAGGAGATTCCTCAAGTTTTATGTGATATAGTCATGAAACTGATGGCGAAAAATGCTGAAGACCGCTATCAGAGTGCTGCTGGTTTAAAGTACGATTTAGAATTGTGTTTTGGTCAATGGCAACAAAAAAAAGCAATTGCACCCTTCCAACTCGCGCGAAAAGATATTAGCGATCGCTTTTTAATTCCAGAAAAACTCTATGGTCGCCAAAATGAAGTAGAGACGTTACTGGCAGTATTCGATCGAGTGGCTGGGAACCAAGAACAAATCGATCAAATATCCGATCTATCACCTCAAATTGAATTGATTCTCATAGAAGGTTTTTCTGGTATTGGCAAAACTGCTGTAGTCAATGAAGTGCAAAAGCCCATTGTTCGACACAGAGGTTATTTTATTGAAGGCAAGTTTGACCAGTTTCAAAGAAACATTCCCTTCTCTGCGTTTGTGCAAGCATTGCAAGATTTAATGGCACAAATTCTAACCCAAAGCGATGCCCAAGTTACTCAATGGAAGAATGAAATTTTGACGGCATTGGGGGATAATGCTCAAGTAATTATTGATGTAATTCCTGAACTTAAGAAAATTATTGGTGCGCAACCACCAGTAACAGAACTTTTTGGTAATGCAGCACAGCAACGATTTAATCGCTTATTTAGCAAATTTATTCAAGTATTTACAACTCCAGAACATCCATTAGTCATATTTTTAGATGATTTGCAATGGGCAGATACGGCATCACTTAAATTGCTCCAGATGCTGATGAGTGAAAAGCAGATTGGCTATTTATTATTAATTGGAGCATATAGAAATAACGAAGTTTCTGATACCCATCCCTTAATGCTGACCTTAGAAGAAATTCGTAATTCTCAAGATCAATGCGCAATTACAACTATTAGTTTAGCTCCTCTCAGTGCTACAGATTTAAATCATTTGTTTGCAGATACCTTGAGTTGCAACCTAGAAGAAGTACTACCGCTAACACAATTAATTTATCAAAAAACAGAGGGGAATCCTTTTTTTAGCATTCAAATGCTAAAAACACTTTATGCAGAGGGACATATTATTTTTGTGCCAGAGATTGCTTGTTGGCAATATGACTTAAATCAGGTACAGACTTTAAACCTCACAGATAATGTTGTGGAGTTTATGGTTTTGCAATTGCAAAAATTACCACAGGCGACGCAAGATGTTTTAAAGTTAGCAGCTTGTATTGGCAATACCTTTGACTTAGTAACACTGGCAATTGTCTATGAAAAATCTCTGGCACAAACTGCAAGCGATTTATGGTCAGCTTTAGCTGAAGGTTTAATTATTCCCACAAGTCAAACATATAAATTTTTTCAACTAGAAAATGAGCAAATAAAGTTAGACAACACAAACTTATATTTAACTGATAGAGAGCAAGGTTTTTCAGATAATACTGAACTTCATGTAGTCGCTGACCTTCAGCATTGGTCTGCATCTCCTACTGAAGATGACCTGTTACATTCTCAAGATTATATATACGAATTCCTTCACGATCGCGTCCAACAAGCAGCTTATTCTCTAATTGACGAAGCACAAAAACAGATCACTCATTTACAAATAGGAAAATTACTCCTCCAAAATATCCATAACACAGAACAAGAAGAGCAGATTTTTGAGATTGTCAATCACCTGAATTTGGGATGGCAATTGCTAACTGAATCTCAAGAACAAGAACAAGTTGCCCAATTAAATTTGCAAGCAGGACGTAAAGCTAAAGCTTCTACAGCTTATGCTACAGCATCACAATATTTAGCGATCGCCATGCAATTGTTGGCTGAGGATAGCTGGATACAACAGTATCAATTAACATTTGCAATTTACAAAGAACGTTCAGAAGTTGAGTATCTCAATAGCAATTTTGAACAATCGGATGCACTTATTCAAAAAGCATTAATGCAGGCACAATCAGTATTAGAAAAAGCTGAATTATATAACCTGTTAATTGTGCAACGCACACTCCAAGCAGATTATACAGTAGCTATTCAAGCTGGCAAACAAGCTTTATCGCTCTTAGGTATTCATTTACCAGAAGATAAACTTAACTCTGCCATTGATGCAGAAATTGCGGCAATTCAAGCTCGTTTAGAAAATCTGAAAGTTACTGCTATTTTAGAGTTACCAGAAAATCCAGATCCCATTTATCGTTACGCAATTCAATTACTGATTAATTTAGATCCGCCTACTTATATTACTTCCGAACTTGATTTATATATCTTAATTACAGCGAAGGCTGTTAATTTGTCGATTCAATACGGCAATGTTGCAGAATCCGCTAAAGCCTATGCTAATTATGGTTTTCTTCTCGGTTCTTTTTTTGGAGATTACCCCACCGGATACGAGTTCGGAGTTTTGGCTACTGAAATAGCCGAAAAATTCCACAATAAAGGTCAGAAATGTCAAGTTGATTTGTTGTTAGGTAGTTGGTTAAATAATTGGATGAAACCGACGCATTTAGCAATTGCCATCAACAATGCAGGATATCAAGCAGGATTAGAATCTGGAGAATTACAGTTTGCTGGTTACAATCTTTTTGGTAATATCTGCAATCAATATTTTCAAGGAACTAACCTCAATAGTATTCGCTTAGATATTGGCAAATTTCTTCCCTTTGCTCAACAAACGCAAAACACTTTATTCTCTGAAATTTTACAGGAAGTGCAGCAAGTAATAGATAGTTTAATTGGCAATTGCAATTATCAAGATTCTCCAAAATGCGATCGCATCAGCCACACACCAATGGCACTGGCGATCGCTCACATTTTGCAAGCCCAATTAGCTTATTTGCAAGCACAGTATCTGCTGGCTTTGAAGCATATAACCCAAGCAGAAGCCTATCTCCCAGCCATTTTAGGTTTTACAACCTCTGCTAGTTATCCCTTTTATCATGCTTTGATTTTAGCTGCGCTTTATCCCCAAGTTCCACCATCAACCCAACGCCAATATTGGCAAAGCCTAAATACCCATCAAAATCAGTTGAAAATTTGGGCTGATAATTGTCCGGAAAACTTTGAGCATCAATATTTATTAATTCAAGCAGAGATGGCTCGGATTAACAAACAAGAATTGGAAGCGATGGATCTTTACGATCGCGCGATCGCTTTGGCTAAAGTCAATGGGTTTACGCAGAATCTAGCTTTAGCCAATGAATTGACAGCAAAGTTTTGGCTGACAAAAAATAAACCCAACATTGCCCAACTTTATTTAACTGATTCTGTTACTGCCTATACTCAATGGGGAGCTATAGCAAAAGTTCAATCTTTAGAAGCAAATTATCCCGAATTGTTGCAACCAAATCAAGCTTTATACTGGGCAGAATTAGAATATCAGCAAAAAACAACGATCTCTACCACTAACCACAATTTCTCAGCACAATTAGACTTTGCCGCCTTTTCAAAAGCTTCACAAGCGATCGCCGGAGAAATTCAACTCGAACAACTGCTATCTATTTTGATGCAAGTCATGTTGGAGAATGCTGGCGCGAAAAAATGTGTACTTTTATTGCAAAAAAATCACCGATTAGCGATCGCAGCCATAGCTAGTTTTGATGAAGGAAAAATTTTCTCGCAAACAGATGTCTCAACCAGCCCTTTAGAACAAAGCCAGGACATTCCACTTACCGTCATCAACTACGTTAAGCGTACCTTGGAACCCTTGGTAATTGATGACATTGCCACCCAATCTCTATTTGCTACCGATCCCTATATCACGCAACATCAACCAAGAAGCGTGTTGTGTACTCCAATAATCAATCAAGGCGAGTGGATGGGTTTGCTGTACTTAGAAAATCAACTGACAGCAGGAGTGTTCACACGCGATCGCCTAGAAGTAGTACAACTATTGACAGCGCAAGCCGCCATCTCTTTAGAAAATGCTCAACTCTACACTGATTTATCAACAACAACAGCAGAACTCAAACAGGCAAACACTCAGTTAGCAGAATATTCCCACACTCTAGAAGAAAAAGTCGCAGAACGGACATCACAATTAAACGCTAAAACACAACAATTAGAAGAAGCATTTAAAAACTTACAAACTGCTCAAACTCAACTAATTCAGAATGAAAAAATGTCTTCTTTAGGACAATTAGTAGCAGGAATTGCTCACGAAATAAATAACCCTATCAGCTTTATATATGGTAATCTCACCCCAGCTACTGAATATATTGATGATTTAATGTTTGTGTTGCAATCCTATCACCAACACTATCCCAATCCCACACCAGAATTAAAATCCGAAATTGCCAAAATTGAACTCGATTTCATTACCGCAGACTTGCCAAAACTGCTCAATTCCATGCAGGTTGGTGCAGAAAGAATTCGAGATATTGTCATGTCACTGCGAAATTTCTCACGTCTCGATGAAGCAGAAATCAAAGCTGTTGATATTCATGAAGGCATTGATAGCACGTTGATGATTGTGCAAAATCTTCTGCAAGCAAAAGTAGAACGTCCAGAAATTTTGGTCATTAAAGAATACAGCAAACTCCCAGCTATTGAATGTTATGCTGGACAACTCAATCAAGTATTTTTGAACATAATAATGAATGCTATAGAGGCTTTGGAAGAGTCAATTATTCAGGGTAAAACTCCTGAAAAACTCCAAATTTGCATCCGTACAGAAATTTACGATTCTCAGCAAATCAAAATTTACATTGCTGATAATGGTATTGGGATTGGTGATAGTACTAAGCCTTATGTATTTGACCCATTCTTTACTACCAAACAAGTTGGTCAAGGCACAGGTTTAGGATTATCCATCAGTTATCAAATCATTGTAGATAAGCACCAAGGAAAGTTGGAATGTCAGTCAATACCTGGTGAAGGTGCAGAATTTATTATTACCTTACCGATACGGCGTCAGCAGTTTAAAGTATTTGGGACTATTTAAAATTCCCCACTCTATCTAATTCTGACAGCATTTGTTCTAGAAGATCTTCCATCATTTCCTGGTTCAAGGAATGCAAAACAGATGGGCCACCAAGAAATTCGGTAATAGTTATTTTCTCTTCTCTAAATTCTTGCACAAAATCACGAATTTGACTAACAATATTTATTTGTACTTCTATTGTTTCTAACATCTGGTCAATAGAGTCAATACCTTTTTTAGCAGCTTTCCGATAATCCGATACCATTGCACCTTCAGGAGTGTTTTTCGCCTGACGCAGTTCCCGTTTTAAACTCTCATATTGAGTTTTAAGAATTTGATTCTGCTGTTCTAATGTCTTACATTTGCGAGTTAAATCATCCTCATTATTATTATCAATAAATTCTCCTAATTCATGCTGCTTTTCAATTTCTAAAAGTCTTGCTAAATCACCTTCTTGGTAGGCTTTATTAATTTCTTTCATAATTTCCGTATGGTACATTTGCGTTTCGCTATCTGTTACCTTATCCGGATGAAATATTTCAGCTAATCTCAAAAATGTCTGACGAATTTTTCTAGATTCATCTTTATTGATTACTTTATAAGAGGACAATTCTGATTGTCCTTCCCAATTTTCATGACGGTCTTTAGCACCTTGATAAAAATCATTATCTGACTGGAAATTACCGAAAATCTCGTCTAACTCTGGCTCATCTCGTTCGCGTTTTGGACTGATGATTCCTGCTAACTGAAGTTTACGGTAAACTGCCTGAATATTTTTCTCAGTTTGTTTACCAAAGTTTCTGGTAGCAAAAATCTCATCAAACAAAGCATGAATTTCTCGATCGAGATCTGCCATTTTTTTGAGGCTAGGAGTAGCTCGATGAAATATTTTTGTGGCTAGAGAACGCATTTGTTCAACAAAATTCTTCAGTTCCGTTCGCTTGCGTTTAATTTGCTTCAATAACGATTGATGTTCTTGATCTAGAGCCTCTAAGCGGATATGTAGTTCAGACAGAGCCAGTGGTGTTGATTTTAGCGTGTCAGATGTAGATGAGGTTGGGCGCGGCATAAAAGACTTAGAAAATGCTCTATAAATGATACATGATTGGCGATCGCAAGCTACAAGCGAGGATGTAGAGGTGACGTAGCCAGGAACAATTTTACAAAAAATTCAGGATTAGTCTATGTTCGCTCTTTCCAGAATTCTCTAGAGAGATGTTGTAGATATTTTTCAGATCGAGTACTATCTGACGAAATATAAATTCACCCATTGAATAATCCTAGAGGAGGTGATGGGGGAGAGGTTTTCCGTGCTATTAATGGTCATACCAATTGTGATTGCAACAATTTGCCTCTTACCAACTTGCTATCAAAGGTAGTATATGTCATTGCGACCGGAACGCAGTGAAGGGAAGCAATCTCATTAATCTCAAACTATTACCACAGACTGCAACTTAGTATCAGGCTTTCATCTGCTAAGGGTAAACAATTTAACTTATTAGGTAAAGGTTCTTATATTTTCCTATCTACTGTAAATTAGGGAAACATATTTATATGTCGATCTGGTTATATATTGCACTATCTTCTTATCTTTTAGGGGCCATAATCCAATGGCTGCAACTCAGCGATAAACTTCAAGAATTTGAGGAATATACTAACTTTCCTATTGTTTGGGCAGCAAATTTAGTCTCAAAATTTAGTTGCTTCCTTCAAGCTTTAATTTGGCCTTATAGCTTGCTAGTTGATAACGAGAGCTAATATTTTTTCATCGAATTCGCAATTCATTCCTCAACCCATTGCCCAGGATCTACTTGATAGTAGCGTTGCAGCAACTCATATAATGCTGGATGCTTCTGTAGTAACTGATGAGGTTTCTCAAAGAACGTTTCAGTAGCTACAGCAAAAAACTCTGCTGGCTTTGTTGCACCATAGCTATCCATAACAGTTGTGACACCTTGTTGCACATCATTGCAGAGTTGCTGATATTCTGCTGTCATTACTTGCGCCCAAATCGGATAGTCTGATTTTTGTGGCAAAATCGGTACACCTTCCGCTTTCCCATCTTCTTGATCTAATTGATGGGCGAATTCATGTAGCACAACGTTATGTCCATCCTTCCAGTTGTGAGTGTCTTGTTGCACCTGTTCCCAAGAAAGTACTACTTGATCCCGACTCCATGATTCTCCCAGTCTTGCTTCCCGCCTTTCTTCAATCACATAATCTCCAGTAGCTACGGTTTCATTTACCAAATAAGTGCTGGGATAAATCAAAATTGAACGCAGTTTTGAGAAGTATTCACCTC
The DNA here is from genome assembly GCA_034530615.2 of Aulosira sp. ZfuVER01. Lineage (GTDB taxonomy): Bacteria > Cyanobacteriota > Cyanobacteriia > Cyanobacteriales > Nostocaceae > Aulosira. The sequence goes on from JAVRCV020000053.1 coordinate 13,801, forward strand.
TCTCATTGAGTAGCAGCAAACAGGCAACAGATGCAATAGTTAATTTCATTTCTTCTGTGACTTGCAATCCTTTACAGCCAATGAACTGTTTTTCTGCCAAGAACACTTGAATATGTCCCTGAAGTCTTCGGCGTTCATCAGGAGTAAGTTTTAAGTAGATAGGAAGATTATTCTCGATAATTGCTTGCCAAAGTGGCGGAAAAGGACGATATTTAATGCGATTTCTTCGCTGTTTATTAAGTAGGGGGCTGATAAGAATACCAGTAACAATCAGCCCCAGGATGAGGAAAATAATAATTGTTGCGCCCATTGATTTTTTGATAATCGCAATGTTACTGATTTTTCAGTATTTTTCTTACAAATATGTGAGGATTGCTACATAAAATCCTACTGTTGCTACAACTAGATTGCGATCGCAATTTGACTAGTAAAAAGTAAAATTACACACTAGTAAAAGCATGAGTAATCTACCTTAGCACTACTTATACCAATAGTCAGTTTATTGCAGCAGTCAATTTATCTAACTGTCACAATACCGCTTAACCAACAATCAAAAAGGAACCTATAATACACAGCTTAGATACCCTGTTCAGCCATTGCTCATAGTAGTAGTCAAAAATCAGCTTTTAAATATATTGTCTTATCTGCATTTTATATAAAAAAAACAAATATCTCATTTGTTTGATTAGCTATTGGAATTGTGAAATCCCTTGACTAGCAAGTATTTTTGCCACTATGGCTGATGTCGCAAAAAATTCCAAACCTCACCATTACGCAGTTATTTCAAAAATTTAATAATTATTTTATTTTGTTAGCAACCAGCTACTTATAGAGTAATTCTGCATTTACACACAGTGAGGATATTGAGAGCGAAATTTGCATATAAGTTTTGTTATGTTACGCAGTTCAACCATATATATACATTCGTAAAATTTCTAATATTAATGCCCAAGAACATGAGTTATTAATAAAACCTATCTTTAGATGGATGAAATCAGGAACGTTTATATTAGCAATAACGTCAATGCCCACTGTTGAGACTGTATCAAAGTCGAAACAACATAGACAAAGAGCCTATTGCTCATCGAACCTCTAAAAATGGGATTTTATCCTCCCCCAAGCTAGCCCCTAAATTTCAGGTATGTTTACCCATGGCCAACTTATCCGTTCACGATTCCCAACAACATCAGGCGCTGATTGAAGCTACAGACTGGAACGTTATTGAAACAGAATTCGATCCCGCCCAGCTGCATCATAAAGAGACAGTCTTTACCCTAAGTAACGGTTACTTAGGAACCAGAGGTAGTTTTGAGGAAGGCTATCCTCAGGATTCCGCAGCCACACTCATACACGGCTTGTATGACAAAGTAGCAATTGCTTATACAGAGCTTGTTAACTGTCCCAGCTGGTTGCCATTGATAATTAAAGTGGCAGGCGATCGCTTTAGTATGGACAGTGGTGAAATTCTCAACTACGAACGACGGCTAGACTTACGTTTAGGTATCCTAAGCCGTGATGTCCGTTGGCGTTCTCCCAAAGGACATACTCTAGATTTACACTTCGAGCGTTTTGCGAGTTTAGCAGATCAACACGTCCTAGCAATTCGCGCTCAGGTGACATCCTTAGACTTTGAAGGTGAAGTCAGTTTTGAAGTTGGGTTAGATACCGAACCTCAAACACAAGGCGTACCACATTGGAAAACTCTCAATCAAGGTGGTGTAGAGCAGATTATCTGGCTGTATAACCAAACTCGCCACTCAGAAATTAAGCTAGGGATGGCAACTAAGTTAGTAGTAGAAGGTGAAAATCCACCACCTGTTAGCCTAGAAAATGCTGCTACTTCCCCCAGCTTAACAACAAGCTTCCAGCTCATACCAGGAAAAACCGTCACTGTAGAAAAGATTGTGACTGTATTTACCTCACGGGAAACAGAAATTCCCATTGCAGCAGCGCTACAGAGATTAGCCGATGAACCCCGCTACTCAACTCTCTTGGCAGCTCACATTGCAGCCTGGGAACAAGTATGGCAAGACAGTGACATTATTATTGAAGGCGATCGCCAAGCGCAGTTAAGTGTCCGTTACAATCTATTTCAATTATTAGCTGTAGCACCGCGTCACGATGACCGTGTGAGTATTCCGCCCAAAACCTTATCGGGTTTTGCTTATCGCGGACATATATTTTGGGATACAGAAATTTTTATTCTTCCGTTCCTGACCTTAACTCAACCTGCCTTAGCACGTAACTTGCTCACCTATCGCTACCACACTTTACCAGGAGCTAGACGCAAAGCCCAAGAAGCGGGATATCAAGGAGCCATGTTTGCTTGGGAAAGTGCTGATACCGGTGATGAAGTGACTCCTCGCTGGGTTCCTCATGCTAGTGGTAACGGTGACTTAGTCAGAATCTGGTGCGGTGATATTGAAGTACATATCAACACCGATGTCGCCTATGCTGTTTGGCACTATTGGCAGAATACTGATGATGACGATTGGATGCGCGATTGTGGCGCGGAAATTATTTTAGATACAGCAGTTTTCTGGGAAAGTCGCGTTAATTGGAATCCAGAGCGTCACAGCTACGACATCTTAGATGTGATTGGCCCCGATGAAAACCACGATCGCGTCAATAATAACGCCTTCACTAATTTAATGGTGCAGTGGCATTTGCAATCTGCTTTAGCGCTTTGGGATTGGATGAAGCAAGCCTATCCAGAAAAATCTGTACAACTAGCCCAACAACTCAACTTAACCACAGAACGTTTGCATCAATGGGCGGATATTCAAGAGCGTCTATATGTAAATGAGGAGAAATCAACTGGCTTAATTGAGCAGTTTGAAGGCTTTTACCAACTTGAAGAAGTCAATCTCGATGACTACGAACCACGTAGCAAATCCTTACAAGGTTTGTTGGGAATTGAGGCGACAAACGAAAAGCAGATTCTCAAACAGCCAGATGTATTGATGCTGCTCTATTTGCTCCGAGAGCGCTATGACTATAAAACCCTAGCTACCAACTGGGATTATTACGCCAAGCGCACCGATCATACCTACGGTTCCTCTCTTGGTCCAGCAATTCATGCGATCTTAGCCTGCGACCTCAATCAACCAACCCACGCCTACACTCACTTTCTCCGGTCAGCTTTGGTAGACTTAGAAGATGTCAGGCGTAATGCAGCCGAAGGAATTCACGCCGCAAGTGCTGGAGGAGTTTGGCAGGCTGTGGTATTTGGGTTTGGTGGCATTAGGATGACTCAATTTGGCCCTGTTGCCTGTCCTAATTTACCTCCTAGTTGGAAACGCTTGAAATTCCGGCTGCAATGGCGCAACGAATGGTATGACTTCGACTTGCGACAAGAAACAGAAATGGAAATTGCTAACAAACAAGCAGATGTCAATCTGCAAACTGCACACCCACAAATTAAGGGTGTCATCTTTGACTTAGATGGTGTGTTAACAGATACGTCTGAGTTGCACTATTTAGGGTGGAAGCGCGTAGCCGATGAAGAAGGCATTCCCTTTGACCGAGAAGCCAATGACGCCATCAGAGGATTACCTCGTCGAGAAACGCTACTCCAAATTTTAGGCGATCGCCCTGTCACTGAAGAGAAAATTCAGGAAATGATGGAGCGTAAAAATGATTACTTCCTAGAATTAATTCAGGAAATTACCTCAGACGATTTGCTTCCTGGAGTAGAAAGCTTGCTACAGGAACTACGCACTGCTGGAATCAAAGTAGCTTTGGGTTCATCCAGTAAAAATGCCCAGACAGTAATTCAACGCTTGGGTATCAAGGATAAATTCGATGCCATAGCCGATGGCTACAGCGTCTCCCAACCCAAACCCGCACCAGACCTCTTTCTATTTGCTGCCCAACAAATCGGCATTTCACCATCTCAGTGTGTTGTTGTAGAAGATGCCACAGCCGGGATCGAAGCAGCTAGATCCGCTGGAATGTGGTCTGTAGGGCTAGGGCCAGTAGAGCGCTTGGGTAAAGCTAATGTAGTATTACCCAGTCTCGAAAGAGTAACTTGGCAAGACTTGCAACAGCAAATAGCCCATAGCGAAACAGCCGCAGTATTAGTAGAAGCGATGGTTTGAAGATTCAGTGTTTTGAGTAATGGATAAGGGTTTAGCATTGCTAAACCCCTGCGGAAAATCTATCTGTATCAGGATTTTTGTTAATTAGTATCACTCATTTCTCAGAACTCAGCATCAATAAGGCAACTCATTTTTTATCCCACTCTTTTTAGGGTGGGATTTTGCTTGCAACCAGTTTCTGGAAGTGGATGAGGGAGATCAAGGAAGCAGGGGACAGGACGAAGGGGGACAAGGAAGCAAAAAAGAAATAACTAATGACTATTGCCTATTGCTTTTTGACACTTGACTCTTGACCAATGCCCAATGCTCAGTGTGAACAAATGTAACAATATTGCCGTCAAAACGTTTTGCTGTCTTGACAAGCCAGGGGGGAACCGATAACGTAATATACATACCCGGGTAAGGCCGCCAAAGAGTTATATGCAAACTAAGCAAAAGGTTACTTTGTATTTGTCACCAGAACTGCACAGAAGGCTGAAGATTCGTTCAGCAGTTGATTCTGAGCCAATGTCAGATCTTGCCGAACGTGCCCTATTTTTTTACTTATCTAATTCAGAATTAGTTGAGGAAATTGAAGCTTCTTCTTATGGGAGAACTCATAGAGTATATTCTTGTCCCGAATGTGAAAGTTCGCTGGTGCTAAGAGATGGAGAACTAATTACCTTAAATAATCAACCAGGGGTAATTGGTCAACAAGATATTTCCATTGATGAAATGGATGAAGAAAAAACCCATCCTATGGGTGAGGAAGAATTAGTCCCTTGCTAGATATGAATTATGAATAACTAAATTCATAATTCCCTCGTCGTTACCATCAAAACGATGTCTGTACTGTACTAAGGTCTCAAGTAGGTCGATATGAAAGAAGAGCTCAATATTCTAATTCAAGCTCAATACCCTCTAATCTACCTTGTGACCTCCGAGGAAGAGCGGGCTGAGCAGGCAATCTCCACCATCGCCCAGTTATTAAAGCCCCAACGCCGAGTATTTGTTTGGACAGTAACTCATGGCATCGTGGAGTATGGTCAACCCCGGAATGTGACCCAACACAATACTGTTTCTCCAGAGGCAGCAATTGAGTGGATTATCCGGCATAAAGAACCCGGTATATTTATTCTTAAAGATTTACATCCATTTATAGATGCACCTGCGACAGCGAGATCGTTACGAGATGCGATCGCTAGTTTTAAAGTTTCGCATGGTACACCGAAAAACATTATTTTAATGTCGCCGGTTCAACAAGTACCCATCGAATTGGAAAAGGAAGTTGTCGTTCTCGACTTTCAATTACCAGACATGACTGAGTTAAATAAAGTTTTAACTCACCATTTAGATCAGAATCGTGGGCGACGGTTGACAACAGAGGCGAGAGAAAAGCTTCTTAGAGCTGCCTTGGGTTTAACTAAAGACGAAGCTGAAAAAGTCTATCGTAAGGCACAGGTAACTACAGGGCGTTTGACGGAAGATGAAGTAGATATAGTTTTATCAGAGAAGAAACAGCTAATTCGGCGCAATGGGATATTAGAGTACATCGAAGAAGACGAAACCATTGATGCTGTAGGTGGCTTAGAAGAGCTGAAAAAGTGGCTCAAGCAACGCTCTAATGCTTTTACGGAAAAAGCTAGGGAGTACGGTCTACCTCAACCGAAAGGGATGCTAATACTAGGAGTTCCAGGTTGTGGTAAATCGCTGATTGCGAAAACTACTTCTCGACTTTGGGGATTACCAATTTTACGCTTAGATATGGGTAGAGTTTACGACGGCTCAATGGTGGGTCGAAGTGAAGCCAACCTGCGTAATGCCCTCAAAACAGCAGAATCAATTTCTCCAACGATTCTGTTTATTGACGAGTTGGATAAATCCTTTGCTGGTAGTGCTGGTTCTGGTGATTCAGATGGTGGTACTTCCAGTCGGATATTCGGTTCTTTCCTGACCTGGATGCAAGAGAAAAAATCTCCGGTGTTCGTAATGGCTACCGCTAACAGAGTGGAACGCTTGCCTGGAGAATTCTTGAGAAAAGGTCGTTTTGATGAAATTTTCTTTGTGGATCTGCCCACACCTGAAGAACGTCAGGATATTTTTAACATCCACCTGACGAAGCGTCGTGAAGACATCTCTAGGTTCGATTTAGGACAATTAGCTAAGATGTCCGATGGCTTTTCTGGGGCAGAAATTGAACAAGCGATTGTTGCGGCAATGTACGAAGCTTTTGCCCAAGAGCGTGAGTTCACCCAATTAGATATTATTGCTGCGCTGAAGTCAACACTGCCGTTGTCTCGAACGATGCAAGAACAGGTCACAGCTTTAAGAGACTGGGCCAGACAGCGTGCTAGACCCGCAGCATCCTCCGTTGCTGAATATCAGCGAATGGAGTTTTAAAAGCTTTCTCCTGCTAACCCAGGGGGAAAGGCTAGCAATAAATGCTAGCAGTTATAGAAAAAAGCCGCTTTTAATTTAAGCGCGGCTTCCCCAAAAACAAACCGTTGTCGTTTTTTCTCAATCTTCTCTTTGGAGGAAACCCAAATGTCTCACTTTAGCACTCTGCGCACCAAGATCACCGATGCAGAAATCCTCAAAGCATCCTTGCGCGACCTAGGTATCAGCGTGAAGACTGAAGCTGATGTCCGTGGTTATAACGGTCAGCGTGTACGTTCTGACATCGTTGCCGTGTTGGAAGGCGAATATGACCTCGGTTGGTCTCGCAACAGCGATGGTTCTTTTGACCTTATTGCTGACCTGTGGGGCGTAGCTAAGAAACACAATCAAACTGAGTTGATCAACTCTATCAACCAAAAATATGCAGTTAACAAGACCTTGGCTGAAGTAAAACAGCGCGGTCTGCAAAATGCCAACGTCAAGTTGGTATTGCAATAGTAATTTCTCTGCGCGTTCCCAAAGCTGCACGGGCTAACCATGTAAATAGCGGTTAGCCCGCTTTTTTTGGATTAAGCCTTTGTCAACAGTCAACTTTTAACGTAAAGTCCCCTGTACTGGATTCAGTCAGGGGATTTTTGTGTCATTTATGCTTGACAATATTACGTGCATCTGTAACGTTTTAAGAAAGCTAATGTCCTAAATTTTTAAGTTTCCATTTCATATATGCCTCAATTGAAGGAAAGTATTTGATAATCCCATCTAATCCTTCTGGTCTTCCCTTAAGATAAGCCTCCAAATAAATAGAATCCTGCATTTTTGGTAAAAATCCAGCATCGCGATCGCGACAACCTTGTTGATAACGAATTTCTCTTAAGTGATTTAGCATATAAATACATCCATTTATTAAATATCTATCAAGCTCTTACTTATACTCTATGCATTCCGCTTGATAGTAGCAAATACTCATTTTTTTCAAACTAATAACTACAAGTTATTGATAATACGTAAATTAATTGATGAAAAATTGTACCCTACTAATCAATCAGAGCGCTCATCAACTTTCAGTCAACCAAATAGCGATTGTCTCATTTCTCAGAATTTGCGATCGCAAATGGTAATAGCATTGACTCATCCTTGCCTCATCAACTCAATCGCTTTTAGGCTTGGTTTTACTGCAAATTTTAAAATTATTACCAAATGTAAAGATATAGTATGCTACATTTTGGTCTCCAAACTTAAGTCCAAAGTCATGAGAAAAAACTTTATAGCATTACTATTTGGTGGAATGTTTGTCAGCGTAGGACTGTCACCATTGTTAGCTCAAGCACAACAGCAAATTTCTGATCCTCAAGTTGCAGCTATGGTTGAAGCATTGCGACAAGCTGCACCGCAAACAGGCTCTCAAAACGATGGGCTATACAGCCAATGGCAAATCAAACCAGAAACCCTCAAAGGGTGGTCAAAAACTTGTCTCAAAAAAGAGCTAACACCAACACAGTTTGAAAATAGTCCCACGACAGCACGCCAAGTTGTTTCGTGCATCACGCGCTGGGAGTTAAACCAGCAGTTCCGTGCTAGCAACAATAATGAAACTGTGGCTGTACGTGGCGTAGCTTGTTGGTGGATGACTGGGAACTATCAAGGTTGTGACAGTGGCTTCACCGCTACCTATGTGCAAAAAGTGGTCAAATTGTACCAACAGCAGCGTTCAAAACCGGCTACTAGTTCATCATCACCGCGATCGTAAGTTTTTCTAACGCTGTTTTATAACTCTGAATACAAGAAAAAATGTAGGTTGGGAAGCCAGTGTGGTGAGGGTTTCCCCCGTTCAAGCAACTGGCGTTTGAACAAAATGAAACCCAACAAAACCAAGGATTTTTCGTTTTGGGTTTCGTTCCTCAAATGCCACTTCACTCAAGTCAAAAAACCCGCCCAAGTGAGTGACTCCTCAACCAATTTATCAAAGCTAGCGCTTTAGCGGTCTACCATTGTATCAACAGCGCTATTGACATCGACCCGAAACAAATCGTACGGCTGTCTACTCCAGTACTGGTTGGTTAGCGTTTATCCTGTGAGTTTTGCGTAAACGAATTAGCAAATTAACGAGGATCGATCGCAGGCTTGGTTGCAACTAAACGAACTTGATTTTGCTTGACTACCACCGTTATCAGTGGCAGAGAACGCTTGGCCGGGCCATGAGTGACTCGACCCATAGAATCGTATTGAGATCCGTGACAAGGACAAATAAAGTGGTTTTTCTCGTTATTCCACTCAACTGTACAACCTAAATGGGTGCAAATCGGACTGATGGCATACTCAGCAATTTGTGGCCCGTCTTTAATGATGAGATAATCGACGCTATCATTTGGCAATCCCTTAACAGGAATGGGAATTCCAGGAGTGGCAGTTGCTAATAGGGTATTAACCTGAATTGCCTTACCTTGAGTATCTTGTGCCTCAACTCCTGGAAGATAATTTTGACAACGCGAATTGTGTGGATAAAACGAGCAAAGGGTTTCTAAATCTACCTCACGACTCTGGCTCGATTTGGGAAACAGATATGCGATCGCTACTGAGGTGAGGCTACTACCGACGATATAGATTAAGAAAGTCCGCCGCGTTTTTTTCCCAACTGGAATTTTGTCATTACCAAAAGGAGATTCTTCCATAATGAGAAAAAATTTTTAAATAAGGTTAAATATATTGTGTATTTTGTGTGAGGAATTGAAGAAATAAGACGCTTATTTTAACAAATTTACATAAATATTCATGCTAAATATAGATAATTAGGATAAATTTTTTGCAATAATTTTTAGTTCTTTACTTTAGCTTTAATCACAATATATAAAGACATACTTTTAAAAATATAAAACTCCGATCCTGTTGTTTTATGCTACTAATCCATTGATGGTGTGGGATGAGGATCTAACATTAAATCCACTTTAAACTCATGCTGATTGAAGAGCCATTTGTATTAATTACTGAGGCGAATTTGTTGACGATCGGCAATTAATATAGATTGATGCCGATCGCACACCCAATTTAACTTTGTGAAGAATTATTTCCTAGCAATTACCCATACTGCGTGAACAACCCCCAGAATATAGAAACCAAAAATCGTCAAAAGTAAATTAATCCAAAAATCTTTACCAATACCTACTTGCAAAAATACTCCCAGAGGTGGCAAAAAAATTGCAGCCAGAATCCGAACTAAATCCATGTAAACCTCCTGCTAATTTTATATTTCACTGAGTTGCAACTGCTCAGTCATCTTTTAATATCTCAAAGATAACATTAGCCGATTGCCTCAGTGCTGCTCTTAATTCTAGGCAAATCTAGCTAGTGGCTAACCGCCACTGATTTTGGCTTTATAACCAAGCTTGGTCAAAATTTCGACAATTTTCTGCTTATGATCGCCTTGAATTTCAATCTCATTTTCCTTAACTGTGCCACCTGTACCACACTGGGTTTTTAGCTGTTTTACCAAATCAGCCAAGGTTTCCGGTTTGGACTGAAAACCACTAATTACGGTAACAGTTTTACCTTTACGTCCTTTGCGGCTAGCTTGTACTTTAAGATTTTGCTGTTGTGGTGGTAGTTCAGAAATTGGTCTTTCTAAAGCAGGTGAGTTATCGTTGCCAAATTCGCGATAGACGAAGCGTTTGTCGGAAGAATTGGAAGAAGACATAAACTTTAATAAAGAGTCAAGGGTCAAGATTAGCCAGTCCTCTGAGGGGGTTTCCCGTTGAATTAACTGGCGTTCAAAAGTCCAATTGGTTGGGGATTTAAGAGTAAACGCCTAGATTTTGCGATCGCACATCGTATCCTATACGGCTCAGACTTTTCTATAATTAAGTTCGTCCCGTCATAGAAATTAGTCCGTGACTACCACACCCATCTCTCCAAGTTCCCCATCTACTGCTCAGGTTCCCGATACACAAGGACGCTTTGGACGCTTTGGCGGTAAGTACGTCCCGGAAACATTGATGCCTGCGCTTGCTGAACTAGAAACAGCTTATCAGCAATATCGCAACGACCCGGAATTTCTCACAGAACTGCAACAACTGCTACGAGATTATGTAGGACGTGCTACGCCTTTGTATTTTGCGGAACGTCTGACTGCTCACTATGCTCGCCCAGATGGTACTGGCCCGCAAATTTATTTAAAACGGGAAGACTTAAACCACACTGGCGCTCACAAAATTAATAATGCCCTTGGTCAAGTGTTGTTGGCAAAGCGCATGGGCAAGCAGCGGATTATTGCCGAAACTGGTGCTGGACAACATGGAGTAGCTACAGCCACAGTGTGCGCTCGTTTTGGGCTGGAATGCATAATTTATATGGGTGTTCACGATATGGAACGCCAAGCTTTGAATGTGTTCCGAATGAAATTAATGGGGGCAGAAGTGCGTCCAGTAGCTGCGGGTACGGGAACTCTCAAGGATGCAACTTCTGAGGCTATCCGAGATTGGGTAACGAATGTGGAAACAACCCACTACATCCTGGGTTCGGTAGCTGGGCCTCACCCTTACCCAATGATGGTACGTGATTTCCATGCAGTGATTGGACAAGAAACTCGCGCCCAAGCCCAAGAAAAATGGGGCGGTTTGCCGGATATTCTCATGGCTTGTGTGGGTGGTGGTTCCAATGCAATGGGGTTATTCTATGAGTTTATCAACGAGCCGTCTGTGCGTTTAATTGGAATTGAGGCGGCGGGAGAAGGCGTTAATACCAATAAACACGCTGCTACCTTGACAAAAGGACAGGTTGGTGTGTTGCATGGAGCGATGAGCTATCTGCTGCAAGATCAAGATGGGCAAGTAATTGAGGCACACTCAATTAGTGCCGGGTTAGATTATCCTGGTGTCGGCCCAGAACACAGCTATTTGAAAGATACTACTCGCGCTGAGTATTACAGTGTGACAGATGCCGAGGCTTTAGCGGCATTCCAAAGATTGTCACGCTTAGAAGGAATTATCCCAGCATTGGAAACATCCCATGCGATCGCCTACTTAGAAACCCTCTGTCCTCAACTTACTGACAGTCCCCGCATTGTAATTAATTGCTCTGGACGCGGTGATAAGGATGTACAAACTGTAGCTAAGTTTTTAAATCCTGCGTAGTTGCTTAAACTGGGCATTGGAGATTGACTATTTTCTTCTTCCAATTCCCAGAACTTTCTGGAATAATTGCGATCGCTCAATGTAATTGATAACTTATACCAGTTCAAATAATATTGGCGACAGATAAATTCTTTTTTGGGGCACGGCAACCACAATTTTTTGGCATATCAAATTATCTCACTGGTGCTGTGCCCCTACTCATCTGTCGCATTCTTTTTTCAAAATGCTGTTATTTATACTTACGTGTTTTAAAAATAACTTGTAATGATTTTAGTACTTTCAACTAGGGGTAGATGAAATTACTGAGGCTTTAGGCTAATTACCAATAACTTTTAATTAAAATCATCAAGTAATTAAGTTTTTAGAGAAATACTTAGTAACATCACTGGCATATACATTTATGTATGCCAATTTTTTTAATTAAAAATGTAGTTAACGTGACATTTGTCTAGGGGATACTACATTATCTTTTTTAAAGATTCAAAGAATTTTTATATTAGGAGGACAAGCAAACATATATTGAGAGCAACTGAATCTGTCCTAGTATTTAATCTTGGAGGTGATTACATATATTTACTGTAAAGTATTTGCAAAAGTTTTCTAAGTTCATCAACCCTTAATAGTATCCTAGTATTTCTTCTCAGAAGAATACGGTAGAGTAGAAGTCTTATAACTCTATACATTAAGTAATTTCCATGTTCCGACAAACTGCTTTTGGCATAGCTTTAAGTACGCTTGTCCTTGCCAGTGGATTAACAACTGTTCCTATCCCAGGTCACAGTTCCACAAGCAAACCTAGTCATAATAAACCGTTATCGATTCCTTCAAATCAGGTTGCAGCATCAACTACTGCTTTTAACACTACTGCTCTAGAAAAATCAGTTTTTGACAAGATTAATCGATATCGTGTTTCTAAGGGTTTGTCAAAGTTGAGCATCAATGCAACTATCACTAGGCAGGCAAGAATTCATAGTCAAAACATGGCTAAGGGAAAAGTTCCATTTAGCCATCAGGGATTTAAACAGCGCGTAACTTCTCTCCCAATTATCTACAATAGTGCTGGAGAAAATGTTGCTTTTAACCAAGGATATAGCGATCCCGCATCACAAGCTGTTATTGGTTGGCTGAATAGTCCTGGTCATTTAAAAAACATCAAAGGAAAGTATAACCTCACAGGAATTGGTGTTGCTGCCAATCAACAAGGTGAAGTATACCTCACGCAAATTTTCTTGCAGACAAACTAGTACTGCCGTGAATTCAAAATTTAACATGAATAAGGCCTAACCGCCACGCTGTACTAGATTTAAGAGGTGATTCTTTGGATGCAATATGCGGTTGAATGCCCAAATTTTGTACCCTGACAAAAAAATCTGTATTCCCCGCGATTAAAAATGGCTAGAATTTCTGATTTTTTTGCACAATAATAATGTAGTGTCTAATAGAACCTGCTTCTGTTGGACACTGCATTTATTCTTGAGTGATTCATGACATTACAAGATTTTCAGGTAAGCGATCGCGACCTTAGTGATGCTGCACTGTCCCAATATATAGAATCAGAGGCGATCGCTGTTGATACAGAAACAATGGGATTGTTACCACAGCGCGATCGGCTTTGTCTCATCCAACTATGCAATCAAGAGGGTCAAGTCACTGCAATTCGCATCGCTAAAGGGCAAACCGAAGCACCAAACTTAAAAAAACTTTTGGAAGCAGTAAATGTCTTGAAAGTATTTCACTTTGCACGTTTTGACGTTGCTACCTTGCGTTACAACCTAGGAATTAACGTTCAGCCAATTTTTTGTACCAAAATAGCTAGTAAGTTAGCTCGTACTTACACCAATCGTCACGGATTAAAAGATGTCGTACAAGAGTTGGAAAAAGTAGAGCTAGATAAAACCTCTCAATGCTCTGATTGGGGTAATGCTGATAATTTATCTGTGGAACAGCTAAGTTATGCTGCTAACGATGTTCGCTATTTACTCAGCGTGCAACAAAAGTTGATTGCCATGCTAAAAAGAGAAGAACGTTGGCAAATTGCTCAAGAATGTTTTCAAGTTTTGCCAACAATTGTCTCCTTAGACTTACTGCAATTTAAGGATTTATTTGAACACTAATAGTTAGTCCTAAAGCAGAGTCATGAGTCATGAATTCTCAACTCATAATTTAATAATTCATGACTCATGACTAAGATGAAGTTATACTTCTTTCTTCTGGGTTTCTACGTGTTCTTGCATCCGAGACACAACATTATAGTCCCCAGCACTGGGAGGAGTTAGTGCTTCAATACTACCTTCTGTCGGCCCGCCAATTGCTTTCCATGCCGCAAGACCACCTTTGAGTTGAGACACATGCTCAAACCCAGCAGAACCAAGGGATTGTACAGCTTGGGCACTTTCATTGTCGCTAGCGCCGTAAATGTAAATATCACGGCTTTTATCTAGAGAAGATGTAGCACGGTTTACCAATTCATCGATGGGCATTGGCATAGCGCCCATAATGTGACCTTCATTATAGGTCTGGCGATCGCGTACATCTAGTATTGTGAAAGCTGGTTCGCCCCATTCTAAACGAGCTTTAAGTACATGAACATCAGATTGGGGTTCTATGGGTGGTTGTTGAGGAATGATATTATCTACTAGTTTGTTAGTCATAACTATCTCTTGCTGATTACATTAACAGCAATTTATCGAAAAATATAGTTTTGTTTGCTCTTTCCCTGGTATGAAGATTCTCAAACTCTCTCTTGGGATAGACTAGTACCGCAAAGCAAAATTCAAAATTCGTCTTGGAAAGTTTGCTCAACGGGGGGAACCCCCGCACGCAACTTTCCGCAAAATTTAAAATGCTGATAGCGTCAGGGTTTCATAGATTTAGAATCGCTAGTTTATTGACGCTATGCTTTACTAGTGCGAGTTCCAATATCATTTTTTAAATTGTAATATTAAATACTTTATATTCCTAACTCTTGTTATTTAAACTGATAATTAAGATGTTTAATTTGCAAATAGACAAACAGGAGATAGATAGAGCTATCGGAATTAATTCCTAAAAGACTTGCGTAGTATGCTTCGTGCAGTGCTATAGGCAGGGAACAGCAAAGAAGGGAGGTAGAAATGTACTGAATTGTTTCAAAAATAAAGTATGAGTCTGATAAGGATATTAAGTTTTTAATTTTTGTTGTGAGCCTTGATAAATAGAGAGGTTAAGTTATGAAACGAAGATTGATTCTAGCGATAATTTTAATTTACGGGTAATTTTCAATAACTCAGTAAACGTGGAATAATGTCATATTTAATACTGAGATATTAGCTCCATATTCAAGGATAATTGTCTAGGCACAAATTTTCCCAGTCAAAGCTTCCAGAGCTTTTATGAGAAATTCAGTATAGCTAAGTTATACACTACCTATGTCTGATGAGCAGCAACAACTTTAAAATAATCATGAGGTTTATATATCAGCAGGTGAGGTAAAGGTGGAGATACTCTTGTGTAAAGCAAAGCTCGAAAAGCATACACAGAAGCGATCAAAGTAGTTTCTTGCAAAGTAGCGATCGCATAGCGAATCGCCACATAAATAATTAGGCTAGAAAGTTATGGTGATGGTTCCCGCTACTAATCCCAAAATTCTTGTTGTAGATGACGACTACGGCGTCCGCAATCTTATCTATCGCTTTTTAAGCCGAAGATATCACCTAGAATCTGCGGCAGATGGAAAGACGGCGCTGAATTTATTTGAGCAATTCAATCCAGATTTAGTAATTTTGGATTGGAATTTGCCAGACACTACTGGCTATAGCCTCTGTCAAGAAATGCAGCGTCGTACTAATGTGTTAGTGATGATACTGACTAGCCGGACTGAGGAAGCCGATAAAATCAAGATTATATCCGCTGGTGCTGATGATTTTATAACAAAGCCTTTTAGTCTAGCGGAAGTAGAACTGAGAATCCAAGCTCTTTTGCGGCGTGTCCGCACGATCAATCCTTCAACTACACAACGTCTTGTCTTCCACCAGCTAGCAATTAACCCTGATGGTAGAGAGGTGACACTAAACGATAAACCTCTATCATTAACTGCTTTAGAATTTAACATTTTACATTTTTTAGCCAGCCATCCAGGTCAAGCGTGGAGTCGTCCGCAGCTCATACAAAAAATTTGGGGTTGTGACTATGTTGGCGATGGACGAGTAGTTGATGTGCATATTGGTCAGCTACGCAAAAAGATGGAAGCGGATACCAATGTGCCGGAGTATATTAAAACTGTTCGGGGCTATGGTTATAAGTTTGAGCCACCAGAAAACGGCACAGTTTAAGTGATAGAGGTTGTTAAATACTCAGAATCAGGTAACTTTAACTACTAATAATACCAATTTAAAAAAAGAATGCGACAGATACACAGTCCCAAAGCATTGTCCTGTTTGGATTCTTAATTTTGAATTTTGCGGAAAGTTGCGTGGGCGGGTCTCCCGACTTGAGCAAACTTTCCAAGACGAATTTTGAATTTTGAATTAGTATAAGTATTGTTTCCTTCACAAAACGACATATTTAGGTAAAATTAGGTAAAGCAATTTTTGCACCTAATAACCCAAGGCATCAGCAAACCCATGCAGCTGAAATTCAGTGCATCTCGTCTTCCCATTGCTCCCCTACTACTAATTGCCCCCTTTTTCTTGTGGGGTACGGCAATGGTGGCAATGAAAGGAGTGATACCCCACACTACACCATTATTTATGGCAGGAGTGCGTTTGCTACCAGCTGGGGTGTTAATTCTGATAGCCGCCGCATTGATGGGTAGACCTCAACCTAAGGGATGGGGTGCGTGGCTATGGATTTCCTTATTTGCCTTGGTGGATGGAACGCTTTTTCAAGGCTTTTTGGCAGAAGGATTAGTCAGAACTAGCGCCGGGTTGGGATCTGTGATGATTGATTCTCAACCCTTGGCTGTAGCTTTGTTTTCCTTGTGGCTATTTCAGGAACGGATTGGTTTTTGGGGATGGTTAGGACTAGGATTAGGGGTTTCTGGCATCAGTTTAATTGGCTTACCCGATGAGTTAATTTTTCAGGCTCTCGGTTCTGGTGTAGATATCAGTATTGGCAACTGGCAACAGTTATTTGCTAGTGGTGAGTGGTTAATGCTGTTAGCAGCGTTATCAATGGCGGTAGGAACAGTATTGATTCGGTTTGTCTGCCGATATGCCGATCCGGTAGCAGCTACGGGATGGCACATGATTATCGGCGGATTGCCATTATGGGGAATGTCATCAGTTGTAGAATCCCAACAATGGCAGAATCTTGTTGCATCCGATTGGCTGGCTTTGGGTTATGCCACAATATTTGGCAGTGCGATCGCTTATGGATTATTTTTCTACTTTGCTTCTAGCGGTAATCTCACCAGTCTCAGTTCTCTCACCTTCCTAACACCAGTTTTTGCCCTACTATTTGGTAATCTCTTCCTTTCAGAAGTTCTCAGTCCGTTGCAATGGATTGGTGTTTGCCTAACTTTAATTAGTATCTATCTCATCAATCAGCGCGATAACTTAGCAGCAAACAAAACTGTGACTGTAAGTGAAACCAGTAGTACAAATCAGCAACCTATTTTAGAAGCATCTACTGCGAAGAAGGTAAATAGTGTAACTTTATCTGTGAGAGAATCAGAGCCAGAAGTTTTACCCTAAAGTAAGTAGACCTTCGGGAAAATCAACTACTAATCTTGGGGTAAACAGCCAAGGTAATCCCAGAAGTAATTCTGCAATTTCATCTCCTACAATTACGGGAATATGAAATTCTTGATTATCTAAACTAACTGTATCAGTGTAAATATTAAACTGGGCTTCTCCCAGTGCGGTCAGGCGTGTTTCTCCACTGTCCACAAGCTCTTATCCAAGTGAAAGAGCATCTTGAGTATTGATTGCTAACCAGTCAGTGATACCAATTCAAAATTCAAAATTCGTCTTGGAAAGTTTGCTCAAGTCGGGAGACCCGCCCACGCAACTTTCCGCAAAATTCAAAATTAAGAAATTGAGACTCAGCAAAGGTTCCAGGGTTTGCGTCTGCATCATATTTTTGGTGAAATGGTATGAAACCTGTATCGAGTAGTGCATCAACTGTGATAATTAGACCATCGGATGCTATGAGGTCGATTTCAAAAATCAACTCGCCTTGGTTACTAAATTTTCCTTGAATCAAGTTATTTTACGATGCTCCTGTGGCAGTTAAGTTGAAGATACAAATTAGTCTAGCAGGATGTTTTTGTCTTGCTTACTGTTGAGCTAAAGTCTTATCGGGATTGAGAAAATAATCGCCGCTATCGGGTTCAATAGCAACATACCAACCAGAGTAACTATTGATTAATTCAGAATGTAAGCGCTCGTATATTTGACGCGCACGTTTGATATATCCTGGGTTAGCTAATTTTGGTGATAATTGATTTGTATATTGCCTAATTCCTGCCCAAGGACGAGCCGATAGGGAATGTTCTTTAGGCTGCTGTTGATTTTTGATCGCAGAAGATTCCTCTGTAACTGATGGCACTTTGTTCTCTATTGGTAGACCTTCACTATGAACATTGCTCATTATTTTTGCTGAGGAAGAATTGGGATTGTTGATATTTTAGCCCCTGGCACCTGTGATATATGCAGCCGTTAGAGGATGTTGGGGAGATTCAAAAATTTGGGCTACTGTTCCCGACTCAATTAGTTGACCAACACCATCCTGAACCCAAAACAAGGCTACCCGATCGGCAATTCGCTTGGCTTGTGCAAGGTTATGGGTGACAATCAGCAAAGTATAACGCCCCCGCAAGCTAGTAATTAAATCTTCAACTACACCACTAGAAATTGGATCAAGGGCACTACAAGGTTCATCTAATAGTAAAACTTCTGGTTGCAAACCTAAAGCTCTGGCTATACACAAACGCTGTTGTTGTCCGCCGGAAAGAGCTAAAGCAGAAGTCTGCAATCGGTCTTTGACTTCATCCCACAATCCTACATCGGTGAGGGTTGTCTCGACGATCGCATCTATTTGTTCGCGGTTTTTGATCCCATGTTCTCGCAAAGGTAATTCTAGATTCTTCCAAATAGATAAAGGAAAGGGATTCGGCTTTTGGAAGATCATGCCAACTTTGCGCCGCAGTGCGATCGCATCTATCTTGGTATTGAGTACATCTAAAGTACCTATTTGAATTCGCCCCTTTACCCGACACTGAGGAATTAAATCAGTTAAGCGATTGAGACAACTGAGAAAACTGGTTTTCCCACAACCTGAAGGGCCAACTAAAGCGGCGATTTCCCCTGCATTGATGCTGAGATTGACGTTTTCAAAGGCCGTTTTTTGCCCGTATTGTAAGGTCAAGTTCTCTGTTTGAATCAATGGTTGAACAGTTTCAGTAGCAGTGGGATAGAATTCTGGCTGTGTCATCAGTTAATAATTCTCCTGTGCAACCAAGTTTCGGCAATCCATGCGGCTGTGCCATTAATTAACAGCAGCAATAAAAGTAAAATCAATGCTGAAGCGTAAGCATTACCATCGCCACCAGAGACATTCATCGATAAATCAAAAATATGAATCGAAAGCGCACGTCCAGAATCTAGCAATGATTCTGGCATTCTATCTACATAGCCACTGGTAAAAATTAAAGCAGCAGTTTCTGCGATCGCTCTCCCTATCCCCAAAACCAAACCCACAATTAAGCCAGGTACAGCAGCAGGTAATAATATTTCCCATAGCGTAGTTGTACGGGAAAACCCCAGAGACGCGGCTGCCAATCTATACTCCTGAGGAACAGCCCGAAATCCTTCTTCTGTAGAGCGAATCAAGATTGGTAACACCATGCACGCCAATGTTAATCCTCCCGACAGAATAGAAAATCCCAATCCCAGAATTTTGCAAAAGAAAACGTTACCAAACAACCCAAAGACTATGGATGGGACACCAGCCAAAACATCTAAACTGCGCCGCACTAATCCGCCAAACATACTATCAATTGGGGTAAATTCTGCCAGCAATACGGCTGTACCCACACCAATGGGGATGGAAACTACCATACACACCACCATAATCATCAGAGTAGAAACCAAAATCGGCGCAATTCCCCCTTCTCTGCCAGCGTTTACAGGTTCCGTAGTGATAAACTGCCAAGACAAGTGGCTGATACCATGCCAGAAAATATCATTAAGTATCCACAAAAATATGGCAGTTACCAGCACAGCAGTCAGCCAAACAATAGTTGTTGGTAGCCAATCTTGAGGAAGTCTGCGATTTGGGCATTGGTCATTGGGCATTGGGCATTGATTATTTGTCATTGGTCATTGGTCATTTGTTCTTCTTCCCTTCATCTCCTCCTTGTCTCCCCACACTTCCCACACTCCCTTCCCTTCACCCATAAATCTTTCCCTGACTGATAACTTCAGCAACAGCAACCAACAATACAATCAGCCCCATCAAAACTAAACCGCTAACAAAGAGTGCAGAACGGTGATCTCCTGTGGCATAAGCCATTTCCAAAGCAATGTTAGCTGTGAGGGTACGAATCGGGTCAAACAGAGTTTGAGGAATTTGTACAACATTGCCACACACCATCAAAATTGCCATTGTTTCGCCAATCGCACGCCCTGTTTCTAAAATCATTCCTGTGAATAATCCCGATTTGGCAGCCGGAAATACTACTTTACTGATAGTTGCCCAACGAGATAATCCTAAGGCTGCGGCTCCCTGATGGTAAGATAACGGGACTTTCGCCAGACTTGCATCGGCTACCAGCGCGATTGTCGGCAAAATCATGATTGTGAGAATAGCAATCCCAGCTAATAGGCTTGGCCCTGGTGGATGCAGTTTCCCAATTAGAGGAACTAATACCACTAATCCCCAAAAGCCATAAACAACAGAAGGAATACCTGCTAATAATTCAATTAGACGGCGGTAGATTTTAGCTAATGTAGGTGGGGCGTAGAATTGGCAAAAGACTGCGGAGAGAATGCCGATAGGAGTAGCAATTAGCACTGAACCGAACATTGCTAGCAGCGTACCCCACAACATCGGTATTAGGTTATAAAATCCGGCGGTTGGGTTCCACGAGGAGTCGCTAAAAAAGCGAGTGAATCCAACGTGTTGAAGCACTGGTAGAGATTCTACTATCAAAAAGAAAATAATTAAAAGTGCGATCGCACCTGCCATCGCTGCTAATACCCGCAGTATCCAAATTAACCACGAGTCACTATTTCGAGACGAGGACAAAGTTTTGCTGTTTAACAATGTCACTTACCTGCTGTGATTGTGCGTAGTCAATGAATTCTTTTGCTAGTCCTTGGGGTTGGGTTTTCGTTACCAAGTTCAACGGACGAGCAATGGGAAAGGTATTATTCTGCACGTTGGCAGTTGTTGCAGTTATACCGTTCACTGGTAGCAGCTTAATAGGTACTTTATTTGCCTCGCTATTTTCTGCTGAACCAATAGAAACATAACCAATAGCGTTGGGATTTCCGGCTACAGTCTTGATTCCTTGCTCGTTATCACCAATGACCACTTGTGCTTTAATAGCAGTGTTTTTCAGCTTGAAGTAGTGGGTAAACAATTCCAAAGTGGAACGCCCTTCTGCTTTATTCACAACGGTAATAGTTCCTGATTTACCTCCCACCTGCTGCCAGTTGGTGACTTTGCCAGTATAGATTTCTACAACCTGCTTGTCAGTTAGAGATTTCACGGGATTATCTTTATGCAGAATCACCGTCACTCCATCACGGGCAATTGTGAATGCCTTTAAATCTTTTTCGTCCGGCTTCAAGGCGCGAGAAACCATGCCAACATCTGCCACTCCTTGACGAGAATCAGTAATACCACGGGAAGAACCTCCCGATTGTACATCAATTCGCACACCTGGATGACTAGATTCAAAGCGTTTACCAATTTCTGCTGCTAATGGCGCAACAGTACTTGAGCCAGTGAGTACTAGTTTGCCTTGAGGTTTACCTGCATTGTTATTTGTACTTTGCTGAGGTGAAGAACAAGCTTGCAAACATAAGCAACTTGCCAATCCTACAGCAACACTAACGATAATTCCTGAACTTTTCACTAACTACCTCGATTTCCATCATAAACTTTTAATTAAAGGAGAGGACACAACAGCCGAGGTTCAACGCACTAGCTGTAGTGACTTCCACTTCCGGGGCTAGGCGGTAGAGAAATGCTTTACCATTGCGTTCCCGAACTACAAATTTTGCCTGACGCAGAACTTGCAAATGATGGGAAAGCAGACTTTGTTCTAAACCGAGAATCTTGTTCATTTCCCCTACCTGCATGGGACTCTGCATGAGAATTTTTAATACGGCCAGACGAGTTTCATCTGCCAATACTTTCAGCCTGTCTACGCAGTCAAACTCCTGTATTTTGCTCATGATTCTTCTCAATGCTGTGTAAGCGATCGCGTTGAAGATTTATCTGTGCAGGTATTAATTATCATTCATATGAAATTTCATTCATCAATTAAGTGTCACAATCATTACACTTATTGAATTTGCTTAAACTGTTTGTAACCAAAGCTTAATGTTTATCTGTATAGGGGGTAAACTGAGTACCCTGAATTTGCTCTATGGAAGATTTCGCCATCTTCTCTTCCTCTTCTCTGCTGCTGAGGATGCGTTCCCAATTTTTTGTCACGATAAAAGTTAACTTTTAGACTAGTTGAAGTTATCGTGGTATCGAATACTTCAAAAGTACCCGTTGCTGCAAACTAGTAATATGAGGCTATGTCACTCCTCAGTCCCTATCTTGACTTGTTTTATCTGCCTGGGTTTGTACCAGAGTCCTGTGAAATCAGCGATACCTGATTTAAACCCGAAATTTCTCATCTTGGCACAAGCCGGTACTACTAAAATTGTCCAGCCAACTACTCTCAGAGTAGGTAGTACAGGATCAGATGTACAAACTCTACAAACCCAATTAAAACAGTTGGGATATTACAATGGTGTAGTTGATGGGCAGTACAAAGAAACTACGCAAATCGCTGTAGCTCAATTTCAAAAAGCTCAAGGTTTACTAGCAGATGGTATTGTTGGCACCACGACGCAAGAAAGTCTGCAAGCAGCCATTGCTGCGAAAAAAACATTTACCACCTCTGCTGTACCCACTGCCAAACCGAGTACAAGAACCAAGTCAACCAAACAGAGTATCCTTTGGTGGTCACTATTGGGATTGGGGATTTTAGGAAGTATTGGCGCAGTCATTTACTGTATTAGATGGTTTGGTCAGGTCAAGCGATCGCAATATTTAGAATATTTAGATAGTGACATTAAGACTGAAGCCGACGAAGACACAATCACACCACCATTACCAGAGTCGAACGCCAGCCCAGATGCGACCAATTCCCTACCAACTACAGCATCTGTTGCTCCAAAATTGTTGTCGCCAGAAAAAACTTCCCGTCTGGCCAAAGTCAATATAGTTGACGAATTGATGACAGACTTATATAGTTCCGATCCTGCGAAACGACACAAGGCGATTTGGGATTTAGGTCAGCAAGGAGATTCACGGGCAATTCAGCCCTTAGTAGACTTAATGATGAATGCAGATTCTCAAGAACACAGCTTA
Organism: Aulosira sp. ZfuVER01; assembly: GCA_034530615.2. GTDB lineage: Bacteria > Cyanobacteriota > Cyanobacteriia > Cyanobacteriales > Nostocaceae > Aulosira. The sequence continues at coordinate 36,977 of JAVRCV020000053.1, forward strand.
ATTTTGGCAGCTTTAGGCGAAATCAGCATTCGCACCCTCAAACCGATGAACCGTGCTTTAGCAATCTCTATCCAAAATGAAAGCCCACAAGTGCGGCAAAATGCCATCCGTGACCTAACTCGCGTTTACGATATGATGTCCCAAATTAGCCAGATGCTACGCCATGCTTTAGAAGATCCAGATCCAGAAGTGCAGTCAACAGCAAGGTATGCTCTGAATCAGATTCATCGCATCCGTGTCGTAGCAGAGCAAGAGAGTCTGCCAGAACATCAGCCCAAAAAGGAGCAGGGGGAGTAGGGGGCAATGGGGAAGTAGGTGGACAAGGGAGACAAGGGAGACAAGGGAGAAATAACCAATGCCCCATGCCCAATGACTCAAAAATATTTCAAATTTATTTGGATGCTGGTATTTGGGCCTGCCAACACAATTGCAGCATCGCTAAATTTGGGCGCACTAGTGCGAACTTCAGGATTTTTGGAAAACCCAAAGCCTTCGGTGGGCATACCCAAACTATTGCGATTTAGTTTTAAGTCTCCATTTGCATCGTGCATGACAGCAACGGCATAACTACCTGCTGGCAAATTTTCAAAGGTGAGCTTTACAGGAATGTCAGTTATCTTGGTACACTGCTTTTGGATTACGCGATCGCGATCGTTGGGAAAACCTTGACTCTTGGCAAAAATGCTAGCGCAGACTTGCCCTTGTTTATTTTTAAATCCATCAATTTCTACGGTAAGATTGCCGTTGAAATTTGCCTTGGCACTGGAGAACCATGCCAAATTTCCTAGGGATGCTAGCAGTAGTAGACTAACTCTCATTCTTTGGCGCATAAAATTTTTATTGAATCAAAAAAATAAACAAAAGCTCAATCCTTACATTACATTGTTAGCACTATATAGGCAGTAATTTTTAGTACTAGTAAATAATTTATGCCATCTAAAATCTTACCCCCACCTCTCAAGCCTGGTGATTTACTGCGAGTAATTGCCCCTAGTGGTGCTTTGCGAGAATTTGAGACTTTCTACCAGAGTATAGAAATTTGGCGATCGCGTGGTTATCAAGTAGAAGTTCCGCCCACTATCGATGATAAATGGGGATATCTAGCTGGAAAAGATGAAAATCGTCGCCAGCAGCTGGCAGATGCATGGGAAGATCCCGATTGTCGGGGTATCCTCTGTGCTAGAGGCGGTTTCGGTAGTACCCGCATTCTTGAAGATTGGCATTGGCAAACCGAATTATCCCAAACAGATAATTCCAAATGGCTCATAGGTTTTTCTGATATCACTGCTCTGTTGTGGAGCCTTTACAATGTGGGAATTTCTAGCGTTCACGGCCCTGTGTTAACTACACTTGCCAATGAGCCAAATTGGTCACGCGAGCGATTATTTAATTGGGTCGAAGGTCATTCTCTTGAGCCGCTGAAAGGTAATGGTTGGGGTGGCGGTGTAGCTACAGGAATTTTATTACCAGGCAATCTTACAGTGGCAACTCATCTTTTAGGTACACCTTTTAAACCAGATTTTGCTGGGGTAATTTTGGCATTTGAAGATGTATCAGAAGCACCGTACCGCATCGACAGAATGCTCACCCAGTGGCGCTTAAGTGGTGATTTGTCCAAAGTCCGGGGAATTGCTTTAGGGGGTTTTACTGGATGCGAAGCACCAGCAAATGTCCCTAGTTTTAGGGTAGAAGAAGTTTTGCGCGATCGCTTAGGTGATTTGGGTATTCCCGTGGTTGCTGAACTTCCTTTTGGTCACGATAGTTGCAATGCAGCTTTACCAGTAGGTGTGGAAGTCACTTTAGATGCAGAGCAGGGAATATTGCAGATTGCAAAATGAAACCCTTGGGGAACGTGAATTACGGCAGACAAATGGCAAACAGCAGTACTAGAAACATTAAGCAGAGAGATTTCCTTGATTCGCGGTAAATACTTATTCTATGGCTATGAGTATTTATACCAATTATTCAAAATTCAGCAACAAATACAAACTCCAAAACCCTTGTAGTATCTGGTTGTCTTAATTTTGAATTTTGAATTTTGAATTTTGAATTTTGCATTGGTATTACTTTGTTCTCTACCATTTGTAATTTTCAATGCTAAGGTAATGTAAGTTGTCAGTGCTTCTACCCTCTAATGTTTCGGTTATTTGATACAAGCCAGTGGTACCTTTATCATTGGCTTTACCTAAAGATTAGCAGTAACCACTTCAATTACTCCCTTATCCCCTTTCCGTATTGTGCTGGTTAGGGGCTTTTTTCATCATAATAGCTAGATCTATATGGCAAGTTGTGGAAAAGTTAGAAGTTTTACCAAAAACCAGATGACGTATCCAAATTTATTTAATACAATTGTACTATTAGAACGCCTTTGGTTCACCTTCCCCACTTCTCAATGTGGGGATTTTATTTTAAATAACCGTAAACGAGTGATAAATATATACATAAAAGTTCTCAATAGGTAGCAACTGGGACAAGTTAAGCGTCAAAAATTAAAACCTATTGGTCTGAATGCAGAAACTAAGAGCAAAGGTGTAGTAGGTTTAGCTAGTTCATTTATTACTTTTGATAGATCAAGTAACTTTCTTTTGATAGATAAAGAATACTAGTATTGGCTACACAATAATCTTGTGTGTAATACATCATCTTAGGGCTTGAGGTCACTCCAAAAACTCCTTGGAGTGACATTTTCATTTATGATAGTTTGTTGAAATCTACTTTAGTAAAAGACTTCTTATCAAGTTCACTTGGCTCTCCTAGATTTAGAAATAAGATTCTGTACTATACTAACCATTATCAACAAATAACTTCCAAAAATAGCTACACTTAAAGTTATAAATGTAGGTACATTATATGCTTTGACTAAGGTTTCAAGCCAAAGTGCTGCTGCAATACTAAAAATTAGACTAGCTATAAAAGCTATGAAGTTCTTAATCAAAGCATTTTCCTAAAAATCTTAGTTGCAGGCTTAATATACTAATAAAAGATAAAGTTAGATAACGACTGTAATCAGCGTTACTTAACAACTTAGAAATAAATTTATTTAGATTAGTTTTATATTTTTATCTCGGCTTGCAAACAGATTGAACTATAGTAATCCGATTTGATTTTTGAAAAAATCTCAGACTTTTGGGTAGTGCTTTACGCCAAGGACTAATGTACCCTAATTGACTGACACTTATGCAAACCCAGTTGTAAGGACAATTCATGAATTGCCCCTACGTGAATAAAGCGCAACCTGACAATGCAACCTGACAATAAGTTTGGGCAAGGTGCAAGTGTAAAACAAGAATCCTTGTAGGAATTGTGGCGGAATGCAGGGAGTGTCAAGAAACGGCTGTGCGAATTACTTCACTAATAGTTTTACCAACCAATTGATTATCCCAATAGCTTCCATGTGCTTCACCACCCCACAATAATGGAACTAATTTTTGCCTGAAAGGAAGATTAAAGATATTACCTTTTTCGCTAATGACATCTTGTATATCTACGTAGCTGGTGCTGCTATCTAAAAGCATCTGCTTTAGTCCTTCCAGTGGGTAGGCAATGGGATCGCCGGGATGAGCAAAATTACGCCAAGAAAGAGGCTTTTGTCTCAATGTATATAACTTTTCCAAAAAAATGCTGAGGTCAGGGGTGAGATCGTGGGTACTGACTCCGTTAACATTGCCGCTAATATTCAGCAGACTAAACAGTGCTAATGGTGAACCCATAGTGTGGATGCTAGCTATAGGAATTCCCGACTGAGGTTGAGGATCTATACCAAAAAGGGCATTACGGAGTTGTTTGACACTTTCACGAATATCAGCTTCCAGTATGGGGTCTTCCCAGCGACGAGCGAAGAGAATGTCAAATAAGATAACAGTACCCCAACTATGGGTAATGATATGCAGGCGATCGCCAATATTAGCACCTTTGAGTACACCCAAAGCCTGTTCTTTGAATCGTTTTACCACCTTTGTGCCAACGTGCCGACTTAAGTAAAGCGCTGCATCACCTACGAATTCAAGAATCTGCTCTGTCCGAAAATCTCTAAACCAAAAATCGTTCCACTTTGAAGATGCTTTTAATCCTGCTACTAATTCTTTTTGTTCTGCCCAGTTTACATCTCCCCAGAAAAAGAAAATTGGCTGCACAACTCTAGACTTATCGCTGATAGAGTCCCGAATGCGATTCAGCAAGATAGTGGATAACCTCTCAAATTCCTTTTGGTCATGAACTTTGACTCCGTGAACAAAGAGAACGTAATCAGTAGGCATCTTAGTACCTCTCTAAATGACATCACATAATAGAATGCAATTTGTTAGCTAAATAATTCTGAAGCGATCGCAAATGATCACAAAACTAACTTGAAAATGGGGCATTGAGCAATAACATTGCTTAATTGTGAATTGTTATGCAGGTTTATGATCTAAACGGGTAGCTTGTTCTAAGGCTGCTTTTTCTCTAGATCTGCGAGCATAGGCTTGTAATTGAGCGCGATCGCAACCAGTGAGTATGCTCAAATTTTCTAAGCTGATACCTCGCATCAACATTTCTACACGCCAGGTATGTTGTGCTTGGGCGATCGCTGGTGGTTGTCCTTGGGGTGTTAACATTCCCTGAGTCCAAGTTTCCCAGTGACTCTGAATCTCTGACTCGGAGATTGGTTCTCCGGCTGGGTTAAGAAACATAGCTGGTTGGTTATCTTTGCGACTCTTCAGCCATTTGATTAAAGGATTGTTAGTATAAGAGCCGTACTGTTTGCCCAAAATCCATTGATTTACAGGTACTTGGCGGACTAATCCGGGAGTGGTAATTTGCAAAAAGTGCCCTTGTTCATCATAGATTTGGTGCGATCGCTGCAAGCTAATTATTTCTGTGGAGCATAAGCCAGCACCAAATAATATATATGCCAAAGCATAATCTTGTAGTCCCAATCTCCTAGCTTGTCGCAGAATTTCGTGGACTAAAGCCGCAGGTAAATCAGCCACCTCTATACTAAGATTGTGTTCTGATGAATTATTTATTGCTAATTCTGGGGAAGGTGACATCGCACCACGTAAAAACAACTCCACTAAATTCTCGAGAAAATCATCTCGATCTTCCCAAAGTTCATGAAATTCGCTGGTAAATTCAATGACAGCGTATCCTAACAGCATTCCATTCAGCAAACTGGCTAATTTTTCTGCCGGTAGATAGGTATTTAAATGTCCCTGCTGAATTACCGTAGCTAAATACTGGGCCACATAGCGGTTAGCTTCTGTTAAACCCCTTCCCAAAGCACGGCGGTTTTCCGCAGGGTATTGATCGGCTTCACCCACCACAGACCTAACGAACTCTGGTACACGCTCTAGCGCAAGTAAGCTATCACTTGCATAATCTTTGAGGGCTTGGTAGACGCTACCAGGAGGGCTTGCCCGTCTGATCAAGGATTCACCTAAATTTTTGAAGGCCGCCGATTCTTCTAAAACAGCTAACAGCAGTCCATGCTTATTGCCAAAATGACGAAATAGGGTAACTTCATTCACTTCTGCTCTTTCCGCAATTTGGCGGGTTGTCGTGCCACTGACTCCTTGCGCAGTAAATAGTTCCAGTGCTGCTTGAATCAGACGTTGACGAGCTGAATGGGTGGGAGATGCCATAAAAGCGATGCAAGTGGCACTTGCATATAAAGGAGAGACTTGTTAGGATAACAAATGTAAGTGATACTTGCTCTACTTTACTGTAACCAACTTATACAGAACGGGTAAATCCCTTGTAGGTTGTGAAGCGCAATAGCCAAATACACCCAATGCAAGAGTACATCCAAAGAAAAGCAGATCGCTTGATCATTCATCAACAGGAATTTTTATGGCTGCAAAATTTCTGGCGTTCGCCCCTGAGCGAGAAACGTCACTTCGCCTCAGATGGACGAATGTAGTATTTTTCGGTACATTTCATGCTTTAGCTCTTCTTGCTCCTTGGTTTTTCTCTTGGTCAGCATTAGGTTTACTGCTGTTTTTACATTGGTTATTCGGAAGCATTGGGATTTGTTTGGGATATCACCGACTGCTGAGTCATCGCAGCTTCCAAGTACCGAAGTGGTTAGAATATGCGATCGCCTTTATTGGTGCTTTAGCTCTCCAAGGCGGGCCGATTTTCTGGATTGGTGGACACCGCCAGCATCATGCCCATACTGAAGATATCAATTTAGATCCTTACTCTGCCAAACGAGGATTTTGGTGGAGTCATATGTTGTGGATTTTCTACCCTCGTACAGAGTTTTTTGATTACGAAATCTATCAAAAATATGCACCGGATTTAGCGCGTCAGCCATATTACCGTTGGTTGGATAAGTACTTTGTGCTGCTGCAAATCCCCTTGGGCCTATTGTTATATGCCTTAGGTGGTTGGTCTTTTGTCATCTACGGAATTTTTCTGCGAGCAGTCTTGCTTTGGCACTCCACTTGGTTTGTTAACTCAGCAACGCACAAATGGGGCTATCGTTCCTTTGATGCTACTGACGACTCGCGTAATCTTTGGTGGGTATCGATTGTCACTTATGGTGAAGGATGGCACAACAACCATCATACTTACCCTCATGTAGCAAAAGCGGGATTTTCTTGGTGGGAAATTGATATTACTTGGTGGAGCATCAAAGCTCTGAAGACCTTGGGTTTGGCAAAAAAAGTGATTATGCCCCCCTCTAGTAGTGCGAGTCAAGGATAAATTTTACTAGATTAAAGTGTATCTACCATGCCCACAGAGTGATATCTGTGGGTTAAATTATTTCAAGTTCCCTATTTGAATGGAGATTGTCTGCATTGTGAACTCAGTCCGTATTGACGAACTTAGTAATGAGGCTTGCTCAATTTTGTTTGATTCAGATGTTCCATGCATCATTATGGAATGGCACGCCTATGGAACGAGTACTCAGTTCCGACTGATTAGTGAAAATGTCTTACAACTACTGATCGATAAAGGTGTAAGTAAAGTTGTTGCCGATACAACTCATCTCCCAATCATTGCAGCTGACGATCAGCAATGGGTAAATGAAGACTGGTTGCCTCGTGCTATTGAGGCAGGCTATCGTGCCTGTGGAATGGTTAACTCTCGCTTCTATTTCAATCGTGTAGCTGTTGATAATGTAGTCAGGAGAGTTACATCAGATAAGTTTCGTGTAGAATACTTTGATAGCCGAGATGCTGCAAAAGAATGGCTAAAAAGCTTATAAGTTTATAATTACCCAAGCGATCGCTCTATAAATTCTTAATTTTGTAATCTACTCAGACCCTAGTGAAGTAGAGAAAAAATTTAGCTCAGTCAACCAATTTTTCTACTTCTTGATGCTCTGCTGAAATCAAATCTTCAGCTACATTGTGATGATTCAGCAACAATTGAATTAATTAAGACGTGATAAAACGTACTCGCGGGTGCGATAATCTGATGGATTAGTAAAGATTTTAGTGGTGGGGCCAAATTCAACCAAGGTGCCAATCCGATTTTCATTGCTGTGAAAGAAAGCTGTGAAATCTGATGTGCGAGTAACTTGCCGCATATTGTGGCTAACAATCACAATTGTTAACTGAGAACGTAAACTTTGAATTAACTCTTCAACTTTCAGGCTAGCGATGGGATCGAGGCCAAAACAAGGCTCATCCATCAAAAGGACTTTTGGCTTGACGGCTAAAGCACGAGCAATACAGAGTCTTTGTTGTTGTCCACCAGAAAGTTCCAAAGCAGATTTGTGCAGTTTATTTTTTACTTCATCCCAGAGATCGGCACTTTTAATTGCAAATTCTATAATTTCATCCAATTCTGCTTTTGGACGCCATCCCACGAGTTTGACTCCATAAGCAACATTATCGTAAACACTCATGGGAAACAAATTTGGTTTGGGAAATACCATACTAATTTGGCGACGCACCCGATTTAGATTCACACGGCGCTCATAAATATTCTGACCAAAAAATTCTACTCTGCCTTCTACTCGTACCTCTCCTTCTAGTTCGCTCATGCGATTTAGAGATTTGATAAAAGTAGATTTACCACAACCACTAGGGCCAATAATTGCAGTAACTTTGTCTTGCAAAATATCTATTGATATATCTTCAAGTATCTTTTTGTTGTCGTAATAAAAACTAAAATCGCTAACTTTTATGGCTGGGACTAATTTACTCATGGTCACAAATGCGTGAGATCAAACGTCAGTAAAGATTTCTTTCGCTATCAAGTTATTTCTACTCTTTTATGTGGGTACTGTTTGTAAAGTGTTTGTAAAATTAAGGGTAGAAGCTAAATATTATCAACAGTAGAGTCTGCTAGAAATAGTCCAATATATCCTCCGTTAATTAGATTTGAAATTTTCAACAATCAAGCTATTAACAAACAACTATTCTACTTGTTATTACAGGTTATCCTCAATATAACCATTAGTTAACTTTTATATTACCTGAGTACGTCAAATTTCAGGTGGTGAACAGCTAACTAATATGTTCACTAGCGCTTAAATTTCAAACATTATTGTGGTTTTGGATTGATTGGACGGAAATTTAACGTCCGAGAAATGAGGAGTACCCTGGTGAACAAGATGAACTTGAAGCTTAATAGCTTGACGGTTTTAGGTGTAATGTCATTGATAACTGCCACTTTTGGTTTATCAATGTCTGCGGTTAAGTCCCAAAGTGTCAGCACAATTAAAGTTGATGGTTCTAGTACCGTCTTCCCAATTACTGAAGCTGCTGCGGAAGAATTTCAAAAGTCTCAAGGCGGTAAAGTTAGAGTTACTGTTGGTGTTTCTGGTACTGGAGGCGGCTTCAAAAAGTTTTGTCGCGGTGAGACTGATATATCAAACGCTTCCCGTCCTATTTTACAGAAAGAAGTTGCTGACTGTAAAGCCAATGGCGTTCGTTATGTAGAATTGCCAATAGCTTATGATGCCTTGACAGTTGTGGTTAACCCGCAAAATACCTGGGCAAAGAACCTGACGGTAGCTGAACTAAAGAAAATTTGGGAGCCTGGGGCACAGAGTAAAATCAATAACTGGAGCCAAGTCCGTTCAGGATTCCCCAATGCACCCTTGAAGTTGTTTGGCCCTGGTGCTAATTCTGGTACTTTTGACTACTTTACTGAAGCTGTTGTTGGCAAAGCTAAGTCTAGCCGGGGTGATTTTACTGCTAGCGAAGATGATAATGTGCTGGTACAGGGTATTTCTCGTGATAAGAATGCCCTTGGTTACTTTGGTTATGCTTATTATGCAGAGAACAGCAAAAAACTGAAGGCTGTGACAATTAACGGTGTATTGCCATCAGAAGCTACAGTCAAAAATGGTACTTATACTCCCCTATCCCGACCTTTGTTTATTTATGTCAGCTCTAAGAGTATTGACAAACCAGAGGTAAAGCAGTTTGTCCAATTTTATTTACGGAATGCTGCTAAATTCTCTAAAGAGGTAAGATACGTTTCACTACCAGGTTCAGCTTACACCACTGCCCAAAGCCACTTCAACAAAAAGAGATTTGGTAGCGTATTTGGCGGTAAAGAAGCGGTTGGTTTAAAGATTAACGAGCTATTGAGCCGTGACGCCCAAGAATAAACTTATTCTTCAATTTTGAGCCAATTCAAAATTTATCAAAGGGAGGTTTTTACCTCTCTTTGTCTTAATTGAACTTGATTATGCAAGCATGATTGGTACAAAACAAACTCGACTTTCGCCAAAACTATTGCGTAATGTACGGGAACGGGCAATTGAGTTTGTCTTGTTTCTAGCTGCACTTTCTTCTGTAGCAACTACTTTAGCAATTGTTGCTATTTTAGTGTATGAATCCATACTATTTTTTCAAAAAGTATCTTTATGGGAATTCCTTACAGATACCCAATGGACACCGTTATTTGATGACAAACACTATGGGATTTTGCCTTTAGTTTCTGGAACTTTAGTGACTACAGCGGTTGCCTTAATAGTTGCAGTGCCACTAGGTACAATTATTGCAATTTACTTGAGTGAATTTGCACCACCGCTAGTACGAGAGGTCATTAAGCCAGTTTTAGAATTATTGGCAGGTATTCCGACAGTAGTTTATGGATATTTTGCCTTATTATTTGTGACGCCTTTGTTGCAGGTAATATTGCCGGAATTACCTGGTTTTAATATGTTAAGTGCGGGTCTAGTCATGGGGATGATGATTATTCCCTATGTGAGTTCCCTGAGTGAAGATGCAATGCGTGCAGTACCTGCACATCTACGCGAGGGTTCTTATGCAACAGGTGCTACGCGCTTGCAAACAGCTTTGCGAGTTGTATTACCTGCATCGGTTTCTGGGATATCAGCAGCTTATATTTTGGGGATTTCCCGGGCAGTGGGTGAAACTATGATAGTAGCGATCGCAGCTGGTGGGCAACCCAACCTCACCTTTAACCCCTTGGAACCAGCCGCAACCATGACTGCTTACATTGTCGCCGTCAGCTTGGGCGATTTACCACATGGCACTTTAGAATACGAAACTATCTTTGCTGTGGGGCTGACTCTCGTGCTGATGACTTTGGTATTCAACATTATTGGTCATTTTCTTGCCAAGCGCTATCGAGAAATTTATTGATTAACATTTTGGCCTTTGTCATTAGTTAATTACGAATTACGAATGCAACTATGGTCACTCAAAATATGCGGCAAGTCCGCAATATTATTAACCGTAATAAGCTTTCAGAATATATTTTTAGCATCGTTGGCTTATTGTCGATGCTGATTGGAATTGCCACCTTGTTCGCACTAATATTTGACTTGGTTAGTGATGGTGCGCCACGTCTTTCTTGGGAATTTTTTACTTCCTTTCCTAGCCGGAGGGCAGCAAATGCAGGTATCCTCTCGGCTTGGGTGGGAACGCTTTTAGTAATGCTGGTAACGGCATCAGCGGCAATTCCTATCGGTATAGCATCAGGAATTTATTTAGAAGAGTATGCGCGGAAAAATTGGTTGGCTGATTTAATCGAAATTAATGTCACCAATTTGGCTGGTGTTCCTTCAATAATTTATGGTTTGTTGGCTTTGGGTTTATTTGTCTATGGTTTCCAGCTTGGCCCCAGTGTAGTAACGGCGGGATTAACATTAGCATTATTGGCGTTACCAGTAGTGATTGTGACTACTCGCGAAGCGCTGCGTGCTATTCCTAATAGTATCCGCGAAGCTGCTTATGCCACAGGTGCTTCTAAGTGGCAAATGATTTGGGATCATCTTCTACCTTATTCAACTGGTAGCATCCTGACCGGAATTATTGTGGCGTTAGCACGAGCTATTGGTGAAACTGCACCCTTAATTACCATCGGCGCACTAACATTTATTGCCTTTCTCCCCGAATCTCCCATCAAAGGGGAGTTTCCTTATATCTCCTTTTCCTGGTTGTTATCACCTTTTACTGTTCTACCCATTCAAATGTTCGATTGGGTGTCTCGTCCCCAAGAAGCATTTCAGGTGAACGCCGCCGCCGCCGGTATTGTGCTAATTGCTCTGACTTTGGCTATGAACGCTGTAGCCATTTTTCTCCGTTATCGTTTACGTAAAAAAATCAAATGGTAGAAGCAACATCCTCAATTTTAGAAAGACCTATCAAAGCTGCCGTTAATTATCTCAATTTCTACTACAGTGGCAAAGTCCACGCCTTGAAAGATATTAATATGCCCGTAGGTGATAAACAGGTAACGGCACTGATTGGCCCTTCTGGATGTGGCAAAACTACGCTGTTGCGTTGTTTTAATCGGATGCACGACCTTTATCCAGGAAATCGTTATCGCGGGGAAATCACTTTAGAACCAGATGGAATTAATTTGTTAAGTAATAAGGTCGATCCAATTGAAGTCCGGATGCGGATTAGTATGGTATTCCAAAGACCTAATCCTTTCCCGAAGTCAATTTACGAAAATGTCGCCTATGGCTTGCGGGTAAGAGGTGAATCTAAACGAGCAGTTATTGATGAAAAAGTAGAAAAAGCTTTGCGTAGCGCGGCTTTGTGGGATGAAGTCAAGGATAGATTGCGCGATTTAGCTTTTAACCTTTCTGGTGGTCAACAGCAGCGACTTTGTATTGCTCGTGCTTTGGCTACTGACCCGGAGATTGTTTTATTTGATGAGCCAACATCAGCTTTAGATCCCATCGCCACCGCTAGTATTGAAGAGTTAATTGCTCAACTGAAGCAAACAGTGACGATTTTGATTGTAACTCACAGTATGCAACAGGCAGCGCGGGTTTCTGACTATACGGCGTTTATGTATTTGGGTGAGTTGATGGAGTTTAATAAAACAGAAGCGATTTTTAATAACCCATCACATAAAAAAACCGCAGATTATGTCAGTGGACGTTTTGGGTGAAAACCTTGGTTGGCATGGTCTATAAATACTTTTAAGAAATAAGCTAGTCCCGATGAAACTTGTTTAATCGGGACTGACTTTGATCGCACATCACCTCTACCTTGGGCATTTTGCATTCCACGTAGCAAGTTTAGGGTTACACTCATATATTGCAACAGATAACGTTTACCCCCATGATTGGAGAGCGATACCTTGGGAATAGAACTACGCAGTTTCGTATTTCTCGACAACCTGCAACCTCAACACGCAGCATATATGGGAACCGTAGCTCAAGGTTTCTTACCATTACCAGGGGATACATCGCTGTGGATTGAAATTTCTCCGGGGATTGAAATCAATAAAATTACAGATATTGCCTTGAAAGCGGCCTCCGTGCGTCCGGGAGTACAGGTAGTTGAACGACTTTACGGTTTATTAGAAGTTCATTCTAGCTCCCAAGGAGAAACGCGATCGGCTGGTCAAGCGATTTTGGCGGCGTTAGGCGTGAGAAGAGAGGAATGTATCAAACCACGTGTGGTTTCCAGCCAAATTATCCGCAACATAGATGCTTACCAGACACAGCTAATCAATCGCACGCGCCGGGGACAGCTATTATTAGCAGGGCAAACTCTTTATGTTTTAGAAGTTGAGCCTGCTGCTTACGCTGCACTAGCTGCAAACGAAGCAGAAAAAGCCGCCTCAATTAATATTCTTGAGGTGCAAGCTGTAGGTAGCTTCGGACGGCTATATTTAGGTGGACAAGAACGAGATATTCTTGCAGGTGCAGCCGGAGCATTAACAGCAATTGAAAGTGTTACAGGTCGTACAAATCCCCAGAGTGGTCGTCAGGAGTAAAGGAGAAACAATGGCGAATCGAGAGCATCTAGCTTTACTGAAAGCTGGTGCAGTCCAATGGCTTGAGTGGAGAAATCAAAATCCCCAGATTGAACCAGATCTAAGTACCGCAAACCTCTCTGGAGATAACCTCAGAGGTGCAAACCTCCAAGGAGCAAATTTGGCTAAGGCAGATTTAAGTTACGCTTTACTCGTGCGAGTAAATTTCAGTAGTGCTGACCTGAGTAGTGCTAACCTTCACTATGCCAAATTGATTGAAGCTAACTTGAGTGCAGCTAATTTCAGTGTTGCTAACTTGAGCGGTGCTAACTTGAAACAGGCAGATCTCAGCCATGCTAATCTGATTGGCTGTGACTTAAGTGGGACAAATTTTCGAGGAGCTGCGATCGCAGATGCAAATCTCATTGGTGCTGACTTGAGTTACGCTGACTTAAGAGATGCTGATTTAGGTGCAGCCAAGCTAATTCGAGCTAACCTTTGTTTTGCCAACCTGATTGAAGCTAACTTGATTGCAGCCGATCTCAGCGAAGCCAACTTGCACGAAGCAGAAGTGATTGGAGCTTATCTTTACAAAGCTGACTTGTATAAAGCTAATCTCAGCAAAGCTCACCTGAGTGGTGCATATATGTTTCGCGCAAACCTGAGTGAAGCTGATTTGCGCGGTGCAAACTTGACGTGGTCTAACCTTAAAAATGCAAACCTAGCAGGAGCAAATCTCAGAGGCGCTAACCTTAGAGGTGCTAATCTCACAGGAGCAAACCTTAACGGTGCAATTCTTCAAGAAGCCATCATGCCTGATTCTTCAAAGTGCGAGTAGAAGAAGAGAGACAGGGGAGTGTGGGGAGTGTTGGGAGTGTGGGAAGTGTGGGGAGAGATGGGATAAGAGGGATGAAGAACAAATGACGAATGACAAATGACAAATGACACATCCATAACTATCATTCAATTGCTATATGTCCATTTATAAAACTATTCTTTGGTTCAATAGCTTAGGTTTATTACTAATAATTGTTCTCATATTTTCTACTAAACTATTTGAGGTATCAGCAGGGGGATTATTCTTGCCACCTCCGGCTCCAGAGTATCCTAGTGCTGGGTTATTAACACATACTTTTCAACTATTATGCTGTGTGCCTCCGTTAGTTTGCGCTTTTAGTTTTGCTTTACTAAAAAAGATTAAACCTGGTGGTAAAAATAATGGTTTTATTATTTTTTCTGGCTTATTGACATCTGGTTTTTTAATCAACGAGATTTATAGGCTTCATATTATTGCTCTCCAATTTGGTATTCCCAAATTATTAACTATATTTATTTACGCTACTATTGCTCTTGCCTACGGATTAGCTTTTAAAAGTCAACTAAAATCAACACCTTACATCATACTTATAGCTAGCTTAATCTTATTATTTATTGCTATTACAATAGATTCACTACACTTGAGTGGTAGCGGAGCGCCTAGCCTTTTAGAGGGAGTACCTAAGTTGTTGAGTGGACTGAATATGGCACTTTATTTTTGGGTTGTTTGTTATAAAGAGGTTTTACATTCGCTTCAGCCTTCTAAGAATTAACTATTTTTAAACAGCATTTATCCTTTCCCAACCAGCGTACACATTAAAACGTTCTCCCCGCAGGAATCCAATTAAAGTAATGCCGAATTCTCTAGCTACAGAAACAGCTAAACTGCTAGGAGCAGAAACAGAACAAACAATCGGTACACCTGCAACAGTGGATTTTTGCAAAATCTCAAAACTAGAGCGTCCACTAACCATTACAATACGATTATTTAAAGGCAACTCGTCACTCAATAAAGCCGAACCAATCAATTTATCTAAAGCATTATGACGGCCAATATCTTCTTGCAAATTTAATAGTTTACCTTGAACATCAAATACCGCCGCAGCGTGCAAACCTCCGGTAGCATTGAAGATACCTTGAGCCGCCCTAAGTTGTTCTGGTAGGCTGTAGATAATCTCAGGTTTAACTACAAACCCTTGGGGAATTACTGAACAACCTTGCAAATGCAAAGCCTCAAGACTTGCTTTACCGCAGACTCCACAAGCGCTATTAGTATAAAAATGTCGCTCCAATGGCTGTAAATCTGGAATCAACCCTTCCCGGAGTTCAACATTCACTATGTTGAAACGCTGTTCGCTATCTACAGATTCATCTACGCAATAACTCATGCGTTGAATATCTTTTTTAGAATTAATGACTCCTTCACCGTAAAGAAAACCAGCAGCTAATTCAAAATCTGCCCCTGGCGTTCGCATGGTAACAGCTATAGTACGCTTCTGAGAAACTAGGCGAATTTCTAAAGGTTCTTCAGTGGTAACGCTATCGATGCGGGTACGCATTTTGCCATTTTCTACCACCCAAACAGTAGCTTTTGTCTTGCTTCCCAAAGGCTTAGTCATTAGCGAAATTTAGTGTGTTTTGCTTTCATTTTCATGCCACTTTTATATATTCTCTGGATCGATACCTAATTCTCGCAATTTGGCGGCTAGGCGTTCAGCTTTTTGCTTTTCTTGTTCGGCGTGTTGCTGTTGTTGTTGAGCAAATTCTTCTGGTGTGGGAATTAGGTGTCCTTCAGCAGTAAAATAGCGCAATTTACTATCATGCACACCCAAATATAAACTTAGCTGTTGGCTCCATAACAAACCTTGAGGGTTATGTTCTATAGGTTGATAAGTTCCACCTAGCAAAATAAACCCAGCAAACTCTAAATTCTTGGGGTCAAACCAGAAGTATTCAGGAGTGCGAAAGATATCTTGATAAATTTGTTTTTTTAAACCTTTATCAACTGATGCGGTTGTTGGTGAAAGTAATTCGATAATCAAGTTGGGATATTTACCGTCTTCTTCCCAAACAATCCAACTATCACGAAGTTGATTTTCTGTGTTGAGTACGACAAAAAAATCCGGGCCGCGAAAATCTTCTGACTTACGCTGACGTTGACTGTAATAAATAGTAATATTGCCAGCCGCAAAAAAATCATTAAAATTTTGCTGGTCTCGCCACCACCATTCCAAGCATTTTAATAACAGCAACATTTGCTGTAAATGTAGATATGTTTCCAAAGGCGGTTCGTCACTATATTTATATAAATTACTGTCTGGAAATATAACACCTTCTGGGGTGGGTAAATCTTTGGCGACAGACATGGCTGCAAGTAGTTGGGTTATCTAAGTTTAGTGTAGCGGGATAAAACTATATTTAGATTTTTTCCAAACGTGCGATCGCATTATAATCGGGTACTCCTTCTACAGAACGCTTGCTTTTATCTAGGAGTACATTTCCTTCGGGCCAATGTACCTGTAAATTTGCTGGTTGAATCGGTGCTAAATAAACTTTTCCCTGTAACTCGCCTAAATCATTTTTAAGGATAATGCGATCGCCATCTTTTAATCCTAATTTTGCCGCATCAGAGGCATTCATTAACACTGCTTCTCGTAATGCCCCAGTAATCGCATCTTTGCGTTCTTGCACCATACTATTAAACTGCTTACCTCGACGGGTGGCGACAAAGAAACAACCTGCTGGTAATTGTTTTTGGGGTGGGGTTAATGGTGTAAAGTGGGCTTTGCCATCTGGTGTAGAGAAATTCCAGCCAAAGCACAAATGGGAACCACCATACTGAAATTGATCTCCCTGTTGCTGTAAGTGTTGAATTCCAGCATATTGGGGAACAACTTGAGCAATTTCTTGGCGGATAGCGGCGGTATCATCAAAATATAGCTTTTCTTTTAAATCAGGTCTGACTCTCCTGGCCAATTCCATAAATACTTGCCATTCTGGACGTGCTTCCCCAATGCGCAGCCCGGGAATTTCGGGGCTAAAAATTACTCGGCGTTCGGTGCTAGTTTCTGTTACTCCTCCCGGTATTTCATAACGAGTTGTCGCAGGTAAAAGCACTACTGTATCTGCTGGTTCCACTAACATTTGGCTAGAAAGCACAATATCCATGTGTACTCGCAGTGGTATTTGTTTCAATGCAGCTTCTACATAATCCGGTTCTGGTAGAACTTCTAGAAAATTACCCCCAACAGAAAACAACACATCTAACTCTCCTTGATGTGCTGCATTAATCATTTCTGGGGCGATTAAACCTGGAGTTGCAGGTACTTCAAAATCCCAAACCTGACTTAATTGGGTCGCATTTTCTGCTGTGATAGGCTTACCGCCAGGAAACACCGTAGCGTAACATCCCATTTCTGCACCACCTTGCACCCCAGAGTGTCCGCGAATTGGCATTAAACCGCAGCCTTCCCGACCGACAAAACCTTTAGTCAGTGCTAAGTTGATGATACTGCGGACATTATCTTCGCCGCATTCATGCTGAGTAATTCCCATACTCCAGACAAATACAGCTTTGTTAGCTTTTGCAACCATCTTGGCAAAGGCATACATTTCATCGCGAGTGGTTCCAGAAAGCCTTTCTAATTCTTCCCAAGATTGGCTTGCTAATACTGCCTTAAGTTCTTCAAAACCGCTTGTATATCTGTTAATAAACGACCGATCTACCCAGCCGTTGGCAATCATGTGCTTAATTGTACCGTTCAAAAATGCCATATCTCCGCCCAAGCTGACCAGAAAGAAATCTTCGGCAAACTTGGTGCCAAATAAAGCACTTTCGACAATTGAGGGAACCCAGTAGCGCTCCATTCCAGGCTCACGGTAGGTGTTAATTACTACAATTTTTGTACCAGCTTTCTTGGCATAGTGGAGGTATTTAACGGTGACAGGCTGATTGTTAGCGACATTCGAGCCAATGAATACCAATAAATCAGTACCAATCCAGTCTTTATAAGAACAAGTGGTAGCCCCTGCACCGAGAGTAGATTTCAAACCTGCGGTGCTGGGAGAATGACAAATACGGGCAGCATTATCAATATTGTTACTTCCCATTGCCCGCACGGCTTTCTGGGTAGCGTAGTAAGTTTCGTTAACAGTGCCGCGACTGGTAACGTAAAAGCTGAGGCGGTTTGGTGTGGTAGCACAAATACGATTGGCAATGACTTCTAGCGCTTCATCCCAACTAATACGCCGAAAACCTTTTTCTCCCCGTTGGCGAATCATAGGGTAGGGAAGCCGTCCCAAATCGCGCAATTGAGCACTTTTTTGCGTTTGCAATGTGGAAATATCTGTTAGCAGCAACGGGTCAAAAGCTGGCATAGTATTCATTTGTAAAAGCCGTAGCCTTACATTGCAGAGATGAATGCCATCAAGCGTCCAATCCTTCATCCCGGTAGTTCCCAAAGCACAGCCATCGCAAACGCCTTTATTTAAAATATTCCATGCGTAAGGTAACTGCTTGCGAGACAACCAAATTGCCCGAAATACTTCCCAATAATTATTCGGGTACTGTTCGCCAATACCAAAAGGCTTCCAACTAGCCCAGTGTGAAGGTGTCCAATATTTCTTGGGTTTAGGCAACATGATGGGTATTTGCAAGTGAATAACCGCTACTTCCAGGCTAGTACCACTGCGCGGAATTCGTAATTCGTAATTTATAATTCGTAATTACCTTTTCATAAGGGTTACAGACATTTCTCATGGGTGGTTTATTTATGTCGTGCTGTACTAGTGGTCTGTCTCATAAGTTATGAGGGTTAAATAAAACGAACCGCAAAGACGCGAAGTACACAAAGGAAGAGAAATAAAGAATGAGTTCACTTCCTCATTAATTATGAAGTAATAATGAGTCCGTAGTCAGGACTTTAGCCCTGGATTTTCAAACAATAAAGTGCTTAAAAAATAAAAAATCGGTTTGCAAGAATGTTTCTTGCAACCGATATTAATATCAAGGAAGAATCTGAAACTCGCTAGTGTAGTATGGTAGAAATATCTAACCAAATGAAAATGGCTTAAATGCTCATCTTCATTTGGTTTTTCAATTTTCAATCCCGCCTAACAACACTAGTTTAATTAGCGAAATAGGCTGTCGTAACAGTGCTTTTACTGAAGGGGTGAACTTACTCGTAGCGACAGGCAATAGTAAAACAACTTGGTGGTAGCTAAAACTTGAGATTAGGTCATTTTTGAAGAAATTCAACCGAATTTCTCTATTTAATGAATAGCCAATCTTATGGAAGGTAATTAATTGTAACCCAATTTTTTAGGTCTGGGCAGGGTCAAGCAAATTCCGGTAGATAACATTGCACTAGCAGCACAAGCAATTAAGACTACTTGGAAAACATCACTAAAATTAGAAATCATTTTTGTCACCTCAATTTTTGGATTTTGAGTAGGTGGTTTGTGTGCGTGTCTATAATTACTCTTTTTTTTTGAATTGGCAAGTTTTTAGATCTGTTTTTTTTCAAAAAAATCATTTAGATAATTAATAGAGTATAAACACGGTAAAAAACTAGTGTTTATATTTACAATGATGTTTCTAAAGAACAAAATTTGCCTCTGAATTTATAAATTACATTTCAATAAACGTAATTCAATTTTGCAAATTATTTCTTATAAAGTCTCATAGCTTTTACTGATAGAGAAATTACAGGCTTGCTAGTTTTAGTAACTTGCAGCTTTGTTTCAGCCTAGTTAAGCAAGTATCCCGCAGCTAGAGAATGATAAGCTGCAATTTGCTGTTGTTGCCAAACATTGTCTCGCTCTAGTTCTTCCGCCAAAATTTCTGCAACACGAGGGGCTGCTTCCATACTGGCGATCGCATCGAGCAAGAGCGATCGCGTCCGTCGTGCTAGTATATCCTCTACTGTGCGTGCTAGTTCATAGCGGGTAGCCCAGCGTACTTGTGCCTCTAAGTAAGGCAATCGGGGATGCAATAGTGTATCAGCGCCAGGCAATTCTTGGATACTGACTGCATCATTACCATAAACATCGAGAGGAGCTGCTGACGGAGTTTGAGTCCAGCCGTGTAAATGCAAGTTGGCAGTAATTGAGGGATGAGGAGAGAGATTTGCAAGCGGGATGGCGCGGTTGACTACGTCTTCACCCATCTTGCGATAAGTTGTCCATTTACCACCAGTAATTGTTAGCAATCCCGAAGCAGAAACAGAAATTACGTGTTCGCGGGAAAGGGCGGCGGTTGACTTGGTTTTTTCTGCTTTTACTAACGGGCGCTGTCCGACAAATATACTTAATACATCCCCAGAAGTGGGAGCAGGTGTGAGATATTGAGCGGCGGTGTGCAAAATAAAGTCAATTTCCGCTGGAAGTGGACGGGGTTCATATTCGGTATTTTCTACTGGGGTGTCAGTAGTGCCAATCACTACCTTTCCATGCCAAGGAACGGCAAACAACACTCGCCCATCAGCAGTTTTGGGAATCATCATGGCGCTGTCATTTGGTAAAAACCGCTTGTCCACGACAATATGCGCTCCTTGGCTGGGAGATAACATAGCTGATACTTGCGGATCGTCCATACGCCGCACATCATCTACAAATACTCCTGTGGCATTGACTACAACCTTTGCTTTTAACTCAAAAGTTTCCCCTGTTTCAGCATCACAAGCACGCACACCCTGCACTCGTTCCCCTTGCTTGAGCAAACCTATGACTGGCAGATAATTTAAGGCTACACCGTTGTAATCTAGCAAGGTTTGTAGCAGAGTAATGGCGAGGCGTGCATCATCAAATTGCCCATCATGGTAAATAACTCCTCCCCGCAGTCTGTCGGTTTTGAGAGTTGGGATGTGCGATCGCGTATCTTGTTCGCTAAGAAAACGACTATGACCTAAACTCAAACGACCGGAAAGTAAATCGTAAATCTTTAAACCCGTACCATAAAAAAGCTGAGACCACCAAGTATATCCCGGTACGACAAACTTTAGATCGTTTACTAGATGAGGAGCATTGCGGCGAAGCAGTCCCCGTTCGTGTAGCGCTTCCCGTACCAAAGCGATGTTTCCTTGCGCCAGATATCGCACTCCCCCATGAACTAGCTTAGTCGAACGGCTGGAGGTGGCTTTGGCAAAGTCATATTTTTCTAAAAGTAGTGTTCGGTAGCCACGAGTTGCTGCTTCGATTGCTGTACCCAAACCCGTTGCACCACCACCAATGACAATAAAATCCCACTCATCGGATTGGCGAAGTGAAGCAATTAGATCCTGACGAGTTGGGGGTATTTTCACAATAGGTTCTCCTGAAATTGTGTTTACACTAACTTCGATTCGCCAAGTAGTAACCCGTACCGTAGCATGTGGGCATGAACAGGGAAAATTAGACCAGCCGACTCACCAGCCCGCTTAACAATTCGGAACCACCAAAGAGCCAAAATTTTTAGAATTTTCAGATGATAGTATCAACATCAGCTTTTTGATTCACATTTGTTCTTTCTAAGGGTACAAGTCTTTCTAAGGGTACAAGACTAATAAATAAAAATCGTGCAAGTTAGGAATAGAGCAATAAAGATAGATTAAGCTGTTGTTCTTAATTGCATCGGCTCTAGCTTGAAATCTCATATTTAATACAGGAAAGATTATCATGACACAGCAAAATGCTGCCCAACTTTTGAAGGCTGTGAAGGAAAATCAAGCATTAAAAGAAAGACTAAAAGCAACAGAGAACCCAGAAGCCTTTGTTAAGATCGCTAAAGAGAGCGGCTATGATTTCTCAGAGGAAGAACTAGAAAGAGAAATTAGCCAATTATCAGATGAAGATTTGGCAGCCATTGTCAATCCTGGCTGGGGAACTAGACGACACATTCATCCTAGATAAATGAAAAACAACTCGCGCTGTTGAGACTGGGTGTAAGCTGCTTAGTTCAATTATCTGTGTCGCGCTTGAGCGATCGCCTGATGCCATGAATCTAGTAGTGTCTCTCGATAGTCAGTGCTGATTTTCGGCTCAAAGCGTTTTTCCAGTTGCCATTGCTGTAAAATTTCGGCTTCGCTTTCCCAGTATCCAACGGCTAGCCCTGCCAAATAAGCTGCTCCCAAGGCAGTAGTTTCCGTGATTTTGGGACGAACAACGGCCACACCCAAAATATCTGCTTGGAATTGCATTAGCAAGTCATTGCGGGATGCACCACCGTCTACCCGCAGTTCTGAAAGATCGAGATGAGAGTCTTGACGCATCGCTTCAATTACATCAGCCGTTTGATAGGCAATGCTTTCCAGGGCTGCACGGGCGATATGAGCGCTAGTTGAGCCGCGAGTTAAGCCTGCGATCGTACCGCGAGCATAACTATCCCAATAAGGTGCGCCCAAGCCGACGAATGCAGGTACAAAATACACGCCACCGTTATCAGGAACGCTAGTAGCCAAAGCTTCCACATCAGCGCTGTGCTTGATAATGCCCAGCCCATCGCGCAGCCATTGCACAACAGCCCCAGCAATGAAAACGCTACCTTCCAAAGCATAATCAATCCGTTCATTGATACGCCAGGCGATCGTTGTCAGCAGCTTGTTCTGGGATAGTATGGGCTGATTACCTGTATTCAGCAACATAAAGCAACCCGTACCGTAAGTATTTTTCGCCATACCAGATTGTAATGATGCTTGTCCAAATGTTGCTGCCTGTTGGTCTCCGGCAATTCCAGCAATGGGAATGCGACTACCAAAAAGTCCTTCGGATGTATGCCCATACACCTCTGATGAACTCCGTACTTGAGGGAGAAGAGAACGGGGAATATTCAGAATGGACAGCAATTCATCATCCCAATCCAGGCTGTGAATATTGAATAGCAGAGTACGGCTAGCGTTAGTTGCATCTGTAATATGCAGTTCCCCTTCAGTTAGCTTCCAAATCAACCAGCTATCGACAGTTCCAAATGCTAGTTCTCCACGCTCGGCTTTTTCACGAGCATCAGGTACATTATCAAGCAACCATTTCAGTTTCGTACCGCTAAAGTACGCATCTATTACCAGTCCCGTTTTCTGCTGGAATGTTGCTTCATACCCAGCTACCTTAAGTTCATCGCAGTCAGCAGCAGTGCGGCGATCTTGCCAAACGATCGCATTATGAATCGGCTTACCTGTTTTGCGCTCCCAAACTATTGTAGTTTCCCGTTGATTAGTAATGCCAATCGCAGCAATATCGCTAGCGCGGATACCAATACGAGCTAAAGCTTCATTAGCAACACCAATTTGAGATGACCAAATTTCCTCAGCATCATGTTCTACCCAAGCCTGCTGGGGAAAAATTTGTGGAAACTCTTTCTGAGCAACACTTAGTATCTCAGCGTTACGGTTGAAAACAATGGCGCGGGAGCTAGTAGTGCCTTGGTCAAAAGCCAGAATATATTTACTCATAAGATATATCTCAAATTTATTTGTAATTCAGAACCAGGCAAACACCTTGATTTAATATTAAGAATGATAAAACATAATTGGTGTTGTGAAATATAATAATTAACTGTATCTATTTATTGGTTTATAGCATTGATTGAATGAACTAATAATCGCATTTTTCCAGTAAAGCAAAAAGGCATCGGATATCGTATCAAGATTAAAAGTTATACCAATTTATGAACAGCCTGATACATATAGATTTTTCGTAGTAAGGGTTTAGCAATGCTAAACCCTTACCCGTGTATAACGCAGTTACGCTAAATAAACAATTACTAGACTACAGCTTTTGAGCAATATGAAAAGCAGAGATATATGAAAGCTGAAGGCTGCCTTGAAATTCATCTTCTATCCTTTGTCTTAAAGCTGCAAATAGGGAATCTTTAATTTGTGGCTCTAATTTCAGGTAAGGCGAGTAAGTATTTAAAAGCATTAAATACTCATCTACTGTATAGCTGACTTCAGATATAATTTGTTCAGATTTAAAGTTTTTGAATTGTCCTGAATCAATCACAAAGCTTCCTAATTGTCTTAAAATATTTTCTTGAGTTTCTCTATCTTCATATTTATCAAGGACTGGAGCATATAATTGATAGACTTCAGATAAGCGTTTATACACTTGATAGCTTGGTTGCAGTTCCTTATTCCATAATAAAATCAGATGACCGCCTTCTTTTAGAGCATTGGCTGCTTTGGCATATCCGATTTCCGGTGATATCCAATGAAAAGAACTTGCTGCTAAAACAGCATCAAATTCCAGAGCATTTAATGCCCATTCTTCAAAAGATGTGTTTTGAATTTTGACATTGGAATAAGGTTGACAATTATTTTGAGCTAACTCAAAAAAATCTGGATTGGGTTCTAAACACATCATAGAACAACCCAAATGCGCCAACCCTACTGTTGCAGTTGCAGGGCCACATCCCACCTCCAAAATTTTTGAATTAGAGGTTAGTTGAGCAACCTCTACAACTTGACTAATTAAATCTTGAGGATAGCGAGGTCTTACTTTGTTGTAAGCCTCTGCTGCGGGAGAATACCAATTTTTACGCTGTTCTAAATCTCTGCTGGAATAACTAATAATTGTTTGTTTTAAGTCTTCCATCAATTCAAGCCTAAATAGATGCGTAATATCTATTATCTTCTTTACAAATTTTTGCTCAATGGTGAATCACTGTAGTGTGCTAACAAATCAGCAGGATCGTTATAGATAGCTTTAGCTCCCGCCAAAGTGGAATCGTCAAAGCCGCCACAGCGCATTGCAATTAAACCGACTCCCGCCTTACCCGCAGATTTGATATCGTAAGGCGTATCGCCCAGCATCAAAACTTGGTTAGGCTCCATATTCAATTTATTAAGTGCCGCTTCTACAATATCGGGTGCTGGTTTAGAAGTTTCCGCATCGCTTGATGTTGTCGTTTCTTGGAGTAAGTCATCAACCTGAGCAGCTTTGAGCAGCGTCTCCATTTCTTCATTTGACGCTGAACTAGCGACAATTAGCCGCAACCCAAGCTGCTGCATGTGTTGTAATAATTCCCTAGAACCATTAGCTGGTGAGAGTTTTGGTGCGTAGTTATTCAGAAATATTTTTCTGCGTCGTTGAGCGATCGCTTTTCCATCGCCTTCTTCATCCGTCAGTCCTGGTACCACTCGTGGTAAAAGTTGATCGCCACCCATACCAATTAATGGTCGTACTTGCTCGAAGGATACATCATAACCAAATTCTTTAAATGCATCTACCCAAGAATGAGCATGAGCATCATTGCTTAAGACAAGCGTCCCATCGATATCTAAAAGTACTGCTTGCAATTCCATTGCCAATTTCCTATGAATAAAAATTCATAATAGTTAATTATTCTATTGCTACGTTGTTAACTCATCGCCCTACAGAGGTAAGAGAAATTTCAATAATATTTAGTTAAGTCAATAGATCTCAGCGATCAGTCTAATCTATCAGAAGGTCTATATTAAAACTATGATTAACTCAATGCTTCTAGAGGTAGAATTTCACCTAGTTTTTATTTCAGCTAATCCAGCATGGACTTTTACTAAGTGAGATCGGGGTAAATTCGACCTCATCAATTTTCTAGAATTTTGTTAACGAGATTCTGTTCCTTGATTGGGAAGACCAGGTGTTGTTACAGTACCTCCAGCAGCTTCAGGATCGGAACCCTGACGAGCGTCAGTACCTGATTCTTGACCAGTCATACGATATCTTTCATCAAGAGGAGTATTACCTTCTTCCGTAGTTGCTACAGTCGTTTGAGTTCCAGGGTTATCTTGAGAGTCGTATTTACCTTCTTCTTGCCGATTGTCAGGAGGAGGAGTTTTGGATGTCATACATTTGTACCTTTTTAACAGGTTATTATCTAAGATTAGTTTTCAGCGTCCTGTAAGTTTTCTATCCTGAAGTATGACTTCTAACTAATTTGGAAGACAACCTGAAACACAAGCGATCGCACTTAGTAGGCTCGGCTACAATCAGGCTTAATATTGTTTCTAAACTTTCTACTGTTGATTGTCTATTTGGAATATCATTGCTGGCATTCGCTAGTTAACTTCTTTTCAAAACAAGTGTTTAAGCAACACTACTCATCTTAAAAACACTTGAGATTTTTATGATAAAAATTTAAAGCCGATAAAAATTACACTCTCACTCATAAAAACCTAACGCCATGCTTGAACCTGAATATTACACTGCATTAAATGAAAAATATATACATTAAACAATCATAGTTATGTGTAACATTCTATTGTATACTGCACTACAAATAAATTTGATCAAAACTTATAATTTTATCTGTCTTTAGCTTGAATATTTTTAACTTAAATCAAATATAAGATTATTGAAACCTGCTAAACAACTGGTTTAAGCTCATAGCACCTAAGAATCAGACATTAGCTCCTAATAACAAAGGGGTGCAAATAATTGCACCCCTTTTTACTAAGTATTGTTTACTAGAGAATTTCTCAATTTTGCTGTGGTTGTCAATGTAAAAAAATTGCATTACAAACCCAGCTATTTCAAAAATTAAAGAGATTTAGCTATTCACAATAGTTTGTACGGTTTCATACATATAAAACTCTAATTATAAAGATGATTTTATTAAATTTACAACTCTAGATGTAAACAACAAAATCAACGTTAAAACTTTTGACAGACACAACATTGTAGCTCTTGATAGAGCCTAAGAAATTTGGTTATTAGCTATAAAATTACATAGAACACAGGTTCACTACTTACAGTTGTGAATTAAAACCCTATTTTTTTATTGGAGTAAAAGCAATTCTCATCTTAACGGTAACAGGCAATAGTTTTTCAATTAACGAATTTGTGTTTTATGGCTATGTTACGCAAAGAATTATCTAGGGAGAGGTTGTCAAGGAAATGGCTATAAGTATTTTAGGAAACCCTAAGTTTTGTGAAGGACAGATGGTAGAGTTTATCGGTGGAGAAGGCCTCATCAAAAAGTACCGATTTGAGCCAAGTAGCTGGCTTTATTTAGTGGAGATGCCGATAAAAACAGATCCAGATATTGACAGAGTTGGCTATGAAACCATGATTTGGTTAGCGGAGACAGATATCTTTCCCTCTGTCCAATAGTTTTTCTCATAAAGCCTTAAATCTAGAACAAAATAACTTTGGAAGAGCTTGTTAATAACCTCTAACAAAACACTTATTACTCGCTAACAGTATATGTTGGCAAACCAACATATAGAATAAATATATGGTGGTTATTTAACGTAGTTATTTTACAAAAAAAAGGCGGCGGGGCGGCGGTTTACCGCCGCCCCGCCGTCAGTTGTTAGAGTCCAAAACATCTGTTAACTGACCCTTAATGTCAAAGAAATGATTAATAACATTGGTGGGGTGAGACAAAATTACATCATATTTTGTAACATTCCTCCAAAAGAAGCGATCGCTTCTGGTCAGGTCAAGCTGTTAATAACAGAAACATATTTTATGCAAGTTTCTTAAATAGCCATGACTACAGTCAGGTGAATTATATGTTAGTTAACAAAACTACTACTATCATGAGAGAAAATCGGCTACTTGAGGCGCTTCCTGCTTTTGAATATGAGCGTCTTGTCCCCTATTTGAATCTCGTTTCGCTTTCGTTAGGGCAGGTTGTTTACGAGGCAGAAGAACCAATAACACAAGTTTATTTCCCTCATAATTCACTAGTTTCTTTAATTATCACTACGGAAAATGGGTCTACGGTAGAAGTTGGTATAGTAGGTAATGAAGGCATGGTAGGTATGCCTGTAATTTTAGGAAGTAACACAACGACTACAACAGGTATTGTACAAATTGCAGGCACTGCCATGCAGATGAATGCAGATATACTGAAAATCGAGTTTGAACGAGGTGGTACTCTTCAAAAGCTACTGCTACGCTACTTACAAGCCCTATACACTCAAGTATCACAAGCGGCTGTGTGTAATCGTCTGCATACACTGGAAGCACGGCTTGCCCGTTGGCTGCTAACAGTTTCTGACCGTTTACAATCAGATGAGTTACCTCTGACTCAGGAATATATTTCTCATATGCTGGGTGTCCGTCGTTCTGGTGTGACGGTGGCTGCTGGCAGTTTCAGCAATCAGGGAATAATCAGCTATAATCGCGGTCACATTACCATCCTCAATAGAGAAGCTTTAGAAGCCACATCCTGTGAGTGTTATCGGCTCATCAAACGTGAATTAGCTCGATTACTCGGCAATTAGCTGGATTGCAATGCGGAATGAATCTTTTCCAATTTTTATGTGCAAAATCGCTGAAGTAATTTGAACTTGCTATTTAGGCAGCTATGGCAGTTCTATTTGATTTAGAAACTTATTCATAGAGGTGAGAAACAGCAAAGCAGGCAAGTAGAAGCATAAGTCATTTTTTCAAAAAAAATTTATAAATCTCCAAGATTAAACCTAATGATAGAGGTTTAATCTTTGCTAATTTTGCTATTACAAAACAATTATGAACTTCCAAAAAATATTTGATAAATCACCAGACGCTGAAGCCAGCGCGCCTGGAAGGGTAAACCTACTAGGCGAACATACAGATTACAATGATGGCTTCGTTCTGCCAACAGCTATTCCCCAAAAAACAACGGTACAGTTAGGTTTTAGTGCCGATGGACTGCATCATTTTTACTCAGAAAATTTAGATGAGCAAGTCAGTGTTTTAGAAACAAACCATACGCCATCGGGATTTGCAAGTTATATTTTTGGGTGTATTCACGTTTTAGAACAACAAGGATACACAATCCCATCACTGAATTTGTATATTAAATCTTCAGTGCCGATGGGTTCGGGTTTGTCTAGCAGTGCGGCTTTAGAAGTTAGCACTCTTAGAGCAGTACGCCAACTGCTCAACCTCCCGATTAATGATGTAGAAATTGCCCAATTGGCGCAGCAAGCGGAAATTCACTACGCTGGTGTGCAATGCGGCATCATGGATCAGATGGCTTCCAGTTTGGCTGATACTGAGCATATCCTGTTTTTAGATACACGTACTCTAGAACGACGAGTGTTACCTTTGCCAAGTGGAGCAGAGATTTTAGTCATAGATAGTGGTGTGCCTCGCACTCTAGCAAGTAGTGGATATAACCAAAGACGAGCCGAGTGTGAAGCAGCAGCGCGATCGCTTGTAGTCAAAGCTCTCCGAGATATTACTGACGCTAGTGTTGTAGAAGACTTACCCGAACTCTTACGTCGTCGTGCGCGTCATGTGGTTACAGAAAATAACCGTGTTTTGGAAGTTTTACAGGGTGTATCATCTGGGCGTTTTGGCGAGTTGATGAACGCCTCTCACGCTAGCTTGCGCGATGATTACGAAGTTTCCGTTCCCGCACTGGACACATTAGTAGAGATTCTGCAGAACACAGCAGGAGTGTTTGGTGCAAGGCTGACTGGTGCCGGTTTTGGTGGTGCCTGCGTGGCTTTAGTTGCAGCAGGCGAAGTCGTAAAAATAGCAAATCACACCCTAGAAGCTTACAATCAAGCAGGTTACACCGGACAAGTTTTGGTTCCGCAGACTGACGACAAATGACAAATGACAAAGTAATTTTCGGAAACGCCGAAGAAGAAGGTAAAAATCGCTGGGGATGGTTCCTAGGGCACTTTATTACTCCTGTTGAAGATCCGCGTTCTACAGAATTACTAGAAGTTAAATGGGGTGTTCACAAAGCTGGTGAGAGTAGAACTCAGTGGGCAATAAATAACCAAGCGGCTACTATTTCCATTCTCATTAATGGACAATTCCGTTTGCAATTTGAAGATAGAGAGATTGTATTATCTCGTCCAGGTGATTATGTTCTTTGGTGTGCAGGTGTGCCCCATACCTGGGTAGCTGAATCTGATTGCACGATTTTAACTATTAGATGGCCTTCAAAGCCAGGCGATAGCATCGGAATTCCAAGTAGGTAAGCCCAACTTTATCGATTTTTACGAGATTCAAAATCTAACTCTATTTTCATTAAGAAAGACGAGTTCTCAATTTGGGATAAAGTCGAGCTAAGATGCTATCAAATATTGGATGAGTTAACTATGCATTTGGGAATAAAAACCCACAAATAAGTTGATAGATTTCTGGCTGGAAAATATCAGAATGATGTCCAGCAAATGCTGCTGAATCAAATTTGTCATGTTGGTGCAAAAGTGAAAGATCGGCTACGATCATCTGTTTACTGGGAACACTATTTGCAGAGAATCCTACATCTACCCCAATTGTAGCCAATGAGTTAGCAAATTTTGCCTTGACAATATCCGTTGGTCCAGCTGCTCCTAATGCAGGTCTGTTGTCAAAAAGGTTGACTAGTTTATGTGCTATTGGATAAGCATCTTGCAATGCTTTATCTTCCTTCGATGTTGTAATCAAAAATCGAATATTTGGAAACTCTGTCAATAGACTTCCATAACTTTGTTTTGGCTCTAATGCATTATTATCAAAGGCAGCTTGCATCAAAATCACGTTAAAATTTAACTTACTGCGGAGAGAAGCAATTAAAGGTTGCTTTGCTAAAGCTGCTAATGCTGAACAAATAACTTTACAGCCAAAGCTATGACCAATTAAATTAATGTTAATAGGAATGTTAGAAGTAACGGTTTTCAAATTCTCGAGCAGCAACCGAATAATCGCATATCCAGCATTGGCACCTACGCTATCGGCTCGCCGTTCCATTGTGTAGAAAGAAAGAGCTTCTAGATAGTTTTTGATGTTGCTCCCATCTTCACTGAGCATAGAAGGCCAATGAATTCCAATTCCAAGTGTATTTATAGATTGCTTATGTAACTTTTGAAATTGGTTGAGTACAACACCCCCTAATTCTACTGAGAACAGGTTATATTGGGACATTGTGTCGCTGGCGTTAGTCCACCAACCATGCGAGTAGATAAAGAAGTTATTAAAGTTAAAAGGTTGTTGAGTTAGCGTATCAACCTCTCTCTTGATATTAGAGTCAAGGATGACTCCATTTTCATTGGTTGGAAGCAGGAGAAAATAAGCCATGTTTTAACTGTCATCCACAATTAGGTTGGAAATTTTGGACTAATTTTCGGGAATTAAGTCGATATAGATGAATAGCATCTGTTTATACTTGCTTTTCATCTTGATACTTGGTTAAAAATGACTTAAGGCTGTATATTGTGAATAATATTACAATAGGAATATGACGATTTTATGAAGAGGTAAATAAGTTTACATTATTAAATAATCTCTTGCATTAAGTATCATTCGTAAGTTATAGAATTATTAAGAAATATTAACGATGAGTTATCAAATCTGGAAGCTTCGTAGGGCTAAGAATTGCGTATTTGCTATTAGCCTAACATCCCTGACTACTTTATTAACAATTAGCAGCGTTGCTGCGGAATTTCCTAAAAATACTATTGTTGAATCACAAACAAAACAACTCCGACCTACTGGCATTACACCTGGCGAAATAGGTCAAGTTAGGCAAGCACTACCTCGCCGTAATATACTTCTTAAACATGCGTTCCGTGTTAATTTACCAGATTTTGGTTCCTGTATATTTGTACCAGTTCAAGAATTCCTTCAAGGTTCCAAAAAAGCCAAACTTTATTTGTATCTAGTGAAGAATAATCGTGTAGTTTATACCTTTCCCCAATCTCCCCAGGTACAAACTTGGAACTTTTTAGGGTTAAAAGCTGTATCTTTTCTAGAACTTGATTTTGATGGGCCTGATGAAGATGGTATTCTTCTCATCGGTAACTACACAACGATTAATTTCCCGACAACTCGCAGTTCTCCCCCAAATGTTCCTCCACCTTTTCCAGTTACACTTCTTTACCATAGAGAGAAAAATGGATTTAAAGTTGAGGAGGATATTAGTAAAAAACTCACATCTCGTAAAGTTAAAACAATTGCCGAGGCTGAGAAGATTCTGAGAGAAGATTTCGGTTTTTTACCGTAACATCAGCAAGCAGATACTACATTTTAATCATCACTTAAGGTTTCAATTAACAAATCTACCTGTTGCTGTCGCTGCTGCAAAAAATTCTCGCATTGACGTAAATATTCCACAGCAGTCGTAAATTGGTCAAATACTTGTTCTAATTCCAACTCGCCTGTCTCAATGCGAGTAATAATTTTTTCGATTTCAGCAACCTTAACCTCATAATTCCAACCTGCCATTGCATCAGAATTAGCAGCATTATTACGTTTAACCATTCAACTCTCTGTGATTTTTAATCTTTTACTTCTTTAACTTTCACTTTAACTTCTCCCTGCCCCAACTGAATGACTAACTCATCTCCTACAGCTAACTCTTGAGCAGAACGTGCGATCGCACCATTTTCTTGTCTAACTACAGCATAACCACGCTGCAACACCGCTTTCGGGTCAAGAGTGACTAACTTTTGCCGTAACATTTCTAAATGTTGGCTGGCTTGCTGCGATCGCCTTTTTGTTGCTTGTACCAATTGCTGACGTTTCCAAGTCAGCCTTTGCACTTCTTGGTGTACTTGCCTATCTAAGCGTAAATTTCGTAAACGATTGTATAAATCCCGTATTCGTTTCTCAGCATTTCTTCTAGCTTCATATACTGCATCATATAAAGCATCTATTCTCTGTCTATGCTGCGTATATAACTCTGCTAACGCAGGTACAACCATCTCTGCCGCCGCGGTAGGAGTATGCACAGATATATCTGCTACTAAATCTGCTAAAGATTCATCTCTTTGATGACCAATACCAGTAATCACAGGTATAGAACAATTAGCGATCGCTCGCACAACTCGTTCATCATTAAAACAAGCTAATTCCTCAACCGCGCCGCCTCCCCTAGCTAAAATTATTACCTCGGCGCGACCATCCCGTTCGACTCGCTCAATAGCCTTAACTATCGATTCTGGCGCTTGCTCGCCCTGTACTGTAGCGGGAGAAAATAAAACGTGTAACCCTGGATATCTTTGTTTGAGGGTTCTTTGAATATCACCCCAAGCCGCAGCAGTTGGGGAAGTGATCGCGGCGATTGTTTGGGGGTGAGGAGGAAGCGATCGCTTTCTTTCAGGATCGAATAAACCTTCAGCTAGCAAGCGGTTTTTTAACTGTTGATAGCGCAACGCCTGCAAACCAACACCAGCAGGTAAAGCTTGCCAAACAGATAATTGATATTCTCCCCTTTGCGGATAAACTCTGAGACTACCCAAGATAATTAACTGTTCACCCGGAATCGGTAACTGTGCTAGTTTTGCAACTTGGCTATTCCACGCCACACACTTAATTCCGGCTGTACCATCGGGATCTTGCAACGTGAAAAATAAGCCACTGCGATGGTGGTTAGCACTGGAAACTTCTCCAGTTACCCAAACTTGGCGCAGTTGTTCATCTTGCTCCAACAGCAAGCGGATGTAGTCAGTTAACCCAGCTACCGAAAGCGCAGTATCGGGAATTAAAGAATTGGCAAAATCGTAAGCCATCAAAGACGCAGCAAAAAACCTATTCAAATCCTAGCAAATCCAGGTATTTGAAACTTCAGCTTTAAAATGAGTCCTAAGAATAAGACATCGCAATAATAAAAATTTAAATTTCATACTTTTGCCATTAGAATTTCAATAATTTATTCTTGGGAACAATTTTCACTCTTATGCCTTGTTCTGCCACCTTAAATCAACTAGTTGAAATTCTTTTAGCCCAGCCTGTCAATTTATCAGCAGCCGCTTTAACGCAATCAAGTAGCGGTATCCAAACAGACACCCGTATCCTCAAGCCAGGTGAAGTGTTTGTGGCTTTGCGAGGTGAAAATTTTGATGGACACGAGTTTGTCGAAACAGCGATCGCAAAAGGTGCTTTAGCTGCAATTGTTGATTTTGCTTACGAAAATCCTCGTTTTCCTGTATTACAGGTAAAAAATACACTAGAGGCATATCAAAAAATTGCTCGTTGGTGGCGCGATCGCTTTAATATACCAGTAATCGGTGTTACTGGTTCTGTCGGTAAAACCACTACAAAAGAATTAATCGCCGCAGTTTTGGCAACAAAAGGACGTGTTCACAAGACGTATGGCAATTACAATAACGAAATCGGTGTGCCGAAAACCCTCCTAGAACTCAGTCCAGAACATGATTTCGCTGTGATTGAAATGGCTATGCGGGGTAAGGGACAAATTGCCGAACTCACGCACATTGCAAACCCGACAATCGGAGTAATTACCAATGTGGGAACGGCACACATTGAGTTACTCGGTTCCGAAGCCGCGATCGCTCAGGCAAAATGTGAGTTATTAGCCGAAATGCCAAAAGATAGCGTCGCCATTCTCAACCACGATCATCCATTATTAACTTCCACGGCGGCACAAGTTTGGCAAGAGCAAACGATAACTTACGGCTTGTCTGGCGGCGACATCCAAGGGCAGCTAATTGATAATGAAAAGATGGCAGTAGCAGGAATCGATTTACCTTTACCCCTACCTGGTCGTCACAATGCTGCGAATTTCTTGGCAGCTTTGGCGGTAGCTAAGGTAGTAGGAATTGATTGGGCATCTTTGCAAGCGGGTATAAATGTGGATATGCCCACAGGGCGATCGCAACGCTTTGCCTTACCCAACGATGTAGTAATATTAGATGAGACTTACAATGCCGCACCGGAAGCTATGTTAGCAGCATTGCAATTATTGGCAGATACACCAGGAAAACGCAAGATTGCGGTGTTAGGTGCGATGAAAGAATTGGGAGAGCGATCGCCACAGTTGCATCAGCGAGTCGGAGAAACAGTGCAAAAGTTGCAATTAGACGGGTTGTTAGTTTTGGTAGATGGACAAGACGCTGAAGCGATCGCCAAAAGCGCTGAAGGTATCCCATCCGAATGCTTTGCCACCCATGCAGAATTAGTAGCGCGATTAAAGACATTTGTGCAAGCAGGCGATCGTTTATTGTTCAAAGCTGCCCATTCTGTGGGACTAGATCGAGTTGTCAACCAGTTGCGTGCGGAATTTGCAAGCTGAAATTGGTAGTAATCGGAATAATGGGTAATAGGTAATGAATAATCGCTAATGGCTAAAGGTGCAATTAGTCATTAGCTTTTTACTATCAAAATGGATATGGGGCATTGGGCATTGGGCATCTTTCCCCCTTGTCCCCCTTCTCCATTCCCCAGTTTTTTGACAAAATTAAACCGTATACTATCCACATTCGGAAGTATACGGCGTGATAAATATTATACTTGATTACATATAATCAAAAGTATATAATATAACTTTTATTTATCAGTAAATAAACTTACTGATTTCTTTTATCTATGTTTTCTGTTTGAGGACTTATTTGCTTTTCGCAGCTTGTGCTCTGCTGGGTCAGTGCAATCATACTCAAGATCATCACACTTCCCACAGCCAGGGCTACCACAGGACGCTTCAGGAAAACGAAATCTCTGATAATCCTAGCTAAAGGACTGCTTTGACGACGTAATGCCGAAGAGACCATCATTTGTCTGAGAGTAAATGGATCGCGGACGTAATGACCGCTTTGAGAAACTACAAGTTTTTCTTGGCAATACGGACAACTAAACAAGCCAATGCACGTCTTTAATGGTTTTGGCGTAGCATTTTTTTGGCAAATTGGGCAAGTAACATAATGATTATCAAAGGTGTGTATATTCATCTACCTTATCCGCCTAGTCCCTTGACTCGCTCTATAAACAATAGCTATAGTAAATTCCCACTCAAAACTTAACAGACTCACCTGTGTGGTCTAGCATCAGTTTTTAATTACACATACAGTCTGCTTCGGAATAACCTTAGTTTAATGACCGCAACACGAGTATAGCTAGATTTAGCACAGAATGACTTCCTCGTCACTGTTGGTCTTTGGTGCAACCACCAAGCCTACATATACTGTATTGTCCCTACAGCTTTGGAATTCATACTGACTTGCACTTTACCACTGCTTGTTGACCATTAACTATAAGTAATTCTCTCCCATTTAACCATTCTCCCCATGAAAATTTTGCACAGCGGAATTTTTTTTACTAAAACTTTGTAAATTTAGCCAATCCAGCATACTTGTCTGGTTGCTAAATAATGGCTCACAATGAGAAGTAACAGATAAAAATTTAAATTTTTTCTTACATTTACCTCGCCTCTCAATGACTCTCTTGCCTCCCACAGAACTGAGGAAGGTGACGGAACCACCTGCTTTTCCTTCTCTTTCCACTCGTTTAGCCCGCTTAATTAACCGTTTTCAACCATCTTTAGAAACCGTTGTGCTGCTTTTAGCCATATTGATTGGCGGCGGTACGGGTATGGGTGTAGTTACCTTCCATTATTTGATCCAGCTGATTCACGACCTCATGCTGGAAGATTTAATGGGCATTATTGGTGTCTGGGGTGCGTGGACTTTAGCCTGTGTTCCCATTCTTGGCGGCTTAATTGTCGGATTGATGCGCTGGCGCACGCAAGACTTTGGCCCTGGACTTTCATCTTTAATTGCGGCTTCTCAGGGAAAAGAAATCAAGCAACCACTACGCCCAGTGACTAAGATGTTGGCAGCATCTGTGTCGTTGGGAAGTGGTGCTTCTTTGGGGCCAGAAGGGCCGAGTGTGGAAATTGGTGCCAATTTTGGTATGTTATTGTCTTTGGTGCTGCAAGTGTCTCAAGAGCAACAGCGTTTGCTTTTGGGTGCTGGTGCGGCGGCGGGATTAGCAGCAGGTTTTAATGCTCCGATCGCTGGAGTATTTTTTGCGCTAGAAGTAGTTATGGGAGCTACTTCTTTTGCCACTTCTGCTGTGAGTGTGGTGTTGTTAGCAGCAGTGGTAGCAGCCTTAATTGCTCAAATTGGTTTGGGCGCACAACCTGCTTTTGCCTTACCTGTTTATCAAGTTCGCAGTCCTTTGGAATTGCCAATTTATCTAGGATTGGGCTTAGGAGCAAGTTTAGTTTCTTTGGCGTATAAAGAATCAATTCGGTTAGCCAAAGCCTGCTTTGCTGGACAGGTTCCCATTTTTGCATTTTTAGGAAAAATTCCCCGGCACATTCATCCAATTATTGGTGGTGTGATCATTGGTGCAGTAGCTTTGTATTATCCGCAAATTTTGGGCATCGGTTATGGCACGGTACAAGCGATGCTCCAAGATGTGGAATTTTCTCTACCTCTGCTACTTGTACTGTTAATAGTAAAGCTGCTGATGACAGCAATTAGCACTGGTAGTGGTTTTGTCGGCGGTTTGTTTGCACCAGCAATGTTTTTGGGTGCTTCTTTTGGTTCGGCTTATGCAAAAATCGTGGCTTTAATTGCACCAGCAATTGGCGCACAGATGGCGGCTCCCCCAGCTTATGCAATGGTAGGAATGGCAGCAGTTTTAGCTGCTAGTGTGAGAGCGCCGTTAACGTCAATTTTAATGCTGTTTGAATTAACCCGTGACTACCGCATTGTTTTACCGTTAATGGCGGCGGTGGGTTTGAGTGTCTGGTTGATAGAGCGAATCAAGCCAAATTTTAACTCTAATTCTAATCTGCAACAGATTGGGCTTCCCGAATTGAAAGATGAGAAGACAGAGATGTTGCAAGAAATTTTAGTAGAAGATGCAATGCTCAGTTGTCCGAAAAAATTGCCGACAACTCTTGGAGTATTAGAAGCAGCTAAGGAAATGCTCCGCGATCGCTGCCATAGTGCTTTAGTAATTAATGAAGCCGAGCAATTAGTAGGGATTATTTCTTTAGAAGATATCAACCGCACTCTTCGCCTTGGGCAGAACTATCAAAATTTGCCCACCGAAATCCAGAGTAATTTATCTAATCAAACTCTTCTAGATATTTGTACCACTGAAATTCTTTATGCTTGGAGGGATGAACCTTTATCTGAAGCTTTAGACCGCATGGCGCTCCGAGGTTTGCATCAGTTACCGGTGGTAGCAAGAGACAACCATGAGCGCATTTTAGGTCTACTCGAAAAAGAGCAAATTGCATTAACGTGTAGTTTAGCAGTAACACATCAAGCAATTCACAAATATTTATCGGCGCGACCCCTAACAGATGTGGTCACTAATCATTAGTCAACAGTCAATAGTCAATGGTCATGATTTGGACTGTTGACTTTGGACTGTTGACTTTGGACTGTTGACTTTGGACTGTTGACTCTTGACTCTTGACTATATTATTAAGCAGTAGCTTCTATGGCTTCAGCATCTTCCCTATCTTCTGGATCTACCTGCCTGAGACGAATGTGCTTTTTACCTAAAGTGATGAGAAACTCATCTCCTGGTTTAAGATTCATCTGTTTTGTATAAGCCGAACCTATCAGCAAGTTACCGTTCGATTGCACACTAATTCTATAGCTTGCACTACGTCCACCACGTCCATTAGCACTAGGTGTGCTATCTAATTGAATGCCTTCAGCATCAATCAGGGCGTTTAAGAACTTCATCATATTGACGCGCTCTATACCATTTTTGGTAACGGTATAGTAGCCGCACTTCTTGGCTTTCTCTTCTTTGCTCTCGTTCTCTAGCTCTTTAACTTTTTTGAGCAGATCTTCACCGACTAGGGGTTCAATTTTTTTCTGTTTAGCCATCAACTTAGGTCGAAAACGAATGTTTCAAGTCTTTGAATCGATTTTATTTTAGCTGACATTGAGCTAGTAGGAACAGAATCCTTTAGTTTTTATTTCAGCCTTGCCAAGTATATTACATTCATAACCATAATTGTTACTTGATTTTCAATATTCCCAAGAGAATCTATTTTGTTGAATGCTGGCAATAGTGATAACTATATATATGTTGTGAATTACTGCTAGACTATACTTGTTTAAGTTTTCTAAAGTAGCCCTAAAAAGTTTGTCTAACTACCGTTCTGGATAATTGGGGTACAGAATGATAAGCAAAACTGATCCCTAGTCAAGCTCCAAAGTCTAAATTACAAATTTTTTTGACTATTGATTATTGACTATTGATTGACTATTGACTCAAAAACAAAGCTGCTCAGAATGAAACTAACAACGAGAGGACACTACAGTGTTAAAGCCTTGCTTGATTTAAGCTTACAGCCAGAGTATGGCCCTGTATCTGTGAGAGCAATTGCCAATCGCCAAGATATCCCTGCTCCTTACCTAGAAAAATTATTAATAGAAATGCGTCGTGCTGGATTAGTGAAATCAATTCGCGGCAGCGTTGGTGGATATCAATTGGCACGAGAACCTGTAAAAATATCTATAGGACAAATTTTAGAGTCAGTAGGGGAAACGATTACTTATTTGCCCCACCACGCCCCAACATCAGCACAAGCTGAAGATTGGGTAACATTTACACTTTGGCAGAGACTCAACCAAAAGCTGAAAGAAGCTATATATAGTATTACCCTGGCCGATCTCTATTACGATGCTCGGAGTTGGCAGGCTTCACTGGGAGAAGAAGCTAATTTTGTTGTTTAGTTATTAGTCATTAGTCACTAATCAATGCTAGTCATAGAAAAGACAAATGACATCAGCTGTTGTTTTGATCGTTGCTGCACTTTTAGATTACTTCATTGGCGATCCCTGGGGTTGGCCTCATCCAGTACAAGTCATAGGATGGGTAATTTCTCACTTCACCAAACTGTCTCTGAAATATTGTCATAATTCTCTAAATCAAAGAATAGCTGGAATTATATTAGGCATCATCTTAGTAATTGGTAGCGGAGGTGTTGGCTGGTTAATAATTCAAATTGCTAGATGGGTGCATCCACTCTTTGCAATCGCCTTAGAAAGCATTCTCTTAGCTAGTTGTTTTGCTGGCAGAAGTTTGAGAACAGCAGCAGTAACTGTATTAAAACCTATAACAGCAGGAAACTTAACTGAGGCTCGCGATACTTTAAGTAATTATGTTGGTCGAGATACCAAAAAACTTTCCGAACCAGAAATTTTGCGAGCGATTTTAGAAACGGTAACAGAGAATGCTACTGATGGGGTGATGGCTCCTCTGTTTTATGCAATTGTAGGAGGATTCATGCCATTTGTAGGGGTCGTGCCACTAGCTTTAGCATATAAAGCTAGTAGTACTCTGGATTCAATGGTGGGCTATCGGGAAGCACCCTATACTTATTTGGGATGGTTTAGTGCAAGGTTAGAAGATTACCTCACTTGGCTTCCTTGTCGGTTAACAGTAATGACTTTGGCATTGTTATCAGGTAAACCTCTGTATGTTTGGCGTATTTGTTGCCGAGATGCTGTAGCCGATTCTAGTCCTAATTCTGGCTGGAGTGAGTGCGCCTATGCTGCAATCTTAGGGGTGCAGATGGGAGGTACAAATTGGTATCGTGGTGTGGCTAAACATAAACCACTTCTGGGAGATGACATTTATCCCATCACCCCTGAAAGTATTCAGTCTGCTTTGCAATTAACTAGATATTGTTTTTTACTTTGGCTAGGGGTAGCGATCGCTATATTCTTAATACCCCTAAACAGGTAATCATAAATATAGGGCATTGGGCAAGGAGGAGAGATGGTGGCGAGGGGGAAGATGAGGAGATAGGGAAGAAAACTCCCCACACTCCCCACACTCCCTTGTCCCCCCTGCTCCCTTGCCTCCCTCATTTCCCAGTCGCCTCTAATGTCTGGTATCATACATTACTCAGGGGTATCGGTCTATGGCCATGTCTGTCAAAGTAGTTGAAATTCTCTCATCGGAAGAACTCCGTCGCACTGTAACTCGTCTGGCTTCTCAGATTGTGGAGAGGACACGCGATCTATCTCAACTGGTTTTACTAGGTATTTATACTAGAGGTGTGCTGTTAGCTGAATTATTGGCACGTCAGATTGAGATATTAGAAGGTGTCCCTGTAGAAGTGGGAGCATTAGACATCACATTTTACCGGGACGATTTAGACCAAATTGGGTTGCGGACTCCGGCCAAAACCGATATCCCTTTTGACCTGACAGGGAAAACAGTTGTCCTCGTAGATGATGTCATTTTCAAAGGCAGAACAATTCGCGCTGCTTTGAATGCAGTTAACGAGTACGGTAGACCAGAGGTAATTCGTTTAGCTGTTTTGGTAGACAGAGGTCATCGTGAGTTGCCAATTCATCCAGATTTTATTGGTAAACAATTGCCCACTGCCAAAGAAGAGATTGTCAGAGTTTACTTACAAGATTGGGATGGAAAAGATGCAGTGGAGTTGATTGCAAATTAGTCATTTGTTATTGGGCATTGGGCATTAAGCATTTCTTACCTTGCTCCCTCTGCTTTTTCCTCTTCCCCGCGTCCCCTCATCCTCCTTATCCCCAATCTCCAGTCCCCACTAAACTACCCAAAACGAAGTGGAGGGATTCGACATTCTCGAGCCAATACTCAACTTCTATGCAGATAACAAGGAATTTATTGACAACCTGCTTTCAGGGGGGTTGCCGACAATTTTACCTGCTGTTGTTAGTTTCTTCTGGTGGTTGATTTGGCGACAACGCCAACGGCGTATTCCCCTAGAAACTTTTGCTTTTGAGGTGATTAAGCCTTATAGTCTAGACTTGATGCAGCGAATTTTGGGTGGTGATGAGAAAGACCCTTTGGCAGACCAGAATATAGTTTATCAAAAGCGGGTGGCAAATCGCAGCACTCGCCAGGAATTGCAACATCTTCTAGAACAACACCGTTGGGTGTTAATTGTTGGACGTAATGGGCTGGGGAAAACACGGGAAGCTGCTGAAGTAGCGAAGAATCTCAATCAAACAGGCTGGACGGTGCTTTACCTCAAGCCGAATGAATGGCTGGATGTGCCGGCGCGTTTGCCAAGGTTAATTGGTGGCGATCGCAAGTTACTATTTTTTTTAGATGACCTTAACCAGAAAATGCACCGCAGCCATGAGGAAATCTCTCCAGAAGCGGAAAAAAGTCTAGCGGAAAGATTTACAGTTCCTTTGCAACAAAGGCTGCTAGATGCTTTAACTAAATACGAATCATTCTGTGGTAAAGCAGAAATCCGCGTCATTGCTACAGCACGTAATGAACAGCAACCAGACTTTCCCGGAGAAGCTAACGCCTGGGATAAATTGCAATGGGAAAAATATCCTAAGCTGTGGCAGCGATTTCAAATTTATGAATTGCCAGAACCAGAGGATCGGGCAATTATTCAGGTATTAGAAGCAACTGTCCCTAAAACCAAAATTTCTACTCAGCCAGAACAGTATCCTGAACTAGCAAGGCGCAATGATGCTACCTTCAGAAATGTAGTAGAAAATCTCCAACGTCTGCGCAACGATGGCTTGCCTTTAAACTCCAACACCTACCGCGAGAGTTTGGGGAAGACTTGGGAAAACCGCTACCAAGAGGCAGTGCATCGGCATCCTGCAAGTCAGTATATTTACGATGCAGTGGATTTGCTGCGACAATTCGATATTCCACTGGAACGTTTCATCGTAGAGGCGACAGCACAAATGTTAGCCGGTGGGAATTTTTGGCAAAGGCTGTGGTATCGTTGCCAAATTCACGCTGCTCTTAACTTTCTCATTCATGCTGAACGTATTCTCACACCTAGAGATGGGCAAATAGAGGGTAAGGGTAAACACGTAGACACAGAAGCATATTTGCTGCCCTTCACCAAGGTAATATTAAAACTGACAGAGCGACGCCCCAAAGAAATGCAGCGCCTACTACTAAATTTTGGTGTGGAGTTGGCGATAGCAAATCATTATCAGGAAGCTATTACTTGTTGGGATAAAACAATAGAAATTCAGCCTAATTATTACCCAGCTTGGGGGAATCGGGGTATTGCACTCAGTAAATTAGGACGTTTTGCAGAGGCGATCGCATCCTATAACAAGGTGTTAGAAATCCAACCAGATGATCACTTAGCTTGGTATTACCGAGGTAATGTCCTAGATGAAGATGGACAACACGAACAAGCGATCGCATCTTACGACAAAGCAGTAGCTCTCAAACCAGATTTACATCAAGCTTGGAATAACCGAGGCATTGCGCTGCGGAATTTAGGACGACATCAAGAGGCATTGTCTTCTTACAATCAAGCACTGGCAATTATCCCCAACTTACACCAAGGTTGGATTAACCGGGGTAATGCCCTGCGTAACTTGGGGGAATTTGCAGAGGCGGTAGACTCTTACAACAAAGCACTCGCTATTCAACCCCAAGATAGCTATAGCTGGTACAGTCGCGGTAACTGCCTAAAGAACTTAGGTAAATTAGAAGCCGCGATCGCATCTTATGACAAAGCACTCGCTATTAAACCCGATGATGAAGCTTGGTATAACCGAGGTCATGCTCTAGGTGATTTAGGAAAGTATGAGGATGCGGTAACGTCCTACGACCAAGCACTTGCACTCAAACCCAGCAAAGACGAAGCTTGGTATAATCGCGGCAATACACTGTTGCATTTGGAAAGGTGTGAGGATGCGGTAAAATCCTACGACCAAGCACTGGCAATCAAACCC
The DNA here is from genome assembly GCA_034530615.2 of Aulosira sp. ZfuVER01. Classification (GTDB taxonomy): domain Bacteria; phylum Cyanobacteriota; class Cyanobacteriia; order Cyanobacteriales; family Nostocaceae; genus Aulosira. The sequence goes on from JAVRCV020000053.1 coordinate 80,242, forward strand.
AGCAAAGACGAAGCTTGGAATAACCGAGGTAATGCTTTATTTAATTTAGGCAGATATGAAGATGCGATCGCATCCTACGATCGAGCTCTAGCAATTCAATCAGATAAACATAAAGCTTGGAAAAATCGCGGCAATGCCCTGTTTAATTTAGAAAAATATGAAGATGCAGTAAAATCTTACGATCAAGCTTTATTAATTCAACCAGACAAACACGAAGCCTGGTACAACCGGGGTAATGCTTTACGTAACTTAGGAAAATATTTAGAAGCGATCGCATCCTACGACCAAGCGCTATTCATTAAACCCGACAAACATGAAGCCTGGAATAACCGAGGATTGGCACTGACGTACTTACACCGATACCATGATGCGATCGCATCCTACGACCAAGCTTTAGCTATTAAACCAGACAAGCACGAAGCCTGTTACAACAAAGCTTGCTGTTATGGCTTACTAGGAAATGCGGATTTAGCAATTGAAAACTTGCAAAAAGTTATCCAACTTCATCCTGATGAATGTCGCCAGATGGCAAAAACTGACTCTGATTTCGACAAAATTAGAAATGACCAACGCTTTGTGACTTTAATCTTCCAGTGATTTTGTGGGAACTTCCACTGCTGTGACATCAATTGTGCCATCTGGAGTAAAGCGCCGAAAATGACGATTTTGGACTAACAATTGCTCCCCACAATTAGGACATTGCAACTGGCTGTTATTTAAACCCGTAAATTCATATCGACAGACAGGACACTGATCGACAATCAAGTTACGTTGCAGCCACCAGCGAAACCCAAAGAACGCCACCACGGGTGCTAATAGCAACAATCCAAAAATAAACAGCAATGAATTCACTAACCAGCCCAAGCCTAAAGATGCCAGCAACCAAAAAACTGCTAACAACGTGAGCCAAGGGCGAAAATTTTCAAGATAGGATGGAAAAGATTTAAGGCTCATTTTTTAAATGTCGTGTTGCTCTCTTTCTAGGATAGCGAGTTTAGGGAAGAGTCAATCAGGGGGATGAGGGAGTGTGGGGAGTGTGAGAAGTGTGGGGAAGAAGAGGGGGACAAGGGGGACAAATGACTATTGACTATTGACTCTTCAGAGTAACTCTTGCAGCCGTTTTTGCAAAGCATCTATGCCGAAAAGTGCGATCGCTTGTTCTCGCAACCAATGCCCATCACAACGTTGATCTGTTCCTGTGAGTATTTCTATACAAGCTGCGGCTACAGCATTAACATCGCGGTGGGGAACTCGCCAGCCTAAGTTCCCATCTTGCAAGGGGTCTGCTGACCCATCATCGTCACCAGATAACACTGGTATGCCACAAGCCATTGCTTCTAAATAAACAATGCCAAAGCCTTCTTGGGAAGGCATAATGTAGGCATCGGCAAGGCGATAGTGTGCCATTAATTCTTCTGTAGCAACAAAACCTGCAAAAATTACGCGATCGCTCACACCTAAATCTTTTGCGAGTTGAGCTAATCGGGGTTGGTCATCGCCGCGACCAATGACTAAGTATTTTACTTCTGGGAAAACTTGCAGAATTTGCGGTAATGCTCGAATTGTGACATCCACACCTTTATAAATATCCCCTGACCATAACCGCGCTACAGTCATCAAAACTCTGGCATTGCTTAAGCCGTACTTGGCTATGAGTTCAGGCTGCTTGGGTCCAGGGGTAAATTTATTCCCATCAATAGCACAGGGTAGTATTTTTACTAGATTCGGGTCAATAAAATTAGCCGCACAGCTGCGATCGCGACTGTAGCGGCTAATTGTCCAAATCCCTGATGCCGATGTGAGTGCGTGACGTTCTCTGGTGTTCAGCGGTTCCCACACTTCTTTACCGTAAGTTAAGATTGTGTAAGGAATCCCCAATGGCTGGCAAAGAGTTTGTATGAGACTTGCTAAATTGATGTGACCGCAAAAAACGTGTTGGGGACGTTGTAGCAGCAAACACTTCAGCAGCGCCAAAGTCATTTTTAATCGGCCAATTTGGGGAGATTGATTTTTAAAACCATAAAATTTTAAATTTTCTGATTCCCACAGATGTGAAGAGTTTGGACTATCTCGCAGTACAAATACTTCTGCTTTATAGTCCGCACCCAATTTTTGATAGGCGCGAAAAATATCTTTAACATAAGACTGAATTCCACCTTCGTGTACAAAAACTTCTAAGAACACGAATACATGGTTAGTTTTGCAATTAAGTTTATTAGCTAGACTGAGATTTTCGCTCACTTTACTGATTAGCGTTGTTGTGTTGTACAGATGCGCGCTGAGAGTTTGTGGCGGGAGCGATCGCACCGCTTTGCAACCGTTCCAAATCTGCTTGAACCATTTTTTCTAAAATTTCTTCAAAGCTGATTTGGGTTTCCCAGCCAAGATTGGTTCTGGCTTTGCTGGGGTTGGCAACCAGTTGAAAATGTTCATCTGGTCGGAGCAAATTGGTATTTATCGCTACATAATGCTGCAAATCTAATCCCACACACTCAAAAGCTGTGGATACCAGATCGCGAACACTGTGGAGTTTACCCGTGCCAATTACTTATTCTTCTGGCTCATCTATTTGTAACATAAGCCACATGGCTTCAACATAATCTCCAGCAAAACCCCAATCGCGTTTAGCATCTAAGTTACCCATTTCTAAGGAGTCGGCTAAACCTAATTTAATTGAGGCTGCGGCTAAAGAAACTTTGCGCGTGACAAACTGAGGCGATCGCAAAGGAGATTCATGGTTATACAAAATTCCACTACAATTTCCTATACCCAATGCTCCATTTTTAAGTTAGGAGAAGAATTCTCAAATAACCTGCAAGTTGAGATATTCTTCCCCTAATGCTGTCCCTCTACAGCATATTTAACAATCAGCAAACAATTTCTACCATCCGAACCCCGTTGGTAGACAACACGATCGGCCAAGCGTCTCAGTAGAAACCATCCATAGCCTCCTACTTGAAGAGTACCTGGTTTTGGCTCGGCGATCGCATCAGGATTAAAAGGTTGCCCATAATCCCAAATTCTCATTTCCAACCTATCAATCCATAAGCAAACCTCAATCTCTATCGTTGTTTCTGGCGGTAATGCCGAGTGAGCATGACGAACTGCGTTAGTAAAGCCTTCTGCTAATGCTAAGTTAAGCCGATAGAGTTGGGTTTGTGACCAGCCAAGTTGAGACAAATTTTGCCGACAAAATTGCTCAAACCATTGTTGCACTTGGTTAAGGAGCTTTAATTCGCTCTTCACCGTCAGATGGTCGTGCTGCACTATGCTAAGCATTGACCTTGACTTGAATATTTAATAAGTGATGAGTATATGACAAATATCTGTATTTTTGGTACTAGTGGGTTTTTAGATTTTGGAAGAGCTTGTGAATCCAAAACTAAATATCCAAAATGCAACCTGGATCGTAAAAAATTGACGCCTGTTAATTTTTTTCACAAGCACATATTACCAGAAGTATGAGCGATGGCTTTCACCTGCGTCACCCAAAGGGCGAGTGTTTCATCCATCATAAATTCGGTATATGCTATTGAAAATTACAGGCGTCAACGTGCTTTTTGGTGACTAATTTAGAACAGTCCCAAAGTCAAAGATTTGTCTAATGGTAAGGCAGCACCAATACCTAACCACAGAGTTACGAGTGTCCCAAATAGGAACACTGTGGTTGCAACGGGACGACGGAAGGGGTTTTGGAACTTGTTGACGTTCTCAATAAAAGGAACGAGTATAAGTCCCAAAGGTACGGAAGCCATCGCTAACACTCCTAAGAGTTTGTTAGGAAGCGATCGCAAAATTTGGAATACTGGGTACAAGTACCACTCTGGCAAAATTTCCAAAGGTGTGGCAAAAGGATTGGCTGGTTCGCCGTTCATTGCTGGGTCTAGCACTGCTAGAGCTACAATGCAAGCGAACGATCCCATAATTACGATGGGAAATACGTAAAGTAGGTCATTAGGCCAAGCTGGTTCGCCATAGTAGTTATGGCCCATACCTTTGGCTAATTTTTCTCTGAGGATAGGATCGCTCAGATCGGGTTTTTTCTGTGTTGACATTTTTAAATATGCTCTCCTGCTTAAGTTGAGTTAAAGCATTTGTGAAAGCCATCAGCTATCAGGCAACCCTATCCTGCGGCCAGCCAAGCTGTACGTGTCTGTGGGTTAGCCGCTAGGAGGGTTTCTGGTGCTGTCAGCTTCAGATATCAAGTTTTGTTGTTCTCATTGTTCTTCAGTTTAAAACAAACAACTCGATCTTGAAACTGACTGCGGTTGCCTGTTCGCGCTCAGGCTGAAATTACAAAGGACCAGAAATGCCTTGTTTGCGAATCATCAAGAAGTGGAACAGCATGAAGACCGCAATCAACCACGGCAGAACAAAGGTGTGGGCGCTGTAGTAGCGGGTTAGGGTCGCTTGACCGACGCTAGAACCACCACGTAGCAGGTCGGAGATCAGAACACCAACCACGGGAATTGCTTCTGGAACGCCGCTCACGATTTTCACAGCCCAGTAGCCAACTTGATCCCAAGGTAGTGAGTAACCTGTCACGCCAAAGGAAACGGTGATTACAGCCAGGATGACGCCACTTACCCAAGTCAATTCGCGGGGCTTTTTGAAACCACCTGTCAGGTAAACGCGAAAGACGTGCAAAATCATCATCAGCACCATCATGCTGGCAGACCAGCGGTGAATGGAGCGAATCAACCAGCCGAAGTTTACTTCTGTCATGATGTACTGCACTGAGGAGTAAGCTTCAGCGACAGTTGGCTTGTAGTAGAACGTCATGGCAAATCCAGTCGCAAACTGGATTAGGAAGCAAACCAGGGTAATGCCACCTAGGCAGTAAAAGATGTTGACGTGGGGAGGAACGTACTTGCTAGTAACATCATCAGCGAGTGCTTGAATTTCCAAGCGCTCCTCAAACCAGTCGTAAACGTTGGCCATACAATCTCAAGTTCCTAAAAATCAGTTGCGGTTGATCAATCTCCCAATTAGCAATTTTGGGATTTTAACAAAGAGGAGTTTGCTTGTTTGCTTTTGAAGCTTCAGAGTGATAAGACTTTTAATAAACTTAACACTCTGTAAACATATTATGTATTGCGTTTTCAGGGCAAACCAACACGATGAATATTGGTCACAAAGTAGATCTTATCGTTTGTTGAGTGGTATGCAACCCAATCAGCTGACTTAACAACTTGATTAAGACCAATGCACCACTTCTATAAAAAAAGTAACATAGTCGAGAGATAGATTTCATCAAAAACAAAGCAACTGGGCAGTTCTAGGCAATTTGGGTTGAGGTGGAATTCAAGATGGGCTTGTTCATGAACAAAAAGGTTTTTCGGCTGGGATTTTCATTGCTAATGGCAGTTTGGCTGGCACTGGGCACACTTATCCAACCAGCAGCGGCTTTGACAGATGAGCAAAAACTGATATCAGAGGTTTGGCGAATTGTCAATCGAACTTATCTAGATGAAACGTTTAATCATCAAAACTGGGCAACGGTGCGGCAAAAGGCTTTGGAGAAGCCAATCAAAAACCAGGAAGCCGCTTATGCAGCAATTCAGAATATGCTCAAAAGCTTGGACGACCCCTTTACCCGTTTTTTAGACCCAGAACAGTACCGTAGTTTACAGGTCAATACTTCTGGCGAACTAACAGGGGTGGGTTTACAAATTGCCCTTGACCCGGAAACTGGGAGGTTGGAAGTAGTCGCACCCATAGCAGGTTCACCAGCAGACAAAGCCGGAATTAGACCACGCGATCGCATTGTCAAAATTGAGGGTGTCTCTACAGAAAATCTGACATTAGACGAAGCTGCTGCTAAAATGCGCGGGCCAATTGGCAGTCTAGTGACGCTGTTAATCGCACGGGATGGCGAGGGAGAAAAGGAATTGAGGGTGATGCGCGATCGCATTGCTTTAAACCCTGTAGTCGCAGAAATGCGCGTTACCCCACAAGGTACACCCATTGGCTACCTGCGCCTGAATCAGTTTAATGCCAACGCCTCAATGGAAGTGGCACACGCCATTACTAGTCTAGAAAAAAAAGGTGCGGCTGCCTATATTTTAGATTTACGCAATAATCCTGGGGGGCTATTGCAAGCAGGCATTGAAATCGCTCGGTTGTGGTTAGACTCTGGCACCATAGTTTACACCGTCAATCGCCAGGGAATTCAAGGCAGTTTTGAGGCATCTGGCCCAGCACTGACACCAGATCCATTAGTTATTTTAGTCAATCAAGGAACTGCCAGTGCCAGTGAAATTCTCGCGGGTGCATTACAAGATAATGGTCGTGCCCAGCTAGTAGGCGAAACTACTTTTGGTAAAGGTTTGATTCAGTCCTTGTTTGAATTATCAGATGGTTCTGGCTTGGCAGTAACAATTGCTAAGTATGAAACACCTCAACATCGAGATATTAACAAGCTAGGTATCAAACCAGACAAAGTAATTTCTCAAGAGGCTATTACCCGCGAACAGATTGCTACAGAAGCAGATCAACAATATCAAGCAGCAGTGGAATTGTTAACGAAAAATTCAGTAGTAGCGGGATTGGGACATGGGGCATAAGGCAGAGGAATAGGGTCTAAATTTTATGTAGCATCAAAGACGAATAATGACTGAAGATAACGAGCCTGAGAGACGATCGGGGGAGGATTGGGACTGGCGAACGGAAACCAGGGATTGGTCAGCCGCAGCATCAGAGCTGGCTTGCTTTTCTCTGGCTAGGATGAAGGACAAGGATTTAATCGAAATCATTGACACTAAGCGAGGCTTACTTAGGTATATATGTATATTTAGGGTTAAAAAATCATGACAGAAGCACAATTAACAGCTACTCAGATACCAATAAATGAACTAATAGATATGCTGGCAGCTATTGGTAACAAAGACTACGCTCAATTTCAAGAGCTAGAGCAAGCTTTTGTTTCCCAACATGGGGAGGAAGTTTGGGAGCAAGTTTTTAACTTTCGCGTTTTACCTGCGCTAGACGAGCCTGCTAATCAATGGCTATTAATGCAGTGGATGAGTCACGGTATCAACAGCATAAAAACAGTGGCTTAGGTGGGTAAAATCCCTGCTTCCTCATACCCCTCATCCTTCATAAAAGCGCTTGCATTTGACGCAAAGCTTGTAAATCTAAAGAGGCAAGATGCTGGTAAGCTTGAGCGATCGCACCTTTGCCTCTCAGATAACCTGTATTTGCACCGGGACAAATATACTCAAGAGTTTCTGGTGTAAAGCGTTCTAAGAGGTACTGAAGACTATTAATTTGTCGCGGCCAGTGAAAAGTTTTGGCTGTGCGTAATGGAACTGGTTCACCCTGTTGCTTGGGAACTAAATGGCGTCCTGAAAATAACACACCTCCAAGTTGACTGTAGTATAGGCAAGATGAGCCAGGAGAATGACCTGGTGTCCAAATTATTTTAATTTCTGAATCTAAAATGAGTTCTTGGGCAAAAGTAGTTACAGTTAATTCTGGTAATAAATAAGCTTCTTGCTCTTGAATTACAACCTCGCAACCCAAGGTTGGCTGGAGTTCTGCTGTTTTGCCAATAGCACCGCGATGGGTAAGAAATAGCCAGCGCACACCGCCATGCGATCGCAAAAAATCCAGATTCGTTTGTTCTAAAGCAGGGCAATCTATCAGGATATTGCTTTCATTTCTTACAATAAAATAAGAGGTTCCCCCTAATGTGTCCCGATTGGGTGGAAAAGCATAAATACTATTCAGCACAGTCCGTGGTGGCTTAACTGTATGATTTGGCTGTTGGGGTGAGGGGCACATGAGAAAAACACCGAAAATTAGGAGTTGCCGAGAATTTGGTTGCAGAGTTCAACTGCTGTTAACCGTTGTAGAAAAGATTGGGGTTTTATAGTCTGGCTGGTAGTGAAAGCTGTGGTGCTGACTCTACGAGTAGGACATTTTTTCAAATTACCGAAGAACAAATGACATTTTGGTTTCTCCTCCTACTGGGACTAGCTACTTATCTAATGGTGCAGCGTGTCGTCGCACATAGCACTCAGACACCTGTCTGGTTGTTGTGGCTAGTTTTAATGACACCAGCATTTTTGTTGACCGGATGGACGTTATTATATGGGGCGAAACAACCGCCGCCTTCATCACTGATCCTCTGGTCGTCAATTATCTGCATTTTGTTATACTGGCTGTTATTTCAATGGGGACGGCGATCGCCCAGAGATAAACAGACTGAACCTCAAGCTATAGAATCACAATCGGTTATTAATCCTACCGCAGAACCAGTAAAAGTGCGTCCCATTGAGCCAACGGAAGAAACCCAGCTGCGAAATTGTTTTCCCTGGTCTACATACTACATTCAAAACATTGAGTATCGACCCCAGGCGGTAATTTGTCGCGGTCAGTTAAGAACTGCACCAAGTCAAGCCTACCAACAAATTAAGTCTAATATCGAAGCACAATTTGGCGATCGCTTTTTGCTGATATTTCAAGAAGGTGCCAATAGTAAACCTTTCTTTGTGCTTGTTCCCAATCCTCAAGCTGCAAAACAGGTCAATTCCAGTAACCAAGAACAGTTAACACGCCCAGGATTAGCACTCTTGCTTTTAGTAGCTACTTTGGTAACTACTACCATAGTGGGAACTAAACTTGCTGGTGTCGATCTCAAAGTATTAGAATCCCAACCCAATATTTTGCTTCAGGGATTGCCCTATGCTTTAGGACTCATGACTATTTTGGGTATCCACGAACTTGGTCACTATTTGACAGCTAGGTACTACAAAATTCGTGCCACACTGCCCTATTTTATCCCCGTGCCTTTTTTCTTAGGAACATTTGGGGCATTTATTCAAATGCGCAGCCCTATTCCTAATCGCAAAGCTTTATTTGATGTTAGTATTGCCGGGCCAATTGCAGGTTTTATTGTTACTTTACCTTTATTAATCTGGGGTTTAGCTCACTCTGATGTAGTTGCTTTGAGTCCAAAAACCGGGCCGTTAAACCCCGATGCCCTCAATCCCAAATATTCCATTTTGCTAGCACTACTCTCGAAATTAGCACTGGGAAATTCATTAACTTCAACATCAGCTATTGACTTACATCCAGTTGCAGTTGCAGGTTTTTTAGGGCTAATTGTGACTGCATTAAATTTGATGCCTGTGGGACAATTAGACGGGGGTCATATTGTCCACGCCATTTTTGGACAGAGAACCGCGATCGCAATTGGTCAAATGGCACGCTTGCTGCTGCTATTACTTTCTTTTATCCAGGTAGAATATTTCGTTTGGGCAATCATCTTATTACTCATACCCTTGGTTGATGAACCTGCTCTCAACGATGTTACAGAACTGGACAATAAACGCGATATTTTGGGTTTGTTATCAATGGCTTTGTTGGTGATGATTGTACTGCCACTACCCCAGGCGATCGCTAACCTATTGCAGATTTAAATATTTGAGTCAGTCGGAAGATTCTAACCCCTGATGAGAAAACGCTTACGAGCAACAGCGACAACTGGATTATTTATCTGTAGACGCTTAATCTACAGAGTTGAGCAGTAAATATTGTTGGGGAAATGGGAGTAGCATTAGAGATAAATGCGATCGCTAATAATTATTTCCCCAATGTTTCGCTAGCAATGACTGTAAATATCTTCAGAAATCTACTTATAACAATACGAACATTTTCTAACCTGGCTATTAGTTGTTTGGCTCTTTAACTGCTCAATCACAGCAAAACGAATATCTCGTTTTTCGGCAATCAGCTTAATTCCCGGTTGTTGAAGATTTAAGAAATCTAATCCTTTTTCTTTGCCACTAATTAAGAAGTCATTAATAGCAACTTTGTAAATTCTTTTCGGGTCAATTTTTCGGTCTTTAATCACCCAATCTCCTGAACTTGGTGCTTGACTAACATTAGCTGTTTGCAAATAGCCACCAGTACCTTGATTGATTTGTCCTTGAGCCAATACTCTTTTCAACAACGTACCATTTATCTCTACCGCTACAACTTTGCCGCCGAAAGGTAATATCCGAATTACATCATATTGGGTAATTGGGCCTGGTGGAATGACATCATCAACCCGAATTGAACCACCATTAAATATAGCTAAATCCGCATCTGGTACTTCCTTCAACATCGCCGCTGCAATTAACTCTGTGAGTTGGGTGGATTTGTTACGGACGCTAGATTCTAAACCATCTAAAGCAAAGGACAATTTTGCAACTTCTTGATTTGGCTCAAAACCATTGGCACGAAAGGCCTGATAACCTTTTTCTAGCCATTCCTTAACTATCATTGCAGTTTTGGGTTCGTCGGGAATTTTCTCAATAATTGGTACTAGTCGAGAGTTAATCTGGAGGCTTTTTTTGATAGTGTCGTAGCTTAATTGGTGAACGTATACTGTACGCGCATTAGCATCTGCTTTAAAAATTGGTGTAAAGTCTCGACCCCGCCATTGCTGGATATTTTCATGCTCGTGCCCACCAAGAATGATATCAATTTCTGGTATCGTTTCTGCGAGTATGCGATCACTTCCAATTGGCAGGTGAGTGATAGCAACTACAATATCAACTTTACCCTTGAGTGCCTTCACCTGTTGTTTGGCTGTTTCAATGGGATCGGTATAACTAACATAACTAGGCTGATTACTATTGAGAGTCAGGCCAATTAACCCTACCCTGACCACAGCACCGCGATCGCCTTTGACATTAAATATTATCGATCGCGGCACACCTTTGAAAGGCTGCCCTTTGCTATCTGATACATTACCCGAAACCCAGCGAAAGCGAGATTCTTGCAAGCGTTGATAGAAAAGGTTTTCCGGTAAGTCAAATTCATGATTGCCAAAAGTTGCGTAGTCAAAGCCTACAGCATTCATTACAGCTACCATTTGCTGTCCAGCTAGCGGTGTACCGTTAATTTTGGCAGTTCCTAAAGCCGAAGGACTAAAAGCATCCCCTGCTAATACCGTGTATGTACGAGGGTTTGCTTTGTAAAGTTGTTGTCGCAAGGTAGCGACACGCGCCAAACCGCCGCGAGTTCCACCTTCCACTGGTGTAATTTCGTAAATGTCATTGAGTTGCAGCAAGTTAATATTCACGATTTCTGCCATTACAGGAGTAGCTAAAGCTACCGTTGCTAACACCTGTAAAACTAAGCCACAACTCTTCCAGATGAGTTTCATTTTTAGCTGGGAATCCCTTATAATCTACGGAATTGATTTTAAGGGTTTTTATCGTTGTTATATGCACTCTAGCACTGAGCAAATAGAAACTAAAAAATCAACCATAGCCATTATGATTCTGGCTGCGGGTGCATCTACTCGTATGGGTACACCAAAACAGCTATTGCTCTACCAAGGACAGAGTTTGGTGCAACATATCACAGAAATTGCGATCGCTTCAGTTTGCAACCCTGTGGTAGTCGTACTTGGAGCATATTTAGAACAGATTCGCCCCCAAATCAATCACCTTACCGTGAACATCGTTGAGAACTTAGATTGGGCTGGGGGAATGGGTGCTTCCATCAACAGCGGTATGCAATTTTTGCAGAATCTACCACAAAACATTGACGCAGTAGTTATTTTAGTTTGCGACCAACCATTTCTTTCACCACAAATTATTAATCAACTTGTCGAGGCATATCACTCAACAAAAAAATCTATTATTACTTGTGAATATGCAGGCACATTAGGCGTACCTGCTTTGTTTAGTAATATATTTTTTTCAGATCTGGCTGAATTACCAGGAAATACAGGAGCAAAAACAATTATTAAGAACAACCTTGCTCAATTATTTTCCATACCTTTTGATCGGGGAGTCATTGATATTGATACCCCACAAGATTATGAGCAATTGCTATCGATGAATAGCAACTCTATGTAATTTTAAATTCAGTTTCCTTTGTGTCTTAGTGTCTCTGTGGTTTTGTTGAACCGCCAAGACACTAAGCCAAATCATCAACAATTAAGACATGAAAGCAGATGTTGACCTCTTCTTGATAGGGCTAGTTACCATCTGTCATATCTGTCGTTTCTATAGTATCTGTCATCGTCTCTATCGTATCTGTCATCGTATCTGTCATTTCTGTTGAATCTATCGTTTCTGTTGAATCTATCATTTCTGTTGTTTCTGCGATCGCGAATTATAAACTGCGCTCGACAACCATTTCTCACCCAGATCCGATTTCCGTTATAGCCCCAATTGTCTTTACAACTGGAGCTAGATAATTGCCTGATCAGGCGAACTCTACCTGTTGTAGATACTGAGCAAATATTCCGCCGATTATTATGGCTTTCACAAGTTATGACTTGTTGGGCTGAAGCTGGGCTAGCAATGCTCAAAACCATACCTAAACTGACACTGGCAACCATAAAGGTAGCAGCAATTGCGGGAAAGCGAGTAATCATATTAAGTGTTAGATGTCTTCAAAAAATATTTAGTTGATTACTATTTTAATCTATATTCCACAACCGTAAATCTACTTGAAGAAGATAATTTTAGGGAATTGTTTTTTGTTATTGAGAATTTATTCAAGGAAGAGTACGCCATTGTACTGTCGGCTGGTATTAACAATAGCAATCCTATTTCAGTTGTGAAAAATATCAGTGGTGGCTGTCAACTATTAACAGTCATCGGTTAACAGTCTAATGCCCAATGCCCATTGATCTTTAGATATTAATACTCTGAGGAATTTTAGAAGGGAGCAGATACTCATAGGCTGGACGGTTCAAGTTGCGTTGATTAATAGTATGTTCAACTTGCTGGAGATTTTTTTGGAATGTCTGCAACAAGGGTTGTACACGCCGATCGCTAAAGTATCCCTGTGGATATTCACCAAGTTTGTTGTAATATACAGAACCTAATAAACCGAGTAGATTATATTGCCGTTGTGCTTGATTCAAGGGTGGAAGTAAATTCAGGTAGTCTTGCTCAGTAACTTCTCCTTTGAGAATTGAAGCTGGCAAATAACCAGCCATTGGCAAGGCAGCAGCATAGCCCATCAAATCTTTTTGGGGAAAGTTAACCGCAGCATGTTGAGCGCTGGCTGTGAAAATAATTAATGTAGCCGCATCTACTAAGTATTCTCGCGTTTGGATACGTCCATCTTCACCAAAATCGCTGATGCGACCACCATTGTAAGCTTGGACTTCAGTTGCCCACTTCTGAAGGGCTGCATCATTCTGAATGTCGTTATCTGTAGCGTAGTAAAGGTTCAGGTAGTCTGCAACCCACTGATGAATGGTATCCCAGACTAACAGTGCATCGTCCCGGTAAGGATACACAGGCAACAAATTAGGATCGTCTACACCACGCTGCTGGAATTGCTTCCGTAACATGGCACTATTGAAGCCATAGCTTTGTAAGCCACGCACTGCTAAAACCCGAGAGTTATCAATCGTTGATGAGAGTAATCTATCGACCCCACCCCCAGGAGCGATTAAAATCCTTTGGGCTGCATCGTTAATTGCTAAAGTGCCTTCAAAATGGGAGCGCAGCAGTAAGCCAAGGGGATGAGTGGCTGGCAACTGGCGATGGGTAGCCATGACAAAAGCACCAACGAACAGGTGTGTTCTGGCTAGGTGGGTGACAGGTTCGTGGAAGTTAGCATCTGCTATCTGTACAATTGTTTTGGCAAATAGCCAAGCGTATTTACCTGAGTTAGGGGTGATAATCGGGTAATCGGGGCCGGGAGTTTGGCCGCATTGAATGGCGACTGGACGTAGTAAACGAGAGAGTTTTGAGCCTTTGGGTACAGCAAATAGTGCTAGGGGCGCATAGACATATTTTTGGTCTTGTAGATATATACCGTCGATCGCACCCTCGAAAATTCCATAATCCGCTAGGTAAAGTCTTCCTTCTTCTCCCGCTGCTTGTAATGAATCATCCGTTCCCATCACCGCCTGGTAATGTTCGTCGGTGACAGGGAAGTGATCGCTCAGGCTGGTTACTCGCTGAATCATTACGGGATTGTAGCCAGCTACTCGCATATAGGCAAAGACTTTATCTTCCTGGAAAGTTTTGCCAATCGCTGGCACTCCAATCATAGGGAACAACTTTTCATAATCATTTAGGTTGGTCACATGACCTGTAGGTTGTCCTTCACGCAACAGCGTAATAGCCCGATTCAAAGCATCTTTGAGAATTACAAGTCCGTTTTCCTTGAGAATAGAAAATAACAGATCGTCAAGTTCTCTAAAATCTTTGGATATTCCTTTGATTAAAAACTGAGGGAGAATTTGCAGAAGCCTAGCAATAATACTGATTTTGAACGGTATTGCCCCCTTAAATAAGGCTTCTAGGATAAACATTTTCACATCATCACGGATCGTCGACTTGGAACCACGATTGCCTCGGTTGGTAATCAAGGTATTGAGAAAAATATTGCGTAACTGCTGGGCTAGCAAAAAATACCAGTTCGCGGAGAAGCGTTCCGTAGCAGGAAGCTCATCTACCATCGCGATCGGTGGAATATGGGTGTAGTTATATTTATATTCTTGCCTAGCAACCTCTAGGCTCGCAGTAACGGGAATTATTGAATTGTTTTGTGATGAAGCAGTCATGGATTTTCTTGTATGTACTGTTAAAAGAGAACTTCAAATAATTTTTTCGTTTATGAGATGAGTTAGCACTGTCTGGTAGAGCTTATCGAATTATTCTGTCCAAGTGGCGATTATTGAAAGGTTGTGTTGCAAAAATTTGTAGGAAATAAAATTGCTGTATAAATTCCGACTTATTATGCAGCCATTGTCAAAATTTTGACAACAAACTTAAAATTCTGCTTTACCAAAGATTAACCCTCTGTTAACCTTGCTTGTTTTACCCTAGCGTGTACTCCGATCGTTGCATCTGAAATATAGAGCATCGCAGTTAACGGCGATAAATCATACGTGCTGATGCAAAACATAGGTGGAAAAACAACCAATTGCGGGGCAGTTTTTATGTTAAGTGCTGTACAAACTCTCGGTATATTTCAAAAACAACCAGATCCGAAAATATTTTCAGCTGGACAAGTTATCTTTCAAGCAGGAGAACCTGGTGATTGTATGTATGGCATTCTAGAAGGAGAGGTTGATATATTAGTTGATGGCAAGGTCGTAGAAACAATTGAAGCTGGAGAAGTTTTTGCTATAGGAGCTTTGGTAGGGGTAAAAAATAGAACTTATACAGCTATTGCCAAGACAGATTGTCAACTTGCTTTCCTGAATGAACAAAGGTTTCTGTTTGTAGTGCAAGAAACTCCTATGTTCGCCCTGCAAGTGATGAAAAATTACTCAGAACGTTTGACTCGTGTTGAGAAACAGCTATCCAGCCTTACAGTTTAATACCGGTTCAAAAAATCTTTGCAACACATCAAGAATCTGTAGGGGCGCAAAGTCTTGCGCCCCTACCCAATCTATCTGTCAATCCACCCCCTTGTGGGTGGAGTTTTTTATTTTTTTGGTATTCCCTTAACTAACTACGGCTTCTGCTTTTTCCTGCACAGGTGGCACATAAGGTTTTTCTGCACCTTGGGCGAGATACTCTGCTAGCTGAGTTTCAATTTGATCGCGCACAATTTGGCGATATTCGAGAAAATGCTCGTTGTGGGCACAGGCTGAGAGGTAATGCTCGGCAACTCCTGGGTTATGCTTGATGATGCTAAATAAGTGATGCCAGAATTTCCAGCGGGTTTCGCGTTTGATGCCTTGTCGCCAGATGACAATCAACAGCGCTTTAATGACTATCAACTCTGGCCATTTAAATGGGGCTTTCCAAGTTGGCGCACCCATCATTAAAAAGCAGCGGTAAGTACGATCCAAATACTTCACTGGATCGTATAAAGCACAAAATGCTTCAATGTATTCTCTGGCAATATCTTCTAAGGGACGGGTAGCAATAAAGTTCATCAAAGTTGTCTGGTTGATGTTGCCATCTTTGTTTTCCCGCAATCTGCCTTCTTTCTTCAGGCGATGCCACAAGGCTGTGTTGGGTAGCGCTTGCAACATAGCAAAGGTAGTAGAAGGAATTCCTGCTTGTTCGGCAAAACGGACAATGCGATCGCCTGCACCTGCTTTTTCGCCATCAAATCCGATAATAAACCCAGCCATTGGGCGCAATCCAGCTTTGATGATACTTTGCACAGCGTCGGTGAGAGAACTGCGGGTATTTTGAAACTTTTTCGTCAGTTGCAAGCTATCTTCATCTGGTGTTTCAATACCTAAAAATACCGCTGCAAAACCAGATTCAACCATCAATTCCATCAATTCTGGATCTTGTGCTAAATCAATTGAAGCTTCGGTATCAAAGCGGAAGGGATATTGATGTTCTTGCATCCAAACTTTTAACTCTTTCAGCAACAATTTCACATTGCGTTTGTTGCCAATAAAGTTGTCATCAACCATGAACACACCCCGCCGCCAACCTAATTCATAAAGATAATCTAATTCTGCTAATAGTTGGGCTGGGGTTTTGGTACGTGGTTTGCGGCCATAGAGAACAATAATGTCACAGAATTCGCATTGGAAAGGACAACCCCGCGAAAACTGCACCGACATCATATCGTAAGCATCAAATTCTAATAAATCAAAGCGGGGTACTGGTGTGCTTGTGACATCTGGTTTTTCACTCGTCCGGAAAGTACCAGAGGTTTCGCCTCTTTGAATCGCCTCAACGAACATAGGTAAGGTGATTTCCCCTTCATCCAAAATCAGAAAATCTGCGCCCACGTTTTGTACTTCATGGGGTGTAGAGGTGGGGTAGGGGCCGCCCACAGCGACTAACTTACCACGCCGTTTTGCTTCCTGGATTTGGTCTAGTAAGTCCTGTTTCTGGACAATCATGGCGGAGAAAATGACCACATCAGCCCAAGCCCATTCGGCTTCGGTAACTGGACGGATGTTGCGATCGACTAGCTTATATTCCCATTCTTGAGGGAGAATTGCCGCCACTGTTACTAAACCCAAAGGTGGTAACAAAACCTTGCGATCGACTAACGCCAAAATTTTCTCGTATGACCAAAAGGTTTTCGGAAATATTGGATACACCAGTAGGACTCGCATACAGTATCAACCCTCACACTTTGATTGTTATCCCACTTTAACGAAAATTAAGACTTATTGACTTTTTATCTTAGCGGGTTCATCTGTTTCCTAAAATTTTTTCTTCCACATAAATGCGCTGTAGGGGTTTAGCAATGCTCATTGGTGTCAACTTAAGCTAAAAATAGCCTCTCCGGTAGCTTTGTCACTCGCCTGAGAATGAATTCTCAGGCTAATAGCCCAAGTCTACTAAAGTAGACTCAAGATTTTGAGGATATTTAGTCATCTTCAAATGACTTTTGCTATTAGCAAGGAACTTCAGTTCCTTGCGGGATGAGGGTTTCGCGTTAAGTTGACACGTATGAGCAATGCTAAACCTCTACGATATATCTACTAACAAGGTAAATCTAATAGCAATCCTTTATGCTCAGAAACATCACCAGGATTTTTAATATCGCGTTCCCATACTAAAGGATTATTAATAATGTATTCTCTAATTGCAGCTAAAGATTGTTCATTTCTATTAATATGTTCATAAAAATTTCTTTGCCATACCGAAGATATACCTTTTTGATTGCAAATATAATTAATCTTTTTAGTAACGGCACTTTTATAAGATCTAACTACACAAGGTATTGAACCAGCTACCATTTTCCCGTATTTTCTTGGCTCGTCTTCTCTCTTGGTTGTGTTAATAATCCATAATATCCCATGAATATGATTGGGCATAATTACAAATACATCTAATTGTATATGCGGGAAATGTTGAGGAATTTCTCTCCAGGATTCACGGGCAATTGTACCGAGTAAATTTAATTTCATTTGCCCTTGTTTTATATCACCAAAAATACATTGTCTGTCTTTTGTGCAAATGGTAATAAAATATGCACCCTCTTGGGTGTAATCGTGGTCTTTTAATCTGATGGAACGGCGATGATGAATTTGTGGATTATAGGACACTGTAATTCTGAGAGATTATCTTGACAAAAGTCTAAATAATTTTTTGTTACGGTCATAATCACAATTATTTTATAATATTGTAATGCCGTAATTTTTTCATCTGGGAATATCCTATGGGTAGGGGTTTAGCATTGCTCATTGGTGTCAACTTAAGCTTGAAGTAACCATAAGATGTAATCTAAGAACATCAATTCAGGTGTTCTTAGTGATACATCATGAGTAGAAAACGACCAGCGCGAACCGGAAACCCAGATTTGCGGCAGCAAAAGCATGTACCAGCGCCACCAATCGAGGAAATCGAGAAAGAAATATTTTCATTGCTATCTCCTGTAAGCTTCAAACCCTTGAGATTGTATGAAGACGAACAAAAGAAAAAATTCCGCGACAGAATCTTAACACTGCCGATGATGATGGCGATCGTGGTGAGTTTAGTATATCGGCAGATTCCTGGGTTAAGAGAAGTGCAAAGGGTATTGTCACAAGAGGGATTGTTATGGGTCGAGCGAATCGAAGTCAGTGCCCAAGCAGTGTCAAAAAGATTGCGAACATTACCAATAGAATTATTTGCACAAATTTTTGCGCAAGTAATGGCAAGAATCAATAATCAACCACAAAATCAAGCAATTCCTGAGAATTGGCAACTAGTATCTCAGAAATTCACAGCCATCTGGATTGCGGACGGTTCAACCCTAGAAGCATTACGAAGGAAGTTAAAAGCCCTCAAAGAACAAGAAAAAACACTTGCAGGCAAAATGATGATGGTGGTGGAAGCCTTTAGCCATCGACCGGTGACAACCTGGTATACAACCAACAGCAAAGCTAATGATAAAACTTGGTGTGATCAATTACTTGAAAGCTTACCAGTTAGCGGATTACTGATTTTTGATTTAGGATTTTTCAAATTTCCTTGGTTTGATGCATTTACAAAAGCAAACAAGTTTTTTGTCACGCGACTGCGAGAAAAAACCTCTTACAAGGTCACTCGTTGTTTAGCTAATGCCCCATTCTACCGTGACGAAATTATAGATATGGGAGAATACCGCTCTAATCCTTGTCAGTACCCAGTACGTCTGGTTTCTGTATTGTGGGGTTCAAATTGGTACTATGATTTAACAAACGTACTAGATCCGCAAATCTTATCTGCACAGCAAGTTTGTGAATTATATCGAAGACGTTGGCGAGTTGAAGATGCTTTTTTGCTAACCAAGCGGCTTTTAGGTCTAGCTTATATCTGGGTTGGTGATAGTCATGGTGTCGAAATTCAAATTTTTGCCACTTGGATTTTTTATGCTGTTCTCAATCAATTATGTCTTGATGTAGCGATCGCATTGAATCAACCTTTAGACCGAATTTCTACAGAGATGGTTTTCCGCAGTTTATACCATTTCTCCCAAGCTGTTCTCCGTGGTGATGCTAGTGAGGCTGTTCCTTATCTTGTCGAACATCAAAAGCTCTTTGGATTAGTCAAAACCAGGCGTAAGCGTCATCGAGAGATTGACGCTTACACTCAACAAATTTGGGCTTGATCTTCTTAAGTTGACACCAATGAGCATTGCTAAACCCCTACATTGATTTACTTTTGACACCGCTAATTTTCAAAACGTCACTCATAGTTGCACAGTAATTTGGTAAACCAAAACTGGCGGGATTGA
Source organism: Aulosira sp. ZfuVER01 (assembly GCA_034530615.2). Lineage (GTDB taxonomy): Bacteria > Cyanobacteriota > Cyanobacteriia > Cyanobacteriales > Nostocaceae > Aulosira. The sequence goes on from JAVRCV020000053.1 coordinate 99,850, forward strand.
TGGCATTTTCGTAAGTAAAATGTCGATAGTTCATGCAGAATCTATCCCAAGCAGCCATTTGAATTCGGAAGACGGCAATAATGATGTTGGCTAATGTGATAGATAATGGAATGCGAAAGTAAATCTTTTTACCTAGATAGGCGCAGACTTGTTCTATAGCTTGGTTAACAGTTAATTGCTGTTGACCTAAAACAAACTTGCGCGGCCCTGTTTCAATAGGAGGATGTTCAATTAAATATTTGACTGTAGTCGCAATGTCTTTTCCGTGAATAAAGTGGAAACTGCCATCGGCTTGCAAAAACCGAGCTAAATTAATATACTTTGCGACTTCGGGAATTCCAGATGTTACAGCAGAATAGGGCTTGTTGGCATCGCCGCCTAAAACTAATGTGGGAAAAACTGTGGTAATTTTAGGTGCGATCGCCAATTTTGATATTTGCTGCAAACACTCATACTTAGAACTGACGTAATCTGTACCAATTTCTCCAGCTTCTTTGAGTGGTTGATTGTGGCGATTTAAAACGCTAGCTGTAGAAAAGTAAATTACCTGTTCGCATCTCTCTGGATCTAGCAGCTTCAGCAATTCTAGAGTTTTATTTACATTAATATTAAAGGTTCCATCGCCGCCCCAAGCTGTTGCTGTTAGTACCGCAATATCAATTGTTGATAGCAATTGGGCAAACTGGCTAATTTGTTGCATATCACCTTGCAACACAGTGATACCTGGACGCGCCTGAGTATCAACTTGCAGTTTATTGGGGTTCCTAACTAGTAGATACAGTTCGTAATTTGTTTCTTGAATTAAGGCTTCAGCTAGGTAGTGACCGATACAGCCACTTGCACCAGTCACTAAAATCCGTTTCTGGCTCATAGAGAATTGTAAGTTTTCTTTATTAGTTGCTTGGGATTAATTTTTAGTTCCCAGTGTAGCGGCTTTTCAAAGGTATTTTTAAACCGATCGCTTAATAAATCTGTCAATTGTCGGTTGTTAATCATTAACTAACAACTGACAACTGACAAGTATGGGTTTAGCAATGCTAAACCCCCACAACTAAACCAGTACATTCAGTTGTTTTGCAGTTTCAAAGAAGAAAGCGACATTTTCTTCTGGAGTTTCTGGTAGTACACCATGACCGAGATTGAGAATATGACCCCAATTTCCAGCTTTGCGAACAGTATCGAGGATGCGATCGCGGATAAACTGTTTGGAACCAAATAACACACCTGGGTCGAGATTTCCCTGAACTTTCACGTGCTTACCCAATCTAGCCCGTGCATCCGCCATGTCTACAGCCCAATCTACAGTCACAACATCTGCACCAGATTGAGCCATTCTCTCTAACACGCCTGCACTACCGCTAACCAACAAAATTAAGGGTGTGTCAGGATGGGTTTGTTTGACTTGCTCAAAAACCCGTTGCTGATATGGCAGAGCAAAGGTGTCATAATCTTGAGGACTCAATTGACCCGCCCAGGAGTCAAACATTTGCACAACTTGGGCACCACAGTCAATTTGGTAGCGTGCGTAAACGGCGATCGCATCTGCTAATTTCCCTAAAAATTGATGCAGAATTGTCGGGTCAGAAAACGCCATGTTCTTGATGATGGAGTAGGTTTTAGAACCTTTTCCTTCTACTGCATAAGCAGCCAATGTCCACGGCGCACCGACAAACCCTAATACCGTTGATTGATTCCCTACCTCTTGACGTAACGCCTGCAATATGGTTTTGATAAACGGCAGGGATGTTTCGGGATCGAAGGGACGCAGGTTATCAACTTGGTCTTGAGTGCGAATGGGCGAGTGAATAATTGGCCCTTTACCTTCCGCAATGTCCATGTCAATGCCCAAACCAGGCAATGGCGTAACAATGTCGGAAAATAGAATCACCCCGTCTGGTTGAAAAGCTCGCCAAGGCTGTAGGGAAACCTCTATCGCTACTTCGGGAATTTCTGAGCGATCGCGGAAAGAAGGATACTTCTCCCTTAAATCTCGATATGCTTTCATGTACCTTCCCGCTTGTCGCATCATCCATACAGGGGGACGGTCTACTACTTCACCACGAGCTGCCATGAGGAGTCTAGGAGCTGTTGAGGAAACACCCATTTAACACTTCATCCTAAGTCACTTTTTTATGCCACTGTTTAGCTTATCATTCTGAGATTACGCTTTTTCAGGAGTCTGCTCTCACTCTCGTATCTGCTTAACTTAACTTTATATGCAAGCTGATTCCAACAGTTCTTCTCATGTTGCATCTACTCAGAACGCTCCCAAACTGGGAAAGTTTTTGATCCCGCGTTCTCAAACCAGAAGTTTCCTGATCAGATTTACTTTCATGACCTGTTTGGGATGGGTTGTTGGTGGCCTTGCCAGTATAGCTTTGGAAAATCTTCTCGATGGACTCTCACCCGCTTTTTTTCCAAATCCCCAAACGTGGAACGGCTTTGCTAGCTTTCTGGGTAGTACTGTCTTTGCTGTGATTTTCGCTGCCGATCAAGCACTGGTTCTGCGTCCATATATACCTGGTTGGTGGTGGTTGCTAGCTACTAGCATCGGTTGGTTAATTGCCAACAGCGTTTCTACAGCCTGGATTAACTATATTTCCTCGATTGCCACATCCTTTAACGAAACTTTATCCCCTGAAGCAATGGTGATTTTGGGAGGCTTGTCTACTATTTCCTATATTATTTCCGGCATTTGGCTCGGACTTTGCCAATGGCTTGTGTTACGCCGCTACACAGCCAATGCTTGGTGGTGGAATTTTTTACCAGCAATTTGCTTCTTCTTCATCAGTACTTTAATTTGGCTACTTTCTCTGTTGCAAAATTTTATTCCCGAAGCCAACCGGACTTCGATATTGTATTGGAATGGGCAAGGATTTACAGCTTTTATTCTGGGATTTATCCCAGCAATTGGCTTGTGTACTTTAAAAAGAAAACAACACCACAAACCTGTAATTCCTGGCTCATCCTAAGATTACTAGGCAGCTAACTGCTGCTTTTTATTGATGATGCATAAGGATAATCTTTTACAAAATATTACTAAACCACCAGTTGCCGAGAAACACCCAAAAGTTTTAGAGTTACACGGCGATCGCCGCATCGACAACTACTTTTGGCTACGCGATATTGATAACCCCCAAGTTAATGCTTATTTAGAAGCTGAAAATACTTATACCGCAGCGATGATGGAACATACCCAAGCGCTGCAAACCAAACTCTACAATGAAATGCTGGCACGGATTAAAGAAACTGACTTATCAGTGCCATACCGCAAAGATGACTACTACTATTATTTACGTACTGAAGAAGGCAAAGACTATGGCATTTATTGCCGCAAAAAAGGTAGTTTAGAAGCACCAGAAGAAGTGCTTTTAGATGAAAATGAACTAGCAAAGGAACACGAATTTTTTAGCTTAGGGGTATTTGATATTAGCCCCAATCATCAAATCTTAGCTTACTCAGTTGATACTAGCGGTTCTGAGCAATACACACTTTTTTTCTTAGACTTAACTACATTTAAACTATCCACTGAAAGTATCCCTGATACCTATTTTTCTGTCGCTTGGGCTAACGATAATAAAACGATATTTTATACCAAAATTGATGATGCTAATCGTCCTTACCAACTATTGCGTCATACACTAGGTACTTCTGTCGATGATGATGTTTTAATTTATGAAGAACTAGATGATATTTACCATTTATATGTTGATAAAACCCGCAGTGAAGAATATATTTTGATGCTTTTGAGAAGCAGCATCACTACAGAAGTTCACTATTTAGATGCAAATCATCCTGAAGGAGATTGGAAATTAATTCACCCACGAACTACAGGGTTGGAATATGAAGTCGATCACCACAGCGATTATTTCTATATTGTTACTAATGATGAGGCGACTAACTTTAAACTAGTCAAAACTTTGGTAGATTCCCCAGGTAAAAAAAATTGGCAGACGATAATTCCCCATCAAGAAGATGTATTGCTATCAGGAATTAGCCTTTTTGCTAATCATTTAGTGATTTATGAAAGAAAAGGTGGCTTAGAAACTGCCAGAGTAAAAAACCTAGCAACAGGTGAGGAAAGTAATATTAATTTTCCTGAGCCTACTTATGAATTTTACGAAGGCAATAACCCAGAATTTAATACTAGCATTCTGCGTTTTCATTACACTTCTTTTATTACTCCGCAATCAGTTTTCGATTATAACATGGAAACTAATCAGCGTGAGTTGAAAAAAGAAACAGAAGTGCTTGGTGGCTATGACAGAACTCAGTATCAAAGTGAGTGGCTGATGGCTACCGCCGAAGATGGTACACAAATTCCTATATCGATTGTGTACAAACAAGGAATTAAAAAAGATAGCCAAAATCCCTTGTTACTTACAGGATATGGTGCTTACGGTGCGTCTTCCTCTGCAACATTTTCCTCAAATCGCCTGACATTGCTAGATAGAGGAGTAGTGTTTGCCATTGCACATATTCGTGGCGGGGAAGAAATGGGGCGAAAATGGTATGAACAAGGCAAATTTTTACAGAAAAAGAACACCTTTACAGATTTTATCGCCTGTGCAGAGTATTTGATGAATGAAAAATGGACAGCAAGCGATCGCCTCGTAATTACAGGCGGTAGTGCTGGCGGCTTATTGATGGGAGCAGTCATTAATTTGCGTCCCGAATTATTCAAAGCAGTAGTCGCTCATGTCCCCTTTGTTGATATAGTAACTACTATCTTGGATACCTCATTACCCCTCTCAGCAATGGAATGGGAAGAATGGGGTAATCCCAACGATCCAGTGTATTACGAATACATGAAATCTTACTCGCCCTACGATAATGTTGAGGCGAAAGATTATCCAGATATGCTAATTACTGCTGGCTTAAATGATTCTCGCGTCAAATATTGGGAACCAGCTAAATGGACAGCCAAACTCCGAGAACTCAAAACAGATAACAACATTCTCCTGTTAAAAACCAATATGGGTGCAGGACATAGTGGCGCATCTGGACGTTATGAAAGCTTGCGAGAACTGGCTTTTGAGTATACTTTTATCTTAGAGCGTTTGGGCTTGAACAAATAATTTCTAATTCGTAATTCGTAATTCGTAATTAAGAGAGACAGAGCAACTGCTGAATTGAAAATTTAACGTTTTTCAATTAGTAGTGTTTTCTTGCCTCTACTAATTACGAATTAGTTTGACCAGTATCTAGTAAAATAAAGATTGCGTTGTCCTATCGCTAACGTCATCTACAAAACTGACTAGGGAATCAATAATGAGTCGCAAAAAAATAGCTTTTCCAAATGATTTTGAATTTTATTATATTAGTAGCAAGGAAGAAACAGAATATATATATTCAGAAATATTTACTGAACAGCAATATCTTCAAAATGGCATTGTCATCAATGAAGGTGACTATATATTTGATGTAGGGGCAAATATTGGATTGTTTTCTTTGTTTGTTAACAGAATTCAAAATAAAGTCAAAATTTATGCTTTTGAGCCGATCGAGCAAACCTTTCTAACACTAGAGGAAAATACTCGTCTGCATAACCTTGATAATATTCAATTATTTAATTATGGAATAAGTTCAGAAGATAACCCTGAAAAAATATTTATTTTTTATCCAAACATGGCTGGTAACTCTACCACAAAGCCAGGTGACATAATAGCTGATGCAGATGATGTTAAGGAAGAAATAGATTCAGAACATATAGAAGACTTATTTACCAGCTTTTTTGAAGAGGAGCAACAAGTTAAATGTCAGGTGAGAACCCTATCTTCTGTGATGAATGAATTAGGTATTAATTCCATAGATTTATTAAAAATTGATGTGGAAGGTGCAGAATATGAGGTTCTCCAGGGGATAGCCGACAAGGACTGGCCGAAAATCAAGCAAATAGTTGGCGAAGTTCATAATAAAAAAGGACGAGTAGAGAAAATTCAACAATTATTAATCTCTCATGGATTTAATATCAAGCTGGAAAAAAGAGAACAGTTGCCATCTACATACGTTGATACCTACAATTTGTATGCTGTGCGCTAAATCTGTTTACTAGTACACATCGGCGGAAATCAACCACCAATTCCAAATCAATAGACTTCTTGCAAAAATAGGGATAGGAAGAAAATGAACCACAGATAAACACCGATATTTATCTGTGGTTCGATATCCCAGAAATTAACTTATGCAAGAGGTCTAATGAATGATGACACTGTATTGATTTGGAATTGTGAATTACGGCGTTACTAGGAGTTTCCAGACCGCATTAAGTCTAGATATGCTTGAAATTTTTTCAGGGCTGTTTCTGGAGATGCACCTAACATTGTGGCTTCAATTGCTCTACCAAGACTTTCAGACACACGACTATAACCAGAAATAATTGGTCGAGAACCTGATACAGACATCTGCTCAAGAAAAACTTTCAGAGCAGGTTTTTGCTTAAGAAATTCTTGGTAAGCTTGGCTTTGAGTAGATTTGATATTTACTGGCAAAAAACCTGAGCCAATACTCCATTCGGTTTGGAATTCTTCGCTAAGAACGTATTCTAAAAACTTCAAAGCGGCTTGTTCTCTTGTGGGTGTAGTTTTCATGACAAATAAATTGCCACTAGCAAGCACGGTTGCTGGCTGACGGTTAGCAGGAATGGGGAGTACATCAAAATCAACTTTACTTTGCATGATGAACGTCCAAGGCCCCGTTAACTGCATAGCAACACGACCGGCAATAAAATCATCTTCTTCATATCCCCGTTCGGGTGCAGAGAATTTAGTCGAGCCATCTTTAATCAAGTCTTGCCAAAATTGTAAAGCAGCGATCGCACTAGGATTAACCAAATTGGGATGGTTATTTTCAACCAGCGTTCCACCACTACTTAATAAAAAAGGAAACCATGTAAAGACTGTCCATTCTCCTTTTCCCAAAGGCATTAACATCCCATACTGATCTGGTCTTTTGTCACCATTCCGGTCTATTGTCAGTTTTTTAGCAACTTGGCGTAATTCTTCCCAAGTTTTGGGTAACTCAGTAATTCCCGCAGCTTTAAACAGATCCCTTCTGTAAAAAATGCCAACATTACCAGCAAATAGAGGAACTGACCAAATATGCCCATCTAAAAGCATCTCACCAAAGCAATTCTGGATAATTTCTGATTTGATTGGTGATTTATTGAGCCAATCTTCTAGGGGGCGAATTGCTCCCAGTTCTACAAACTGACCTGTAATCTGGGGATTGAAGAATAAAATATCAGGTTGAGCTTTGCCAATAACGGCGGTTAAGACTTTGGGTATTTGTTGGTCGAGTTGACCTGCGTAAATAGAATCTACATAAATATCAGAATGATTCTGATTAAATTTGTCTACCAGTTTTTGAAATATATCTCGATTGGGAGGCGGATTAATCCCATGCCAAAGAGTGAGATGTACGATTTGATTGTTGGCTGGGTTAACAGTTTGACAACCGCCGACTGTGAGTAAAAATAGACCCAGTAAAATGACAAATAGCGATCGCCGCAACATCTGGCCAAGTTGATGACTGGATTGTAATAGCATTTCGGATTTTAGAGTTTAGTTAACAATTGACTGAATTTTTGTGCGATCGCAGGTGCATCAAACTCAACAACTTTAGCACGGCCTGCTTTGCCTAACGCTAGGGCTTTTTCGGGCGATAAGAGTACCTCTGCTAAACAACGTGCTAAATCTTCCGGATCTAAAGGAGTTGCTAATAAACCTTGTACGCCATCTTCAATCAACTCTGGTGTAGACGACGAACGACTAGCCACAATTGGTTTACTGCTGGCCATTGCTTCTGCAAAAACAATCCCAAAGCCTTCTTGCAGACTTGGTAAACAGAATACATGGCAACGGACATACTCGCGTACCAAATATTCATAGGGAACGTAACCCAAGAACGTCACATTTTGATTTAAATCGAGTTCTTGGGTAAGACGGCGCAGGTTGTTCCACTCTGGCCCCTGACTAGCAATTCGCACTTCCACATCTGGTATTTGACGACGAAGAATTGCTGTGGCCCGGATTAAAGTAGCAACATTTTTGCGGGGATATTGTACGCCAACACATAATATAGTTGGGCGTGGATTAGTTATATTTTCTTCACTATCGGTTACAGATCCTAAAGCCCGATCCCACCCTTGCACATCAATGGGAGGTGGGACAATTTCAATCTCTCCCTTATAGTTATAAAGTTGGGCGAGCCTAGCGCTGGAATACTCACTAGTAGCGATCGCCATATTCGCACGATGGACGCTAACTTGCTCGGCTTTTGCCATTAATTCTAAAGAGGTACGTACCCAACCCCGCTCAAACTTGGCTTCGTCAGCGATAATACCGTGAATATAAGCAATAAAAGGTGCTTTGATGCGATCGCCAATGGTGTAGCCATCCATATCTAGACCAATTACTGCATCGTATTTGTCAAAATCCAGCGGATCGAGTCCCCAGTTCCAACGGAAGCGCTGCACCATATAACCCATAGGGCCGGATGCTTTATTTGGCGCGAACACATCAACTTTATGACCCTGCGATCGCAATTGAGTAATCAAGTGGGCATTCCCGACAAAAGTACCGCTTCCTAGTTTGGCATTTTGGGGAGTTGCTGTAATAAATGCTAGCTTCATCTTTTGCAATAGTTTAGTTGATTTTGTTTTACAAAGAGACTGATATTGAGTTTGAGATAAGTCTGCCTTTTGCCAATCCTAGGGAAATTGGTGGTATAAAAGTCAAGATCGAGGTTTATTTCCTGATTAGAGCAGCAGACTTGTTCAATCACAAGGGACTCGTATTATTGCCAGAAATATTTAATTTAAATGAAATTTTTTCTAAAATAATTAGCTTTGTGTAGCTAACAGATTTGTTGCAATTAGTTACATAATCGTCAGCTTTCTATTGCAGTTTGTAACTATTTTGTGCAACCTCAAGGACTATTCCTTTAGACTGAATCTCAATAGAAAATATTGGGATCAAGACCAATGCATTCGGTAAACATATTTTGTCACGAGTTTGTAGTTGCTGTTTCTTTTGTGGCTTGTATTGTTGGTCTATTGATACTTTGGGATAGCAAGCAGCAAAAAGATGAAATGGAAGAAACAGAGCAGATTCTGTTTAGAATGAGCTTTACTTACTGGCTAGTTTATTGTGTTGCTTTTGGCTTGGACAAAATACTTTTACCAAGCTGGGAACCGATAGTAATGTCTTTAAAAATAACTACAGCTCTGTCATATTTTTTAACATTTTCTTGTATCCTCAGTTTACCACTCCACAGATTTGCAGTACATCAGATAGAAGAATAGTTGAGAGTCAACAGTGCATAGTCGATGAACTATGGACTATTGACTATTGAGATGATTAACTTTTCATAGCGATCGCGATCGCCTCTAAAAGACTATCTCGATCTAAAGTCGTCAATATAAATACCTCCTGTACCGTCTTTCCTTGGCGAGCGATGACTTTATAACCCCCCCGAATCGGTACAGACACACGCAGTTGCATTTTGGGAGCATGACCTCTAACTCGTCCAATTACGCCTGGTGTCACGGTTTGAATGCCATGCTGCTGACACAAACGTTCTAATATGGGGATGAGACCACTAATGTGGGTTGAGTGATTCCAGACTAATCTACCATCATTGGGTTTGCCCATTAATTTAAGCTGCCTCTAGCGGAGCCATTGTCAAACCCGCACGCCGCAGTTGCTGGTGATATAGTTCTGCTGGTTCTTGGGGGCCTACCCAAACGATCGCTTGACCTTCAAAATGTATTTGGTTAGTCAAATCCCAAGCTTGGTCGCTTGTCATCCCCGGAATATACTTCATCAGACACTCAGCTACGTGCTGAAATGTATTAAAGTCGTCGTTTAAAACGATAACTTTGTAATTTGGATATAGCTTGCGGGTTACTTGATTAGACCGTTCAGGAGCTATAGTTGGTGATGTGGAAAGTCTGGTCACCATAAAACAGTTAATCAACAGGACTTTATAACACTACACTACAAATAACTAGTTTAGTCCATCCTCCAGAATCAAGAGTTGGTTCCCGGATTTTCCATCTCATCATGACATACTACTCATTAGGCATAAGTTGAAGAGGCGATCGCACAATTCACAAGCATGTCTTATACCATTTTGGATTTTGGATTTTAGATTTTGGATTGTAAAAGATTGATTGAGCAAGCTTTTGGACGATCCATCTGTCGCAATCATTTTTCAAATTGGTATTATTAATCAATTTTCTCTTGATCTGCCAAGGTTAGAGGGATACTGACATTTCTTAATTGTCATATATTTAACATTGCCACACTCTAGAAGGGTATCGCTACATAAACTCAGATCACCTGCGTGGGCTAGATGCAATAAGAAATAAGTGTTTGAGCTTAAGTTGACGCCAATGTAGCCCCTACGAGTCAGGTAATTGTATGTAGTCACGACAATTTTTTAAATTGCATGAAAATAGCTAGAAATACTCTAGGCCTAAACAAATAAGCTGAGTTAGCTTATCACGTAGCAAGAGCCTCAAAACTCCTGCTTAACTTGTGGTATAGCCGAAATAATGGAGATAATTGCCAACAAAATCAGCTTTTGAGGAAAATTTCTCCCACTAAGGATATTCTCATGATTATTGCAATAAAATTTAGTAATTTTCCGCAATTGTCACCAGGACGATTGTGTATAACATTGATTAATCTTTAACTAGACGGCAACAAAGCTTCTATAGTATTTTTTCCTATGGCTCCCAAACTTAAGAAATTTCAATTTCCACTTTGGCATTATCTCAACCAGCCCTTGTTTAGTAGCCACACTAAATTAATATGGAATCCTCGTACTTTTGCTTCTATATGGCGAATTCAACTTTTAGAACGTTGTTGGCATAGAGAATGTGATGCCAAAGGACCTCAACAGCATTAAATGACTATTATTAAGGGTGCAAATTAAGCCTCGTCTAAAGTACGAGGCTTTTTACCGTCTAGTAAAGCACTGACTGTCATATCTCCCATGACATTAATTGCAGTCCGGCAACGATCTAAAAACCAATCTACTGTCACCAACAAAGCAATATACTGTGTCGGCAAACCAACGGAAGTAAACACCAAAGTCATTGTTACTAATCCTGCATTGGGAATACCGGCTGCGCCCACAGATGCAAAAATCGATGTCAGGACAACGATTAACTGTTGTCCTAAACTCAGATGTTGCCCTAGTACTTGGGAAATATACAATGCAGACATCGCCTCATACAAGGCTGTCCCATCATTGTTAAAGTTTGCGCCGACTAATGCGCCTAAAGAAGCTGAAGATTCCCTTAAACCAATTTTTGTTTGCAAAATCTCAAAGGTAATCGGCATTGTTACCGTTGAGGAAGATGTGGAAAAAGCTGTCAAAAACGCATCGGAACCACCTGCGAGAAACTTTAATGGCTCAACCCAAGAACCGAATTGTACCCTAGTGAGATAGTAGCAAGCTTGTAATGCTAGAGCTACTAACACCGCCACAATAAACGCCGCTAGAGATTGGAAGGGAGCAAAACCTTTTTCAGCAACAGTTTTAGCAACAATTCCAAATACAGCCAAAGGGACTAAAGCAATTACCCAATTCAGGATACGAATTACCGCCTCAAATAAAATCCCAATCACATCTTCTATTGGTTGGTATGCTGTTTTGCCTTGGGTGATTTGTTCTGATTTTAATGCCCTTAGCACAATCCCAAAGGAAAGGGCAATAACTATTAGTTGGATAACATTATTATCGACTAGAGGCTTGAGGATTGCGTCGGGAACAGCATCTTTGAATAAACCCCAAGGATCGAGACTTTCACCAGCTATTTCCGTACCTGTTGGCGTTACAGCTAAATTTCCCCAACTACCTGGATGTAGGACGTTGGCGACAAACAGCCCTACCAAAATAGCTACGGTAGTGTTTGTTAACAACAGTACTGCTAGCCGTCTGCCTGCTGTACCAGGAATATTGGTAGTCATGAAGGTGTGCAGGACTGCTACGAGAATTAAGGGCGTAGCTAGGGCGCGGAGAGCCTTTAGCACCAATTCCGCAGGTATGGCGAGGTTGGTAATCAAAGTAGCATTGTCTGGGCTAGGATTTCCTGCACCGAGGGCAATTCCTAAGCTGACAGCCAGCACTAGGGCGATAATAATTTGTAATGTCAGAGGGATACGCAGCCACCAAGGACGGGTCTTGGTTTCAAGCGAAGTAATGGTCTCTGGTTCAGTCATTGCTAGATGCTCGGTAACTGGACTGCTGTAACTATTTAAACATCACTTGCGGAAGTGAAATTTCTGCAAAAGCGTTAATCTAAGATCCCGTTGCTTTCTTTGCAGAATTCTGCTCAAAGGGGTATGTCACTAGTATGCCCTGCGAGCTATCGTCAGCTTGTGGTTGGAGATTGATATGTCCTTTGTCCCTTTGCATATTCACAGTGACTACAGCTTACTTGATGGGGCCAGTCAGCTGCCAGAGTTGGTGGATCAGGCGATCGCACTGGGGATGAAAGCGATCGCCCTCACCGATCACGGTGTGATGTACGGTGCGGTGGAACTGATCAAAATCTGCCGCAGTAAAAACATTAAGCCAATTCTTGGCAATGAAATGTATATCATTAATGGCGATATCGAAAAGCAAGAACGCCGTCCCCGTTATCATCAAGTTGTTTTAGCTAAAAATACTAAAGGTTATAAAAATTTAGTCAAATTAACTACTATTTCCCACCTTAAAGGTGTACAGGGAAAAGGTATTTTTTCCCGTCCTTGTATCAACAAAGAATTATTAAAAGAATATCATGAAGGGTTGATTGTCACCAGTGCTTGTTTAGGTGGAGAAATCCCCCAAGCAATTCTTAGCAATAGACCAGATGCAGCGCGGAAAGTTGCTAAATGGTATAAAGATGTATTTGGTGATGACTATTATTTAGAAATTCAAGACCACGGCTCCCAAGAAGACCGAATTGTTAACGTAGAAATTATTAAAATAGCTCGGGAATTAGATATTAAAGTTGTTGCTACTAATGACTCTCATTTTATTTCTTGTTATGACGTAGAAGCACATGACGCTTTGCTGTGCATTCAAACAGGCAAGCTAATTATTGAAGAAAATCGGATGCGTTATAGCGGCACAGAATATCTCAAATCTGCCGAAGAAATGAAGCTGCTATTTCGCGATCATTTACCTGATGATGTGATTGCGTCAGCTGTAGCTACTACCGAAGAAGTTGCCGATAAAGTCGAGCCTTACCAGATTATGGGTGAGCCGCAAATTCCTACCCCTCCCATTCCCTCTGGTCATACTGCTGATACTTATGCCGAAGAAGTTGCATGGAGCGGACTTTTAGAAAGATTAAATCGCAAATCCCGCAACGAAGTCGATCCAACCTACAAAGAAAGGTTGGAATACGAACTAAAAATGATTCAACAAATGGGATTTTCCAAATACTTTTTAGTTGTATGGGATTATATCAAATTTGCGAGAGATAATAATATCCCTGTAGGGCCTGGTCGCGGTTCGGCGGCTGGCTCATTAGTTGCTTATGCGATGCGCATTACCAACATCGATCCAGTACATCATGGTTTATTATTTGAGCGCTTTTTGAACCCAGAACGGAAATCCATGCCTGATATTGATACGGATTTCTGCATTGAACAAAGAGATAAAGTTATTGAATATGTAACTGAGAAATATGGTGCTGATAAGGTTGCCCAAATTATTACCTTTAACCGGCTAACTTCCAAATCAGTATTAAAAGATGTCGCCAGAGTATTAAATATTCCCTATGGGGAAGCCGACAAAATGGCGAAATTAATTCCTGTAGTGCGGGGTAAACCAACTAAACTCAAGGTGATGGTTTCTGATGATACCCCAGCACCAGAGTTTAAAGAAAAGTATGATAATGAGCCTCATGTTCGCCATTGGCTTGATATGGCAATGCGCATTGAAGGAACTAACAAAACCTTTGGGGTTCATGCAGCAGGCGTGGTAATTTCTGCCGATCCCCTTGATGAAATCGTACCGCTACAGAGAAATAACGACGGTTCCGTGATTACTCAGTATTTCATGGAAGACTTAGAATCAATGGGATTGTTAAAGATGGACTTTCTCGGTCTGCGGAACTTAACTCTGATTCAAAAGACTCTAGATTTAATTGAACAAACTAACGGTTATCGTGTCGATCCTGATGAAATTACAGGACAAGAAAGAAAAGCGCAGAGGATATTAGCTAAAGGCGAACATAGTACTTTACCAAAAGATGTCCAAAAAGCTTACGCACTATTAGAAGCTGGAGAGTTAGAAGGAGTATTTCAGTTAGAATCTTCGGGGATGAAGCAGATAGTGCGAGATTTGAAGCCATCTAATATCGAAGATATCTCCTCAATTTTGGCACTTTATCGACCGGGTCCTTTAGATGCGGGACTAATTCCTAAGTTTATTAACCGTAAGCACGGACGAGAAAATATTGACTATGAAACTGCTATTTTAGAACCCATATTAAATGAGACATACGGAATTATGGTCTATCAAGAGCAAATTATGAAAATTGCTCAGGATATGGCTGGATATTCGCTAGGACAAGCTGATTTGCTGCGTCGGGCGATGGGTAAAAAGAAAGTTTCGGAGATGCAGAAACAGCAAGAAAAGTTTATTGATGGTGCAACTAAAAACGGCGTTAAAAAGCAAGTAGCTGAGAAGCTATTTGATGATATGTTGAAATTTGCTGAATATTGCTTAAGCTATGACACGGAAATTTTAACAGTCGAATACGGCTTAATTCCGATAGGTGAAATAGTTGAAAAACAATTGGAATGCAGGGTTTATAGTGTTGATGAAAATGGCAACGTTTATACTCAACCCATAGCACAATGGCATAATCGCGGCAAACAAGAAGTATTTGAGTATTATTTAGAAGATGGTTCGATTATTCGGGCGACAAAAGACCATAAATTTATGACTACTGATGGGCAAATGTTACCGATTAATGAAATATTTGAACGGGGGTTGGATTTGCTACAGGTTCCGCGATTACCAAAATAAGAACCCATAGCAATAATTAATACGGGATTGGATGCTCAGAGTAAGAAAACTTGTGCCATAGTTTTTTACTTTTAGTTGCTACGATCTGTTATCAATCTCGTGTATATTTACAAGCCAAGTATTGCTGAAAAGTAATATAAGAGAAAGAGTAAATACCCTTTGCCCTCTCAACCAGTAAACCATTTTGAGATTGAATACACTTTAGAAGTGATTCGCTATCAATTTCCAGTGCATCCAAATTTTTATTACCATCATGTAAGCTACGAATGTATTGGATAATATGCTTTTCAATAGATTCTTGATTGAAGAAATACTCACCTCGTTCCCAAGAATTTCGAGCAATTTTGCTCAATAACTCTTCTGTTTGCCGTCGAAAAATTTGTCGATAATTCTCATCTCGTTGAATATGATGCTGGTCATCCCATCGTTTAATCAATATATCTAATGCTTCTTGATAAATTTCTGATTTAGAATCGGTAAAATCTACTATGTCTTCAAAAACTAAACATAGAAATGTCAGTAATAAGGGATTAGTTGCCAATTCTTGTAGCGATTGATTTTCTTTTAGCTTTTGTAAAAAATATTCTGCTTTGCTCGCTTCTGTTTCCTGAAACCACTTGGTAACAAATTCAGTAATCTGTTGGTCATCAAAATCGGCAATTTCTACTTCTGTAAATTGTTCAAAAATATAATTCCGTGCCGCAACTCGGCAGGTGATGACAAAGGAATTGGCGTAAAATCGGATTGTAAAAGAGCGAATCTCCTGCACAACTCGTTCAAAATTGGCATCTCTAACTTCATCTAACCCATCTAATAAAACAATTGTTTGCCCTTGAGTGAGAAGGTTTAGCGCTGCATTGGGTACAACCACCCCACAATCTTCAAACTGTTCTGTAATGTACTCTAGTAGAGTTGTTTGCTCTCTAGCCTCTGCAAAGTCTTTGAGATGAATAAAAATTGGCACGCGATCGCTTCGATACTCGCCCAAGTTACACTGAATAGCCAACCACTTTAAAAATATGGTCTTGCCTGTTCCTGGTTTCCCTAAAATTATCAATTTGTCGTAGTCTTCTACGGCTTCCAGGGCTAGTCGGCGCGGTTGTTGTAGAATACCCAAGTTAAAACAGTTCCACTTCTTAGGGTCAAAATCCCGCACTATCTCTCCAATATTCAACCGCCTGCGTCCAGCCACCCGTTCCCAAATATTTACATGAGTGTAGATAGTATCCAGCCTTCTTGGCCGTTCCATATCTAGCACCCGCATCACGCCACAACGCCTTTGGATGCTGTCATGGACTTTTTCACGAACACTCTGCACCAAACTCTGAATTTGGCTAACGCTGGCTGACTGTTCCACGTCAGGGAAGGATGAAGGCTTAATAATCTCTTCCCAATTCAGGTTGAGCTTTTCGCAAATTGTGACGAAAATGTAGCGGTCAACTGGTTTGCCTTGAAAAAACTTGGTCACAGGCTGACGACTAATGCCTAGTTCTCCGGCTAACCCTTGCTGTGTCAAGGAATTACGGATTAAGGCTGCTTCGGCTTTACTAATTCCCTTGGCCGATGCTTGAAGCGATCGCCTAGTCATTACCTCTATCTAAAATTATTTTGTTAATTAGATAACTACTTTAGCAAAAAGTCATACACATCTCATGCAGAAGTCATACATAAATCACTCCCAAGAATGATTGTAAAACATACATAAGAATGCGAATCTAGAGATCTAGATATTTGACATCTCTTACATGAACTGAGTAAATTATTATGTTAAGTGGTCGGTTTAGGAGGGATTATGAGCGAAATTAACGTCTCGATTGATGCTCCTTCCGGAAAATATGTTATGAAACAAGCGCTAGAACGAATCGCACTAGAATTTCAGGATTATCTCAATTCTCTACAACCTGAGGAGATTAAATGTTTAGCAGAACGATTGGCACCTACTCATACTAAGCCAAAGTATTCCCAAGCTGAACTTGACTTTGCTGCCAAACTTGGTGCCAATCAAATCAGTGATGAAGAGCATAGTAAATTAGAACTTGCTGCCCTGACGAGAAATTTTAGGTGGAGACAAGAATTACTTAAATCTTCATTAACGGCACCACAAGTAGCCGATTTGTTGAATACAACCCGTCAGACGCCACACGATCGCTTAAAAAAGAATAGCTTAATTGCTGTTCAAGATAACGGCGTCTGGAAATTTCCCACCTGGCAATTCGATCCTCAGGGGCCAGATGGTGTGATTGCTGGGCTACCAGATGTTTTAAAAGCTCTGAATGTTCCTGCTTTCTCCAAAATAAGTTGGCTGAATCGACCAAACAACGCTTTAAATGGGCTAACCCCCATAGAAGCCCTGAAGTTTGGGCAAATAGATGATGTAATTGCCGAAGCCAGGACTGTAGGAGTCTTGTAATAGTCTGTTAGTTAACAAATGATCGATAATAATCAACGCCAGGACGCGGAGAATGAAAATTTCCCCGCGTCCTCTTTTCCGTGTGTCTTTGTCTCTGTGTCTTCTTATAAGATCCTTGAGTATAAATTCTGGCAACAAATCAACTGGGTGACTGACAAAAGTTACAGGGACTACACTTGTATAGATAAAAATGTCCGGAAACACGTAGCTAACTCTTGAATTTTGCTGTAGATATAGTTTTAATGTACTAATTTACAGACGCCGTAAAAGTCTGTGCCTTACATAGTGCTGCGTATAACTCCATAACTGTAGGTATTTAGCAATGCTAATCACCTATGGGTATTAAACTGTTTAAATTAAGTATTCTTATATTGTCAGTCAACCAGATGAGGAGTGATAAAGGTGGTCAAACTGATTGTCCCGCCACCTCGCTTTGGCAGGCCAAAACCAAAATTTTATAGTTTGAAAAAGGGCACGGAACTTTTCAGAATTTTCCGGACAGATTTTGGTACTACTGCCCTGAGTTTTCGAGTGTGGGGTCCACTTTATCGCTTCGATCATCATCGTGGCAACCTTCCCAGTTTTTCCTACGAGCCACAGGATTATCAACCAGCCAATGACCAAGAACGTGGTATATACTACCTTGCACCAAAAGTTTCCAGTTGTCTAGTGGAAGTTTTTGGCGATATCGGTTGTATAGAAATTACCGACCAACAAATTGCGATCGTTACTGTCACCAGGGATTTAAAATTATTGGATCTCCGGGGTACAGGCGCGATGCGAGCGGGTGCGAATGAAGCCACCCTAGCCAAGACAGAAAAGCGTTCCCTTAGCCAAGCTTGGTCGCGCTACTTTTATGAGCAGCCAGCAATTTACACCCAAATTCATGGATTAATTTATTGCAATGCTCATAATAATGAAGATGCGATCGCTATTTACGAGCGTGCGGAAAATTTCTTCACCTGTAGTCCAGAAAATGTATTACCCCTAAAACACGAATTGTTACGGGGTCTGATTTTAAAAGCGGCGGATGAGAATAATTTAGAAGTCATTCCCTATTGGTAATTCTGGTTAACACAAATGCTGGTAGGGGGTGGGTTTCCCCGCCCTTACTTTACGAGAATTTATATATCGCTATTTTTAAATAAAAATTATGATTAGCAAACCAAATCCAGAACCAGGTAGCAACCAAATTTCTAGAGAAGCAGTGGATTGGCTACTTAGACGAATCCTTCACATTCCCAAAAACTGGTTAATAATTAGTAGTATTTTTATTCTTATCAGTACCTTTCAAATAACTGGTGGTGAAAAAATTACCTTTAAATTTGAAGTAACCAACACCACAGCCGTTTTTTTAGGGCTTATTTGGCTACCATCTCTACTGAAAATAATTGCCTTGACAGGAGGCGCAATCAAAACGCCAGTAGGGGAAATTACTGGCTCTAGTATGATGCCGATGCTACAGTCATTAACGGGAGATACTCTAGGATTTTTGATTGAGCATACTAAGCTAGCAGAAGATATTGCACCACCACAACAGCAGCTAGAAATGCGGCAAATGCGCCATGAATGGCAGAAAGCCTATGCATCCAGGATTCCTTCGTCGGAAGCACGAAAACAAATTGAAAGCTTAAGTCAACGCTACAAAGAACTCAGAAGTTCTCTACCATCAGGCGCAAAACGCACATTTGAGATGGAGTCTATTGCTGGGAGGATGCGTGCGCTGGCTTCAGAAGTGAATTTTTCTGAATTAGAAGTAAACAACCTGCTCAAATCCAACGACCAAGGTAAGCGATTACTAGGACTTTCTGTAACAGAATGGTCTGGAGATCCGACTTATTTTTATGCAGTGTTGAATATCATTAATAATTCAGAAACAGCCTTTGAGCAGACCTGTGCATTGCGAGCAGCCGAAAAGATGGTAGCTAGGATCAATACTCAGCAGAAACAAGACTTGCACTCAGTGCTGCTACATCAACGCAATTTTAATGAAGCAGAAAAGTGTTGGATTAGACCTAATTCTAATCGTTGGGCATTAAGCGATCGCATTTTGACAGCCCTAGAAGAATAGCGATCTACAGTTGCTACAACTTAGGTAAAATTTCTGGTAACATCTGACCGGGAACTTTTGATAAAGCCAGATTTTGCCCTTGTATTCCTAATTCATTGTGGAAAGCACGAATTGTTTTCACCACATAAGAAAAGGTTGTTTGATAAGCTTCTGGTTGTTTACTCAATCCATTTAATGCTTGCAAATGGTTATCTAATGCAGCTTCTAAATGTTGAGAACGTTGTGGTTTATCACCATTGAAATATTTATCTGTAGCAATCTGATAATGGGCTAGTCCTAAATTATTGTGAGTGGCTAGCAAATCAAAACTTAAAACAGAAGCATGAAGTGAGTGAGCGATCGCTAAAGCCTCGTTGTAAGCAGCAATGCACAATTGCAGATATTTATGCTTATCTTCTTTATTCGTCTGTGAGAGATTTGCTAAATGCCAGTAGGCTGTGCCCAGATTATTTTGAGTAGCAGCACAGCCGCTAGGAACGGCCGCTGGTGTGCGATATTTGAGAGCATCACAATAAACATCAATAGCCATCTGAAGATGGTGCGCTGGTTGCTCGTACTGTGCAAGATTCCAATAGGCTGTGCCGATGTTGTTTTGAATCATGCCATACTTCAGCGGTTCATCGTCAGCGCTGTAGTGAGCAAGTGCTAGGTTATAAGCTGCGATCGCTTTCTTTAAATTCACTACAGGTTGATTATATTGCCCTAGATGCCAGTAAGCAGTACCCAAATTATTCTGACAAGCTGCATACTTTAATGGCTCCATTGCCACTGTCCGGTAGCGCAACGCTTCGTTATAAGCTACAACAGCTTGCTGCCAACTCTCAGCTGGGTTAGAAAAACGAGCTAAATCTCCGTAAGCTGTGCCTAAATTATTTTGCACGCGAGCGTAAGTTTCTGGATGCGTCTGTGGTGAGATCAGCTTTAAAGCCAACTTATAAAATTCAATTCCTTGTTCTATATAAGTTTGCCCTTCTTCAGAATTGGGTGGTGTGCGGTATAGCATCCAGTAAAGTGTACCCAAGTCATTTAAGATATCCGGCAGTTGTGGTGAGGTATCATCAAAGGATACTGCTTCCTGGTAAGCAATAATTGCTACCATCAAGTTTTCTAATGTTGCCTGCCCTTGTTCAATCCGCAGGCGATATAAGTTTCCTAAACGATGATAAGCAGCTGCTAGTACTTCTCCTGAAGCATTCTGTGAGTGTAATCGCTCAATATCTACAAGTATGTGCTGCGCTTGCGAAATTTCATCGTCATCTTGAATAACTTTAGTATTAATTGTTGCTAATACTAAATCAGTTAATTCCTTGCTAATATGAGCCAAAGATGGCAGTGGTGGAAGATTCTTGGCGCTGATTCTAATCGGAGCTTGTTCCTGCTTAGGCTCAACTTTTAATAGCTCCGTTGAAATAGAAACTTCCTGAGGTTGCTGCCCATTATTTACTGGTGTCTCTGGTTGAAAATCGAAATCATCCTCAAACTTCAGTTCGCTTTCCTCTGCTGCTTTTAACTCTGCCTGAGCGACTGCTTGTTCTAAAATAGATGGTTCAAAATTGTCAAAATCCAGACTTCTAGAGCCTACAAATCTTTCTGGATAGCCTGCATGGGTTGTTGGTGTCGGTTCGCCTGCAAAGAAAAACACACCAGTACGGTGATGCCAAAACTGTGGTGCTGACTGCTGAATTGCAGATAACCAAGGACGTGGTACCCATAAAAGCAAGCTAGATTCTAGGAAGCGGCTAGATTCTTGCGTAGATAAATACTCCTCACTTAAGCGGAGATAGTGTAAAAATAAACGCTGTACTGCGACTGGTTGCTTGGTTAGTAACTCTACACCAACAATTTGAAATGCAGGTATTGGTAAAGGTCGTCCTGGGGTGTCTTTTGATGCTCCCACAATTGGCGGTGGATAATTAGTTAGCCATTGATTTATCTGCGCGATAGGATTGGGGTCGCTTAAATTTAAACGCAAAGTTGCTAGGCGCGGATAGGCTGGGGTGCTACTTTCCAGGCTATCTTCTGGCTGATATAACACTTGCCCAACTGGATAAGCCAAGGTAGAATGCAAACGAGCTGCTACTTGGTTTCTTAAGTGTAAATCATCACAAACTGCCAAAAAAAGTTGTCTTCGTAAATTTAGACTCAAGGCAAGTTTTAGGCGGTGATATACTTGCCGATTCCAAGCAAAATTATCTGTGTGTGCAGTATCATTCACGCTCATAGTGGCTACAAAGCCAAAACACAGTGTACATTCTCTTCAGTGGCAGATTTAAGCAGTCAAAAATCGAACCATAACTATGGTCTTCATCTAAGTGCTTTGCTGCTCAGGATTAATTTGGCTTTATGGTCGGGAAGAACAATAAAGTGTATAATTATACTTCAATAAACATCATTATTTTAACAAAAATTGATACTCTTTTGACTGGACAAGCTTCTATTGTCGAATATTTGACAGATGCCCAGCCAAAGAGGAGCCAAATATATTTCCGCTGATAGAAGCTGAAGTTGGAATCTGGGCGATCGCTGGCAATGAAATTCGGCAAGCTACTTCTCCTGTTTTTCACTTCCACCAAGAGGATCTGTCCGTTAAAAACTTTAAGATGAAAATAGTTTGGAATAGTCTGACTGAGATGATTTCTGACCGCTGCTCAGAACGTGTCTGATACGAAGTTGCCTAGTGTAGCTTGGATAAAGCAGAACAGGATTTCGTCAGCAATTATTGAGTAATTTAAGCTAATCGGCAAGGTACGGTCTAACAACGCCCATGTACTCCGACCGTTGAAAGTTTATCTGTGAGAGTTCGAGAATATCAGATGCTTACAGAGAAATCATCTCAACATCCGCCACCTAAGTTTTTCTGATTTAATTCGCTACAAACTTGTGAAATCCTGTACTGAATCCTCTTGCTTTCATAAAAAATCAGGCTCCTAGGAAATGGAAACCTGAAATTTGAGAAAAATTAAATTTTATTAAAAAACTTTCCGTTCAGCTGAGGTTACGAAACAGAGAAGGCGACGAAAATCAAGCCACCAACCAAAACTGTAGCGGCGATTCCCAGGAAAATATAGGTTCGCTTTTGCCCTGCATTGGGAGGTTCTGCTGAATAGACCTTAGGTTCGCGAGCAAAATTGTTGAGAAGACCGCCTTCTTCAGTTGTATAGGGCATGAACTA
The DNA here is from genome assembly GCA_034530615.2 of Aulosira sp. ZfuVER01. Classification (GTDB taxonomy): domain Bacteria; phylum Cyanobacteriota; class Cyanobacteriia; order Cyanobacteriales; family Nostocaceae; genus Aulosira. The sequence continues at coordinate 122,542 of JAVRCV020000053.1, forward strand.
ATTCCTTGTTCTTATCGTTTGTTTAATTGTTACATAAACTTTATATTACACCTTCACGAAAAGTAAAAAATCGTCACATTGGTCAAGAGTCAAAAAAGTTTGGACTGTGACTCTGGAACGCCAGTCGCTTTAAGTCGGGAAACCCTTTCGGCAGTTCCTCCTGGGGGAGACCCCCAAGACCGGACTGCCTCACCACGTCGCTGGCTCCTCTTGACAATTGACTAATTAGTAATAGTGCCTGTAAGTGGTGAACTAGCACTGGCGTAGTCTTTGATGGGCATTCTGCCAGCCAAGTATGCCAAGCGACCGGCGACTGTGGCTAGATTCATGGCTCGTGCCATTGCAGCTGGATCTTTTGCCAAAGCGATCGCACTATTAATTAATAAGGCATCTGCTCCTAATTCCATCGCCTGGGCTGCTTCTGATGGCGCACCAATACCAGCATCTACAACCACTGGTATACCAGCGTTTTCAATGATTATCTGGATGTTAGCAGTTGTCTTCAATCCTTGCCCCGAACCGATAGGCGATGCTAAAGGCATGACTGTAGCACAGCCTACTTCTTCTAAACGCTTGGCTAACATCGGGTCAGCGTTAATGTAGGGTAATACAGCAAAGCCTTCTTTTACCAATTGTTCTGCGGCTTGCAGCGTCCCAATCGGGTCTGGTAGTAAATATTTAGGATCGGGGATGACTTCTAGCTTGACGAAATTATTATCTTCCTGTCCCAAGAGTTTTGCCATTTCTCGCCCTAAACGCGCCACCCGAATTGCTTCTTCTGCGTTTTGACAGCCTGCTGTATTGGGTAACATCCAAATTTTTTGCCAATCGAGTGCTTCGGCTAAACCTTCATGTCCCGCAGCTTTGGTTTGCACTCGCCGCACTGCTACAGTAACGATTTGACACTCACTCGCGGCAATACTTTGCTGCATTTCTTCAATGCTGCGATATTTACCAGTACCAGTCATCAAACGAGATTGGAAGGTTTTGCCAGCAATAATCAGTGGTAAGTCCTGAGTGCTGAGTTGTGAGTTATCTAAAGCAACAAGGGAATGATGCCCATTAGAGAAATTCGCAGAGTGAGTGAGCATGGAGGTAGATGTTTTGGGGAGGAAGCGCGAATAGTGAAAATCAGAAAGTAAGGGGTCTGATTTTTGTTCGGAAATCAAATCAGCAATTAAGGCTGCGGTAATGGGTGCTAGCAGAATGCCATTGCGATAATGACCAACAGCCAAACTTAAATTTTTACAGGGGCTAGTACCCAGAATCGGTAATTCATCAGGAGTAGCTGGACGAAATCCCCACCAAAATTCTTCTATGGGATAATCCTGTAATTGCGGATAGAGGCGGATAGCTTTTTGCAGTAGGCTTTGAATACCTGCGGGGGTGTTGTGAGGTGTAAAACCAACATCTTCGCTAGTTGCACCAATAATAATCGAGCGATTTCTTCTAGGGATAATATAAATTTCTTGCCCATACAAAACTCGTGTCAGAGGCAATTCTGGCAGAGATTCCGGTACTCGCACCCGCAGCATTTGTCCTTTGCGCGGATGCACGGGTAAAGGTAATAATTCATTTGACCAAGCACCTGTGGCTAAAACATAATGGTCAGCGTGAATTACGCCTATACTGGTTTGCACGCCCAGCACTTTGCCTTGCTGCTGTAAAAATGCTTCAACGCTGACGCCATCTTTGAGTTCAACACCAAGGGACTCAGCCGCCATCCACAGGACACGTGCTAAGGCGCGATTATCTACTTGTCCGTCTTCGGGATACCACCAGCCACCTACTACTTCGGCTGATAAACCTGGTTGATATTGCTCAATGGCTGCTCGATCTAACCAGTAAGCGGGTGATTCACGCGCAGAGGGGAAATTGAAGTTCTTGTCTCCCCTGCTCCTCTGCTCCTCTGCTCCTCTGCTCTCTTGATATACAGGTGCTAAGATGCCACAGGGCCAGTAATGTGCGGGTAAACCAGCGAGTTCTTCAAGTTTGTGCGTCCAGTCTGGATATAAAGCACGCGATCGCCAACACAAAGCATACATTGCCTCATTTGTCAGCTTTTCCGCATCTGGTGCCAACATCCCAGCCGCCGCATGGCTAGCAGCGGCGTTAAAATCACGGCAAAGCACGGTGACATTTGCCCCGCGCAGTTTCAGTTCTACGGCGATCGCCAAGCCAATAACGCCGCCGCCAATAATTAAAATGTCACTAGTCATTAGTCATTAGTCATACATTATTAGCCATTTATCATTAGTACATAACTAACAACTCATAACTAATAACTCATCACTCATAACTTATAACTTATAACTCGCAACCAATGACGAGCAACCTCTACCACAAGGCGCGAATTGGTTGCGAGTTTTGATTGTCATCACTCGATTGGGTATCTGTAGATTGAGCCTCTGTGGATTGAGTATCTGTAGTGTTTGTGTCTGAAGAGCTTTCCGTATCTGAGGTTGAGTCGTTAGTCGAGGTATTATTTTGAGCAACGCTGCGCCTGCTTTCAGTTGTAGAATCGTTATTCCTGCCCGCAGCTGTACTATTAACATTAATATTAGCCGGGAGAACTTTTGAGGTTTTACCACCGGGAGGAACGCTGGCACTCTGTACGCCCATAGGAAAGTTAATGCCTAGCAATGTACCCAGCAATATCGCCAAGCCTCCAGCCATCAGAATTAGCGGTGTCCATCTACCCATGTTGTTTTGCTCCTTGTTAACCTTGTGTTGTCTACTTTATTCGAGAAATTGCCAAAATCGTTCAAATTTTGGTTTTCTGATGATTGATTGTCATAAAACCTCAGTCAGTACGTCAGGCTAAACGCAGGTCTGTTGTAGGAGAATGGGGAGGAAGCGAACGCTGCGTTTAATTCCGCCAATTCGCTGCTGATACTTCGCCTTCTACCTTAACTGCACAGCTACCACATCGCCAACCCAGCGATAGTTTATTAGATTAACACCGCCATTGTAGAGGTCAATACTATTTTGCAGCAAAGTTCTTCTTTAGTTAGCTCCGCAATGGACACTATTTTTTCTGAGTCTTTAGGTAACGTAACCGACTCTGGCGATCGCATCCACCATTGGCTTGATCTACAGCTAGTAGCTTGGGCATTGTTGAATTAGCAAACTGGCTTTTTGTTGTATATTGGCAGATTGCCTTGAAAGTTGTCTCGCAAGTTCCAGTCTTATGACCACAAATTCTTCACCTCAACTTTGGCTCTATGACACGACGCTACGGGATGGTACTCAACGCGAAGGACTATCGGTGTCCATAGAAGATAAGTTACGTATTGCCAGGAGACTCGATCAACTAGGAATTCCCTTCATTGAAGGTGGTTGGCCTGGTGCCAATCCCAAGGATGTACAATTTTTCTGGCAATTACAGGAAGATCCGCTCAAAAAATCCGAAATTGTGGCTTTTTGCTCAACACGCCGTCCTAACACCACTGCTGCATCAGAATCGATGCTCCAAGCCATTCTAGCGGCTGGTACGCGCTGGGTAACAGTTTTTGGTAAGTCTTGGGATTTACACGTCACAACAGGTCTGAAAACGACTTTAGAAGAGAATTTGGCGATGATCCGCGATACGGTTGAGTACCTTTGTACCCAAGGGCGACGCGTAATCTACGATGCAGAACATTGGTTTGATGGCTACAAGCACAACCCAGATTATGCTTTACAGACATTAGATGCTGCGATCGCATCTGGTGCAGAATGGCTAGTTCTGTGTGATACCAATGGCGGTACTTTACCCCATGAAGTTAGCCAAATTGTCGAAGCAGTCAATAGTCATTTGTCATTAGTCATTTGTCAAGAACCAATGACTAATGACAAAGGACAAAGGACAATCCCTCAAATTGGCATTCACACTCATAATGACTCCGACCTAGCAGTTGCTAATGCCTTAGCTGCTGTCATGGCTGGAGCGACGATGGTACAAGGTACAATCAACGGTTACGGTGAACGTTGTGGTAATGCTAACCTCTGTTCGTTAATTCCCAATTTACAATTGAAGTTGGGTCATAGCTGTATCGGTGAAGACGAGCTAGCGCAACTTACAGAAGCTAGTCGCTTTGTCAGTGAGGTGGTAAACCTAGCTCCTGATGAACACGCGCCCTTTGTTGGTAGGTCAGCATTTGCTCACAAAGGCGGTATTCATGTATCCGCCGTTGAACGCAATCCCCTCACCTACGAACATATTCAGCCAGAACAAGTAGGAAACCGTCGCCGCATTGTCATTTCCGAACAATCTGGTCTGAGTAATGTCTTAGCGAAAGCCCGGACTTTTGGGATTGAATTAGATCAGCATCAACCAGAAGCACGGCAAATCCTCCAACGGATGAAAGACTTGGAGAGAGAAGGATATCAATTTGAAGCCGCCGAAGCCAGTTTCGCCTTGTTGATGTACGAAGCTTTGGGGGGTCGCCAGCAGTTTTTTGAAGTTAAAGGTTTTCAAGTCCACTGCGATTTGATTGAAGACAAACAAGCAAGCAGCGCTTTAGCGACAATTAAAGTAGCTGTCAATGGTCAGAATATTTTGGAGGCTGCGGAAGGTAATGGCCCTGTAGCAGCTTTAGATGCTGCTTTACGCAAGGCTCTGTTAAACTTCTACCCCGAAATCGCAGAGTTTGAGTTAACAGATTATAAAGTCCGGATTCTCAATGGACACACAGGTACAGCAGCCAAAACACGGGCACTAGTAGAATCGGGTAACGGCCATCAACGCTGGACTACCGTAGGAGTTTCGACAAATATTTTGGAGGCTTCCTATCAAGCTGTGGTAGAAGGATTGGAGTATGGTTTGTTGCTGCACTCCCGAAAAGAAACTGTATTAATCCCTACCCAGAAGTCGAAAGCTGAGAACACTATCATTTCTGAATCGTAAATTTTACATTTTCTCAAAAGGGTGTTAACTGCCCAGAAACATTTCAATTAAAAACAGATCCATTGCCAATCTCAAACCTTGTTTCATGTTGCTTCCCACACCAAAATGTGATTGGCAATCTGGGCAAACACCAACAGTTTTTATGAGAAACTTTCCCAGGCTTGAGCCACCAATTTACTGAGCCAGCGTCGCTGCTGTTTATCGAGCATGGCATCGTCGGCTAACACCTGGGCGGTTAACTCTTCTAAGGATTGACCCTGCGCCCGCACTATTTTAATAACTCCAGCGATCGCAGATGCAACCAGTTCTTCATCTACAGGTCTTTGTTGCAGGGCAACAATGTCTTGGGGGCTGTCTGGGATGGGATAATTCATGGCGTGGGTTTACAGAAATTCAGAATGAACAATATGTTTGACAAATTATTAAAATTTCTTCACCAAATCTTTATGCAACTGATAGGGCGGAGTTTAGCGTATTTCATGCCTTCTTGAAATCTGTCTTAGTGAGTAGATTTAGCGGAGATGTCAGAAACCAATGAAAGAAATACTTTATTTAGAAATTCCGACTCCAGATACGGTTGCTGTATGCGGTTGGCTGCAAGAAGAATTTCAACCGGGGACTTGTGAAAAAATAATCACTCCAGACGGATTGCGCCTCAGAGTAACTGCTGAAACTACAAATGCTGAGGTTGCTATTTCCGAAAATTTACCGAGCGAACTTTCTATATTTGTTTGGTCGGTGCAGCGAACTACTTATCTAAAAGTGTTCCGTTGGGCAGACAAACCCTTACCCCAAGAAGGACAAATTCTACACAGCCTGATTGCTGAAATTAGAAGCCGCTTTTCCCATAACTATCCTGAACCCCCAGCAATTGATTTATCCCAACAATCGATATTTGCAGCACTCGCACCTTATTACCCCCTGACAGTCAAATATTTTCAGAAAATGCCCAATGGGGAATACGACTTGAAACGAGCCTATTGGTGGGAGCAACGATGGCGTGAGGGTGTACGGAATCCACAGCAGCCCCGTCAGGTGGTGTTTAGACAAGACAAGGAGAATGGGAGACGCAGGGACGCGGAGAATTTTGTCCCCGCGTCCCCGCGTCCATCTGTCCCCGTTTCCTCTTCTCCTACCTACGACATCATCTACATTGGCGGCGCGTTAGGTGCCATTCATGCGGCGGTAATGGCCAAATTGGGATATAAAGTCCTACTGATAGAACGAATGCCTTTTGGGCGGATGAATCGAGAATGGAATATTTCTCGTGATGAACTACAAAGTTTAGTTAATTTAGGTTTGGTGACTAATAGCGAGCTAGAAACCGTCATTGCTCGCGAGTATAAAGACGGGTTTAATAAATTTTTTGATGCTAATAATCCGCCTAAATTGCGATCGCCTATTTTGCACACCCCCACAGTATTAAATATCGCCCTTGACTCTGATAAATGGCTGCAAATGTGTGGTCAAAAGGTACGCGCCGCAGGTGGTGAAATTTGGGATGAAACAGAGTTCCTGCGTGCAGATATTGACAAATCTCAAGTTGCGATCACTGTCAAGCATTTACCTAGCCAAGAAGAGAAGCAAGTAAGCGGACGACTGCTAGTAGATGCAATGGGTACCGCCTCCCCAATTGCTTGGCAATTAAACGGTGGACGGGCTTTTGATAGCGTTTGTCCTACGGTGGGGGCGGTAATTGACAAGGGATTTGAACCGCAAGTTTGGGATTCTCAATATGGAGACGTTCTCTACAGCCACGGGGATATTTCTCGCGGGAGACAATTAATTTGGGAATTGTTTCCAGGTATTGGGGAAGAACTCACAATTTATTTGTTTCATTACCACGAAGTCCATGCGCAAAATCCTGGTTCCTTGTTAGAGATGTACGAGGACTTTTTCACGATTTTGCCAGAGTATCGGCGGTGCGATGTAGACAAGCTGGTATGGAAAAAGCCCACCTTCGGCTATATACCAGGGCATTTTAGTGTGGGGAGTAGCGATCGCACAGTTGCTTTTGATAGATTAATTGCCATTGGTGACGCTGCTTCACTCCAGTCTCCGCTTGTGTTTACTGGCTTTGGTTCCCTAGTCCGCAACTTAGAACGCCTGACAAAACTTTTGGATACTGCCCTCAAGCATAACCTGCTAAGTTTCCGTCACTTAAATAGAATTCGCGCTTACCAAAGTAACGTTTCTGTGACTTGGCTATTTTCCAAAGGCATGATGGTTCCCACAGGTAAATTCTTACCACCCCAAAGAATCAACGCCATGCTAAATACCTTCTTTGGATTGTTGGCAGATGAACCCCCAGAGGTAGCAGATAATTTCATTAAGGATCGGTGCGATTGGTTAACCTTTAACCGCCTAGCAATCAAAGCAGCACGCAAAAACCCTGCCCTGCTATTGTGGATTTGGGAACTTGCTGGGCCTAGAGATTTAGTAAGGTGGCTGGGAAATTATTTTAACTTTAGTCGTCATGCCCTCCTCAGTGCTGTGCTTAGTGGCTGGTTTCCCCGCTTTCTAAATCAAATAGCACCTTGGCTAGAACCCCGCTACCCCTCACTGTGGTTGCAGCTATTAGCGATTAACTACGCGATCGCTACAGGTAAACCGCGATCGCCCAGTCAAGTAGCAAAAGTTAATCAAGCAGACACAATTCAAAAATCAGAAGTGAGGATTCTGAATTAGTCGTTGGGGATTGGGCACTGGGCATTGGGCAAGAGTCATAAGTTATTTCTCCCTCATCCCCCTTATCTCCCTTGTCCCCTTTGCCTTATTTGTCTCCCCCTGCTCCCTGCTCCTCTGCTCCTCTGCTTCCCTTGACCCTTTCTACTGATTTTTCTGGCGAAAATTGGGTAACTCTACAGATGCCAAAGACTTACGTCCCTGGGGTGGACGTTTGGGATAAACCACTGGTGAGGGTGATTTCTCGTCAGTGGTAGAGTTATTTGATAAATCTTGACCGACATCCGGCAAAGGCAAATCAACCTGACTCAATTGAGAAATTTCTGACCAATAGTCTTCATTTTCTTGTGTATCTGTTGTTTGAGCGATCGTGGAAGCAGGGGATACTGGTGAGTTTTTAGCTGGTTTAGAGGCGTTATTTACTACCCAACTGATAGGAGAGTTACTGTCTTTGCTAAAGTGCTGTTCTATCAAAGTTTCTGGTTCTTCATCATCCGTAACTGTGGTTGCCAAAGTTTCCCAGACAGATACATCATCAGCTTGATTGCTGACTACATCTGTTTCAATAGTAGAGAATGAAGCTGTAGATGTAGGTGGTGGAGCAAAAAACATTTGGATGAGGCTATCAATTTGCTCATCAATGGTAGATGACCCCAAGGACGAAACTACTTCTGGCTGAGTGGGAGAATCGTCCATAATCCGAGATGCCTCCAACAGCGGAACTGTTTCTGCCGAAGTATCTGGTTGTGCTGGTGTTGGCTGGTCTTGGTCTGACCAATCCCAAGGAGAGGATGAAGTGGTAAGAGGTTCAGTTTTGTGAGGTGGAGGTGTTGCGGAAGATTCTCTCCAGGAAGTATCTAAATTATCAGTTAAAGATTCTGGTTCTGCTGACCAAGGTTTAATTGGCTGCGCATTGGGAAACAAAGACCGAGCTTTTTTCGCAAATCTTGATTGCTTAGTATTTTTCTCCCGGGGTTGAGTTGCAGTATCTTCTAGGGAATCATCACCTGGAACCGTTGTGTCCAAACATTTTTCCAGAGCCGCTTTAAATTGTAGGGTCTGGCGTTGTTGACGCATTAGCCTAGTGCGTAACTCTCGACAAGAATTTTCTGACTGCAATAACTGCTGAGACTGTTCGCCATAGTTAGTTTGGAGCAGCGAACATTCCCGTTCTAATTGTGCAAGGCGTTGTTGGCTAATTTGTAACTGGGCTTTATAAGTTTCAATGAAAATTTCTTGACGCTGAACGTTTTGTACAGCAGTTTCTAATTGTTCAAATAAAGATTTAATTTGTTCTTGAGCTGCGGCTAGTTCCTGAGTTTGTTGGTTGAGCATTGACTCAGTGACGCTATGGCGTTTTTTCTGCCACTGCACAGCCTTTTCTGAGTGAGCTAAATCATCTTTGAGTTTTGCTACCTGCTCATACAAGCCATCGTTAGCAGAACGTAATTCTTCATTCAATGTCAGTAGTTTTTGAAATTCAGAATCGATCAAGGCTTGTTTTTTAATGTCAGGTTCAGCAACCCAGTCTTGCTTGGTTACTTCAACTGGAACATCCGGAATTTGAGTTTCGCATTGTTCGTCTTTTGCTGGCTGAAGAAGTGGCAATTTTGGAATTGCTATATTTTCAGTAGGCACAACAGAATAAAATGGACAACTCGCCGGCTCGATTTGTGGCGAATTAGCAGAATTTAAGGATTCACTAAAAGCCCCATGATTTGAGGGTTCAGCTTCATTCATCACTCTTGACCCACCTGCTTAAAATTGTTCAGCAGTGCTGGCGTTAGCATTGCTTATCGATTGTGTCCGAATCGGGGTTGACGCAAGTAGCTGGGGGAACCTGAGAAGCCCCTGGCTGTAGCCGTGGGGAGAGTTACTCTAGAAGCCAAGTGTAGCCCTCCTCCAGCATAAGTAATTAATCATTGATTCAGTGTTCCCCATTTTGCATCTATAACTGATGACGTTATAACATTACAAAGTTATTTCCCGCCAACGTAAGAATGACAGGAAAGTCTGTTCAGACGCTAATTACAGATGCGATCTTGCTTGATCTTAATCAGCAGTTATTTGGTAATAACTTGCTGGCACAAATTCATCACTAGGGAAGCGTTAGCACTGTATCTAATTTAGCAAACAGCCTGCCCTCTGCTGCAATTAATCTGAGAAATGGCGTATTGGGCATTGGTCAGTTTTCATTTCTCCGCGTCCCCGCGTCCCTTTATCTTCCTCATCTCCCTCGTACCCCTCATCCCTATTCATCACGGTAGCCAATGAGGTGCGAATCCATCTAGGGGAAGCTTCTCTGGCTTGATTTCGGCAGTAGTGGTATCAGCGATGGGCATTAGAGGCATTAACCATAGGCTACTAGTAGCGATCGCTTCTCCATCATCAGTTTTTAAACTACTTGCAGATGGTGCAGTAGCTTGCTGTGCTACTACTTGGTCAAATAATAAGCCTAAACCATCTGGTGATAGGCTCATTTGCACGTTCCGCTGCGCGATTGGCAGCACCAGCAGTGGTTTTTGTTGTGCGGTTTTCAGATCAATTGCCACTAAATAAGGCTGTTCTATGTATTGTTCCTTTGATACTAACTGTGTTAGCAAACAGTAAAGGGTGGGAGAAGCTGGATCGAATTGGCAATTGAGAATTTCACCTGTTGTTTTTAACAAGGGTTTTTGAATCCCTTGGTTAGTCACCAAAAATAAATCTCGCGTGTAATCTGTATTAAATTTGACCATCGCTGCTTGCGAGCCATCTTTAGAGAAAGCTTGGACTAACCCAAACTGCGGCAGGAAGTCTAAAGGTTTGCTAGCATCCCCCTGTAAAGGTAAAATTGCTGCTCCCTGGCCTTGGGCAACTGCTACAGCTTTACTATCAGGTGTAATCATAAAGTCTCCCCCTGGCTGGCTTTTTAGGGGTTTAGCAGTGGGTTTTTCTCCAGATTTATCGCTAGCTGTTGGCATTACCCACAGCCCAAAATCGCCAGGATTAGACTTGTTTCCTCGCTGGATGACAATTGTTTGCCCATCTGGCGATAAGTCAAATTTCAGGTTTTGGTAGTCTTTACTATCTAAAATTAGGTCAACTCTACCTGGCGCTTGTGCTTGTTGACCAACTTTGCTAGAAATACCCGTTGTAACTGTGTATAGTTGAGCCGAAAGTAAGTCTGAATTTTTACTAGTACGAGCCGAAAATAAAATTTTCTCTCCATCTGGAAATGGCTCAAAGTCCATGACAATCAAATCTTTGGGTGTAAGAACCTTTTTTTGCTCCTGGGTTAAGTTGTAGACAATTAACTGTCCCTGTTCTTCTGGATTAACGCCTATATAAAGAATCGCGCGATCGCGCGTGCGAAAGTTACCCGTAAAAGGCTGAACTCCCCTATTTGTCCCTGCTTTCTGGGCAAATTGATCTTTGGCTCCCTGCAACTGGACTTTATAGTTAGTACCGTAGGGTGCGGGTGTCAAAAGTGTATAAACCATCCGCCGCCCTGCCCAACTTACTTTACCAGCTAGAGGCGGTTCAATTTTCAAGTTCTCCTCTACACTTTTAGTGTCCATTGGGCGGCTAAAAGTCAGAGTGAAGGATACATCTTCTGACCCAATTTGCTGATTTTGCCAGGTGAAGTTTCGCACCTTCGGCTTTACTGCATCACCTTGCCAGATCACCAACCCAATCAGCAAACTCAGCAGCAGCATTAATGCGATCGCCACGCGATCTAGTGGTTGGATAAATGCTTTAGATTTAGTCATTGGTCATTTGTCATTTGTCATTGGACTGTGGACTGTTGACTAATAAACATAAGGATTTTTAGGTTGGGGAATGCTCTTAAGGGAATTAGCGGCGATGGTGAGTTGGCGTTTGCCTGAGAGCGTTTCTGTGATCATTTGTCCTTCTACTTCCAGCCAAGTATCAGCTGGGTACTGATGAAGAGTGTCTGTAAGTTTTACGGGTAATCCTGCGGGATAGGCATCTGCGGCACAGCAAGTGATGACAAACCTGGCCAAGAACAAATATTCTTTCCCTAGTTCTGGTGGGTGAATCACAAACCCCTGCACTTTGACTTTTTGCCCAGTATATGCGTCTGGTTCTGGATAGACATTAAGCGTGCGTACCCAATCTACGAGCGATCGCTCCTCTGGGCGAATGGTAGCGCGAAATGCTTGGGGTTGGGCGCGGGTTGCCGCAACTAACTCAGTTACACCGCGATCGAGGGCGGTTTGGCTGGCAAAGACACGGGGGGTAATGATTAATCCTAAAATGGCTGCGGTTAACAGCAAAGCACTACCCCAACCAGGAGGAAATAATGTTAAATGCTGGGGGTTGGGTACCTCATCTCGAGGTCGTCGCTGCCAAAGTTGCCCAGCTTTGAAAAAACCGACAATTAGCAAACCAACAGCACCCAAAATTGCTAACCAAAAATAATCGGGGTGAATCAATAAGTTCAGTTTGCCACTCACCCAGTATTTTAAGATTAAAATTCCCCAAGCTATAATTGCCAAAACATCCAGCCAAGACATTAACAGATTGCGGAGTTTAGATTTAGGATTTGGTTTGGAATTCAGGGGTAAAGAGTCATTTGTCATTTGTCATGTGTCCTTTATCATTGGACTCTTGCCTATTGCCTTTTGTACGAGCGGGTTTAACCCACATATCTGCCAAATGAACATTTCACAAAACCCGCCCCTACAACTCTTGACTAATTGATTTACAGAACGTGCAAATTCAAGAATAAGGTGAATAGAAATGTGAGTAACCCTGCTAAAGCAAATAGATAAAATAAAGCCTTGGCTTTGAAAATTGATAACATCAAACCAATACCTTTGATGTCAATCATGGGGCCAAAGACCAGAAAAGCTAAGAGAGAACCGCTGGTAAAGGTCGAGGCGAAAGAAAGCGCAAAGAAAGAATCAACAGTAGAACAAATTGACACTGCTGCTGCTAATATCAGCATGGCCACAATTGAACTAATCGGGCCAGCACCCAGACTAAGAATTACTTCCCTTGGTGCTAGTACTTGAATGGTAGCTGCGATCGCACTTCCGAGAACCATTACTCCGCCCAATTCCCGTAGTTCTTGGACGATATTATCTACTACCAAACGCAGTTTATCTGAGAGGGGTTTACTGTTAGGAGATGATGGAGTCGTTCCTGGGATTAAATTATTATCTATTCGTGTAGTTAAGCTGGATTTTCCTCCTAGTATATAAGTTCCAGATTTCAACAAAGTAGAACCTGTCGTATCCTGTTGTGTTTGATAACGTCGCCCCCGGCGTGTCGGTTCAGGTTGCGCTGGGGGATTAAACTTGAGGTAACGAGCGATCGCTGGTTGGACAATTGGACTCAAGTCTTTTTGAAAACTGAAAACATAACCAACAATTGTCGCGATTACTAAAGAAAATACGATGCGTAAGACGACTATTTCTGGTTGATCTCGAAACGCCGTCCAAGTTGCCCAAATCACAATGGGGTTAATTGTTGGCGCTGCTAGTAAAAAACCTATTGCTACTGGTGTGGGTACTCCCTGCATCAGCAAGCGCCGCGCTACCGGCACATTACCGCACTCACACACCGGAAACAAAAAGCCGATTGTGCTACCAAATAAAGCTCCCAGTAGTGGGTTTTTGGGCATTTTTTCTACCAGTTTGCGCTCATCTACAAAAAATAGCAGCACACTGGAGAATAAAACTCCCAGAAGCAAAAAAGGCATCGCCTCGACTAGCAGACTCAGAAATAGGGTGAAACCATTGTTCAGTTGATTCATGGGTGTCGCAGTCAAAAGCGGTTTGGAGTTTTTAGGTTATGCCTTGTCATTTTATCGGAATGGGGATCAAAAGCAGATGAGGACGATTTAAGCTCATTTCAGCCAAAAGTTGATCTGGGGTTTATACTAACGCTTTAGCATTACAAAGCCATAGCTACTCAACGTTAATTGTGTTTGCTTGGGTGGATTTACTGACCATTACCATTCTGAAGAATATCTATCTTTATAAATGGTTCCAATTATATAGGGTAATCACTTAATGTACTATATTTAATTCCCTATGTTTATACTTACTGCAATTTTCCTAGTAAGCGTGTTAGCTTCCACGGATTTTTATAAAGGGTTTACAGTTTTTAAACATTTGGGGAGAAATATTATTTAATTTTTGGCAACATTTCATACTAGAGTTAGCTGCCAGACAAAGATTTAACATCATACGTTCCGTAGTGTTGAATGGCAATAACTCAAGCTAAGGATTGAACAAAGACGGGCAGAGGCTAGAATGTTAGCTTATTGATTGCTAGTTTTTATACAAAGTAAGAGTCTCCAGTGCCACAAGATTTCAGTTCCCAAATATCACCACCATTTTTATCTCAGGGTAGCGATCGCGATCTCAGTTTAGAGTCAACTCTCCAGGAACTGTCAATGTACAACTTCCAAGTGGAACTTAGCTGTACCGCCATAGAAGTTGCACGAATTTTTGAAAAATACCCTTTGCTACCAGGCGCAATCTTACGAGAACAGGGAAAGTTCATCGGGATGATTTCGCGGCGACGACTGCTGGAATTTTGGGTTCGTCCCTACGGAAAAGAGCTGTTTTTCCGGGAACCGCTGAGTATGCTCTATAGCTATGCACGAATATCGATTTTGCAACTTCCAGAGACGACACCAATTTTGACGGCGATGCAACTTACCTTGAGGCGATCGCCTGAACTTGTGGCAGAGCCGATGGTGGTACAAACTGCACCTGATACTTATAAGTTATTAGATGTATATGAACTGAATTTGGCTTCCTGGCAAATTCGTGGCATAGAAACTCAAGTGCGCTATGAACGCAGCCAAACCCAAATGATTCAAAATGATAAAATGGCGAGTTTGGGACGTTTGGTAGATGGGGTGGCACACGAAATTTTAGACCCCGTGAGTTTTATCTGGGGTAACTTAACTTATGTCTCTACCTATAGCCAGGACTTGCTCAAACTTATTGCAGCTTATGACCAAGAAGCACCTGGTGTTTCCAATTATATTAATAATCTCAAAGAAGAGATTGAATTTGATTTTTTAGAAGAAGATTTATCAAAAGCACTAGCTAGTATCCGCACTGGAGCAGAAAGATTAAAAAAACTCGTCACTAGTTTACAAAATTTTTGCCATATCGATGATGTTTATCCCAAGCCAGGAGATTTACACGCTTGTTTAGATAGTATTGTCTTATTAATTAATAGCCGGATTCAAGGAGAAATTGAGATAGTTAAAAACTATGGACACTTGCCACCAGTCTATTGCTTTATGGGGCAATTAAGTCAAGTATTAATGAATATTTTTACTGAATCAATAGATAGCTTGCTGAATGAAATTGTGCGCTATCAATTTCAGCCAGAGAATACAAATACTATTGAAAAACCGCGAATTGAAATTACTACAAAAATCATTCCTCGGGAAGCGACCAAACCAGGAGCGCCCGATTCTCGCTGGGTCTCTATTTGCATTGCTGACAATGGGCCTGGTATGTCTTTGCAGTTACAACAGCAAATTATTGAATCTTTCTCAATGGAGAAACGGTCTGAGAAAATAACTAGTTTAGCTGTCAGTTATCGAATTATTACTGCTAAACATGGAGGTAAATTGAATTTGCGATCGCAACTAGGTCAAGGTACAGAATTTGAAATTTTATTACCCTTGCTGTGATGAAATTGGTGAAAATACTGCTTGATAAAGATAAGATTAGCGATCGCACCCTAGACTAACTATAAGTTCGCTATCACAGGCTTTCTTGATACACTATGGGCGAGGCGATCGCTTGAGTTTGCTCAGGTTACATTTTTAGCAACTTTTGGCGCAAGCTGCGAAAACTCATCAAATTTATCTGCTTAAACCATCATATCTATTTGGGTCTTTTTTCTCCTTTTTTTTATCAGGATCTTTTTTGGGTTTCTTGACTTCTCTGTTTCCCTTTTTTTCCTTAGACATTATTTCTCTCCCAATATAGTAATCAGTAAAATTTAGCTATAGAGCTAATCAACAGCTAATCAACAAACTACAGAATATTCCAGAAGTGCAGAAAGCCGTGACCGGAAAATGCTTCAATCATTATGACGGCTACAAAGCCTATCATTGCTAGACGACCGTTCAAAATTTCCGATTGAGTAGTAAAACCCCCAAACCAAGCATTGCGTTGATTTGAACTCACTTTATCTTGTGTCGTGTTTGGCATAAATATGGCTCTAAATTTTTCAATTTCTTGTAGGATTTAGTCTCGAATAAATCCACGATTTTGCGAAGCTAGTAACAGAAAGTTCTAGCTACAAAAAATCATTACCCTACTGCACACCAAGTTTTTCCCAACTGGCGATTAAGCCTGCTGATATTTTTTCTCTCAGGTTTATCCAACTTAAATTGGCAGTACCTGAATTTGAATTTTTCAAATTTGCTCCAGTAAAATATACTTCCCTGAAATTGGCTTGAAATTAGGCTGATTTCTCTCAGATTTGCCTGCCTAAAATTTCTTCTTTCACTGGCTGCATATAGGTTTAAACTTCCTTGGCATCCATATTGGTTGCCTCGCAATGTGTAGCGTTATCGCTTTTTATCTATTTTTAATTGTATGACATAATCTGCAATTTTGCTCAAATTGCAGATTTATATAAACTGGCTGCTAGAATCTACCTCTATCTTTCTATTCTAGAAGACCACGGAATTTTTTAGCTGAACAGGTTGCTTATACATATTCAAAAAATATTTTTAGGATATCAAGCTCAAAAACTTGTTAGCTATACTTCTGGCAGTCTTCTAATTTCATCAAAATTACATTATTTACAATGTCGCTTGCAGTAAATTTTCTCCACGTTGGTAAATTTCTCTGGCATAATCAGTCCAAGTGCCATGTCCCCAATAACGAAAACAGCTAGTTTGTAGCAATAAATTATGTAGGAGAAGATTGCGGTAACTAGATTGCTTAGTTATAGATTCTGCTGTTGAATCAACTAATAATTTATCCACCTTTTCATGGAACGAACTGCTTAATTGATACATGGGAGATAGAACATTTTCATATCCCTTCACCCAACTTATATGATTAGTCCATGAAGCTCCATCTAGATGAAAATTGGGGTTGGTTTGCTTTAATTCTAGGATGGCATTTTCTACAGCTTCAGGTTGACAATTCTCAGGTGAAACTCGCTCCCAAATATAATGTTGCCCTGTTGGTTGGCAAGTAGGATAATCTTCAGGTTTGCACCCAGCCGCTTCTATTAATTCTAAATATTCTGTACCACACATTCCAACTACGCCTGCTTTTCCGCCACCATGATTTACCATGTCCCACCAAGCTTGTTTGAAAGCGCTGGGAAACTCATTCATCATCACACCCCCATTTTCGCCATCTCCTATTTGGCTAACGATAGGTGGTACTAACACAGTGCCAACTTGTTGTTTAGATAGGGTTTTGGCTTCATAGTAAGGTTGCATCTGAGCAACTAATTTAGTGTCAGAACCTTGGGTTTTAATTAAAGCGGTGATACTAATTGTTTCGCCTAGAGAATTGCGGGCAATTAAACGGTGTGGTAAATGTTTGTAGCTCAGAGGTTGTCCGCTAATTGTTTCTACAGAATGTTCTTGAACGAGTAGCCAACGATATCCACATTCTTTGAGTGCTTTGACAAATTCAAATAGAGTATCAGGATGATTTGGCAGGTGCATTTCTGGTGGGGAGAATCCTTTAACTCGTGCTAGGGCTTCCCAACCAAAAATTGCGGCGAAATGATGTTGCCATGCCACAATTTGCAATTTAATGTCTGCTATGGGGGTGGAAGGAATCACTGCATGGCTCCACATTGTACCCAACCACTCTACATAAGGTTGATAGGTTGGATCGCAAGTTATCCGTTTGAGGTTATCTATAATATCACTGCGTCCCATCTGCGTGAGTCCCCAGAAAAGATTACCAGAGTAATCCAACATGACGCGGGGATTGCAACCTTGACTGACGAGTTCGGGAATAAAATCGCCCATGCGGCTGTAACAATAGGCAAAAGGCCCAGCATTATGGTTATCACCTTCGCCTTGATGTTCAAACATATATTGCAGATTGCTAATCAGTCCTCCATCATACCCAGCAGGTATGGTTGGCTGGTGCATGTGTAAGGCGATCGCAAATCCTGCGTTAATATCTTCTAAACGAAGATTTGTACTTTGTAAAAATACGGGTGCATCATGGTTTACTACCGAGAGAACCTCTGTTTCCCAACCAGAAATATTCGGTAAGCCATCGATAATTTCGGGCAAAGCAGGGAGAGTGTGAGGTAATGTCAGCATTTCTGGTTGCTCCGAAGGGCACAAAGTTGTTGTGCCCCTAGTGTATGTTACTTACGTGCAGATACGAAAGAAACCATGTTTCTGGATAAGAGCAAATCGCGTGTGAACAGGCTGAGTTTTTGGGTAAGTGCGCTTAGTAGATTAGGCTGTTTGTGTTTGAAAGCTAGCGGAGTTGCCATTTGTAAAATCGGCTCTAGCAACCAAGGTGTAAGACGTTGACACCAAACGGCTAAATGACTTTGCCATCCCACTAAAATTTCTGGTGCATCTCTTTGCAAGCCAGCGACAAACGTTTGGGCGACTTGCTGGGGAGTCATTGGTATTACCCAGCGAAATAATTGGAAGCCACGCACCATGTCTGTGTCTGTGAGGGAAGGTAGTAATGCTTGCACCTGAATATTGTATGGTGCAAGTTCCTGGCGTAAGGCTTGAGTAAATCCTAAAATTGCAAACTTGGTAGCTGAATAAGTCGCCATTGTGGGTGCAGCTATTTTCCCCATCAAGCTGGACACATTCACAATTGTCCCTTGTCTGTGGTTAGCCATGCGTCGAGCCACCAGACTAGTTAGGTTGTACATCCCCAATAAATTTAGGGAGATTTCTTCTTGAACCTGGGGCAGTTTACATTGCAAAAACGAATTTTGGTATGCGACTCCCGCACAATTAACCAATAGATGAATCGGGCCATGATTGCGCCAAAGTTGAGCAACGGCAATATTCACTTCAATTGTTTGAGTTAAATCTATCGGTACGATGGTGGCAGCGGTGCCCAGTGCTTCGATTTCTTGGGCTACTTGGGCTAACTTTTGGCGATCGCGTGCCAATAATATCACACGCTTGATACGTTGCTGTGCTAATTCGAGAGCGATCGCACGCCCAATTCCACGAGAAGCCCCAGTAATTAGGGCAACCTTACCTTGAATCTTCATGAGTTTTTACCTCCAAAATCTTCAGTCTTACCGCGTTCTCGCATCCGGAGGGTAAGACAAATTAGCAATCGTCATTCAAATCAAAACTAAGCCTGTAACCAAGGAGATATTTCTGAGTTAAATTGCAATCCCTCATAGCTTATAAACAGCAGAAATTTCTCACTTTCTTTTCAAGAATCTACACTTCCTTCAATTGGCTGATTGGATATAGCTCATAGGTTTTTACATCTCCTTTATCAGAGCGTTAACCAGCTAGTTGTCATACACACGTTAACAATTTAATCAAGTTATGGCAACAATTTTTAATAAGCATTTCTTAACACTTATTTACAACTAGTATATATATGAGCAAATTTTTAGGGATAAGTTTTTATAAATACTGCTCAAGCAATATATACATTTCTTGACAATTACGGCAATTTGCTGGCATAAATTCCATAAAATCAACATTTGAGCTAACCTGTGACAGCTTTCGTCATCACTTAGACATTAACCGTACATATACTTTTGGAAACATCGCAGTAGCGATCGCCGTCAGCAAATTTACGAAATACAGTTGATGAATACTCCTAGCCATGCGATTCTCAATCTGGTTGTTTTTAACGAACAAACGCGAAATCAAGCAAGTCATGCGATTTTTATTGGTGCAATCTTGCCGGATGTGCCTATATTTGTGTTCTACTTCTTGATGAAGTTTGTTTATCGTCTACCATCACATCAGATTTGGTCAGAAGTTTATTATCAACCCTTTTGGCAAGCCATTATCAGTACTTTTCACTCCATTCCACTAGCACTGATTGGGGTAATAATTGCCCATTTTTTCAATTGGAAAGTAATAGAAGTAGGGTTTATCAGTATGGTGCTGCACTCACTTTTAGATTTACCAGTGCATCACAACGATGCTCACCGACACTTTTTTCCCTTTAGCGATTACCGTTTTATTAGCCCCATTTCTTACTGGGATCGCAACTATTACGGCGGGATCGTCGCTTTCGTAGAGATATCGTTGGTGTTAATCGCAAGTATTTATCTGTTTCCCACCATGCGCTCATACTGGAGTAAAGGACTATTATTGGCAGTCAATATATTTTACTGGAGTGCATATTTTAGGTTTTATCTGATTAAAAAAATATTCAATTTGTTGTAATGTAGAGTCAATTCGCGGTACGTTATTAGACTTCATCATGCGTACCTACATCAACTAAGACGATTGCCTCTTCTTCCATATCCTCAAACTTCTGAAAATAGAAGACAATCCGAAAGTCATATTCCACAGAGCAAGACCAGAGATCTTGAAGTTCGCCTTGCAGCTTGTGGGTTTTGAGGGTAGGGGAAAATGGATCAATCTCAAGCAGACTTAGGGTTGTTAAAACTTTGGCTTGAAGTTGAGGACGATTTTTACAACGGCGTTTAAGGGCACGGCGAAAACTTTCATCGAAAATTAACACCCTCATTCCTCATCCCCAAAAACACTAGCCATTAGTTCAGTGGCGTTACCTCTCTGAGCAGTACCATTGCTGACGGCTTGCATTGTTACCTTAGCGTTATGAGCAATTTCTTGGCGGCGTTTAGCAATGCGGCGTTTGTAAATCAAGTCAAATAGCACATCTTGCTCGTCTTCTGAGAGAGCTTCCACGGACTCAATAATTGCTTGCAAAGTAGGGAGTTGAGACATAGATAAATAACATAGTCTAAATCTCATTATAAAGAATAGCTTTCAACTTCCTTGTCACGCCACTTGCTTTAAGCCGGGAAACCCGTCCAACGCAGTGGCTCCCCCTTGTCTCCCTCATCCCCCTCACGGTGACGGAGTAGGGGTTGGCTGTGGTTTTGGTGCTGGTACTGTTGGTTGGGGATCTAAGCCATTCAATGCTTGTTTCAACTGCTCTGTTGTCAAGGACTGTAAAACACTGAGATTGAGAGGAGCCTGACTAATATATTGAGCGTAAGCAGGCTGCAAATAAGAACGGTATTCAGAACGATTTAAAAGATGGGTGTCTAAGAAAGCTAGGCTTAAGGCTTTGAGATAGGAATAAGCAGGCGCACGATTTGGCCCTAGTAAAGCTTCTGGTACAGGTAAGACATTATTGTTAGCAGTTGGTTCTGCGATCGCACTAAAGTGTGTAGCTTTTTCGATTAAAACTAAGTATTTATTGGGATTAGGTAGCCAAGTAAAAGGATAAATTTGTTCAGCTACTGGTGGGGCGAAAATATCTTCACTACCGGCTACTAGCATTGTCGGTACTTGAATTTGACTCACACCGCTTTCACCCAAGACCGAACTATCAATCGGATTTACCGCAATCACAGCCTTAATGCGATTGTCTTGCAGTGGATAATTTGCTACTGGCAACTCATAAGCACGACATTGCAAAAATACTGACACATTCAAGGTTCTATTAGGATTGCAATCGCGGCGCAGTTTGTCAAAGTTAATTTTCGCTCCAGCCAAAGCCATAACAGTATAACCACCGAAGGAATGACCGATCGCTGCAATTTGTTGGAAATTTAGTTTCCCTCTGAGGTTGGGATCGGTTTTATCTAACTGCTGGAGTTGATCGAGTACAAACTTAACATCTAAAGGTCGGTTGAGAAATTCTTTTGCTTCTGGGGGCCCAGCCAAGCCGGAAAAATATAGTTGAAAGCGTTCAGCATTACTACCAGGGTGTTCTAAGACAGCAACAGCAAAACCGTGAGATGCTAAATGTTCGGCAAGGTAGACGAAGGCATAGCGATCTGAAGCCACACCATGAGAAATTACAACTAGCGGAAAGGGCGGTTTTAGTGCATCTCCTGTGGTTGACGATGATGTTTGCGGCACATAGACATCCACAGGTAGACTGCGATTCCGGGAATTGTCGTTAAGTTTGAGGCTAGCGATTTGCCATTTGTAATTTCCAGGCGATCGCAAATCTGGCTGTTGCGAGAAGTCAACCTTGCCATTAGGAGCTTCTGCGATCGTCTGTTGTTTGATAAATGCAACAATTTGATCCTTGGCTTTGCCCAACTCTAACAAGCTATTAACGATCTGTAGACCCTCAGAAAAATTTAATCGCAAACTGTCGCTAGGATACTTACGCAACAAATTTACAACTGTTAAACCTTCTGGATCGGCCGCAGATAAAATCAAAGCCCCACGTATCGCATAAAAACCATTCTGGCGAGACTCAGTAAGCAGTAATTCCCCTAAACGTCGTAATACCGCCTCACCTAAAGGTGAGTAGGTAAATTGAGAAACTAAAACCGGAGGAATATCAAATTTTTGTTGCAGTAGTTGCCGTAATTGAGCAAGTTGTTCAGGAGTAGCACGTTTAGCATAAAATGCTAATTCACTGTTGATTTTACCTTCCTTAGCAAATTTTTCGAGGGATTCAGCAGATAAAGAAAACTCCCCAAAGGGAGGGTAAAAAAAACTAATGCGTTCAGCTCCCAGTCCAGGCGTTGCAGCGATCATCGTAGAAAATATACCTAAACTGAGATATTTCAGAAATTTTTTCATTTCTCTACCTGTTGTGAATCAAGCTTTGGTGGGCAGGCTTTGTTCATATAGCGATACCCTTAAGAGTATGGAATATTGATTAACGAGTATCTAAGCTTCATTAACGAGTATCTAAGCCTGATTAACCAGTATCTAAGGACTGATTAACCAATATTTGCGCTTGATTAACCAGTATTTGAGCTTGATTAACGAGTATCTGAGCTTGGTT